>CAYNRZ010000004.1:0-223969 GCA_964399695.1 uncultured Devosia sp. | reverse complement strand
GCAGGATAGAGCACAGGATTCCTAATCCTGGGGTCGTGGGTTCGAATCCCGCCGGAGTCACCAGTCGCGGCGCGCCACTCGCCGACCAACCCCGAAGTTGCGGAGAATGCAGCGATGAAGTCCCTTTCCATCTTCCGACTGGCCGTTGTCGCGGCGTTTGCGGTGGCACTTTCGGCCTGTTCGATGATGGGGGGCGGCCAGCAATTGTCCTCGGGCCTCAGCGCCCGCATGGACGCGCCGGGCGCCAGCCTGAGCCGGGTCGAGGCGCTGTTCCTGCTCAATGACTATCGCCGCAGCCAGGGGGCGACGGACCTTCGCGGCGACGCGGTGCTGGATTCCACCGCGCAGTCGCTGGCCACCGCCTATGCCAAGTCGGGCACGCCGCCGGCGGCGCCCAAGGGCATGCGCGCCATCCGCTTCAGCGCGGGCTACGCCACCTTCGCGGAAACCTTCTCGGGCTGGCGCAATGTACCGGCCGACGCTGCCGTGCTGGCCGATCCGGGCGCGCGGCGGGCCGGCCTCGGCGTTGCCTACGAGGCCAATTCGACCAATGGCGTCCACTGGGTGCTGTTGCTTGCCGAGTGAAGACGCAACCCTGCTCGACTGCCGGGGGCTGCGCTGCCCCCTGCCCGTCCTGAAGATGGAAAAGGCGCTGGCCCGGCTCGGGCCGGCGGCAAGGCTGGTGGTGCTCGCCACCGACCCGATGGCGAAGATCGACATCCCGCTCCATTGCCGGCAGCACGGATATGAGTGCGCGGTGACGACCGAGGACGACGTCATCCGCTTCACGATAACCAGCAACAGCTAGTTCGCGGCGGCCACGGCAGCGGGGGCGTTGCCGGGACGGGGGCGTGGCAGCGGCACATCGACGATGATGCCGAGGTCGGTCGCCTGGTAGACCACGCCGTTGAACTCGTCCGCGAGGTAGGTCGGCTGGCCCTTGAGCCCGAACGGATAGGCCGCCTCGCGCTCGGCGACATAGGCCTTGGCCTCCTTGCCGCAGATGCGCGCCCGCATGCTGACCGGCGGCGCGTCGAGATTGGGAATGTCGATGAGCGATTGCCCACGACCCTGCGCCGCCCCCGAGAGCCCGCGCAGGAAGAGTTCGGCGGTCATCTCGTTGCGCTCCCGCGCCGAAATGCCGCCCAGGACCACCGCGATCAACGAGCGCCCACCGCGCTCGACGGTCGCGACAATGTTGAGGCCGGAGGCGCAGACATAGCCGGTCTTCATGCCGGTGGTGCCGGCGAAATGCTTGAGCAGCCCATTATTGGACTCGAGGCTGGCCTTGCCCAGCTTGACCGTCTCGGTGCCGAACATCGGCAGGTATTGCGGAAAGTCGCGCCGGATGTAGAGCGCCAGCATGGCAAGGTCGCGCGCCGTGGTCACCTGCGCCTCGTTATGCAGGCCGTGCGGGTTGGCATAATGGGTCGCGGTGAGACCCATGGCCCGCGCCATGGCGTTCATTTCCTCGACAAAGGCCGGCTCGGACCCCGACACCGCCTCGGCAATCGCCACGGCGACGTCGTTGGCCGATTTGACCACGAGGATATAGAGCGCATCCTGCATGGTGATCGACGACCCCACAGCGAGGCCGGACTTGCTGGGCGCCTGGTTCCAGGCGTTTTTCGAAATCTTGATCGGGGTCGAAAGGCTGATGCGCCCGGTCTGGATGGCCGCGAAGGCGACATAGGCGGTCATCAGCTTGGTCAACGAGGCCGGATGCCACGGCTGGCCCGCGTCCTCCGCTTCGAGCACCTCGAAGCTGTTGGCATCCACGAGGAGCCGCGGCATGGCCTGGACCGGTGCGACGACGGTAGCGAGGAGGACGGCGAGGACGGCAAGTCGGCGGATCAGCGCGAGCAAATCAGCTCCGGAGCTAGGGTTCGCGGGGCCCGGTGCTTGTAGCAATGCCGCCCCGTTCGCTCAACCGCGACCGGTATCAAACCGCCGCGAACTTTGCGCGGTGGCTTTCGCAACAGACTGTGACCACATCCGGGCGGCCCCGATCGCCGCTGCACGGCCAGGGTCGGTGCGCCGCCCAGTTTGCCCGGGCGGCGCAGCCGGGGATCAGCCGCGCGGCCCGATCGGGGCCTTTTTCCAGCGGCCCCAGGCAACGAACAACGCCAGCGCGAGCAACACGAGGTTCATCGGCAGGGTCGAGGCGGTTTCACCCAGCGCGGCATGGGTGCCGATGGCGAGGACCTGGATCACCGCAAAGCCCAGCGCCGCCAGCGGCGTGAGGAACGGCAGGATGCGGGTCAGTGCCGGCAGGATCATGCCAAGGGCACCTGCGAGTTCAACGAAGCCGATGAAACGCACCAGCGCTTCGGGCGATACCGTCACCCAGTTCATCATGGCGCCCAGATCGGCGATGGGCGTCATCAGCTTCATCACGCCTGCAGCGCCGAAGACCAGCGCCAGCAGCACCTGCGCCACCCACAACCCGATCGACCACCAGTTGCGGCGTGCGCCGCTGCTCATTGCGTCCGACACTTTGCTCTCCTGTTTAGCCCTAGTCACATAGGGTAACTGCGTTTATATTTGTGCCTAAGGAAAGCCCGCAAGGAGGCACACAAATGAAACCGATCCCCGGCCGCAGCGAAACCTGCAACGCCATGGGCGATATCCTCAACCGCATCGGCGACAAGTGGAGCGTGATGATTGTTGGCTACCTGGCCGGCAAGACCATGCGCTTCAACGAGTTGCGCCACACCATCGGTGGCATCAGCCAGCGCATGCTGACGCTGACGCTGCGCAATCTCGAACGCGATGGGCTCGTCGAGCGCACGGTCTATCCGGTGATCCCGCCGCGGGTCGAGTACAAGCTGACCCCGCTGGGCGAGACGCTGCGCGAGCCGATCGACACCTTGTGGAACTGGGTGGTGCAGCATCAGAACGAGGTGCGGGACGCGCGTCTGGCCTATGACGGCGAACACGCAGAGGAGGCCGAGGCGCTGCCACCCGAGCGGCGCTATGCCGGAGCCGCACGCTGACCGCTGTCGCAACCCGCAGCAGTCTTGCCGCCGACCTGAGGGCCCTTGGGCTTACGGCGGGCGATTGCGTGCTGGTGCATGCCGCCCTGCGATCCGTCGGCCCGGTGGTGTCGGGAGCCGACGCGATCATCGCCGCGATCCGCGACGCGATCGGCAGTGACGGCACGCTGATGGTCTATACCGACTGGGAAGCGGACATCTGGGACCTCGAGGAGGACCCGGACGACCTGAGCGTGGTCACCATGTCGGTGCCCGAAGATCGGAAGGGCGACGTGCTGGCTTTCGATCCGGCCGCATCGCGCGCCATCCGCGACAATGGCGCACTGCCTGAGCTGGTGCGCACGCTACCCGGTGCGGTGCGCAGTGCCAGCCCGGGCGCGAGCTGCGCCGCCATCGGCCGACGCGCGGACTGGCTGACCGCGAACCATGCGCTCGACTATGGCTATGGCGAACAATCGCCCTTTGCCCGGCTGGTCGAGGCGGGGGGCAAGGTGCTGATGCTGGGGGCGCCGCTCGACACGATGACGCTGCTGCACCATGCCGAGCATCTGGCACAGGTGCCCGGCAAACGCCGGCTGCGCATCGAGACGCCGCTGCGTGCGGCGAACGGCGGCGTGAGCTGGCGCTGGATCGAGGAATTCAACACCGGCGTGCCGATTGCGGCCGGGCTGGCCGAGGACTATTTCGCCACGGTAGTCGAGGCGTTTCTGGCGACCGGCGGAGGCCGCAGGGGCCGGGTGGGCACTGCCGACAGCGTGCTGGTGCCGGCGCCGGAGATCCTGGCTTTTGCCGTTGCGTGGCTGGAAAGCCAGTTGGGGCGCGTCACCTGAGGCGGCGCGCCAGGCCGTAAGCGTGGTAGCGCGGGCGCCTAAACCATCGCGACGATTTCCTTGTTTCGCCAGAAGCCGAAATAGTAGATGGCCTGGAAGACGAGCAGCGCCATGAAGCTGCAGCAATAGCCCCACCAGACGCCCGGCAGACCAAGCCATTGGCTGAGCAGCAGGGCGGCCGGCACCTCGACCGCGATGATGGCGGCGAGCGAGAGCGCCATCGGGATCCACACATCACCGCTGGCGCGCATCACGGCGGACAGGATCGAGCCGTAGCCGAACAGCAGGCAGCTCCACAGCACGATGTGCAGAAGCGTCTCGGTGACGTCGATCACCTCGGGATCGGTGATGAACAGCGCTACGATATGCTGCGAGAACAGGTAGGCGATCAGCACCAGAGCGCCGGTGAACACCGTGTTGTAGAGCGCGGCGGTGCGCATGACCCGCTCGACCTCATCGAACTTGCGCGCGCCGATTGCCTGGGCTGCAAAGATCGCCGCGGCGATACCAATCGACATGGCTGGAAACTGCACATAGCTCAGCACCTGGTTGACCGCGCCATAGGCCGCCGTCGCATCGGAACCGAAGCGGTTGACGATGCCGATGATGACAATGCCCGAGAGCGACGAGACCACCATGGCAATACCCGCCGGCAGGCCTAGCTTGACCACCAGCCCGAGCAGCTTGAGGTCGATCTTGAGGCTGCCGATCAGCTCGGCATCGAACGCCATCGGGCTCTTCTTGGCGCGCAGATAGAAGAACAGGAAGATCAGCACCAGGACGAACCCGGCGATAAAGGCAACGGCAGCCGAGTTGACGCCGAGCTGCGGCAGACCCCACCACCCGGCGATGAGCGCCGGCGTCACCAGCAGCCCCACGCCGATGGAGATCGCCAGCGTGAACAGCGGCGTGATGGTGTCGCCGACGCCACGCAGCGTCGAGGTGATGATGAGGAACACAAAGAATCCCGGCATGCCGATCAGCATGATGCGGCCGTAGCCGGTGGCGATATCGACGATGTTCTCCGGCGCCCCGAGAATGCTCATTAGCTCGCGCGTGAACAGCCCGCCAAAGACGGCAACCACGAGACCGAGCAGGAACGCCACGGTGTAGGAGGTGCCGCAGATGCGCTTGATCATCGGGATGTTCTTTGCACCCCAGGCCTGGCCGATCAGGATGCTGGAGCCCGAGGCGAGGCCGATGACGAACGAGATCAGCAGGATCATGATCGGGAAGAACACCGACACCGCCGCCAGCGCTTCGACGCCGATCATCTGGCCGATATAGATGTTGTTGATGGTGCCCGACAGCGACTGCAGGATGTTGCTCAGCGTGAGCGGCAACAGAAACACCAGAAACCGCTGCCAGAGCGGGCGGGTGGTTGAGGTCATTTGCACGAAACTCCACAAACCGTGACTTTGCCTGTGCGCCCCCGCGCCGAGCGGCGGAAGTTGCTGTCGCATCGGTCGGGCCACTTCACGCTTCGTTGGAAGCGCAGGCGGGTCAGAGCACGGTGGGGTGTGATCGCACGAGCGGCTTCCTACTCCCGCGCCCGCGGACGGTCAACGCGCTGAAACGTGAACTTATCTCCATGTTCTGGCGACAACGATATTGCCGTGCTAGCAGGCGGGCATGTCTGGTCCCACGAGCTTTGCCAGCGAGTTTCGTCGCGGCGCCCTGCGCTTCGTGCCCGTCGCCATCTCGGTCGCGGCCTATGGCCTCGTCTGGGGTGTGCTGGCAGGCCAGAAGGGCCTGTCGCTGGCCGAGGTCGCGCTGATGAGCGGGCTGGTGTTCGCCGGTGCCAGCCAGTTCGTGGCGCTGGACATGTGGCAGACCCGGGCGCTGCCCATCGCCTCGATCGTTATCGCGACGCTGATCGTCAACCTTCGGCTGGTGCTGATGTCGGCAACGATGCGACCGCTGGTGGCGCAGTTGCCGGCGTGGCGGGCTCTGGCGGCGATGTTCCTGGTGTCCGATGAATCCTGGGCCATGACCATGGCCGAGCGCGACCGCGGCGGCGCCGGGCTGGCGTTCTTTCTCGGCACCGGCGTCCTTTGCTGGCTGAGCTGGCTGGCCTCGACGGTGATCGGCCGCCTCATCGGTTCGGTGATCGCGGACCCGACGGCGCTGGGGCTGGATTTCGCCTTCACCGCGACCTTCCTCGCGCTGCTGCTTGGCATGTGGAGGGGCCGCATGGACCTGGTGCCGTGGCTCGTCGGCGGCCTCGTAGCGGTGCTGGTGTCGCGGCTGGTGGAAGGCAACTGGTACATCATCGCGGGCGGCGTGGCTGGTAGCCTTGCCGGCGCGATCGTCGAGACGTGGAGACAGTCCCGTGTCGCATGAAGCGCTCTACACCATCCTCGGCATGGCGGCGGTGACATTCGCCATCCGCATGGGCGGCCTCGTGGTTGCCAATCGGCTACCGACGACGGGATTTGTTGCCGCCTGGCTGCGGCATGTGCCTGGCGCCGTGCTCGCGGCACTGGTCGCGCCTGCCGTGCTGGCCGGAGGTGTCGCCGAATGGCTGGCGGCGGCGGTGACGGCGGCAGTCTTTGTGGCGACGCGCAACCTGTTTGCCGCCATGGCCGGCGGCGTCGCGGCCGTGTGGCTGTTGCGGCAGTGGCTCGGGGCTTAGTCCTCGACGAAGCGCACGGCGCCGATATGCGGCAGGTTGCGGTTGCGCTGCGCATAGTCGATGCCATAGCCGACGACGAAGGCGTCGGGGATCTCGAAGCCGATCCAGCGGGCCTTGACTTCGACCTCGCGGCGCGACGGCTTGTCGAGCAACGCGCAGACCTCGATGCGGCGCGGATGCCGGGTGGCGAGGATATCGAGCACGTGCTTGAGCGTGTAGCCGGTATCGATGATGTCCTCGACGAGGAGCACATCGCGGCCCTCGATCTCGCCGCGCAAATCTTTCAGGACACGCACTTCCCGGCTGGATTCGGTGGAATTGCCGTAGCTCGAGACCTCGAGGAAATCGACCTCGACCGGCAGGTCGAGCTCGCGCACCAGATCGGCGATGAACACGAACGAGCCGCGCAGCAGTCCGACCACCACCAGCTTGTCGGTGCCGGCGAAATGCGTGGAAATCTCGCGCGCCAGCGCCTCGACCCGCGCGGCAATGGCCTTTGCCGAAATCAGCTCGTCGATCTCGTATCGCTTCTGCGTCATGATATGCCCCCGAAACAGCGGTGCTCGATAGCATGGCATGGCCGCCGACCGGAAGCGGCACCTCGCCAGCTCGCGCGGTCAGAGCTATGGATGTGCGAGAATCTGAGGAGTTGACGATGGCGATCTACCGGCTCGGCGAGCGGACCCCACGACTTCCGGCCGAGGGCAGCTATTGGGTGGCGCCGGGCGCCAGCGTGATCGGCGATGTCGAGATCGGCGAGGGCGTCGGCATCTGGTTCAACGCCACGGTGCGCGGCGACAATGAGCCGATCCGCATCGGCGCTCGCACCAATATCCAGGACGGCGCAGTGCTCCACTCCGACTATGGCGCGCCGCTCAGCATCGGCGCCGGGTGCACGATTGGCCATGCCGCGATCATCCATGGCTGCACCATTGGCGACAACGTGCTGGTGGGGATGGGCGCCACTATCATCAACCGGGCGGTGATCGGCGCGGATAGCCTGGTCGGCGCCAACGCCCTGGTGACCGAAGGCAAGCAGTTCCCGCCCAGGAGCCTCATCGTCGGCGCGCCCGCCAAGGTGGTGCGTGAACTGACCGACGACGAGGTCGCCGGCCTCAAACGCGCCGCCGACGACTACGTTGCCAACTGGCAGCGCTTTGCCTCCGGCCTCGAGCCGCTCTAGCCGATCTGCACGTCACGCCAATCCGGACCGACCTGCAACCGGGTCGACTGCGCACCGTAGCGAACGGTCACCGCCTGCGGCGCGTCGGACCTGACCCGCACTTGCTGCAACTGCCCGTCCGACCATTTGAGATCGACCAGCACATTGCCACGGGCCTTGAGCCTGGTCACCGAGCCCGTGGGCCAGGCCGAGGGCAGCGCCGGCAGCAATGTGATCTCGCCGACGCGCGACTGCACCAGCATTTCGAGAATGCCGGCGGCGCCGCCGGAATTGCCGTCGATCTGGAACGGCGGATGCGCATCGAACATGTTGGGATAGGTCCGCTCCGGCGAGAGCAGGCGCTGGACGATGGCATAGGCACGCTCCCCATCGCGCAGCCGGGCCCACAGGTTGATGCGCCAGCCAATGCCCCAGCCAGTGGCATCGTCACCGCGGATATCGAGCGAACGGCGCACCGCTTCAGCGAGGGCTGGCGTGGTGTCGACGGCGATCTGCTGGCTCGGGTAGAGCGCATAGAGGTGCGAGACATGGCGATGGTGGATTTCGGGGACCGCCATGTCCCAGTCTTCCAGCCATTCCTGCAGATGGCCACCTGCGCCGATCCGATCGGCTGGAAGGCGGGCACGAAGGATGGCGAGGCGCGCGCGAAGCCCGGCATCGCGACCCAGGCTCTCGCCGGCAGCCATTACCGCGTCGAACAGGTCGCGGATGATCTGGCTGTCCATTGCCGGGCCATAGCAGAGCGCCGCGCCGTGCGGATGGACGTTCTCGGGAGACAGCGAGGGGGCGGTGACCAGCAAATCGGTGCCCGGCAGCGGCACGAGAACGTGCGCGATGAACTCGGCGGCCCCGACCATCGCCGGATAGAGCCGCGCGATCAGCGCGCTTTCGCCACTATGGCCAATATGGTCCCAGAGTTGCGCAATGAGCCAGGCGCCGCCGGTGGGCCACAACCCCCATTGCGCCCCGTCGATCGGGCCGGTGGCGCGCCACAGGTCGGTATTGTGGTGCAGCACCCAGCCCGGCGCGTCGTATTGCCGCTTTGCCGTCTCGGCCCCGGTGATGGCGAGGTCTTCGACCAGCCGCACCACCGGCTCCATGCATTCGCTGAGGTTGGCCGGATCGGCCAGCCAGTAATTCATCTGCAGGTTGATATTGGCGGTGTATTTCGAGCCCCAGGGCGGATCGATCAGGTCGTTCCAGATGCCCTGGAGGTTGGCCGGCTGCGTGCCGGGGCGCGAGGCGCCCAGCATCAGGTAGCGGCCATATTGGACATAGAGGGCAGCGAGCGCCGGATCGGCGATCCTCTCGTTGGCCGCAATGCGCTGGTCGGTGGGAAGGTGCTCGGCCTTGGTGTGGCCGAGATCGATTGAGAGCCGCCGGAACAGTGCCTGGTGCTCGGCGATGTGCCGGGCGCGGAGCGTCGCGGCATCGTGTTGCGCCGCCGCATCGAGACGGCGGGTCACGGCGGCGAGCGGATCGCCGCTGACATCGTCGAAGCGGACATAGCTGGTGGCGATGTCGATGAGGACGACCACTTCGCGGGCGCCGGTGACGCTGATCGCCCCGTCGACCGCGGCGATGGTGCCATCGCTGCTGACGCGTGCCTCGGCGACGAAAACGAGCCGCCCCTCGATGCCCTCGGCGGCCCGGTTGCGGCCGGTAAAGCGCAGTGTGTCCGCGGACGGGTGGGACAACGCGCCCTCGTGCAGGGCCGACAGCGACAGGCGCAGGTCGGGCAGCGGTGCGGAGGTGGTGATGCGCACCACGAGCACACCATCTGCCGCGGTCGAGAACACTTCGCGCGTGATGGTGATGCCATCGCGCGCAAAGCTGGTCAGGGCGATTGCCGCATCCAGATCAAGGCTTCGCCGATAGTGGCTGGCAGCATTGCCGCCGGGCATGTCGATCAGGAGGTCGACCGCCGGCTGGTAGGGCATCTGCTTAAGTGGCCGCGACATCAGGTGGCGATCGGCCAGCGCCTGCGCTTCGGCATAGCGCTCGGCAAACAGCAGCGCCCGCACCTCTGCCAGATAGGCTTGCGCATCCGGGTTGACCTGCTGGTACGGCCCGCCGGCATAGAGCGTATCTTCGTTGAGCTGCAGCCGCTCGTGGCCGACGCCGCCGAACACCATCGCCCCCAGCCGACCATTGCCGACCGGCAGTGCCTCCACCCATTCGGCGGCCGGCTTGTCGTACCACAGATTCAGGTCGGGAGAGGTCATGGTGTCTGCGGTCTCGTCAGATTTTCGGCAGTGAACATTCGCCGCGTCGAGCCGCGCAGGATGATGTCGCACTCGATGATGATGCGGTGAGGGGCCGGTACGGTGCTGCGATCGGCAAGCCGGGCGTTGACGATGCCGTTGATGGCTTCGGCGATCTTGTGGATCGGCTGCGACACCGCGGTGATCCCGGCCTCGTGCAGTCGGAACAGCGGCACATCGTCGAAGCTGACCAGCGACAGGTCATCGGGCACGCGCAGGCCATGGTCCTTCAGCATGCGCAAGACGCCGATGGCCATGTTGTAGTTGCAGCAGAAGATCGCCGTTGGCGGCTTGGGCAAGGCGAGAAGCTTCAGCATGCCGGAATAGGCTTCGTCCTCGCTCCAGTGCACGTCGAGCACGTAGTGCGGATCGATCTCGAGGCCAACCCCGAGCATGGCCTGCCGGTAGCCCTCGAAGCGCTCGCGGCCGGTATAGACCTGCGTATCGCCGGTGAGGACCGCAATGCGGGTGTGCCCGATATCGAGCAGGTGCCGCACCGCGCGGAAGCTGGCATTGCGATTGTCGACCAGCACCCGGTCGATCGGCAGGCCCTGCGTATCGTTGTCGTAAAAGATAACCGGCAGGCCCCGGGCGACCAGCTCGCGGATGCGCTGCTCATTGCCGGCCTGGCCGTTCATGACGAGGCAATCGACGCGATGCGCCTCGAAGAAATCCATCCCCTCGAGCACCGACGCTTCGTCGGCGGTGTGGCAATAGGTCAAGAGGGCCCGGCCCTGCTGCCGCATAAGGCGGCTGAGGCTTTCGAGCAGCGGCGAGTGGAACTCGCTCATCGATGGCAGCATGAAGCCGACCGTATTGGTCAGATCGGTCTTCATCGCGGCCGCCAGCGCGTTGCGCCGATAGCCGAGCGCAACGATGGCTTCCTCGATCTGCACGCGGTTTGAGGTGCGCACCGGCTGGCCATTGAGGTAGCGCGACACCGTGCCAATGGCGACGCCGGCACGGTCGGCCACCTCGACAATGGTGGTTCGCCGCGCCGCGATGTCATCGTCAATGCTCATGCCTGTCCCCGTTGATCGCCCGTCCTTGCGGCCACGCCCGGTTGCCATTGCCCGATCCGGGTTCGGACCGCCAGCCCCTCAGCTGCCGGACTCAGTGGACGCTCGGGCGCAACCGTCGCCCGTCCGGCGAGAACAGCAGCACGCGATCTGCGGCAAAGGCAATATCGAGCACCCCGCTGGGGCGGCCTGCCGGCCCATCCCGCATCTCGACGATGACCGGCTCGCCCGAGGCGACGCTGCCATAGAGATACTGCGTCCCACCGAGATTCTCGATGACATCGGTGGTGACCGCGAGGCTCGGCCCGCCCTCAGCGCCGGTGAAGTGTTCGGGCCGGATCCCGGCGATCACCTCGCCATCCGGACCATTGACCGCGAACTCTGCCCCGGCATCGAGCCTGAGGCGGCCGCCGCTGATGCGGCCCTTGAGGAAATTCATCCGCGGTGAGCCGATGAAACCGGCAACGAACAGGTTGTCGGGATCGCGATAGAGCGTGTCGGGACTGCCGACCTGCTCGACCTTGCCGGCACGCATCACCACGATGCGGTCGGCGAGCGTCATCGCCTCGGTCTGGTCATGGGTGACATAGATCATCGTTGCGCCCAGCCGCTGATGCAGCTTGGCGATCTCGACACGCATGGACACCCGCAGCTCGGCGTCGAGATTGCTCAGTGGTTCGTCGAACAGGAACACCTCGGGATCGCGCACGATGGCGCGCCCGATGGCGACGCGCTGGCGCTGGCCGCCGCTCAGTTGCGCCGGCTTGCGCTTGAGCAGTTCCTCGATCTGCAGGGTCTGCGCCGCCGCCTGCACCCGCGCCGCGATTTCAGGTTTGGAGAGACCGGCCATGCGCAGAGAGAAGCCGACATTCTGCTCCACCGTCATGTGCGGGTAGAGCGCATAGTTCTGAAACACCATGGCGACACCGCGCGTGATCGGATCGGCATCGTTCATGCGCTGACCATTGATGGCGAGCTCGCCCCTGGTGATCGGCTCCAGCCCGGCGATCATCCTGAGCAGCGTGGACTTGCCGCAACCCGAGGGGCCGACGAAGACGGTGAATGCACCGTCCTCGATCGCAAGGTTGAGGTTCTCGATGACCTCCAGCTTGCCGTAGGACTTGCTGACATTGGTGAGCGCCACGCTGGCCATTCAGGGTCTCCCTTTCCGCATCACGCCGATCAAGCGCCTTCGAAGACGATGGCGGCGTGGATATGCAGCCGGTCGAGTTGCACGCCGTAGCGGCCATTGCCCAGATCGGTGACGCCGACCGGCTGGCCGCTCACCGCCTCGTAGACCCGCGAGGGCGGTGAGGGCAGCCTGACCGTGGCCCGCACCGGGCCGATGGCCGGGATGTCCTCGATCATTTCCATGAGGCGGACGCCCTCGCCATTGGGGATCGCCTTTCCGCGCACCTGCGGCGGCCCGTAAAGCAGGTGGAGAATGTGGCGGGACTGATCGGCCTGGCGGGTCAGCGTCGCCCGGCCGGCCGACGGCAGATCGGTGGTCAACGCCCGATCCGGCAGCAGCCGCTCGAGCAGGCCGCGCACCAGGTACTTGTACAGCGGCTGGCCGATATTGTGGTAGATCGCAAAGATCGGGTAGGCGATGTAGGCGACCTTGCCATTGAGCGTCACCGCCGCCCCCAGCGGCTCGGCCCCGACATCGTCTGGCGCATGCTGGTGCGACGAGAAATGCGCGTAGGAGCGGTTGAAGTAGGACGGGACGACCTCGCCGAGCACCTGCGCCCCTTCCGCCACGATCTGCTGCGCCGTGCCATAGACGACGAAAGGTGTGGTGGTGATGGAGGGATCCAGCCCCCGGTCGGCCCGGATATAGGACGGGTCGAACTTGGTGGCGCCGAGGCTTAAAGCTCCGACCGGCACGGCGAAGCGACCATCGGACCCGAGGCCGGACTTGCCCGAGAGCAGCAGCGCCCCGCCGGCCGCGACATAGGCGTTGAGGCGCGCGGCCAGCTCGCCCGCGACGGGAATGTCGTCGGGCAGGATCAGGACGCGATAAGTGCCGAAATCGGCGCTCGGATCGATCACGTCGAACGGAATTTTCAGCTCGAGCAGCATCTGCACGGCGCCGTCGTCACCGACATTGTTGCGCGCGCCAACCGGGTGGAAGTACTCCGACGTCATCACGGCGACTTCGGAAATCTGCCGGGCGGCGTCCAGGTAGGGCTCCAGCTTTTCGATGCGGGCATAGGCCGGCGCGATCGAGGCATATGTGTCGGGGTTGATGGCACCGCTCGGATGCAGCTGGTCGCCGACGAGGCACTTGACCCCGAGCGCGACCATCTGCGCTGCCTCGTATTCGAGCGCATCGGGATGCTTGAAGCCGCCGAACTCACCCCAGGACGTGTGGAACTTGCCGGTGTGGGAAACCATGTCCTTGCCCAGCGTCGCCGCATAGCGGGCGCTGGCCGGGAAGTGGTCGTAACCCCAGCCGCCGGTCGGGAGGCTCTCGAGCTCGAGATGGCTGTAGGTGGCGAAGCGCTCCGGCCCCTGCTTATGGATATGGCCGCAATTGTAAAAGATCCGGAGCCCCGGGAACTCGGCATTGAGCGCGGCGCTCATCTCTCGGCGGAACACCTCGTTGACCCACTCGTCCTTCTTCAGCCGGTCAGCAGGGATAGCTGGGTCGAGTCCCATCTCGGCCATCGTCTCGAGGCACTGCTGGCAGACGCAATCGGGCGTCAGGACGATGTCGAAGAACAGCCCCGGCGTCTCGTAGTTGCGGGCAACCTCGCGCGCCTGCTCGAGCAACTCGTCGCGATACTCCTTGTGGTTGAGGCACAGGGTGTGCCAGCGGGCGACCAGCTGGCCGGGCGCGAAGGTGTTGTTGCCATCGAGCGAACGCACCCGCCATTCCGGATGGAGCCGCGCATTGCGCTCGTCCCACTGCACCGAGATGTAGATCGGGCATTCGATATCGGCGGCGGTCAGCGCCTTGACCATGTCGCCCATCAGGTCGGGGCGGGCCAGTTGCGGATGCGGCGCGCCGACCTTGGTGGGATAGTATGACCAGCCATGGTGGCACTTGGCGAAGATGGTGATCGAGTCCACATGCGCGGCCTTCAACGTCGCGACGAAATCGTCGGGATCGAACTCCGCCCCGATCGCCGGGATGTGCTCGGACGTGTGGAAGTCGAGGTGGATCTGGCGGTAGCGCAGCGGCTTGTTGGTGCCGGAGGGGGTGTTCTTGGCTGTCATGATACTAATCCTTGGCGCCGGTCCGGGTTTCAGCCCCGGTGGCAAACTGACGTTGGAAGATGAGGAAGACGATGAGCGGCACGATCGTGGTGACGATCGCGGCGACCGAGCGCAGATCCCAGTTGGTTTCGTAGGTGCCCGACACGCGGGTCAGCAGCACCGGCAGCGGCACTTCGCTCCTGAGGTAGAGCATGGGCAGCAGCAGCGCGTTCCAGGTCCAGAGGAACTGCAGGATGCCCACGGCGAACACCGAGGCGAGGCTGTTGGGGAGGACGATGTGCCAGAAGTTCCGCAATGGCCCGCAGCCGTCGATGCGCCCTGCTTCGACGAGTTCCTTCGGGAAGTCCTCGAGGAAGTTTTTGACGAGGAAGATCGACCACGCAAAGCTCAAGCCCACATAGGGGATCAACACGGCGAGGAAATTGTCGATCAGCCCCAGATCGCGCCACAGCTGGAACAGCGGGATCACCACCACCTGCTGCGGCAAGACGAAGGCGTTGATGATGATGATCAGCAGCAGTCGCCGGAACGGGAACTTGAGGAAGTGGAAGGCATAGGCGGCGGCCGGCGTCAGCAGCATGGTGGCGAGCGTGGCGATGAAGGCCAGCTGCAGGGTGGTGACGAAGGCGTTGGCCAGCGGATATTCCTGCCAGACGCGCACCCAGGCATCGAGCGTGAACCTGAGATTCTCGAGCCGCCACCAGCCGAGCGCCACGTCTTCGGGCGGGCGGATGGAGGTGACGACGATGCCGATGATCGGGATGACCCAGATCAGCGCGACGATGGCGACCACGACGATGGTCCAGCGGGGAGCCTTGCCGATCATTTTGCCCCCGCCGTGCGCTGGATGATGGCCGGGATCGAGACGATCAGCACGGCAACGAGCAGGATCACCGTGGCGGCGGCGCCATAGCCGAGTTTGAACTGGGTCATGGACTCCCGGTACATGAAGTAGCCCACCGTCTCGGTGGCGCGCACGGGACCGCCGCCGGTCATCACATAGATGACGTCGAATGCGCGCAATGCCCCGAGCAGGTTGATGAAGATCGCGACGCGCACGCCGGGCAGCGACAGCGGCATCATGATGTGGCGCATCACCGAGAGCGGCTTGGCGCCATCCATGTAGGCGGCCTCGAGCACGCTTTTCGGGATGGACTGCACCGCGGCAAAGCACAGCATCAGAGGCAGGCCGACACCGCCCCAGGCGGCCGTGATGATGATGGAAAGCAGCGCCGTATCGACGTCGCCGAGCCACGGATGCGCAAAGCCCGGCATACCGAACAGTGAGATGAAGCTGTTGAGCAGGCCCGCCGAATCCGGGCGGAAGATGCCAATCCACATATAGCCGGCCACCGCTTCGGAAACGCCGAACGCCGAAAAGATCATCAGCCGGAACAGCGCGGTCTGCCGGGGCGCGAAACTGGAAAGCATGGCCAGCGCCCAGCCCAGCGACACCGAGATCGCCGTGGTCGACACGGTGAAGACCAGCGTGGTGACCAGCGTGTTGCGGAACGCCGGGTCAGTGAACAGCTTGATGTAGTTGCCGAGCCCGATGAACTTCGGTTTTCCCAGTCCCTTGATGTCGAAAAAGCTGAGCCGGATCGTGTCGATGAGCGGAAACACGACGGCAATGCCGAACAGGATCAGGACGGGGACGAGGAGGATCAGGGCAGCCGGGCTGTCACCCAGGCGCCACCCGCGTCGGGCGAGCAGCTTGCGCCGCCCGCCCTCCGCCGGGGAGGAACCCGATCCGGACCGACCCGTCGCTTCGGATGCGACGGAGGGGGTCATCAGTACGATTCCACAGCCTTGGCCTCGATGGCGGCCGTGACTTCATCGATGGTGGCGTCGGTGGGGTTCTGCAGGAACTTCTGCAGCTGCACGCGATACTCGTCGACGAGGTCGCCGGGCAGCAGGTCGCCGAGCACGAACTGCACCTTGGACTGGGCCACCGCGGCCGTTGCCACCTGCTGCACCGGCCCGAGGATCGAGGTGTCCGCGTTCTTGCTGGGCGAGGCATAGCCGTACTCGCCAAGAATTCTGGCGGCGTCGGCACTGACCATGTAGCTGAGGAACGCATCGGCCGCAGCGGGATTGGCGCTGTCGGCGGTGACGAGGACCTCCTTGGCATCGACGCTGGACGTGTCGTCATGGCCAAGCCCGAGCGCCGGGAACTGGAAGATCGAGTAGTCGACACCTTCTTCGAGCTTGTAGTCGCTCTTGGCGCGGGCGTTCATCCACATGCCGATCAACAGGTAGTTGGAGGCATCGGCCTTGAAGATCTGATCGGCCGAATAGTCCCAGTCACCGGCAAACATCTGCTCGGGCGTGCCGCAGCAGCCGGCATTGAGCAGCTCCGCGTATTTCTTCAGCGTGGTCTTGACCACGTCGTCGGTCCACGGAATTTCCCGCGATGCGAGCTTGGCGGCCGCTTCGACGCCGCCGGTGCGCAGCAGGAGCGTTTCGAACCACTCGCCATGCGCCCAGTACTTGGCGGGCATCGCGATGGGGGCGGCAAAGCCCGCGGCCTTCAGCGCCTCGATGGAGGCGAGGAACTCGTCCCAGGTCTTGGGCGGCTCGACGCCGGCCTGTTCGAGATGCGCGGTCTTGTACCAGATCGCCGAGCGGTCGCCGTAGGTATAGGTGACACCGTAAGTCACGCCATTGGTGGCGCTGAGGTCGCGCCAGGACTGGTCGAGCGCGGCGTCGAGATTGGCCGAAGCCCACAGGTCGTCGATCGGCCGCAGCAGGCCGGCATCGGCGAGTTCGGCGCGGAAGGCCGGCCAGGTGTTGATGATGATATCGACCTTTTCGCCGCCAAGCAGCGCGGCGCGCATCGGGCCGCGCATGTCGCCCTGCCCGGTCAGCAGGACTTCGCGAACGGTGACGCCAGGGTTCTTGGCGGCAAAATCCGCCTCGAGCTTCTGCCACACTTCGCCGTCCACGCCACCCTGCCACTGCAGGATGACCAGTTCGCCGCTGGCGTCCTGGGCCAGGCCGGGACCGGCGAATGCCAGCATGGCACCCATTGCCACTCCGGCAAGTAGAGTCCGGCGCCGAACGGCGCCCTCACGCTTGATCATTTCATTCTCCTCCTCACTTGACCCGGTCTGTTGCCGACCAGCAATCGTCAAGTTAGTTGTAACGTTATCATCTAAGATGAAACGCACAAGGGGCTTTGTGCGGCTCGACGCAGTGCAGCGCGAGGGTAAGCGCGCGTGACGGGGCGTGCTATTTTAGCGATATTTATGAGAGACTTAAGACGAATTCGAACACTCGGACGCGCGAGTTAACTCCGCGTCGTCTCGGCAGCGGACGGCATCCTGAGGCTGTGGCTTCGACCAATTGCCTAGCCAAGCCGAGTTGAAGTTGAGTGCCAGCCGGCTCGAAGAATCTTTGAACTTGAGGAGCGCGCCACGTGGCAAAAGGTGCCCTCGTTCGGGCAGGTGAGGGAGTTCCGGGTGGCCGTCGCCGACACCGCCCCCCGTCTGTCTCAGGCCCGACCTGGCAGGCACGTACCGTGTCGCGGCCAGCGCTACGGGGCGGACGCCGATCGCCATGACCACCCGGTGCACGGCTGTTGCGTCCGCCCCCCACTGGCGCCGGCGATCAGCGATAGCGGACCTGGTTCCAGCGATGCCCGAGCAGCGATAGGATGATGATCAGGCCATAGAAGAACTGCACGTAGAAGCCCGAGAGCCCTGCCCCGACCACGCCGGACTGGATGAACGACACCGTGAAGCTGCCGATGGCGCTGCCGATGATGGTGCCGATGCCGCCCCAGGGCGCGGTACCGCCAACGAAGACCGAGGCCAGTGCCGGCAGCAGGTAGCCGTCACCGGACGTGGGCCACCAGGTATAGTTGATCATCACCGCCGCGACGCCGGCGAGCGCGGCCCCAAAACCGACCAGCGCGAAGGCCTTGAGGCGCACCAGCTTGACATTGATGCCCATCTGCTGCGCCGCATCCGGATTATCGCCGACCATGTGCACATGCACGCCGAAGCGATGACGGTTGTAGACCAGCGAGCAGATGGCGACGAACAGCAGCGCCCACAGCACCTGCACCGGGATGCCGAAGAACTGGCCGCCGAAGATCTGGTAGGTCAGCGTCTTGGGCAGGTTGACCAGCGCGATGGATTTCCCCTCGGTGTTGATCTGGATGAGCCCGCGCAACATGAAGTTCATGCCCAGTGTCGCGATCAGCGACGAGAGATTGGCATAGACCACCAGCCAACCGACGCAGAGGCCAAGCACCACCCCGGTCAGAACGGCGGCGAGGATGCCGATGAACGGGTCGAATCCGGCCTGCACCACCAGCGCGAACACCCATCCGGCCATGCCGATGGTGGCAGGAAACGACAGGTCGATCTCCCCTACCGTCACGACATAGACCAGCGGCACCACCACGAAGAGCACGACCGGGAGCCCGATGAGCACGGCCCGGTACATGTTCCACTGCGAGAACACTTCGGGATTGCCGACAAAGAAGCAGGCCAGCATGACGAGGAAGACCACGAAGGAGCCGATGGCCGGGCGGTTGGCGAGGACGAAGCGCCGGAGCGGCGACTGGTCGGCATGCCGTCCCTCAGCGACCCGCCTGACGGCGTCGGCATCGAGAGCTTTGCCGGGAGACGGCCCGTGGCCGGTGGCGTGCTCGCTCATACTGTCCCTCCTGTGGACTCGACCCCAGCCCCGCCCGGATGCGCCAGCTCTTCCATGAAGCGCACCAGCGCATCGGCCGAGCCGAGCTCGGCCTTGGTGGCCTGCAGCGCCACGCGCCCGCGATCGAGCACGACGAAGCGGTCGGAAATATCGAAGACGTGATGGATGTTGTGGCCAATGAACAGGATCGACCGGCCCGCCGCGCGGGCCTGGCGCACGAAGTGGAAGACCTTGGCGGTCTCAGTCAGCGACAGCGCGGTCGTCGGCTCGTCGAGGATGATCAGGTCGCTCTGGTTGTACATGGCGCGCGCGATGGCGACGCCCTGGCGCTCGCCGCCCGACAGCTGGCCGACGATCGAGCTCGGCCCGAACACCTTGGAGGTGAAACCGATCTCGCGCATCAGGCGTGTCGCCTCGTCGCGCTGCTTGCGCACCTTGAGGAAACCCAGCGGGCCGACCAGTTCGCGGCCCATGAAGATGTTCCAGATGATCGACTGCTGCACCGCGAGGGCGCGATCCTGGAACACCGTCTCGATGCCCGCCTCGCGCGAGCGTGCCGCATTCCAGTTGCTCACCGGCACGCCGCGCACCAGGATGTCGCCGCTGGTCGGCCGCACCGCGCCGGCGAGGATCTTGATGAGTGTGGACTTGCCGGCGCCATTGTCACCGACAAGGCCAAGGACCTCGGCCTTGTCGACATGCAGATCGACGCCGCCCAGGGCGTAGACCTGTCCGTAGGACTTCTTGATGTTTCTGAGCTCGATGATCCGGTCCTGCACGTTTCCCTCGCTACCCCTGGGACTTCGGACGTGTGGAGCCGGGGCCCGGCGGACCGGACCCCGGCGTGCCCCGACCTAGCGCAACCCCTCCTTGGCCAGGTCGGCGACAGCTTCGTAATTGTCGGGCGTCACGAACCCGGCGCCGGTATCGACATTGATGGCGCCGAGGCCATAGACGACCTGCTGGCACAGCGAGAGCACCGGCATGTAGCCCTGCAGGAACGGCTGCTGGTCCGAGGTCAACTGCACCCAGCCCTCCTTGAACGCCTCGACGATCTGCGGGCTGGTGTCGAACCAGATATTGATGATGTCGCCCGGACCCTTGCCGGCGGCCTGCATGTAGGTGGCAGCATTGCCCAGCGGCTGCCCGCCGGGATAGGCGATCAGCTTGACGTCGGGATTGGCGGTGATGGCGGCGGTGATCACCGGAATGCCGGTGTTGGGATCGGTGCCCAGCTCCTGCGGCGACTGCAGCTTGACCACCTTGAGGCCGGCCGCCTCGAAGGCTTCCAGCGTCCCCAGCTCGCGCTCGGCGCGCTCGATCTGCGACCAGTCGCTCATCACGATGGCGACGTCGCCGGCCTGGAGCCCGAAGCGGCGGATGGCCTCTTCGCCCAGCGCCATGCCCTGCGGCTTCTGCTGCGCCCCGACATAGCCGCCGCCGAACGCAGGCGTCACGTCATCGACCGGCACATTCTGGTACATCATCTTGATGCCGGCGGCCGCGGCCTCCTCCGCCAGCGGCATGATGGCGGCATTGCCTGGGTGCCCCATCATCGCGATGCCGTCGGGCGACGCGCCGATCGCCTCACGCAGCTGCTGGATCATCTTCTCCGAACTCCAGCCGGAGAACACGTAATCCACCTTGGCGCCGGTATCCTTGGCCGCCTGCACGGCGCCATTGTAGACGATCGAGGCGAAGGCATCGCCCTCGGCGCCGCCGGCGAAGAACCGGATACTGACGTTGCTGCACCAGTCGTCGCGCAGGGCCTGCGCGACAGCTGGGCCCGCAAGGACAGTAAGGGCAATCGCCGCCACGGTGGTCGAGGCGATAGACCTGAGCAGTTTGCTAGACATCGTTTTACTCCTCCCAAGGTGTGCCGTGTTCCCGAGCTGGCACTGCTCGCGTGCGACGGTCATCAGCGTCGCGGTTCGGTGCATCGCCGCATGATCGGTCGCGACGGACTCATTGTTCTGTCGCCGCTGGTTGCAGCCGCGGATTGAACGGCGCCTCGCCCAGCGCGGCGCGCGGCAGCAGCGTCGGACGCGCCCACTCCCGGCGCGCGGTGTCGCTGAGGACGAGACCGTGACCAGGCCGGTCCGGCGCAAGCGCCCAGCCATCGACAATGGCGATGGGCTCGTCGACGAGATGATCGAAATTCTGGAACGAGTATTCGAGCCACTCGACCTCCGGCAGCGCGGTGGCCATGTGGACGCCCGTCTCGAGAAAAGTGTTGCCCATCGAGACCGGCACGCCGAGTTCGGCCGCGAGCCAGCCGATCCGCATCACGTCGGTGACCTGGCCGTGGACATTGAGGATGTCGGTGCCGCCGGCCATGAGCAGCGCGCGCTTGCCTGCAACGTCGAGGTATTCGCCCGAGTTGATCTGCGTCCAGCCGACGCTTTCGCGCAGCAGCTTCAGCCCTTCGAAATCGTCGCGGAGGATCGGATCCTCGATCCAGGCGAGATCGTAGCCAGCGCGCCGGATCGTCTCGAGCTTGACGACAGCTTCCTTGGCGCCCCAGGCCTCGTTGGCATCGGCCATGAAGATCGAGCCGGTGCGCACGGTCTGGTTGAGCAGCTTCAGACGGTGCAGGTCCCGCTCGAAGTCGGGGTGGCCGAGCTTGATCTTGAAGGCGGTGTAGCCAAGCGAGTCCGCGTGCGCGAACAGCGCACAGAAATCATCGTCGCTGAGGTGGTAGTCGAGCCCGCTGGCATAGGCCCGCACCCGGTCGCGCCGGCTGCCCAGCAGCTTGTGCAATGGCAGCCCAACCTGTTTCGCAGCCAGATCCCACAAGGCGACCTGGATCGCTTCACCGAAGGGCAGCGACATGGCGCGCTGGTTGCCCCCGCGCGGCCGCGACACCCGATGCACCAGACCGGCAGGCGCCTGCCGCTCCAGCGACGGCCATGCCTCGGCGCGGAACACCCGTTCGATCTCGCTCTGGTCCGGCAGTGGCGTGAATAAGGTCTGGACAAGACCGAGACCGACTTCGCCGCTCTCGGCAATCAGCTCAAGCGCGGCTACGTTGACATCATCGGCCCGAACCTGGCTGTCGCCAATGACGCGGTCACGGGCGAACTGGAAGCGAGTGATGCGAAAATCGACGAGCCGCATGGTTCCGTGATCGACTAGCGTGAAGAACTGATATATCAGACGGGAGCTGTAATAGACCAATGCGCGCAGGGACACAAGGGGGCAAGGGCGGCATGGCTTCGGAGGCGGATGACACTGGCGGCGGCAGCGGTGGGCGCCTCAGCGATCTCGCCTATACGCGCATCCTCGAGAACCTGTTTGACCGCCGGCTTCCGGTGGGCGCCTTCGTGTCGCAGAGCCACCTGGTGGAACTGCTCGGCGTGCCGGTGGCACCGCTGCGCGATGCGCTGCGCGTGCTCGAAGCCGAGGGCATCCTCACCATCCAGCCCCGCTCGGGCATCCAGTTCGTCAAGCCGGGGCTGGAGCTCACCCGCTCCACCTACCAGTTTCGCGGCATCATCGAGCGCGCCGCAGTTGCGGCCTATGCGGAGACCGCGGACGAGGCAGAACTGGCCGAGATCCGCCGCCGGCACGAGGCGGTGATTGCGGCGCTGGAGTCAGGTGGGCTCACCGAGGAACTCAAGG
Source organism: uncultured Devosia sp. (assembly GCA_964399695.1). GTDB lineage: Bacteria > Pseudomonadota > Alphaproteobacteria > Rhizobiales > Devosiaceae > Devosia_A. The sequence continues at coordinate 201,534 of CAYNRZ010000004.1, read as the reverse complement.
TGGAAATCGAGGCGCTGGAACTGGTGTTGCACAACGCCATCGTCGCCGCGCTCAACAACCCGCTGATCGAGACCTCGTATCGCCGCATGCACAATTACCTTAGGCTGGTGCGCGTCGACCGCCGGCTGACCGTCCCGGTCGCCCTGCGTTCGCTCAAGGAACACATCGCCATCCTCGAAGCCTGCGAACGACGGGACGCCGAGGGCGCCGTGGCAGCGCTCTCCGCGCATTTCAGCGCGGCGCTGAACCGCCACATGGGCATGTATTGAGGGGCTGGTGCGGGCGGTCGGACTCGAACCGACATATCCTTTCGGACGGCGGATTTTGAGTCCGCTGCGTCTACCAATTCCGCCACGCCCGCGCGTTTCGGCGGTGGCGAGATAAGGCGAAAGCGGTGGCGGCGTCAACGCGCTTCAGCCACCAACGATTCATTCCACCGGAGGGCGGGTCAAACGGTGCTTCGCACACTGGACCACCAAGCGGCGGACTGGCACGCTGGGAGCCATGACGTGGGAGGGTGACGTGACCGAAACGGCGGGCGGCAAGATCAGGCTCGGAACGGCCGGCTGGGTGTTCGCACCATGGAGCGGCAGCTTCTATGACGCCGGCCTGCCGCAGAAGCGCGAGCTTGGCTTGCGAGCCAGCGGCTTGGCGCCATCGAGATCAATACCACCTTCTACAGCCACCAGAAGCCGACGAGCTTCGCCAACTGGGCAGCCGAGACGCCGGGCGACTTCATGTTCACGGTGAAGGGCCACCAGTTGGTGACGCACCTCAAAAAGCTGAAGGATGTCGAGATCCCGCTTGCCAACTTCTTCGCTTCCGGCGTGCTGGCGCTGGGAAGCCGGATTGGCCCGTTCTGCTGGCAACTGCCGGGGAACCTGAGCTACTCCGCCGAGCGGATTGAGACATTTCTCTCGCTCTGCCGAAGACGCCGGAAGCGCTGGTGGCGCTGGCAGGAAAGGCAGATGATCGGCTGAAAACGCCGCCTTTCCTCGACACCTCTGCAATCTCGCGCATCCGGCACGCCATCGAGGTGCGGCACCCGAGCTTTGCATCGCCGGGTTTCCTCGAGCAGTTGCGCCGCCACAACGTGGCTCTGGTCGCGGCCGATACGGTGGATTGGCCAGCCTTCGACCAGACCGCCGACTTCGCCTACCTGCGACTGCAGGGAGCGCCGGGAGCCGAAAGCTACAGCCCGGGCCAGCTATCGGTGCGGGTGGGGTGGCTGGCCGACATTGCAGCGGGGCGGACCCCGGCCGGCGCGCCGATGCTTGGGCCGCCGGAGGCCGACGCGCCACCGCGCGACGTCTATGCTTTTTTCGTCTCTACCGACAAGGAGAACGCGCCGCTCAATGCGCGGGCTGTGATGGCGGAACTCGGCATCAAGGGGCCGGGAGAGCAGTGACGCGATCTTGAGCACAGCCAGATTGACTTCGCCGCGCCGCCTCGCGACAAGCGCGGCAGGACGCGTACGGCTGTTCGGCAAGGATCGACCTTCGTGACTGCACAAAACACTCGGGCCGGTGGGCTCTCTTCGCGCCTTGCCGCCACCATCGCCTTCGTGGTGACTCTGGCCGCCATTGCCGGGGCGTGGGGATCGCAGATCTTCGGCGGCTTGGTGCCCTGCGAGCTCTGCCTCGAACAGCGCCTGCCCTACTATTTCGGGCTGCCGCTGCTGGCGGTGCTGCTGATCTTCTGGCATCGGCTGCCGCGGTTGGCCTGGTATGGGCTGCTTGCCGCAGTGATCGCGCTACTCGTCTGGGGCCTTTATCTGGGCGTCTACCACGCCGGCGTCGAATGGCGCTTCTGGCCCGGCCCGACCGCCTGCACCGGCACGGGGCTGGATGTGAGCTTCGAAGACCTGAGCAATATCAACGCCACCCGGATCGTCCCGTGCGACGCGGTGCAATTCCGCTTTCTCGGCATTTCGCTCGCCGGCTACAATGCGCTGGTGATGCTGGGTGCGATCGCCCTGCTCGGCTGGGCAGCGGTGCGAGGCCGGAAGCCGGGTTAGCTTTCGGGGAACTCGACGCGCCGATGGTCTCGCGCAGCGTTCAAAATGCGCGAGATCACAACAGAGTCGCCAAAGACTCGATAGTAGATCAGATAGTTGCCGAGCGCTCGCCTCCGCAGCTCCTTGCCGGCCGCGACCTCAGACAGCGGAAACCTGCGAGGATGCTGAGCCAAAGCCAGGCATGCCTCGCGCAACTCTCGGACGAACGAAGCTGCTCTCGTGGGGCTGTCTAGGGCGATGAAGTCGGCAACGTCTTCAAGATCGGCCTCGGCACGATCGGTGAAACCGACCCCCATCACGCACGCCTTTTTGCCATACCCTCATACTTGGCGATCAACCGGTCGAAGACCTCTTCAGCCGGTTTGGTCCGCCCAGCCTCGATGTCTGCCTCGCCCAGCGCAAGTTCGGCCGTGAGCTGAGCCAGCGCCGCCTCACGCTCCTGCACGAGACGAATGCCTTCGCGCAGCACCTCACTCTTGGAGTGATAGCGGCCCCTGGCGACGAGGTCGTTGACCACCGCTTCGAGCGTTTCGCCGAGTTCTGCACTGATCGCCATGGCACATCTCCCTGGATCGGAAAGTGCCAATAATAGTTATTGGTGCTGCCGAAGGCCAGTGACTTAGGGCTCGAGCTCGCTGTCCCAGTAGAGATAGTCGAGCCAGCTCTGGTGGAGGTGGTTGGGCGGGAAGGCCCGGCCATTGTTATGCAGGTCATGCACCGTCGGCTGGAACGGCGCCTGGCGCGGGAACATGCGGATTTCCTGCGGCAGGCGGTTGGCTTTGCGCAGATTGCAGGGCGCGCAGGCGGCGACGACGTTCTCCCAGGTCGTCCGGCCGCCCTTGGAGCGGGGGATGACGTGGTCAAAGGTGAGGTCTTCGCGCGTGCCGCAATATTGGCACTGGAATTTGTCGCGCAGAAAGACATTGAAGCGCGTAAACGCCGGATGGCGCGCGGGACGGACATAGTCCTTGAGCGAAACCACGCTCGGCAGCGCCATTTCGAAGCTCGGCGACTTGATGACGCGGTCGTAGTTGGAGACAACATTCACCCGATCAAGGCAAATGGCCTTGATGGCGTCCTGCCAGGACCAAAGCGACAGCGGATAGTAGCTGAGCGGCCGGTAATCGGCGTTCAGCACCAGCGCGGGGCAGGCTTCAAGCGACACATGGACTGTCACTTGTGCCTCCCTTCGGGAACTTCAGGCTCAGTCATGATCACCGATACTGTATGCCGACTGTGACACCGCTGTGAAGCGGCATTCCATCAGCAATATCAGGTGCTACCGGCCAGTCATGAAGGCCGTGGCAACCGCCAGTCCCTCCGGCGAGATGCCGTGACCAAGGCCGGCGCAAAGGTGCAGCGACACGTCGAATCCTGCGGACTTCAGGGCGGTTTCGGCATCGCGGCTGAGCTGTGGGTCGACCACCTGGTCAAGTTCCCCATGAATGAGCACGACTGGCGGGCGAGCATGCCCGGATGCTCCGAAATCGTCGGCCGTAACCAGGGCACCCGAGAAAGCAACGATCCCCTTCAAGGGTGATTCGGCGGCGGTGCCGACATTGAGCGCCATCATGGCGCCCTGCGAGAAACCGACAAGGAAGGTGTCGGCAGCACCGAGCCCCGTCTGGGCCCAGAGATCGTCGAGAAACTGCCGGATGACCGGGGCAGCTTCCCGCGCGCCTTCGATGCGACCGGCGATACGATCGACCTGGAGTGGAAACCACTCGTACCCGAACGGATTGCCGCCGCAGCGGTTGGGCGCGTTGGGGGCGACGAACAAGGCGTCAGGCATGGCATCGGCCCAGTATCGGCCGAGGTCGATGAGATCTGCGCCATCGGCTCCATAGCCGTGCAGCAAGACGACGATCTGCCGTGGCGGCGTGCCGGAGCGCGGCGCCAGCATCGGGCCGGAGAGTTTGGTCATCAGATCAACAGGCCTTCCCGTTTGCCGACCGCGCGATAGTAGCGCCAGAACAGCAGCGCCGCTGTCGACCGATGGGGCGACCAGGCCGCTGCGATTTCGATGAGGTTCTTGATCCGCGGCCGCCCGTCAAGCCCGAAGGCCCAGGCCACCGCCTGCTGCAGGGCGAGATCGCCAGCAGGAAAGATGTCCGGGTGCGCTTCGGCGAACATCAGGTAAATCTCGGCGGTCCACGGCCCGATGCCCTTGAGGGTGCAGAGCGCAGCGATGGCGTCTTCCGCCGGCAACGCGGCGACGGCGGCGGGATCGAGGCGGCCGTCCAGCATCGCTTCGGCTACACCGCGCAGCGTGGTGAACTTGCTCAGCGAAAAGCCGGAGCCGCGGACAGTCGCCTCATCCAGGGCAAGGTAGCCTTCCGGATGGAGTGCGCCATCGAGGACGGCAAAGCGCTGCCAGATTGTCGAGGCGCTGGCCGTGGACAATTGCTGGCCGCAGATGGCGCGGGCGAGACCGGCGAAGCCGGCTTCGGTGCGGCGGATCTCGAAAGGCCCCGCCCTGTCGCGCACCACAACCAGCCGGGGATCGAGTTCGACCAGCGCGTCGAGCTGGCGTGCCAGCGCCTCGGCCGAATCGAGCCGGACGGTGCCGCCGGGCGCAGCTTGTGCTAGGGGTCGCCTCATGTCGTCTCCGGTCTTTCGCTTCGCACCGAGCCCCAATGGCAGGTTGCATCTGGGCCATGCCTTTTCCGCCCTGTTCACGGCCCATTGGGCGGAACGGATGGGCGGACGCTTCCTGCTGCGCATCGAAGACATCGACCGTGCCCGCTGCAAGCCGGAATTCACTGAGGCCATCTTTGAAGATCTCGCCTGGCTGGGCCTCGAATGGGAGGATCCGGTCTGGCTGCAATCGGAGCGAATGGACGCCTATGCCGCCGCGGCGGCGGAATTGCGCGCGCAGCGACTGATCTATCCCTGCTTCTGCTCCCGCACCGAGGTGGCGACGCATGCCGTGGGCACCGACCCCGACGGCGCGCCGATCTATGGCGGCACGTGCCGGCATCTGAGCGAGGCGCAAGTCTCGGCCCGGCTCGAGGCCGGAGAGACCCCGCAGTGGCGGCTGTCGACCCACGAGGCCGCGGAGCGGCTGGGCGTGATGACCTTCTCCATCGCCGGACCCAGCCCTGCAGACCGGCCACAACTGCGCTACGCCCAGCCACAGCGCTGGGGCGATGCGGTGGTGGTGCGCAAGGACACGCCCACCAGCTACCACCTGAGCGTGGTCGTTGACGACGCGGCGCAAGCGATCACCCATGTGACGCGCGGCCGCGACATGGAGGCGGCGACGGACCTGCATATCCTGCTGCAGCGGCTGCTCGGGCTGCCGAGCCCGATCTATACCTTCCACAAGCTCCTGCTCGATGACGCCGGCAACAAGCTCGCCAAGTCGAAAGGCTCGCCATCGCTGGCGAGCCTCAGGGCCGAGGGCTGGACACCCGACGACGTGCGCCGGTCCGTCGGCTTTCAGGCAGCGAGTTTCACGCCGCGGAAGTAGCGCGGGACGGTTGCCGCAAGCGCGCCTTCGAGCGAGGTGCCGAAATCGGGACCGAGAATGGCCTCGAGCCGCGGATCGACAAGCTGCATCGGATGGTCCCAGAGATAACCCATCTTGCCGATTTCGCGCATCATCGGGTCGAACAGGCCCATTGCGGTGAAGATGAAGCGCGGGAAGCTGGACACCTTGAGCGGCACCGGGGCGGCAGCAACCACGGCCGCCGTCATCTCTTCGGGGGTGACGAAATGGCCGGCGAAATGGAAGGTCTCGAACGGGCCGAACTCCCGACGATGCCAGGCGAGCTTTTCGAAAGCGCGGGCGAGGTCGGGGAGATAGGCCCAGGTATGCCCGACACCGGGGGCCCCGATCCGGGCGAATCGTCCCTTGGCGGCTTCGCGCAGCATCACCAGGTCGAACCAGTCGTTGGACGCTTCCGGCCCAAAGAAATCCCCGGCTCTGAGGATGATAGCCTGGATGTCGCCGCGGGCAGAGGCGGCGGCGATCATTTCTTCCATCCGCACCCGGATCGCGCCGCGCGGCGTTTCCGGATGCTGCGGCAGGTCCGGCGTGATGCGGCGGTCTGTGGCGGCATAGTTGTAGATATTGCCGGGGAACAGCATCGTCTTGCCGGATGTGCCCATGGCTTCGAGCACGGTAGCCAACTGTGCCTCGGCGCGGCCATCGTACCAGTCCGGATAGGGCAGGTTCAGCGCGTTGACGACGACATCGGCCCCGGCAATGGCGGACTTGAGATCGTTGACCGACCCAGCATCGCCCTTGTGGAAGGCAACGCCGGGCACCGGCTGCTTGTTCGACCGGCCGAAGCCGGTGACCTGCCAGCCGGCGGCCTGCATGGCCTGGGCAATGGCATGGCCGACATGGCCGTTGATGCCGAGGATGGTGACGTTTCCGTGTGTCATTTTCGCGCTCCGCTGGTTTGCTGAAGCCAATATCGACCCCACGCAGACGAATTGCGATTAGCCAGAAATCTATGCTAGCCATTCAATAATGAATGGAGGACGGTGGTGAGCGAACCGGACTGGGCGCTTTGGCGCAGCTTCGATGCCGTTGTGGGGGCCGGATCGCTGTCTGGGGCCGCCCGCAAGCTCGGCCTGAGCCAGCCAACACTCGGACGGCATGTCGAGGCACTGGAGCAGGTGCTGGGCACGACGTTGTTCGAGCGCACTCTCTCGGGCCTCAAGCCAACGGAAGCGGCGCTTCGGGTCTATGAGCATGTCGAATCGGCGCGGGGTGCGCTGGCAGAGGCACAACTGGTCGCAGAAGGCACCAGCGCCGAGTTGTCGGGCACGGTGCGCATCACCTCGAGCACGGTGACATGCGGATTTGTGCTGCCACCGCTGCTGGCCGACCTGCGGCAGACCTTTCCGCAGATTGCCATCGAGCTGGTGCCGTCCGACTCGGTCGAGAACCTGCTGCTGCGCGAGTCCGATATCGCGGTGCGCATGTTTCGCCCCACGCAGCTGGAGCTCATCGCGAGAAAACTCGGCGAAATCCCGATCATCGCGTGCGCCCATGAAAGCTACCTTGCCCGGCGTGGGCGACCGGAACGGCCTGAGCAACTGACCGAGCACGACCTCGTCGGCTTCGATCGTTCCGATCTGTTGATCAGTGGCGCACGTATGATGGGCTATGAACTCAAGCGCAGTGACTTCATGGTCCGGACCGACAGCCAGACGCATATGTGGCTGCTGCTGCAGGCCGGGCTTGGCATCGGATTCGCCCAGTCGATCCTTGTGGCGCGGACCCCCGGCATGGTTGCCCTGCTGCCCGAACTCAGGCCGCCCGCGTTGGAGGTCTGGCTGACGACCCACCGGGAACTGTTCACCAGCCGCCGCATTCGTGCCATCTATGACCGGCTCGCCGAGGGGCTCACCCGCGCGATCTCAGGAACCAGACTATGGATATCACCTCCGTCATCACCATAATCGCTTTAGCGGTCGTCGCCGTCATCCTGTTCATGGGCCTGTGGAACATGTTCAAGGGCGGCGATGGGAACCGCAGCCAGATGCTGATGCGCGCCCGCGTCATCGCGCAGGCCGTGGCCATCGCGGTGATCCTCGGCGCCTTGTTCTTCTTTGGCCGGCCGAGCTGAGCTAGCCTGCACACTACCCTGCATTTGGGGATTCGACTGGGGGCCCGATGGTCAAGCTGAACAAGATCTACACGCGCACCGGCGATGACGGGACCACCGGCCTCGTGCGTGGTCCCCGACGGCGGAAAGACGACCTCCGCATCGAATGCTTCGGCACCGTCGACGAGGCCAATGGCTTCATTGGCCAGGCGCGGCTCCATACTGGCGCCATGCCCAAGCTCGACCGGGTGCTGGAGCGGATCCAGAACGACCTTTTCGATCTGGGCTCCGACCTTGCGACGCCGGGAGAGGACCCGGAAGGCGGCACGCGGTCGCTGCGCATCACCGGCGCGCAGACCGACTGGCTGGAACAGCAGATCGACGCCTACAACGAGCCATTGAAACCGCTGACCAGCTTCGTGTTGCCCGGTGGCAGCCCGCTGGCGGTGGCCCTGCATCTGGCGCGGACCGTGGTGCGGCGGGCCGAGCGGCTGGTGGTGGCGCTGACCGAGCGCGAGCCGGATGTGAACCCGGCCGTTCGCATCTATCTCAACCGGCTGTCGGACCTCTGCTTCACGCTCGCGCGCGTCGCCAATGCCAACGGGGCCAGCGACGTGCTGTGGACGCCCGGCAAGTTCGGCGGGGTGAGCCCGCCTGCCAAATCCGGCAGCTGAGATGTTTATCCCGCTGCACGACGCCAACCCGGTGCGCCATGTCAGGTTTCCCTATGTGACATATGGCATCATCGGGTTGAACCTGCTGGTCTTCCTCATCCAGCTCAGCCACGGCAGCGGCCGCGCCTTCGATGATTTCGCCATCACTTGGGCGGCGATCCCGAGCTTCTTCCTGAACCCGTTGGCGCCGGACCGGCTGGCCGGCTTGCCCGACGAGGTGACGCTGTTCACCTATGCGTTCCTGCATGCGGACTGGCTGCATCTCGGCTCGAACATGCTGTTTCTGTGGGTGTTCGGCGACAATATCGAGGACGCGCTGGGCCATGTGAGATTTGCCCTGTTCTACCTCGCCTGCGCGGCGCTTTCGGCGCTGATCTTCTTCATGTTTGCCGGCGCCAATGGCGGCTGGTTGATCGGGGCATCGGGCGCGGTGGCCGGCGTGATGGGCGCCTATATCGTCCTTTACCCCCATGCCCGGGTCTATGTGCTGTTCCGCCTGGTGATCCCGATCCCGCTGCCGGTGCCGGCGCTGTGGATGCTCGGCATCTGGGCCGGTTTGCAGGTGTTCTACATCGTCATCGGCGACCAGAGCCCGGTGGCCTGGTGGGCGCATCTGGGCGGGCTGGTGGCCGGGGCGGTGCTGGCGGTGCCGCTGAAGCGGCGCGAGGTGGCGTTGTTCGGCGGCAGATAGTGTCGTCAAAAGCGACACGTCCGAAGAAGCGTTCGTTTACGTTTCGGCAATATCTTGTGCCCCCATGAACACCGACCTCACCTCGGCCCTGCTCGATGCGCGCAGCACCCAGACGCTGCAGTCGGCCACCATTGCCGTGATCAAGAAGAACCACGAGATGGACATGGCGCTGGTGCAGATGGTGGACGAGGTGGCCCGCTCGGCCCCGCCGCCGGGCCAGGGCCTGAAGGTCGACAAGACCGCCTGAAGCACAGGGAGGTGCCGGTGAACCTCGACCTGACAATCCACCGCATCGTTGCCCAGGAAACCGAGTCGCTGCTGCTGCGTCAGGTGCTGATTGCGCGCAAGCGTGCCGAACTCGACCTCGAAATGGCGAGGACCAGCGTCGAAGAGAGTGGCGAGTCGGCCGGCGCGGGACTTGATCGGGCGTTGCGCGATCTTGAGGACAAGTCGGCCGCGCTGGTTCGCGAGACGACACGACGCGTCGACAAGCAAGCCTGACCGCCACATTTGCCACAGACATGAACACTGCCTGTACGCATTCTGAACGGCGTCTTGGGCTCAGCAATGCGCAAGAAACGCCTCGACCTCGGCACGATCCGGCGCGCCGAGACGCCCGCCGAAACGGGTGCACTTGATTGCGGCCGCCGCCGAAGCGAAGCCGATGATCTCGGCCATCGGCCGCCCCTCGATGAGCAGCAGCGCGAACGCGGCGTGGAACACGTCGCCCGCCGCCAGCGTGTCGACGGCGGTGATTTTTGGCGCCGGCGTGTGCCGGAAACCGTCGCCATCGCGCCACCAGCAACCATCGGCACCGGCGGTGACGGCGACGAAGCCGGGATGCCGCTCGCCGAGACGCCGCGCCGCATCGGCGGGATCGGAGCCGCCCGCAAGAACGCGTGCCGCGCTTTCCGATGAAACCACATGCGAGGCCAGCGGGAATAAGTGTTCGAGAACTTCCACCGACGCCATATCGGCATCGAGGATGCCGGGAATGCCCGCCTCGCGCGCAGCCATCAAGGCCAACCGCGCCGCGCCCGGCCAGCGTACGTCGACCATGACCGCAGAATAGCCGCTGACATCGGGGGCCGCTTCAGGCGGTGCCATCACCTCCGGATCGTAGCGCGGTACGATGATGGTCTGGCCGGTGCGATCCATCAGGATCGAGGAAAAGCCGGAGCGGAGGCCCGGCATGCGACGCACCAGCGCTGTGTCGACGCCGGCTGCCGAGATATCCCGCACCAGCCGGTCTCCGGTGACATCGTCGCCGGCCGAGGCCCAGAGCGCCGACTGGCCGCCGAGGCGAACGATGGTCGCCGCCTGCGCCGCCGCCATGCCTTCGGCAACTTCGACCGCGTCGAGGGGGATGATCTTGCCGGTGCCCCGCGGCAACGTGTCGAGAAGGAAGATGGTGTCGAAGGTCAGCGCCCCGACACAGAGAACCGGCCGCATCCTACCCCTCGATCAGCGCTTCGATCACCTTGTGTCCATCGGGGGTATCCCACTCGGCCGGGCCCTGCAACACGGCAAGCTCGCAGCCCTTGGCATCGAGCAGCAACGTGGCCGGCAAGCCAATCGCCACGGCTTCGCGCTTCAGCCGCTCGAAGGCGGAGAAGGTGGAGTCGGCATAGAGCGGCAGGTGCTGGAACTGGCCCTCGGCAAGGAAGGCCTGCGCCTTTTCGAGCCCACCCTCACCGATATCGAGATTGATCGGCAGCACCTCGAAGCTTTCGGAATTGTACTTTGCCGCCAAGGCGTCGAGCGCCGGCATTTCGGCGCGGCAGGGCACGCACCAGCTGGCCCAGAAGTTGACCAAGAGCGCCTTGCCGGCGAAATCGGCGATGGTTTTCGGCGCGCCGGAAGCGTCCTTGAACGCCATGTCGGCATAGCCACGGCCTTCGCCGGTGCCGGTGAGCGCTGCGAGTTCGCCGCTTGCGACGTCGCCGATCTTCTGGCCCAGCACGACCTGCGGATCGCATTGGGTCGCCTGCGCCGGCATCAGATTGCCAAGGATCAGGCTAAGGGCTAGAGCTACGCCCGCGCTCAAGAGCGCCAGGACGAGGATACGGCGAGGCTTAAGTCGCGCCCGCGTCACCGGAATTTTGTCGGTCATCGCACTACCGTTGGAGCCAAGATGAGCAATAGCATGTGGGGCGGCCGTTTTGCGTCCGGTCCGGACGCGATCATGGAAGAGATCAACGCCTCCATCGGCTTCGACAAGCGCCTCTACACGCAGGATATCGCCGGCTCTATCGCACATGCCGACATGCTGGCGAAAGTGGGCATCCTGACCCAGGCGGACCGCGATGCCATCGTTGCCGGTCTAGCGGCTGTGCGCGCCGAAATCGACAGCGGCGCCTTCACGTTCTCGCGCGCGCTCGAAGACATTCACATGAATGTCGAGAGCCGGCTGAAGGAACTGATCGGCGACGCCGCCGGACGGCTGCATACGGCGCGCAGCCGCAACGACCAGGTGGCCACCGATTTCCGGCTCTATGTGCGCGATGCCATCGACACGCTGGCGACCCAGATCGCGACGCTGCAAGTGGCGCTGGTCAAGCGCGCCGAGGAGCATGTGGCGACGATCATGCCCGGCTTCACCCACCTGCAGAATGCCCAGCCGGTAACGTTGGGCCATCACCTGCTCGCCTATGTCGAGATGCTTGGGCGCGATGCCGGCCGCTTTGCCGATGCCCGCACGCGACTGAACGAAAGCCCGCTTGGTTCGGCGGCCCTGGCTGGCACCCCCTACCCCATCGATCGCCAGATGACGGCGAAAGCGCTCGGCTTCGACCGGCCGACCGCCAATTCGCTCGACGCGGTGTCGGACCGCGACTTCATCCTCGAGACGCTGGCCGCGGCTTCGATCTGCGCCATGCACCTGTCGCGGCTCTCCGAGGAACTGGTGATCTGGAGCTCGGCGCAGTTCGGCTTCGTCAAGCTGTCCGACAAGTTCACCACCGGCTCCTCGATCATGCCGCAAAAGCGCAACCCGGATGCGGCTGAACTGATCCGCGCCAAGGTTGGCCGCATCATGGGCGCGCTCACCAGCCTGATGATGGTGATGAAGGGCCTGCCGCTGGCCTATTCCAAGGACATGCAGGAAGACAAGGAAGTGGCCTTCGACGCGCTCGACGCGCTGTCGCTGTCCTTGGCCGCGATGACCGGCATGGTGGCCGACCTCGTGCCCAACAAGGAACGCATGCGCGCCTCGGCCAATGCCGGCTTTTCGACCGCGACCGACGTCGCCGACTGGCTGGTGCGCGAGGCCAATATTCCGTTCCGCGAGGCGCATCACATCACCGGGCAGATCGTGGCGCTGGCCGAGCAGAAGGGCATGTCGCTCGAAGGCCTGACCATCGAAGACTTCAAGTTCGTCGACCCGCGCATCGACAGCCGCATCCACAAGGTGCTGACCGTCGAGGCCTCTGTCGCGGCCCGCAAGAGCTATGGTGGCACCGCGCCGGAGAATGTCGCGGCGCAGGCGGCCCGCTGGAAGGAGCGGCTGACGGGCGAGCCGGCGACGCCGGTGAGGATTGCGAAATCCGGTGGACACGGCGACGGTGGCGTGGAGTAGCATTTCAGGATGCCACTCAAACCGCGCCAGCTCCGCCTCACCGCCGAACACGTCGCCCGGGTGCACCGTCCGCTGCCCGATCCGGGGCCGGCGATCTACGAAGGCTTCCGCACGGCCACCGACGAGGACTTCTCCGCAGAAGTCTCGCGCATGCTTGCCACCCGCCCTGACGGACCATTCTGGTTGTTCGGCTATGGCTCGCTCATCTGGCGACCAGAGACCGCATTCACCGACAAGCGGGTGGCGCTGGCGCGCGGCTGGCATCGGCGCTTCTGCCTGGGACCTGATGTCCGTTATCGCGGCAACCCCGAGAACCCCGGCGTGATGATGGCGCTCGACCGCGGCGGCCAATGCCGGGGCATGGCCTACGCGTTGCCCGAAGCGGGGCTAGCCGACGAGCTGCACAAACTGATCCGCCGGGAGCAGAGCACCGTGCCGTCGCCCTTTCCATGGCGCTGGGTCAACCTCGAAACCGCCGACGGACCCCTGTCCGCGCTGACCTTTGCGATGAACAGGAAGAGTGCGCGCTATGTCCGCGACCTGACCGACGAGCAGCTGGCCGACGTGCTGGCGAAGGCTCATGGCTTTCGCGGTTCGATGGCCGAGTACCTGTTCCAGACCGTCAGCCAGCTAGAAGCGCTCGGCATCCGCGACCGCAACTTGTGGCGGCTGCAGGCAATGGTCGCCGATCGCATCGACGCGATCTATCCGGCCGATAGAGAAGTCTGACTTCCGTTTTATGCCCCCATGTCCTAGAGCTTTGCCCGAAATCTGGCGGGGCTAGGCATCTTGGTTCATCATTTCGAATATCGCGGCGACCGGCTGTTTGCCGAGGATGTGGATGTCACGGCGCTGGCCGGCACGGTTGGCACGCCGTTCTATGTGTATTCGGCTGCGACGCTGCGCCGGCACATCCGAGTCATGCGCGAGGCCTTCGCGGGGATTGACACGCTGATCGCCTATGCCATGAAGGCCAATTCGAACCAGGCCGTGCTGACCCTGCTCGGCAAGGAGGGCGCCGGTGCCGATGTGGTCTCGGGCGGGGAGCTCGAGCGTGCCGTGGCGGCGGGCATTCCGCCCAACCGGATCGTGTTTTCCGGCGTCGGCAAGACCTTTGCCGAGATGCGCCGCGCGCTGGAACTCGGCATCCATTGCTTCAACCTCGAGAGCGAACCGGAACTCGAGCGGCTGAGCGATGTCGCCGTATCGATGGGAGCCACCGCGCCGGTGTCGGTGCGGATCAACCCCGATGTCGATGCGGGCACGCACGCCAAGATCTCGACCGGCAAGGCCGAGAACAAGTTCGGCATTCCGTTCGATCGGGCCCGCGAGGTCTATGCCCGGATCGCGTCGCTCCCCGGCGTGCGCGCCGTGGGCGTCGACATGCATATCGGCAGCCAGATCACCGACATGCGGCCCTTCGACAATGCTTTCGCGCTGCTGGCGCAATTGGTGGGCGACCTGAAGGCCGCCGGCCACGACATCCGCCATGTCGATGTCGGTGGTGGGCTCGGCATCCCCTACCATCATGACGAGGCCGCGCCGCCCGACCCCATGGCTTATGCGGCCGTGGTCCGGCGCCATATCGGACCGCTGGGGGTGAAGCTGGTGCTGGAACCCGGCCGGCTGATCGTCGGCAATGCGGGCATTCTCGTCACCCGCGTCGAGTATGTGAAGGCGGGCAAGAAGACATTCGTCATCGTCGACGCGGCCATGAACGACCTGATCCGCCCCACGCTCTACGAGGCGCATCACGACATCCAGCCGGTGGTGCATTCCAACCGGCCGGCGATCACCGCCGACATTGTCGGCCCGGTTTGCGAGACCGGCGATTTCATCGCGCAGGACCGACGGATCGAGGGCGTCGCCGAGGGCGATTTGCTTGCCGTAATGTCGGCCGGCGCCTATGGCGCGGTAATGGCCTCGACCTACAACACCCGGGCGCTGATCCCCGAGGTGCTGGTCGATGGTGCCCGCTCGCACGTCATCCGCCCCCGCAAGTCGATCGCCGAACTGATCGCGCTGGACAGCGTACCCGACTGGTTGTGATGTAAGCGTTTACATCACTACGGGCTTCGACCAGTCTGTCGCAGATGGATGCGATCGACGTCGTGAATCGGCGCGAGTTCCTGCAGACCAATCTCTTGCAGGAGATTGTCATATGGCGTGTTCCCCTGCCCCTTCGCGGCAGTGTTCACCACTTCAAGTACCGGCTGGCGCTGGTCGCCGACGGCGTCTGTGTGCTCGGTTACGACAATGAGGCCGGCAAGGCCGACCACAGGCACATCGGAACGATCGAGTCCCAATACGTCTTCTCAGGTGTGCGGGCGCTGTTCCAGGACTTCGACACAGAGGTTGCGAGGTGGATCGATGACAACCGTGGTGATTGAGATCAAATCGGTCGAGCAGTCGCACAAGGAGATCGTTGGGATGATCGAGCGCGGGGGCGCCGACCCCGTGCCGCGCGTCGGGTTCGTATCCTATGAGCTGTTCCATAAGGTTCTGGCGCCCAACCGCGTGGCGATTATTCGCGCCATGACGGGAGCTGGACCGCTGAGCATTCGCGATGTGGCGCGACGGGTAGAACGCGACTTCAAGGGCGTCCACACCGATGTTGCTGCGCTGCTGAAGAACGGCCTGCTGCATAAGGCCGATGACGGCAGGATTGTCTTTCCCTACGACGACATCCACTTTGACTTCCGGCTGTCGTCCGCCGCCTGACTTAGCCCCGCAGGGCCTGCTGGGCCAGCGAGACGATCTCGGCTGGCCGACCGGCCAGGGCGTCGCCGACCTTGTCGAGCACCTGCTGCAGGCTGAACGGCTTGGGGATGACGTCGTAGATCAGCGCGTCGAGCCCGTGGGCGCGTTCGCGCTGATCGGCAAAGCCGGTCATGAGCACGATGGTCACCTGCGGCCATGATTGCGCCACGGTGAGGGCGAGCGCGATCCCGTCCATCACCGGCATCTTGATGTCGCTGAGCAACAGGTCGAAGCGGCCGTCCTCTTCGAGCATCACCTCGGAGGCGAGGCCGCCATCTTCGGTTTCCACCACCTCGTGGCCGGCATGGGCCAGCGCGCGGCACACGAAGGCCCGCACATTGTCGTCGTCTTCGGCAACCAGAATTCGGGCCATCAGTGTCCTGCCGATTCTTCGCTGGAGTGGGAGGTTTCGTTGGAGGTCTCGTGCGCGGGCGCCGCGTGGTCGGACGTGGGCTCGGCATCATGGCCGGCGGCAGCTTCGGCCGGATGCGCGCTCGCCGCCGTGCCGGCATGTTCCGACGCGGCAGCCTCGGTGCCCGCTGTGCCGTGGGCGGACCCGTCACCATGCTCCGGGCTCACAGTGGCCGTGCCGGCATTGCCAGTGGCAAAGCTCAGGTGCACCGACTGCGCCCCGCTGGGCGGCGACGCCAGCTCGGTGGAAAAATTGACGACCTCGCCCGGCGCGATGCTGCGCGGCTCGGGCATGACGCTCCACTGGTAGAGAACATGTGCCTGGGCATCGCGGATTTCGACCAGCACCGGCGGCACCGGCACCATGCGCTGCGCCACCGGATAGATGGTGCCACTAACCCCCAGCACATCCACGCCATCGCGACGGCCGACCTGGGTCGACACATCGGCGAACTCGAGGCCGACAGTGTTCACCCCCAGCCCGATGGCGGCATAAAGGCCCGCGAGATCGGGGACCATCCGCACGGCTTCTACCCTGAGGAAATAGAGACCCGCCACCGTGCCGGCGAGCGCTGCCACCGCCCCGATGCGCGCATAGTTGCGCAGGCGCGCGACCGGCAGCCCGCTTTCCACCTTGCGCTGGCGGCGTTGGAACCGGCCCTCAGCTTTCTTCTGCGCCCGCACGGCCGGCGACACCACCGGGCGAGAGGGCGCGCCTGCCGACTCCTCGGCAGCGGCTTCCGCCTCGATGTCGGCGTCGGCCGCCCCCTCGAGCAACGCGGCCTGTTCGGCGGCGAAGCCGGCGTCCAGCCTGTCCTCTTCCTCCGGCGCCAGCGGCGGCGGCGGTGGCTCGGGCGGGGTGGCCGTTGCCAGCCAGGCCTTGCCGCACTCGGCACAGCTCACCTTGCGCCCGGCGGCGCCGAGCGTATCGGGCGTCACCTGGTAGCGCGTGCCGCAATTGGGGCACGTGATTACGACCGTCTGGGCCTGGGGCGATTGCATGGCGCCAAGCTAGCGGCGCCCGGTTAAGTTTCCTCAAACCCCGACGATTGCGACAACGATCAAGATTTGGCTGCATTCGTCGCGGAAAGCCCGGGGCGATGCGGCCTCGGCTGTTATGATGCCACCAGTTGATTCGGAGCGGATGACCCGGTGATCGAGTTCTCCAATGTCGGTCTGCGCTACGGCCAGGGGCCGGAAATCCTGCGCGACCTGACCTTCAAGATCGAGCCGGGAAGCTTCCATTTCCTCACGGGCCCGTCCGGCTCGGGCAAGACCTCGCTGCTCAAGCTGCTGCTGCTGTCGCTGAAGCCGACCCGCGGCCGTGTGACACTGTTCGGCAAGGATACCTCCAAGCTCGACCAGGACGCGCTGCTGCAGATGCGGCGGCATATCGGCATCGTTTTCCAGGAATTCCGCCTGCTCGACCACCTGACCACCTACGAGAATGTCGCGCTGCCGCTGCGTGTTCTCGGTGAGCCCGAGTCAACCTACCGCAGCAATGTCCGCGAGTTGCTGGAATGGGTCGGGCTGGGCGAGCGGCTCGACGCCCTGCCCCCGGTGCTGTCCGGTGGCGAAAAGCAGCGTGCAGCCATTGCGCGCGCCGTGATCGGGCGGCCCGATATCCTTCTCGCCGACGAACCGACCGGCAATGTCGACCCCGAACTGTCGCTGCGGCTGGTGCGGCTGTTTGCCGAGCTCAACAAGATGGGCACCACGATCATCCTTGCCACGCACGAGTTGCCGCTGCTCGACAATTTCGCCTTCCCGCGCATGGTGCTGACCGACGGGGAGATCAAGTTCAGTGGCTAGGTTCAGCTTCCCCCGTTTTGCCGGACTGGTCGCGGCGGACCGCAGCAGTTCGATCGTGCCGGCGCGCTCGGTGGCGGGGCGGACGCTGCTGCTGCTGATTGCCATCATGACCTTCCTCTCCGGCGTGACGCTGGGTGGCGTGGTGCTGGTGCAGAAATCCGCGCTCGGCTGGTCGCAGGATGTCGGCCGCGAAATGACCATCCAGCTCCGCCCGGTCGAGGGCGAGGTAATGGACTCGAACCTCAGGACCGCCGTGGCGCTCGCCGAAGCGACACCGGGCGTCGCATCGGCAAGGGCGTTGACGCTCGAGGAGAGCCAGAAGCTTCTGGAGCCCTGGCTGGGCGCCGGGCTGGACCTCAATGCCATCGACATCCCGCGCCTGGTGGTGGTCGTGCTGGCCGATGCGGTGGAGGCCGACATCCCCAAGCTTGAGCGCGACCTGCAGGCGGTGAAAGGGGCGAGCCTCGACACCCATGCCGCCTGGCGGCAGCAGCTCAACATCATGGCCGGCACCATCGTCGCCTCCGGGCTGCTGGTGCTGACGCTGATCGTGGTCGCCACTGTGCTGGCGATCATCTTTGCGACGCGCGGCACCATGTCGTCCAACCGCGAGATCGTGGACGTGCTGCATTTCATCGGTGCCTCGAACAGTTTCATCGCAGGAGAGTTCCAGGGGCGGTTCCTCACCATCGGCTTCCGCGGCGGGATTGTGGGCGGCATCGCCGCCTTGCTGTTCTTTGCTGCGGTCGGGCTGTTCACCGGCTCGATTGCGCCGGAGGCAGCCAACCAGCAGCTCGGTGTGCTGTTCGGACGCTTTGCGCTGGGCTTTGATGGCATGCTGGGCATTCTGGCCGTGGTGCCGGTGATTGCAGCGCTGACCGCGATCACCTCGCGCTTCACCGTCCGGCGCTTCCTGCAGACGACGTCCTGATCAGGTCGCATCCGGCGGCCTTGTGCCTGTGTGAGGCGCGGGGCAGGCTTGCCGCACGAATCGGGAGGAAAAGCCGATGATCGTGGCGGCCATCCGCTCCGTGCTGTTTTACGCCGTGTTCTTCGTGCAAACCGTGCCATTGGCGCTGCTCATCGGCACCGCTGCCGTGATCCAGGGCCGGACGCGCTGGGGCTGGGCGCTGGTGCTCTACTGGATCCATTCGAGCCGCTGGCTGCTGCAGCATATCGCAGGCATCCGCAGCGAAGTGACAGGGGCGGAGAACCTGCCCGACGGCCCCTGCATCATCGCCGCCAAGCACATGAGCGACTGGGACATCTTCGCAATCCTGCCCGATGCGGAGCGCCCCGCCTTCATTGCCAAGAAGGAGCTGATGGACATCCCCTTCTTCGGCCAGGCGGCGCGGGCCTACGACACCATCCGCATCGACCGCAGCAAGGGCGGCGAAGCGGTGCCGATGATGCTGGCGGAGGCGCGCGCAGCGCTGGACCGGGGCGCCCGCATCATCATCTTCCCGGAAGGCACCCGCAAGGCGCCGCTGGCCGATCTCGACTACCGCTGGGGCGTGGTGCGGCTCTATGAGGCGATGGGCGTGCCGGTGGTGCCGGTGGCGCTGAACTCCGGCCTGTTCTGGGGACGCAACAGCCTGTTGCTCTGGCCCGGCACGGCGCGTGCCCGCTTCCTGCCGCCGATCCCGCCGGGGCTGGCCCCGGAAACCTTCCGCAATGCGCTGATCGCGGCGATCGAGACGGAAACCGACAGGCTGGTGCTCGCCGCGGTGGACGAGGGAATCGACCGGCAGTTCTCCTCCGACTTCCTCCAGCGCGTCGACGCCCTGAGGACTCGTGTGGGTCGCTAGCCGGACCTACTACATGTTGACGGTTCATTAATCGTAAACCATACATATAGGCGTTGGTGAACGAGCGGTTGACTTTTCGCCGTCAATTTGTTCTAGTTTTGTTCTCAATGTTCCAGGGACGCGGGAGCACATCTATGATGCCGGTACTCGATCGCGACATGCTCAAGGATGCTCTTGTCGTATGGCGTGGCCGCTCCGGGCGTACCTATGGCCTGCGTCCGCTGGTGCTGGAGAGCTTCCTGCTGGCCCCCGACAAGCTCTACCTCCTCGCCATTGGCACTCATGTGCTGTGGACGGGAACGGGCGACGACCTGGTGCTGGATGCCGACAGTCGCGCCCGTTTCAGGCTGGCCATGGACTGCGCCGACCGAGCCTTCGAGGTGCAGGGCGTCGATGATCCCGAGGTGCGGCTGACGACCCTGTGGGACCTGGAGAATGCCGAGGCTGCGCCGGGCCGCAGTGCCGCCTGATCAACGCACCGGCAAGCGGTCTGCGGCGTCGAGGGCGGCCACCAGCGCCTCCACCTGCGGGTCGCGAATGCCGATCAGCGCGAGATGCCGGGCGGTCTCGCGGACATAGTCGGGATTGGCCCCGGACTCGCCGACGGCGCCGCGCACCAGCTCCACCTGTTGCTCGATACTGAGCCGGCCGGCAAATTGCGGATGGTGCTCGTCGACGACGAACGCCAGCGCGGGGTTGACGACGCCATCGGCGCGTCGCACCGGCCGGACGACTTCGCGATAGACGCCACGATCCATTTCGCGCTCGCGCAGATAGGCCTCGGTATCGGCCCAGGCCTCCTCGGCGACGGCGAAGGCGACGCCCTGGCAGGACCCGCCACGGACAAGGCCGAACACCAGCCCCGGCCGCGCTTCGGTGCCGCGGTGGCGAAAGCTGAGCACGCAGAGCCGCCGGTGCGCGCCGATCAGCCGTGCGGGCGCCTGATCGACATAGGCGAAACCCGGCCGCCAGATCAGCGAGCCATAGGCGAATACCCAGCGCGTGTTTTTCTGTTGCTGCAAATCGCTTCGCCTTGCCGTGGTCACGTTCGTACCGATACCGTCCGCCGGGTGCAATCGGCCCGCATTGCGGCGGGTCTTGAGGGAGTTATCGACGGTGCGGAAGATCCTCGCGCTCGGACTGGCCGTGCTGGTTGTCCTCGCCCTGTGGACTGGCGGCTGGCTTTGGGCTGCGTCGGAGATCAAGCATCAGGTCGACGCGCTTGCCGAGGCAGATGGCGAAGCCGCACCGCGCCTCGCCTGCGGCACATTGGCCATCACCGGCTTCCCCTTCCGCTTCGACGTGGACTGCGAAGCGCTGGCGTTGACCTATGGCGACCACGAGATCACGCTCGCGGGCCTGCGCGCCTCGGTACTCGCCTACAATCCGACCCATGTGATCTTTTCGGCGCGACCGCCATACGCCATGGCCAATGCCTTCACCGGCAGCCAGTCGCGCTTCGACTTCGCCGACCTCGAAGGCAGCGCCCGCCTGACCGCCCGCGACACGCTCGCGGGTCTATCGGGCGAGGGCTGGCGCATCGCGCGAGTCTCGATCGTCGCCAATCAGGTTGCCTGGTACGACACGGTGATCGAGGACCTGCTGCAGGCCAGGGCCGAGACGGCCGAACTGCACCTGATGGACATGCCGGAACGGCATGACGCCGCAGCCCGCACCGCCGGCCTTGCGCTCTATGCGAGCCTTACGAGCGTCGATATTCCGGGGCTTGCGGTAGCGTCCGCCCAATCTACGCTCGAAGCGGAACTGACCGGCCTTCCCGACGATATCCGTTTCGCCGCCGAACCCGACGCACTCCGCCTCTGGCAGCAGTCCGGCGGCGCCCTGAAGCTGGTGCGCTTTGCCGGCGACCAGCCACAGCCTGCCGACAGCTTCGAGGTCACCGGCGAAGCGGCATTGACGCCTGCGGGACTCGTCAACGCGCGGATCGACTACACCACCAAGGGCGTGTTCGAGCGGTTCACGAACCTGGTGCCGATGTCGACGCTGGCCATTTTCCGCGGCACCCCGCGGGACGATGGCAGCTTCCGGGGCGAGCTCAACATGACCGACAGCCGCACGGCCATCCTCGGCACGCCCTTGTTCGAGCTGCCGCCGCTCTGGTAGCGACGCTCAGGCGTCCTCGCCGCCGCCGTGCTCGCGGATCCCGATATCCGGGACCGGCTCGGGCGTCGGCACGCTGCCATGTGGGCGGCCGAAATCGGCCTGAGCGGTTTCCTGGCCGGCCGAAATGATCGAGCGGCGCACCGCGCGGGTGCGGGTGAACAGCGCTTCCATCGCCGGCCCGTCCCCGACGCGGACGGCACGCTGCAAGCGGCTGAGGTCTTCGAGGAAGCGGCCCAGCATTTCGAGGACGGCGTCGCGATTGGTGAGGAACACGTCGCGCCACATCACCGGATCGCTGGCGGCGATGCGGGTGAAGTCACGAAAACCGGAGGCGGAGAACTTGATCACCTCGGACTGCGTATCGGCTTCGAGGTCGGAGACCGTACCAACGATGTTGTAGGCGATCAGATGCGGCACATGGCTGGTGATGGCCAGGACCAGGTCGTGGTGCGCCGCATCCATGCACTCGACATTGGAGCCGAGCGCGCCCCAGAACGAAGTCAGCCGGTCGACGGCAACCGGGTCGACGCCGGCCACCGGTGTGAGGATGCACCAGCGGCCGATGAACAGTTCGGCAAAGCCCGCCGACGGACCGGAATGCTCGGTGCCGGCGATCGGATGGCCCGGGATCAGGTGGACGCCCGGCGGCACCAGCGGCGCCAGCTGGCGCACCACATCGCCCTTGACCGAGCCGACATCGGAGAGGATCGCGCCGGGCATCAGTGCCCCGCTGATCTGCTCCATCACCGCGCGGTAGGCGCCGACCGGCACGCACAGGATCACCAGATCGGCGCCGCGGACAGCTTCGGCAGCATTGAGCGTATACTCGTCGCCGAGCCCGAGGGCCCGGGCCTCGTCCAGCGTCTCCTGGCGACGCGTCGAGATCGAGATGGTCTTGGCCAGCCCCTTAAGGCGGACGCCATGCGCAATCGAGGAGCCGATCAGGCCGATGCCGATCAGGGCGAGTTTCTGAAACATGATCCTAATCCTGTGCCCCTGGTGCCCCGAAAGCCCGCAACACCTCAACCACTGCCCGCATGTGCGGCTCGAGCCCGATGGTAATCCGCAACCCGTTGGAAATGCCGTAGCCATGCATTTCGCGCACAATCAAGCCCTGGTCGCGTAGCGCGGTGAACGCTGCCCGTGCCGTGTCCGCATCCGGGAACAGCGCCAGCACGAAGTTGCCCTGGCTCGGTGGCACACGGATGGCGTTGCCGCTGAGCGCCGTAGTGAGCCATTGCCGCCAGTGGGCATTGTGGTCGCGCAGTTGCGTGGTGAAGGCCACGTCGAGCGCCGCAGCGGCCGCGGCCGCCTGGCCCGAAAGCGAGACATTGAACGGGCCACGGATACGGTTGATGGCATCGACCACATGCACCGGGCCGTACATCCAGCCGACGCGCTCGCCGGCAATGCCCATCTTGGAGAAGGTGCGGACCATCACGACGTTTTCGAACGCGTCGACGAGGTCGATGCCCACCGAATAGTCCTCGGCCGTCACATACTCGGCATAGGCCCCATCGAGGACGAGGAGGATATCGGGGCGCAGCCCGGCATGCAGGCGGCGCACCTCGGAAATGCTGAGATAGGTGCCGGTCGGATTGTTGGGATTGGCGAGAAACACCATACGGGTCTTCGCCGTCACTGCCGCCAGCATGGCATCGACATTGGCGCGGTAGTCAGTCTCGGGCGCCATGACGATCTCCGCCGAGGCCCCGCGCGTGATGATCGGGTAGACGTTGAAGCCGTATTGGCTCATCACCGCCGCGTCACCCTCGCCCAGATAGACCTGGGCGAGCAGGTGCAACAGGTCATCGGACCCGAAGCCACAGACGATGCGTGCGGGATCGAGGCCATGCACCTGGCCCAGCGCCTCGCGCAGCGCCCGTGATGAGCCCTCCGGATAGATATGCAGAGTCTCGGCGACGGCACGGTAGGCCGCGATGGCCTTGGGGCTGGCGCCCAGCGGCGACTCGTTGGCCGACAGCTTTATAAGCGTCACGCCGGCCGGCGTGTCTGACCGGCCGGGCACATAAGGCGCGATCCGGTCGATACCGGGCTGCGGGGTGGGGCGAGGGCGCGTCTCGGTCATCTCAACTCGGGCTAAAATTCGGCCGGACCATAGTGAACCGGCAGCACGAACGCAAAGGAATCCCGGTGCGCCCCAGCATCTGCTAAGCTCATCCCCGCCACGTCAGCGCACTCCGAAAAGGATGATAACCATGACGGCAATGAACATCGTGCATATGCGGGTGAAACCGGGCAACGAGGCCGAGTTCCTGGCGATCCATGAACAGTTGGACCGGACCAGCCTCCACGGCCTGCGGAACTTCTGGGCGGTGAAGACCGGCGAGCGGAGCTTCTGCATCGTCGGCGAATGGCAGGACGCCACTGCGCTCTCGGCAGCGCGGCCCGCCATGATTGCCAATCTCGATCGGTTGCGCCCGTTGCTCGAGGATCTGGGCGGCGGCCGCGGTGTCACCGAACCCTGGTCCGGCGAGGTGCAGTTGCACCTCAGGCCCGATGTCAGCGCCGAAAGCGCCATGTAGCCTGCCGATCAGCGCGCGGTGGGCGGCAGTTGCATGGCGGCCTGCGGTGCCATGGCAGGCACCCGCACCAGCCGCTCGGCCCGCTTGCGGCGCGGCACGGCCGGAAACAGCTCCTTTCTCGCCCTGACGCAGATGACGCCCGCGAAGGTCGGCCCGAACAGCCGCCCGGCCCGCTCGAAGAAGCGCGCCGACTTCAGCACCAGCGACTGCTGCGAGGGCGGCAGGTAGAGCGCATCGCGCCACTGCTCGGGAACAAAGCTGTGGTCGCGCAGCAGCCGCTCGAGCTGGCCGCGCGAGAACGGGTTGCCATCCCCGAACGGGGTGTTGTCGGTGCCCGACCAGGTGCTGCGTCGCCGCGGCACGACGATGATCAGCCGGGCGTTCGGCGCCGAGATACGCCAGAGCTCGCGCATCAGTTCTTCGGTGTCGCCGATATGCTCGAAGGCATGCACCGCGACAGTGAGGTCGATCGCGGCGTCGGTCAGCGGCATTTCGAGCGGATCGCATAGCACGGTATGCGAGGGACCTTCGCGCGGCCAGGCCGAGGCGCCCTGCCGCGCCGGCATGACGGCGAGCACCCGCTCGGCCGGCTCAAGCGTGAAGCGCAGATAGGGCGTTGCGAAGCCGAGGCCAAGGACGCGCTGGCCCTTGACGCTGCCGGCGAGCCGCATGACCTCTTCGCGCACCAGCGCGCGCGAGATCTTGCCCAGGGGCGAGCGGTAAAAGCCGATCAATCGCTCGACGGGAGGGGCCATGTTGCTCTGACGTCTCGCTTGGAACCATTCGCCGTCAGAACCGGCTTGCGCGACGACCGGGGGGCAATAGACTTGCCCTGCCCGGCCGAGTCCGTTTGCCGGCCGAACGACTTGCTCGGAGTCTGCCTGTTTCGACCCGGCTTGTCACCCCGCCCGCGAGGAGACCCCGCCTTGGCCGTTCTGATCGAGATATTTGCCTGCCGCAGCGACAATTTCGGCTACCTGGTGCACGACACCGCGACCGGCAGGACCGCCAGCATCGACGCGCCGGACGCGGCTGCGATTCTCGCGGCGCTCAAGCGCACTGGCTGGCGGCTGACCGATGTGCTGATCACCCACCACCATACCGACCATGTCGAAGGCATTCCGGCGCTGAAGCGCGAGACGGGCGCCACCGTGACCGGCCCACGCACCGAAGCCGGCAAGATCCTGGGGCTCGACGTGCTGGTCGGCGGCGGCGACAGCGTCTCGCTGGGCGAGACTGACTTCATCGTCATCGATACGCCGGGCCACACACTCGGCCACATCGCCTATTACGAGGCGGCCGGCCGGCACCTGTTCTCGGCGGACGCCCTGTTCTCGCTTGGCGTCGGCCGCATGTTCGAGGGCAAACCCGGCCCGATGTGGGAAGGGCTGCTGCAACTGCGCGACCTGCCGGACGACACCCTGCTCTATTGCGGGCACGAGTATACTCAATCCAACGCCGCCTTCGCGCTCAGCATCGACCCGCGCAATGCCGCGCTGAACATCCGGGCCGGCGAGGTGAAGCGCCTGATCGAGGCAGGGCGGCATACGATCCCGGTGTCGCTCGGGCTCGAAAAAGCCGCCAACCCGTTCCTGCGGGCCGACCGGCCGGAACTGGCGCGGGCCATGGGGCTGGGCGCCAATGCCGACCCGGTCGCCGTGTTCGCGGCGCTGCGCAAGGCCAAGGACGAATTCAAAGGCTGATGGACGCGCGCCTGACATTCCGCGCCATCACGCGTGACAATGTCGCCGACTTCGAGGCCCTGTTCGACGCGCCGGGCGGCCCGAAATACTGCTGGTGCATGGCCTTCAGGGCGACGCCCGCCGAGGTGAAGGACGCCAAGGGCCCGGCCCGGCGCCGCCAGATCCTCCAACGCGTCGAAAAGGGCGTGCCGATCGGGCTGGTCGGCTATCGCGACGGGCAACCGGCGGCCTGGGTGTCGGTGGCCCCCAAGGAGAGCTTTCGCCGGCTGGGCGGGCCACCGACCGAGCCGGGTGAGACGATCTGGTCGCTGTCCTGCATGTATGTGCCGCGGCGCGAGCGCGGCAATGGCCTTGCCCATGACCTGATCGCCGCCGCCATCGCCCACGCGCGGGCGGAGGGCGCTGATATCCTCGAGGCCTATCCCGTCGATCCGGATGCGCCGAGCTATCGGCACATGGGCTTCGTTCCGGCTTTCGAGCGCGCCGGGTTCAGCCATGCCGGGCCCGAAGGGCGGCGGCGGCACGTAATGCGGTTAACCATTTCCGCACAGGACCGGGGCAAACCTTAACGATTCCTTGCTGGCTGGCACGGCAATTGCGACCATTTCGTTACCGGCGGCAGCGGAACTGTCTCAATGCGAGACAGTTGCTCCAGTCCGGCACGGAGTGAGGCGGAAGTGGATCAGGATGTGACCAGCAAAGGGAGGACGAGCCTGGTTGGCAGCGGTCCGACGCCGCGCGAACGCCTGCACCTCGCCTACGCCGCGCCACATGCCGATTTCATCAGCCAGCTGATTGCCGAGCGGCAGCACCTGCCGCCGCAGCGCGCCCGCCGTCGGGCGCCGGTAGGCGACGCACTGGCCGCCTATGCCGATGGCGCGCGTATCGCCGACCGGCGGATTCCGCCGGGCTATCGGAAGACCATCGTCACCTGAACGACCTGAGCCTCGCCCAGGTCGCGGATCAAGGCTTGAAGCCTTAGGTCATCGAGACGTCGCGGCCGGCGCCGGTGATCGACACGGTGAAACCGGCGACCACATCGACGATCGCCATGATCATCAACAGGAAGAACACCGAACTCGCCGCCGCGCCGACGAGCAGGAACTCGACGAGAAAGACCACGAACACTGCCGTCGACAGCATGTGCTCGATCACCGAGTTGCGGCCGGTATTGGTCGACTTGATCACTTCAAAGAACAGGCAGATCACCCCGACCACCAGCAGCAGGTCGCCTGCGGTCAATGCCCAGGTAACGCCGGAGACCATCGGGATCGAGAAGATCTGCGTGGCCCAACCCGTCGGGCTGCCGCCCATGAACAGGAACACCACGAAATTGTAGACGATCAGCGGCACGAGGAGCAGCGGCGGCACGAACACCCCGCGGCCCGGCCGGCGATCGGGGGGAATGAACACGGTGTCGGACAAGGCGGCCTCCTATGCAAAATTAGGCTGGACAATGCCAAAGCAGAGCGGCGCCCGCTAGGGGCGCCGCATGCTTCTCAACCGTCCCGTGACAAGCCCTTAGAGCTTGAGCGGGCCCACCATCTGCTCGGGCTTCACCTCGGCATCAAATTCCTCGCCGGTGAGCAGGCCCAGATTGATGGCTTCCTCGCGCAGCGTCGTGCCGTTCTTGTGCGCGGTCTTGGCGATCTTGGCGGCATTGTCGTAGCCGATCTTGCGGTTGAGCGCGGTGACCAGCATCAGCGACTGGTCGACCAGTTGCTGGATGCGCTTCAGGTCAGGCTCGATGCCGACGGCGCAATTGTCGTTGAAGCTCTTGGCCGCATCGGCAAGCAGGCGGACGGACTGCAGGAAATTGTAGGCGATCACCGGCTTGAAGACGTTGAGCTCGAAATTGCCCTGGCTGGCGGCGACGCCGATGGCGGCGTCGTTGCCGAACACCTGGACGCACACCATGGTCATGGCTTCCGACTGGGTCGGGTTAACCTTGCCCGGCATGATCGACGAGCCTGGCTCGTTTTCCGGAATGGTGATCTCACCGAGGCCGGAACGTGGACCGGAAGCGAGCCAGCGGACGTCGTTGGCGATCTTCATGAAGGCGACGGCCAACTGCTTAAGCGCGCCCGACGACGCCACGAACGCGTCGTGCCCGGCCATAAGCGCGAACTTGTTGGGCGCGGTAACGAACGGATAGCCGGTGAGCATCGCGATTTCGCCAGCGACCGCTTCTGCATATTTCGGGTGGGCATTGAGCCCGGTGCCGACGGCCGTGCCGCCCAGCGCCAGCTCATAGAGCTGCGGGAGCGTGGCGCGAACCGACTTCATGGCGAGATCGATCTGCGCCACCCAGCCCGAGATTTCCTGGCCGAGCGTCAGCGGCGTCGCGTCCTGGAGGTGGGTGCGGCCGATCTTGACCACCCCCATGAACTCCCTGGACTTCGCCTCGAGCGTATCGCGCAGCAGCTTCACGCGGCCGGTGAGATAGCCCTCGATCGCCTCGACCGCGGCGATGTGCATCGCCGTCGGATAGGTGTCGTTGGACGACTGGCTCATGTTGACATGGTCGTTGGGGTGAACCGGCTTTTTCGAGCCCATCGCGCCGCCGGCCATTTCGATGGCCCGGTTCGAGATCACCTCGTTGACGTTCATGTTGGACTGGGTGCCCGAACCGGTCTGCCAGACGACGAGCGGAAAGTGATCCTTGAGCTTGCCCTCGATCACCTCATCGGCGGCGGCGACGATCAGGTCCTTGAGGTCGGCGGGAAGCAGGCCGAGCTTGAAATTGGCCTGCGCCGCGGCCTTCTTCAGGATGCCGAACGCCTCGATGATCTCGGCCGGCATCTTCTCGCCGCCAATGTCGAAATTGGCGAGGCTCCGGGCCGTCTGCGCCCCGTAATACTTGTCGGCCGGCACATTGATGGTGCCCATGGAATCGGATTCGACGCGCGTAGCCATTTGGCTCCCCCCCAAGGGTGTCCAGAAACAACAACGGCCAGCCCCGCGAAGGGACTGGCCGCCGAAAATCAGTCGATGCGACGCAAGAGAGCTTAGCTCTTCTTGGGCTCGAGAACCTGCCGGCCGCGATACATGCCGGTCTTCAGGTCGATGTGGTGCGGGCGGCGCAGCTCGCCCGAGTCCTTGTCTTCGACATAGGACGAAGCGGCGAGACCATCGGCGGAGCGACGGAAACCACGCTTCATCGGCGACATTTTGCCTCTTGGCACGGCCATGGCAGTTACTCCTGGTTCAATAGCGTTTCGCCGAAGGCGTTCCGGCGTGTAACAGACAGGGTCTGTCGGGAATTGCGCGCGTCTATAGATCACATTTCGGCCGATGGGAAGGGGCGAAATCGGCGCACACCCACCGGAACCACGGGGGCTGACGCCGAACCCGGTTTCCCGCTAGAAAGCCTGCCGACCCCTCCGGACCTGCCGCAGTGACCTACGACTTCCCCACCGAACTCGCAACCACCGCCAACGAGATCGAGCGCGCCCTCGACGCCTATCTGGCTGCTACCCCGCTTTCGGGACCCGGCGCAGCGCCGGAACGGCTGGTTGCGGCCCTGCGCCATGGCAGCCTGAACGGCGGCAAACGCCTGAGGCCGCTGCTGGTGCGGCAGGCCGCGGGGCTGTTCGGCGTTGCACCCGAAGCCGCCCTGCCCGCCGGGCTGGCCGTCGAGATGGTGCACTGCTATTCGCTGATCCACGACGATCTGCCGGCGATGGACGATGACGACCTGCGCCGCGGCCAGCCGACGGTGCACAAGGCCTTCGACGAGGCGACGGCGATTCTCGCCGGCGATGCGCTGCTGACCCACGCCTTTGCGGTTCTGGCCGAGCAATCGACCCATCCCGATCCGGCTGTTCGGTTGCGGCTGGTGACCGAGCTGGCGCTCGGCGCCGGTGCCGGAGGCATGGTGGGAGGCCAGATGGCCGATATCGAGGGCGAGAAGGGTTTCATGGCTGAGCGGGCCATTGCCCGGATGCAGGCGATGAAGACCGGCGCCCTGATCCGCGCCGCGGTGCGCATGGGCGGCATCCTCGGCGGCGCCGACGTGGCGGCGCTCGCGCACCTCACCGACTACGCGGAAGCCGCCGGACGCGCCTTCCAGTTGGCTGACGACATCCTTGATGTCACCGCCTCCGCTGCCACGCTGGGCAAGGCCACCGGCAAGGATGCCGAGCGCGGCAAGCAGACCATCGTCGCCCGCATCGGCGTCGAGGCCGCGCAGCGCCAGCTGGGCGAGACCATTCACGACGCGCTGTCAGCGCTGCTGCCCTTCGACGAGCGTGCCGACGGCCTTCGCGCCACGGCGCGCTTTTTTGCCGAACGCCAGAACTGACCCTGCTTACGGAGTTGCAGCATGTCCCTTGAGACCGTCCAGGCCGATCTCGCCGCCCGCGCCCCCGACCTCGCAGTGATCGTCACCGACGATTCGACCGCGACGGTTCTGCTCGCGGCGGCCGTGCATGGCGTGGAACCCGGCCAGATCGCCAAGACGCTTGCCATCCGCGTCGGGGACGAGGAGTTCCTCCTCGTGACGCGGGGGGACGCCAGGCTCTCCAATGGCAAAGCCAAGGCGGCCTTTGGCGGCCGGCCGCGCATGCTGGGGCCCGAGGACGTGCTGCGACTAACCAGCCACCAGGTCGGCGGCGTGTGCCCCTTCGGCCTGCCGGCACCGCTGACGATCTATTGCGACGTCTCGCTCAAGATCTATGACGAGGTCATCCCTGCCGGCGGCTCGACCCACGCCAGCGTGCGACTGCCGTTGGGGCGGCTGGTGGAGCTTTGCGGCGGCAAGTGGGCGGATGCTTGCGACGTCCCGGCCTAGAACTCCCTGAGGTTCCCCGTCAGCGCCAACGCGATCACGAGGATCACGAGGATGCCCAGCCACAGCCAGCGGCGGCGGGCGGCTTCACCGGTGAAGAGCCACTCGCGCCAGCGGCTCATTCGGCCGCTGTCTGCTGGCCGGTGCCGTATTTGCGCTCGATATAGTCGGCGACCATCAGCTTGAACTGCTCGGCGACATCGGCGCCGCGGAGGGTCGCGACCTTCTGGCCGTCGACGAAGACCGGCGCGGCCGGGGTTTCGCCGGTGCCGGGCAGCGAGATGCCGATATTGGCGTGCTTGCTCTCGCCCGGCCCGTTGACGATGCAGCCCATCACCGCGACCGAGAGGTTCTCGACGCCGGGATAGCGTTCCTTCCACTCGGGCATGGAGGTCGAGAGGTGATCCTGGATTTCCTTGGCCAGCACCTGGAAGGTCTGGCTGGTGGTGCGCCCGCAGCCCGGACAGGCCGCGACGACAGGCAGAAACTGGCGGAAGCCCATGGTCTGCAGAAGTTCCTGCGCCACCCGGACTTCCTGCGTGCGATCGCCGCCGGGTTCGGGGGTGAGCGAGACGCGGATGGTGTCGCCGATCCCCTGTTGCAGGAGGATGCCCATGGCCGCCGAGGAGGCGACGATGCCTTTCGACCCCATGCCGGCCTCGGTGAGTCCGAGGTGCAGCGCGTAGTCGCAGCGGGCGGAGAGCGCCTGGTAGACCTCGATGAGGTTCTGAACGTCGCTGACTTTGGTCGAGAGGATGATGCGGTCGCGCCCGAGCCCGATTTCCTCGGCGCGGGCGGCCGAGAGCAGCGCCGACTGGATGATCGCCTCGCGCTGCACCGCTGCGGCCGAGATCGGTGCGGCCGAGGCCGCATTCTCGTCCATCAGCCGAGTCAGCAGCTCTTCGTCGAGCGAGCCCCAGTTGACGCCGATGCGCACCGGCTTGCCGTGGCGGATGGCGAGTTCGATCAAGGTAGAGAACTGGGTGTCGCGCTTGGCCTTGAACCCGACATTGCCCGGATTGATCCGGTACTTCGCCAGCGCCTCGGCGCAGGCCGGATGATCGGTGAGGAGCTTGTGGCCGATATAGTGGAAGTCGCCGATCAGCGGCACATTGATGCCGCGCGCCGCGAGCTTGTCGCGGATATGCGGCACGGCAGCGGCGCTCTCGTCGCGATCCACCGTGATGCGGACAAGTTCGGAGCCGGCGCGCCAGAGCTGCGCCACCTGCTTCACGGTCGCGTCGATATCGGCCGTGTCGGTATTGGTCATCGACTGGACGACGATGGGGGCACCACCGCCGACCGTGACGCCGCCGACATTGACCCCGACCGTGGTGTGGCGCGGAGCGACCATTGGGCACCTCTTGCTTGCGCCAAACACATAAGCCGGGCATGTGACGAGTGCAATGCGGCCGCGACCAAGCCGAGCCGCGGGAGGAAAGCCGTGCGTCTCGTTATCTCGACACTGCTGCTATGGGCAGCCGCAATCGCCGCCCCGCTGGCCGCTGACCCAATGCCGACGCTCGCGGGCAATATCGCCATTCACGATCCCTCGATCATCGTCACCGAAGGCGGCTGGGCCTCGTTCGCGACGGGCGTCGAGCGCGCGGCGGACGGCGGCGCGGTCCGGACGAAATCCTCCCCCGACGGCATCACCTGGACCGAGACTGGCCCCCTGCCCGGCGGCATCCCGGCCTGGGTGAAAAAGGAACTCGGCTTTGCGCCACGCAACATCTGGGCCCCGAACGTCTCGAGGCATGGCGACACTGTTTACCTCTACTATTCGGTCTCGAGCTTTGGCCGGAACAACAGCGTGATCGGTCTGATGACCAATACGGCGTTCGACGCCACGCGCCCCGCCGATGGCTGGGAGGACCAGGGGCTGGTGTTCCGCTCGCGGCGCGAGGATTGGTTCAATGCCATCGACCCCTTCCGCATCGACGTCGGGAACCGCGCCTTTCTGGCTTTCGGATCTTACTGGGATGGCATCCGGATGATCGAGCTCGACCCCATGACGGGCTTGCGCAAGGGCGAAGGCGAGCCACTGCGGCTTGCGTCCCGCAATGGCGACGCCATCGAGGCCCCCGCCATTCTGGAGCATGACGGGAAATTCTACCTGTTCGTCTCGTTCGATGCCTGCTGCAAGGGGACCGCCAGCACCTACCGGATCATGGTCGGGCGCGCCGACGCGGTGGAGGGCCCCTACCTCGACCGCGACGGCAAGCCGCTGCTCGACGGCGGCGGCACGCAATTGCTGGCCACCACCGGCCGCTATATCGGCCCGGGCGGACAGGAAGTGTTCGACGTCAACGGTGCGCCCTGGCTGGCCTTCCACTACTATGATGGCGATGCCGCCGGCTCGCCGAAGCTGCAACTGACCCCGCTCGGCTGGAGCGCCGACGGCTGGCCCGAGCTCGGCGCACTGCCGCAACCTTGAGGAACCGATGAGTTTCGAAGCCTATCTCGCCAATATCGAGAAACAGACCGGCGTCACGCCCGACGGGTTCGAGCAGCTGGCGCGGGCCCGAGGCTACCCGCCGACGACCAAGGCGACCGAAGTCACCGACTGGCTGAAGGCCGACTTCCAGCTGGGGCACGGCCACGCCATGGCGATCGTCAAATTGCTGAAGGAACGCGGCGTGCTGAAGTGAAGCCACCGCGGCCTTGAACCCGGCCGCAGACTTCCCACATCACCTTCACCATGAAGATATCCATCCTCGCCCGCATCCTGACCTTCCGCCGCGAACTGGCAACGCTGTGGCGTGGCTTTCTCGCGCCCGAAACGCCGATGCATCTCAAGGCGCTGATGCTGCTGGTGCCGGCTTATCTGCTGAGCCCGGTCGACCTGATCCCCGACCTGATCCCGTTCCTTGGCTGGGTCGATGACCTCGTGATCGTTCCGATGCTGGTCAGCTGGATCGTCAAGATGCTGCCGCAGCGCGCGCCGGTCTATGCGCGGTCGGCCGATGGCGCGAAGGTGATCGACGGCGAGTATCGCCGGCGGCGTTAAGGCCATCGCGTCGGGTCGACGCCAGCCTCAGAACGTCCGGCTGGTCATCAACGCCACCAGCCCGACCGACGCGATCGACACCCATGCGACGACGGGAAAGATAAGCGCGGCCGCTGCGCGCGAGCGCGGCAGCACCAGCCCAATTGCGAAGGCTGCAAGGCCGATGGTGAGGACGTTGCCGGCCAGCGCCACATCGTTGTTGCGGAAATTGTCGGTATAGGCGGGGTAGGCAACGCAGTTTGCCAGTAGGGCGATTATGGCCCAGGCCATGGCGGGAATCCGGGGCCGCCCGCGCGCCACCAGCCAGAACGCCGTTCCCAGCCCAGCGTAAAGAAACAGCCAGACGAACGGGACGATGGTAGCGATCACCTGCCCGACCGGGCCGGTGACCGCGATGGTGCCGCCTGATGACGTCTCCGTCGGCGTACCGACCGCAAAGATATAGGCATTGGCTGCCACAGCCAGCAGCACCGCGCTGCCTGCGCAGGCCAGCCAGCCCCTCCAGCTGCTGTCCGTGAGAAACCGCATCATCCACCTCCCAAACTCGGGTTACGGACCAGCCGCGACCCCGGTTCAGGTCGGATGTGCGAAGCGCCTACTCGAACCGGACCAACAGGTCCTTGGCGTCGATCTGGTCGCCGGGCTTGACCGTGACTTCGGCGACGACGCCGTCTGCTTCGGCGTGGATGGCGGTTTCCATCTTCATCGCTTCGATCGAGCAGAGGACGTCGCCGGCAAACACCTTGTCGCCGACCTTGACGCCGAGCCCCGAGATGACGCCCGGCATCGGTGCGCCGACCTGCTTGGCATCGCCGAGGGCGGCCTTGGCCCGCACCTTGATCTCGCCGACCTTGAGACGATCCGGCACGGTGATGGTGCGCGGCTGGCCGTTGAGATCGAAGAAGACGCGAACCTCGCCCTTCTCGTTGGTCTCGGTGCGACCCTGATAGGTGAGAACCAGCGTCTTGCCCTTTTCGATGTCGACAAAGACCTCTTCGCCTTCCTTCAGCCCATAGAAATAGACCGGGGTCGGCAGCACGGCGGTGGGGCCGTACTTGTCCTGGGTCTTGATGAAGTCGGTGAAGACCTTGGGATACATCAGGTAGGAGGCGAGGCGCTTGTCGTCGATGTCCTCGCCGGTTTCCTTGGCGATCTTGGTGCGCTCGGCCTCAAGATCGACATCCTTGAGGTAGGAGCCCGGACGCTCGGTGAGCTGCGTGCGGCCCTTCAGCACCTTCTTTTGAAGCGCGGGCGGGAAGCCGCCCGGCGGCTGG
The DNA here is from genome assembly GCA_964399695.1 of uncultured Devosia sp. Classification (GTDB taxonomy): domain Bacteria; phylum Pseudomonadota; class Alphaproteobacteria; order Rhizobiales; family Devosiaceae; genus Devosia_A. Next base: position 166,774 of record CAYNRZ010000004.1, on the reverse strand, counting down.
CCCAGATCGCCGGCAAAGAAGCCGACGACCGAGTCCGGGAACGCCACGTCGCGGTTGGGGTCCTCGACTTCGGCGCGGGTGAGGCCCGCCGAGACCATGGCCAGCGCCATGTCGCCGACCACCTTGGAGGACGGCGTGACCTTGACGATGTCGCCGAACATCTGGTTGACGTCGGCATAGGTCTGGGCGACCGCGTGCCAGCGCGACTCGAGGCCGAGCGAACGCGCCTGCTCCTTGAGATTGGTGAACTGTCCGCCGGGCATTTCGTGCAGGTAAACCTCGGAAGCCCCGCCCTTCAGATCGCTCTCGAAGGCGCTGTACTGCTTGCGCACCGCCTCCCAGTAGAACGAGATCTCGCGGATCACCTTGCCGTCGAGGCCGGGGTCGCGGTCGGTGTCGCGCAAAGCCGCGACCAGCGAGCCGAGCGTTGGCTGCGAGGTGGTGCCGCTGAGCGCATCCATGGCCGCATCGACTGCATCGACGCCGGCCTCGACCGCCGCCATGATCGTCGCGGCTGCCGCGCCGGAGGTGTCGTGGGTGTGAAGGTGGATCGGCAGCCCGACTTCGCCCTTCAGCGTTTCGACCAGTTTCCTTGCCGCCGCCGGCTTCAGCAGACCCGCCATGTCCTTGAGGCCGAGCACATGCGCACCCGCCGCCTCGAGCTCCTTGGCGAGACCAACATAGTATTTGAGGTCATATTTCGAGCGGTTGGGATCGAGCAGGTCGCCTGTGTAGCAGATGGCGCCCTCGGCCACTTTGCCCGCCTCGCCCACCGCGTCGATCGACACGCGCATGTTCTCGACCCAGTTGAGGCAGTCGAAAATGCGGAACACATCGACGCCGCCGGCCGCGGCCTGGCGGACGAAGAACTTCACCACGTTGTCGGGGTAGTTGGTGTAGCCGACGCCGTTCGAGCCGCGCAGCAGCATCTGGGTCAAGAGATTGGGAGCGCCGTCGCGGACGGCAGCGAGACGCTCCCACGGATCCTCGTTAAGGAAGCGCATGGCGACGTCGAAGGTGGCGCCACCCCAGCATTCTAGGCTGAAGAGACTGGGCAGCCCACGGCTATAGGCCTGGGCGATGCGGGTGATGTCGAACGAGCGCATGCGGGTGGCGAGCAGCGACTGGTGCGCATCGCGCATCGTGGTGTCGGTGAACAGCACGCGCTTTTGCGCCTTCATCCAGGCGGCAAGGCCCTTGGGACCATCACGGTCGAGGATCTGGCGCGACCCCTCGATCACCGAAAGCGGCGGATAGTCCGGCACCAGCGGCTCGATGGCATCGGCCGGCGGCCTTGGCCGATCGCGCACCTCGGGGTGGCCGTTGACGGTGACGTCGGCGACATAGGTGAGAAGCTTGGTCGCGCGATCCTGCCGCTGCCGGAAGTCGAACAGCGCCGGCGTCGTGTCGATGAACCGCGTCGTGTAGCGGTTCTCGACGAAATCGGGATGGGTGATGATGTTTTCGAGGAACGCCAGGTTGGTGGCGACGCCGCGGATGCGGAACTCGCGCAGCGCACGGTGCATGCGGGCAATGGCTTCCTCGGGCGAGGGCGCCCAGCAGGTGATCTTTTCGAGCAGCGGGTCGTAGAACCGCGTGACCACCGCGCCGGCATAGGCCGTGCCGCCATCGAGGCGGACGCCGAAGCCGGTCGCCTCCCGATAGGCGGTGATACGGCCATAATCGGGGATGAAGTTCTGCTCGGGATCCTCGGTGGTGACGCGGCACTGGATGGCATTGCCGTTGAGCCGGATGTCCTCTTGCAGTGGCACACCCGATTCCGGCGTGCCGATCACCGCGCCTTCGAGCAGCCGGATCTGCGCCTTGACGATGTCGATTCCGGTGACGACCTCGGTGACCGTGTGCTCGACCTGGATGCGCGGGTTCACTTCGATGAAGTAGAACTTGTTGGTGTCGGCATCGAGCAGGAACTCGACGGTGCCGGCACCGCGATAGTTGGCGGCATTGCCGAGCCGGATGGCGGAACTGGTGAGGGCATCGCGCACATCCTGCGGCAGGTAGGGCGCCGGGGCGCGCTCGACCACCTTCTGGTTGCGCCGCTGCACCGAGCAATCGCGCTCGAACAGGTGGACAAGATTGCCGTGATCATCGCCGACCAGCTGCACCTCGACGTGGCGCGCCCGCTCGATCAGCTTTTCGAGATACATCTCGTCCTTGCCGAACGCGGCCTTGGCTTCGCGCTTGCCCTCGGAGACTTCGTGGACCAGCGTCGACTCGTCCATGATCCGGCGCATGCCGCGGCCGCCGCCGCCCCAGGAGGCCTTGAGCATCAGCGGGTAGCCGATCTCGGCAGCCATCTTCTTGACCGCCTCCATGTCGTCGGGCAGCGCATCGGTGGCCGGCACCACCGGCACATTCGACGCGATGGCCATGTTGCGAGCGGCCACCTTGTTGCCGAGGTCGCGCATGGTCTGCGCGCGCGGGCCGATGAAGATGATGCCGGCATCCTCGCAGGCATCGGCGAATTCCGGCGATTCCGAGAGCAGGCCATAGCCCGGGTGGATGGCATCGGCGCCGGAGATGCGGGCGATACGGATATATTCGTCGATCTGCAGATAGGCTTCGACCGGGCCCTTGCCCTTGCCGATCAGATAGGCCTCGTCGGCCTTGAACCGGTGCAGCGCCAGCTTGTCCTCTTCGGCATAGCAGGCGACGGTCTTGATGTTCAGCTCATTGGCCGCACGAAACACGCGAATGGCGATTTCGCTGCGGTTGGCGACGAGGATCTTCTTGATCGGCATGTGTGACTGACCCGGAAACAGAGAGGCAGACACGCCAATGGCGTGTCCGGACGAATTGCTAGCCGAATTCGCGGGCAGCGAAAGCCTACTTCTGGCTCAGATGGCCCGCGAGATGCGACATGTCGTACCCCGCCTGTGCGGCCGCCGAGATGATTTCGGCAGCCGGCTGCTCGCCGGCCCGGCTGAGGGCCCACAGCGTCGTGGACCGCGTACCGGAGCGGCAGAAGCAGAAGACGGGTCCGGCGCTCCCCTCGAGCGCCGCCTTGGTCCGCGCGACCATGTCTTCGGTGACACCGTCACGACCGAGCGGAATGAAGTGGTAGGCGAGGCCGGCCGCCGTGGCCGCAGCCTCGATCGTCGCACTGGATGGCTGGTCCGGCGCTTCGCCGTCCGGCCGGTTGTTGATTATCGCGACAAAACCCTGGGCCTTGATGGCCTGGACGTCCTCGGGACTGATCTGCGGAGAAACGCTGACATGTTCGTTGATGCGTTTCACGTCCAAGTCCAATACTCCGCTGTCCGAGCAGGAATGCTCCCGTGACGCTTTTATAGCCATCTGCCGCGCGCGGGCGCAAGGCGGCGCGGTTACTGCGCGACGGGAACTTCGGCGGGCACCGTCGGAACGCCTGCCCAGGGGCGCCAGATTTCACCGCGTTCCGCGACGAACAGCTGAGCAACGGTCTCGACGGTTGCGCCTGGCTCGCCCAGTTGCAGCAGCATGCGGTTCATTTCCGCAAACGGCATTCGGGCCCGGGCGAAATAGGCGGCGACCTGCGGTGCATCGAGATAGACCCACTCGGCAACCGCCACCACCACCGGGTCCGGCGCAAAGCCCGACGCCACCGTGGCTGCGCAGGCACTCCTGCCCATGCAGGCGAACGCGTCCTTGTCATAGCCATTCAGTGCGACCGGCAGGAAATCGAACTGTGCCAGCACCGCATTGGGCTGCCAGTAATAGAAGAGGAACGGCTCGCGCCGCCCAACGGCCTCGGCGATGAGCGTGTCCATCTCGAACCGGTTGCCCGGCTCGACAATGTCGAAGCTGCCCGCGAGCCCATAGGCCCTCAGCATGTTGCGGTTAAGGAGCGCACAGGCCCAATCGGGCGGGCAGGAGATGAAGCGCGGCAGGCTGCCATCGGCGGCAAACTCGGCGACATGCGCCCTGACGCCCTCAATGCCGCCGATATCGGACCAACGCCCGGCCACATAGTCCGGGACGAACCAGCCTTCGAACTGCGCCTCGTCATAGCTGGTGCCGGCCTGGCGGACCTTCTGGCCCTGCATCGCGGCGTTCCAGATGTCGGCAACGCGTGTCACCCACATTTCCGGTGCGACGGCGGGCTGCCCCGTCGCCCCCATGGCGGAGGCGGTCGCCGCGAGGTCGCCCGATTGCAGGGTGACCGTGCAGCCGAACTGATCGGCAATCAGCCGCGCATGGATTTCAGCCAGGAGCGCCGCCGACGGCCAGGCCATGCGCGCGATGGTGATCGGCTGGGTGCCGCAGGGCGGCGCCGGTGGCGGTGGCACGCCGGCTTCGGCTGCCTGGTCGCCCGCCGCCCCAGCGGCCGCGGCGCTGGGCGAGGTCTCACCCGAACTGACCGGCCCCGGAGGCGGCAATGTCTCGACCGATCCCTGCGCCCACGCCGATGACGGGAGCAGCAAGACGATAAGCAGCAAGAGAGGCAGGAGACAGCGCATGGGGGTCCGGCCACGTGAGACTTGGCCGCAACTTACAGACTGCGCCATGCCCCTGACAACCGCCGCCGGCTCTTTACCGAACGATCAAAATCGGATGACTCGACTTGCTGAACTATGCAATATCGCCGCCAGCGGGGCGCGGGTTGCGCCCCCATGAATTGCCGTCCGGACACGAAGTCACCCATTCAGAAGCACTGACACGTCCGGCCGGCAAATACAGAGGGACATCATGAAGATTTCTAGCAAGATCCTTGGCCTTGCCGTCGCAGCGTCCGTGCTCGGTCTCGCAGTGCCGGCACTGGCGGAAGACGTCAAGCTCGGCATTCTCGGCGACCTGACCGGCCCGATCGAAAGCCTGGCGCCGCCGATCGTCGCCGGTGCCCAGCTCGCCTTCGACCACGTCAATGCCCAGGGCGGCCTGCTCGGTGGCCAGATCGTCACCATCACTGGCGACAGCGCCTGTGATCCGTCCATTGCCGGCCCCGCTGCCGACAAGCTGGTCAATACCGATCAGGTGACCGGCATGGTCGGCGCCTTCTGCACCGGCGCCACCATCGGCGCTGCCACCGCTGCCGGCATTCCGGGCGGCGTCGTGCAGATCTCGCCGTCGGCCTCGGCCCCGGCGCTGACCACGCTCGAGGACAATGACCTCGTGTTCCGCACCACCCCGTCGGACGCCTTCCAGGGCGTGCAGCTGGGCAAGCTGCTGCTCGCCAAGGGCATCAAGGATGTGGCCGTCACCTACGTGAACAACGACTACGGCAAGGGCCTCGCCGACGTGTTCGTCGCGACCTTCACCGAAGGCGGCGGCTCGGTGACTGCCAATGTCGCCCATGAAGACGGCAAGGCCGACTATCGCGCCGAACTCGGCCAGCTCTCGTCGGGCGGCTCTCAGAACCTTGTGGTCCTCGCCTATGCCTCCGGCTCGGGCAAGACCATCCTGCAGCAGGCCATCGAAGGCGGCGAGTTCACCGCGTTTGTCGGCGGCGACGGCATGATCGGCGACGACCTCCTGACCGGCCTGCCGCCGGAGGCCGTCAACGGCAAGATCATCGCGACCCGCGCCGGTGCCTATACCGGTGAATCCGCCGCGATCTATACCAAGCTCGCGACCGATGCCGGCCAGGACCCGGCCGCAACCTACGCGCCGCAGGCCTATGACGCCGGCTTCCTGCTCGCACTCGCCATCGAGAAGAATGGTTCGGCGGCCCGTGAGGGTCTGTCGGCTGCGCTGCGCGAAGTCGCTTCCGCCCCCGGCGAGAAGATCCTCCCCGGTGAGTGGAGCAAGGCTGTCGAGCTGATCAAGGCCGGCACCGACATCGACTATGAAGGCGCCGGTGGCCCGCTCGATTTCGACGCGGCCGGTGACGTCGACGGCATCATCGTCGAGCTCGAAGTCAAGGACGGCAAGTTCGTCGAGATCGGCCCGATCCAATAAGCGGCCGACGACACCATGATGCGAGGCCCGGGAGCGATCCCGGGCCTTTTGCTTGAGCTTGGGCTGGGCTCACACCGCCGCAGTGAGCCTGCGGGCATCGATGCGGTTGACGGCGGCTTCGACGCTGATCTCGTAGTGCGCAGCCTGCACCACATCCTCGATTTTGCGGGGACGGTAAGCGCAGACCGCGATGCCGCCCGAATGCCGGACGCTGTCATAGACGATGCCGTCGCCCCCGGCCGCACGCATTGCCTCGCCGAACGCCCGTCCGGCGCCATGGCTGTGCGGATCGTGGAGGTCCGGGTGGGTGCCGCGGATGTCGCGATAGCGACCGGCGAGCCTCGCTGCGTAGCAGCGAAAGGTTCGAGTCATGCCGCTGACGCCGCGCGCCACGGCCTCGCGGCGCAGATGATGGCCAACCTCGGCAATGGCGGTGGCGATGGCGCCACCCGCGTACCACGCCCCGAGATCGGGACCGTTGAAACGGCCGCCATCGGGGGCAGCATGCAGGAACGCCGCCATCACCACGCTGGCATTGGCGCGCCCATAGGCCCAGTCCGCCTGTGGCAGGCGCAGCATGCGCTCGCGCACCAGCCGGTCATTGGTCCAGCCGACCAGTTCCATCACCGCCGCGAGGTCACCCGCTGTGGCCACGGTGTCGAACAGCGGCACCGGCGGAAAGCGCGATGGGATCAACCGATAGCTTGGCTGCGGGGCAGCAACCTCCTTCACCGGATCACGATGTCCGCGTCGGTGTAGTAGGCATCGCCGGCGTCGGCTGCATTGGGCGGCATGTAGCGGCCACCACGCGCCGCATCGAGGAAGCGCCGCACGGCCATCAGGCCGTCCTGCGTGCCGGAGGTGACCAGCGCCAGCGGAGGCTGGCCGCCAAACAGCGGCGACGCATGCGGACCGCGCAGCCAGTCGACACCATCGGCTTCTGAATGGAACAGCACGCCGAGCGCCTGGTGAATGCCCAGCACGGCCGAGATGCGAGTCAGCGTGTCGACATCGAGAGTGAAGTCGCCATGCTCGCGCGCGAGCTTGGCCCAGTTGTGATAGGTCGAACGCGAGGGGTAGCCGAGCACCAGCCGGCGCTGCTCCTCATTGAAGCCCCACAGATCGGCGATGGCCATGAAGCTGCGGAAGCCGGGCGCGCTCAACCGGCGCCGGTTCTCTGGTGCGAAACGCGCCAGATCCGGCTGCAGCGGCGCGGCGGCAGGGAGAAAAATCGCCTGTTGTCCTTCGAAACCGAGCATGACCAACTCCTGTCTTGATCCGGATATAGTCTGGATCGGGACTGGAGTCAAACGGTGCGGTCCGAATTTGGACTTTGCTTAGTTTTCGCGACGAACGACTTCCGGGATCAGGCCGCGCGGGGTGTAGCGGAGCGCGAGGGTGATGACCACGCCGAGCACCAGGGTGCGCATCTGGCTGGCGCGCGACTGGATTTCGGGAATGGCACCCCAACCGATGTCGGTCGACCACGACGAGATGGCGTTGAACAGCCATTGCGCCACCGGATCGGAGATCATCCAGGCCATGTACATCAGCAGTGCCCCGAAGACGGCGCCCCAGTTGTTGCCGGCGCCGCCGACGATCACCATCACCCAGATCGCGAAGGTGTGGTTGATCGGCTGATAGGAGCCGGGATCGTAGATCTGCTGGAAGCTGACGAGGATCGCCCCGCCGATGCCCATCAGCACCGAGCCGAGCACGAAGATCTCGAGCTGGCGGCGCTTGACGTCCTTGCCCATCGAACCGGCGGCGACGTGGTTGTCGCGGATGGCCCGCATCATCCGGCCCCACGGCCCGCCATAGGCGCGCTGCACGAGGAAGAAGGCAAGCGCGAGGATGACCAGCACCAGCGCGAGGAACCCCAGCCGGGCATAGATGAAGGAATCGGCGATCGAGACGCCCTGCGCCTGCAGGTCCTGCGGCAGCGGCGTCGGCCACGGCATCGGCGAGACGGTGAGGGTGCCGCGCGTCAGCCAGTCCATGTTCTTGAGCAGCGCCCGGATGATCTCGGAGATGCCGATGGTGGCGATGGCGAGATAGTCGGTCCTCAGCCCGAGACAGATCTTGCCCACGATATAGGCGACCCCGGCCGCGAGAATGCCGCCGAAGACCCAGCCTAGGACGGGGTGGAGGCCCAGCCCGCCGATCCAGCCGCCACCGGCGCTTTCGATATAGGCCGCCGCCGGGTCGATCTGACTGCGATAGATGCCGTAGGCGACAACCCAGGCGAGGATGGTAACAAAGGTCTTCCAGCGACCGCGGATGCCGATGCGCTCCGCATGATGCGCGCCCCAGACCAGCACGCCGCCAGCGAGAAAGGCAAGCAGTGCCCTGCCCAGCATCATCGGGCCATCGGAACCCCAGAACGCAGCGTTCATCGGGAACGAGACAAAGCTCACCGCCGCGCCGCCCAGCATCATCATGCCCATGATGCCGAAGTTGAACAGCCCGCCATAGCCCCACTGGATGTTGAGGCCCAGCGCGATCAAAGCGAAGGCAAAACTCTGGACGAGCAGCAGGGTGATGTTGGCGGCGCCGAGCAGGAAGCCGATCACGGCGAACAGCAAGAAGAGCCCGGCGAACAGGGCGACGGAACGCTGCACCATGGTCATGATGAGGCCCCCTTGAAGATGCCGGTCGGGCGCCAGAGCAGCACGACCACAAGGATGACGAACGCAACGGTCAGCTTGTATTCGGTGGGGACGATCGCGATGGTCGCCGGCACCTCGAAGGGCAAGACCCCCTGCAGCGGGCGCAGCAGCACCGACCAGTTGAAGATCGCGGCCGTCTCGGCAAAGCCGATCAGGAACCCGCCGGCAATGGCACCATAGGACTGGCCGAGACCGCCGACGATCGCCGCCGCAAAGATCGGCAAGACGATGTTGAAGGCGAGATCGGGCTTGAGGTTGACGTCGAGCGCCAGCATCACACCCGCCATCGCCGCGAGCCCGCCGGCGATGATCCAGGTGACGCGCACCACCACCTTGGTGTTGATGCCCGACACCTGCGCCAGATCGGCATTGTCGGCCATGGCGCGCATGGCCTTGCCCAGCCGCGAACGGGTAAGGAAGAAATGCAGGGCCACCACCGCGATGGCGGTGCAGATCACCATCAGCAACTGCGGCTGGGTGAAATTGATGGTGCGGGTGACGCCCTCGAGCGGCACCGGAATGCGGATCAGCTGCTTCTGCTCGGTCTCGAAGAACGAGGTCGTGCCCGACCCGAAGAACAGCCGGATCAGGCCCTGGATGATCAGCGTGACGCCGATCGAGCCGATCAGCAGCGTCACGGGCTTCGCGCCCCGCGCGCGGAGTGGTGCATAAAAGCCCTTGTCGATGCCGAGCGCGATGATCGCGGTCAGCACCATGGCGACAGGCATGACGAGGAAACCCGTTGGCACCAGCGGCGTGGTGATGCCGAGCGCCGTGGCGGCCAGGGCGAGCAGGAAGGCGATGAAGCCGCCCATGGTCATCATGTCGCCATGGGCGAAATGCGCGAACCGGAGGATGCCGAAGATCAGCGTGATGCCGATGGCACCGACCGCATAGATCGAGCCCAGAACCACGCCGCCGACGATGACGTTGTTGAAAAAGAAGATCCACTCATTCATCGCGCGGCCGCCCCCGACTGGCGCATGTGACGCTTGGTCATTGTCAGCCCCCCAGGAAACTCTTGGCCACTTCCGGATCGGCGATCAGTTCCGGCCCGGTGCCGGTGAAACGGTTCTGCCCGCTGGCGAGCACGAACCCGCGCGAGGCGAAAGCCAGCGCCTGCCGCGCGTTCTGCTCGACCATCAGGATCCCCACACCCTGCTTGTTGACCTTGACGATCTGCTCGAAGATCTCGAGCACATAGCGCGGGCTGAGACCCGCCGAGGGCTCGTCGAGAAGCAGCAGCTTGGGCTGGCTCATCAGCGCGCGGCCCATGGCCACCATCTGGCGCTGACCACCCGACAGCTCCCCAGCTGGCTGCCGGCGCTTTTCGCGCAGGACCGGGAACATCTCGTAGACCCATTCCATCGTCGCGCGGAAATCGTCGCGACGAACGAAGGCGCCCATCTCGAGATTTTCCTCAACGCTCATCGAGGTGAAGACGTTCTTTTCCTGCGGCACGAAGCTGAGCCCCTTGGGCACAAGCTTGTCTGGCAGGCTGTTCTCGATGGCCTCGCCATTGAACACGATGCTGCCACCGGTCACCTTCAACAGCCCGAAGATTGCCTTCAGCGTCGTTGACTTGCCGGCGCCATTCGGCCCGACGATGACGCCGATATCGCTCTGCTCGATGGCAATGTTGACGCCATTGAGGATCGGGGCGCCGCCATAGCCACCCACGACATTGCTGAGTTCGATCAAGGCCATCAGGCAGCCTCCACCGGCGTGCCGAAATAGGCTTCGACAATCTGTGGATTGGCGCGGATTTCGCTCATCGGACCCTCGGCGATCTTCTCGCCCTGCGCCATCACGATCACCGGGTCGCACAACCTGCCGATCAGATCCATGTCATGCTCGATGACGAAGAAGGTGTAGCCAAGTTCGCGGTTCATCCGTTCGATATTGGCCGCGAGGTCCTGCAGCAGCGACTTGTTGACACCCGCCGCCACTTCGTCGAGCAGCACCACCTTGGCATCGACCATCATGGTGCGGCCGAGCTCCAGGAGCTTCTTCTGGCCGCCGGACAGGTTCCCCGCCAGCTCGTGCTTGACATGACCGAGCTTGAGGAAATCGATGACGTCCAGCGCCCGCTGCCGCACCGCGAGATCTGCGGCCTTCACCGCGCCAGGCATCAGCCAGGTGGCCAACAGGCTCTCGCCGAGTTGGCCGCCGGGCACCATCATCAGGTTTTCCAGCGCCGTCATGTTGGAGAATTCATGCGCGATCTGGAAGGTCCTGAGCATGCCGCGGTGAAACAGCTCGTGTGGCTTGAGGCCCGTGACATCGCGGCCATCGAACCAGATCTCGCCGCTGTCCGGCACGATATTGCCGGCCACCAGATTGAACAGCGTGGACTTGCCGGCCCCATTCGGGCCGATGAGCCCGGTGATCGAGCCCCGGGCCACGCTGAGTGAACAGCTCTTAACCGCCTGCAGCCCACCAAAGCGCTTGCTGACGTTCTTGACGTCGATCACTGCGTCCAAGGACACCCCGCCCCGTCCTGATCCTGTTATCTTGTCGTCTTGGCTCCGGCTTCAGCCGGTTGAAAAACCATCTGCGCATATGCGCTGCCGGGGGTCAACCAAGCCCACCAAGGTCCACAGATCCGGCCACGCGCCGGCTCCATAGCGCCTCCTCGAACATTTGACCAGATGGTCAAATCGCCGAAAGGATGGCGTCAGCCGTGCGGTGATTGGGCGCGAACAGGATATCGTAGAGCGTCGCAAGCCGGGTGAGGGACTTGATATCGACATCGTGCGGCATGGCTGTCAGCGGGTCCTGAAAGAAGATCAGCGCATCGAGCCGGCCCTCCGCGATCATCGCGCCGAGTTGCGCGTCGCCGCCGAGCGGGCCGCTCAGCAGCCGCACAACGCTGAGGCCCGTGCCCTCGATGACCCGCCCACCGGTGGTGCCGGTGCCGTACAGTTCGTGCTTCGCCAGCACGTCGCGATTGCGTACCGCCCAGGCGACCAGTTCGTCCTTCTTGTCGTCATGCGCCACCAGACCAATACGCGCCATCCGAGCCTCCCGTTGGGACCGGGAGCTTTTCAGCACGGCTCAGGCTTTGAGCGCAATGGCCTCGGCGACGAGGATTGCCAGCGCATCGCGATCTGGCAATGTGCCGAGTTCGACGCGGACGAAACGCACCTGCTTGCCATCGCCCTGCAGCAGCGGTGAGTCCAGCTGCCGCCCATGTTCGAAGATCAACGAGACGTGATCCTTCATCGGAAAGATCGCACAGACGAACCCGGCGAGGGGATGGCGATAGTTGACGCTCCCCCAGCCGAGACGCACCTGGGCTGCGAGGTCTGGCGCAATGGTATCGAGCAGCGCCGCAAGCTCGCGAACCGTCTGGGCGACCTCAGGATCGGTGCGCGCCAGCAGCGTCTCGAGATCGCCGGACGGTATCACAGTGCAAGGCTCATCAGCACGGGAGCATGCGACATGCGGATGCTGTCAGGATCGATCATCGTCATGGCATCCGCCTCCCCAAACTCGGCCATCACCTTGCCCGCCGCGGTCTCGGCGTCGCTGCGGCTCGACCAGATCACGACGTCGATATAACTGCCATCTTCCCGCTCGGCCAGTTGCCGGCTGACAAATCCCGGCTGCGCCCTGAGCCACTTGTTGAGCGGCTCGTTGGCCGCAACGAAACCGGCGCCCGTGCCGCGACCGAGCCGAAACTCGACGATCTCGATGGTTGTGTTCATGCAAAACCCCTGCCGTTGGAACAGCAGGGGGATAGGCAACACCGGCGACAGGAGCTGTCAGCAGCGCCTCAGAACTCCGCCCAGTCGTCAGACTTCACCGCGGCATTGCCACGCGTCAGATAGGAACGAGCGGCGCCGCGGACCTTCTCTTGCAGCGCCTGGATGCCACCGCCCGATCTCGCCTCCGGAGCTGCCACGGCCGGCGCCGTCGCTTCGAGCTTGAAGACTTCGACGACGCGATCCAGTTCCGAGGCCTGTGCCTCGGTCTGCTCGATGGCAGCATTGGTCTGTTCCACCAGCGCCGCATTGTGCTGGGTCATCTCGTCCATCTGGCGGACCGCCGTATTGACCTCCTCGATGGCGGCAGCCTGCTCGCGGCTCTGCCGGGCGACGCTGCTCATCATCTCGCTCGAGGATCTGGCGGCACCGAGCATCCCCTCGAGCTTGGTGGCGGCCTCCGCGACCAGCTTGGAGCCGCCCCTGACCTCGGCCCCGCTCTGCTCGATCAGAACCTTGACCTCGGCGGAGGCTTGCGCCGCCGACTGCGCCAGCCGGCGAACCTCAACAGCCACCACGGCAAAGCCCTTGCCGGCTTCACCGGCCCGCGCCGCCTCAACCGAGGCGTTCAACGCCAGCAGATTGGTCTGGAAAGCGATGTCGTCGATCAGACCGATAATGTTGGAGATCTTGCCCGAGGAGGCGCTGATGCGCTCCATTGCCTGCGTCGCCTTGGTCATCACCTCGCCGCCCTCTTCGGCGGTGCGTGTCACCGACCCGGCCACTTCCGACGCTTCATGCGCGCGCTCGGCATTGCGGACCACGGTTCCAGAAAGCTCTTCCATCGTCGCCGCGGTTTCCTCGATCGTTGCCGCCTGCTTGGTCGTCCGCTCGCTCAGATCGTTGGCGCCCGCGAGGATCTCTCCCGTTGCCGTCCGCAAAGCCCGCGAGGTGTTGCGCAAACCGCCGACAATCTCGGTCAGCCGCACGGCCACCGCGTTGGTGTCATCCTTCAGTTGCGCGAACGCACCCTCATAGGACCCGGTCACCCGCTGCGTCAGGTCGGTGCGCGCCAAGGCGCCAAGCACGCTGCCGCTCTCGCTGATGCCCCGATCGACGGTATCCACCAACTCATTGACGCGGGCCGCGAGGGAGTTGAGCTCGGCGTCGGGAAACTCGGTGGTGACCCGACGACTGAGGTCGCCGGCGATCGCGGCCCCGACCACCTCGCCAAAGGCGTTCTGCAATTCATGCATCATCTGGGCGCGCTCGGCACGACGCTGCGTCTCGGTCGCACGGGCGCTTTCCCCGAGCTCGTCGACCTTGAGGGCATTCTGCTTGAACACCAGCACAGCCTTGGCCATATCCCCGACTTCGTCGGTGCGGTCGGTATCGCGAATGTCGATGGAGAGATTGCCGCCGGCCAGTGCCGTCATGGCACGGGTCAGTCCCGCCAGCGGACGGGTGATCTGCCGCGAGAACAGCAGGGCCAACAGGGCCGTACCCGCCAGCAGGCCGAGTGCCACCATCACCATGGTGTTGCGCATCTCGACCACTGGAATCTCCGCCTCGCTCCAGGCCTGCTCGGCATAGACGACCCAGTTGACGCCGCCGAAGCTGGCCTTGGTGGCAGCGAGCACCGTCTTCTCGTTCATCTCGTTCGAGCCCAACCCGAAACTTGGGGTGCCATTGAGCGCCGCCTGACCAAGCGGGCTCTCGAACGAGACGGTCAACACGTCGTTTTCCGCCGAATGGTGGCTGTCATTGCGTCTGAGGTTGTCCGACCCGACGAGAAAGACCTCGCCGGTTTCTCCGAGGCCGCGCACGTGATCGAAGATATGGTTGATGTGATCGTTGGGAAGCTGGACGGCGATCACGCCCTGCTTCTTCCCTCGGGAGTCGAACGCTGGCGTTGCCATGAAGGCCGCGGGCGCGCCAGCGCTGGGCGCATAGGGCGCAAAGTCGGCAAACACCACCATTCCGGGGATTTCGGTGGCGTTGGCGCCCCGGAAGGCAGCGCCCAGTCCGGTATCGGCATAAGGGCCACCGCCCGCGGCGAAATTCTGCGCGAAATCGTCCTCCTTGAAGGCCGAGTAGACCACGTTGCCGTCATTGTCGAAAAGGAAGACGTCGTAGTAGCCGCGCTTCTCGATCAGGCTGCGGAAGGAGGGATGCAGCGCCCCATGCACGAAATTGTAGGATAGCTGACCTTCCGCCCTGTCGAGCTTGATCTTCTCGCCGACGGGATTGGGATTGTTGTCGATATAGGCTGCGCGCAGCACGTCTGCCGGCACGCCTTCCTTGATCGACTTCCAGCCGGCCACCAGGTCGCGAATGCTGTCGCCCGCAGTCGCGGCCCGCGAACTCAGGTCTTCGGCGGTGCTCGACAGATAGTTGACCAGCTCCTCAGATCGTTCCGCGGCAGTGGACTCGAGGCGTTGCCGCGTCAGCGTTTCAACAGCACTTTGGGCAACGAGATAACTCGACACACCAACGCCGGCACTGACCAGCAGTGCTCCAGACAAGACCAGCAACGGCAACTTGTGGGCGATCTTCAGTCTCGGAATCCAGCGCAATCAGCCCCCCGAACATGATGTGTCAACTGCTTCAGTCACTTGCATCGACTCAGCACCATGTCTGAATCGTCGCCCCTCGTAGACTGGGAACATTAGTGCCGGACAATAGTATCTGCCGGCTTAAGGACTGCCGGCGACGTCATCTGGCGATCCGGCGCAACGGGTCGCCCGCACGACTGACCACGGGCAGGAGTGTCCGCGAGCCGAGGGTCAGTGGGTTTGTCGCAAATGCCGCTTCGGCACCGCAAGGAAGAACAATGGGAGGATGGTAGGCGGGCGCTCGCGGTGCGAAATCGGCCCGATCGGGATCATCGCCGACATCGACCCACGCGAGGGGTCAGAGCCGACCGACCACGTTGGTGTGGGCCGGCCCTATCAGCTCAGGACAGCGTGCCGATCACCGCTTCGATGCGCTTCTTCATGGTCGAAGCGTCGAATGGCTTGATGATGTAGTTGTTCACGCCGCTCGAGATGGCTTCCTTCACCTGTTCCTTGTCGGAACGGCCGGTGGCCATAATGAAGGGCATGGCCTGGGTGCGCGGGTGCTTGCGGATGACGCGCAACAGGGTCAGCCCGTCGATGTCATCCATGTTCCAGTCCGAGATGATCAGGTCAACCGTGGCCTTCTCGAGCTTGCCAAGCGCATCGCGGCCGCTCTTGGCCTCGATGATGTTCACAAAACCCAGCTGGTTGAGGATGTACTTGCAGATGCCCCGCATCGACTGCTGGTCATCCACGATCATCACACTGATAGCACTGGCCTTCGGCATGGCTGCACAAACCTTCTACACTAAGCCGGAACCGGAGAGACGAGCCCGGACCTGACCCTAGGCAACATCCGTTACCATTCCCTCAATCGAGACATCGCTATGCCGCAGATCTGACACGAGTCAGCGCAGCTGCCAGCTTTGCGGCGATTGCTTCTACAGGCGCCTGCTCGACCACCGCGCCTTCTTCGAACGCGACGCGCGGCATGCCATAGACCAGGGCCGAGTTCTGGCTCTGACCAATGGTGTAGCTGCCCGCATCTCGCATCAGCTTCAACCCGCGCGCCCCGTCCCGGCCCATGCCGGTGAGGATCGCACCGACGGCCATCGGACCGACAGACTTGGCGACGCTTTCGAACAGCACGTCGACGCTGGGACGATGGCCGGAGGCCAGATCGTCCTGAGTCAGACGGCACTTGAGCTGGCCCGAGCTCTTCTCGACGCGCAGGTGAAAATCTCCGGGCGCCACATAGGCATGGCCGGGCTGCAGGACCATGCGGTCAGCCGCTTCCGTGACCTTGAGTTCGCTGAGCTCGTCCAGACGGCTGGCGAAGCGGGCAGTGAAGCCCGGCGGCATATGCTGGGCGATCACCACCGGCGGACAATCGGCCGGCAATTGGGAGAGGACGACGCGGATGGCTTCGACGCCGCCGGTCGAGGCACCGATGGCGATCAGGGCCCCGGCGGGCGCCGCGGCGGTACGCACCGCAACCTGCGGCACCGCAACGCGCATGGCCCGGCTTTTCACATCGGAATTGGCCGCAGCCCGCACCTTGTGCCTGAGATTCTCACCAAAGGCTTCGAGGCCTCCCGACAGCGTGGCATTGGGCTTGGCAACGAAGTCCACCGCCCCCAGTTCCAGCGCCAGCAGCGTCTCGCTGGCCCCCTTGGTGGTCAGTGTGGAAACCATCACCACGGGCAGCGGGTGGAGCCGCATCAGCTTTTCGAGGAACTGCAGGCCGTTCATGTTGGGCATCTCGATGTCGAGCGTGACCACGTCCGGGCTCAGTTCCTTGATCTTGCTGCGCGCGTCGATCGGGTCTTCGGCCGTGCCGACGACGATCATGTCGCCATCGCGGCCCAGCGTCCGGCTCAACACTTCCCGGATCAACGCCGAATCGTCGACCACCAGTACCTTGATCGTCATGCCGCATCCCTCGTCTTCGCGCGGTTTCGTGCCTGGTAGATCGTCTTGCCGACCAGGCGGAACGACTCGCTGCCCGAGCCCAGATTCTCGGAGTGGCCAATATAGAGGTAGCCTTCCGGCACCAGCATGGCCCCGAGACGGGCGAACAGTTCGCCTTGTGTCTTCTTGTCGAAATAGATCGCGACGTTGCGGCAGAACACCGCGTCGAACGGCCCCTTCATCGGCCACGGATTGTTCATCAGGTTGAGCGGTCGGAACGTCACCAGTTCGCGCGCCGCCGCCGGGATGCGCACATTGCCCCCGCCGATTTTCTCGAACAGTCCCATGCGCTCGGGCGACAGCCCGTTGAGTTCGCTCTCCGGGTAGACGCCGGCCGAAGCTTTGGCGACCACGTTGGTGTCGATGTCGGTGGCAAGGATGCGGAAGTCCCAGCGCTTGAGCTCGGGATAGCTGTCGAGCAGGTTGAGCGCGATGGTGTAGGGCTCCTGCCCCGTCGAACAGCCCGCCGACCAGATGCGCAACCGCGGCTTGCCGCCCGACTGGCGCGGCCGGCTCTGCATCAGCTGGCCGACATAGCCGACCAGATGCTCGAAATGGTGATCCTCGCGCCAGAAGCGCGTCAGGTTCGTCGTCAGTGCGTTGACGAAATCCTGCTGGTCCGCAGCGGTGCCATGCCGCTCAAGATAGTCGAGATACTGGTCGAACGAGGACAGCCCCAACGCCCGGACATGCTTGCCCAGACGCGAGACGACCAGGGTACGTTTGGCATCGGACAGGGAAATGCCGGCCTCGGCATAGACCCTGGCCTTGACCCGGGCGAACTCCTTGTCGCTGAGCGCGAACTCCAGTTGCTCCATAAACCTTCAGACCTCCACCGCCCGCAGATCAGGCGGGTTTCCTGCGCGCCGGCAGCCGCAGGGCGCGGGCCACCTCGGTGCCGACAGCCGTTACGCTGCCGCCGAGCTGGGCAATCGCCCCGGTGCCATCATCCAGCGCCCCGGCGATCATGTCGGTCTCATTGCTTAAATTCTCTAAATGGACACCCAAACCCGCAACGATTTTTTCCAGCGAATGCGTTTCGGCCGCGCTGGAGCCCACCTGGGAGCGACTTTTGCCAACCAGGGCGCGAATTTCTCGCGCGGCGGACTGCGTCGCCTGCGCCAGCGTACGCACTTCGGCAGCCACGACGGCAAAGCTCGCGCCCTTTTCACCGGCACGCGCTGCTTCGACCGCGGCGTTGAGGGCGAGTAGATTGGTGCGGAAGCTGACATCCTCGATGGCGCCGACCATCTTGTCGATTTCGGCAGCGGTGTTTTCGACCCCGGTAATGGCAATGCCGCTGCGCTGTACGGCGAGCGCCGCATCGGCAGCCAGCGAGATCGCCTGTCGTTCGAGCACCAGCACGGTCTCGGTCTTCTCGCGGCTCTCGCGGATGGCACTGGTGGCAGCACTCAACCCCTGGTGGCTCTGGTCGGCAAGCTCGGCAAGGCTTGTGACGCTCTCCCGGTAGCGATCGATGGCCACCAGAATCGCCTCGATCTTGGCCTGGAGGTGGTCGCGCGTGGCACTGGCCGCATCGCGCTCGTCCGACAGACCAATCAGGGTCTCGCGCAACCGGGCCAGCAGCGGCGCGAGGCCGCCATTGCCCTCCAGCAGGGCCGGATCGACATCCTCGCCCGCGAGCAGGCGATCGATGGCCTCGAGCTTGCCATCAAGGGCCTCCATCGCGCCCCCGAGCCCCTGCAGCACTGGGGAATGCTGCATGCCCCAGTCATCGAAACGGAAGCCGCTGCGCCCGGCCGCCAGCGCCGACACAAAGGCGTCGAGATCGTCGTCGCTGATATGGTGTCCGGCCGGCGTCAACTCGATGACCCCGCGCCCGCCACTGAGCGGATGCTGTTCGGCGACGAAGCGCCGCCCGCCCAGCATGATCAGGCTTTCCGGCGCCGCACCGCCCAGCACATAGCCCTCGCCAAGCACGGTCTCGATCCCCGCGCCCTCATCGATCGCCGGCTCGATCGCCATCAGCCCGTGACTGGCGCCGAGTATGGCGCCATCTGCGCCGTAGAGCGCGACAGGCTGCTTGAGGCTGGCGAGCGCGACCTTGAACTGGTTGGCGCGATCGAGCCGGAGACACAGTCCCTGCACCAGAACCTCGACACTGCGCGGCCGCTCGTTGGGCGGCAGGCCAACGGCGTGCCCGAGTTTTTCGAGATGGGACTGGAAGGCTTGCTCGGCGCGAAAGGCGAGCGTCAGTGTCGCCCCCAGCGCCAGCACCAGCGCCGCAACAGCCGTGATGGTGCCCACGATGCCAGCGCCAAAGGCAAGCATGGCCGCAATGGCAATGCCGCCGGCGACGAGCCAGCAACACGCGGAAATCAGCGCAACGCTGAAGTGGCGCACGAATCAACAGCCCCGATCGGGCCTCCCCAGGCCCTCACAGCGACACTAGGTGCGCAATGGTTAACCAATTCTATAGCAGGCGCGCCGGCGTTAAGCTTTCGCTAGGCCTGTTTGCAGCCTGCTGCCTAGAACAGTTCGATATCGTCATCCGCCACCGGCTTGACCGGCGCCACCGGACGCCGCGCCACCGCCAGTTCGTCCTTGGCGATCGAAGCGTTCGCGGTGTTGTCCAGGCGCTTGATGAAGGCCCGTCCGCTCGCCGGCTTGAACATCACCCGGCGCGCAAAGGTGCCGCCCAGGTCTTCGCCCGAAACGGTATAGCCCTCGTTGGCGAGGAACTCGCGGACGAACTCGATGTTCTTGGCGCCGACATCGTCGAGCGCCGGATTGATCTTGCCGCCGCCGAACACCTTGATCTCGAGATTGCCCTTCTTGCCGGTGCCCTGGCTCAGCACCTTGTTGATGAGTTGCTCCATGGCAAACGCACCGTAGCGCGCCGAGGCGCCGTAGCGGTCGCGAGCGGAGCCGGATTGCTCGGCAAGCAGGAAATGGTTCATGCCACCAACCTGGGCCACCCTGTCTCGGACACAGGCCGAGATGCAGCTTCCCAGCACTGTCGACAGCGTTAGGTCGGGATCCTTGGACACCAGGCAATCGCCCTGGTGGACGGTGGTGACTCCCCCTCGATCGAACTCGGGTGGCAGCGAATTTGCGTTGGCCATGACCCACTCGGAGCAATAAGTACGTGACCCGATCTTTAGGGTACAATCCTTAGTGAAGCGCTAACCACGTCCACGCGGTTGGAACGACCGGAAGCGAGCATGCAAGAACCAGGAAAGGATTTGCCCGTAAGCTGTGTCTGAATACGGGGGTTCAACCTGATGAGTTTGGAGAAGCTCGCCCGCGAGCTTGAAGAGACAGCGCGCCAGACCGCTAGCATGGCGGAGGGCGTTACCGAGGCCCTCGAGGTGCTCGCCGATCCCAACTACTCTGGCGAAGAGGCCCGGCGCCTCGCGGCCAATGTGATCGTTCGAGCGCTGCAGGGACAGGATCGCATCTCGCAGCGCTGCCACAACATGGCTCACGCTGTCCGCCAGTTCGACCTGCTGCCGCCGGGTGCTTCCCAGGCGGTGTACGATGAAATCTGGTCCAGCCTGGTGTTGGATGAGTTGCGAGTCCCCGGGCTCGCCGGCACCGCCTATCACGACCAGCACGGCGACGCCGAACTGTTCTGAACCGGACATCGCTGTTTCGCCGAAGCGTTGCCCCCACGCCAGCCAGTGCTACGAGAGCGCCCGTTGGCCCTCGATCGGCATCCAGGGCTTTTCAGTGAGGAAGCCCTCGAGCGCCTCGCCACTCATCGGCGTCGCAAAGGCGTAGCCCTGCAGCGTGGTGCAGCCCAGCTTCCGCAGGATCGCGGCGTGAGCCATGGTCTCGACGCCTTCGCCCAGCACTTCGATCCCCAGCGATCGTCCAATGTCGACGATGGATTTGACCAGTTGCCGCTGCGCCGCCGACTCGACCACCGGCGCCACCAGCTGCCGGTCGATTTTCAGCCGCTTCGGCTTGAGCCGCATCAGGCTCACGATCGAGGCGTGGCCGGTACCGAAATCATCGATCTCGATATCGATGCCCAGTTCCTTGATCTGGTCGATGTTCCAGCGCACCACCTCATCAGTCTCGTCGAGAAAGATCGACTCCACCAGCTCGAACGCCAGTTGACCAGGCGCGAAGCTGATGCCGGTCAGGGACTCGATCAGACGTTCATCCTGCAGCCGCCGCGCCGACACATTGACCGCCACCTTGGGCATGGGAATGCCGTTCTGCTGCCACAGGTCGAGGTAGCGCAGGGAACTCTCAAGTACGATCCGATCGATCACCGGCACCACATCGAGGTCCTCGGCGATGTCGAGGAACTCGGCGGGCGCCAGCACCCGGCCACTTGGATGGCGCCAGCGCGCCAGAGCCTCGACACCGACGACCTCTAGCGTCTCCGCGTCGAACTGCGGCTGGAAGTACGGCACAAACTCGGCACGCTCGAGCCCCTGCTGGATTTCGTCGGCGAGGCGCTTGGAGCGGGTCACCTCGGACTGCAACGCACTGGTGAAGAACTCGTAGCGGTTCCGGCCCCGCCCCTTGGCACGATAGAGCGCGATGTCGGCATTGATCATCAACCGCTTGGGATCGAGTTGCCGCCCGGTCTCCGAGGCGATGCCGACCGAAACGCCGAACCGGCACCAATGCTCGCCATAGCGGACCGGCTCGCGCAGCCGCTGGATGATGCGATTGGCGATGGCAGCCAGAGCCGCCTCGTCGCCCTCGCCGGAAACCACGACAAACTCATCGCCTCCGACGCGCGCGGCAAAGTCCTCGGCACGCGTGTTGCTGGCGAGCACCTCTGCGACATGCACCAGCATGGCATCGCCCGCCGCGTGGCCGAGCGTGTCGTTGATCTGCTTGAACCGGTCGAGGTCGATATGCAGCAGCGATAGCGCCTCGCCGCGCGCCTCCGCATCGCTGGCCCGCTGCCTGAGGACGTCGTCGAGATAGCGCCGGTTGGGCAGCCCGGTGAGCGAGTCGTGCAGCGCGTTGTGCTCGATGGCGGCCTTTGCGGCTTCGAGCTCCGCGTAGCGCGCCTCGCTCAGCTTGCTGGCGCGCTTCAGGTCCTCGTTGAGGGCCACATCGGCCGACACGTCCCAGTTGACGCCGACGATCTTGGTGGTGTTGCCCGGGTCACGATAAACCGTGCCGATGGCGCGGACATTGCGCACCACGCTGTCGGGGGTCACGATCCGATACTCGGAGTGATAGTGCCCGGTGACCTGGACCGCCACCCGGAACTCTTCCTCCGCCCGGGCAAGATCGTCCGGATGGATAGCGTCTCGCCAGTGCGCGTAGCCGCGGATGCCATTGTCGCGCGGCAATCCAAAAATGCTGTTGACGCGATCGTCCCAGACGAGATTGCCGTTGTCGATGTCATACTCGAACACCCCGATCTGTGAGGTCTCGAGCGCGAGGCCGAGCCGGCGGGACAGCCGCAGCAGGTCGCCTTCGCGATGGCGCAGGGCATCGACATGGCGCTGCCGATCCTCGTTCATGCGGCCGGCATAGTAGGTGGGTACCGCGACAATGCCGCCGACGAGAATGAAGCCCAGCCAGATCAGCCAGGCATTCGGCGCGACTGCCTGCCAGCCGCCTCGGGGGATTGCGGCGATCTCCCAACGTCCGGCCGGCAGGATGATCTCAGCCGTCACGGGACGCGACTGCAGCACCTTTGCGTCGCCATAGAACGGACCGCCGACGCCGACCAGGCCATCGCGTCCCTCGATCGCCACCTCGATCCCCAGTCCACTGTCGAACAACCCGCTGTCGCCATAAAGCCGCCGCGTCTCGAACACCGACGAAACGATGCCCCAGAAAACGCTGTCGCTGCCTTCTCCGACAAAGACTGGAAAGCGCGCAATGAAGCCCTCGCCACCCTGCAGCAGGGCCACGGGGCCAGCGAGGACCATCTGGTGAGTGTCCCGGGCGCGTAAGGCAGCATCGCGCTGAGCATCGTTCTTGCGGTAGTCGAGCCCCACCGCCTGCTCGTTGCCCTCCAGAGGATACATCAGCGAGATTACGAGGTCGGGCGCGGCGGCAATGTTCCGAATCTGCGAGCGTTCCTCAAGCAGCTTGCTGGCCAGCTGCGCGAAACGGGCCTGGTCCATGTCGGGCTCGGTGGCGATGGTGGCGACCATTCCGCGAACCAGCTGGATGTTGCTGTTGATGTTGCCCTCCAGCTTGGCCCGGACGACGCTGAGCTCCTTGAGCACATCGGAGCGCACCCGCTGGTCATAGGCGACCTGGTTCTGCCAATGGGCGAATGCCCCCAGGACCATGGTGGCAATCAACGCCAGCAGAACCGGCAGCCGGCTGGGACGCAGCAGGGCGTTGCGCAGTCTGCCAGAAATGGTCAGCCCCTCAGACAAGCAAGTCTCTCGCTCCACTGGCCGCGCTACTTATTTGTGGCCAGCAAGATTACACACCAGCCGTTAAGACAGCATTGCGGCAACAGCATCGAACCACTGGAACGGATCATCAAGGACTTGGTGGACACCAATGACGATCGATCACGCCGATCGCCGTCCAACGACGCATCAGCCCCTCATCTCCGGCCAGGGTTGCGTATTTTACCTACGCCTTTCGTATTATCATTTCATACGACTTTAGTCTTATAACTCCGCTTCGCCCTTGACGCTGCCAGCCTCCTCCGGGGATGGTCCGCACATAACCTGGGCGCCTGGACGCCCTGTAGCAGCGGAGGAAACAAAGCCCATGGCGAGCGTAACCATCAACAAGGCCGGCAAACACTACGGCAATTTCGAAGCCCTCAAGGGCGTGTCCGTGGATATCGCCGATGGCGAGTTCGTGGTGCTGGTCGGCCCTTCGGGCTGTGGCAAGTCCACGCTGCTGCGCATGATCGCCGGCCTCGAGGAAATCTCCTCGGGCGAGATTTCGATCGGCAGCCGCGTCGTCAACGACCTGCCGCCCAAGGAACGCGACATCGCCATGGTGTTCCAGAGCTACGCGCTCTACCCGCACATGACCGTGGCGCAGAACATGGGCTTTTCGCTCAAGCTCAAGGGCGCCTCCAAGGAACAGATCAAGGCCAAGGTCGACAATGCCGCCAAGATCCTGGGGCTTGAAAAGCTGCTCGATCGCCAGCCGCGCCAGCTCTCGGGTGGCCAGCGCCAGCGCGTGGCCATGGGCCGCGCCATCGTGCGCGATCCGCAGGTCTTCCTGTTCGACGAGCCGCTGTCGAACCTCGACGCCAAGCTGCGCGTGCAGATGCGTTCCGAAATCAAGGAACTGCACCAGCGCCTGAAGACCACCACCGTCTACGTGACCCACGACCAGGTCGAAGCCATGACCATGGCCGACAAGATCGTGGTGATGCGCGACGGCGTCATCGAGCAGATGGGCTCGCCGCTCGACCTCTACGACAAGCCGATGAGCACGTTCGTCGCCGGCTTCATCGGCTCGCCCTCGATGAACTTCATTGAGGGTTCCGCCGGGGATGGCGGCTTCAAGACCAAGGACGGCATCCTGCTGCCGGCCAACAACGTGCCGGCTTCGGCAACCACCTATGGCATCCGCCCCGAGCACCTGAAGCTCGATCCCAACGGCATCGAGGTCGAACTGGTCGTGCTCGAGCCGACCGGCTCGGAAACCCAGATCATCGCACGCCTCGGCACGCAGACGCTGGTCGGCATCTTCCGCGAGCGCATCAACGCCGCCCCCGGCTCCAAGCTGCGGATCACGCCCGACGTCGGTCTGGTCCATCTGTTCGACAAGGACGGCAAGCGCGTCAACTGACGCCCAGGTCAGCACCCCATCACAAGCCGTCGCGCCCCGGCGCGGCGGCTTTGTGTTTTTCGAAACCTAGCTCGCGAGCTTGACCTCGGGCAGGTTGTAGTGCGCCCGTACCACGTTCCAGCCCTCCTCGGCGCTGTCCACCACGGTAAACAGCCTGGTGTCGTCCGGCCCGATCGTGCCGGACTCGGCCAGCGCCTCGAGGTTGATCACCTTGTTCCAGAACTGGGCGCCGAACAGCAGCAGCGGCACGCGCTCCAGCCGCCCGGTCTGCATCAGCGTCAGCGTCTCGAAGAACTCGTCGAGCGTCCCGAAGCCGCCCGGGAAGATCGCCACGGCACGCGCCCGCAGCAGGAAATGGATCTTCCGCGTCGCGAAGTAGTGGAAATTGAAGCAGAGTTCGGGCGTGACATAGCCATTGGGCGCCTGCTCGTGCGGCAGCACGATGTTGAACCCCACGCTGGGGGCTCCGACATCGTGGGCGCCACGATTGCCCGCTTCCATCACCCCCGGCCCGCCGCCGGTGACCACGACATACTCCTTGAAATCGAGTGCCTTCGACGTCAGCGAGGCATATTGCGCGAAGCGCCGCGCCTCGGTGTAGTAGCGGGACGCCTCCTCGAGGTTGCGCCGTTGCACCTCGTTGCGCGCTGCCCAGGCCGGCTTGCCGGGCTCGGGGATGCGGGCGCCGCCGAACAGCACCACGGTCGAATTGATCCCCCGCTCGCGCAGCCGGAACTCCGGCTTCAGATATTCGAGCTGGAAGCGGATGCCGCGCGTGTCCTCGCTGGTCATGAACTCGGGATCCGCGAACGCCAGACGAAACGCCGCCGACTGCGACTGTACCGAAGGCGCCGCCTGTTGCGAGGCGCTGACATCTTCTGCGGAGGTACGGAGCGGGGTGTGACGTTTTCGGGCCATTCGGCTCTCCTTGGTGGTCAGGTGAATCGTCGCAGAGCGGAGTTAAGGAGACGTGGCAAGACACAATTTCGCGCCAATCCCTCGCCCATCTGCGCGCGGAGGGCACTCATGAAGACTTCGCTGGAGCAGCGGATCGACAAGGCCGCGCATGCGGTGCTGCGGCGGCTGCCGCGTTCGGGACTGGCTGGCGCGCTCATCGAATTCATCGTCTTCGGCCTGAAGCAGGGTTGGGCCTGCCTGTTTGGCGGCCTGCTGCTGGCGCTGATGCTGGCGACAGCCTGGTGGTGGCCCGCCGGCGCCCCCCTTGCCCGCTACGATGCGCTCTTTCTCGCAGCACTTGGCCTGCAGGTCGCGATGCTCGCCTTCCGTCTCGAAACGCGCAGCGAGGCCGTGGTGATTCTGATCTTCCATGTCGTCGGTACCGCCATGGAGCTGTTCAAGACGTCGGCGGGCTCCTGGATTTATCCGGAGGCGAGCCTGTTCCGGATCGAAGGCGTGCCGCTGTTTTCCGGCTTCATGTATGCCGCTGTCGGCTCGTATCTCGCCCGCATCAGCCGCATCTTCGACATGCGCTATACCCGCTACCCGCCGCTGTGGCTGACACTGGCGCTGGCCGTGGCGATCTATGTCAACTTCTTCTCCCACCATTTCATCACTGACTTCCGTCTGTGGTTGTTCGGGGCGACGGCGCTGATCTACCTGCGCACGGTCGTGCATTACCGGGTCTTCCGGTTCCGGCATCGGATGCCGCTGCTGCTCGGCTTTCTGCTTGTTGCCCTGTTCATCTGGCTGGCCGAAAACATCGGCACCTTCTCGCGGACCTGGCTTTATCCCGGCCAAGAGGATGGCTGGCAGCTGGTCAGCCTCGACAAGCTCGGCGCCTGGTTCCTGCTGATGATCATCTCATTCGTGCTGGTGACCCTGGTGCATCGGCCGCAACCGCAGCCTGGCGCGGTTGACTCGGAGGGCGTGGACGATAATGTCCGCGCGCCCATAGCCGATTGAGGAAATGCCATGTCTCACGCCGATCTCGCCCAGACCATCGACGCTGCCTGGGAGGCGCGGGCCGAGATCTCGACCGCGACGCAGGGCGCGGTGCGCGAGGCGGTCAATGAGGCGCTGGCGCTGCTCGACAGCGGCAAGGCGCGCGTCGCTGAAAAGGGTGCCGACGGCTGGACGGTCAACCAGTGGCTGAAGAAGGCCGTGCTGCTGAGCTTTCGGATCAACGACAACAGCGTGATCCAGGGCCCCGGCGGCACCACCTGGTGGGACAAGGTGCCATCCAAGTTCGAGGGCTGGGGCGAGAACCGCTTTCGGGACGCCGGCTTCCGCGCCGTGCCCGGCTCCATCGTCCGGCAGGGTGCCCATATCGGCAAGGGCGTCATCCTGATGCCGAGCTTTGTCAACATCGGCGCCTTTGTCGACGACAATTCCATGGTCGATGGCTGGGCGACTGTGGGGTCTTGCGCCCAGATCGGCAAGAACGTCCACCTCTCGGGCGGCGTCGGCATCGGCGGCGTGCTCGAGCCCATGCAGGCAGGGCCGACGATCATCGAGGACAACTGCTTTATCGGCGCCCGCTCCGAAGTGGTGGAAGGCGTCGTCGTGGGGGAAGGCTCGGTGCTCTCGATGGGCGTCTATATCGGCGCCTCGACCAAGATCGTCGACCGCGCGACCGGCCAGATCCATGTCGGCAAGGTGCCGCCCTACTCCGTGGTGGTCTCGGGCAATCTGCCGGGCAAACCCTTGCCTAACGGCGAGCCCGGCCCGAGCCTTTATTGTGCGGTCATCGTCAAGACGGTGGACGCGCAGACGCGCTCGAAGACCGCCATCAACGAATTGCTGCGGGACTGAGGCAGAACCTGTTCGCGGATACAGGACTCGACTAACCTTCCCATGGCGGCAGGGGGCTGTCGCCTTATCTGGAGGGATAATCGATGGATTTCCAGTATCTTTACTTGCGGACAAATGGCCGCATTTCTCGAAAAACCTGGTGGATCGGCGCCATCATTCTCGGCGTGGCATTCGCAATTCTGAGCCTGCTCGTCCTGCCGATCGTCGGACTGGGCATGCCGAACGC
This sequence comes from uncultured Devosia sp., assembly GCA_964399695.1. Lineage (GTDB taxonomy): Bacteria > Pseudomonadota > Alphaproteobacteria > Rhizobiales > Devosiaceae > Devosia_A. The sequence continues at coordinate 139,251 of CAYNRZ010000004.1, read as the reverse complement.
AGAACAGCTGGCCGCCAGCATCAACGATGCAACCCAAATTGGGCCTGCGCTGCTCGGCGCGATTCAGGCTTCAGCATTGGGTAGCCTCGTTCTCTATCTGCTGTCCGCCTATCCGTTCTACTGCCTGTCGATAAAGCGTCGTCATGATCGCAACAATGCGGGTATCGATGTGATCGTCTATCTCGCGGGAGGCATCTTGTTGTCGCTCATGCAGGCACTCGGCCTCGCTTTCACCGTTGGCGAAGTTGCCGGGATGGTCATCCCGCTGCCCACCCTGATTTTCTCTGTTCTCGGCGGTGCGCTTGGATTATTCGGCATCTACATGATCGTGGTGCTTGGTTTCCTGAAGGGGACGGCCGGACCGAACGCCTATGGGCCTGATCCACTCGGGACCTGACCAACACACTGAACTGGACGGGACATGACCACCAAAGCTCCGGGCATCGATCCCGTCCAGCTCCTCAGCGACCTGATCCGCCAGCCCTCCGTCACGCCTGAGCTGGCCGGCGCTTTCGATGTGCTGGAGGCGGCGCTGGCGCCGCTCGGGTTCACCTGTACACGCATCCGTTTCGAGGGCGACGGGGGCAGCTATCCGGTCGACAATCTGTTCGCGACGCGGGGCGCCGGCGGCAGGCACCTGCTGTTTGCCGGTCACACCGATGTCGTGCCCCCCGGCGATGTCGCCCAGTGGCGCCACCCGCCCTTCGCTGCCGAGATTGCCGACGGATTGATCTATGGCCGTGGCGCGGCCGACATGAAGTCGGGCATCGCCGCCTTCGTCGCTGCGCTGGATCGGGCCGGGGAACTCACGGGCACGGTTTCGCTCGCCATCACCAATGACGAGGAAGCCGAGTCGATCAACGGCACCGAAAAGCTGCTGGCCTGGGCCGAGGCGCAGGGGCACAGGTTCGATTTCGCCATTGTCGGCGAGCCCAGCGCCACCCAACGCGTCGGCGACAGCATCAAGCTCGGCCGGCGCGGATCGCTGAACGGCAAGCTTGTGGTGACGGGGACGCAGGGCCATGTCGCCTATCCCGAACGCGCCAACAATCCGCTGCCCGCCGCCGCGACGCTGTTGCTGGCGCTGAGCGGCAAGCTCGACGACGGCAGCGCGCACTTCCCGCCCTCCAATCTCGAATTCACGACGGTGGATGTCGGCAACCCGACGACCAATGTCATTCCGGCCAGCGCGGACCTGCGCTTCAACGTCCGCTACAATGACGGCTGGACGCCAGAGACGCTGGTGGAGGCAATCGACAAGGTCATTGCGGAACAGGACTTGCACGGCGCAACCGCGGCGTTCTCGGTCGTCGGCCGCCCTTCCCGCTCCTTCCTCTCCCCGGTCGAGGGCGGCGTCGAGACGCTGATCGAGACCATTGCCCGGCGCACCGGCGTGCCTCCGGAACTCTCGACCGGCGGCGGCACCTCGGATGCGCGTTTCATCGCCGACTATTGCCCGGTGGTGGAGTGCGGCCTGCCCGGCCAGACCATGCACAAGACCGACGAGCACATCCGGATCGCCGACCTCGAGGACCTGACGGCGCTCTACGCCGCCTTCCTCAAGGACTATCTGGGTTGAACCCCTTCGCTGAGCTGGGCAATGCCGCGATCGGCTGGCTCGACCTGATTGCGGCACGCGATGGCGCCGCGTCACGGTTCGGCACAACCGGCCGGTCGGTCGCCAAGGCGATTGGCTTCTTCTTCGTCATGCTGGTCGCGTGCCTGCTGCTCCAGGCGCTCGTGTTCGGCGGCGACTGGCTGTCGCTGTGGATTGCCATCGCCATTTACGCGCTACCGCTATTGGGCGCGCTTGCAGTGACCTGGGCAAGCGCCACGATCCTGCGCATGCCGGCCCAACCGATGTTGGCGGCAATCGCCTATGCCCTGGCCTTTGCCTGGCCGCTGCGCCTCGCCGCGCTGCTGATATTGCGCACCGACATCGGCCTCGCCCTGCTTGGCGCACTGGGCTACCTGTTCTATCGCGCCGCGCGCGTCATCGGCGCGCAGCCGCACGCCACCGCGATTGCGTATGCAATTGTCGCAGTCATCGCGCTTGTCCTGATGCCGCTCGCACTCTACATGCTGACCGCGTGAGGGCCCCTGCCCGACCAGCAATAGGCGCAAAGAGGCGATCCCCGTGACCAGCAAGCCGACAACGCTCATCGAGGAGCTGATCCGGGCCGCGCGGGGCGTGGCGGGGCTGGTGATCGGCGATCGCAAATCGCCCGGCTATTTCGATTTTTCGCAGCGCGGGCTCTATGGCAGCTTCATCGCCTATTTGCTGATCCTTGGCCTCAATGCCTACGCGCCGATCCTGCTGGGTGTACCGGACAGCCAGGGGACTGTGCTGAGGGTCGCGCTGTCCAACATCCTCGTCTATGTCGCCCAGATCGCCTCCTGCGCCCTGGCCCTGCGGCAGCTCGACAAGCGATCGAGCTTCGTGCCCTATCTCGTCGCCAACAACTGGGCGAGCTTCTTTTTCGTGGTCATCGCCCTGCTTGTCGGCACGACCAGCGGCGGCGTCGGTATCACCCTGCTGATCCTTGGCATCCTCGTCATCGTGGTCGAGGTCAACATCGCCCGGCTGGTGATCGGCCTGACGGCAATGAAGGTGGTGTTTTTCCTGGTGGCGCAACTGGTTGGCGGCGGCATCGGCCTTTTGCTGCTCACCCTGATCTTCCCGCCCACCGCAGCCGAGCTCGCTGCGCTTCAGTAGTCGACGCCCGTGAGGTAGAGCCCATCCGGCGGCGCCAGCGGACCACAGCGCGCCCGATCGGCAGCGTCGAGCGCGGCCCGGAATTGCCGGGGCGTCCAGCGCCCCTCGCCCACCAGCTTCAGCGAACCCACCATCGAGCGCACCTGGCTGTGAAGGAAGCTCCGTGCCTGGGCCCGGATGACGATGTGCTCGGCCTCGCGCGCCACATCGAAGCGGTCGAGCGTGCGGATCGGCGACTTGGCCTGGCATTCGGCGGCCCGGAAGGTGCTGAAGTCGTGCCGGCCGAGGATCAACTGCGCCGCCGCGTGCATGGCCTCGGCATCGAGCGCCACCGGCACGTGCCAGACGCGGCCCGTTTCCAGCGCCGGCCGCGCCCGTCGGTTGAGGATCAGATACTCATAGCTGCGCGCGGTGGCGGAGAAACGGGCCTCGAACCCGTCCGGCGCTAGTTCCGCCTCGATGATCGCCACCGGGTGCGGCTTGGTGTGGAAGTTCAGCGCCTCGCGGATCTTGCGCGGATCCCACTCCCGTTCGAGATCGAAATGCACCACCTGCCCGAGGGCATGCACACCGGCATCGGTGCGGCCGGCCGCCTGTGTGACCACCGTCTCGCCGGAAAAGCGCTGGATCGCTTCCTCGAGCACCTGTTGCACGCTGAGATCCGCCGCCTGCCGCTGCCAGCCGCGGAACGGACTTCCATCGTACTCGATGATGAGCTTGTAGCGGGGCATCAGCCCGCCTTGGGCGGCAACACGCCAGCGCCGCGGAGGAACGTCGCCGCATCCATTGCCGACTTGCCTTCGCGCTGCACGGTCACGAGCCGCACCGCGCCGTCCCCGCACGCAATGGTGAGATCCGGCAAGATCGTGCCGGGCGCACCGGACCCGGTGGCGAGCGTCGAGCGCAGCGCCTTGATGCGAACCGGCGCACCGCCGAGTTCAAGCTGGAACCAGGCGCCGGGGAACGGCGACAGGCCGCGGATCAGGTTGTGGACCTCGGCGGCCGGCTTCGAGAAGTCGATGCGTGCCTCGGATTTCTCGATCTTGTGCGCGTAGGTGACGCCATCGCTCGACTGCGGCGTGAAGTCTAGACTGCCGCGCTCCAGCGCCGGCAAGGCGCGCCCCATCAGGTCCGCGCCGACCAGCATCATCTGATCATGCAGTTCGCCCGCCGTCATGTCGGGGCCGATCGGCATTTCATCGACAAGGCCGACGGGACCGGTGTCGAGGCCCTCGTCCATCTGCATGACCATGACGCCAGTGCGGGTGTCGCCGGCCATCACCGCCCGCTGGATCGGCGCCGCGCCGCGCCAGCGCGGCAGCAACGAGCCGTGCAGGTTGAGGCAGCCATAGGCGGGAGCCTCGAGAATCGGGGCCGGCAGGATCAGCCCATAGGCCACCACCACCGCCACATCCGCCCCCAGCGCGGCGAAGGCCGCCTGCTCATCGCCAACCTTCAACGACCGAGGGGTGCGGACCTCGATGCCGAAGCCTTCGGCGGCAAGGTGCACCGGCGACTTCCGCTCGGCCTGACCACGACCGGCGGGCTTGGGAGCACGCGTGTAGACCGCGACCACCTCATGGCCCGACGAGACGATCTCGGTGAGGGTCGGCACGGAAAATTCCGGCGTGCCCATGAAGATGATTTTCATTCGGCCTCTCCGTCGGGACCTCCTTCTCCCCCAGCGGGAGAAGGCGATCGCTGCGCCACCGGGGCCGTCAGCCCGCGATCTTGCTCAGCCGGTCGGCCTTCTGGAACTTCTTGAGCACGCGGTCGCGCTTCAGGCGGCTGAGGTAGTCGATATAGAGCACGCCATCGAGATGATCGAGCTCATGCTGGATGCAGACGGCCAGCCGGTCACCGGCATCCCTCTCGACAATGTTCCCCTCGAGATCGGTGTAACGAACCGTCACTTCGGCCGGCCGCTCCACCTCGTAGTAGAGCTCGGGGATCGACAGGCATCCCTCCTCGGTGACGGTGGTCTCCTCGGAATACTTGAGGATTTCCGGATTGATCATCACCAGCGGTTCCGGCGTTTCGCCTTCCTTGGCGAGGTCCATCACCACGATGCGCTTCATCTCGCCGATCTGCGGCGCGGCGAGCCCGATGCCGGGCGCGTCATACATGGTCTCGAGCATGTCCGCCGCCAGCGTCTTGATGCTGTCGTCGATCTTCTCGATCGGGTCGCACACCTGGCGCAGACGCTGGTCGGGAAGGATGAGGATGGGGCGCTTGGCCATTGCACGGTCCTTTGCGGCGGAACGCCGCTGAATATGGTATTTTCCCGCCGCCGGTCAACCGCGCCGCGCATCGCGCGGTGTGGCGAACAAAAGGGAAACCGAATCGGTTAGTCTCAGCTGATGGACCGCACCCTGTTTTTGCTCGGCGAAACGCCCGTCACATTGGAAATGGCGATGTATGCCGTGCTCGGCGCCTTCGCCGTGCTGCTGGGCATCCTGATCGTCATGGTGGTGCGCCAGTCGCGCCAGCGCGCCGAGGAAGCGGCGCTCACGGCGATGCGGGCCCGCGAGGCCGAGCGGCAGCTGGCCGACCTGATGCGCATCCAGTCGGAAATGACCGGCCGCATGCAGACCATGTCCGAGATTTTCGGCTCTCGGACCTCCGACCTCCCCGGCTGGTCAATGAGCGGCTCGACAGCCAGGGCCAGCGGCTGGGCGCCGCCGTGCAGGAGAGCCAGGCGAAGACCAGCGAGAGCCTCGCCAAGCTCCAGGAGCGGCTGGCCGTGATCGACAACGCGCAGAACAACATCACGCAGCTGAGCCGCGACGTCGTCTCGCTGCAATCGATCCTTGCCAACAAGCAGACGCGCGGCGCCTTCGGCCAGGGGCGGATGGAGGCAATCATCGGCGATGGCCTCGCGCCCAACGCCTATGCCTTCCAGGCGACGCTCTCGAACGGCAATCGCCCCGATGCGGTCGTCTATATGCCGAACGGCGCGCCGATGCTGGTGATCGACGCAAAATTCCCGCTGGAGAGCTGGCAGCGCCTCGGCGAAGCCGATGGGCCGGAGGCCATGCGCTTTGCGATGACGGGGTTCCGCAACGACATGGGCTTTCACATCAAGGCCATCTCGGAGAAATACCTGATCGCCGGTGAGACCGCCGATACTGCGTTTATGTTCGTGCCGTCGGAATCGATCTTCGCGGACCTCCACGAAAAGTTCGAGGATGTGGTGCAGCGGGCGCTGAAGGCGCGGATCGTCGTGGTCTCGCCCTCGATCCTGATGCTGTCGATCCAGGTCGTGCAGGCGCTGATGCGCGACGTGCGGATGCGCGAGGAGGCGCACCGCATCCAGCGCGAGGTGCGCGAACTGCTGCTCGACGTCGGCCGGCTGGATGAGCGGGTGCGCAAGCTCCAGGCGCATTTCCAGCAGGCCAGCAACGATATCGGCGACATTCTCGTGTCGACTGGCAAGGTGGCTCGCCGGGGCGAGAAGATCGAGGCGATGGAGTTCGACGACGTCCGGCCGGAGCAGCGGCTGGCCGGCGAGTAGCAGGCGCGAGCCGGTCACTTTGCCTCACGTTGGCGTGACGCCACCACACGGCGTCGCATTTCCAGCCTAGCCTCACGGTCTTGAACGCGAGGAGGCAGGAATGGACGACAGCAGCCGCGAAGCGCCGAAGATCACCCGCGAGATGATCAACCTGTTCGACGACTACACGCATCTCAGTCTCGACCGGCGCAAGTTCATGGACAATCTGGCCAAGCTCGCCGGCTCGATGGGCGCTGCCACTGTCGCCGCATCGATGATGGCTTCGAACGCCCAGGCACAAGGGTTGGTCGCCGAGGATGATGCCCGACTCGTCACCGCCGACATCACCTATCCCGGTGCGAAGGGCGAGATGAAGGGCTACCTCGCGTACCCGGTCGAGGGCGGGCCGTTTGGCGCGGTGATCGTGGTGCACGAGAACCGCGGGCTGAACGCCCACACCAAGGATGTGGCGCGACGGATGGCGCTGGAAGGCTTCGTGACGATGGCCCCCGACTTCCTCTCCGATCTTGGCGGCACACCCGCCGACGAGGAAGCGGCACGCCCGATGTTCCAGAACCTGCCGGCAACCGATGTGGCAGCCAATGGCGTCGCGACCATCACCTTCCTTTCGGCGCACGAGAAGTCGAACGGCAAGGTCGGCGCCATGGGCTTCTGCTGGGGCGGCGGCACGGTGAACAACCTTGCGGTTGCCTCGCCGGATCTGCTGGCGGCGGTGCCCTACTACGGTGGCCAGCCCAACCCGGAATCCGTCGCCGCGATCAAGGCCAAGGTGATGGCGCACTATGGTGGGCTGGACGACCGGATCAATGCCGGCATTCCGGAGTTCGAAGCGGCGCTCAAGGCGGCTGGCATCGACCACCAGATCTTTATCTACGAAGGCGCCAACCACGCCTTCAACAACGACACCTCGGCGGCCCGCTATGACAAGGCCGCCGCCGACCTCGCCTGGTCGCGCACGGTGGCGTTGTTCAAGGAGGTGCTGGGCTAGATCTCCGTCCGGGCCTTCAGCGCCTGGCTGAGCGTGCCCTCGTCGAGATAGTCGAGCTCGCCGCCGACCGGCACGCCATGGGCGAGGCGGGTGACCTTGATGCCGGAGGGCTGCAGGCGATCGGTGATGTAATGCGCTGTCGTCTGCCCCTCGACCGTGGCGTTGACCGCCAGCACGACCTCGCTGAATTCCGGCGCGCGGCGGATCAACTGGTCGATGCTGAGGTCGTCCGGACCGACACCATCGAGCGGCGAGAGCACGCCGCCCAGCACATGGTATTTGACCGCCCCGACCCCGGCACGCTCCAGCGCCCAGAGATCGGCCACGTCTTCGACCACGATCAAGAGGCCGCTTTCGTTGCGACGCGGATCGGCACAGATGCCGCAGGGCGAGCGCGTGTCGACATTGCCGCACACTTCGCAGACCGTTACCGCCTCGACGGCCCGGTCGAGCGCCGCCGACAGCGGCACCATCAGCTGCTCCTTCTTCTTGATCAGGTGCAGCACCGCACGTCGGGCCGAGCGAGGCCCGAGGCCCGGCAGGCGGGACAAGAGCAGGATCAACTGTTCGATCTCGGGTCCGGATTGCGCCATGTCAGGAGGTCAGCCCCTGTGCTGCAAACAGGTTGATCAGCGCGAACTGCTGCAGGCCGAACGCCGCCGTCTCGCCGGCGATGCGCAGCGGCCGTTGCCGGACATGGCGTGCGATCAGGTAGATGGTGAACACCGTGATTGCCCCGACAACCAGAAACAGCCCGCGCGAAATGTCGGCCGCTGCCATGGCGCCCAGAAACATGCTCCACATGAAGCTGATGGGCACGATGATCAGCATGTAGGGGCTGACGGTGCCGGACGTCAGCGCACTGATCACCATCATCCCCAGGCCAGCCAGCAGCATGGCGACCAAAACTTCCAGCAGCCGCTCGAACAGAGCACCCATCTAGAACGGCAGCTTCATGCCGGGCGGCAGCGGCAGCCCGGCGGTCAGTTCCTGCATCTTGGCATTGGCTGCCGTGTCCGCCTTGCCCTTGGCGTCGTTATGCGCCGCAATGATCAGATCTTCGAGCACGCTGACATCGTCGGAGACGAGGCTGGGATCGATCTTGATGCCGCGCATTTCGCCCCTGCCGGTCAGAGTGACCGTGACCATGCCGCCGCCGGAACGGCCTTCGACGGTCATCTCGGCGATCTGCTGCTGCAGGCCCTGCATCTTGGCCTGCATCTCCTGCGCGGCCTTCATCATCCCCATGATGTCTTTCATTCGTCGTCCTCGTCTTCCTCGCGGATTGCATCCGCGTAAGCCTCGATCGGGATTTCCTCGTGCCGGATCACCGGGGGCAACACCCGGGCGCCCGGAAAGGTTTCGAGGATGGCCTGCACCAGCGGATCCTGGTGGGCTTCGGCGTGAACCTGCTCCCGCCGCTCGTCGCGCAACTCACGGATGGTCGGCACGTGGACGGCATCGGTCTTGAGAGTCACCATCCATTGCCGCCCGGTCCACAGCTTCAACCGGGCTGAAAGCGTCTGGATGATGCCGGGATCGGCACCCTCGACCAGCGCCACTTCAAGCCGGCCGTCGCCGATCGACACCGGGCGAAGGCTCGATTCGAGCGCCAGCTTGACGATCACGTCGCGCTTCTCGCCGGCCAGCGCCACCAGTTCGGCATAGCTGCGCGGATTCGGCAGCGCTGGAACCGCGGCAGGCGCCGGGGCGACCTGCGGCTGAGCCATGGCCATTGGCTGGGGCTGCCGGAGGGCCTGCGGGCTGCCGGAACCACCCCCTGGACCAGGGCCGCGCAAGGGTGGCGCAGAAGCTGCGGCGCCCGCACCGACTGGGCTGTTGAGCTTGGCGATCAACTCATCCGGCGTCGGCATGTCGGCGGCATGCGCGAGGCGGATCAGCACCATCTCGGCGGCCTGGAGGCCATTGCCGGCCCTGCCAACTTCCTCGTGACCCTTGAACAGCACCTGCCAGGCGCGGTTGAGCGCCCGCATGCCGAGACGCCTGGCGAGATCGGCCCCGCGCACACGTTCGTCGGGCGTCAGCGACACATCCTCGGCAGTCGCGGGAACCACCTTCATGCGGGTGACCAGATGGGTGAAGTCGCAGAGGTCGGAAATCACCGTCTGCGGGTCGGCGCCGGCATCGTATAGCGCGCGCAGGGTCGTGAGCGCATCGGCAATGCGACCGCCCATCACCTCCTCGAACAGATCGATGCCCTTGGCCCGGTCACCGAGGCCGAGCATGGCCTTGACCGTCGCCGCCGTGACCTTGCCATTGCCATGCGAGATGGCCTGGTCGAGCAGGGACTGGTTGTCGCGCACCGAGCCCTCGCCGGCCCGGACGATCATCGCCAGCGCCTCAGGCTCGTAGTCGATGCCCTCCTTGCCGAGCAGGTCGATGAGATGCGCCGTCATGATCTCGGGCGGCACGCGCCTCAAGTCGAAGCGCATGCAGCGGCTCAGGATCGTCACCGGGACCTTGCGGATCTCGGTGGTGGCGAAGATGAACTTCACATAGGGCGGCGGCTCTTCCAGGGTCTTCAGCAGCCCGTTGAAGGCTGCCGTCGACAGCATGTGCACCTCGTCGATGATGTAGACCTTGTAGGGCGCCGAGGCCGGCGCGTACTTCACCGAGTCGATGATCTCGCGGATATCGTTGATGCCGGTGTTCGAGGCGGCGTCCATCTCGATGACGTCGACATGCCGGCCTTCGATGATCGCCCGGTCGTGCAGGCCCTCCCTAGTGAAATCCAGTGTCGGCGCCTTGCCGTTCGCATCCTCGTAGTTGAAGGCCCGCGCGAGGATGCGGGCCGTGGTGGTCTTGCCCACGCCGCGCACGCCGGTGAGGATGAAGGCGTGGTGGATGCGGCCGGACTTGAACGCGTTGCGCAGCGTCTGCACCATCGCGTCCTGCCCGATCAGGGCATCAAAGCTCAGCGGCCGGTACTTGCGGGCGAGGACGAGATAGGGCGAGCCCGCCTTGGGCGCGGTCTCGGGCAGCATCTCGTCGGGGAACATTCCGTCAGCCATACAGTGGATATAGCGACCGCCAGCGCGGATCGCAAAAGCTCATCGCCATCGGGAAGGCGGCGGGCACTGAAACATGTGGGGAAGTAGGAGGCTGGCAACGACCCGTGAAGGTCTCGTTGGGGCTGCTTCCTTCCGGACCTGACCCGGTTGGCGAGGAACACGTCCGCGCCAACCTCCCGGTCGCTATATGGCGAAGCGTGAGCCGGATGGCAAGGGGTCTGGTCGGGCGGCCTCAGACCACCCGCTGCCCTTCGCGCCAGACCGTCCGTACGATCGGCACGCCCTCGAGCAGCGCGACGCGGGCAAGGTCGGCCCTGAGGCCCGGGGCGATGCTGCCGCGATCATCAAGCCCGGCGGCATGGGCCGGGTTGGCCGTCACCATCGCCACGGCCTCGGGCAGCGTGATCATATCCTCGAGCCCGAACACCGCCTGCATCAGGCTGAATGGCACGTAGTCCGACGAGAGAATGTCGAGCAGGCCTTCGCCCACGAGGTCGCGAGCCGAGACATTGCCGGAATGCGAGGCGCCGCGCACCACGTTGGGCGCACCCATCAGCACGGCCATGCCCGCCTCGCGCGAGGCACGCGCGGCCTCGATAGTGGTCGGAAACTCGGCGATGGTGATGCCGTGCGCCGCTGCATCGTCGACATGGGCGAGGGTCGCGTCGTCATGGCTGGCCAAGACGATGCCGTGCTCGGCCGCCATGTCGGCGATGGCGCGCCGGTGCGGAGCAGCATTCTCCGCCGACTCGCGGCTACGCCGCTCCGAGAAGGCGGCGAACTGTGCGTCGGTCAGACCCTTCTTCTTCTGGTAGTACCGACGGTAGGCCTCCAGCGAGGCGAACTGCCGCTGCCCCGGTGAATGGTCCATCAGCGAGGCGAGCCGGACCAGAGGGTCGCCCTGATAGGGTGCGAAACTGACGAGGCAATCGGGCGCCGCCACTTCGCAGCGGAGGTGAATGTGGTGCTCGGCCCTCAGCCGGCCGGCCGCCACCGAGGTCCGAATCGCATCACCCAGCCGGGTGAAGTCCTCGGCCTGCATGCCGTCATCGGTGTTGAGCCCGACCCGCAGCGCATCGAACACCGTGGTGATGCCCGACGCCGCGACCTGCGCATCATGCGCCTGCAGCGCCGCCACCGGGTTCCAGCGCACACCGGGGCGCGGCGCGTAGTGGCCCTCGAGATGGTCGGTGTGCAGTTCGACCAGCCCGGGCAGCAGATAGTCGCCATCGAGGTCGATGCCGCCGGCGAAGGGCGCGCCGACATCGGCGATCAGGCCATCGACAATGCGGACCGAACCAAGGATCACCTCGTCGGCAAGCACGATCCGGGCATTGGTGAGAACGAGATCTTCAGACATGGGCGGCTCCTCAGACGGCTGCGGGTAACCGACAATTGTGACAGCGCCAAGAAGGAATGCGGCGCGTCAATGTGCCGGCCTGCCGATCAGCCGCGAGCGCAGGGCATTGGAAATGTTGTCGAACACGAACACCACGATGAGGATCAGGATCACCATATAGGCGACATTCTCCCAATCCTGGTTGGTCCGCATCGCCTCGATCAGCTTGAGACCGATGCCGCCGGCGCCGACGGCGCCGATGACGGTGGCCGAGCGCGTGTTGCTTTCCCAGAAATACAGCGACTGCGACACGAACACCGGCAGCACCTGCGGCACCACGCCGTAGCGCTGCACACTGATCGGCGACGCGCCGACCGAGCGCACGCCTTCGCGCTGCTTGTCGTCGATGTTCTCGAGCGCCTCGGTATTGGTTTTGCCCAGGGTGCCGGTATCGGTGAAGAAGATCGCGGCAATGCCCGGGATCGGGCCCGGGCCGAAGCCGCGGACGAAGAACAGCGCCCAGATCAGCATGTCGACGGAGCGAAGCAGGTCGAAGAACCGCTTCATCAACCAGTTGACCGGCTTGCTGCGGGTGACGTTGCGGGCAGCGATGAAGGAGAGTGGGAAGGCAACCATGGTGGCGAACAGCGTGCCCACGAACGCCATGACGATGGTCTGCAGCAGCTTGTTGTAGACATCGAGGTGCTGCCACTCGGTGTTGTAGAAGAACTCGCGAAACATCAGCTGCCAGTTGGCCATGTCCGGATCGATGCGCTCGGGACTCGTGACGGAGGCCCAGAGCTGGTCGGGCGTCATGGCAAAGAATGGCGACTTTGTATCAAAAAAGAAGTTCGGCCAGCCCAGGAACCGGTGGCGCACATAGACCTGCGTGTTTCGGATTTCGGCACTGCCGACGAAGCCGTAGTCGACGGTGACGCGACCGCTCTTCAGGCTCATACCGGCGGGGGCGTTGGCCGGCAGCACGGCGCCTTCGGCAGTGATCTCCACCGGATAGGATGTGCCGCCGACGACGGCCACGACATTGCCCGGAGCGATCTCGACACGGTTCTCTGGCCCGTCGAAGGTGACGACATATTGCGACGGCGCGATCTCGTCGATCCAGTCGGGATCGGGATTGTCGCCGAGCAACGAGCGCGTCCATTCAAGCTCGATCGCATCGTCCTTGAACCGGAAGCGGGGCAGCGCCTCCCACGAGTACCAGTCGGCAAGGTATGCCTCGGCCCGCTCCCACTTGGCGTCCGCGACAATGGTGGGCACCCCGAAAAAGAAGAAGCAGAACACCAGGTAGATGGCGACGCCGGCAAGCGCCACCGGCGCCAGCAGGCGGTTGAGCAACGGCTTGTGCAGCACGCCGGCATGGCGGTGACGCAGATCGGCAATCTCCTGCGGCGATAGCGAGAGCGCGGACATGATCAGCCTCCGAACTGGAATGCGGCCGTGCCGACGAGCTTCCGGCGCAGATAGCCCGAGAGCCAGTCGATGGCGAGGATGGTCAGGAACAGCAGGATGATGATGGCGTAGGTCTTGGCGGGATGGTCGTTGCTGAGCGAGCGGCGGAAGGTCTCGCCGATGCCGCCGCCGCCAACGGCGCCGATGATGGTGGAGGCGCGCACATTGATCTCGGTGCGCAGCAGCCCATAGGACACGAAATTCGGCATCACTTGCGGGACCATGCCGTAGCGCACGCGCTCGAGCCAGTTGCCACCGGCCGCGCGCAGACCCTCGTCAGGCTTCATGTCGGCATTCTCGACCACCTCGTAGAACAACTTGCCCAATGCCCCGACGGTGTGGATGGCGATGGCGACGACCGCGCCGATCGGCCCGATGGAGAAGATGGCGACGAGAAGCCCGGCAATGACGATTTCGGGGAAAGCCCGCATCAGCTCGAAGGTGCGGCGGAACACGAAACGCACGACGCCGGCGCCGACGAGGTTGGTGGCTGCGAAAAAGCACAGCGCGAAGGCGAGGCTGGCGCCGATCAGCGTGGCGAGCACGGCGATGTTCACGGTGACCAGCAGCTCGTAGAAGTACTCGGGGATGTAGAAGCTGTCGGTCAAGTACAGGCGGCCTTCGGGATAGTCGTATTTCTGCGAGCCGTCGGCATAGGGCGACGGCAGGTCGAACATTGCCCGGAAGATTTCGAGCGGGTCGTCGGGAACGAAATGGATGAAGAAGTCGAAGAAATACGGCAGCCGGTCGAAGAACTTGCCGGCATTGGCTGCATTGGCGAACCACAGCGCACCCGCAAGGAACAGCACCAGCAGGGCCAGTGCCAGGAGCGTATAGGCGCGCCTGGTGCGGATCAGCCCGCGATAGTGCTCATGGATGACGCGACCCGCCGAACTCAGGTCTCCGTGTCCATCTGCCATCGAACTGCTCATCGGACCTCCGCGGCATGAAGAAAACCGGCGGTGTCGTGGGACACCGCCGGAGAAAGGTCGTTGGGGCAATCAGCCGCCGATCGCGGCCTTACGGGCATCGATGATGGCCTGGTAGAACTCGGGCGTGACCTCTGTGTAGCCCTGGTAGTCGCCGTTCTCGTAGCCGCGGAAGCAGTCGTAGTGGTCCTTGGGCAGTGCGGTGAAGAAGGCCTTGATCTTGTCCTTCATGTCCTGCGACAGGCCGGAGCGCATCACCAGCGGGCCGTTCGGGATCAGCGGGGACTTCCAGACCTCGACGACGTCTTCCATGTCGAGCTGGCCCTTGTCGACCATGGTGCGGATGTTGCCCGAGGTATAGCCCTCGGAGAACTCGCCGACGCCCGAACCCCAGGTGGTGACGACGTCGAACTTGTCGTCGAGCAGCGCGAGAACGAGGTTCTCATGACCGCCGCCGAAATCGGTGGAGGCGAAGAACTCGTCGGGAGCAGCGCCGAGCGTTGCCGGCAGCGCCGTGAGCGGGATCAAGTAGCCCGAGGTCGAGTCCGGATCGGCATAGCCGAGGCGCTTGCCCTTGGCTTCGGTGATCGTGGTGATGCCCGAGTCCTTCTTGGCCAGCGCAATCGAATAGTAGCCGGTCGAGCCGTCGGTCTGCACGGTGGTGAGGAAAGGCTCCACCGCATTGGGGTCTTGCAGGTAGACAGCGGCGTAAGCCGAGGCGCCGAGCCCGGCGACATCGAGCGTACCGCCCAGCAGGCCCTGGACCACGCCATCATAGTCGGCAGCCGGGAAGATCTGGACTTCATCGACGCCGATCGCGGCGGGGATCAGGTCCATGAGGCACTGCGCGTCGGCGAGACGGTCCGTCTCGTTCTCGCCGCCCAGCATGCCGATGCGCAGCACGTTGGACTGGGCGAAGGCCGGGGCAGTCAGGGCAGCGATGGCGACGGTGGCCATCAGGACGTTGCGGATCGCGGTCATCGAATTCTCCTTTGGTGACGCGCAGCAGGTCCGGCACCTGCCAGCCCCCGCGCAAGCAGGCGGCGACCGGCAGGGCGGATGGGGGAACGGTCAGTTGGGCAGGCTGACCGGAAGGGCGGCTTCGAGGGACGGCACCGGCAGGTCGCGCTTCTTCTTCTTGCGCGCCGGTACGGCCTCGAGGCTGGTGGAGGTCATTTCTTCCGAGAAGGCGTCGGCAAGACCTTCGGCGCCGTAGAGCGCGCGGGCGACATCGGTGGTGAGCTCATCGGGCGTGCCGTCGAACACCACCCGGCCCTCGGCCATGCCGATGATCCGCTCGCAATAGCTGCGCGCGGTATCGAGCGTGTGGAGGTTGGTGATCACCGTGATCCCCTGCTCCTCGTTGATGGTGGCGAGGGAATCCATGACGATCTTGGCATTGCGCGGATCGAGCGAGGCAATCGGCTCGTCGGCGAGGATGACCTGCGGCTCCTGCATCAGGGCGCGGGCGATGGCGACGCGCTGCTGCTGACCACCCGACAGTGTTTGCGCCCACTGCGTCGCGGTCTGCGCGATATCGAGCTTTTCGAGCGCCTTGAGCGCCATCAGCTGCTCGGTTTCCGAGAAGATCTGAAGGAGGTTGAGAACCGTGTTGCGGCGGTTGAGCCGGCCGAGCATCACATTGGTGATGACATCGAGGCGCGGCACCAGGTTGAACTGCTGAAAGATCATGGCGCAGTCGCGCTGCCAGTCGCGCAGCGCTTGACCGCGCAGGCCGGAAACGGCGCGTCCCTCGAAGCTGATCTCGCCGTCGCTGACATCGATCAGCCGGTTGATCATGCGCAGGAGCGTCGACTTTCCGGCGCCGGAGCGGCCGATGACGCCGACCATCTGGCCGCGGGGAATCTCAAGGGAAACGTCGCTGACTGCCGTCTTGGCACCGAACCGTCGCGACACTCCATTGAGCTTCAGCATGCCCGCACCCCGTTTCAATCAACGAGGCGAGTCCTAAGCGGCGAAGACCAAAGTCATGTGACGCTGAGGCGACGAGTGTGTGACAGTGGACAGCACTCACCAACTTGCTGAAGTGGCTAGAGTATTTGCCCGCCTCGCATGAGGTGCGGCTGTGGATAGTCGTCCGTGACGACTATTCGTACTTCTCGAGAAACGCCTCGATGGCGAGGGCGCGGAAATCCGGCAAGGCCTCATGCAGCTTGTCGTGGCTCCAGTCCCACCAGCCGAGCGCCATCAGTCGGGCGGCGATGGGGTCAGGGAAGCGCTGGCGAATGGTACGGGCCGGGACGCCGACAGCGATGGCGAAATCCGCCACGTCCTTGGTGACCACCGCGTTCGAGCCGATGATGGCGCCATGGCCGACGCGGACCCCGGGCATGATCACCGCGCCGTGGCCGATCCAGGTGTCGTGGCCGATGGTGATCTTCTGGTCGGCGCGGCCGGCGAAGAACTCGGCATCGTCCGCTTCACCGTCGAAATACCAGCTCGAGCGGTAGGTGAAGTGGTGCAGCGAGGCGCGCTGGTGCGGGTGCATCGAGGCATAGATGCGCACATGGCTGGCGATATTGGCGAACTTGCCGATCTCGGCATAGGCGATCTGGGTGTTCTCGACGCAGTACGAATAGTCGCCGATCACCGAGTGGGCGACATGCGAGCCCGCGCCGATCTCGGTGTAGCGACCGAGCGTCGAGTTGCTGACCTGCGCGGTCGGATGGACGAACGGCGTCTCGCTGAGCTTCATGCGGCGATCCTCGGGGCGAAGGCCGTGACGTCGACGATGCGGTCGGCCACGGCGGCGCGCACCTCTTCATCGTGGAAGATGCCGAGCAGGGCCACCCCTGCGCGCTTCTTGTCGGCGATCATGTCGACAACGACCTGGCGGTTGACCGCATCGAGCGAGGCAGTCGGCTCATCGAGCAGCAGCACCGGATGCTCGGTGCTGAAACCGCGCGCGATGTTGACGCGCTGCTGCTCGCCACCCGAGAAGGTCGCGGGCGGCAGACCCCAGAGCCGTTCCGGCAGGTTGAGCCGGGTGAGCAGCGCCCGGGCCCGCGCTTGCGCTTCGTCTCGGGCTACGCCGCGCGCCACCAGCGGCTCGGCGACGACATCGAGGGCCGAGACGCGCGGCACGGTGCGGAGGAACTGGCTGACATAGCCGATGCTGTCGCGGCGGAGTTCAAGCACGGTGCGCGGACTGGCGGTGGCGAGATCGACCGGCGCGCCGTGGTGCATCAGCGTGATGGCCCCGGCATCGACGCCGTAATTGCCATAGACCATCTTGAGGAGGCTCGATTTGCCGGCGCCCGACGGCCCGCCGAGCACGACGCATTCGCCGGCATTGACCTCGAATGCGACATTCTCGACCACCGGCAACACGATACCGCCGCGCAGGTGCATCGTGAAGGATTTCGCGACGTTCGAAACGGAGAGCAGTGGGGTCATCGTCACACCTGCAAAATCGAGCTGACGAGCAGCTGGGTGTAGGGCTCGCGTGGGTCGTCGAGGACGCGGTCGGTGAGGCCGGCTTCGATGACCTTGCCGTCCTTCATCACCATCATCCGGTGGCTGAGAAGGCGGGCCACCGCGAGGTCGTGCGTGACGATGATCGCCGAGAGCCCGAGATCGGCGACGAGGCCGCGGATCAGGTCGAGCAGGCGCGCCTGCACCGACACATCGAGCCCACCGGTCGGCTCGTCCATGAACACGAGGCGCGGATGCGTGACGAGATTGCGGGCGATCTGCAACCGCTGGCGCATACCGCCCGAGAAGGCGCGCGGCTGGTCGTCGACGCGATCCTCGGCGATCTCGACGCGGCCGAGCCACTCGATGGCGGTCTGCCGGATGCGGCCATAATGCCGGTCACCCACAGCCATCATCCGCTCGCCGACATTGGCGCCGGCGGAGACCGCCATGCGCAGGCCATCGGCCGGGTTCTGATGGACGAAGCCCCAGTCGGTGCGCATCAGGAAGCGCCGCTCGGCCTCGCTGAGATCATAGAGATTGCGCCAGACCTCGTCGCGCATCCGGTATTCGGCCGTGCCGGATGTCGGCTCGAGCCGGGTGGCGAGGCAGTTGAGCAGCGTGGTCTTGCCCGAGCCGCTTTCGCCGACCACGGCGAGAACCTCACCGGGCCAGAGCTCGAAGGAGACATCGGCGCAGCCGATGCGGTTGCCGTAGAACTTGCTGAGGTGGCTGACGCGCAGCAGTGGCTCGGTGCTCATTCCGCTGCCTCCAGGGCGTGTCCGGCGAGTGCGCCGCGATGTCCGTGTTCTCTGCGATCCTCGCAATTGTCGGTGTCGGAGCAGACGAACATATGCCCTCCGTGATCGTCGAGGATAACTTCGTCGAGATAGACGCCGGTGGCGCCACAGAGGGCGCAGGGTTCGGCGAAAGTCTGCACCTCGAAGGGATGGTCCTCGAAATCGAGGCTGACCACTTCGGTATAGGGCGGCACGGCGTAGATCCGCTTCTCGCGCCCGGCGCCGAACAGCTGCAACGCCCCGGACATGTGCATCTTGGGATTGTCGAATTTCGGCGTCGGCGAGGGGTCCATGACGTAGCGGCCCTCGACCTTCACCGGATAGGCATAGGTGGTGGCGATGCGGCCGTGCTGGGCGATATCCTCGTAGAGCTTCACATGCATGAGGCCATATTCCTCGAGCGCATGCATCTTGCGGGTCTCGGTTTCGCGCGGCTCGAGAAAGCGCAGCGGCTCGGGGATCGGCACCTGGTAGACGAGGATCTGGCCCTCGGTGAGGGTCTTTTCCGGGATGCGGTGACGGGTCTGGATGATGGTGGCGTCGGCGGTATGCGTGGTGACGGCCACATCGGCGACCTTGGCGAAGAAGGCCCGGATCGACACCGCATTGGTGGTGTCGTCGGCGCCCTGGTCGATGACCTTGAGCACGTCATCCGGCCCGATGATCGAGGCCGTGACCTGCACGCCGCCGGTGCCCCAGCCATAGGGCATCGGCATTTCGCGGCTGGCGAAAGGCACCTGGTAGCCCGGAATGGCGATGGCCTTGAGGATGGCCCGCCGGATCATCCGCTTGGTCTGCTCGTCGAGATAGGCAAAATTATAGGTCGCAATGTTCATTCCGCTGCCTCCGCAAGGCTTTCGGTGTCCGACTCGTGCGTGGCGCGCATGCGGCGCAACAGGTCGAGTTCGGCCTGGAAATCGACATAGTGCGGCAGCTTCAGGTGCTCGACGAAGCCGGTGGCCTGCACGTTGTCGGAATGGGAGATGACGAATTCCTCGTCCTGCGCCGGGGCGGTGATGTCTTCGCCCAGCTCGCGGGCCCGAAGCGCCCGGTCGCACAGCGACATCGCCATGGCCTTGCGCTCGGCCTGGCCGAAGACGAGGCCATAGCCGCGGGTAAACTGCGGCGGGATGTTCTTGTTGCCCTTGAAGCCGTTGACCATCTGGCACTCGGTGACGCGGATGCGGCCGAGCGAGATGGCAAAGCCGAGCTCGGGCACGTCGAACTCGACCTCGACCTCGCCGATGCGGATTTCGCCGACAAACGGATGCGTGCGGCCATAGCCGCGCTGGGTGGAATAGCCGAGGGCGAGGAGGAACCCCTCATCGCCGCGCGCCAGCGCCTGGAGGCGCAGATCGCGGTCGAGCGGGAATTCCAGCGGCTCGCGGGTGAGGTCGCCGACCTCGCCGTCGAGGCCGTCACCGTCAGCTTCGATCAGCCCGGCATGACCGAGGAGATCGGTGACGCGCGGCGCCGCGGACGGATCGGCCGGTCGGCGCTTGCCCTCGGGTACCACGCCGGCTTCTGCGAGAGTGGGGTCAAGCAGGCGATGGGTGTAGTCGAAGGTCGGCCCGAGCAACTGCCCGCCCGGCAGGTCCTTGAAGGTGGCGGAGACGCGGCGTTCGATGCGCATGGCGCCGGTATCGATGGGCCGCGAGTAGCCGAAACGCGGCAGCGTGGTGCGATAGGCGCGGACGAGGAAGATCGCCTCGATCAGATCGCCGCGCGATTGCACGATGGCGAGCGCTGCGAGTTCCCGATCGTAGAGCGAGCCCTCGCCCATGGCGCGGTCGACAGCGAGGCCGAGCTGCTCGACGATCTGGTCGAGCCGGAGCGCGGGCACGCTCCGGTCGCCACGGCGGCGATCGGCGAGCAGGCGATGGGCATTGGCGATGGCGGCCTCGCCACCCTTGACGGCAACATACATGGCTAGATCTCCGTCAGCCGCGTGGTGCGGGGCAGACCGACGATCCGGTCGTCCGCCGCGAGCAACAGGTCGATGCCGCGCGGGAAGCGGTGACGGTTGTCGGCCCATTGTGCCGCAAAGCCCGGGTCGGAGAGGCCGAGATCGGCGACGAGGCTGTGCTTGATGCCAGGGCCGGCAAGGCGCCAGGATTTTGGCACGCCCGGAGCGACCACCAGTGTTGTCGAACGGTCGGGATACTCGTCGCTGCCCTGGGCGAAATCGGCAAGCGGCGGCAGCAGTTCGGGCGCCGTCGCCAGCGCGAATTGCGCATCGCCGGGCAGCGTCACCAGCGGCGCGCCGGTGTGGAAGCGCAGCCAGCCGGCAACGGCTTCGGACGCAGCGAGCACCGGATCGAGCCAGACCGGCGTATCGTGATCGCACAGGGTCAGCGCCACGGCAGCAACGCCGCGCGGCAGCGGCGCGGGCGGGGTGACTTCGGCGCGGAGCGGCTGGACCAGGCCGGGCCGGGACAGCGCCTCCATGATGGCCCGGAAGGCGCTCTGCGCCTCGAATACCGGCTCGGCGAAACCGCCATCGACTTGCGATTGCATCAGTCCTCTCCCCGGACCATGGTGAAGAAATCGACCTTGGTGCTCGCCGTTTCCTCGGCACGCACCTTGTCTGCTTCCGCCAGTTCGGCCCTTAGGGGGGTCAGCACCAACTGCTCGACGGCGGCTCTGTCGCGCTGGAACAGCGCATCGAAACAGGCGGCAATCAGCGCCTTGTCAGTATCGCGCCCGAGGCACCAGGCGTGCCCGATCTCGCCGCTATCGAGCCGCACCGTGGCGCGTGTCACCGTGGCTTCGCCCAGGTTGAACGGATTGCCGCCACCACCGGCCCTGCCCCGCACCATCACCAGTCCGGTCTCGGGACCGCGCACACGGGTCATCGCCGGCTTGTCAGCCCAATCGGCCCAGAGCTCGGCAAGGCGGACGGGGTCGGCGTGGCTGAGGACGCTAAGCGCCGACTGCCGCGCCAGCTGCTCCGCCGAGAGAGAGTTTCCGGTCAACTTGACCTCCAAACTTGTATAGTAATATAGACAAGTAGGTCGCTACTGGCCCTCCATAATCGCCCCCTGTGAATTTGCAATGACGAACTTGCGTCCTCCTCGCGAAGGCCCTGCGTCCGGCGTGGCGCTCTGGCGGCAGATCGCCGATGCCATCCGCCTCGAGATCGTTGGCGGCAAGCTGGAAGCAGGTGACAGGCTGGACGGCGAAACCACGCTGGCCGAGCGCTTCGCCGCCAATCGCCACACCGTGCGGCGGGCACTGGCCGTGCTGGCTGACGAGGGCGTGCTGCGGGCCGAGCATGGCCGCGGCACTTTCGTGGCCGATGCGCGGCGGCTGAGTTACCCGATCGGGCGACGCACACGCTTTTCCGACAACCTCGCCGGCCAGACCCGGGCGCAGCGTGGGGAGTTGCTGGCGAACAGCATCGAACGCGCCACGGCGCGGGTCGCCGAGGGGCTGGGCCTCAGGCCGGGCGCGCGCGTTGTGCGGCTGGAGACGCTGTCCTATGCGGACGGAAGGCCGCTGGCGCGCGGCACCGGCTGGCTACCGGAAACCCGTTTTCCGGACTTCGCAGCGCAGTTCGTCGAGGCGGGCTCGACGACGCGGGCGCTGAAAGCCTATGGCATCGACGACTACTCGCGTGCGGTGACGCGGATTTCGTCACGGCACGCCACGACCGAGGAAGCGCAATACCTGCGCCTCGCGCCAGGCGCGGTGGTGCTGGTCTCGGACGGTGTCGACATCGACGCGGAAGGAACGCCCATCCACATGATGCTGACGCGGTTTCCGGCGGACCGCATCGAGCTGGTGGTTTAGAGGAGCGAGTCGCCCCTGTCCCTTCTCCCCTTGCGGGAGAAGGTGGCGCGCAGCGCCGGATGAGGGGTCTGCGAGGTCTGCAAGATACCCCTTATCCGCCCTTCGGGCACCTTCTCCCACAAGGGGAGAAGGCGCTCATCGAAAACGTCTCGGTCTCGGGCCTTCTCCCTTGATGGGAGAAGGTGGGCGAAGCCCGGATGAGGTTGGCGCCGGCTACCGCTCAAGCACGATCCCCGCCTCACTCAGCATCTTGTCGACATCGACGGTCTGACCCGAGGCGATGGCGGCGTTGGCGGCGATGCCGGTGAGGATCGACCACGCGCCTTCACGGTGGCTGGAAGCCCGGTTGTAGCGGTCGGGCTCCATGCCGGCGGGATCGAACAGGTAGCCAAGCATCACCGGATCGGCACCGCCGTGGTCGCCGTGACCGGCCCATACGTCGATCTGCTGGGGCCGCTGGCCGTTGAGATGCAGCACGGTCGTCATGTTCTCGTCGGCCGACTTGTCGCGCACGCCGCCAAAGACGCCATGCACCTCGACATGCCGGTGCGTCAGCTCGCCCTTGGTGCCGTGGAACTTGATCTCCAGCCCCTCCCACGGGCTGTAGGCGCACAGCGTGTAGTTGAGGAACACATCGTTGGCATATTTCACCTGCACCTGCATGGTGTCCTCGATGGTGATGTCATCGGCGAATACGCATTTGTCGCGCAGGTACCCGTCGGCCTCCTCGGCATCGAGATAGAGCTCGCGCAGCGCCCCATCGCCGGCAAGGTCGAGCCGGTAGTCGCAGCGCTCGAACGCCGGGCAGTCGTGGCAGCGCTCGCCGTGGTCGCCGAGGCCGAGTTCCACAGCCATCTGAGGGGTGTAGAACTGGCGCTTGCCATTGGCGCTGACGGTTTTCGGGGTCGAATCCACCCACCAGTTCATCAGGTCGAAATGGTGCGTGGACTTGTGGACCAGCAGCCCGCCGGACTTCTCCTTGTAGCGGTGCCAGCGGCGGAAGTAGTCGGCGCCGTGCACCCGGTCGAGATACCAGCGGAAATCGACGGCGGTGATCTCGCCGATAACCCCGCTCATCAGCATGTCCTTGAGCTGCGTGCGGGCCGGGGTGTAGCGGTAGTTGAAGGTGACGGTGACCTTGCGCCCGCTTTGCTGCTGCGCGTCGAGTATGGCCTTGAGCTTTGCAAGATCGACCGTCATCGGCTTTTCGGTCATCACGTTGCGGCCGGCCTTGAGCGCGCGGACGATGTACTCGTGATGGAGGTAGTCCGGGGTGGTGACGATCACCGTGTCGGGGGACTGCTCGGTGAGCATCCGGTCGAACTCGACCGCGTCGTAGGTGGCGATCCCGTTGCCCGGCTGGTTGGCAATCTTGCCGGCCGACAGTGCCAGACGCCGCTCATTGACGTCGCACAGCGCCACCAGAGCATTGTTTTCAGTGTGGGTTTCGGTGATGGCGCGGCGGAACATGCCATGGCGGGCACCGGCGCCGACAATCGCGTACTTCAAGCGCTTAACTTCCTGTTGGGATGGGGCTGGCCCAGGGTGGAGAGGCAGGGGCGGGATACCATGAATTGTGCGCATGCCTGCCCCGCATGGCAAGCGCCAAGCGGTTCCTTCCCCCCATCGGCGCATGCTAAGGCCAGCGCGCATCGCCTACGGAGTCCCCCGAAATGATCAGCCTTGCCGACATCGAGAACGCCCGGGACCGCATCGCCCCGCATGTCCGGCGCACCCCGGTTATCGCGGCGAGCGGGCTGCAGGCGCCGATCACGGGCGTCGACGAGCTATGGCTGAAGCTTGAGCTGCTGCAGGTCACCGGCTCGTTCAAGGCCCGCGGGGCGATGAACAAGCTGCTGAGCCTGTCGGAGGAACAACTGGCGCGCGGCATCGTCGCGGCGTCGGGGGGCAATCACGGCATTGCGACGGCGCGCGCGGGTTACCTCGCCAAGGTGCCGACGACGATCTTCCTGCCCACCAATGCCAGCCCGTCCAAGATCGAGAAGCTGAAGGCCTGGGGTGCGGACGTACGGATCGTGGGATCAGCCTGGCATGAGTCGAACGTTCAAGCACTTGATTTTGTTAAGAAAACCGGCGCAGCCTACATCCACCCATTTGCCGATCCGTTGGTTGCGGCGGGCCAGGGCACGGTGGCACTGGAGCTGCTGGACCAGCTGCCCGAGGTTGACACCGTACTGATCGCCATGGGCGGCGGCGGGCTGATCAGCGGCATGGCGACGGCGTTGCGGGCACTGAAGCCGGGGGTGCGCATCGTCGGCATCGAGGCCGAAGGCGCCCCGGTGCTGCTGCGCGGCATCGAGGCCGGCCACAATGTGGCGCTCGACGAAGTGACCACGTCGGTCGCCACCATGGCCTGTGCCAGAACTGAAGATAGCATCTTCCAGATCGTCGCGGATAAAGTCGACGAGATCGTCCTCGTCAGCGATGACGAGATGCGCAAAGCGGCACAATGGCTGTGGTTCGAGATGGGGTTGGCGGCCGATCTGAGCGGCGCGGCGGCAATTGCGGCGCTGCAGAACGGCAGGATTTCGGTGGCGAAGGGCGAGAAGATTGCGGCAATCGTCTGCGGCGCCGGGCCGGATGCGCTCATCGGCTGACACATTTGCCATGATGATGAACGCATTCTGAACGGGTTTCAGCGTGAAACGGCCGCCCCCGCCGGCAGATGCGGGGACGGCCGTCCGGCACTGCAGATGACTGCAGCGGATCAGTCGAAGAAGCCGGCGTCTTCTTCGCGCAGATAGGGCTTGGCCGCCTTGGCATCGATGTCGAGCCCGAGGCCGGGACCCGGCAACAGATCGACATGGCTGTCCTTGACGATCGGGCCATCCGGCAGGCCGGTGACGATGTCGTTCCAGAACGGGTCGGATGCCGAGGGATACTCGAAGGCGATATAGTTGGGTGGCAGCGTCGCGCACACATTGATCAGCGCGCCGAGGCCGAGCAGGCCATTGGCGGTGCCATGCGGCGCCATCATGATCGAGTGCATATAGGCGTGCTCGGCCACCCACTTCAGCTCGGCGATGCCACCGATATCGGCCGGGTCCGGACCGACGACGCGAATGGCCTGCGTCTCGATCAGTTCCTTGAAGTTGTGGCGCAGGTAGATCTGCTCGCCGGTATGGATCGGCGTCGAGGTCGAGTTGGTGAGTTCGCGATAGGCCTGCGGGTTGACCCACGGCACATAGTCGCCGGTCAGCATGTCCTCGAGCCACATGATGTCGTAGTCCTCGACGGCGCGGGCGAACTTGATCGCGTCGTTGAGGAACCAGCCCGGGCCGCAATCGAGCGCCAGGGAGACCTGGTCGCCGAGGGCTTCCTTCATGGCGATGACGCAGTCGAGCATGTAGTTGAAGCCATGCTCGGAAATCTGCCCCTGGTCCATGGCGCCGTGATAGCCGGACTTCCGGCCCTTGGGCCCGTAGTGGAAGTCGTCGTAGCTGTCCTTCATCGACGAGTGGAAGCCGATGCCCTGCTTGACCATGAAGAAGTTCTGCGGCTGCTCGGCCATCCACTTGACGTCGGCAGCGAAGTCCTCGGGGCTGTCGCCGGCCCGCGCGCGGCGGATGGAACCGTTATAGACGCGGACCTTGTCGCGCACCTTGCCGCCGAGCAGCTTGTAGGCGGGAACACCCGCCGCCTTGCCGGCGATGTCCCACAGCGCATGCTCGATCACTGAAACCGCCGCGCCATAGGGCTTGAACGAGCCGCGCTGGCGGATCTTCATCATGCAGCGCTCGACATCGGTCGGGTCCTCGCCGAGCAGCGCATCGCGGAAATGCAGGATGAACGGCTTGAGATAGGACTTGGTCCACTCGACCTCGCCAATGCCATACAGGCCTTCATCGGTGACGATGCGGACGATCGGGTGCTTGCCGATGACGGCAACCCGAAGATCGGTAATCTTCATTTGCTTTTCCTGGGACCCCGGCGGGGCCTCTCCCTTCGAGTGAAAACCGGGCCGGTCTGCTTGCCGGCCTTCTTGTGCTTGTGCGGATGACCGGGCGGGCTCAGCCGCCGGGACGGCGCGGCGCGTTGCGTTGCGCCATGCCCATCTGTTCGACGATGTGCCGACCCGAGCCCTCGACGTGCCGCGCCACCACCTCGGCAGCACCCTCGGCATCCTGCGCCTTGATCCGCGCGATCAGATCGCGATGCTCGCGCAGCACCGTGGTGCGACGGCTGAGCGAGGTCGGGAAACGGCGGCTGATCGCCCTGAGGATCTCGCGGTGCTTCCACCACAGCTCGGCCGCATGGCGATTGTAGTGCCGGTCATAGATCAGCTGGTGAAACTGCGTGTCGAGCTGGCCATGCAGGCCCCGGTCGACGAAGTTGTTCTCCTCGATCCGCTGCTGGATTGCTTCGAGCTCAGCGATATCGGCATCGGTGGCGATGGTGACGAACCACTTGGTCAGCGCCGCCTCGATCAGGATCTCGATCTCGATGATGTCGCGCACAAACGATTCGTCGAGCGGCCGAACCCTGGCGCCACGGTTGGGCTCCATGATCACGAAGCCCTCGCCGCGCAGCTGCTGCAACGCCTCGCGCACCGGGTTGGTGGAGGTCTGGTAGCGCTCCGCCAGTTCGGCGACCTTCAGCCGCTCGTTGGAGGCAAGCCGGCCAGAGACGATGTCCTCGCGGATCATCTCGTAGACCGAGACCTGCGCCTCGAACCCTTCGCCCCCAGCGGCTTCCCTGTCTGGCACCTGCTCACTCATGCCCAAGCTTTATGCATATTCAATGGGCAAGCCAACCCCCAAACCACGCATGACGCACGTCAAACTGGCTGGATAATGTACAAAACATCCGATGTTGACACATGCATTGGAGTCTATAGTGTCTCGACCAACAGCCGGCAGGGGCATTGTGCCAGCCCGACGGCGACAGCAAGACAGCGCAGGCTGTCACGGCGCTTGGCCGACCCGGGCATTGCGCCAGGCATCATGGAGGACGTTCCAATGACAAATTCCCGCCGGGGTTTGCTCGGCTATACCGTTGCACTCAGTGTCAGCGCCTCGCTGCTCAGCGGCACGGCGTTCGCCCAGTCCGTCGACCTCAGCCAGTGGTCGCCGGAATATGTGAAGTCCATTGCCGGCACCCAAACCTATGACACCGCCAAGGATTGCGGTGCCGTGGTGCCGAACGACTACACCGGCAGGGTCAGCTACTGGTACACTGGCCCGTTCGAGGCCGACCCCGAGATCTCGCACAAGCAGGACGCGGCGTTCTGGGAAGCCTTCAAGGCGGCCTATCCGAACATCCAGGCCGACGTGCAGTCGATCACCTATAACGAACTGCTCGACAAGTTCCGCACCGCGCTGCTCGGCAACGCCGCGCCGATGGTGGTCCGCCTGCAGATCCTGGGTGGCGTCGAGTTCGCCGCCAAGGGCTATCTCAACCCGCTCAAGCCCGAAGACGTCGGCTATTCCAGCGCCGACTTCTGGCCGGGTGCGCTGAAGTCCGTCACCTATGATGGCGTCGGTTACGGCATCCCGACCAACAACGAGACCATGGCGCTGATCTGGAATGCCAAGATCTTCGCCGATGCCGGTCTCGACCCGGACAGCCCCCCGGCCACCTGGGACGATCTCGTCACCTATTCCAAGACCATCCACGACAAGCTCGGCATTGCCGGATACGGCATGGTGGCCAAGCAGAACGCCGGCAACACGCCGTTCCGCTTCATGCCGCAGCTGTGGGCTTACGGCGGCGGCGCGCTCGACGAGGCGTCGGCCTCCCCGACCTACAAGGAAGTCTGGATCAATAACGAAGGATCCAAGCGCGCCCTGCAGGCTTCGGTGGACATGTATGTTCGCGACAAGTCGGTCCCAGTCTCTGCCCTGACCAATACCCAGGGTGAGAACCAGGCGCCCTTCATCTCCGGCCAGCTGGCCATGATGATCGCACACCCGTCCGAATATGCCCGCATGAACGACCTCGCCAGCAAGGCCACCGGCTCCGACAAGGAAGTGGCCGACGCCGTGGTGGCCAACATGCGCTACGGCCTGATCCCAGCCGGCCCCGACGGCAAGCGCGCCGTGGTGTTCGGCGGCTCCAACATCCACATGGTCAAGCCCGAATATGTCGAGGGTGGCCAGGTCGATGAGCAGGCCGTCAAGGCGCTGATCTGCATGTGGACCAGCCCGGAATGGTCGACCAAGCTTGCCTGGGCGGCATCCAACCCGGGTCACCTCGGCGGCTTCAAGACGGAGTGGATGAAGGAACGTCTCGACACCATCCGCTTCCTCGATGTCACCACCTCGATGCTGCCCAACGGCATCCCGTTCCCGGTGATCCCCGAGGCGCCCGAGATCATGAACATCATCGTGCCGGACATGATGCAGAACGCCCTGACCGGTGCCATGACTGTCGAGGAAGCCGTCAACGACGCGGCCGCAAAGATCGACAGCGTCGTCAACGGCGGCGGTCTCTGATCGTCACCTGCCCCTAAAATCGTGGCCGGCGGCTCGCGCTGCCGGTCTATTGACCTTCAATAACCAGGGGCGTGCCAGCCGTGAGCACCGGGCAAGCTACAATCAACTCTCACACGATGCCGCCCCGGCGGCCCGGCTTCTTGCAGCAGGTGTGGGAAGCTCGCAGAGACTATCTGTATGTGCTGCCCGCGCTGGTGGTGATGCTGATCGTCATCGCCTACCCGATCTACTACACCATCGAACTGAGCTTCTTTAACACTCCGGCCAGCCTGCAACTGAGCCAGAAGCAGTTCAACGGGCTCGACAACTACGCGGCAATTCTGCAGAGCCCGCAGTTCTGGAAGGTCACCTGGCAGACCGTGATCTGGACCGGGGTGTCGACCTTCTTTGCCTTCTTCCTCGGCCTTGGCGCTGCGCTGGCGCTGCACCGCGAGTTCGTCGGCCGTGGGTTCCTCCGCGCCCTGCTGCTGATCCCATGGGTGGTGAGTGCCGTTGCGGCCTCCTATGTGTGGAAGTGGCTCTACCACTCGGATTTCGGCGCCATCGGCGCCCTCTGGGTGCAGCTTGGCTTTTCCGACCAGCCGATCAACTTCGTCGACAACACCACCACCTCGCTCTACGCCCTCATCGTGGTCAACATCTGGAAGGAATTCTCCTTCGCCATGATCATGCTGATGGCGGGCCTGCAGACCGTGCCGGACTCGCTGCTGCGTGCCGCGCAGGTCGATGGCGCCAGCCCCTGGCAGCGCTTCTGGCATGTCACCTGGCCGCATCTGGCGGGCGTGTCGACGGTCACCGTGCTGCTGCTGGCGGTGCAGAATTTCAATTCCTTCATCATCCCGTGGATCATGACGGGCGGCGGCCCTGCCGGCTCCACCGACATCTGGATCACGCACATCTATCAGCTCGCCTTCGGACGGCAGCGCTGGGGCGTGGGCGCGGCCTATGCGGTGATCCTGTTCATCGTGTTGATGGTGCTTGGCTACTTCTACGTGAAGGCGCTGACCAAGGGCGATGAATCGAGGGCTGGCGCATGACCACCACCACTTCCGCAACCAGCCGGAGCTCGGACGCCCGCCAGCGGGTCAATGGCTGGCGCTGGGCCGGCCGCATCTTCCTCGTCCTGCTGCTGATCTACACCGTCATGCCGATGGCGTGGATGATGATCACCTCGTTGAAGACCGGCTTTGCGGCGATGCAGTACCCGCCGCAATGGTGGCCGGCCGAGCCGACGCTTGAGAACTACTGGCGGCTGATCAACCCCGCCGACAGCATCGGCCGCGACTTCCTGCAATATTTCGCCAACTCGATGTTCGTGTCGGTGATGACCACCATCCTCGCGGTGGTGGTTGCGGTTCCGGCGGCCTATGCCTTCTCGCGCTTCCGCTTCCCCGGCCGGACTTTCCTGTTTTTCGCCGTGCTGCTGCGCAACATGTTCCCGGCCGTGGTGTTCCTCGTGCCGCTGTTCATCCTGATGCGCATGCTGGGGCTGGTGAACACCCACGGCTCGCTGATCCTCACCTACCTGACCTTCGGCCTGCCGCTGGCAATCTGGCTGCTCAAGGGGTTCTACGACAACATCCCCATCCAGCTCGAACAGGCGGCCCGCATCGATGGCGCCACGCGCTTCCAGGCGTTCCTCTTGATCGTGATGCCGCTCTCCACCCCGGGCATCATCGCGACCTCGATCTACAGCTTCATCGGTGCCTGGAACGAGTACATCTATGCCTACACGTTCTTGACGCGTCACGACCAGATGACGCTGCCGGTCGGCATTCAGCGCTTCTTTGCGGAGAACTCCACCGACTGGCCTGGGCTGATGGCCGCGACTTTCATGATGAGCGTACCGGTCGTGGTGCTGTTCCTCGTTCTGCAACGCTACTTCGTGCGCGCGCTCACCGAAGGCGCCGTCAAGCACTGAACCCAACCTAAGGAAAGCTCACTCATGGCTCAGGTTGTCCTCAATGACGTGGTCAAGACCTACGGCAGTGTCTACGCCGTCAACCACGTATCGCTGACGATCGAGGACGGCGAATTCGTGGCCCTGGTCGGACCTTCCGGTTGCGGCAAGACCACGACGCTCAATCTCATCGCCGGCCTCATCCCGATGTCGGGTGGCACGATCACCATTGGCGATCGCGACGTGACCAATCTCGACCCCAAGGACCGGGACATCGCGATGGTGTTCCAGAACTACGCACTCTACCCGCAGAAGTCGGTCTACAAGAACCTCGCCTTCCCGCTGCAGATGCGCAAGCTCCCCAAGGACGAGATCGACAGGAAGGTGCAAGCCGCCGCCAAGACGCTCGACATCACCCACCTGCTCGAGCGCAAGCCGCGCGAATTGTCGGGCGGCCAGCAGCAGCGCGTGGCGCTGGGCCGCGCCCTGGTGCGCGACCCGCTGGTGTTCCTGATGGACGAGCCGCTTTCGAACCTCGACGCCAAGCTGCGCGTGCAGATGCGTTCCGAAATCAAGCGCTTCCACCAGGACCTCAAGGCGACCATCGTCTACGTGACCCACGACCAGCTCGAGGCCGTCACCATGGCCGACAAGATGGCCGTGATGAATGGCGGGTTCCTCCAGCAATACGACACGCCGGCCAACGTCTTCGCCAACCCGGTGAACATGTTCGTCGCGAGCTTCATCGGCTCGCCGGCCATGAGCCTGATCCCGCTCGAGGCGGTCGGCAACGGCGACCAGATTGCGCTGAAGAGCCCGGAGGGCTGGGAGCTGCCGCTTTCGCCCGCCAACAGCGCCAAGGCGAAGAAGGCCAAGTCCAAGAAGGTCGTGCTCGGCGCGCGCCACTCGACGCTGAAGCTGCATGACAGCCCGCAGGCGGGCACCGTGCCGGGCAAGGTCTATACGGTGGAGCCGACCGGCGACATCACTTTCGCCCAGATCTTCGTGTCGGGCGCGGTGCTCAACATCAGCCTGCCGCCCACTGCAACGATCCGGCCCGACCAGACGGTCAATGTCGAGTTCGACCAGGAGCGCATGCACCTGTTCGATGGCGAGACGGAGATGTCGCTCGCCGCCGTCTAGTTTCGCCGACCACCACACCAGAATCGGGCGCCGGTCCGCGGGGTATTCCCGCGGATGGGGCCCAAACCCGGGCAGTTCCGCCAGATGAGCATGACCAACGACGCCGTCCTCAACCACGTCTCCACCCATTCGCGCCCGTCCGACCTGCGCATCACCGACATGCGGGTGGCCGAGATCACCGGTGCGCCGTTCCGCACGGCGCTCCTGAAGATCTACACCAACCAGGGCATCGTCGGCTTCGGCGAAGTCCGTGACGGCGCCAGCGCCACCTATGCGCTGATGCTGAAGAGTCGCCTCCTGGGCGAGAACCCCTGTGACATCGACCGGCTGTTCCGCCGCATCAAGCAGTTCGGCGGCCACGGCCGGCAGGGCGGCGGCGTCTCGGCGGTCGAGATCGCGCTATGGGATCTCGCGGGCAAGGCCTATGGCGTGCCGATCTACCAGATGCTGGGCGGCAAGTTCCGCGACAAGGTGCGCGTCTACTGCGACACCGACGCCGACCGCCCCAGCGGCACCGAGATGGGCAAGCGTTTGAAGGAGCGCATGGACATCGGCTTCACGTTCCTCAAGATGGACCTGGGGCTGATGGAGATCGCGCATATCCCGGGCGCCGTGGTCGGACCGGCCGGTGTTCTCGACGCCTTCGGCTCGCACCCTGCCAGCATGGGTCCGCAGACGCCGGAAGCGCGCCGCAAGCGCAACGCCGCCTATGACGCGCAGAACGTCATGCACCCGTTCACCGGGCTGCACTTCTCGGACAAGGGCCTCGACCTGCTCGAGCAGTACATCGCCGAAGTGCGCGAGGTGATCGGCGACGAGATTCCGCTGGCCATCGACCATCTCGGTCATATCTCGCTGCAGGACGGTATCCGGCTGGCGCAGCGCATCGAGAAATACACCCCGGCCTGGCTGGAGGACGTGATCCCCTGGCAGCACACCGAGGGCTATCGCCGCCTGCAGGAAGCCACCGCCGTGCCGATCTGCACCGGCGAGGATATCTATTTGAAGGAAGGCTTCGAGCCGCTGCTCAAGGCCGGCATCTCGGTGATCCACCCGGACCTCTTGACCACCGGCGGCATCCTCGAGACCAAGAAGATCGGCGACATGGCACAGGACCACGGGGTGGCAATGGCCATCCACATGGCCGAAAGCCCGATCGCGGCGCTCGCCGCGGCGCATGTCGCGACGGCCACCGAGAACTTCCTCGCGCTCGAATATCACACGGTCGAAGTGCCGTGGTGGGGCGACATCGTTGTCGGCCGCGACACCCCGATTCTCGAGCGGGGCTTCATCACGCTGGACGACAAGCCGGGTCTCGGCATCGACGATCTCAACGACGACCTGCTGCGCCAGCACCTGCAGCCCGGCGTCACCGATATCTGGCAGCCGACCGACCAGTGGGACGACGATATTTCCTGGGACCGGACGTGGTCGTAAGGCGCTGCGTTGCCGGATCACCGGGACAGGCCCGGTGATCAGAGATTGATGGAAAGCGGTGGGGTCGCGGGACCCCACGGCAGGTTCGAACTGAGACAAACGTCATGAAAATCACCGAGATCAAGGTCATCGTCTGCTCGCCGGGGCGGAACTTCACCACCGTCAAGATCATGACCGACGAGGGCGTCTACGGCATCGGCGACGGCACGGTGAACGGGCGCGAACTGGCGGTCGTGAGCTATTTGAAGGACCACATCGCCCCGACGCTGATCGGCAAGGATCCGCTGAGGACCGAGGACATCTGGCAGTACCTCTACAAGGGCGCTTACTGGCGCCGCGGCCCGATCACCATGGCGGCGATTGCGGCCATCGACATGGCGCTGTGGGACATCAAGGCCAAGGTCGCCGGCATGCCGCTCTACCAGCTGCTGGGCGGCAAGTCGCGCGACAAGGTGATGGTCTACAAGCATGTCGGCGGGCTCGACATCGCCGAGGTCACCGAAGGCGTCATCAGGATGCGCGAGCAGGGCCTCGACGCCATCCGCGCCCAAGTCTCGATCCCCGGCCTGCCGCCGATCTACGGGACCGGCCCCGGCGCGGTGCAGACCACTGGCGGCATGATCCATCCCATGCCCAACGAGGAAGTCTGGGCCACGCACAAATACATGCCGCTGGTGCCAAAACTGTTCGAAAAGCTGCGCGATGCCGTCGGCTGGGACGTGCACCTGCTGCACGACGTCCATCACCGCCTGACCCCGATCGAGGCGGCGCGGCTGGGCAAGGACCTCGAGCCCTATCGGCTGTTCTGGCTGGAGGACGCGGTGCCCGCCGAACTGCAGGAAGGCTTCCGCATCATCCGCCAGCACACCACGCAGCCGCTGGCCGTGGGCGAGATCTTCAACTCGATCTATGACTGCACGACGCTGATCCAGGAACAGCTGATCGACTATATCCGCGTCACCGCCGTCCATGCCGGCGGGGTCACCGGCATCAAGAAGATCTTCGATTTCGCCTCGATCTATCACGTGAAGTCGGCCTGCCACGGACCGATGGACATGTCGCCGGCGACGATGGGCGCCAACATCCATGTCGACACCGCGATCAACAATTTCGGCATCCAGGAATTCACCGGCTACACCAAGGAGACCTACGACGTCTTCAAGTGCGACTGGCGCTACGAACGCGGCTATCTCTACCCCAACGAGACGCCGGGCAGCGGCACCGACATCGATGAAGAACTGGCCGCCAAATACCCCTATGAACCCGCCTACCTGCCGATCGCCCGCCTCGAAGACGGCGGCATGACCAGCTGGTAAGCCGGAGCGATGCCGGAACGAGCCGGTAGCGCGACACACTGAAGACGTCAGAGACCCAAGATGAAGATCACCGCCATCAAGCCCTTCCCCGTCTGGGTCGGCCATCGCAACCAGATGCTCGTCAAGGTCGAGACCGACGAGGGCGTCTTCGGCTGGGGCGAGAGCGGGCTCTCGGGCCGCGAGAAGGCTGTGGTCGGCGCCATCGAGCACTTCCGCGAGTTCCTGATCGGCCAGGACCCGTTCAAGATCGGCCGCATCTGGCAGGAACTCTACCGCAGCCAGTATTTCGAAGGCGGCCGCGTGTTGCTGGCTGCACAGTCGGCCATCGACATTGCGCTCCATGACATCAAGGGCAAGGCGCTCGGCGTGCCGGTCTATGAACTGCTGGGCGGCAAGCAGCGCGACGTGATCCCCACCTTTGCCTCCACCGGCTCGATCACCGATGACGGCAACGAGACGCTCGAGGCGGCGCGCAACCTGATGGAACGCGGCTGGTCGACGATCCGATTCTTCCCCGGCGCCTGGAACGACAGCACCGGCATCTTCGAGCCACGCGAGTCGATCGGCCGGACCGCCAAGTTCCTGGTGCGAGCCCGCGAGGAACTCGGCAGCGAAGTGGTGCTCGGCATCGACTACCACCATCGCCTGAGTGTCGCCGAGACGGCGAGTTTCTGCCAGAAGATGCCCTCGGGCACGCTGGACTTCCTCGAGGAGCCGATCCGCGACGAGACGCCGGAGGCCTACGAGAACCTCAGGAAACTGACCGACGTGCCCTTCGCCATCGGCGAGGAGTTTGCGTCCAAGTGGCAGTTCCTGCCCTATATCGAGCGCGGCATTCACCAGTATAACCGGCTGGACCTCTGCAATGTCGGCGGTTTCACCGAGGCGATGAAGGTCGCCGGCTGGAGCGAGGCGCACTATGTCGACCTGATGCCGCACAACCCGCTGGGGCCGATCTGCACGGCGGCGACGATCCACTTCTCGGCCGCAACCCCGAACTTCTTCGCGCTCGAGGTGAGGGCCAACGCCACCGACCTTTATGCCGGCACGCCCACCGCCGACCTGTTCCCGCAGATGCCCATGCTCGAGGGTGCGGTGTTCCGGGTGCCGGATGCGCCGGGGCTCGGCATTGAAATCAACGAAGCGCTCCTCGACAAGGACAGCTTCAAGTTCTGGGAGGCGCCCCATCTCAAGCGCCGCGACGGTTCGGTCACCAACTGGTAGACCCATTTCACTCTGGAGGAGTTACACATGGCCACGACCATTCAAAGCAAGTTCCCGCCCTTCTCGCGCCCGTCCAAGGACGTGATCGAGGCCCTCAAGGATATTGGCACCGCCACCGTTGCCGGCTCGCTCGGCCATGCCGGCTTCCGCAACCCGCACATGGTCGGCCCGGTCTCGCAGAACCCCGGCGCCTCGATTGTCGGTGTCGCCCAGACCCTGCAGTTCCTGCCGCAGCGGCCGGACCTGTTCGCCGAGGGCGAATATTCCGACCCCGAGGTCCAGCTGCACCGCCACGTCCTCTACGAGATCGAGGAAGGTGACGTCGTCGTTGTCGATGCGCGCGGCGACATGAGCTCGGGCGTGTTCGGCGACATGATGTCGACCTATTTCAAGGGGCGTGGCGGCGCCGGCATCGTCATCGACGGCGTGATGCGCGACCGTCCGAACGTGCAGAAGCTCGGCCTCAACACCTGGCTGCGCGGCTGGACCCCGAACTACCACGTGCAGGTCTCGATCTTCCCGTCGGCGGTGAACGTGCCGATCTCGTGCGGCGGCGTCACCGTCATCCCGGGCGACATCATCATGGCCGACGACGACGGCGTCGTGGTGCTGCCGCAGTCGATGGCGGCCAAGGTCATCGAGGATTCCAAGAAGCATGCCGAGTGGGAAGTGTTCAGCCGCGAGAAGCTGATGGCCGGCGAGTCGCTGCGCCGCTACTACCCGCTGCATCCCGACGCCGAAGACGAGTACCAGGCTTGGCGCAAGGCCAAGGGCCTGCCCTACAGCTCGAGCCGCTAAGGCGGGGCAATGCAACCGACGGGCCGCCTGAGCTGCGCCGCCATCGCGCCTCGGAGTCTCTCCGGGGCAGTACGGACTGCGGCCGCGGGTAGCCCGTCGACTGCGTGCTGAACGAGATACGAGTTAACTTGCCCGGCCACACGGCCGGGCCTTTTGCTTCCACCACGCAGTCGACCGGACCCGGAATGGACAAGCAGAGCTATCGCGGCATTTTCGTCATCGTCACGACGCCGTTCACTCAAAGCCATGTGCTGGATGAGGCCGGGCTCGAAACCACCCTGGACTTCTGCCTCGCGGCCGGGGTGCATGGCGTGGTGGCCAATGCGCTGGCGAGCGAAGGCCTCTATCTCAGTGAAGCCGAGCGCCGACGCGCCGCCGAGATCGTGGTCGGCAAGGCCAAGGGCAAGGTGCCGTCGATCATTGCGGTGTCGGCCCCGCACCATAGCGTCGCCGCCAATCACGCCCGCCATGCCGAAGCCATCGGCGCCGATGCGGTGATGGCACTGCCGCCGATGCTGCACCCGGCAACGCCCGCCGATATCCGCACCTATTACCGGGAAATCTCCGCCGCGACGTCGCTGCCGCTGGTGCTGCAGAACGCGCTCGGACCCGGGATGACGACGATGAGCGCGGCGCTGATCGCCGAACTGGTCAACGAATTGCCCAATGCCCGCTTCGTCAAGGAAGAGTCGGGGTATCCGGCCCAGACCACCGGCGAGATCATCCGGCTGGCCGGGGACCGGCTGGAGGGCGTGATGGGCGGTCGCGCCGGCAAGACCTTCATGGAAGAGTTGCGCCATGGCGTTTCGGGCACCATGCCGGCCTGCGAGGTCGCCGATGTTCATGTCGCCTGGTGGAAC
Organism: uncultured Devosia sp.; assembly: GCA_964399695.1. Classification (GTDB taxonomy): domain Bacteria; phylum Pseudomonadota; class Alphaproteobacteria; order Rhizobiales; family Devosiaceae; genus Devosia_A. The sequence continues at coordinate 102,103 of CAYNRZ010000004.1, read as the reverse complement.
GCTATCGAGGCCAAGGACGACAAGCGCGCCCGCATGATCTTCCAGCGCCTGCTGCCGCTGCTCGACATGGAGAGCAATTACGGCATGCCGCTGATGAAGGAGGTGCTGAAGATGCGCGGCGTCATCGGCACCACGACCACCCGCCAGACCGGCTTTCGCGGCCTCGACGCCGCCGCCCGCGAGGAGGCGGCGACCATCATGGACGACCTCGCCGAGTTCATGCTGCCGCAATACCGGCACGGAAGATAACCACCTACAGGTTCATTCGACCCAATGAACCATCTTCAAGTTGAGGGGCTTTGAGAATGACCAGCACTGACCAGCAGATCGGCCGCGCCGAGAACGCCATTTCCCACCATTCCGAGCCGTCGTCGCTGCGGATCACCGACATGCGGCTGGCCGTGGTGGCGTCGAACTACGACTATCCGATTTTGAAGATCGACACCAACCAGGGCGTCTACGGCCTCGGCGAAGTGCGCGACGCCGGCCACGCCGAAAACGCGCTGCAATTCAAGTCGGCGCTGCTCGGCCAGAACCCCTGCAATGTCGACATGATCTTCCGCGCCCTCAAGCGCTTCGGCAACTGGGGCCGCGAGGGCGGTGGCGCCTCGGGCATCGAGATCGCGCTGATGGACCTGATCGGCAAGATCTACGGCGTCCCCTGCTACCAGCTGCTCGGCGGCAAGTACCGCGACAAGATCCGGCTCTATGGCGACACGCCGACGCCGGACAACCCGACGCCGGAGGATTTCGTCGCCGCCGTGAAGGGCCGCCGCGCCCGCGGGCTCACCTGGATCAAGTTCGACCTCCGCCCCAGCCTGTTCGAAACCGGCGACAGCCCGCTGATCGGCCATGACGCGCCCTATGAGACCGCGTTCGAGTTCGGCCGCTGGTTCAAGGCGCCGATGGCCGGGCGCGGCGTCAAGCTGACCGACGCCACCATCGAGCGCGCCGCCCACGTGGTGGCCGAAGTGCGCAAGGCCTTCGGCAGCGATGTCCAGCTCTGCGTCGACCATTTCGGCGAGGGGTACCTCACCGCCGACGAGGTGATCCGGCTGGGCCAGGCGCTCGAGCCCTATGACCTCGCCTGGATGGAAGACCCGGTGTCGCGCTTCGACATCCCCGGCCACAAGCATGTCGCCGATGCGCTGCTGACCCCCATTGCCGCCGGCGAGGACTGGTATTTGCGCGACGGCTTCCGCGAGGCCATCCAGACCCGCGCCGTCGACATCGTCCATCCGGACCTCTTGACCTCGGGCGGGCTGATGGAGACCAAGCGGATTTCTGACGACGCCGAGGACGAGGGCATCCCGACCGCGCTCCACTGCGCCGGCTCGCCGATCGGCTTCATGGCCAATATCCACACAGCCGCGGCGATCTCGAGCTTCCTCGCCTGCGAGCATCACGGCCTCGACCTGCCCTTCTGGGAAAGCCTCGTCACCGGATTGCCCAAGAACTACATGGCCGACGGCTATGTTACGGTGCCGGAGAGCCCGGGCCTCGGCGTCGACATCAACCTCGACGCCATCGAGGCGAACCTGAGAACGCCTGGGACGATGTTCCTCCCCACCGAGCAGTGGAACACCCCGAAACTCGGCTTCTGGCGCCCCGACAACCGCTGGCCGGATTGAGACCACGGCGATGACCGACACCCCGACCCATCTCGCCCCCGCCGACCGCGGGCAGGCGACGATCACCGCCATCAAGGCGATGCGCCTCGACTCGGGCTTCTGCCTCGTCCGCATCGACACCGATGCCGGCATTTCCGGCTATGGCGAGTGCGGCGACCTCGATGGCGACCATGTGCGCGCGGCGATTCACCTCCATGCGCTGGGCGGCGGGCGACTGCAGCATCTGGCGCTGCTCGGCAAGGATCCGCTCGATATCGCGGTGCACCATCATAACCTGTTCTATGCCTATCCGCAGCGGCGGCCGCATATGCAGGTGCTGTCGGGCATCGACATGGCGCTATGGGATCTCGCCGGCAAGCTGCTAAGCCAGCCGGTGCACAAGCTGCTCGGCGGCAAGTTCCGTGACGATATCGAACTCTATTCGCACTGCCCGCAGGGCGATTTCACCGATTCCGTCGCCTGGCGCGACCGCGCCGCCGACCTGAAAGCCGATCCGCATGGCTTTACGACCTTCAAGGTCGATATCCACTCTGCCCTCGGGCTCAACATGCAGGAATATGTGCCGAGCCTGTCGCCCGGCGACATCCGCAAGGTGCGGCGCTCCTATGAACTGGCGCGCGAGCATCTGGGCGAAGAGATCGACATCATCGTCCACGCCCATTGCGAGCTCGATCCACCGAGCGCCATTGCGGTGGCCGAGGCGGTGGAGGCGATCAAGCCGATCTACTACGAAGACCCGCTGCAGCCGGGCTTTTCCGAGAACTGGCTGGCGCTGCGCCGCTCGACGCGCATCCCGATCATGACCGGCGAGAATCTCGAACTGCCGGAAGCCGCGATGCCGTTCCTCGCGACGCAGGCGGTGGATTGCCTCCAGCCCGACATCGTCAACTCGGGCGGGATCACCGGCACCAAGAAGATTGCCGACCTCGCCGCGCTCTATCGCACGCCGATCACGCTGCACAATGTCTCGGGGCTGCTGCTGAATGCCGCGAGCCAGCAGCTGGCCGCCGCGATCTTCAACTGCCCGCGCATCGAATGCACGCGGCGGGCGACCAGCCTTGCCTGGGCCAACCCCAACCCGCTGGAGATCAAGTCCGGCCGTATGAAGATCTCGGACCGGCCGGGGCTGGGCGTGGAACTCGACGAGGACTGGCTGCTGGCCCACCGCTTTGCCGGCGAGCCGGCCTGGGCCTGATGCGCCTCAGCCGCCGGGCAGCGACTGGCGGGAGATCACCGGCATCTCGACGAGATGCGTCGCTGCCGCCTCGCCCTCGCCGAGCAGCAGCTCGACGGCGCGCCGGCCCATCTGCTCATGCGGCAGGGCCAGCGTGGTGAGACCGGGGCGGAGATAGGCAGCGATCTCGTCATTGTCGAAGCCGAGCACCGCAACATCGTCGGGCACCCGCCGCCCGGCCTCGGCCAGCGCCTGGTAGGCGCCGAAGGCCAGCCGGTCGTTGAGGCATAGCAGCGCCCGGATGCCGGGGTGCGCGCCGACAATCCGCCGGGTGAGCTCGAAGCCATGTTGCGGCTCCCACTCCCAGCAGCTTTCCTCGGCGATGAAGGACATGCCGAAATGCTGCATGGCATTGTGAATGCCGGCGATGCGGCGGTCGACCGTTTCGGAGCGGAACAGCCCCTGCTCGACCAACCGGTTGTGGCCGACGAGCGCGATGCCCTCGGTGATGCCGGCCGCGTGCAGCAGCTGCACGGCGGTGCGGCCGCCCTCGTATTCGTCGGGCAGCACCGACGTGGCGAAGCGGCTCGAGGTGCCGTTGAGCATGACGACGCGGGTCGACGCCGGCAGTTCCGGCACGAACACCTCGCGCGCCCGCATGGCGGCGAACACGATGCCGTCGACCTGCCGGTCGAGGGCGGCTTCGATGGCCTGCACCTCGCGGGCCGGCTCGCCGCCGGTTTCGAGCAGGAGCATAACGTGCCCGGCCTCCTCGGCCGCCGCCAGTGCCCCGCGGATCAGCCCGCTGGCATAGCGCGTCGTCGCCACATAGTCGGAGATGAAGGCGATGGTCCGGGTCTTGTCGGTGCGCAGGGCCCGCGCCGCGATATTGGGTCGGTAGCCGAGCTGAGCCGCCGCCTCATGCACCCGCCGGTGCGCCTCGGGCGACAGCCGCGTGTCCGGCCGCCCGGTGAGGATCATCGATGCGGCGGCGGACGATAGCCCGGCCAGCCGCGCAACGTCGGCGAGTGTGACGCGCTTTTTTTTCACCGCTAATGTCGCCCCTTCTCCCCGGCCACGTTCCGGCATAGACGACAGGTCTCCGATTGCCAACTTGGCAGCCGATCAAACGCCTGCTAAATCCTTTTAGCAAAATGGAGGAGTTGAAAGCTATGGCTTTCTCGCTGCCCGCCCACTGGGTCTGGGACTTCTGGCTCGCCGACGACGGTGTGACCTATCACATGTTCTACCTGCATGCGCCAATGAGCCTGGGCGACCCCAACCTCAGGCACCGCAACGCCCGCATCGGCCATGCCACCTCGACGGATCTGGTGAACTGGCAGGACCATGGCCGGATCTTCGATGCCGGCGCCCCGGGCAGCTATGACGGCAGCGCCACCTGGACCGGCAGCGTCGTCCAGGCGCCCGACGGCCTGTGGTATCTCTACTATACCGGCTCGCGGTTCCTCAGCCCCGACAGCAACGCCAATGTCGAGACCATCGCCATGGCGGTGTCGCGCGACCTCTACACCTGGCAGAAGCTGCCCGGCCCGGTGGCGATCGCCGACCCGCGCTGGTACGAGACGTTGGGCACGTCGAGCTGGCCGGAAGAGGCCTTTCGCGACCCGTGGGTGTTCCTAGATGCCGACGGCACGACCTGGCACATGCTGATCACCGCGCGGGCCAACCACGGCGACGATGCCGGGCGCGGCGTGGTGGGGCACGCGACCTCCACCGACATGCTGAACTGGCAGGTACAGCCGCCGCTGAGCCAGATCGATGCCGGCTTCATGCACCTGGAAGTGCCTCAGATTGTCGAGGTGGACGGCACGACGCACCTGATCTTCTGCTGCGACAGCCCCAAGCTGAGCGGACGACTTGCCGGGGAGCGCGGCGGCATCTGGTCGGTGGCGGCGCCGAACCCGGCCGGCCCTTACCAGATCGAGAAGGCGACGCGCATCGTCACCGAGGAGCTCTATGCCGGCCGCATCGCCAGGACCCGGGCCGGAAAGTCGGTGTTGCTGGCCTTCGATTCGACCCAGGCCGATGGGCATTTTGTTGGCGCGATCTCCGATCCGATCCCGCTGCTTGTCGAAACCGGGGCCGACGGCATGCCGCGGCTGGTCGAGGGAGCCCGCTGATGGCCACGGTGGAAGGCAATGTCGCGCCCGGCTTCGAGGCGCTGGTCGACAGCTTTGCCGCGACTTTCGCCGGGGCGCCGACCATGGGCGCGGCGCTGTCGGTGCGCATCGACGGCGAGCTGGTCGCCAACCTCTGGGGCGGGGTTGCCGATGAGCGCAGCGGGACAAGCTGGACCCGCAACACCCCTTCGGTGATCTACTCCTGCACCAAGGGACTGATGTCGGCACTGATCGCCCGGCTGGTCGATGAGGGAAGGCTCGACTACGACGCGCCGGTGGCCCGCTACTGGCCGGAATTCGCCGCGAACGGCAAGGACGCCGTGACCGTCGGGCAGGCGCTGAGCCATCGGGCTGGCCTCTCCGCCCCGCGCGCCGACCTGACGCTGGAGCAGGCGCTCGACTGGGACTTCATGGTGGGCGTACTGGCAAACCAGGAGCCGCTCTGGGCGCCCGGCACCGGCTACGCCTACCACGCCATCACCCATGGCTGGCTGACCGGCGAGCTGATCCGGCGGGTCACCGGCAAGACCGCCCGTGCCTACTTCAACGAAGTGACCGCGCCACTGGCCATCGATGCCTGGATCGGGCTGCCGCCCGACCCGGCGACGGTGGCGCACCTGCAGGTGGCGCCGGACCTCGCCGAAGCCTGGCTGAACCCGCCGGGCGACCACGCCGACGGCACCCCGGACTGGCCGACCCGGGCGATGACGCTGGGGCACGTGTTCCCGGAGGGACTGGCGACACCGGATGGCGGCTGGAACGATGATCGCGTCCGTGCCGCCGAATGGCCGGGCGCCGGTGGCATCGCCTCGGCAGAGGGCCTCGCGACCTTCTGGTCGGGCACCGTGGTGGAAACCAAGGGTGCAGCGCCGCTGCTATCGCCTGCCGTGATCGCGCGTGCCACCGAAGTGAGGAGCGAGGGCCCGCCGGTCTTTGCCGCCGAAGGACCCTTCCCGCGCTGGGGCATGGGGTTCCTGCTCGATTGCGACACGCGGCGCCTCTTGACCCCGACCGGCTTCGGCCATGACGGCGCTGGCGGGCAGGTCGGCTTTGCCGACCCCGAACTGCGCGTCGGTTTCGGTTATGTCACCAACTGGTTGCGCGGCGCCGGCGACGAACGCGGCAAGAGCGTCGTCGACACGTTGCGCTCTATCCTTTCAGCGTGACCCAACGGATGCCGAGTCATCTTGCCACTCGGCACAATCTGGTGCTAAATCCTTTTAGCAACCGGTCGGAGGACCGGGCTAAACCGTTCAAATGGAGGAGGACATGCGCGTGAAGTCCCTGAATTCTGGCCTGCTTGCCCTGATTGCGGCAGCAGCACTCACCGGCACCGCCAGCGCGGCGCCCAGCTGCGGCACCGACCCGGTGGCGCTGAACGCCTATTTCGAAACCGGCTTCCCGCTGCCGACACGGCTGGCCGAGGAGTTCACCAAGCAGTTCCCCAATGTCACGTTCGACATCAAGGAAGACCAGTTCGCCAACATGATGGAGAACTCGCCACGCCTATTGTCGGAAGACAATGCGCCGGACCTCATCCGCCTGCCCTCGATGAGCGACCTTGTCGCCAATGAGCTGCTGGCCAATCTCGATGGCTACTTCACCGAGTTCGGCTGGGACAAGTTCCCCGCCGGCCAGCTGATGCAGCTGCGCGTCGAAGAGGGCGGCCGCCCGCGCGGCACCGGCTCGCTCTGGGCCATGGGCCTCAACTACTCGATGACCGGCGTGTTCTATAACAAGGAACTGGCTGCCCAGCTCGGCATGACCGAGCCGCCCAAGACCTTGGCCGAACTCGACGCCTTGCTGGCCAAGGCCAAGGACGCCGGCATCCAGCCGATCATGCAGTGGAACAAGGGTACCGGCGGCCTCGCCTTCCCGCTGCAGAACCTCATGGGCGCCTACGGCCCGCCCGAGCCGATCAACGACTGGATTTTCCAGAAGGACGGCGCGACGATCAACACCGCCGAGAACCTCGAGGCCGCCAACCATCTCGAGAACTGGGTCAAGGCCGGCTACTTCCCGGCCGACGCCAACGCCATCGAGTATTTCCAGATGATGAGCCGCTTCATGGGCGGCGAAGGCCTGGTGATGTTCAACGGCGACTGGGAGTCCGGCAATTTCGACAAGACCGCGCCGGGCAAGTTCGGCTTCTTCCTGATGCCGACCGAGGAGGCCGGTGGCCGCCACGCTTCGATGTCGGCGCCGCTGACCTTCGGTATCGGTGCCAAGGCCGTGAACAAGGACTGCGCGGCCTTCTTCCTCAACTGGGTCGCGACCAATGAGGAAGCCCGCAAGATCAACGTCGAAGTCGGCGGCTCCAACCCGGGCGGCCCGCCGGACCTGCCGATCCCGGCCGTGACCCCCGGCTCGGTGACCGAGGCCTCGCTGGCCGCCGGCAATGTGCTGGCAACCGAGAACGGCGCCATGGACTTCATCGCCAACGCCACCGGCGCGATCTTCGCCGCCGGCTGGACGCCGGAGCTGCAGAAGCTGGTCGGCGGCGTGCAGACCGGCGCCGGCATGCTGGAAGCCGTACAGAAAGAGTACGAGAACCAGCTCTCGCGTTGATTGAGACCATGACCGCAACTTCCTCCCCCGGGGCGGCTCCCGCTGCCCCGGCCCCTGCAGCGGGGAAACGCCCGTCGCGCACCGCGCGGCGGGTGACCGCTATTGCGCTGCTGTTCACCGCGCCGGCCTTCCTTCTCTACGCCACCTTCGTGCTCGTGCCGCTGTGCATGTCGCTGTTCTATTCGCTGCAGCGCTGGGACGGCATCGGCAAGATGCGCTTTGTCGGGCTGAACAACTACCTGATCGTCCTGACCGATTCCGACCTGCTGCAGATCATCGGCAATGCCTTCCAGCTGGTCGCCTATTTCACCCTGATCCCGGTGATCCTCGGGCTGGCCGTCGCCGCAGTGATCCGCGAACACATGTCCGGCCCGTTCGGCACCACCGCCCGCACCGTGCTGTTCCTGCCGCAGGTGATCCCGCTGGTCGCCGCCGGCATTGCCTGGAGCTGGATGTTCGCCAATTCCGGCCTCGTCAACCAGGCGCTGCACGGCATGGGCCTTGGCCATCTGGCGCGCGGCTGGCTGGGCGATTTCACCTTCGCACTGCCCGCCGTCGGCATCATCGGCGCCTGGGTGCTGCTGGGGCTGTGCACCATGCTGCTGGTCACCGGCATCACCAAGATCGACCCCTCGCTCTATGAGGCGGCGCGGCTCGACGGCGCCAATCCGTGGGACGAGTTCATCCACATCACGCTGCCCGGCCTTCGCCAGGAGATTGGCGTCTGCGTCACCGTGACGGTGATCGCGGCGCTCGCCAGTTTCGACATCGTGTATATTGCAACGAGCGGCGGCCCCGGCATCCAGACCACGGTACCCGGGCTTGAGATCTACCGGCTGGCCTTCGCGCATCGCCAGGTCGGACTCGCCTCGGCGCTGGCCATCTTCCTGATGGTGCTTGTGCTGGTCTGCGTGCTGCCGATCCAGTGGCTGACGCGGGTGAAACGATGAAGGCGCCCGCCCTTGACGCGCTGATCGCGCGCACCCTGATCCTCATCCTGATGGCGCTGACGCTGCTGCCCTTTCTCAGCATGTTCACCGCCGCGCTCGCCCCGTCCGGCACCTATCCGCCCGGCCTTGCCTGGCCGGAAGACCCGCAATGGGGCAATTTCATCAAGGCCTTCGAAGTGGCCAAGATGGACCAGTTGCTGATTTCGAGCGGCCTGATCGTCCTGGGCGTGGTGCCGGTCAGCGTCTTGTTCGCCACCATGGCCGGCTATGGCCTTGCCAAGCTCGACAAGGGCCGCGGTGGCTGGTTCTACCTCGTCTTTGTCCTCGGCCTGACCCTGCCCTTCGAGGCAGTGATCACCCCGCTCTACTACGAGATCAAGGCGCTCGGCCTGCTCAACACCCGCTTTGCGATCATCCTGCCGCTGATCGGGCTCTACATGCCGTTCGGCGTCTACTGGATGCGCACCCATTTCATCAACGTGCCCAAGGAGCTGGGCGAATCCGCCCAGATCGATGGCGCGACGGAGTGGGATCAGTTCTGGCAGGTGCAGGTGCCGCTGGCCCGGCCCGCGATCATGTCGCTGACCATCCTGATGTTCCTGTGGACCTGGAACCAGTTCCTCTTGCCGGTGGTCCTCGTGCAGGACCCGCTGCAGCGCACCATGGCCGGTGCGCTCGGCGCCTTCCAGGGCCAGTGGGGCACCGACATCCCGCTGCTCTGCGCCGGCGCGCTGCTGATCCTGACGCCGACGGTGGTGGTGTTCCTGATCTTCCAGCGCCAGTTCAGCTCCGCCCTGCTGCAGGGCGCGGTGAAGGGCTGAGCTAGCCGCTGCGGTTGAGGAACCGCCGGATCAGCAACCCGATGGCCGCAAGGTGGAGGGCGACGCCCACCGCCACCGCGAGGCTGGCCGCCATCGGGTTAGCGTCGACCAGCAGCAGCTCGCCGAGCCAATAGCTCGGCAGCCAGCCCAGCCCGTAACGAAACGGCGCCGGCAGCAGGGCCGCCAGCGGCACGATGATGGCCAGATTGCTGATCTTGGTCAGCGCCAGCCCCTCGACTTTGTTGCGGGCCAGCGCCGGCAGCGCCACGGTCGCCAGAACGCCAGAGAGCCCGACGAGAACGAGGACGCCCAGCGCATGGCCGGGATCGAGGCCCGGCAGGACGAAGGGCAGCGTCGCGGCGGCGAGCATCGCGCTGAGCGCGCCCGCCGCGATCAACCGGAATCCGAGCACGCCGCCCTTCCCCACCGGCGTCACCGATAGCGCGAGGAGCGTGCCCTCATCGCGATCTTCGAGCAGCAGGAAGCCGACCACCCAGCCGATCAGCGAGGCCGGCAGCATAATGGCAACCGGCGCGAGCAACAGGAGCAGGTTCGAGAGGCCAAACTGGCGGAGACCGAAGGCACGGATCTCATCGCCCCAGAGCGCGAACAGCAGTGGCGGGACGAGGCACATGGTCGCCGCGATGACCAGCATCGGATCGCGCAACGTCGCGAGGATATCCGAGAGCGCCAGCCGCCATAGTCGCGCGAGGCCGCGTGTGGCGATGGGGATCACTTGCCCAGCTCCCGCCGGAGCGCCAACAAGGCCACCGCCGTGGTTGCAACGGCGAAGACTAGCATGGACATGAGCATCAGGCCGATTTCGACCGGCGTCGCCACCCCATAGCCCGTGGCAACGAGGACCAGCCGCAACTGCGCGGCCGGCGGCCACAGCAGCGCCCAGACCGGCATCGGTTCGAGCAGCGCCAGCGCTGCCGGCAACAGGAACGGCGTCAGCGCCGCGCCGGCCCCGACCAGGTAGCCATTGACGGTGCGGAAGCGCAGCGCCAGAGGCACGCCGAGGCCGATGAAGCTCAGCGAGGTCAGCGCCTGCCCAATAAGCAGCAGCACCAGATCGGCATCGGGATGCACCGCGAGGACGATGATCAGCGCCGCCAGCACCGACAATCCGGTGAGGGTGATGACCTTGCCCACGAAATAATCGACGGCCCCGGGCGGGGCGGCGGCCAGCGCCATGCGTACCCCTTCGCCTTTTTCGAGGAGCATCAGCGCGCCGAGAAAGAAGAAGCCCACGGCCGCGGGGTCGCTGTAGAGCAGCACGCCGATCGCCCAGCTGGGGAGCAAATCTCCCAGCCCGACGAGCACGACGACATAGAACGCGACCACGAAGCCATAGGCGAGATAAATGCCGTAGCGCGCCTGCAGACGCAGATCGTGCCGGACAAGTGCGACCAGCCGCCCACTCATGACTCGTCCTCGGATCCCGGCCGCGCATCTCGCCCGGTGACGCGGATGAACACGTCGTCGAGGCTGGCCTCGCGGCTGCGGAGCCGCGTGATCCGGCCCGAGCGCAGCAACTGGGCGAAGGCGGCATTGTCACCGAGGCCCTGCATGGGGAACTGCAACTGCTCGGGGCCCTGTTCACTGCTCGCTGTGACATCGAGCACCGGCGCGCCATAGCGCTGTCGCAACTCGGCCGGCCGGCCGCTTTCCGCGATCCGGCCATCAGCGAGAAAGCCGACGCGGTCGCAGATCTCGTCGGCCTCGGCCATGTTGTGGGTCGTCAAGAACACCGTCTTGCCGCGCGCCTTGAGCCTGAGGATCAGCTCGCGCGTCCGCCGCGCCCGCGCCGGGTCCTGTCCGGAGGTGGGCTCATCGAGGAACAGCAGTTCGGGATCGTGCAGCAGGGCGCGGGCGAGGTTGAGCCGCATCTTCATGCCCTTGGAGAACTGCTCGACCCGCCGGTCGGCCGCTTCGGTGAGGTCGACTTCGGCGAGCACCTCCATCGGCAGCAGCGTCGGCCGGTCGTAGAGCGCGGCGAAGAGTTGCAGGTTCTCGCGGGCCGTAAGGCGCAGATAGAGCGCCGGCAGCTCGAACGACACGCCGATGCGCCCGTAGAGGCTGCGCCCCAGTTGCGCCAGCGGCTGCCCGAAGATCTCGACCGCGCCGCTGTACCCGCGCTCAAGCCCCATCAGGATGCGTTGCGTGGTCGACTTGCCGGCCCCTGACTGCCCCAGCAGCCCGAACACCTCGCCCGTCTCGATGCGAAAGCTCAGATCGGACAACGTGGGGACGGTCGCGCCGGGATAGGTGAAACCGAGCCCTTGGACCGCAATCATTGCCCCTGCTCCACGAAAAGCTGGCGCTGGGCGCCCGGCCGGTCCGGTTTACGCTCTCCGAACCGGCCGGGCAATGCCGGCGCCCTTTAGGGCAGCTTGTGGCCGGCGGCGCGGAACAGGCGGTACCACTCCTCGCGCGTCAGCGGCACGGATGCGCCGGCGGCGCTTTCGCGGATGCGCTGGGGCTTGGTGGTGCCCAGCACCACCTGGATATTGGCCGGATGCCGGGTGATCCACGCCACGGCGATGCCGGTGGGCGTGACACTGTACTTGGCCGCCAGCTCGTCGAGCGCGTCATTGAGCTCGGCGAAGTTCTCGCGGTCGCCGATGAACACGCCGTCGAAGAAGCCCTTCTGGAACGGCGACCAGGCTTGCAGGATCATGCCCTTGAGCCGCGTATAGTCGAGCAGCCCGTTATCGCGCGACACCGACTGCTCGAGCCCCGCCATATTGGCGGCGATCCCCTGCGCGAACAGGTTGGCGTGGGTGATCGAGAGCTGCACCTGGTTGAACAGCAGCGGTTGCTTGACCGCCGATTTCAACAGTTCGATCTGCCCCGGCGTCTGGTTGGAGACGCCGAAATGCCGGACCTTGCCGGCGGCATGCAGCGTGTCGAACGCCTTGGCGACATCGTCGGGCTCGACCAGCGTATCGGGCCGGTGCAGCAGCAGCACGTCGAGATAATCGGTGCGGAGCGCCTGCAGCGACTGGTCGACCGACGCAAGGATGTGCTCGGAGGAGAAGTCGAAGAAGCCCTTCCGGATGCCGACCTTGGACTGGATCAGCAGCGTTTCGCGCTGGCTGGGCGAGAGTTGCATCGCCTCGCCGAAACGCCGCTCGCACAGGTGATCGCCGCCATAGATATCGGCATGGTCGATCATGTTGATGCCAGCCTCGAGGGCGCTGTTCACCAGCGTCCGGATTTCGGCATCGGTCATTTTCGGGATGCGCATCAGCCCCGCGACGACGGCGGGGACGGTGAGCTCGGAATGGGGAACCTTGTAGGTCTTCATCGGTCTTTTCTGCTGTTGCGGCGCGGCAAGGGCTCAGGCGCCGGGCACGTATTTGCGCCAGTTGTGCTGCTCGACAAACCCCAGCACTTCGCGGGCCTTGCGGTTGGAGAGCGGCGCCTCGAATTCAGCCATGGGGCGGGTGATCGGCGTGTTGGCCGCATAGGCGCGGAGAATTTCCGCGGTCGGCTGGCGGGCGACGATGGTGTCGTTGACCGCGTTGAACACCTCGAAACCGAGCCCGTCCTTTTTCAGGCACAGATCGACGATCTGGCCGAGGTCGCGCGCGTCGATATAGCTCCAGGCATTGCGCTTGCGCGACGGCGGATCGGCGAGGTAGCCGGGGAAGCGCTGGTAGTCGTCGGGCGACATGACATTGGCGATGCGCAGCGCGTAGATATCGATGCCAAAGCGCATGGCAAAGGCTCGCGCCGTCTTCTCGTTGATCAGCTTCGAAAGCCCGTAGCTGTCCATCGGGTCGATGTCGTAATCTTCCTCGAGCGGGAAGCTCTTGTAGTCGCGGTCGCCCTCGGCAAAGCAGACGCCATAGGTGGTCTCGCTCGACGCGATGACGATCTTCCTGATCCCCAGCTTCGCCGCCGCCTCGATGACGTTGTAGGTCGAGGTGACGTTGTCGGCGAAGGTGGCGTTGTCCGGCTTGATCAGGATGCGCGGAATGGCCCCGAAATGCACCACCGCGTCGATCGGCGCCGGGCTGCTGCCGCTGCGGAACTCCACGAAGTCGAAATGCATCGACAGCGCGTTGAACACCTGCCCGCTGTCGCGCAGGTCGGTGATCAGCGTGTTGACGCCGTCGCACTGGAGCGGAACGAGATCGAGGTTGAACACCTCGTGTCCCTGAGCGACCAGGTAGGGAACGACCTCGCGGCCGGCCTTGCCGCTACCGCCGGTGAAGATGATGCGTTTGCCCATGGATTTCTCCTGTTTCCGGCTTGTTCAGAACTTGGTCACGACGACGGGCGTGTAGGGCGCTTCGAGGCGGGCGCATTCGTCCTCGGTGAGCGTGAGATCGAGTGCCTTCAGCGCGTCCTCGAGATGCTGCATCTTGGTGACCCCGACGATCGGTGCCGTGATGCCCGGGCGCGACAGCACCCAGCTCAGCGCCACTTCCGACATCGAGACGCCGCGTTCCCCGGCGACGGCCTCGACGACGCCGACCACCTCGCGATTTGAGTCGCGATCGAGCAGCGCGCTGTGCAGCGGATCGGTGGCGGCGCGTTTGGTTTCCGTGCCCCATGGCCGGGTGAGCCGGCCACGGCCCTGCGGGCTCCACGGGATGACGCCGACGCCCTGGTCGCGGCAGAAGGGCAGCATCTCGCGCTCCTCCTCGCGAAAGATCAGGCTGACCTGGTCCTGCATCGAGACGAACCTGGTCCAGCCATTCAGCTCGGCGGCGTGCTGCATCTTGGCGAACTGCCAGGCGAACATCGAGGAGGCGCCGATATAGCGCACCTTGCCCCAGCGCACGAGATCGTGGAGCGCCTCCATGGTCTCCTCGATCGGCACGTTCGGGTCGAACCGGTGGATCTGGTAGAGATCGACATAGTCGGTCTTCAGCCGCCTGAGGCTGTTGTCGATCTCCGAAAGGATCGCGCCGCGCGACAGGCCCATGCCGTTCGGGCCCTCGCGCATCCGGCCATTGACCTTGGTGGCGAGCACATAGTCCTGCCGCGGCGCCAGTTCGCGCAAGAGCGCGGCCGTGATCTCCTCGCTGGTGCCCTGCGAGTAGACATTTGCCGTATCGTATAAAGTGATGCCGGCTTCCCATGCCCGCCTGAACAGCGGCCGCGCGTCATCGAGATCGAGCACCCAGGGGCGCTCATTGTTGGGACGGCCGAACGACATGCAGCCGAAACACAGGCGGCTGACCTCGAGGCCGGTCCTGCCGAGCCGGGCATATTTCATGGCGATGTCCTCCGATAGCGATTGCGCCGCGTTGGTTCGCGGGTCGTTGTTCAGCAAATGGGGATTTGTCCGGCGGATGCCGGAGACTGAACCTGGAGTGTGGGCCAGAACGGCTGGGGATTCAACCGCTTTCGCCCCGCGGTAGGGCCGATGCGGCGAGCCGCCGCTATTTCACCGACGAGAACGCCGTCGGCTTGAGGATGCGGCTTTCGACATTGGAGAGGATCGGGCCGTCGGCCTCGGACGCGTTGCGGGCGGCGATCCATTCGGGGTCGGCACCAAAACTGGCCCAGGCCGCTTCGCGCGCGGCGAGCGACTCCCAGGCGAGGAGATAGGTGAGGTCATTGTTCGAGGGCCCGATCACCGTGGTCCAGAATCCGGCCTGCTGGAAGCCGTGACGGCTCCAGATGCGGAGCGTGTGCTCCTCGAAACGCTTGAGCAGCGCCGGCATGCGGCCCGGCAGGCAGGTGTAGATACGCAATTCGTGGATCATCCGGGTCCCCCTGATTCCTCTGTTTCGGGAACACCGTCCACAGGGGATGCAAAAAGTCACGCGGAAACGTGGACGCCTTTATAAAATTATAATAGCATACATTTATAAGAGGCGAAAATCGCCCTTGTGCCTCGGAGGACCGCCACCGGCGGGAGGCTGTTTCGAAGTCTACCGGAGGGAGGACCCATGACTTCAGTTGCTGGACGTCGCACACTCATATCCTGGCTCGCCGCTGCCGCAGTGGCGGCGGTCGCCATGTTGCCGGTCTCGGCCCTGGCGCAGACCGTCGACGAGATCATCGCCCGCGGCAAACTCGTCGTTGCGGTTGACACCACCACCCCGCCCTATGGCTTTCTCGATGCCGAGCTGAAACCGACGGGCTTCGACATCGAGGTCGCCACCAAGATGGGCGAGGCATTGGGCGTGCCGGTCGAGTTCGTCACCGTCACCTCGCCGGGGCGTATTCCGGCGCTGTTGACCAAGCAGGTCGACGCGGTGATCTCGATCTTCTCGATCACCCCGGCCCGCGCCATCCAGATCGACTACTCGATCCCCTATGCCGGCCAGTCCGCCGTGCTGATCGCGCCGAAGTCGACGGCGATCAGTGGCCATTCCGATCTCGTCGGCAAGAAGGTGGGGCTGACCCGCGGCACTGCCGAAGACGGCATCCTGACGGCCGCCGCCGAAGCCAATCCCGGCATCGAGATCCTGCGCTTTGACGACTATGCCTCGCTGCTGCAGGCCATGGTCTCGGGCCAGATCGATGCCATGGGCGGCGGCGACTATGGCGAGATCTACCTGAAAAAGAGCGCCAACGGCGACGACTTCGAGCAGAAGTACAAGCTGAAGACCTTCTATTTCGGCATCGGCGTCGCCAAGGACAATGACGACCTGCGCCAGTGGATCAACACCTGGCTGTTCACGCTCAAGGCCGACGGCGTGCTCGAACAGCTGTCGATGAAGTACCGCAACCAGCCGCTGCCCGAACTGCCGGTTTTCTGATCGGCAGAAGCAACCTCAGGCGGGGCCGCACGCGGCTCCGCCCACCCAGCTTTGATCTATCGGGGGTGAGATGCAAACGGCCCTGCAGTTCGGACCGGTCCTGATCCATCTCGACCGCCTGATGGATGGCGTCGTCTCGACGCTGGTGCTGGCGACCCTTTCGATCCTGTTCGGCTCGATCATCGGGACGCTGGGCGCCGTCGGGCGCAGCTTCGGCCCGCGCTGGTTGAGCCTCATCATCGCCGCCTATGTCGAGCTGATCCGCAACACGCCGCTGCTGATCCAGCTCTATTTCGTCTTCTTCTCGCTGCCGATGTTCGGGCTGAAATTTTCGAGCAACACCGCGGCGATCATCGCGCTATCGATCCACCTCGGCGCCTATGCCACCGAGATCCTGCGCGCCGGGATTGCGGCGGTGCCGCGCGGGCAGATCGAGGCGGCGAAATCGCTGGGGCTCTCGGGCTACCGCATCATCCGGCACGTGGTGCTTGTCCCGGCGGTGCGGGCCGTCTACCCGGCGCTCTCGGCGCAATACATCCTGCAACTGATGGGCACCTCGATTGTCGGCGCCATCGCCGCCGAGGAACTGACCGCCATCGCCAACAACCTGGTGATGGAGACCTTCCGCAGCTTCGAGGTCTACATCGTCATCGCCGTGATCTACTTCGTGCTGATCCAGGGGGCGAGCCTGCTGTTTGCCGGGATCGGGCGCCTCCTGTTCCGCTGGAAGATCTGAGATGAGCCTGCGCGACTTCGGACCGAACGAGCTGTGGTTCCTGCTGCTGGCGACGCGTTGGACCATCCTCCTCGCCCTGATCGCCTTTGCCGGAGGCGGCGTGGTCGGCCTGGCGATTGCCGCGATGCGCGTCGCGCCGGTGCCGCCGCTGCGCTGGCTGGCGATGGCCTACACCCAGTTCTTCATGGGAACGCCGATTCTGATCCAGCTGTTCATGGCCTATTATGGCAGCTCGCTGCTGGGCTTCCGGCCCGACCCCTGGGTCGCGGCGGCCCTGACCTTCTCGTTCAACGGCGGGGCGTTCTTTGCCGAGATCTTCCGCGGCTCGATCGAGTCCGTGCCCAAGGGGCAGTGGGAGGCCTCGACCGCGCTCGGCTTTCGCTTTCTTTCGACGCTGCGGCTCGTCATCCTGCCGCAGGCCATCCGGCTGATGCTGCCGCCAACGGTCGGGTTCATGGTGCAGATCGTCAAGACCACCTCGGTCGCCTCGCTGATCGGGCTCAGCGAACTGGCGCGGGCCGCAACGCAGATCAACACCGTGACCTTCCAGCCGGTGCTGGTGTTTGGCACCGTGTCGGTGATCTATTTCATGCTGTGCTGGCCGCTATCGCTGCTGGCGAGCCACCTCGAGAGCAAGCTGGGGGAGGGACTGGAACGGGCCCCAGGCAAGATGCCGGTGCTGCAGACCGCCGCGTAGGGCGCCTCCCCGGAAGGCGCCCTAGCCCTTGAACGCCGGCAGCGGCAGGCCCTTCACACCGACATCGATGGCGAAGAGCCCGCCCGGATGGCGCTGGCCGGCAAAATGCGCCTCCGGCCGCTTCAACACCGCGGTGGTGACATAGAGGATGTCGAGGTTCTCGCCCCCGAACTCGCAGCAGGTCGGCAGGTCCGTCGGCATGTGGATGGTCTGCATCAGCTTGCCGTCGGGGTCGTAGCGGTGGACCCGCCCGGTGAACGGAATCGTCGCCCAGTAGCAGCCTTCGGCATCGACGGTGGACCCGTCGCAGATGTCCTTGCCCTCGAGCGCGACAAAGGTGCGTTCGTTTTCGATATCGCCGGTCGCCGCATCGAAATCATAGGCGCGGATGATCGGGGTATGGCTATCGGAGAAATACATGGTCCTGCTGTCCGGGCTCCAGGCGAGCCCGTTGCAACAGCCGATGCCGCCGATCATCCGGTGCACCGAGAGGTCGGCATCCATGCGATAGAGCGAGGCGATGAACTCGGCGGGCTGGCCCGGCACCTCGAACATCGAACCCGACCAGAACCGACCCTGCCGGTCGGGCTTGCCGTCGTTGAAGCGGGTCTTGGGCATATCCGCTTCGGGATCGACGATGGGGTCGAACCGGCCGGTCGCGGGATCGAAGAAATAAAAGCCCGAGACCATGGTGAGGACCAGCCCGCCCTTTTCGCGGAGGCCGATGCAGCCGAGATATTCCGGCGCTTCCCACGTCTGGTCGCGGCCGGTCGCCGGATCGTAGCGATGGATCAGCCGGCCCCAGATATCGATCCACCACAGGACGCCCGCGGCCGGATCCCAGATGGTGCCCTCGCCCAGTTCGGCGCGCGCATCGACGACGCAGGTGATGTCCATGGTCCTAACCCCCAGCTATCCCTTGACGGCCCCGGCGCTGAGCCCGGCGACGATGTAGCGCTGGATCAGCAGGTAGAAGATCACCGGGAAGATGGAAAAGAACAGCGCCGCCGCCAGCACCCGGTCGATCGGCGTGTCGAGCATCACCTTCAGCGACGCAAGCCCCACCGCCACCGGCCGGATATCGGGCGAGGTGACCAGCGTCACCGCGAACAGGTACTCGTTCCAGGCATAAAAGAACGCCACGACACTGACCGCTACGAGGCCCGGCGCCGAAAGCGGCAGCAGCGTGCGGATCAGCGCCCCGAGCGGCGAGCAGCCATCGATCAGCGCCGCCTCGTAGATTTCCTCGGCGATGGAATCGAAGGAGTTCTTCAAAACCCAGATACAGATCGGCAGGATGAACGCCGCGTCGACCAGCGACAGCGCCGGCAGGCTGTCCGACAGGCCGAGGTTGCGGTACATCGCATAGACCGGGATGACCACCAGCGCCTCGGGCAGCATCTGCGTCATCAGCAGCAACAGGCCGAAGGCCGGCTTGCCGCGCCACTTGAGGAAGGTCATCGCGAACGAGCCGAGCACTGCCAGCGCCAGAACGATCAGCGTCGTCATCGAGGCAAGGAACAGCGAGTTCACCAGCCAGCGCGCCACCGGGAAATTCTCGAACAGCGTAATGAAGGGCAGGAAGCTGATCTCCTCGGGCACCATGGGCGGCGGATACTGCATGCCGTGACTGAGCGGCTGGATGGCGTTGACGATCATCCAGTAGACCGGGAACAGCACGAGGCCGCAAAAGCCGAGGATCAGCGCATAAAAGGCGACGCCGGCGCCGAAGCGGCGGAGCTTGTAGGGCGTGTTGGAGGATGCCGGCATGTCTCAGCGCCTCCTCGCGCGGTCCTGCCGCTGCTGGGCATAGACGAACAGCAGGGTGAGCCCGAGCACGATGACGAAGCCGGAGACCCCCAGCGTCGCGCCATAGGCCAGATCGAAGAAGCGGAACGCGGTCTGGTAGATGCGCAGCACCAGCGTTTCGGTGATGCCGCCATAGGGCCCGCCGCCGGTGGTTAACCAGATCAAGGTGAACTGCTTGAACGAGAAGATGGCCATCAGCACGGCCATCAGCATCAGCGTCGGCGCGATCTCGGGCAGCGTGATGTGGCGCAGCATCTGCAGGCGGCTCGCGCCATCGACATCGGCCGCCTCGTAGACCTCGCGCGGAATGGCCTGCAGGGCGGCGAGGATGACGAGGAAGGTGAAGGGAAACGCCTTCCAGATCGACAAGAGGATGACGAGCGGCATCGCAAGGTTCGGGTCGGACAGCCAGTTGAGGTTCTCGTCGATGCCGGGGATCAGCCGCGCGAAGACGTTCATCACCCCGAAGGTCGGGTTGCACATCCAGATGAAGACCAGGACGGCCGAAATCTCGGGAAAGGCCCAGGGCACCGCAATGGCACTGCGCGCGAGGTTGCGGCCGCGGAAGCGGCGATTGAGCATCAGGGCCGAGAGCAGGCCCAGAGCCACCGCCCCGACCACCACGAAGAACATGTAAAAGAAGGTCACCTGCACGGCGAACCAGAAGTCGTCGTCTTCGAACAGGCGCTCGTAATTGCGCAGCCCGACCCAGCGGACGTTGTCGACGCCGACGACGTTGTTGGAAAAGCTGGTGAGGAACTGCTGGACGATCGGCAGGAGGATGAAGATGCCGAGATAGGCGACGATCAGCGCGACCAGCAGGTAGGCGAGCGAGCTCTGCCGGCTCCACATGCGCCCTCGCCGGGCGCCGACGCGCTCTTCCGCCTGCTCTACCATGGTCGACTGTAACATTCGCTCGGTTTTCGTGTAGGCCACACGCAGGCGCGACGTGCAGCAGGGCGATCGTCGGCCGACGGGACAGGACGGGGACGGTCCATGGACCGCCCCCGATACAATCAGCGCGCGAGGCTAGAGAGTGAAGCCGTCGAACAGGCGCTCCGAGGCCCGCTCCAGCTCTTCCTGCGCATCGGCCATGGCATCCTCCACCGGCCGGTTGGCGACCAGCACTTCGGAGAACTTGTCCATGACGACGTTGCCGAACTCCTGGTTGAAGAAGATGTAGTCGCCCATGATCTCGAGCGGCGTGATCGACTCGCCCTTGAGATAGCCATCGGCCCAGAACTGCTCGGCGAGGTATTCCTCGCGGATCGCGCCGGGATAGGGCGGCACCACGTCGAGGCAGCGCTCCATCAGCTCCTGATAGTTCTCCGGCCGGTACAGCCACTCGACGAAGGTCTTGGCGGCTGCCTTCTCATCGTCGGACGCATTGGCATTGACGCAGATCGGATGGATGCGCGTGATCGCCTTGCCGCTCGGGCCCGGCGGCACGGCGCTGCGCAGCGACGGGTAGATTTCGGGTCCGGAGCTGGACCAGATGTTCACCGCCGCCGAGACGATCAGCTGCTGCGCGATGCGGCCATTGGCATACATCTGGTTAGCCGTGGCGGTGTCGGTGCCGCGCGGCATCGCCTTGTCGTACATGGTCTTGAACAGCTTCAGGCCCTCGATCACCGGCGCCGAGTTCACCAGCGGCGTGCGATCCTTGGCCCACAGGCCATCGAACATCACCGCCCATTGCTGGAGGATGAACCAGTAGTCGCCCGGCTCGCTGGTGAGGTGCGGCGAATAGATGCCGAACTGGTCCGGCGCCTTGGTCAGCGCCACCGAGGCTTCCACCCACTCCTCCGGGGTCGCCGGGACGCCGACGCCGGCCTTCTCGAACAGCGCGGAGTTGTAGAGCAGCCCGAACTTCACCGTGACGATGTCGAGGCCGTGCACCTTGCCGTCGATGCGCAGGTGGTCATGCGCCGCGCTCAGCGTGTCGCCGATGCCGAGCTTGTCGACGATGTCCTGCAGCGATTCGAGATGCCCGCCGCGCAGCAGCCGCACCACGAGATCGGGCGTCGTATGGAACAGCGCCCCGTTGATCGCACCCGACTGGGACTGGATCAGCATGTTGTTGGTGTATTCGTTGAACGGCGCGCCCGCTTCCTCGATGAACACGTCGCTCTGTTCGGCGTGGAACTTCGCCAGCATCGCCCGCCACGCATCGCCGCGGCCCGGCTCGTTCCACATCCACGAGAGGAGTGGAATCTTGATGCGGGCATTCTGGGCGATTGCGGGTTTGGCCAGCGCTACGGCGAGGCCCGCCGCGGCGGTTCCCTTCAGAAAGTCGCGGCGCCCGAGACCCATCGAGAATGGGCGCAGGAGACCGTTTCCTGGTCTGTACATACTCTTCCTCCCCTAAGGCATCTACGTGCCGCTTATGCTATTATATTAGTATACATCCTCCTGCGGCCTGTCAATGAACCGTCTGGTCGCGCAGCGACGCGCCGCGAACCGCAAGGGCGCGCGGCGACAGGCTGTGAAAGCCATGAAAAACAGCGACGTGCGACGGGAAGCTGGCGCGGGACCGGGCTACAGCAGGTCGTTCGGCGCGTCGTAGGTGAT
Organism: uncultured Devosia sp.; assembly: GCA_964399695.1. GTDB lineage: Bacteria > Pseudomonadota > Alphaproteobacteria > Rhizobiales > Devosiaceae > Devosia_A. The sequence goes on along the minus strand of CAYNRZ010000004.1, from coordinate 80,274 downwards.
CGAGAAGATGTCGGCCGGGTGGCGCGCCACCGAGAACTCGACATTGCGCTGGTCGGCGGACTGGTAGAGCATTTCCACCGCAAGGATCGCCGAGCCCTTGGCGACGCCCAGATCGGCCACCACCGAATCATCGGCGATCTCGGCGCGGACCGTGCAATGCGCCACCGCCATGCGGATGCCGAGCCGGTGCTGCACGGCGCGGAAGATCAGCACGTCGTTGAAATCTTCCTTAGTGAACTGCATCCCGACATCGGGCGGGAAGTAGGTCGTGATCTGCGCCTTCTTCTGCTTGCCCACCGCTAGGATGCTGCGCAGGCAATAGCCCTTTTCCTCGGCACCCATGCCGAAATGCCGTTGCAGGATGGGCGAGCTTTCCTGCTTGTAGGACTTGATCTTCAGCGAGGCGTCGCGCGTGAACGTCGCCATGTCGTTGAAATTCTTGAATGTCCAGCTGAGCGTCACCGGCGGAACGGTGGAGGTGACCACCGCGGGCTTGGCCGAGCGCTTCTTGATCAGCCCGTCGGCCTCGAGATCGCGCAGGGCCTGCCGCACCGTGATCAGGCTGACGCCGAAGCGCTCGGCGATGTGGGCTTCCTTGGGCAGTTCCGCGCCCACCGGGAACACGCCCGTGGTGATCGGCTGGCGCAGGATGTCGGCCAATTGCCGGTAGAGCGGTCCGTTCGATCGCGCCAGCGCCCGCTGTGGCAAGAGGTCCAGTGCGTCATCGGGGGCAAGCATGCGTTCAGTCACTCCAGCAGGTGCAGCCAATATAATAGCACCACCTAGCAGCGACCAAGTCCGCTGAACATCCCTCGTTTGCGACGGGGCGCTATGCCAACAGGCGCAGGGGCTGCTCCAGATAGGCCTTGAACCGGCCGAGGAACGCGGTGGCCGCCTCTTCGGAGACCACCGCGGCATCGAAAGACAGTAGCGCCTCGCCCGAACTGTCACCGGCGGCGATCACCAGCCGCATGGCACGACCGGGACGCAGCGGCATCAGCACCGGCCGGATGTCGCCGGCCGGGAGCAGGCGCAGCGACAGGTCCGCCGGTGCTGAAGCGTGATCGTCGTTGCCGGCCAGCGCCGCCAGCCGCCGGTCCCGCAGCGGGGCGAGCGACCCCTTGCGGATATCGGCAAAGACCAGCTGCCTGCCGTCGGTTTCGAGCGCCACGGGCATGCCGTCCGACGGCGCCGCGGCGGGAACGTCGTCGAGCGCGCACCCGGCCGCCCGCAGCGAAACATCTTCGAGCGTGAAGGCGGTCTCGGCGGCGGCGAACCCGGCGAGGAGGTTGTGCATGGTTTCGAGCTGGATGGTTGTGGCCAGCGCCGAGAGGGTGAGCGTTGCCGCAGCTACCGGCGCAGGCTGAGCCCTGGCGGCATAACCATCGAGATCGGCCGCGACGATGCGCCCGCCCGGACCGCTGCCGCGCAACTGCTCGAGCGATATGCCGCGTTCGCGGGCCAGCCGCCGCGCGTAGGGCGAGGCGGCGCGGCGGGGGTTGCGACTGGCGGCGACTGCGCTCACGGCTTCAGGTACTCCGCATTGACGCAATTGGTCAGCCGGCCCTCGGTGAGATAGGCGTGGATGACTTCGATGGCCTTGAGCCTGAGGTCGACCATCGAGGCGGGGCTGTAGAAGGCCGCATGCGGCGTGATGATCAGCCGGTCCCTGATCCAGTCCTCGCCACGGCGCCAGGCCTGCATCAGCGGATGCTCGAGATCGCCGGGCTCGTTGGGGAGGACGTCGAGACCGGCACCGACCACTTTGCCCTGACGCATCGCGGCCTCCAGCGCATCGAGATCGACGATCGGTCCGCGTGCCGTGTTGACGACGATGAGGCCGGGCTTTGCCGCCGCGAAGGCTTCTGCTCCGAGCAGCCCCCGTGTCGCGGCGCTGAGTGGGGCGTGCACCGAGACGACGTCGCTCACCGCCATCAGCTCGGCGAGCGAATGGACGCGCTCGTAGCCAGTGGAGAGATCGACCCCGGACAGCAGGTGCGGATCGTAAAACACCACCTTCATGTCGAAGGCCGCGGCGCGGCGCGCGGCGGCGAGCCCGATGCGACCGAGGCCGATGATGCCGAAGGTCGCGCGCCGGTGGCGTCGGATCAGCGGCGCTTTCATGAAGTGCCAGCCGGCCTGGCCGTCGCGAAGATTTTCCGCCGAGTAGGTCGAGGTGCCGCGGGTCAGGGCCAGCATCAGCGCGATGGCGTGGTCGGCGACTTCCGTGGTGCCATAATCGGGCACGTTGCAGGCCGGGATGTTGCGCGCGCCCCAGCCGGCCGTGTCGATATTGTCGAAGCCGACACCGGAGCGCACCGCGATCTTCACCTTGGGGAAGGCAGCGGGCGGCATTTCGATGTTGAGCGTCGGCGAGTGGTTGATCACCGCATCGACCTCGCTGCAGATCGCCGGGTCGAGCACGGCCGCGGTATCGGTGGTCGAGCGGGCGAGGATGAACTCGACATCCGGAAAGTGCTTCCGCTCGAGTTCGGCATCGTCACTGGCCTGCCAGTTGACACACAAGATCTTCAATATCCCCTCCCGCTACCTGAGGCAGTCTTGGTTCACGTACGGATGCGGCCGATCCGGCCACCCATCGGCACCACGGCGCCGACCGGCTGTTCGACCGCGATCAGCGTGCCGGCCGCCGGCGCTTCGATTTCCACCACCGCCTTGTCGGTCTCGATTTCGGCGACGATTTCGCCCGCAACTAGCGTGTCCCCGACGCCGCGCAGCCACTTGACCAGGGTGCCTTCCGACACCGTCAGATCGCCGAAGGGCATGTTGATCGCTTCCTCGCCCTGGGCGAGATCGGCTGCAGCCGCGGTCGGCGCGGCAGCTTCCGTCGACGCTGGGATGGCCGGCGCAGCAACAACCGGCGCTGCGGCACCTATGCGCGGCGTGTACCAGTGATCGGGAATGGGCGGCGTGCCGGCCAGCACCTTGCGCGCCGCATCGATAATCCGTGCCGCATTGACCACCATCGCCCGCTCGAGCACGGGCGCGAAGGGATGCGAGGTCGGCTCGGTGTGAAGCCGGCCCACCGGCCCATCGAGCTCGTCGAAGGCCAGCTCGCTGATCGACTGCGCCACCTCGCCGCCGATGCCGCACATCGCCCAGGCCTCGTCGACGACGAGGGCGAAATGCGTCTTCCTGACGCTTGCGACAATGGTGTCGACATCGAGCGGCATGATGGTCCTGAGGTCGACCACTTCCGCCTCGACGCCGGTCGCGTGCAGCAGCTCGGCGGCCTCGAGCGCCAGCGGCACCATCTGGCCGGCGGCAACGATGGTGATGTGCTGGCCGGGCCGGGCAATGCGCGCCACCCCGAACGGCACGTAGTGATCCTCGCCGACGGGCACGGGTCCTTTGGAGGCGAACAGCGCCTTGGGCTCCAGCATCATCACCGGATCGCCGGCCCTCAGCGCCGATTTCATCAATCCCTTGGCGTCGGCCGGCGTCGCGGGCACGCAGACGATCAGACCCGGCATATGCGCAAAGATCGGGTGATAGCTGCCCGAATGATGCGGCCCCGAACTGCGCAGTGCTCCCGCGCCGGCGCGCACCACCATCGGCGCAGTCATTTCGCCATTGCTCATGTAGCGGAGCTTGGCGCCTTGCAGGACGATCTGCCCGGTGGTCTCGAAGGCGAAGTCGGCGAACATCAGGTCCGAGACCGTGCGCGACCCGGTGGCCGATGCGCCAATCGCTGCTGCCGTAAAGCCCTGCTCGGAGATCGGGGTATCGACCATCCGCTCGGGCCCGAACTCCTGGAACAGGTTCTTGGTATGGGCAAAGCTGCCGCCGCGCTCACCGGTGCCTTCACCGAAATAGAGGATGTGCGGGTTAGCCCGCATTTCCTCGGCAATGCCGTCGCGCACTGCTTCGAGCCAACCCTGCACCCGCGTTTCGGCGGCCGGCCGCGCGGTGAGCGCCACTGCCGGATTGATCGGATTGGCGAACACATGGCGGCGCACGGTCGCTGGATCCGGCTCGGGCGAGTTGCGCGCGAATTCGAGCGCCGCCTGCACGGTCTTTTCGATATGGGCCTCGATATCGGCGAGATCGTCGGCCGTCGCGATGCCATAGTCCTCGACGAGGCGCTTCCTGAACATGTCGATCGGATCGCGCTTGATCCAGGCGTCGATCTCTTCCTGCGTGCGATAGGTGCCGACCACCGGGTCGCCCTCGTGGTGACCGACGGTGCGATAGGTCTTGGCCTCGATCAGCGTCGGCCCGCCGCCCGACCTTGCCCGCTCCGACGCCTCCTTCATCGCCAGCCACATGGCGAACACGTCATTGCCATCGACGGCGACGCCGGGCATGCCATAGCTCGCCGCCTTGCTGGCGATCTCCGGGTTGAGGGTGATGGATTTGAGCGGCGTCGCGGTGGCGTAAAGGTTGTTCTCGCAGATGAACACCGTCTGCGCCTTGTTGACGGCAGCAAAGTTCAGCCCTTCGTGGAAAGCGCCGTGATTGGCGGCGCCGTCGCCGAAAAACGCCACCCCGAGGTCGTCCCGGCCCTGCGACTTCGCCGCCATGCCGATGCCAACGGCATGGCCAATGCCGGCCCCGACGATACCATTGGTACCGAACAGGCCGACCGATTTGTCATAGAGGTGCATGGTGCCGCCGCGGCCGCCGCAAATGCCATCGGCCTTGCCGAACAGTTCCGCCATCACCCGGCCCGGATCGGCGCCCTTGGCGAGCGCGTGGCCATGGCCCCGATGGGTGGAAGTCACCCAGTCGCTGCGTCGCAGATGCGCGCACACGCCGACGGCGGTCGCTTCCTCGCCGATATAGAGGTGCAGAAACCCCGGTGTCTCGCCACGCCGGCAGGCCGCCTGCGCCACGGTTTCGAAGCGCCTGAGGAGCACCATCTGCTCAAACAGACCCAGCAGCACCTCGTCATCCGGCAGGTTGGCGCCGCCCTGCCGCTGTGCTTTCGCGCGCGTGTCGGAACTGGCCAAAGCTCTCTCCCCCAAGTCCTGGTGGCCGGTTACGTCCGGCTCATCGTCGTCGCCCAACAATAGATTATAATAGCATAATGTCTAGATCGAAACGCGCGATATGGGTGTCGCCGACGGGCGGTCTGTCAGCGCGAACTCATGCCCCTGTCAGAAATTGCGTCCGTAGCCGACGCTCCAGCCGCCATCGACCACCAGCACCTGTCCGGTGGTGTAGCTGTTGCGCGGATCGACGAGGAACAGCGCGGCGCCAACCACTTCCGGCATCGTCCCGGGCCGGCCGAGCGGCACATGGCTGAGCATGGCGCTGTCGCCGGAAACCAGCGGCGCGCCGACCGCGCCGACCGCCACCGCATTGACGGCGACGGCCGGCCCATGCGCCATGGCGAGGCTGCGCACCGCCGCAACAGCGCCGGCCACCTGCCGCGAGAATTCCGGGTGCCGTCGCATCGGCATCAACGCGATGGCCGACGCGATCAGCAGGATCCGCCCACCGCGTTCCGTCATGGCGGCCGCCGCCTGCTGCATCTGGGCCAGCAGCGGCTCGATATCGAGGCCACTGTCGGGCAGCAGCGGCAGCGAGAACACCGCGATATCGGGCTGTCCACCGCCGTCGAGAGTCGCGCCGTTCTCTGAGAGAGCCGCGCCGATTGCCTCGGCGACCGGGTTGGCTTCGCCACTGATGCGCGCACGCTTTCCGGAAAGATCGACCTGCATGGCGCCCCTCACATCATGTAGCCGGCGGTCCAGCCACCATCGACAGCCAGCACCTGGCCGTTGATGTAGCTGGCCGCGGGTGAAGCAAGGAACAGCACCGCCTCGGCGATTTCTTCGCCAGTGCCGGGCCGCCCCATCGGGATATGCTTCATGAACTCGGCGGTGCGCGCCGCGAACTTGCCGTCGGCCCCGTAGAAGAGCGAGCGCGTCCCCTCGCTCATCACCGAGCCCGGGGCGATGGCATTGGTGAGCACGCCGCGTCCGCCCAGTTCCAGCGCCATCGAGCGGGTGAGATGCACGATGCCGGCTTTCGCGGCGACGAACGGACTCTGGAGCCGCATCGCGGCGAGCCCCACCACCGAGGCAATGTTGACCACCCGTCCCGAACCCTGCGCCAGCATCGGCTTTAGCGCTGCGCGACTCATCAGATAAAGCCCGTCGAGGTCGATGCCGGTGATCCGGTTCCACTCCTCGACCGGATAGTCCTCGATGGTCACCCGATGCGCGAGGCTGTTCACCCCGGCATTGTTGACAAGGATATCGAGCCGGCCGAAGCGCTCAAGCGTGGCCTCCACTCCGGCCGCCACCCCGGCCTCGTCGGTGATGTCGATCCGGAGCGGCAGCGCACTGCTGAGCTCGGCCGCGACGGCCTCTGCCCCCGGCAGGTTGACATCGGCCACCACCACCGACACGCCGGCTTCATCCAGCCGCCGCGCGATGGCGCTGCCGATGGCTCCGGCTGCCCCGGTGACGATCGCCACCTGGCCCGTAAGTTCGACGTACATGCGAGTCCTCCCTCACGAACATACTATTATAATAGTTTGCAGCGATGCAATCCCCTTGCTGTTGCTAGGGGAGGCGCCTGTGCTTCGTGCTGGCGATCGGCGAGGCGCGCTCTGGCTCAGTCGCCCGCGGCTTCCTGGAAATACGGGGCAAGGTGCCGATAGAGGCTGCGATAGCGCCGGTAGCCTCCCTCATAGGCGGCGCTGGCCGCCGGATCGGGCATGAGGGTGATCCCGAGCTTTGACAGATGCGTGACCTCGTCCCAGTCGGTGACAAGTCCCGTGCCAATGGCGGCAACGAAGGCCGCGCCGACCGATGAGCCGTGGGCATTGTCGAGCACGGTGACGGGTGCGCCGAGAATGTCGGCGGTGATCTGCATCCAGATGCGACTGCGGCTGCCGCCGTCGGACGCAACATAACGCTTCGGCGTGTGGCCGATTTCGCGCAGCACATCGACATGGTGGCGGAAGCCGAAGGCGACGGCTTCCAGCATGGCGCGCCACAGGTGGCCGCGCGTATGCCCGAGGCTCAACCCGACAAAGCTGCCGCGTGCCGTCGGATCGTGGATCGGGGTTTTCTCGCCGAGAAAATACGGCAGGCAGACGAGGCCTTCCGACCCCGGCGGGATCGCTTCGGCAAGCCGGTCGAGTTCCTGATGGGTGCGGCGCCCCGCTTCGTCGGTGGCGACGAGCCCGGCGAGCCAGTTCAGCGCCGAGCCCGAACTCGCCATGCAGCCATTGGGCGCATAGAGCCCGGGGATCAGATGATAGTCGAGATAGAGCCGCGCATCAGGCAAGGGCCTGTCGGTCGCAACGACGATGTCGCCTGCCCCGCCGAACTTGATCAGGATATCGCCGCTCTGCCGGATGCCGGCGCCGAGCGCCGAAACGATATGGTCGGCCGCGCCGCCGATCACCGGCAGGCCGACGGGCAGGCCGGTGGCCGCTGCGGCTTCGGCGGAAACCGCGCCCATCTGCTGATGCGAGATGCTGCGCGGCGGCACCGCTGAACGCGTGATGCCGCCCAGCGCCACGAGATCATCGGCAATTGTGCCGGACGCAAGGTCGGTAAACCCGGCTTCCAACGCCCAGTTCGGCTCGACGGCACGCACCCCGGTCAGCCGGAAGTTGATATAGTCATAGGAGCCGAACACGGTGGCGATGCGCGAGAACATTTCCGGCTCGTGCGTCCTGAGCCAGCGCAGTTTTGCCGCGACCAGTTGCTGGTTGATGCCATTGCCGGTGCGCCTGAGGAACGCAGCTTCATCGAGCTCGCGCTTCAGCGCTTCGACTTCGGCACCGCAACGCCCGTCGCTCTGCTGGATCGAGGGGCGGAGTACGTTGCCCTCCGCATCGAGCAGGACGACCGCCGGCAGCATGCCGGTGGCGCAGATGCCAGCGATGGCAGCCGGGTCGATCTCGGACACAATCTCGCGCAGCACCGCGACACTGTTGCCCCACCACTCGGCCGGATCCTCCTCGGCCCAGCCGGGCTGCGGCGAACTGAGCCTCACCGGCCGGCTGGCCACCGCGAGAATCTGGTCCGGCAGCCGCACCGCGACCGCAATGGTCGAGGTGGTGCCGATATCGAGGCCGATGACGATGTCGCGGACAGTCATGCTGGGCTTTCGCTAGAGCGCTTCCAGGAAAGGCGGCAACGGTTATCCGGTCCGGAAGCGCAACAAATCATGGACGTTCAGCCGGCAAAGCCGGGCGGGGCGAAATGCACCTTGTTGTAGCTGTCGAGCGATTGGTAGTGCTGATCTGCATCTTCGAGGAAGAGCTTGCGGGTGAGGCTGGCAACCAGCCGCGGTGCACCGGACTTGAGGCCAGTAATGCCGTTGCACACCGGCCCCATGCTCGGCACCGCGCCATTGTTGAAGATGTGGACATGGCCAAGGAACGGTGCGGTGCCCGGGACTTTCTCGGTAAGCTCGAAGTCCGGCCCGAGATAGGGATAGTTCAGCAGTTCGCAATCGGCCTCGCCGTCAGGCACATGCCGATCGCGCCAGGTGGCAATGCGCTCGAGGCTGCTTGCCAGTTCCGGACGGCGTCCGAGGTCGACGGCATAGCCCGTGCCCAACAGCAGCATGTCGAAGTCGAACGGGCCGGCCACCGTATCCACCTGCACGCGTTCGTCCTCGAAGCGGGTGCCCGTGACGCCGGCATCCAGCACCAGCCGGCAATTTGGCGCGGCAAGCGCCCGGGTGAACATCTCCATGGTCGGCGGCGTCTTGAAGCTCAGCATCCGCCTGGCGAATTCGTAGCGGCGCCGATCGTCGAGATCGGCGAAGTGGTTGAGGAACCCCGGAAAGTTCGACCAGTCGAGAATCTCGGTCTTCGGCATGTCGCGGCCACGGGCGAGGACGGTCACGGTCTTCGCGCCCGCCTCGACTGCCGCTACGGCCCAGTCGAAACTCGAGGCAGCAGCGCCAACCACACCGACATCCTTGCCGGCAAGTTGGGCGAGATCCAGCGCCTCGCCGCTATGGGCCCAGCGCTCCCGCGGCAGGCTGTCGGCAATGCTGGCGGGAATGTGAAGGCCGCCGGCGCCTTCGATACCGGTGGCCAGCACCACCTTGCGGCAGCCGAGCTGGGAACGGCCTTCGGGCGTTTCGACCGTCAGTGACAGGTGGTCGTCCTCGCCGGCGATATCGACGAGGCGGGTGCGATTCTGCACCTTGAGGCCGACCGCATTGCGGAACCAGTTGAGATAGGCCATCCAGTCGCAGCGATCGATCAGCCCGAGCGCCTGCCAGTGGTCGGCGCCATACCTGGCTTCGTGCCATGAACGGTAGGTCAGCGCTGGCACGCCGAGATCGGGCCCCGTCATTGTCTTGGGTGAGCGGAGCGTGCGCATGCGAGCCGTGGTGATCCACGGCCCCTCGCGCCCTGGCTCGGCCGCATCGATCAGCAGCACGCGGGTGACACCCTGCCGCCTGAGCCCGAAGGCGATGGAGAGGCCCGAGAGCCCGGCCCCGACGATGACCACGTCCGTCAGTGGCTTCCCCGCCGAATCGAGGCGCTGCGGCACCCATTGCCTGAGCGGGATCTCCAGAAGTTCGAGCTCGGCCTTGACGCGCTGATCGAGGGCCGCGAGCGCGTCATGGCCGGGGGTGGAAGGGGAACCGCTCATCACTGCACCGTCTCGAGAAATTGCCGCGCCGCCATGCCGTGATCGTGGCGAAGCTGCGCGAGGTCCATGCCGACCGGCAATCCGTCTTCGACCGTCCAGCGGCCCGCCACCATGACCCGATCCGCGCTGTGTGCGCCACACAGAACCAGCGCCGCCAGCGGGTCGCCAGCGCCGGAGAAGCGCAACGCGTCGAGATCGTACAGCGCCAGGTCGGCTTGCTTGCCCACCGCGATGGCGCCGATGTCCGTACGCCCCAGGCAGCGTGCCGAGCCTTCGGTGCCCCAGCGCAGCACATCGAGGTGGGTGATCGCCTCGGCGCCGTATTTCAGCCGCCCGAGCATCAGCGCGTGGCGGAGGCTCTCCATCAGGTTGGAGTTGTCGTTGGAGGCTGAGCCATCGACACCGAGCCCGATCTTGCAGCCGGCCGCTTCCAGCTCCCTGGTGCGGCAACTGCCCGAAGCGAGCACCATGTTGGAGGTCGGGCAATGGCAGATGCCGACACCGTGCCTGCCAAGCCGCGCCACCTCGCTGTCGTCGAAATGGATGGCATGCGCCAGCCAGACCCGCTCGTTGAGCCAGCCGCATTTTTCGAGGAAATCGACGGCGTCGCAGCCATGCTCGCTACGGACGAAAGCGGCTTCCGCCGACGTCTCGACCAGATGCGTATGCAGCCCGCAGCCGGTGTCGCGCGACATGCGGGCCGTCTCGACCATCAGCTCGAAGCTGACATCGAACGGGGCGTTGGGCGCCAGCGCCACCCGCGTCATCGCCCCGTCGCTGCTATCGTGGTAGCGCGCGAGGATGCGCTGGCAATCGGCCAGTACCTGATCGGTGGTCTGGATGACATTGCGCGGCGCCACCGCCTGCTCGCCATCGCCGCCGGCGAGATCGAGCGCGCCGCGGGTCAGCGTCATCCGCAGGCCAAGCGCCGCCGCCTCTTCGGCCTGGATGTCCATGGCATCTTCCATGCCGGGGACGAACAGATACTGGTGATCGGAGGCGCAGGTGCAGCCCGACATCATGATCTCGGTCATGGCGAGGCGGGTCGCGATGCGGAAGGCGTCGCGGTTCATGTTGCGCCCCCAGACCGGATAGAGCGCCTGGATCCACGGCCAGAGCGGCTTGTTGATCGCGGCGGGATGCGCGCGTGTCAGCGTCTGGAACATGTGGTGATGGGTATTGACGAGGCCGGGAATCACCACGTGCCGGCTCGCGTCGAAGCTCGTCTCGTAGCGCGAGGCAGGCACCTGCCCCGCCGCGACCAGCTCGACGATGCGGCCACCGCGCACCACGATGCCCGCTTCGGCGCCATCGGCCAGGATGGCAAGCGGGTGCTTGATCCACATGCCAGCTTCGCCCACGACCATGCCTGTTGCTCCGCAATCCGTTGGCAGACCTTAGCCGACGGACCGCCGATGTAAAGTGCGCCTTTGTTTTATTTTGTGAAGTCGCGTTTGATCAGCACCCCCGAAATGTTCGCGGCGGGATTGCCACCGCTCGCGAGGCCACCACCAGAACCGGGATGCCAGACTCGCCGAAAGTCTAAGAAATCCGGCCGAAATGCCCAATCACATGCAGTTTGGCGGAAAAATAGGCAGGCTGCCGAAAGAACCATCAGACTTGTTACCTTTCGTTATATTCGCACCAGATTTGTGAAATTCTGTTTGACTCTGATTTTCGCTGCGATAGCGTCGAGCCCGGTGCAACACTCCTCAGGCAGGGAATGCGATGAAAATGACCCCTCAGTCTTTCCTGGTCAGAACGGGCGTGGTGGCGAGCAGCCTGCTCGTCCTCATGGCCTCGACGGCCTATGGCCAATCCAAGCCGCTCGACGGCGTCACGCTGACGCTGGCCTCGCAGAACGACCAGTTCGGCGCGGTGCTGGCCAAGATGGCCCCGATGTTCAAGGAAGCGACCGGCGCCGAGCTCAAGGTCGAGATCATGGACTACGGCACGCTGCTGACCAAGACGACCGCAGATTTCGTCGGTGACACCAAGGGTTACGACCTGGTGACCATGGATATCGTCTGGGCCGGCGCCTATGCCGAGAACGGCTACTCGGTCGACTTGACCGAATGGGTGGAGCGCGACGCCGCCGAGCTCGAACTCGACGACATCTACCCGGTGCTGCTCTCCTCGCTCGGCCAGTATGAGGGCAAGTACGTCGCCTTCCCGTTTGCCGCCTATGCCAACGTCCTCGCCTACCGCAAGGACCTGTTCGAGGCCGCCGGCCTTGCGCTGCCCGCCACCACCGAAGAACTGGTCGAAGCGGCCAAGAAGCTCACCGACCCGTCCAAGAACCAGTACGGCTTCGTGGCCAATGGCCAGAAGGGCGCCGCCGTGGCGCAGGACTGGATGCAGTACAACACCCAGCTCGGCGGCTCGATTCTCGGTGCCGACGGCAAGCCGGCCCTCAACTCGCCCGAAAACGTCCACAGCCTCGAAGTCTACAAGCAGCTTTTCGTCGAGACCGCCCCTCCGGGCGCCATCGAATATGACTGGGGCGGGCGCGAGGAAAGCTTCCGCCAGGGCATCGCTGCCATGATGCAGACCTGGTCGGTCGGCGCGCCGGGCTATTCCGATCCGTCCATCTCCAATGTCGTGGGCAAGGTCGGCATCGCCCTGTCGCCGGTCGCTGCCGGTCTCGAGCCCGAATATGGCGTCGGCGGCTGGGGCATGGCCATCAATGCCGACATCGACGACAGCCAGAAGGAAGCCGCCTGGACCTTCATCAAGTGGCTGACCTCCAAGCCCATCCACAAGCAGTTCAACCTCGAAGGCGCCGGCTCGTTCATGCGCATCAGCCAGATGACCGACCCGGACCTGACGGCCAAGTTCGACTTCCTGCCGGTCGTCGCCGAAGTCTATGAGAACGGCAACGGCGAATACCGTCCGCGCATCCCGCAGTATCCGGAAATCCAGGACATCCTGGGCACGGCGGTGAACTCGGTGCTGGCCGGCGCGGCCGAGCCGCAGGCGGCACTGGACGAAGCCCAGGCCGACGCCATCGAACTGTTCTGATCCCGCGTTCCCTCCGCGGGCTCAACCCTGCTCCCCGCCACCGGCGGGGAGCAACCCGAAGTGCAGCCGGCCGCAGGGCCCGACCTCAAGGTAGACGATGAGCCAGCCCTCCGTTCCGGTGGCCGATGCCCCAGCTGGTCCAGGCCTCGCCCGGCCTTCCGCCCGCCGCAACTTCTCCGACCAGCGCCGGCTCTTCATGTTCCTGATGGGCGCGCCGGCGGTGCTCTACGTGCTTGCCGTGGGCGTCTGGCCACTGGCGCAAGGCGCCTGGTACAGCCTGTTCAACTACAACCTCTTGCGGCCCAACCGCACCAAGTTCGTCGGGCTCGACAACTATGTCGAGATCTTCGCCGACCGCTCGGCCCGGCAGGCCATCATCAACACCTTCCAGTTCACTTTCGCCAGCGTCTCCATCCAGCTGGTCCTCGGCTTCTGCCTCGCGCTGCTGCTCTGGCGCGACGGGCGCTTCAACCGCATCGCGCTGGCGTTCCTGCTCATCCCCGCCACCATCACGCCTCTGGTGGTCGGGCTGATCTACAAGGCCCTGCTCGGCGCCGATTACGGCCTCGTCGGCTATTTCCTCGCCCAGGCGGGCATCGGACCCCGCACGGGCCTGTTGTCCGATGCCAGCACCTCGCTGGGCGTCCTGATCTTCATCGACGTCTGGGAATGGACGCCGCTGATGGCGCTGATCCTCCTCGCCGGGCTGAAATCGCTGCCCACCGATGTGCTGGAGGCGAGCCGCGCCGACGGCGCCACGGCCTGGCAGCGCTTTTCCATGGTCATCATGCCACTGATGCTGCCCTCGATTTTCCTCGCGCTGGTCCTGCGCACCATGGACGCCTTCCGCGTCTTCGACTCGGTGTTCGTCACCACCGGCGGCGGGCCGAACGATGCCACCAACACCCTGATGGTGCTGGCCGTGAAGGAAGGGCTGCAGTTCTTCAATGTCGGCTACGCGTCGGCCATCGGCAATATCACCATCCTGTTCATCGCCATCATTGCCGCGGTGCTGCTGCTGGTGGTGCGCCGCGCCGACGTGCGCATCAACGGAAAGTAGCGCCATGGCCCACGTTTCCCGCCGCCAGGTCTTTGCCGAGCGCACCGCCGTCCTGATCATCACCGTGATCTTCCTGTTGCCCGTCGCCTGGCTGATCACCACCGCCTACAAGCCCTCCAACCAGATCTTCTCGATCCCACCCCGGCTGGACTTCATCCCCACGCTCGACCAATTCCGCGGCGTGCTGGCCTATTTCGATGTGTTCTCGCTGGTGCGCTCCTCGGTGATCATCAGCATCGGGACGGTCATCCTGTCGCTGCTGCTCGGGGTGCCGGCCGGCTACGCCCTGGCCCGGTCCCGCTCGCGCTATGCCAGCTTCTTTGCCTATTTCTTCCTCGCCATCCGCATGGTGCCGGCGATTGCCTCGCTGATCCCGTTCTACCTGTTGATGCGCGACATCGGCCTGCTCGGCACCTGGTGGGCGGTGATCATCATCAACACCATGCTCAACTGCGCCTTCGTCACCTGGATGATGTTCTCCTATTTCCGCGCCCTGCCGCGCGACATGGAGGAAGCGGCAATGACCGATGGCTGCACCCAGATCGGCGCCTTCTGGAAGGTCGCCGTGCCCGCCGCCCGCTCCGGCATCATCGCCTGCGTGCTGTTCTGCGTGATGTTCTCGTGGAACGACTTCCTCTACCCCATGTTCCTGACCACGCTGGACTCCAAGCCCATCTCGGTGGCGCTGCTCACCGCCTATGGCACCAAGGACATCACCTGGGGCTCGCTTGGCGCGCTTGCGCATTTTTCGACCATCCCGATCGTGCTGATGGCGCTGTTCCTGAACCGCTACTTCGTTCAGGGCGCCACCAACGGCGTGCAATAGGAGGCGCCGTTCATGGCCCAGATCGTCTTCGACAAAGTCAGCAAGACCTATGAGGGTGGCCACGCCGCCGTGCGCGAGCTCGACCTCGCCATAAAGGACGGCGAGTTCATGGTGCTGGTCGGCCCCTCGGGCTGCGGCAAGACCACCGCGCTGCGCATGATCGCCGGGCTCGAGGACATCACCGGCGGCCAGCTGCTGATCAACAACGAGGTCTCCAACGGCCTGTCGCCGCGCGAGCGCAACATCGCCATGGTGTTCCAGAGCTACGCGCTCTACCCGCACCTGACGGTTGCCGACAATATCGCCTTCGGTCTCAAGGTTCGCCGCACCGACAAGGCACTGATCGACAAGAAGGTGCGCGAGGTCGCCGAACTGCTCGAGCTCACCGACTACCTCAATAGGAAGCCGGCAAAGCTCTCCGGCGGCCAGCGCCAGCGCGTTGCCATGGGCCGGGCCCTCGTGCGCTCCCCGAATGCCTTCCTGATGGACGAGCCGCTCTCCAACCTCGACGCGCGCCTCCGCGGCCAGATGCGCGCCGAGATCGCCAAGCTGCAGAAGATGAGCGCGGTGACCACCGTCTACGTCACCCACGACCAGATCGAGGCGATGACCATGGGCGACCGCGTGGCGGTGATGAACCGCGGCGCGCTGCAGCAGCTCGATACCCCGCGCCGGCTCTACGACCGCCCGGCCAACCTGTTTGTCGCCAGCTTCATCGGCTCGCCCCCAATCAACCTCGCGGCCGGCGAGTTGATCGCTCTTGCTGGCGGCGCTGCGGTGCGGAGCGGAGCCTTCGTGCTCCCGGTGTCCCGCGCCGGCGCAACATTGCCCACCACGGGCAAAGTCATCGTCGGTATCCGCCCGGAAGCCCTGCGGCCCGTCGAGAACGCAGCGGAGACCGGGGTCATCAGCGCCACCGTGGCATTCGTCGAGGATCTGGGCGCAACGCTGCTGATCCACCTCGACGCCGGCGACGCCCAGATGGTGCATGCCGGCGTGGTCGACGACGACGAGGACATCAAGGCCATTCGCCCGCGGCTGCGCGCCATGGTCGACGGCGGGCTCAACATTCGCGCCGGCGACGTGATGCACTTTGCCATCGACCCGGCCGCGATCCATGTCTTCGACGCCGGAAGCGGTGAAGCGATCTAGCCGGCAGGCGTCACTTCCAGATCTTGGGCCCGCCCAGCATTTCGCCGATCAGGTCGGACTGGCGCCTGAGGCAGGTTGGCAGGCTCAGCTGCCGCATCACCGTGTCCCGTGCGTTGCGGCGAATGAGCCGCGAAGACGGTCGGGCTTCGAGAACCTCCTCGATGGTCGCGGCCAGGGCATCGACATCGAAGAACGGCACCAGCTGGCCATTGCGGCCATGCTCGACGAACTCGCTGACCGGGGCGGTATCCGAGCCGACCAGGTGGACGCCAGCCGCCATCGCCTCGAGCATCGACCAGGACAATACGAACGGATAGGTCAGGTAGACATGGGCCGCCGAGACCTGGAACAGCTGGATCAGCTTGTCGTGACTGAGCGTGCCGACGAAATGGATGCGCGCCGGATCGATGCCGGTCTCCTCCACCATCACCTCGCGCCAGGTGCGGCCATTGCCGGGCCCGGTGCCATAGGCGGTGCCATCGGCCCCGGCGACGACGAAGGTGGCCAGCCGATCGCGCTTGGCCAGCCGCGCGGCGGCCCGCATGAACTGCGGGAAGCCGCGATAGGGTTCGAGATGCCGTGAGGCATAGGTGACGACACGGTCGCCGGCCCGCAGCACCTGACCATTGGGCAGGGTGAAGCGGCCATCGGGATCGGGCCGGCAGAACTCGGTGTCGATGCCTTCATGGATGACACCGATCTTCTGGCGCAGCGCATCGGGATAGCCGGCCTTCTGCCAGCGTGTCGGGCTGATGCCGGCATCGGCGCTCAGCATCGTGGTCACCTGGGCAAAGTTGCGCGTCTGCAGCCGCCGTACCTCCTCGCGGGTCACGCGCTGGCTCGGATCGAACCCGAGATCGGCGCCCTTGGGGCGATAATAGTGCTCGCAATAGGCAAGCACCGACGCCGAGGGAAACACCTCCCTGGCGTGCAGCAGGCTGCCCCAGCCGGCATGTCCGAAGATCAGGTCCGGCGCGTCCCGCCGCCGTCCGAACTGCTCCATCGCCTCGGCGGCGCGCGCGCCGAGGCGCGTCTGGTAGTCGACCGAAGTCTCCCCGGCGGCATTGGCGCCGGCCGGCCTGTGTTCGATCTGCTCGACCTTGGCGAGGCGCCGGTCATGGCGCTCGCAGAGCATGGTCACGTCATGCCCCAGTTCGGCCAGGTAGGGCGCCAGGTGCAGAAACTGCCCGGGGCCGTGGCGATGCACGAACAGTATATGAGCCAAGTCCGAGCACCCTCGACAGCGTTCTCACGACTAAAATTGCACGTACCCAGGCATCAAATCGTAAATTTGTTCAGGGGCATTTTGCAGGCAATGCGATGGCGGGCAAACATCATCGAATACGCGCAAAATTTTACTTATAGTTGTACGCGAGGTCTTTCGTGAAACGCTCAGCGAAGGCCAACAACGTCGAACTGATCACGCGTGGCCGGCAGGCCATGCTGCGCGGCATCATCTATGCCGGCATTCTCAGCGCCTTCATCAACCTGCTGCAGATGCTGGTGCCGCTCTACATGCTGCAGGTGCACGACCGGGTTCTGAACAGCCGCAGCCTCGACACCCTTGCAATGCTCAGCCTGCTCGTGGCCGGCGGCCTCGTGATCTTCGGCATCCTGGAGTTCCTGCGCAGTTCCGCGCTACTGACGCTTGGCTCGCAGGCGCTGCGCTGGCTCAACCTGCCGCTGATCGAGGCCGCGCTCTCCAGTTCCATCCGCGAAGGCTCGGCCAAGGCCACCCAGTCGTTGCGCGACCTGTCGGAGATCCGCACCTTCTTTTCGAGCGGCGCGGCCGGGGCACCGCTGGAGGCGATCTGGTCGCCGCTGTTCATGCTGGTGCTGGCGGCCTTCCACCCGATCTTCGGCATCATCGCGCTGGTCTCGGCCGGCCTGATCCTGTCGCTGTCCATGATCGGCGACCTCGTCTCCAAGAACATGCTGAGCGAGGCCAATACCGCGCAGGCCGAGGTGTTTGGCGGCATCGGTGGCAGCATGCGCAATGCCGAGGTGATCGACGCCATGGGCATCTTCCCGCAACTGGGCAAGCGCTGGCAGCGCGCCCAGAATGCCGTGGACGCCATGTTCCAGATCGGCTTGCGCCGCAACAAGATGGTGTCGGCCGCCTCCAAGACTGTCCGCTACGGCATGCAGGCAGCAACGCTGGCCTATGGCGCGATCCTGACCATCGAAGGCACCATCTCGCCCGGCGTCATGGTGGCGGCGAGCGTGATGATGGCCCGCACGCTGGCTCCCTTCGATTCGATGATCGAGAACTGGCGGCTGTGGCGCACTGCCAGCGGCGCCTGGTCGCGTATCCAGGCGACGCTGCTGAGCGAACAGTCCGAGCGCGAAAAGATCGCCCTGCCCGCCCCCGATGGCAATCTCGTCGTCGAAAAGCTGGTCTATGTGGTGCCCGGCAGCGCGACACCCTTGCTCAAAAGTCTCGATTTCAGCCTGTCGCCTGGGGAGGTCCTCGGAATTATCGGGCCGTCCGCCACCGGCAAATCCACGCTTGCGCGCCTGATGGTGGGCGTGGTGCGCGCCACCTCGGGCGGCGTCTATCTCGGCGGCCACAATGTCGCGACCTGGGAGCGTGCCTCCTTCGGCCGCGCCGTCGGCTATCTGCCGCAGAACGTCGCGCTGCTCGACGGCACCATCTGGGAGAACATCGCCCGGCTCGGCGATGGCGATCCGGCCGATGTGATCGCAGCGGCGCGGCTCGCCGGGGTCCATGATATGATCGGGCGCCTGCCGCTCGGCTACGACACCCCCACAGGCGACGCCCGGCTGACGCTGTCGGGCGGACAGAAGCAGCGCATCGGCATCGCCCGCGCCATCTTCGGCAACCCGCGGCTGGTGGTGTTCGACGAGCCCAACGCCAACCTCGACGCCGAGGGCGAGCAGGCGCTGGTCCGGGTCATCAACGCCCTGAAAGCCAGCGGCACCATCGTGGTGGTGGTCGCCCATCGCTCGAGCATCCTCGAAACCGCCGACAAGCTGCTGCTGCTCAAGAAGGACCAGAGCTGGCAGTTCGGCTCGACGAGCGCAGTAGCCGCCATTCTCGGCCCCACCTCGGGCATCCCGGCGCTGGAGGCCTCATGAGCATTCTCACCCTCGGCAGTGACGACAGCGGGCCCCTCGCCCGCACTCAGCGGCCGCCGAGCCTGCGCGGCAATGTCGCCGCCGGCATTGCAGTGATCCTGTTCGGTTTCGGCGGCTTCCTCGTCTGGGGCTACACCACCCGGCTCGACAGCGCCGCCGTCGCCGCCGGTACGGTGATCGTCGACTCCCGCGTCAAGACCGTCAGCCACCTCGAGGGCGGCCTGCTGAAGGAACTGCTGGTGGAAGAGGGCGATCGCGTCGCCGCCGGCCAGCCGCTGCTGCGGCTCGACGACACCCAGGCGCAGTCGACGCTGCGCCAGTTGCAGG
This sequence comes from uncultured Devosia sp., assembly GCA_964399695.1. Lineage (GTDB taxonomy): Bacteria > Pseudomonadota > Alphaproteobacteria > Rhizobiales > Devosiaceae > Devosia_A. The sequence continues at coordinate 61,184 of CAYNRZ010000004.1, read as the reverse complement.
CGCGGCGCACCGGCTACATCGCCAGGATCGCACGGCTGAGGGCCGAACAGGCCGGAGCGGCGAGCATCGCCTTCCCCGACGAGCTCATGGCCGCAAGTGATGACTATGCCCGGCAGATCATCACCAACGAGACCATGCTGTTCGACAGCCGCCGCGACACGCTCGAGCGCAGCATCGGCGCCTTGGAGAGCAGCATCGCCAGCTTCGACGCCGATGCCAAATCGGCGGCGGAACAACTGAGCGCCAATGCTGAGCAGCAGGCGCTCGCCCGCGAGCAGCTGGCCTCGTTCGAAACCCTTTTCAAGGAAGGGCTGACGACCCGGGCCCAGCTCTCGTCCATCGAATCCGGCGTCTCCGAACTGGAAGCCGATGCCAGCGCCCTCGTCGCGGCGCGATCACGCGCCGAGCAGGGCCGTGCGCAGGCGGAAGTGGAGATCTCGCGGACCCGCACCGCCTGGCAGAGCGAGGTGGCAGACGCCCTGCAATCGTCCCAGATCGAGCTCAGCACCATCGAGGATGCCATGGCGAGCGCCTCCGATATCGTCCGCCGTGTCGTCGTCACAGCCCCGGAGGACGGCATCGTCGCCAATATCCTGGTGCGCACGCCCGGCGGCGTCATTGGCGCCGGTCAGGCGATTCTCGACATCGTCCCCGAATCCAGCAGCCGTACCGTCGAGGCCCGGCTCGATCCGCGCGACATCGATTCGGTCCAGGTGGGCGCCAAGGTGCAGGTCCGCCTCACCGCCTATGGCAGCCGGCAGATGAACCCTGTCGATGGCGTGCTCAGCTACGTCGCCGCCGACCAGGTGGTCGATCAGCGGACCTCGGTTGCCTATTACGTGGTCCGGGCGACCGTGGACGAGCTGCCGACCGACGCCGGCCCGGCGCGCGCGCTGAGTGCCGGCGAGCCCGCCGAGCTGCTGATTCTCAATCGTCCGCGGCTGGCAATGGACTATATCCTCGCCCCCTTCACAGACAGTCTGCAGCGCGCGTTCCGGGAAGAGTGATGTTTGCGAAAGTGGCGCAAGTATGAATTGGTTAACATATGATTTATATATGACCGGACGTTTCTGTTAACTAATTTATGTTGCGTTTCGTCTGAAGTCTGCGAATTCTACGTACGCCGGCAATGATCTAGCCTCCCTTTGATCTTTGCTGGCATTTGACTAGACTTTTACCAAAGGAGAAAGACGAATGGCTACTTTAGAGGGCAGCGCATTCGATGACACCCTCCTCGGCACCCAGTTCCGGGACATCATCCTTGCCAATGGCGGCAATGATTATGTGCTCGGCGGCAACGGCGCCGATGTCATTTTTGGCCAGTCTGGTGAGGACATCATCTTCGGCGGCAATGGTGCGGACAGCATCTTTGGCGGCCTAGGTGACGACTTCATCGCTGGCGAAAATGGCAATGACTTCCTCGACGGAAGTTTTGGCAACGACTACCTCGCCGGCGGCAATGGCTCGGACGTGCTGCTCGGCGGCGAGGGCAATGACTTCCTCGATGGCGGCAAGGGCGGCGACGTCCTCACTGGCGGCATCGGCAACGACATCCTGTCCGGCGGGCAGGGCAGCGACATTCTGTCCGGCGGCGCCGGGCAGGACATCTACATCTTCTCGAGCGGCGGCGGGAACGACGTCATCATCGACTTCCAGGTCGGTGACGACATCCTGCAGATCGAAGGCGACATCAACGGCACGGGCATCGCCACGGCCGCCGATGTGGCTTCCCATGCCGTGGCGGTGGGCAACAATACGCTCATCAACCTCGGCAATGGCGACACGATCCTGCTCAAGAACGTGTCGCTCAGCGACATTCTCGACAATCCGGATGCCTATTTCTCGATTGGCTGACGAATGGCCACCCGGAAGCGCCCACGGGCGCTTCCACCCTCGTGCCTTGTCCACACGGCTCTAGAGTGTCGCGCATATGACGGTTTCGGACCCTGGTTTTCTGTCGCTCTGCGACAAGGTGGTGCTGGTGGAATGGCGCCTGCCCGGCCCGGCCGAGGGCCCCAGCACGCTGACCGGCCCCTTCGGCGAGCCGGTGGTCCCGCTGAGTGCGCTGAAGCTTCCCGACGCCAATGGCGGCACGCGGGTGATCTGGGCCCTGGAGCGGCCGACCGGCGAGAACGAGACCTTTCTGGTCGCGGCCGGTGGCTATGGCTCGACGTCGATCGAATACCTGCAGGGGGCCGCACCGCAGGTACCCGCCGAATTCCTTGATGGACTGCTGCCCGCGGCGCGGCTGTCGCTGTCGGCGGCCATGCTCGGCTCCTGGGCCTCGCTGTTCCGCCTGCAGCGCAACCCCAGCTTCATTGCCGCCCTGCTGTCGCTGTTCCGGCCACCCGAGGCACCGAGGGCCGGCCTCGAAGCCATGTTCGCCGCCGGGGGTCAGTGCTTCTTCGAGTTGGCCGCCCCGGGTCAGCTGGGGGCGCTGAAGTCCAGCTTCCTCATCACGCCCACCCAGATCGCCCCGCTGAAACTTGCGCCGCTGGCCCTGCGCAAGACCGACCGGTCCACGGGCACCCGCCGCTTCGCTCTGCCGACGTCGGCCGGCGACGGGCCCGGGCTGCTGATCCTGAAATTCGCGCAGGGCCTGCTGGTGCGCCGCTGGCCGGGCGCCGAAGCCTTCCCCCGCATGGAATCGTGGTGGGGCGGCGCCCGCCGCGAAGTCGGCCTGCGCGAGGAATGCCTCGATATCCTCAATGCCAGCGGCGCTCTTGGGCAGGCCGCGTCGCGCGAGTTCCAGTTGCGCTGCCCCCTCAAGCAGAGCGCCGTCACCGGAGGCACCGACCTGCCGAGTGCCCGCATCGAACTGGCGCTGGCCGGCTCGAGCGGCATGCTGGTGGGAGGCTGGTATCGCGACCCATCCGGCTTCGTCAGCGGGCTCGACGTGCTCGACCATCTCGACACGCCGCATTCCTTCGACGCGCAGCGCTACGACTTTCCCGGCAAGGTGCCCGGCCCCAACGACACGCCGCTCGACGCCACCGGCTTTGTCGCCTTCATCCCCGGCATCACCGGGCCACGCCAGCAGCCGCGCTTCCTGCTTCGGCTGCGATCCGGCGTCCAGCACCTGATCGTGCCCGCCATCCAGCCCATCGACTGGCCCGCCGGGCGGGCCGCCGCCCTGCGCGCCGTGCCGCCGCAGCACCTGACCGATGACGTCATCGCCAACAGCCTGGCGCCGATGCTGGCCGAGTTCCAGGCGGATTCGACGGACCGGATCGGGCCGGCAACGCTGAGGCACATCGGCACGCCCATCGACCGGCCGTCGGTTTCGATCATCATCCCGCTCTATCGCGTCCTCGACTTCGTGCGCTTCCAGGTCGCCGCCTTTGCCTCCGATCGTGAGATCGCCAACCATTGCGAACTGATCTATGTGCTGGATTCGCCCGAGCAGGCTGCCGTTGTCGAGCATCTGCTCACCGGGCTGCATCTGGTGTTCGGCATTCCAATCACGCTCGCGGTGATGCCGCGCAATGGCGGCTACTCGCTGGCCAACAACCGCGCGGCGGCAGCAGCACGGGCGCCGGTCGTGGCCCTCGTCAATTCCGATGTCGTGCCGGTGCAGGCCGGCTGGATGAGCACGCTGGTGCAGCGCCTGACCTCGACCGCCGTCGGGGCCGTTGGCCCGAAACTGCTGTTCGAGGACGATTCGATCCAGCATGCGGGGCTCTATTTCGCCCGCGACCATCGCGGCCGCTGGCTCAACCACCACTATTTCAAGGGCATGCCCCGGCATTACCGGCCGGCGGTCACGGAACGGTCGGTGCCGGGCATTACCGGCGCCTGCATCGTCATGCGGCGCGACCTGTTCGAAAAGATCGGCGGCTTCACCGAGGACTATGTCATCGGCGACTACGAGGACAGCGACCTGTGCCTGAAGATCCGGCGCGAGGGTTTCGACATCGTCTACGTGCCCGACGCCGAGCTCTACCACCTCGAGCGGCGCTCGATCAGCGAGAACGCCGACTACATGCGGGGCGTCGCCTCGCAATACAATTCCTGGCTGCACCAGCAACGTTGGGGCGACGTGATGCATAATCTGATGCTCGAATATTCCGCCATCGCGACGCCGTTGAGTGTGGTCGCATGAACGCGCTCATCCAGCACAACCGCCCCGACGGCACCGACGAGCGCTGGCTCGAGTGGCTGCAGTCCTCGATCCGCACCAACCGCTTCATTCCGGCGCCGCCGCCCGAGAATGTCTTCGTGGGCGACGGCGATTTTCGCGCCATCGGGGCGGAGTTTCTCGGCCATCTGGTCCGCATCGCCGGGCTGAAGCCGGAGGATCGTGTCCTCGACATCGGCTCCGGCATCGGCCGGCTGGCCGGCCCGCTGACGCAGTTCCTCGACCGCAATGGCAGCTATCTCGGCCTCGACCCGGCACGGGAGGGCATCGCCTGGTGCCAGAAGGCCATCACCAGCGTCTATCCCGCCTTCCGCTTCCGGCACATCGATGTCGCCCATCCCCTCTACAATGCCGGCGGCCTGTTGCGCGGTGCCTCTCTGGTGCTGCCGGTGGGCGACCGCAGCATCGATCTCGCCGTGATGATCTCGGTGGTGACGCACCTGCCGCCGGACGAGACCAGCAATTACTGCGGCGAGCTCGCCCGCGTGCTGGCACCGGGTGGTCGCTGCTTCATCTCGCTGTTCTCCATCGACCCCGATGGCCCGCCTGCCACCGTGACCGATCCGCGCTGCACCTTCAGGCGAATGGGAGAGACTCCCGCCTGGTCCGCCAGTGCCACCGATCCACTGGGGATGATCGCCTACGATGCCGGCTGGCTCGAGCACCAGCTGGAGCAGGTCGGCCTCGTGCCCGGCGCACTCCGCCCCGGCAGCTGGCGCGGCATTGCCGCCCCGCACTACCAGGACGTGCTTGTCGCCAGAGTGCCGGGGGAAGCTGCCTGATGCGCATTCTTGTGCTTGCCCACAACCACCCGGACCTGCATCCCGGCGGCACCGAGATCTTCGCCCACGACCTGTTCGAGGCCTACAAGCGCGCCGGCCACGAAGCGCTGTTCGTTGCTGCGACCAACAGCCTGCACCGCGACCAGCGCCCGGGCACGAGCTTCCAGACCATCGGCTCGTCCGGCGACGAGGTGGTGTTCTGGGCCGGCCATTTCGACCGCTTCTACATGAGCCAGACCGACAGTTATGGCGCGCTGCAGGATTTTGCGCGGCTGCTCGCTGACTACAAGCCGGACGTGCTGCACCTGCATCACCTGCTGCTGGCGGGCGCCGAACTGCCCTTCCTCGCCCGGCGCATCCTGCCCAAGGCGGAGATCGTCCTGACGCTGCACGACTATTACCCGATCTGCCACCGCGACGGGCTGATGCTGCGCACCGGCAGCAACCAGCGCTGCAGCCGGTCGAGCCCCTCGGCCTGCCATGCCTGCTTCCCCGACATCGGCGCCGACCAGTTCCTGCTCCGCGCCCAGAACCTCAAGACCCTGCTGAAGGCGGTCGACCGCTTCATTGCGCCCAGCGCATTCCTGCGTGACCGCTACGTTGAATGGGGCCTGCCGCCAGACAGCATCGCCGTCTTGCACAACGCCAGGCCCGAGGTCCTGCCGGCGCCGACGCTGCTCGACCGCGGCCGCACCACCTTCGGGTTCTTCGGCAATCTCAACCCCTACAAGGGCGTCATCGTGCTGCTGCAGGCGGCGCGCTACCTGCGCGACCAGGGCGTCGATTTCGAGCTGCGGCTCAATGGCGGCGCCCTCTACCAGAACGAAAATTTCCGTACCGCGGTCGACAAGCTCACCGAGGAGTTGCAGGGCACCGTGGTGCGCCTCGGACCCTATAGCCGCGATCGCCTGCCGGCGCTGATGGCCGGGGTGAACTGGGTGGTGGTGCCCTCGATCTGGTGGGAGAACGCCCCGCTGGTCATCCAGGAAGCCTTCCAGCACCGCCGGCCGGTGATTGCCAGCGGTATCGGCGGCATGGCCGAGATGGTCAAGGACGGCGTCAACGGCATGCATGTGCAGCCGGACGACCCCATCGACCTCGCCCGCGTGATGCGCCGGGCCATCGAGGAGCCGGGCCTTCACAAGCAACTGGTGCAGGGCATCAAGCCGGCGCGCGACATCGATGCCTGCGCGCTCGAGCACCTCAGCCTGTTCAGCACCCGCATGCAGCTCAGACAAGCATCAACCGAGGAGGTTGCATGATGGACTCCCCAAGCGCAGAAGCCGCACCCGCCGGCAATCAAGAACAGGCGAAAGTGCCGGAGGCGATCCGCGGCCGCGTTGATGCCGTCAATGACGGACGCGTGCAGGGTTGGGCCTGGCACCCTGACCGAACCGGCGAGCGACTGAAGATCGAAGTCCTCCGCAACGACGCGGTGATCGCCACCGCCCTTGCCGACCAGGCGCGCATCGATCTGCGCCGCAACGGCGTCGGCGATGGCTCGCACGCCTTCGATTTCCGCATCGATCCCTCGATCGTTATCGACGACACCATCGGCTTCCGGGCCGTGGCGGCGGACGGCGAGAGTGCCCCATTGCGCTTGGCATCGGTTGACGAGCGGGCGGCCGAAGCCGCCGTATCCGTACCGCTCGACCGCGTATTGGAACGGTTGGACCTGCTGCTCGCCTTCCAGAAGCAGCTGACCATCGGCCAGCGCGACACGCTGGCAGGGACGCGCGCGCTGACCGAGCGGGTCGGCACGCTCTCGGCCGAAGGCGGCTCGATCGACACTGCCGTCGAACGCGTAAGCCAGTCGCAGGCCGACCTCGTGCAACGCGTCGCCTCCATCGAAGTGTTCCTCGCCCGCTTCGACACCACGCTCGGCGGCTTCGACAAGCGCATGGCGCAGTTGCAGACGGTCGGGCGCAGCGAGGTGAAGCCGCTGGTGATCATGCTTGCGACCATTCTCGGCTTTGTCGCCGGCGTCGTCTTGATGGCCTTCGTGCGCTAGGCATGGCGCCCGCTACCGCCAGTACCGAGCAACGCCCGGCCATTGTCGCCGGGGTCGTCGAGGCAACCGCGCTGCTGGACGCCACGACACTTTTCGTCAGCGGCTGGTCGCGCAACCATCCCGAGCCCGGCGCGCCGGTGAGCGCCGTCACCGCGCGCGGCAGCCACTCCGGGGCATTGTGGGCCCTGTGGTCCGACCGCGCCGATGTCGGGGCCGGCAACAGCCTGTGCGGCACCATCACCTTCGACAGCGAACTCGACCCGGGCGAGATCATCGCCATCCGGCTGCCGGACACCCAGGTGCTGGCGATCTACGAGAAGGTCACGCAACTCACCGCGCCCCAGGCCTCGGCGCTGCTGCGTCAGGCGTTGGCCGGCCGGCCGGACGACCCCGCCAGCAAGGTCCTGCTGCCCTTCAGCACACGGTATGACGGCACCGACACCGTCAACAATTCGGCGCTGCCCATCCGCATCGGCATTGACGACTGCGTCGCTCTGGGCAGCCACATGCTGTTGCGCGGCTGGCTGTTCGACCCCGAGAGGCTGGTCGACACAGTGTCGCTGGTCGGCCAGAGCAGCTCGCAACGGCTGGACAGCGACTGGATCGGCCAGAGGCGCCTCGACGTCACGGCCGCCATGTCCAGCGATCCGCGGCTGGGTGCCTATGTCCCGCCGCACCACCATCACGGGTTTTCGGTCATCGCCACATGCGGCCAAACCCCGTCGCATCTGACGCTCGCGGCCGGCGGCGAACGCCTGCACCTGCCTCTCGCCAGCCGGCAGGGCAATGCCCCGCCGCTGCTGCGCGGCTTCGTCATGGGACTTGATCCGGAGGCGCCGGGAACCCCGGCGATCCTCTCGCGGCAGGTGGTCCCCGCCCTGCTCGAGGCCGCGGCGCCGCCGGCACCCACGCTGCTCCGGCTCGAGGGCGAGGCGGCCACGGCTGACCTGAGCCTGATCCTTGGCTGCTCAGGGGATTGCGGCGATGTCCCCGCCCTGCTGCACCTCCTCGCCGCCCGGGCCGACGCAGCATTGCTGCCCGTTGTGGTCGCCGCGGACCACCGCGAGTTGAGCAGCCATGCCAACGAGATCACGGCCCACGCAAAGTTCCTCGGCCTCTCGCTCGAGCTTGCCTTCTGTGACCATGTGGAGGACGAGCTCGATGCCCTGACGGCCACCGCCGCCGCCGCCGCGAGCCCCCTCCTCATGCTCACCACCGCGCGCAACCTGCCCGATCTGCTGGCCGCCCGCGACGCCAGTGCAGCGTTGGTCGCAGGCGGACCCGGCGCATTGCTGGTGACGGCGGCAGCGCCTCCCGGTATCGAGCCAACCTGTCTGGCACTGGTCGCGAGCCGCGCCGATTTCGTCGCGGCCGGCGGCTTCCTGTCCCGGCGCCTGACGCTGGCGGGCAAGTGGGCGGCCTTGCCCGGCCGTCTTGCCCAAATGCTGGGAGAGCCACCCGCCCGCATCGCCATCCCGACGAGCGCCGCACACCGTCTCAGCCCAGCCGAGGAACTGTTGCAGCGCGTAGACAGGCTGACCGCCGCGGCTGAGGCGCGAGACACCGATGGCTGAGTTGAGCCTCAGGATCGCCACCCTCGCGCATGGCCATCCCGCGATCTCGGCCGGTGGCGCCGAAGTGGCGGCATTGTCGCTTCACGCCGAGTTCTCCCGCCGCCCTGAGCTTGCGGCACTCCACCTGAGTTGCGTGGCGCCTGGCGCGAGCTGGTCAGGAACGCCGGTTGCCGATCAGGCCTTCGTGCCGGAAGGCGATCTCGATCGCTTCCGTCTGCTGCGCCGAGATCCCGCCGGGCATGCGCCGCTCGTTGCGACGCTGGCGCGGTTCGCGCCCGATATCGTCCACTTCCACCATGTTCTGGGCTTCGGCGCAGATGCCCTCGTCGCCGTCCGGCGCGCCCTGCCCGAGGCACGGATCGTCCTGACGCTGCACGAGTATCTCTCGATCTGCCACGCCTCCGGCCAGATGGTGACGACCGACGGCGCGCTGTGCGAAGCCGCTTCGCCGGCGGCCTGCGCCCGCTGCTTTCCCGACATCGCGGCGGCCAGTTTCCGGCTGCGCGAACAGGCGCTTCGGGCCATCTATGCCAGTGTCGATGCCTTCATCGCCCCGAGCCACTTCCTCGCCGAGCGCTATGCCGCCTGGGGGATGGAGGCCGGGCGGATCGCTGTTATCGACAATGTCACCCGCGCGCCGGGTCAACTGTTGGCAGCGCCGTCGCCTCGCCGCCGGCGCAACCGTTTCGCCTTCTTCGGCCAGATCAATCCATTCAAGGGTGTCGACCTGTTGCTGGAGGCCGTCGCGAGCGTTTCGCCCCGGGATTGGGGGGACGCGCGCCTCACCATCCATGGCAGCGGACTGGAGCGGCAGGCCGAACCGTTCCGGCAGCGCATTGCCGCACTGCTCGAGGCTGCGGGAGACCGCGTCGTATTTCGCGGCCGCTACGCCAACACCGATGTCGACGACCTCATGGCCGAGGCCGACTGGATCGTGGTGCCGTCGGTCTGGTGGGAAAATGCGCCGGTCGTCATCCAGGAGGCCTTACGCAACCAGCGCCCGGTCATCGCCGCCCGACTTGGCGGCATGGCCGAGAAAGTGCGCGATGGCATCGACGGGATGCTGTTCGAGCCCCGCGACGCGCGGAGCCTCGCCACGGCGCTGGTGGCGGCCTCTAGCGCGGACCTCTGGTCCCGGCTGCAGGCGGGCATTGTGGCGCCACCCACGCCGCGCCTCGTGGCCGACCAGCACCTCGCCCTCTATCGGCAACTGCACAGCCGCCACTTGGCGGCCTGATCCCCGCTATTCGGCGGGGACCGCGACCTTGCGATCCTTCCGGATCTGGATGACCCGGCGGCTCGATTTTTTCGCCAGCGCCAGCCGGCCGGGGAACCACTCATCCACCATGGCGAGGAGCGGTTCGGCCGACTGGGTCCAATCGAGCTTGGCGGCCCGCTCGGCCCCGGCGTCGGAGAGCTTGCGCAACAGCGTCCGGTCGGCGCCGAGCTTGCTCAGTTGCGCGACGAACTGCTCGACGATGCCGCCTTCGCTGTCGGCCGCAACCAGGAGGCCATCATGACCGTCTGAGACCAGTTCCGACACAGCGCCAACGTCGGTGGCAATCGGCACGCAACCGAGGCGTTGCGCTTCGAGTATGGTGAGCGGCGCGCCTTCCCAGCGCGACGGCAAGACCACCACATCGGCCCAACCGAATGCCTTGCTGAGTTCGGCGCCCGAATAGAGGGGCGGCAGCACGGTGGTGCCGATCTCGCGGAACTTCTCCTGCCAGGAGGCTCCGGCGCCGGCATCGAGCACATCGCGACCCACCACCCGCCAGTCGACCTCGACGCCACGGAACTGCAGCTCACGGATCACCGCGTAGAGCCGCTCGATGCCCTTTTGCGCATCGAACCGGCCAAGGAACATTGCCCTGAGCGGCCGCTCGCCGGTATCGGCCCGCCGCACCGCCAACGCCGAGGCAACCTCGTCGCTGCCCATATCGTAGCTCGGCGCGTTGAGCACGTGCCTCAGCTTGGCGGCCGGCACGCCCATCGATTGCAGCCAGCGCACCATGTCGCGCGAACAGGTGAGGATGGCGTCGTAGACATGCTCGAACGCCAGCGACAGATAGGGATGGCCGGCATCGCGGCCATGTGCCGTGCGATCGAGCACATGCACATAGTTGATCACCTTGACGCCGCGCCGCCTGAGACTGCCCAGCACCGAGTTGACCGTCGCAACCTGGTTGTTGATGACGAGGTCCAGCCCGTTGAGCAGCCCGAGGATGTCAGGCGCCATGGCATTGGCGTCGCCTTCCATCTGCAACTCGTGGCCGGCATAGGTGTGCTGGCCTCCCCAGATCGGATAGTCGGCGGCAAGGAAGTTGATCGAGGCGAACAGGTCCTCATTGCCCTTGTGCAGTTCGTAAACCGGCTTGCCGAGGACGAACAGATGCACCTCGCAACCTGCCCTGGCGAGAACGCGCGCCATGGCATAGGCCACCTTCTCGACGCCCCCGAAACTGGCGACCGGCAGCAGCATCCCGACGCGCAGCTTGTTGGGATTGGCGGGGAGGCGCGGCATGATCGCGTGCGTGCCGCTGACGTCGCGCAACAGGTCGTAGTAGCGCGAGCGGTTCGGCAGGTAGGGCTGCCGCCACACCCACTTCTGCGCCCCGCCCGGGATGCGATAGCCGGAATCCCGCAGCGCCCCTATGGTGGCGAGCAACGCATTGGTCGGCGAGAGCTGCGCGCTCTGGGTTTCGGCAAGGCTGAAGGGGGCACGGATCACCAGTTCGACCACGCTCGGCGTTGGCACCGGATTGCGCAGCGTGCGGGCCCAGTCGTCGGTGCGGTCCTCGGCGCAGGCAGCGGCGACGTCGCTGGTGGTCATCCAGCCGGAAAGCTTGTTGCCCAGGGGCGCCTCGGCATTGATCGGCCGGACATTGATCTCGAACTTCGATTTCGACGCCTCGAGCCGCACCGCGACGAAATTGTAGCGCCCCGCCAGTCGCTCCATCAGCCATAAGACGTTATGATAGAGCTTCAGCCGCTTGAGGCCCTCGGTCTGCGAGCTCGCCATCCAGAACATGAAGGGCGGCGTGCCGAATGTGTCCGGCTCGCTCCGCGCCGCCCAGAACCGGCGGGCGAACTCGTCGAGACGGAAGGTCTCGTGCGCCCGCTCGGGATCGGTGAAGGTCGCGACCAGATAGGTGCCCACCGCAACATGCAGGTAGCGCGGCACCTCCTCGTGCTCGTAGCCGAGCAGGGTGTCGGTCTGGAACAGCGATTTGTGCTTGAGCCGGATGTAGTTGAGGATGGTGCCGCGGGTCCGGTTGGAATCGCGCAGCATGCTCTCGGCGCGCTGGCGATACTCGAAGCCGAAATACGGGTGGTTGGCGCCTTTCATGCCGCGATCCAGCGCCTGCAACCAGAAATCCCAGTCCTCGAAGCCCGACTTCATCGTCTCGTCGAAGCGCACGCCGGCATCCACCAGCCGCCGGCTGATCAGGCTGCCGGCCTCGCAGATATTATCGAACGTGACGTGCAGCAGGCGCGAATACTCGGTGGTGTAGTTGCCACTCCAGGCGATGCCGAACTTGTCGATATTGGGGTAGACCCAGTCGATGTCGGGCCGGCTGACGAGGAAGCTCATCAGGTCCTCGAGCGCCGAGGGCGTGATCCGATTGTCCGCATCGAGCAGATAGATCGCCTCGAAACCCGGGAAGGTGCGGGTGACGAAGTCGATACCGAAATTGCGCGCCGAGCTGAGCCCACCATTGGCCTTGCGCAGGTAGAACACGTTATCATGCGCCATGGCATAGGCCTGCCCGACCTGCTCGGTCTCGGGGAACGGGCAGCCGTCATTGACGATGACGATGGCAATCGGAAAGCTCGCCTTCTGCGCGAGCACCGACTCGATGGCCTCGGCGAGAAGCCCCGAATGCTTGAACACCGGGATGATCACCGCCACCCGCGGCTGCAGGGTCGCGACGGGCGGGGTCGGCAGGCTGGGAGAGCGTTGGGAAAGCTGCTTGTTCATCCGCGCACCATCACGAAAAAGTCCTTGAAACGGGCCTGGGCATAGCTGTTGTCGCCGGGCTGGCTCATCCGGGTCGCGATGAACAGATGGCTGCCCAGGCGTCCGGGGGCGCGGAAAGCGGAGATCCGCCGCCGGGCCTTGGCACCGAGCGAAATCCAGCCGCTGAACGCCTCGACGGCGGCGGGCTTGGCGCCGCCTTGCAGGATCTGCAGGGCACGGGCCGGATGGTCGGCCACCACCAGTGCGAAGTCGATATCGTGCGAACGTTCGTCGCCGATCGAGATCGTCGCAGAGATCTTGGTGGCCTCGGCCGGCACCGCATCGGGCAGGCGCCCGAGCGTCACCCCATGGCTGGGCGGGTGGCAGGTGGCGGTGTTTTCGCCCGGCGGCGCCCAGACCGGCCGGAAATCGAAGGAAACCGCCTCGGCATTGGCCAGCTCGACCTCGCGCAGGCTGGCGGCGCTGATGGGCCGCTCGACAAAGCCGGAGCTTGGCATCTCCCGCCGCACCGGCCGATGGACGAGGATGGATGGCGACAGCCGCGTGCCGGGCAGCCCCCGCCAGATCTTGAAGGCGAGGCTGCTCGGCAGCGCCGCGGCATTCTTGCCAATGTCCCCGACCTGGAAGACCGGCAGTGACTGCGCCGCGCCGAGCGAGATCGACGGCAGCCGCTCGCCCCCTTCGGGCTTGAGCAATTGCAGTTGCAGCGTCCGGTTGAGCCCGGACAACACCCGGCTCATCCCGAACAGGTTCCAGCCCGGCACGATCGCCCGCGCCGGCACCGACCAGCGCTCGACCGTCCTGCCGTCCTCGAGCGTGTTGAGTCGCAACTCGAGCCGCGAAGTGCCCGGCTCGGGACTGCCGAAATGCAGCCCGATGGCCGCAACGCCGCCACTCGCCACCGGCAGCACCTGCGCGAGCCCGGCGCTGGTTTCGTTCAGGACGTCATATTGCGAAGGCTCGGGCGAGGGCTCGTTGGTGAACACCAGATCGAACGGCAGCGCGTCATGGCGCAACATCGTCGTTTCGGCCAGCGCGAAGCGGTAGCGCAACTCGCTGTTCGCCGCCTTCAGCTCGGTGGCCTGACGGGCGGTGTCGATGCCGCGCGCCACCCACTGTGCCGTCTGGCGCACGAGGTGCCGCGTCGCCTCGGCCAGCGCCTCGTCCTCATGCCCGGCGGTCCAGGCGACCACCGGCGGAATGGACTGCGCGCCGACCAGCCGTAGCCAGCGCATCAGCTTGGGCAGCTTGTCGCCATCCTTGCCGGCGAGGATCACGAACAGCCCGGACGGCGGCTGATGCAGCATCAGCGGGTTCGGCCAGCCGGCCCCCGCGATCATCGGGTGGCCATTGACCACATCGACGACCACCAGCGTGCCATCCGGTGGCGGCGGCGCGGCATTGGGGTCGATATCCACCGCCAGCATGGTGGGCTCCGACATCATCCGCATCGCGACGGCCTCGACCGAGGCCTGCTGCACCGCCTGGTTCATTGCATTGCTCCGCTGCTCGTTGCTGCCGGCCAACTGGCCCAATCATCCCGCTGATAGATCGCCACATGCCCGATCGAGGTCGCAGCACCGCGCACATCGCCATCGTGCTGGCCGGCGAACTTGGCCACCGCATTGCTGAGGCGCACCTGCGCCGGCGTGTGGGCAAACCGGTTCGGCGCCTCGAAATAGGCCTCGTCGTCGAAGAAGAAGGTGAAGGCCTCCGGCCCCCAGAGCAGCCCGTAGCGGTGAAAATCCGCATGAAGATCCGGGAACGAGGTCTTGCCTGAAACCACCTGGCGCTCGGGACGCCAAAGCCGCGCCGTGCCCTGGATGTCGTCCGGAAACTTCACTTCCGCCACATCCAGCTCGAAGTGATGGTCACCTTCGGTTTCGGGGACCGACACCATCCAGAAGGCGTTGTTCACGCCTTCCTCTGCGGCGATCCGCATCTCGCACTCGAAATAGCCGTAGCGCTGGCGAAAGCTGCGGGTCTGCACATAACCGCCAGTGAAAGGCATCTCTTGGCCAATGGCATGGTCAAGCTCGAGATCCAGTGTCCCGCCACCGACCACGGCGTTTTCCGGCACCCGGAGCGTCTGAACATTGTCGCCCGCGATCCTCACCTTCATCCAGTCCTTCTCGAAGCGTTGCGGGTCGTCGAAATCATCACGGAAGGTGGTCTGCCAGCCCTGTCCGGCATCGAGCGGGGCGGGCAGCGCCAGTGCGCGCCCGTTCGTTTCCGCCCGCGCCCATGGCGCGAGCCACAACCCCGTGCTGGCCAGCGCCGATGCGAGAAAGCTCCGCCGGCGCATGGCAACCAGTCCCTCAGGCCGACACTGGCTTCTTGGCCGCCTGCTCCTTGGCGGCCCTGAGCGCCGTCTCGAGATCCCAGGCGCGATTGCGCAGCGTCTCGATCTCGCCGGTCATGAAGTCGACCTCGCTGCGGAACCAGGCGCCGGCTTCGGCCGGGCTGGGCGGCGCCTGGATGATGTTGGGCGTCGACAGCGGCGCGGCGGGCGGCTGAGCAACCGGAGCGGGCAGCACATGCTTGAGCCCGTTCTCAGTGAGGAAGCGGTGATACTCGGCATAGTTCTGCCGGTAGATCTCTTCCATGCGCGTGAAGCTTGCCGTTTCGAGCAGCCGCTCGAGATTGATCGGCTGGTAGTCCTCGACCTCGACCGAAGGCACCGCGAACAGCGTCGCCAATTCGCGGATGCGCGAGTCGTAGGTGAAGAAGATCGCCGGAATGCCCTGGTGCAGCGCGATGACATTGCCGTGCAGCCGGAAGCCGACCATCACGTCGATGTTCTTGGCCGCGTCGGCCGCCCATTCGTCGATATCGAAGAACGCCGCCATCCGGTTGGCCAGCATGTCCTCGGCCTCGGCATGGCCGTTGAGGCCGAACTTGGCGAGGATGGACTTGATGTTGTCCTGCTTCTCCTTGCCGTCAGAGAAGATCGCCAGCGTTTCCTCGCGCTCGCCCTGCGAATAGAGGCGGCTGGTCGGGTACTTGGCGACAGCGGCCACCAGCGCCCGCTGCATGCGGTTGGTCTTGGTGGCATTGCTGGCGTAGTCGGCGCTCAGATACTTGTTGAGCGTCAGGCCGATACGGGCCTTGGCCGGATCGATGCCGCGGATCTTGATGCTCGGCGACAACGAGCGATAAAAGCTCGGGCAGCCGATGGCCCGGACATTCTTGATGCCGAGGTCGTTGAACACTTCGGCGCTGTAGAAACCGCGCACACCGATCGACTCGGACTTGTCGGCGATGATCTTCCACGCTTCGACGGTCCCCTTCGGGATATCCATCGCCTTGTACTTGGCCGCCTGCGCCCCGATGCCGATGCCGACGATCGGGCCCTTGATGGCCTTGAGCATGGGGATCAGGTGGCCGAGGTCGAGCGTCTCGGTGAGATAGTTCGAGCCGCGGATCACCGTCGCATCATAGCTGCCGGGCGTCGGCCACAGCGACTGGTCCTCGGCCTGCGAGAACTGGATGTTCCTGACGCCATCGACCGACAGCGCCTTGAGCATCGCATCATAGACCAGCACGTCGCCGGTATTGATGCCGCCCTTGCGGAAGGCTTCGAGCGGATTGTTGAACCGCAGATAGGCGGACTTGTTGCCGGGTTTTACGGCAGCGCCGCCATTGAGCACGAACAGCTGGGTCATCGCGGGTGGCCCTCCAGTTTGATGAACGGGGAATGCTGCGCGCCCTGGGGCGCGCAACAGGATCGGGAATGATGGCGGCCGGTCATGCCGTCGCCATCGCGAACGAAAGATTGCGGAAGCGGGCCCAGGCAAAGTCGTTGCCGCCCTTGCCCGCCATGCGGGTGCTGAGATAGGCGCGCTCCGTGCCCCGCTCGTTCGGCTTGAAGCTCATCGAGATGGTTGCGGGCACCCCGAAAGCCGCACCGGTCCACTCCGACACCGCCTCGCCCTCTGCCGGATCGAACCGCCCTTCGAGCAGCCCCTGCGCCCGCTCCTCGTCGCCAGCCACGGCCAGTGCGAACTCGACCGGGCGCGACATCTCGTTGCCGACCTCGATGGTGGAGGCGAGGCCGCAGATGCGATGGATGACGGGCAGCGGCACGCTCGCAATCGTGACGCCGCTCGATGGTGGATGGCAGGCGATCGCCGCCCGGTAGGGAACGAACGACACCGGATTGAACGAGAGGCCCGCCTCGGTGGTCTTGACCCGGCTGACGCCGGAAAGCAGCGAGGGCGTGACAAGGCTGTAGCGGCCGGGTCCGGCCCCCTGCGGTCGGGGGTCGGCGACGATCAGGTCGCCCTTGATCGCCTGGGTACCGAACGGATCGCCGCACCAGACCTGCATGGACACGCCGTTCTCGACGAAGGGCACACCGGTGAGCGCGTTGCGAACCTGGAACTGCACCACCGGCTGCGGCGCGCCCAGATGCAGCGACACGGCGGAATCGGCCTGACCATCCAGGTCGAACCTGAGTTCGAGAGTCCGCGGCGGGCCGACCAGGGCGCGGGTCAATGCCAGCATCGTCCAGCCCGTGCTGAGCCGGCTGAGCGGAATGGTCCAGCGATCGATGACGAACTGCTCCTCGGTGGAGCAAAGGTGGATGCGGATCACCGCGTCGGGCCGCGCCGCGACCCCGAACAGGCTGAGCGCAATTGCCGAGACGCCGTCGCTCGCCACGGGCAGCACCTGAGCAAGACCCGGACTGCCCCAGCCGAGCGTCAGCCGCGCCTCGGCCGACTGGCGCTCATCGGCGAACACCAGCTCGAGATTGCTGGCGATGGGGGAGAGCCGGCGTTCGAGCTCGAGAAACGAATTCTGCAGTTCCTCATTGGCCCGCCGCTGGTTGACGAGGTGGCGCAGGGCCAGCGTCTGGCTGCGCGACACGGTGATGAGGCGCTGGCGCTGTTCAAGATAATGCTCCCGTGCCGAGCGCGGCGCAGGCGTTGCGGCCGCCTCAGGTTCCGGGGAGACCGGCTCGGGCACCACCGGCACCGGCGATGGCGCGACAGCCTTAGGCCGCGCCGGTTTGCCGGACCCGGGCCGATCCTTTGCGGCAAATGGGATGGACTCGGAGACTACTTCCAGGCCGCCCAATGCCATGTGTCACCCATATAAAAGAAACCAATCGGTAAGGTCAGTGTGGCTGCCACTTCATTGGCGGGTGATTAGCCGGGGCGCTAAAATGCATCTTAAAGAAACATAAACAGTCACTGGCATGGCAGTGACGCCCCCTGGCCCCGGCGCGATGGCGCAATGCCGCCACAGCCACATCGGCCGAGCGTGACCGCAGGCACACCACCAGGGCATCAAACTGGGCTAAAGCAGCCGCGCAGCCGGGCGTTCGAAGCTGAGGCGGCCGGACTTCCAGCCTTTGAGCGGCGCCGCGACGCGGCGCACAGCGTCGGCCGGGCTGGTGGCATCGAACAGCACCAGGTCGGCAGGGGCGCCGACCGCGACGCCGTAGGGGCGCCCGATCATCCGCGCCGCGTCGGCGCTGACCATGGCGAGGGCGGCGGCGAGGTCGGCATCGCGCGACAGCTGCGCCACATTGGCAAAGAGATTGGCGATCCGCATCAGGTCGCCATCGCCATAGGGCGTGAACGGGTTGAGGATGTTGTTGGTCGCGACCGCCACCGGCGCACCGGCGGCCCGAAGCCGCATCAGCGGGGCCGGCCCGCGCGGCACCAGATGCGTGCGGTCGCGGCCGAGGAGGAACAGATCCGTCGCCGGCAGCGCGATGACGCCGACACCGGCTTCGGCAAGCCCGCGCGCAATATCGTCGACCACCTCGGGCGGCATGGCGGCGAGCTTGGTCACATGCCCGCAGGCGACGCGCCCCTCGAACCCGCGCTTCCGGGTCTCGGCAACAATCAGCGGCAGATGCGCGCCATCTGGGTTGAGATCGAAATCGGTGTGGAAATCGGCATCGGTGCCGAATTCTTCAGCGAGATCGAAGATGCGGGCCACATGCGCCGCCGGATCCGGATCGGTATAGGTGCAGCCGCCGACGAGATCGGCGCCGTCCTTTAGCGCCGCGCGGATCAGCCCCTCCGTTTCGGGCTCGTTGGTCAGCCCTTCCTGGATGAAGGCGCACAGCTGGATATCGATCAGGTGGCGATGGTCGGCGCGGATCGCCTTGAGCGCTTCCCACGAGCGAAGGCCGGCGCGCGGGTCGATCTCGACGAAGCTGCGCATGGCGACGACGCCGTTGAGCACCGCCTGCTCGACGATGCCCTTGGCACGCGCATAGACGTCCTCGACAGTGAACGCTGCCTTGGCCGCCGCCGTCTCGCGCACCGCTTCGGGCAGCGTGCCGGCACTGATGGTCACCCGATCGAGGATCGCCGCCTTGTCGAGATGGATGTGGCACTCGACGAGGCCGGTCGTGAGCAGCTTGCCGCCAGCCTCGATGCGCGGGGCATCGCTGGCGATAGACGGTGCGATCGCAGCAATCTGGCCACCGGCGACACCGACATCCATCGGCAGGGACTGACCATCCAGCACGGCCCCGGCGATGACGAAATCCAGTGGCGTGCTCACGCCTAGAACGCCAGCGCCGCGCCATCCGAGCGCGGATCGGTGGCGGCCTCCATCAGCCCACTCGGATGCAGAGACACAGCGCCGGCATGGCCCATCATCTGGTCATAGGCGCCGACCACTTCGGTGACATGACCGGCCGCGTGCAGCGCCGAAACCAGCGCCGGATCGAACCGGCTTTCGAGCTTCAGCGTCGTGGTCACATCGGCCCAGGTGGTGCCGAGCAGCCAGCGTGGCGCGGCAATGGCCCGCTGCAGCCCCTGCCCAAACATCGCGTAGCGCGAATAAAGCGCCATCATCGTCTGCGGCTGGCCCTCGCCGCCCTGCGTGCCGAAGGCGAGAACGCGGCCATCGGCCAGTTCGGCGAGGCCCGGGTTGAGCGTGTGGAACGGGCGCTTGCCCGGCGCCAGCTGATTGGGACCGGGCTTCAGCGAGAAGCCGGCGCCGCGATTCTCGAAGGTGATGCCGGTGGCGGGACAGGTGACCGCCGAACCATATTCCCAGTAGAGCGACTGAATGAAGCTGACCACCGTGCCATCCTTGTCGACGGCACCCATCCAGATGGTGTCGCCGGGCGAGGACGGCTCCGGCCACGGCGCGGCCACCTGCCTGTCGATGGTCGCGGCGCTGGCATCGAGCGCCTCGGGCGTCAGCCAGCTGGCCGGATCGACCGTCATGGTGTCCGGATCGGCGACGTGGCGGTTGCGCAGGCTATAGGCCTTCTTTGTTGCCTCGACGAGGCCGTGGAGGTGGGCGAAACCATCCGCCACCTCAACACCAAGCCGGTCGAACAGGCCGAGCGCGATCAGCGTCGCGACGCCCTGCGTCGGCGGCGGCACATTGTAGACCGTGCCGCTCCTGAGCTTCACCGCCAGCGGCGTAGTGCGCCCGGCGCGATAGCGGGCGAAATCCTCGGTCCGGAGCGGGCTGTCGACTTCCGCGAGAAAGCGTCCGTTCTCGCGGGCGATGTCGCCGGTATAGAAATCCGCCGTGCCGGCCTCCGCAATGCGTCGGAGCGTCGCTTCCAGCGCCGGCTGGCGGTAGCGGCTACCGGCTTTGATCGCCTTGCCATTGTCGAGATGCGCCCCGGCAAAGCCCGGCACATCGACGAGCGCCACACCCTTGGCAGCGGCGGTGTCGGCAAGGTGCGGGGTGACCGCGACACCGTCCCGCGCCAGCGCGATGGCATCGGCCAGCAGTTCAGGGAGGGTGAACTTCTGCTTGTCCCCGAGCAGGTCGAGCGCCACCTGCCAGCTGGCGACGGCGCCGGGCACCACCAGCGCCGCATCGGGGCCACGGGCCGGAATGCTGGCATAACCGCGGCTGGCATACCATTCCGGCGTTGCGAGGGCCGCGGCGCGACCACAGCCGGAGATCACCAGGGGGGCCTCACCCGGCCGCTTGATCACCCAGAAGGCGTCGCCGCCGAGCCCGTTCATGTGCGGATAGGCCACCGCGATGGTTGCCGCCATCGCCACCATCGCCTCGATGGCAGAGCCGCCGGCCGTGAGCACATCGCGTCCGGTGAGCGAGGCGGCGCGATGCGGCGCCGTGACGCTTCCGGCAAAGCCCAGCGCGGTTTCAAGCATGTCTAGTTCCTCAATACCTTGCCACCGGTGGCGACCAATCGGCCGCGCTTGTAGACCTCGCGCCCCGGCGGCACCGCCACCACGGCTTCGGGCACATGTTGCGCCGCAACCAACACGAGATCGGCGAAATCGCCGACCGACAAGCCATAATTTTCGCGACACAGTGCCCGCGCCCCGGCATAGGTCACCACATCGAGCGCCTCGATGAGCGCCTCGTCGGTGAAGAACCCGGAGCGATGCCCGACCATATTGGCGCGGCGCAGCAAGTCGCCATCGCCATAGGGCCACCAGCTGTCGCGGATATTGTCCGAGCCGGAAAACACATTGACGCCCGCGGCCCGCAACGGCGCGACCGGCGGGAACGGCCCGTTCGGCGGCGCCAGCGTCATGATCGCCACCCCGGCCTTCGCCAGCCGGTCGGCGGTGCGGGCGAGGAGGCCGTCAGAGATCTCGCCAAGGCAATAGGCATGGCTGACCGCAACACGACCGCCAAGCCCGAGCGTCTCGGTGCGGGCACAGATCTGCTCGATCTCGTACATGCCGAGCGTGCCGCCATCGTGGAGATGAATATCGACCGGAACCATGTGCCGCTGCGCAATGGCGAACACCACATCGAGGTGCTTTTCGATATCGCGGTCGAGCGTTGCCGGATCGAGCCCACCAATCGCCGAACAGCCGGCCTCGATCGCCATCTCGAGCAGCTTGTCGGTGCCGGGGCTGGAGAGAATGCCGCTTTGCGGGAACGCAACAAGCTCGACATCGATCAGTTCGCGATAATCCTGCACCACCCCGAGAACCGCCTCGATATGGGTGAGCCCGATCTGGGCATCGACCATCACATGGCTGCGCATATGGGTGGTGCCCTGGCTGAGGCAGAGCTCCAGCTGGCTGCGGGCCCGCTCCGCCATCGGGGCGGCAGTCTTCAGGTTTTCCATCTGGAAGGCGACGCGCTCGCGCACATCAAACCCGGCCGTATTGGGCCGGTAGGGCTTCCATGCATCACCATAAAAGCTGGTGTCGAGATGGATGTGCCCCTCGACGAAGCCTGGCAGCATGAGACGGCCAGCGACATCGATAACCTCAGCGGCATCCGGCAGGGCATCGCCCTCGGCGATCACCGCCGCAATGCGCCCACCGCGCACCGCAAGGCTGGCCGGACGGCCGTCCGGCAGCCGGCCATTGCGAAACAGCGTATCGAACGAAGCCATGGCCTGATCTCGGGTTGGAGATTTTTCGGATCAGGCGGCGGTCGGCAGCCCCCTGAGCTTGTCCATGAAGCGATGGACGCGATCGCCATCGACGGCGTTCCAGGTGTTGCCGTCAACCTTGAAATGCGTGCCGATCACGCAGCCATCGGCATAGCTCATGATGTCGGCGACATTGTCGATATTGACGCCGGTATTGGCGAGCAGCGGCGTATCGGGAATGGCCGCCCGCACGCTCTTCAGATTCGACATCTCGGCCGGCTGGCCGGTGATCGGCCCGGAAACCAGGATCACATCGGCGAGGGACGAAAACACCGCGCTCTTGGCGCGCAACTCGATCGGCCGGTGGTCGAGCGTCGCCGCAAACTCGGCATTGATGTTGAACAGCAGCTTCAGGTCATTGCGCCCGAGCTGGTTGCGCAGACGCAGGGCCTTCGCGGCATTGGGCTCCCACAGTCCCATGTCGGAAGCGAAGAGGCCGGTGAAGATTTCGCGGGCAAAGCTCGCGCCGGTGACGCTGGCAATGGCGACCGTCGCGTAGGGATCCCACAGGTAGTTCACCCCGAACGGCACCTTGAGCAGCGGCTTCACCGCGCTGACCACCGCCGTCATCGCCGCAATGCTCTCGACCGAGCCTTCGAGCTGGTAGGGGCGGTCGTTCTCGTTGCCGAACATGATGGCATCGACGCCGCCAGCCTGCAGCTTCTCGACATCCTTGATGACATTCTCGATCAGCCGCTCGACCCCGCCATCGGCGTCATAGAGGGGCGCACCCGGCAGGGCACCGATATGGGCCATCGCGATGATGGTCTTGCGGCGGCGGTCGAACAGTTCCATCGGGAGGAGGCTCCAGTCAGCTATTGGCAGTGGGGGTGGATGGCGCGACGATGATTTCGACGCCGGCTTCGGTCAGGGCGAGGGCGAGATCGGCAGGTGGCTCGGTCTCGGTGATCAGCGTCGAGATCTTTTCGAGTGGCGCAATGCGGGTGAGCGCGCGCCGGCTGAATTTCGAGGAATCGCAAAGGACGATCACCTGCCCGGCATTGGCAATGAAGGCGCGCTTCACTTCACTGTCTTCGGGCGAATAATCGTAGAGCCCCTCGGCGTCGATACCGGAGACACCGATGAACACCTTGTCGAGGAAATGGCTCTTCAGCCCTTCGACCGCGGGAGCACCGACCATGGAATATTCCGGCACGCGTACCTGGCCGCCGAGCACATAGATGGTGCTGTTGCCCTCGGCCATCTGCATGCCGACGCGGAGGCTGTTGGTGAACACACGAAGGTCGCGACGCGGCGTGAGGATCTGCGCCAGCGACAGCACCGAGGTGCCGACATCGAGCCCGACGGACTCGCCTGCCCCGACCAGATTGGCGGCCGCCTGGGCGATCGAGGACTTCTGCAAGGGGTTGACGCGCATGCGCTGCTCGAAGGCCGGCTCGTCGCTGTCGAAGGCGGCGACACCGCCAACGGCATTGGGCACCGCCCCGCCATGCGTACGGGTCAGCAGGCCGCGCTTGCCGAGCAGGTCGAGGTCGCGGCGCACCGTCATCCCCGAGACGTTGAGCTCGACGGAGAGGTCGGAAATCGAGACAAAACCGTTCTTGTCGAACGCTGCAATGATCCGCGCGTGTCGCAGCGCGGCCGGCATGCGGCCCGGCGTCTTGCTGCTCGCCGTCTCCGCGGCTTTGCCCAGTGATTTAGCGGTCTGGCCGTTGGCGACCATGGCTCGTGATTCCCTTGTTCTCCACCCCTGCGAGGAGCATTAGCACAGAAGATTACGTCACAGAAGGTTGTATTTTGTTAGATAATGTTCAATGCTGCGTCCCGGTCAGCGCTGGGCTGAAATCGCAGAGGAGACGTGCATGTCGGAGTTCGCCAACAAGGTCGTGGTGGTCACGGGCGGAGCCTCCGGCATCGGCGAGGCCATCGTCCGGCAGTTCCACGCCGAAGGTGCCCGCGTCGCCATTCTCGACCTGTCGCTCGAGCGCGCCACTGCCCTCGCGGCACAGCTCGGCGGCGGTGCCAGCGCCGGCCTGATCGACGTGCGCGAACGCGCCTCCGTACAGGCGGCGATGGACACAGTGATCGCCCGCGAGGGCGGCATCGATATCCTCTGTGCCAATGCCGGCGTCTCCACCATGCAGAAATCCGTCGATCTCACCGACGAGGACTGGGACTTCAACATGGATGTGAACGCGCGTGGCGTGTTCCTGTGCAACCAGATTGTCGTCCGGCACTTCCAGGCGACCGGCAAGAAGGGCGTCATCGTCAACACCGCTTCGCTGGCCGGCAAGGTCGGCGCCCCGCTCCTCGCCCACTATTCCGCATCGAAATTCGCCGTGCTCGGCTGGACGCAGGGCCTGGCGCGCGAACTGGCGCCAAGCGGCATCCGCGTCAACGCCGTCTGCCCCGGGTTCGTCCGCACCGGCATGCAGGAGCGCGAGATCATCTGGGAAGGCAAGCTGCGCGGCATGACGCCGGAAGCCGTGCGCGAGGAGTATGTCACACTCACCCCAATGGGCCGCATCGAAGAGCCCGAAGATGTGGCGCTGGTGGTGAAGTTCCTTGCCTCCGAGGGCGCCCGCTTCATGACCGGGCAGGGCATCAATGTCACCGGCGGCGTCCGGATGGACTGAGCCCAAACCAAAGAGATCAGCATGTCAGCCGCCCTCGCCACCGCCGCCTCGCCCGCCGCAATCGTCCGGCATCCCCGTTCCAGCGCTCGCCTGCGCACCCTGATCGCCGAGATCGGGCAGCGCAGCGGCGAGTTCCCGGTGCTGCTCGCCAACCACCTGCCGATGGTGCTGGAAGCCATGGGCCGGCTCGGTGCTTCGCCGGAGCGGCTGGAGCAATATGCCGTCCACTACAACACTGCGCACGCTGTGCCGGAAATGCCGCCGCCGGTCGAACCGCTGACCGAGGACACCTGGCGCCTCGCCATCGGCCATCGCGACCGCGAACGCGATCTCCGCGACTTCTTCGCCGACGTCGTCTCCCGCATCGGCGGAGCCGAGGCCATCCATCGCTACTTGCCCGAAATGTTCCCCGGCGTGGCCGCTTCGGCGACGCATGGCCTGATGCGGCTCGCCTATGCCGTGCTGCGGCGCGACGAGACCGAGATCGGCCATTCGCTCGGCTACTGGGCCGCAACCTACCTGTACTTCCCGGTGCGAACCGGCACTTCGCCCGCCGGCCCGCTGGAGCTGGTGCTGGCCATGCAGCCCGAGCCGAGCTTTCGCAACATCACTGTGAGTTCGACCCTCCTCTGGAAGTGGATCGAGAACATGGGCACGCTCCCGGCGTTCCAGAACCTGCTGGGCCGGATGCAGCCGGTGCCCGGCACCATCGACACGCTGCGCGAAATCTCGCTGGTGCTCTATGCGGCGACCGGCAGCTTCGAGGCGCTGCATGCGGTGACTGGCAGCCACTGGTTGCGGCTGGTCGCGCCCTATGTCGATGAGCCGGACCGGCTCGCCTGCTACTGGTGGGAGAACGTCCTCGCGCTCTATCCCAAGATCGGCATGCCGAACCTGCCGGACGCCGCGACGGTGGAAAATTGGCGCAGCCTGCCTATACCCTCGGATGCCGAAATCGCTGCCGCAGCTGTAGCCTCCAACGACGAGCACGACCACTCGCTCACCTTCTCGGCCTTCGAGGAATATGCGCTGACCGGAGACCCGCTCTACAAGGTGGTGGCGGCACGCCGGGTGGGCCTGATCGATTTCTAGCTCAAAGCCCTCGGGAAGCTGACCCTGACGCTGAACCCGGCGCCGGGGGCCGAGGCGATGTCTAGCCGCCCGTCGAACAGCGTTGCAATCTCCTCGATGATCGGTAGGCCGAGCCCGGCTCCCGGCCCGGCGTCCGAGCCGCGCACAAAGCGATGGCGCAATGAGGCCAGCCGTTCGACCGGCACCCCGGCCCCGGTATCGACCACGTCCAGCACCACCTCACTGCCCACCGTCAGCCGCACCGTCGCTTCGGCGCCCTTGCCGGCATAGGCCAGCGCGTTTTCGATCAGGTTGCGCACCATTTCGGTAAGCAGCATGGCATCACCGCGTATCGGCGCCGGACCCGCCGCCTCGAAGCCGAGGTCGATACCGGCGGCTCGGGCCGCAACCACATGCGCCGCCGTTTCCGCCTCGGCAATGGCGGCAAGATCCACCAACCTCGACTTCAGCCGGTCCGACGCCGCCTCGTCGATGCGCGCAAGTACCAGCATCTGCGCGATGATCCGCTCGGCATGCACCACGGCGGCGTCGGCGGTGGCCAGCGCCGCAGCGCGGCCCTCCTCGTCCCTTGCCCGGCCGGCCAGCGCGATCTGGGTGCGCACGATGGTCAGCGGCGTGCGCAACTGGTGGCTGGCATTGCCGGTGAAATGCCGCAAGGCATCGATGGCGGTGCCCAGCCGCGACATGAACGAGTTCACCGTATCGACCAGATAGCGGACTTCGCGCGGCACATTGGGATCGATCGGGGCGAGATCGGACGGGCTGCGGCCGGCAATGGCGCTGCTGAGCCGGGTCAGCGGCCGCAGCGCCAGCGTCACCGCAAACCACAGGATCAGCGCCGCGGCCGCGATGAGGATACCCAGCCGCGCCGCCGAACGGACGATCAGCGTCTGCGCCAGCTGCGAACGGGCGATGGTCGTCTCGGCCACCGTGACGGTGAACGGGATGGCCCGGGCGCCCGAGGAGGCGGCGCGCTGCAACAACGCCACCCGGATCGGCTCGCCCCGGAACTCGGCATCGAAAAAGCGCGGACTGCCGGCAGAGGCGCCGGTCGGCAACGTGTCGTAACCGGTGATGAAGCCCTCCGGCCCATCGACGCGATAGAACACCCGGTCCTGCGCCGCCGAAGTCAGCATTTCCAGCGCCACATAGGGCACGTCGACCTCAAGTGCGCCGGATTCGGTGACGATGACGCGCTCGGCAATCGCCAGCACCGAGCCCGCCAGCACGCGGTCCGACGCCGTATTGGAGGTCTCCACTGCCTCGCGCCAGACGTCGGACAGCGCCACGAGGCCAATGCCGGCCAGCGCCACGAACAGCCCCAGCAGCAGGCGGCGGCGCAGCGAATAGGTGCGACGGCTCATTCGCTGGCCCGGTCGAGATAATAGCCGAGCCCGCGCGCCGTGCGGATGGTGAGCCCGTGCGGCGCGAGCTTCCTTCGCAGCCGCGACACATATTGCTCCACCGCATTGGCGCTGAGGTCGTCGTCGAAATCGGCGAGGGACTCGATGATGGCCTGCTTGGAGACCACTGCCCCGGCCCGCCGTAGCAATGTCTCGATCAATTGCAGCTCGCGCGCCGGCACGTCCAGCGGCCGCCCGCCGGCGGAGAGCGTGTGGCTGGCCGTATCGAGCTCCAGCGGCCCGAAACTGATGCTGGCCGAACGCAGCCCACTCTGCCGGCGCAGCAGCACTCGCACCCGCGCCTCGAGTTCGGCGACCTCGAAGGGCTTGGTCATGTAGTCATCGGCACCAAGGTCGAGACCCCTGATCCGTTCATCGAGCGCCCCGCGTGCGGTCAGCACCAGCACTGCCGAGCGATTGCCGGTGGCGCGCAGCTCGCGCAGCACCTCGAGACCGTCCATTTCGGGCAGGCTGAGATCGAGCACCACGAGATCGAAGCTCTCGGCGGCGAGCGCGGCCAGCGCCGAGACGCCGTCATGCACCACATCGACCGCATAGCCGCTGGAGCGCAGCACGGCGAGAAGGCCATCGGCCAGCGTCCTGTTGTCTTCGACCACCAGTATGCGCACGCCTGGCTCCCCCCTGTGGCAGCCTATTGGCCACCTCGTCCGCCGTCAAAGCCGCCGGGGACACCTGCACTTGTGTGGAAGGGGTGGCGGAGGGCATGCTTGGCCATGCCCAGCCCCAAACTCGTCCGCAGCCTAGCCCTTGTCCTGGCACTCCTTGCCACCCCCGCCCTTGCCGAGGTGACGCGCTTTGCCGCGCCGGACGGCAATGCAGCGGGTCCGACGCTGACTGTCTATTCCTCGCTCGACACCCCACTGGCCGGCCCGATGATCCGCGCCTTCCAGGAGGCCAATCCCGACATTACCGTGGTCTACGAGGACCTGCAGACCGTCGATATCTATGAGCGGGTGGTCGGGGAAACGGACGCTGGCGGCGCGACGGCCGACTTCGCCTTCTCCTCGTCGATGGACCTGCAGGTCAAGCTCGCCAATGACGGCTACGCGCAGCCGAGCCCGGTGCCTCTCTCGGGCCTCTGGCCGCGCTGGGCCAACTGGCGCGACACCGCTTATGCGCTGACCTATGAGCCGGCGGTGTTCATCTACCACAAGCCAAGCTTTTCGGGCGATACGCCACCAAGCACCCGGGCCGAGGTCATCGACTATCTCACGACCCACGCCGACAGCATCTATGGTCGCATCGCCACCTATGACATCGAGCGCTCTGGCGTCGGCTTCATGTTCTTTTCCCGCGACCAGGAGCAGTATTCCGACCTGTGGACGCTGGTCGACGCCATGGGCGCGGCCGGTGTGAAGCTCTATTCCACCACCTCGGCCATCGTCGACCGCGTCGCCAATGGTCAGTTCGTTTTCGGCTACAACATCCTGGGCTCCTACGCCGCCGAGGCCGCGGCCCGCAATCCCGATCTCGGCGTGATCCTGCCGGCCGACTACACCATCGTCACCTCGCGCATCGGGCTGGTGCCGCGCGCCGCGGCCAACCCGGAACTCGGGCGGCTGTTCCTCGAGTTCTTCATGTCGGCCGAGGGCCAGACCATCATGGCCGAGCAGTTGCAGATCGCGGCGCTCAACCCCGATGTCAGCGGCGCCAATACCGCCAATGCCATGCAGGAAGCACTGGGCAACCAGTTGCGCCCGGTGCCGGTGAGCCCCGGCCTGATGGTCTATCTCGACCAGGTGAAGCGGGCCCGGCTGATCCGCCGCTGGAACGATGCGCTGATCCGATAGCCGGCGACAGGTTCGCGTCAGTTTCGTATGCTCTGATCGCTGCATGGTCGAGGACAACAGTCCCGGCCGAGGAGTCTGGGAGGACCCCGACCACCGTTTCTGCCCTGACGCCCGCACTGGCGCGGCTGGCGCTGCGGCGTGGCGACCATCCCCTCCCGGATGAGTGGAACCGGCGGTTTCCGCGCGACGCGGCCGCCACAGGAGGACACCATGAAGCATCTCGTTGCCACAGCCATTCTCGCGGGCGCGCTCGCACTGCCCGTCTCGGCCTTCGCCGCCGACTACACCATCATGGCCCCGGCCGGCCCCGGCGGCGGCTGGGACCAGACCGCCCGCTCGATGCAGGAGGCCCTGACCACCACCGGTATTTCCGGCAATGTCCAGGTGGTCAACGTCCCCGGCGCCGGCGGCACCATCGGCCTCGCCCAGTTCGCCCAGGAAGCCAATGGCGATCCGTCGCGGCTGCTGGTCGGCGGCTATGTGATGGTCGGCGCGATCCTCACCAACAATTCGCCCGTCAAGCTCGATGCCGTCACCCCGATTGCCCGCCTCACCGGCGAGTATGAAGTGATCGTCGTGCCGGCGGCGTCCGAGCTGCAGACGCTGGCTGATCTCACCGCCAAGCTGAAGGCCGATCCGGGCAGCGTCTCCTGGGCCGGCGGCTCGGCTGGCGGCACCGACCACATCACGGCGGGCCTTTACGCCAAGACCGTCGGGGTCGACCCCAAGCTGGTCAATTACATCGCCTTCTCCGGCGGCGGCGAAGCCCTTGCAGCCGTCCTCGGCAACCAGGTGACAGTGGGCATTTCGGGCTATGGCGAGTTCCAGGCCCAGGTCGAGGCCGGCGCCCTGCGCGTCCTCGGCGTCTCGGCGCCCGAGCGCATCTCGGTGATCGATGCGCCGACCTTCACCGAGGGCGGCGTTGAACTGGTGGTGCAGAACTGGCGCGGCGTCTGGGCCGGCCCGGGCCTCAGCGCCGAGCAGACCGCGGCGATCACCGCCGATGTCGAAAAGCTGGTGAACTCCGACAGCTGGAAGGCGACGCTCGCCACCAAGGGCTGGAACAATACCTGGCTCCCCGGCGACGAATTCAAGGCGCAACTCGCCACCGAAATCGAAGCCACCACGGCGATCCTCAAGGATATCGGGCTGGTGCAATGACCGAGCCGGTTGCTCAGACAACAGCTCAAACCAACGAAAGGCGCCGCCCCGACCGGGCGGCGCTGATCATCGCGGCCGGCCTGCTCGTGCTGGCCGCGATCGTCGCCTGGGATACGACGCGTCTCGCGGCCGGTGGCGCCTATGCCCGCGTCGGCCCGCAGACCATTCCCTATGTCATTGCCTCTTGCCTTGCCGGGCTCGGCATCTGGACCATCTTTGCCGCCCTGCGCCGCGATTTCCCCGAGCGCGAGCCGCAGGAGGCCAAACCTGTCCTCTGGATCGTCGGCGGGCTGGTGCTGCAGCTGGTGCTGATACGCTTCACGGGCTTCTCGATCGCCACCGGCGTGCTGTTCGGCCTTGTGGCGCGCGGCTTCGGTGAGCGCCGCCTGTGGCTGTCGCTGCCCTCGGGCATCCTGCTCGCTGCGCTGGTCTGGCTGATCTTCGCGCGTGGCCTGCAACTGTCCCTGCCAGCCGGACCGCCCGAACAGGCGCTGATCTGGCTGCAGCAGACCCTGTTTCCGCCCCCCGGAGCCGCGTGATGGGTACCTTCGATCTTCTCTGGCAGGGCGTCGGCGTCGCCATGCTGCCGATGAACCTGCTCTACGCGCTGATCGGCGTGACGCTCGGCACCGCGGTGGGCGTGCTGCCAGGCATCGGGCCGGCGCTGACCGTGGCGCTACTGCTGCCGGTGACCTACAAGCTCGACCCCGCCGGCTCGCTGATCATGTTCGCGGGCATCTATTATGGCGGCATGTATGGCGGCTCGACCACCTCGATCCTGCTCAACACGCCGGGCGAAAGCGCCTCGATCGTCACCGCGCTGGAAGGCAACAAGATGGCCCGCGCCGGACGTGGCGGACCAGCGCTGTCCACCGCCGCCATCGGCTCGTTCGTTGCCGGTCTACTTGCCACCATCGCGCTGGCCTTCATCGCCCCCTGGGTGGTCGGCCTCGCCCTTGCCTTCGGACCTCGCGAGTACTTCGCGCTGATGGTCCTTGCCTTCGTCACGGTGTCCGCCGCCTTCGGCGATTCGACGTTGCGCGGGCTGACCTCGCTGTTTCTGGGGCTGACGCTGGGGCTGGTCGGCATCGACCTCCAGACCGGGCAGGCCCGCATGACCTTCGGCGTCCTTGACCTGATGGATGGCGTCGAAGTCACGACGCTCGCCGTCGCCATGTTCGCCATCGGCGAGACCCTGTTCATCGCCGCCCAGGGCAAGCGCGCCCCCGACACGGTCGAGGCGGTCAAGGGCTCGATCTGGATGACGGCCCGCGACTGGGGTCGCTCGTGGAAGGCCTGGCTGCGCGGCACCGCCATCGGCTTTCCCATCGGCGCCATGCCGGCCGGTGGTGCCGATGTGGCCAGCTTTCTGAGCTATGCTGCCGAAAAGCGCTTCAGCAAGCACAAGGAAGAGTTCGGCAACGGCGCCATCGAAGGCGTCGCCGGGCCGGAAGCAGCCAACAACGCCTCGGCCGCCGGCACGCTGGTGCCACTCCTGACGCTGGGCCTGCCGACCACGGCCACGGCCGCGATCATGCTGGCCGGCTTCCAGCAATATGGATTGCAGCCCGGCCCGCTGCTGTTCACCAGCAATCCGCAACTGGTCTGGGGGCTGATCGCCAGCCTGCTCATCGCCAATTTCATGCTGCTGGTGCTGAACCTGCCGCTGATCGGACTGTGGGTGAAGCTGCTGACCATTCCTAAACCCTGGCTCTATGCCGGCATCCTGCTGTTCGCGACGCTGGGCACCATCGGCGCCAACCCCTCGCTGGTCGAGCTGGGCATGCTGCTGGTCTTCGGGCTGATGGGCTACGGGTTACGCGTCTTCGGGTTCCCGATTGCCCCTGTGGTCGTCGGGCTGATCCTCGGACCGATGGCCGAGCAACAGCTGCGCCGCGCCCTCGCCATCTCGCAGGGCGATGTGACGGTGCTGGTGACCTCGCCAATCTCGGCGACCCTCCTCGCCATCGCCGCTGCGGCGTTGATTTTGCCGCTGGTGCTGCGCGCCGTGGGACGCGGGCGGATATTGTCAGAGGTCGCCGCCGACAGCGACTGACTGAGGGCGCCCGCATGTGGCGGGCGCATGCCTCCGCTGCACGCCGAACGGGTGGTGGCCGCTCCTGTCACCACCCACATCATGGTGGCTAAAGGAGCACCACCATGAGCACCCAGGGTTTCTTCCACAACGCCACGCGCCTCGTCGCGCTGTTCAGCGCCGCCGGCAATGCCGCTGCTGCCGCCGAATCTGGCCGCCGCCCGCGCAACCGCACGCTTGAGACGCTTGGCATCGACCCGGCGCAGTACCGCCAGATCGGCCGCTAAGCCCTAAGCTCAGTCGGCGAACCGGCTGACCGGAACGCCCGCGACGCCCACCTCGAGCTGTACCAGCGTGCCGCAGGCCGGATGGCGCTCAAGCAGTTCGTCGCTGATGCCGGAACTGAGGCTGGTGAGGTAAAGCGTCTTCAGCTCCGGCCCACCGAAGCACGGCATGGTCGGCCGGAGGCTCGGCACCTCGACCCATTCCAGCAGCGTGCCATCCGGCGCGAAGCGATTGAGCCGACCCGCCGAAATCCCCGCCGACCAGTAGCAGCCTTCGACATCGCAGGCGCCGCCATCCGGCCGGCCGGTGGCCTCGTCGAGGTCGCGCCAGCGCCGCCGGTTGCTGGCCGTCCCGCTGGCCGGATCGAAATCCAGCACGTCGATCCAGGGTCCCCGGCTGTCCGAGTGGAACATCCGCGTGCCTGAGGCATCCCAGGCCAGCCCGTTCGACACCCGCAGCCCGCTGGTGACCACGCTCACTTGGCCGGATGCCGTGACGCGATAGAGCGTCCCCACCGGATTGTCGTCACCACTCGCATCGCCCGAACCGACCCAGAACGCCCCGTCCGGCCCGACCTTGCCATCGTTGAACCGCATGTCCGGCTTGCCGTGCCTGACCGAGGCCAGCGGCGCACGAAGGTTCTCCGTCGGATCGAACAGGATCACGTCGGCACGCAAGGCGATCACCAGCCGACCCGAGCGGCAGAGCCCGAAGGACGCCACCGGTTCGCCGAACTCCCACACCGCCCGCTCGCCGCTGGCGATTTCCAGCCGATGCACGCGTCCATTGACGATATCGGCCCAGTAGAGCGCGCCTGCCGCCGCATCCCAGACCGGGCTTTCGCCCAGGATGTTGCGATCCGTCGTCAACGGCAGGATGGTTGACCGGTCAAGACCAATGGGGGTGACGGTCATGACTTCTCCGGATCGTCTGGCGACGGGGCGCTGATGCCGAAGATCGGCGCGAGGCTTGCGTCGGTCGGTGGACCGTCGTCGAAATGCCCGATGGTCGCAAAGCCGGCGCCCTGATAGCGCCCTTCGGGCAGCGCCGGATCGAGCCTCGCGTCGCCGATCTCGTCTGCATAGGCATCGGCCGAATCCTGCGGCTGCCAGCCACCGAGGATAGTCTCCGGGTTCCGCCACCACGAAAGACTGTTGGCCGACACGCCATAAACCCGCTCGAACCCAAGGTGCTCGATGCTCAGCGCCCGTTCGATCAGTGAGATGAGGTCGCGCGGACTCATCCAGGTGCGCAAGGCGCGCGCGCTGTTCGGCTTTGGCGCGAAGGTGCCCAGCCGGACCACCAAACCCTCGATGCCGAACTTGTCCCAATAGAGCCGCGCCAGCGCCTCGCCGAACGCTTTCGAGACCCCGTAAAGCGTGCTCGGCCGCGGCGCGGTGTCGGGCGTCAGCACCTCATCGACGCCGTGAAAGCCGGTGACATGCAGCGAGCTGGCATAGATGACACGCCGGACACCGGCCTTCCGTGCTGCCTCATAGAGATTGTAGGTACCCTCGATATTGCCCGAGGAGATCTCGTCCCAGCCGCGCTCCTTGGAGATGCCGCCCATATGGACGATGGCATCGACGCCCGCGACCAGCCGATCCACCGCCGCGCGGTCGGCAAGATCGGCGACGACGAACCGCTCCCCCGGCCTTACCGGCACGGCCGCGCGGATATCGGTGAACGTGACGCTCTCCTCGCCTCGCGGCCACACCGCCCGCAGCGCCGACCCGACATTGCCGGCGGCGCCGGTTACCAGCACGCGAGAAGTTAGAATGCTCATGCGCGCCCTCCCGCGGCCCCCTGCCGCGCATGTCCCGACACCTCTGCACCTGCGCCACGGTGGAGGCCGAGGAAACTGAGGGAGGATACCAGCGTGATCGCGCCCATCAGCGCCAGCGCCAGCTGGAAATCGATGAGGCCCAGCGTCGGGGCACCGCGCCAGAGTTGGCTGAGGCTGAGGCAGGCGGCGGCGATGGCGACGCCGAACACCATCGAGAGTTGCTGCGACATCGCCGAAATCGTGGTGGCGAAACTCCGCTGGCTGGCGTCCACGTCGGCGAAGGCCAGCGTCGCCAGCGCGGTGAACTGCATGGAGCGGGTGGCGCCCGCCAGCACCAGCACCACCACGATCAGCCAATAGGGCGTCGCCGGCCCGAGCAGCCCGCAGGCCGCGGTGGATAGGCCCGCCAAGACGCCATTGATCACCAGCACCGAACGGAACCCGAAGCGGCGGAGCGTCGGGGTGGTCACTGCCTTGATCACCAGGTTTCCAAAGAAATAGGCGACGACGAGACTACCCGACTGCAGCGGATCGAGCCCGAAGGCGACCTGGAACATCAGCGGCAACAGGAATGGCGTGGCGTTGATGGCGGTACGCAGCAGCGCCCCGGCCTTGGCGTCGGTGGCGGCGAAGGTCGGGATGCGCAGTGTCCTGAGCTCGATCAGCGGATGCTCGCGCCGCAGCAGCCACAACACCGCGAGGGTACCGACCACGAAGCCCGCAATGACGAGACCGATGGCATAGGGCACCGCCAGCGTCCCCTGCACCGCGGCATCGAAGCCATAGAGCAAGGACGCCAGCGTCACGCCAGTAAGGACAAAGCCCACGCCATCGAACGGCCGCTGCCTGAACTCGGTGTCTGGCGGCACGATCCGCATCACCAGCGCCAGGGCGACGATGCCCAGCGGCAGGTTGATCCAGAAGTTCCAGTGCCAGGAGGCATATTCGGTAAGGAACCCGCCCAGCGCCGGCCCCAGCACCGGGGCGAACAGCGCCGGCCAGATGGTGAGCCCGATGGCGGAGACGATCTCGGATTTCTGCGCGGTGCGAAGGACAATGATGCGCCCTACCGGAAACAGCACGGCGCCCCCTGCCCCCTGCAGCGCCCGCGCCACGACGAACTGGCCGAGATCCTGCGCCAGCCCGCAGGCCACCGAGGTGACGGTGAAAACGGCGATGGAGACGAGAAACACCCGCTTCGCCCCGAAGCTGTCGGCGAGCCACGCCGCGGCCGGGATGCAGATGGTCACCGCCAGCATGTAGATGGTGACACCGATGCTCATTTCGAGCGTGCCCACCCCGAAGTCGCGGGCCATCTGCGGCAATGCGGTGACGATGATCACCCCATCGAGCATCTGGGTGAACAACGCGGCCGCCACGACGAGCGCGACGTTGCGGGATTGCGGCGAAAGAACTGCAGGCATGGTCGGGCGGGAATCTGTGGTGCGTGTCCCGGCGCGGGGCCACGGGACATCGGGAAAGGGCTGCATGTTGGCACGGATTGTGGCCGCGACCTATAGCACAAAAGGCGTTTGCCGGCGGCAAGGCACGGTGCGGCGTGGCCACCGCGCATCCACCGAAAACACCGTCCGTGCCACAAACTCGCCCCACCAAAGCCACGAGCTTCACCCTTCATTCACCCAACGGGCTTACCGCTTGGGGGCTCTTGAGCGGCACGCTGGAACGATATCGCCCCAAGGGGCTTGTTCCGGGGACGGGCCGGTCCGGATGCGAGAGTAAGGTTGGCGTATCGTTGCGGCGTGCTGTGATTCTAGCGGCCCTTGCGGGCCTCGTGTCGTTGAGCAGCCCCGGCGTGTTCGCGTTCGAGTTCTTCGGCCTCAAGCTGTTCGAAGACCAGAGCGAGATCGACGCCGAGGCGGTCATCGGCGATCCGCAGCCCTACGCCGCGGCCCTCACGACCAGTGCCACCGGCGATCTGGAACAGGCCATCCTTGCAGCTTCCAGCCTCATGGCGGAGCAGTCCCTGCCGGCGTCCGGCGCGGCGGGTCTGCTCGCCCGCGCCCGCGGAGACTACAAGCGGATAATTGGAGCCCTCTATGATCGCGGCTACTATGGCGGCGTCATCAGCATTGTGGTCGATGGCCGCGAAGCGAGCCAACTGCCGCCCGACGCGACTTTGGCCAAGCCCGCCTCCGTGCAGGTGCGGGTCGATCCCGGTCCGGT
Source organism: uncultured Devosia sp. (assembly GCA_964399695.1). Classification (GTDB taxonomy): domain Bacteria; phylum Pseudomonadota; class Alphaproteobacteria; order Rhizobiales; family Devosiaceae; genus Devosia_A. The sequence continues at coordinate 24,985 of CAYNRZ010000004.1, read as the reverse complement.
GTTTCGCTTTGACGACATCGCCATCGTCAACCGCGCGCCGGCCACCACTGATCCGGCCGACGCGGTCGACTTGCCCGAGCAGGTGGGTTTCGGCCGCGGTGAGATCGCCCGCTCCTCCATCATCGTCAGCGCCGAACAGCTCGCGGTCGCGGCCTGGCGCCAACAGGGCTATGCCGAAGCCAGCGTCGTCGACCGCAATGTCGTTGCGGACCACGCCACCGACACCGTCGATGTGACCATCACCGTCGAGCCCGGGCGCCTCGCCCATGTTGGTGACATCCGCGTCTCCGGCACCGACCGGATGAATCCCCAGTTCGTCGCCGCCCAGACCGGCCTCGAGCCCGGCGCCGAGTACGACCCCGACAATATCGAGCGGGCCGAAAAACGCCTCGCCCGCCTCGATGTCTTCCGTGCCATGCGCATCGAAGCGGCGTCGGGCGGCATCGGCAGCAACGGCCTTTTGCCGTTCGACGTCCTCGTCGAGGAACAGGCGCAGCGGCGCTTCGGCGTCGGCGCCACCTATTCGACCGTCGACGGTTTCGGCCTCGAAGGTTTCCACCTGTGGCGCAACCTGTTCGGCCGCGCCGAACGCCTGCGTCTCGATGCCAAGCTCGCGGGCATCAATGTGCCGATCAATTCCGCCGAGTTCGACTACGCCTTCGGCGCGACCTTCACCAAGCCGGGCTTTCTCAACCCCGACAACGATCTGGTCGCGGCCATCTCCGCCGAGCGCACCGTGTTGCCGGCCTATACCGAAACCTCGGCCCTGGCCCGCGTCGGCCTGACCCAGTACCTCAACGACCAGCTCACCCTCGATGGCGCGGTGCTCTACAAGCGCTCGCTGTTCGAGGACGATTTCGGCACTCGCAACTTCTCGCTGGCGGGCCTGACGGGTGCCGTGACCTGGGACACGCGCAATGACAGCGCCGACCCCACCGCGGGCTTTTACGCCAACCTCGCGGCCGAACCCTATTACGAGTTCTACTACGGCAACCCGATCTTCCGGACCACCGCCGAAGTCCGCAGCTACCTGAGCCTGATGGCCGACGACCAGCTGGTGCTGGCCGCCCGCGCCAAGGTCGGCGCACTCGTCGGCCCCTCGCTGGAGGAAATCCCGCCCGACCTGCTGTTCTTTGCCGGTGGCGGCGGCTCGGTGCGCGGCTATGCCTACAGGGGCATCGGCGTCGATCAGCCCGACGGCACCGTCACCGGCGGGCGCTACCTCGTCGAGGGCTCGCTTGAGGCCCGCTACAAGGTGATGAACGATGTCGGCGTGGTCGGTTTCGTCGATGCCGGCTATGTCGCGGCGGATGATTTCCCCAGCCTCGACGAGCTGCGGCTCGGCGTCGGCATGGGCCTGCGCTACTACACCAGCTTCGGCCCGCTGCGGCTCGATGTGGCGGTGCCGCTCAACAAGCGCGCCACCGATCCGGACTATGCCATCTATGTCGGCATTGGACAGGCATTTTGAGCCGGCGCCTCGCCATGGCCCTAGCGGGCGCTGGTCTGATTGGCGCGAGCTTCATCGTCGCGCCGCTGCTGGCCCAGGACATGTCCGCCGAGGAGCAGAAGGACTGGCTGGTCGGTTTTGTCGAAGGCCAGCTGTCGACGCCCGAACGGCAGATCCGCATCTCCAATATCGATGGCGTGCTGTCCGAGAAGGCCTCGATCCGTGAGATCACCATCTCCGATGCCGAAGGCGTCTGGCTGCGCGTCAACAATGCCGCCATCGACTGGGACCAGGGCGCGCTGTTCACCGGCCGCCTGCTGGTCCGCTCGCTGAGCGCCGACAGCATCGAGTACCTGCGCAACGCCATCCCCAGCGATGCGGTCGATCTGCCGGCGCCGGAGGCGACACCGCTCGAGGTGCCGGAATTCCCGGTCGCCATCCAGCTCGACCAGTTGTCGGTGCCCAAGGTGACGTTCGGCGAGACCGTCTTTGGTCTCGGCTCGGAAATTGCCATCGCCGGCAGGCTGGAGCTCGAGGGCGGCTCGCTCGACACCACGCTCGACATCACCCGCCTCGACGGACCAGGCGGCCGCCTCGACACGGCCATCACCTATCGCAACGCCGACCAGAACATCGACCTGAAGCTCAACCTCATCGAGCCGCCCAATGGCATTCTCGCCAACCTGCTCAACATCGAAGGTCGGCCCGAGATCGCGCTTGGCGTCAGCGGCACCGGTCCGATCAGCAATCTCGCCACCACACTGACGCTCGATGCCGGCGGCACCCGCGCCCTCGAAGGCACCGCCACCCTGACCCAGGCGGCCGATGGCCTGAGCGTCGATGCCCGCCTTGGCGGCCCGATCGCTACGCTGATCGCCGAGCCCTATCGGCCCTTCTTCGGCACCCGCTCCGAGGTAACGGCCACCGCTTTGGTCCGCAGCGCCGGCGGCGTGGACATCCCCGCCTTCGCCCTGAGCGGCGGCCAACTCTCAATGACCGGCACGGCGGCCACCACCGCCGACGGGTTCCTGTCGCGCCTCGCACTCGACGCCACCATCGCCGATGCGTCGGGCGGGCGCGTGACCCTGCCGGTCGCGGGCGCGGCCACCTCGATCGCGGCAGCGCGGCTCGCCGTCGACTATGGCAAGGAAGGCAGCGAGGACTGGACCGCCGGCCTCGCGCTTGACGGTTTCGACAATGGCGAGTTCACCGCCAGCACCGTGACCCTCACCGCCGGTGGCGTTGCCGCCAATCTTGCCGACCCGGCCAGCCGCCGCCTGACCTTCAACGCCGACGGCACCATTGCCGGAATCGCCACCGATGACCCCGATGTCGCGGCCGCGCTCGGCAACAGCTTCGGTCTCGGCCTCGCCGGCCTCTGGAACGCCGGAGATCCGGTGCAGATCGCCGAACTGCGGCTCGCCGGCAAGGCACTGACGGCAGCGCTCTCCGGCCAGATCGACGACAACGTCTTTGCCGGCAACATTGCGCTCGCCACCAGCTCGCTCGCACCCTTCTCGGGTCTCGCCGGCCGCGATCTCGACGGCGCGCTGTCGCTCACGGCGACCGGCACAATCAGCCCCCTGAGCGGCGGCTTCAACCTGACGCTCGATGGCAACGCCGACAATCTCGGTCTTGGCGACGCTACCCTCGACCGCCTGCTGGCCGGCACCGTAGCGCTGTCCGGCCGCGTCGCCCGCACCGAAACGGGCCTCGAGGCCGAGAACTTCCGGCTCGGCAATGACCAGGTGCAGATCGCAGCAAACGGTACCTACGCCACTGGCGCCGCCGATTTCGGCTTCACCGCCCGGCTCGCCGACCTGGCCCTGCTCTCCCCGGACTCGAGCGGCGCCGTTGAGATCACCGGCACGGCAAAGGGCGCAGAGACGCTGGCCCTCGACCTCGTCGCCACCATCCCGACCGGCCGCCTCGCCAACAAGCCGCTTGCCGACGCGCGCTTCGGCTTTGCCGGCACGCTGGCACCGGGCGGCACGATTGCCGGGGCGCTGAGCGGCAATGCCACGCTCGACGGTAACCGCGTCACCCTCGCGGGCGCCATCACCGCGGACGCCGAAGCGCGTCGACTCGATGGCCTGCGACTGGAGGCGGGCTCGACCGTCCTCGCCGGTGATCTCGTGCAGGATGCCGAAGGTCTCCTGACTGGACGCCTGATCCTCGCCGCCCCGGACATCTCGACCGCCGCCGCCCTGCTACTGGTCGACGCCACCGGCAGCGCCAATGCCGATATTTCCCTCTCGGCCACGTCCGGAACGCAAGGCGCTGCAGTGACCGCGAGCGTCTCCGACCTCCGCGCCGAAGGCGTTAGCGTCGGCGCCGCCGACCTCAATGCCGAATTTGCCGACCTCTTCCGCGCCCCGCGCGGCAGCTTCACCGCCACCGGCGCTGGCATCTCGGCGGCAGCGATCAGCGAGCTGGGCATCACCCCGTTCCGGATCAATGCCAGCGGCGGCTTTGCGGACCAGGCCGCGGTGCTGTCGAGCCTTTCGGCCGAAGGCGCGGGCGGGCTGCAGCTGACCGCCAGCGGACGCGTCCCATTCAATGGCAATGGGCTTGACCTCACCGTCGATGGCACCGCGCCGCTGGCGCTGGGCAACCGCTTCGTCGCCGATCGCGGCGGGCAGTTGAGCGGCAATGCAACGCTTAGGGCCACGGTGACCGGCAGCTTCAGCGACCCGCGCCTCAACGGCACCGTCTCGACGGCGGGTTCGAGCTATATCGACCCCGAGCTCAACCTCCGCCTCATCGACATCACCGGCAGCGCCAGCCTCGCCGGCGACCGCGTCAACATCGACCGGTTGACGGCGGGGCTCTCCACCGGCGGCACCATCTCCGCGGGCGGCAGCGTCGGGCTTTCCGGCAGCAATGATGCCGACATCGCCGTGCGGCTCAACTCTGCCCGCTATGCTGACGGCAACCTGTTCGTCGCCACCGTGTCGGGCGATCTGGCCGTCACCGGGCCGCTGCAGCGCAGTCCGACGCTGTCGGGCAACCTGCTGGTCGAGCAGGCCGACATCACCATTCCCGAAACGCTGGGCACCAGCGCCGCCATCATCGCCACCGAGCACGTCAACACCCCGGCCGCAGTGCGGGCGACGCTCAAGCGCGCCATGGTCGACAGCCGCAACGGCGCGCCGCTGCCGCAGACCCGGCCCTCCATCCTGCAGCTCGATGTCAATGTCTCGGCGCCCAACCAGATCTTTGTACGCGGCCGCGGGCTCGATGCCGAAGTCGGCGGTACGGTGCGGCTGACCGGTCCGGTCACCGACATCCAGCCGGTCGGCGGCTTCACCCTCAATCGCGGCCGCCTCGCCATTCTCGGCCAGCGCATCACCTTCGAAGACGGCACCGTGACGCTGGTCGGCGATCTCGACCCCTATCTCGATTTCACTGCGCGCACCGACGGCGAGGATGTCACCGTCTATGTGACGGTCACCGGCCGGGTTTCGGATCTCGACATCGGCTTCATATCGACCCCATCCCTGCCCGAGGACGAGGTCCTGTCGCGCCTCCTCTTCAAGCGCTCGATGGGAGAGCTGACACCGCTGCAACTGGCGCGGCTCGCCACAGCGGCAGCCGAACTGGCGGGCGGCTCGAGTTCACTGGTCGACTCGCTGCGTGCCAGGGCGGGCCTCGCCGATCTCGATGTCGTCACCCGCGACGATGGCAGCCTTGCCGTCCAGGCCGGGGCGTATCTCCAGGACAACGTCTACCTCGGGGTCGAAGCCGGGGCCGACGGCAATTCCCGCGTCACCGTCAACCTCGACATCACCGACGACATCACCGCCAAGGCCTCGACCGGCACCGATGGCAATGACAGCATCGGCATCTTCTACGAAACCGATTACTGACCGCCCACATGAGCGTCGCCCCGGCGTGCTCACGATCCGCCCTCGCAAGCCGGCCCGCCTGGCCTGGTGACACCAGCCTGCGCGCACCGGAGCAGACCCCTCACCTGGCGCGCCCTCTGCATTCTGTTTGCGAAAACCTTTTCTCGTCTTGTGTCGCCCGCCGAACCATGGCAATGAAGCAATCAAGAAAAGCTTTTCCTGAATCCTCAAACCTGCCACGAAGCGCAGCCTGCGGATCAACCAAGAAAAGCTTTTCCTGAAATGCCTTCCGGGAGGAGGCCCGCATGGGGCCCGGCAGGCAGAATGGCAAAAGGGAGGAACCTATGAAGTTGCCAAGTCTCGGGCGCGCGGCACTTGCCGTCGCCCTGTCGTCCGTCGCGCTCGTGCCGGGAGCGGCTTTCGCCGAAACGCTGAGCCTTTGGGCCCGCGCGTCCAGCTCGACCGCGGCGCAGCACATGATCGACCTGTGGAACGCCAGCCACGAGGACAAGATCGAGCTCACCACCATTCCCGACAACCAGATGGTGACCAAGCTCGCGACATCGGTGCAGTCGGGCGACGTGCCCGACCTGATCTCGTTCGACCTGATCTTCATGCCCGACTTCATGAAGGCCGGTTTCCTGACCGACCTGACGGCGACGCTCAGCGCCGACCCGAACCAGGAAAAGGTCGCACAGGCCTTCAAGGATCTCGCCACCTATGATGGCAAGCTCTACGGCACCGGCTTCACTCCGGACGTCTCGATCCTGCTCTACAACAAGGACCTGTTCGCCAAGGCCGGGCTCGATCCGGAAAGCCCGCCCAAGACCATTGCGCAGATCCAGGAATACGCCAAGAAGATCAAGGACACCGTGCCCGACGCCTACGGCTACTACTTCTCGGGTTCGTGCGGCGGCTGCAACATCTTCACCCAGGCCCCGATGATGTGGGGCTCGGGCGCAACGCTGCTCCCCACCTCGGCGGACGCTCCCGCCATGGAAGGCCCGGGCGTCGTCGAAGTGCTGACCATGCTCAAGGACATGTGGGATGCCGGTATCATCCCCGAAAGCGCCGAGGCCGATACCGGGGCGAACTTCTTTGCCGCCTTCGAAGCCGGCAATATCGGCATGGTGGGTTCGGGCGGCTTCGCCATTTCGGCGCTCAAGGCCAACCATCCCGACATGAACTTCGGCATCGCGCCGCTGCCCGGCATCAATGAAGGCGAAGCCTCGAGCTTTGTCGGCGGCGACGTCATCGCCATCCCGATGGGCGCCAAGAATGCCGAGCTCGCCACCAAGTTCATCCAGTGGCAGCTCACCGACGAAGCCCAGCTCGAGGGTCTGGCCAAGAACCTGATCCTGCCCTCGCGCACCGACCTCGCCGACAACAAGTACTTCCAGGCCGAGCCGCGCTACATCGTGACGGCCCAGGCGGTCGGCATCGGGCAGACGCCCTACGCCTTCCACTTCAACGACATGGTCAATGCCGACCAGTCGCCCTGGCTCACCATGATCCAGACCGCAGTGTTCGACGGCGACATCGAAGGCGCCATCGAAGGCGCCCGCGAAGCCATGCGCGCCATCGCTGCCGACTGATCCCGAGTCCTCCCCACCCGCGGCGGCCTTCGGGTCGTCGCGGGGTCTTTCGTTGCTGAACAAGGAGAAGAGGCGTGATCCGGGCGCTTCGGAAGAGCGAAGGCTTTCTCTACGTGCTGCCGGCGCTGGCGTTCGTCACCGCCTTCGTCCTCTGGCCGCTGGCGCAGCTGGTCTATCTGTCGCTGACCGACACCTCGCTGCTCGGCGGCGGCGAATTCGTCGGCTTCGAGAACTACATCAAGGCCTTTGAGGACAAGTCGTTCTGGCGGGCCCTGCAGTTCACGCTGAAATACACCGTCTTCATCACCCCGCTGCTGATGGGCCTCGGCTTCGCGCTGGCGCTCTTGACCGCGCCGAACCGGCCGGTCCGCCAGGTCACGCGGGCCATCATCTTCATGCCGGTCGTCATCGGCATCGGCTCGTCGAGCCTGCTCTGGTTCTGGCTCTTCGACCAGCAGGTCGGCCTGTTCAACCGCATCCTCGTCGATATCGGCATTTTCGCCGAACCGGCCGTCTGGTTCACCAAGGCCGACATGGCGCTCGTCGCCGTCACCATCTCGATCACCTGGAAGGTCATCGGCTTCGGCATGCTGCTGTTCGTTGCCGGCATCCAGTCGATCAATGGCGAGATCGGCGAAGCCGCGCTCATTGATGGCGGCAATTACTGGCAGCGCGTATGGTACATCATCCTGCCATTGAGCCTCCGGATCATCCTGCTCACAACGCTGATCTCGGTGATTGGCTCGATGCTGGCCTTTGAGCAATTCTACATCATGACGGGTGGCAACCCGCGCGGGCAGACCTTCACCTCGGTCTACTGGATCTACCAGAACAGCTTCATCAGCTTCAAACTGGGCTATGGCGCCGCGCTGTCGATCATTCTCACCCTGATCATCCTGGTCTTCTCGTCGCTCCAGGTCATCCTGTCCAACCGGAGTCCGTCACAATGACCGCGCTCGCCGAAGGCAGCCTGCGCCCGGCCGCCGTCGAACACGTGTCCCGCGCCGCTGGCGAGAGCCGCCCGCTTGGCTATCTCGTCGGCGCCGCTTGCGTCGCCATCTCCACCATCATGCTGGCGCCGCTGGTGTTGAGCTTTCTGGCGTCGATCAAGGCGCCGACCGAGGCCCGTGCCGCGCCGCCCACCTACATCCCGCAGACCTTCAGCATCGAGAACTACCTCAAGGTCTTCCAGTACCAGGCCGGCATGCTGACCTATATCGGCAACTCGCTGCTGGTCGCGACGCTGACCATCATCCTGTGCCTCGCCCTCGCAGTGCCGGCGGGCTATGGGCTGGCGCGCTTCAGGATGCCCTTCAAGGAAGTGTGGTTCATCATCCTGCTTGCGCCGCTGATGATCCCCTACCAGGCGCTGCTGACGCCGCTGTACCTGACCTTTTCCAAGATGGGCCTCGCCAATTCGCATCTCGGCCTCGCCATGGTGCACACCATCCTGCAGCTGCCCTTCTCGATCTACCTGATGCGCAACGCTTTCGAGTCGATCCCGCGAGAGCTCGAGGAGGCCGCCAAGGTCGATGGCACCAACTCGTGGCAGACGCTGCGCTCGATCTTCCTGCCTCTGGCCGTGCCCGGCATCGTGACCGTGGGCCTGTTCGCCTTCATCGCCAGCTGGAACGAATTTCTTTCGGCGCTGATCTTCATGAACAAGGAGACCAGCTTCACCGTCCCCATCATGCTGGTCAGCGTGCGCTCAGGCGATTTCGGCGCTGTCGACTGGGGTGCGCTGCAGGCTGGCGTGATCCTCTCCATTCTGCCGTGCGTGATCATCTACCTGCTCTTGCAGAAGTACTACGTCGCGGGCTTCCTCAACGGAGCCGTGAAGTAGGACAACCACCATGACCGATGACCGCCACGCCGACCGCACGACACGCCATGGCCCGACGATCCGCGACGTCGCTCGGCTGGCCGGCGTGTCGATCGGCACGGCCTCCAAGGCGCTCAACGCCAATGGCCGGCTGAAGCAGGAGACCCGCGACAAGGTCGCCGCAGTGGCCCGTGAAATCGGCTACCGCCCCAACGACATGGCGCAGAGCCTGCATCGCGCCCGCTCGATGACGGTGGGGATCATCTCGACCGATAGCTTCGGCCGCTTCACCCTGCCGATCTTTCAGGCGCTGGAGGAGCAGTTTGCCGACCGCGGCATCGCCATCTTCATGTGCAATGCCACCGACGACCCGGAGCGCGAGCGCCAGCATCTCGACCAGTTGCTGGGCAAGCGCATCGATGGGCTGGTTGTCACCGCCCGCCGCGCCGACAAGCGCCCGCCGGTCGGCCCGCTGCCACCCAACCTGCCGGTGATCTACGTCTATTCGCAACCCGACGACGGCACCGCGCTGTCGCTGCTGTCCGACGAAGAGGGCGGCGCCCGGCTGGCGGTGCGCCATCTCGCCGACATCGGCTGCCGCCGCATCGCCCACGTCACCGGCCCGGAGCATTTCGAAGCCGTACTCGAGCGCCATCGCGGCTATCTCGCTGCGCTCGCGGAGGCCGGATTGCCCCACCGGCCGGACCACTACCTGTCCGGCAAATGGTCCGAGGCCTTCGGGCGCGACGCCGTGGCCAAGCTCTTTGATGGTGTCCCCGAGGGCGAGGCGCCTGACGGGCTGTTCTGCGGCAATGACCAGATCGCCCGCGGCGCCTGCGACGCCTTGCGCGAGCGCGGCATCGACGTGCCGGGCCGGGTGGCGGTGGTCGGCTTCGACAACTGGGAGGTGATGACCGCGGCGGCCCGTCCGCCGCTCACCAGTGTCGACATGAACCTCAGCGCCCTCGGCCACGAGGCCGGGCGGTTGCTGGTCGAAATGATCGGCGGCACGAGGATCGGCGGCATCCGCCGGCTGCCCTGCACGCTCGCCGTCAGGCAATCGACAACGAGATAACAACAACGCGCCCCGCTTGCTCGGCGGGTGCGGCGAAGAGGAGTGACCCATGAGCCAGTACCATCCCGTGCGCTTTGTGAATGTTCGCCTCGAAGGCGACTTCTGGAAGGAGCGGCTCGACACCGTGCTCGCGCGCACCATCCCCAGCCAGCACAAGAAGCTCGGCGAATACGGCCTGCTCGATTCCCTCAAGCTCCCCAACCCACCGCCGCCGCTGCGCTTTCCCCGCCATCCGAACGGCTTCACCGTGCAGGTGTTCTGGGATTCCGACATCGGCAAATGGATCGAGGCCGCCGCCTATGCCTTGAGCCACCGCCGCGATGCCGACATCGAAGCCAAGATTGAGGCCATCGTCGACGATTTCGAGAAGGCCCAGGCGCCGGACGGTTATCTCAACTGCTGGTATCTCGGCCGCGAGCCCGAAAAGCGCTGGTCGAACCTCCGGGACAACCACGAACTCTACAATGCCGGCCACATGCTGGAAGGCGCCATCGCCTACTATGAAACCACCGGCCGCCGCCGCTGGCTCGACATCATGGAGCGCTATGTCGAGCATATCCGCCAGACCTTCGGCACCGGCCCCGGCCAGAAGCGCGGCTATTGCGGCCACCAGGAAATCGAGATCGCGCTGATCAAGCTTTATCGGCTGACCGGCGAGAAGAAGCATCTCGACCTCGCCGCCTATTTCATCAACGAGCGCGGCAACCAGCCGCCCCACTATTTCGACGTCGAGCGCGAGGAGCGCGAGAAGAAGGGTTGGGAGTGGCAGCGCTACACCCAGGGCACCTACGAGTATTCGCAGAGCCACAAGCCGGTGCGCCAGCAGGACAAGGTGGTCGGCCACGCCGTGCGCGCCATGTACATGTACACCGCCATGGCCGATCTCGCGACCGAGCTCAACGACGCGAGCCTCAAGGCCGCCTGCGAGACGCTGTGGCGCGACGTGATGGACACCAAGATGTATGTGACGGCGGGCCTCGGCCCCTCGGCGCATAACGAGGGCTTCACCCACGATTTCGATCTGCCCAACGAAACCGCCTATGCCGAGACCTGCGCCTCGGTGGCGCTGATCTTCTGGGCGCAGCGCATGCTGCACCTCGATCTCGACGGCAAATATGCCGACATTCTCGAGCTGGCGCTGTTCAACGGTGCGCTCTCGGGGCTGAGCCGCGACGGCGAGCACTATTTCTACGCCAATCCGCTCGAAAGCATCGGACACGCCGAGCGCTGGGACTGGCACACCTGCCCCTGCTGCACCATGAATGTCTCGCGCCTCGTCGCCTCGGTCGGCGGCTACTTCGTTTCGACCGCGCCCGATGGCATCGCCTTCCACCTCTATGGCGGCATCTCGACGACGCTCGATGTCTCCGGTACCTCGGTCGAGGTGCGGGAAGTGTCGAACTACCCCTGGTCTGGCGACATCGCCATCGAGATCGATCCGGCCAGGGACGCGGCCTTCGAGCTGAAGCTGCGCATCCCCGGTTGGTGCCATGGCGCCACTGCCAGGGTGAATGGCGAAGCGGTGCCGCTCAATACCGTCAATGGCTACGCCACCATCCGCCGCACCTGGAAGCAGGGCGACAAGGTCACCCTCGACCTGCCGATGCCGGCGGTGCGGCTCTTCGCCAATCCGGCGGTGGTGATGGATGTCGGCCGTGTGGCGCTCAAGCGCGGGCCGCTCGTCTATTGTGTGGAAGAAGCCGACAATCCGGGCGGCCGCGTCCAGCGCCTGAAGCTGCCGCGCAACAGTGCGCTCGAGGTGAACCAGACCGATCTCTTCGATGGCATCGTGACGCTCTCGGCACCGGCAACCGCCATCGACGACAGCGACTGGAACAGCCTCTACCGTACCGCTCCGGCGGCCGAAAAGCCCGCTACCCTCACTGCCCTGCCCTACTACCTCTGGGCCAACCGCGGGCGAGGTTCGATGGTGGTGTGGATCCCCGAGAGCTGAACCCGATCCGGCAGCGAGGCAGCAGCCCTGTTGCCTCGCGCCGGAGAAGCGATAACGTTGTCACCTCAGGGTTTTGGCGTCGCCGGGCGAGTCGGTGCCGCCACGCCCCAACCGTTTCCGGCGCCGGCATGGTCTGCCATGCCCGGCGTCACCAACGTCACGAGGGCGACCGACTATGCACAAGGTGATCTTCGACACCGATCCAGGCATCGACGATGCGATGGCGCTGCTGTTTCTGGCCGCCTCGCCGAAGGTCGAGCTGATCGGCATCACCACCACCTTTGGCAACGGCACCATCGCGACGACGACGCGCAATGCGCTCTACCTCGCCGATCGCTTTGGCATCGCTGCCCCCGTCGCCCGCGGTGCCGGCGCCCCATTGGTTGGCCAACCGGGTGACCCACCCGATTTCGTCCATGGCGGCAACGGGCTTGGCGATGTCGAGCTGCCCGCAACCATCGCGCGCCAGCCCGACCCGCGGCCGGCGCACAAGCTCATCATCGACCTTATCCGCGCCAACCCCGGCGAGGTCGAAATCGTCGCGGTCGGCCGCATGACCAACCTGGCCCTCGCCCTGCGCGAGGACCCGGGCATCGCAACTCTGGTCAAGCAGGTGGTAATCATGGGCGGCGCCTTCGGCATCAATGGCGTCCTCGGCAATGTCACCCCCGCCGCGGAGGCCAATATCTGGGGCGACCCACTCGCCGCCGACGAGGTCACCGCCGCCCCCTGGCAGCTGACCATGGTCGGCCTTGACGTGACGCAGCAGACCCGCATGCCAACCGAGTACCTCCGCACCCTCGCCGACGACGGCGGCGAGATAGGGCAGTTCATCTGGGACATCTCGCGCTTCTACGAGGATTTCCACCAAAAGGGCGGCGTCGACAGCATCTTTGTGCACGACAGCTCGGCGGTGGCCTATCTCCTCCGCCCGGACCTGTTCGAGACCCGCTCCGGCGCCATTCGGGTGGTGAGCGAAGGTCTCGCCTTCGGCATGACCATCCAGAAGCCGGCCAGCGTGGCCTATCCGCCCGGCGATTGGGACGGCCGCCCGGCGCATCGCGTCTGCACCAGCGTCGATTCCGAAGGCCTGCGACAGCTCTACCGCGCGACCATCACCGGCCGTTCGGCCTGACCTTGAGCCGCCGGCGGCCGGCGCTACTGGAAGCGCCGGATATCGAAGGCCGCGACATCCGGTTGGCCACCGCCGAGCAGTTCCGCCACCAGCCGGGCGGTCACCGCGCTGAGCGTCAACCCGAGATGGCCGTGCCCGAAGGCGAAGACGATCCGCGGATCGCCAGGATGCCGGCCGATCACCGGCAGCGAGTCCGGCGTCGATGGCCGCCGCCCCATCCACTCGCGGCCGCCTTCCGGCAGTGAAGGCACATAGCGCCGCATCTTCGCCCGCATCGCCTTGGCCCGCCCGAAGTTCGGCGCCGTTTCGGGACGCGCCAGTTCCACCGCCCCGCCGACCCTGAGCCCATCCACCAGCGGCGTCGCGACAAAGCCATGATCGGCAAAGCCGATCGGCATCGCGAGGTTCCAGTTCAGGTCGTCATAGGTCGTATTGTAGCCGCGCTCGGTCTCCAGCAGCACCCTCAGGCCGAGCCCGCGCACCAGTTCGCGCGACCACACACCACCGGCGACGACGACCTTGTCGAACTGCCCGGTCACGCCATCGCTCAACACCACATCGATGCTGCCATCCCGCTGCACCAGCCGCGACACAGCTCCCGCGATCAGCCGCGCCTTGCCGGCAATATGCCCCTGGTGCGCACGCAGCAGCGTCATCGGGTTGGATACCGCCCAGTATCCCGGCTGGTACACGGCCCCGGCAAACGCCCCTTCAAGCTGCGGCACCAGCTTTCGCGCCGCGTCGACGGAGATCGCCTCGTAGTCATGGCCCAGCACCGCCTTGACCTGTGCCGCTTCTCGCAACGCGGCAGCGACGCTGGCCGCGCTGTCATGCACCGAGACGTAGCCTGTCTGGCGCAGATGTCCGTCGATCCCGGCCATCCGCGCGATGGCCTCGTGGTCGGCGAGCGCTGTGCGCATCAACATGCTGAGCGCTGCCCGCGCTTTCACCCCATGTGCCGGCGTCGCCGCGGCGAGAAACGCCAGCAGCCATGGCATCAGAGCTGGCACATCGGTCCAGCGCACCGTCAGCGGACCCAGGGGATCGAGCAGCCAGCCTGGCACCGCCATGAGGCTGCCGGGGCTGGCGATGGGAGCAATCTCCGGCAGCGCGATCAGCGCGGCGTTGCCCACCGAAGCCGGCAGGCCATCCGGCTCGCGCTCGAACACCGTCACCTCCTGGCCGCTGTCGATCAGCCAGGTTGCAATCGAGGCACCGATGATGCCGGCGCCGATAACGGCAATGCGAGTCACGGCATGCTGCTTTCTATGAGGCGAGACTGATCTTTGCGGCGGTATCGCGCGCGATATAGCTCTGGATTTGCTTCAGGATCTGGCCGGCATGCCCCGCCGCCAGCGTATCGGCGAGCTCGGCATCGCCCGCTTCGATGGCCGCCACCATCGCCTCGTGCTCGTCGACAAACTGGCGTGGCAGCTTGTCGTCGAACGACCGGTAATAGACCCGCAGAATCCGCCGCCCCTCGTCGAGCAGCCGCGTGAACAGCCCGGTAAAATAGCTGTTGCCGCCGGCCATCGCGATGGCGACATGAAAATCGCGGTTGATCGCGATCATCTTCAGCGCGTCGCGCTGTTCCACTGCATCGGCATAGGCCCCCTGCAGCTTGCGGATCGCCAGCAGGTCGCCGGCACTGCGGTGCACCGCGGCGCTGCGGGTGGTCACGCGGTACATCAGCGTCAGCGCCTCGAAATAGACGGGAAGGCGCACGAAATCGATGGTCGAGACGATGGTGTTGCGGTTGGGCAGCGTCGTCACCAGCCCCTCGGCGGACAGCCTGACCAGCGCCTCGCGGATTGGCGTGCGCGACATGTCGAACTGCTCCGACAACCCCATTTCGTCCAGCGGACTCCCCGGCTCCAGCGTCAGGTCGAGGATGGACTGCCGCAGCCTGTCATAGACCGTCTGCGCCCCCTGCCCGCGCACGCGCACGGGGATATTCACGCCATCCGGTTGCGTCGACTGTTCCCCGACTTGCTTGGCCAAGACCTGCCTCCCGCGTCCCAGATCATCATCTCGCCCGCCAACAGGCCCCGAACCCGTGCCGGTTACAAGCCGTATTTCGAAAGGACCGGCCGGGTCTTCAGCCCCGCCTCGGTCACCGCCCGCACCTGCGCCGCCTCAGCGCCGACCAGCGGCAGGCGCGGTGCACGGGTGACTGGCGAGGTGCCGCGCACGATATGCTCCACCAGCTTGATATTCTGGACGAATTTCGGCCCGATATCCATGTGCAGCAGCGGCAGGAACCACCGGTAGATTTCCAGCGCCTCGCCGATCCGCCCCGCCTGCGCCAACTGGTAGATCGCCACCGTCTCGCGCGGAAACGCCACGACGAGGCCCGCGATCCAGCCGCTACAGCCGAGGATCAGGCTCTCGAGCGCCAGGTCGTCGACACCGGTGAGCAACTGGTAGCGGTCGCCAAAGGCGGCGATGGTCTCGTTGATCCGCCGCGTGTCGCCGGTCGATTCCTTGATGGCGACGAATTTCGGCTCATCCGACATCTCGGCCAGCATTTCGCGCTTGATGTCGATGCCGTAGGCGATGGGGTTGTTGTAGATGATGATCGGCAGGCCCGAGGCCGCCGCCACCGCGCGATAATGCGCCACCACTTCGCGATCGTCGGCCAGGTAGCGCATCGCCGGCAGCACCATCAGCCCTTCGGCGCCGATCCGTTCCGCCTCGGCGGCGAGCGAGGCCGCCGCACGGGTCGAGTCTTCCGCGATGGTGAGCAGGATCGGCTTTCGCCCCGCCGACACCTCGATGGCGGCCTTGGCGATGGCCAGCTTTTCCTCGCGCGTCAGGCTGCTGGCTTCACCCAGCGAGCCGCACACGATGATGCCATCGACACCAGACTCGATCTGGAAGGCGACATCAGCCTTCACCGCAACAAGATCGACCTCCTGATCGGCAGTCATCTTGGTGGTGATCGCCGGGAACACGCCGCGGAAATCGCTCTTGTGCATCTTCAATCCTTGTTTGGCGGGCAATGGCACGCGCGGCTGGCGGCTCGCCCACGCCGGTGCCAGGTGAGTTTCATAGGACAAGACCTGGGCTGTCGGCAAGCTGTCGACATGCGGATTGACACACGGTTGCTGCGCATTGACATTGCGATGTGCTTCGGCGCGAGCATCCTGTCTGCCTGCGTTCCCGGCATGTTGCGTGGAACGCGGAGCGAGGTGCCGCGAGGCCGGCAAGGACATCAACCAGGGAGCAGCCGATGCGCTGGTCGAAGACAGTCACCATGGTCGAGGCGCACGCGGAAGGCGAGGTCGGGCGCATCGTCACCGGCGGCGTCATCGATGTTCCCGGCACCACCATTGGCGAGAAACTGCGCCAACTCAACGAAGTTGACGACCGTCTCCGCCGCTTCCTCGTCTTCGAGCCGCGCGCCTCGGCCCAGATGAGCACCTGCCTGATCTTTCCGCCCACCCGGCCCGACGCCGATATCGGCTTCATCATCCTGCAGGGCGACAAGGCTCACGCCATGTCGGGCTCGAACAGCATCTGCCTGACCACGGTGCTGCTCGAAACCGGCATGCTGCCCATGACCGAGCCCGAAACCATCGTCCGCATCGACACGGCGTCCGGGCTGGTCACTGCCCGCGCCACCTGCCGTAACGGCAAGTGCGAGCGCGTGACGCTGACCATGAACCCTTCCTATGTCGACCGGCTCGACGCGGTCGTCGATGTCGAAGGCTACGGCAAGGTCACGCTCGACATCGCCTATGGTGGCATCTTCTACGCGCTTATCGACCCCGCCCAGCTGGGACTCGAAATCCGCCCCGACCAGGCCAGGCGCCTCGTCGAAGCGGGCAGCGCCATCCACCGCGCCGTCAATGCCCAGCTCGAGATCGCCCACCCCGAAATCGCCGGGATCAGGGGCATCAGCTACACCATGTTCGTCGGCCACAATGCTGAGGGGGAGCTGAAGGGCGCCACCATCATGCCGCCCGGCCGCATCGACCGCTCGCCCTGCGGCACCGGCAATTCCGCCCGGCTTGCCGTCGCGGCAGCGCGTGGCCTTGCCAAGCCCGGCGACAGCTTTGTCGCCCGCTCGATCATCGACTCGACCTTTGAGGTCACCTACGCCCACGACACCACGGTCGCCGGCCGCCCGGCGGTGCAGCCGATCATTTCGGGCCGCGGCTGGATCCACGGCATCCACCAGGTCGGCCTCGACCCCACCGACCCCTACCCGCTCGGCTACTCGGTCGCCGACACCTGGGGCGACGCCTTCGACCTGATGTCCTGAACCGGCATATCACCGCATCGGGCCTGTACCGTCTTCTCGAATGTGCCAAACTTGCGTCCGCCGCGGGCACAGACCCGCGCGTGACACCCGGAGGACCCGATGCCATCGACACAAGCCATTCCTGCCAGCGGCCAGCTCGCCGGCCTTGCCCCCGGCGTTGCCACCACCGACCGCATCGCCTGGATCAAGCTGTCGCTGATCCTGTTGCCACTGAAGGCTCCGATTTCGGACGCCAAGGTGCTGACCGGTCGGCAGAAGCCGCTCACCGAAGTCGCCATGCTGTTCGCCGAAATCGAGAGCGAGCGCGGCCACCATGGCATCGGCTTCAGCTATTCCAAACGCGCCGGCGGCTATGGCCTGTTCGCCCATGCGCGCGAGATCGCCCCTACCCTGATCGGCGAGGACCCCAACGACATTGCGCGACTTTGGGACAAGCTGGTCTGGGCCGGCGCCTCGGTCGGCCGCAGCGGCCTTGCCACCCAGGCGATTGCCGCCTTCGACGTGGCCTTGTGGGACATGAAGGCCAAGCGGGCCGGCCTGCCGCTGGCCAAGCTCCTCGGCGCGCGCCGGGACTCCGTGTCCTGCTACAACACCTCGGGCGGCTTCCTCTCGACGCCCCTCGAGCAACTGCTCGACAATTGCGAAGCCGCCATCGCTGCCGGCATCGGCGGGCTGAAGATCAAGGTCGGCCAGCCCGACCCGATGGCCGATCTGACCCGGCTCGCTGCTGTCCGCAAGGCCGTGAATGGCCGCGTTCCCCTGATGGTCGACGCCAACCAGCAATGGGACCGGCCCACCGCCGAGCGCATCGGCCGGGCGCTTGAGGAGTTCAACCTCATCTGGATCGAGGAACCGCTCGATGCCTACGACGTCGAGGGCCACGCCCGGCTGGCGGCGCAGCTGGTCACCCCCATCGCCTCAGGCGAGATGCTGACCAGCGTCGCCGAACACTTGTCGCTGATCGAGCATGCTGCCGTGGACTTCATCCAGCCCGACGCGCCGCGGGTCGGCGGCATCACCCAGTTTCTTAGGATCGCGACCATCGCCGAACAGAAATACCTGAAAATGGCGCCGCACTTCGCCATGGAGATCCACCTGCATCTCGCGGCGGCCTATGCCCATGACACCTGGGTCGAGCATTTCGACTGGCTCGATCCGCTCTTCAACGAGCATCTGGAGATCAAGGACGGCCGGATGCTGGTGTCCGACCGGCCCGGTCTCGGCTTCACGCTGAGCGGACAGGCGCTGGCCTGGACGGTGGACACTGCCGAAGCCGGCAAGCGTCCCTAGACGATCTTGCCGGCGCTTGTAACGGCTTGTGGCCATGGTACTACCCCAGCACACTCTCCCAGGTTTCACACAAAATGACCGACACCGTTCCCGCCGACCTCTTCCTCTCCGACGAGAAGAAGGCATGGTTCACCCATGCCCGCTTTGGCATGTTCATCCACTGGGGCATCTATTCGCTCGCGGCGCGCCACGAGTGGGTGAAGAGCCGCGAAGAGATCGACGACGCCGGCTACCAGAAGTATTTCGACAATTTCGACCCCGATCTCTACGACCCCAGGGAATGGGCGCGTCGGGCCCGCGACGCCGGCATGAAATATGTCGTGCTGACCGCCAAGCACCATGATGGCTTCTGCCTGTGGGACACTCAGGCGACCGACTACAAGGCCACCAACACGCCCTATGGCCGCGACCTCCTCCGGCCCTTCGTCGAGGCGTTCCGCGCTGAGGGCCTGAAGATCGGCTTCTACTATTCGCTGCCGGACTGGCACCATCCGGACTTCGGCATCGACATGTATCACCCGCTGCGCAACCGCGAGGATGCGGCGGAGCTGAACAAGACCCGCGACATCACCCGCTATGCCGCCTACATGCGCCAGCAGGTGACCGAACTCCTCACCGGTTACGGCAAGATCGACATCATCTGGTTCGATTTCAGCTACGAGGGCCGCACCTACAAGGGCCTGCCCGGCAAGGGCCGCGACGACTGGCAGAGCCTCGAACTGCTCAAGCTGGTGCGCAAGCTCGCCCCCGATATCATCGTCAACAACCGCCTGGACCTCGCGACCGACAGCCCGGACATGGTGACACCCGAGCAATACACCCCGCGCACCCCGCCGCTGGTCAATGGCAAGCCGGTGACCTGGGAGATGTGCCAGACCTTCTCGGGCTCATGGGGCTACTATCGCGACGAAGAGAGCTGGAAGAGCCCGGCGCAGCTGCTGCAGATCCTCATCGACGGCGTGGCGCTGGGCGGCAACCTGCTGATGAATGTCGGGCCCACGGCACGCGGCACCTTCGACCAGCGCGCCATCGACGCGCTCGCGGCCTATGCCGACTGGATGCGGCTCCACAGCCGCGCCATCTACGGCGCCGGCCGTTCGGAGTTTCAGGCCCCCGATGGCTGCCGCTTCACCCAGAAGGGCAACCGGCTCTACCTCCACATCTACAACTGGCCCAACCAGTACCTGCTGCTCGACGGACTCGCCGGCAAGGTGAGCTATGCCCAACTGCTCAACGATGGCAGCGAAGTGCAGTGGCCGAAGGACGGCGCCGACACCCACTTCATGCCGCCGGGCGGCGAGACGACATTGACGTTGCTGCTGCCGGTCAAGAAGCCCGATGTCGTGGTGCCGGTTATCGAACTGATCCTCAAGGACGCCTGAGGCAGCGACACTCAACCCGCCGCCTTGGCGGCTCGCGCCGCCATCGACGCCGTGATGTGCTTTTGCATCGCGGTATCGACCGTAACGCCCTGGTGGCGCAGAGCCAGCACCGCTGCGCCGACCGATGGGTCGCCGGCCACTTGAATGTCCGGTTCGTGGCCGGCCGCGCGCACCAACTCGGCAACAGTCGCCGGCAGGCCGGTGAGGTGCGCCGCAACGCTGCCGCCCAGCACCACCGGTCCGGGCATCGCCGGATCGAACACCAGCCGGAAATCCTCGAGCAGATAGCGCTCGGACTGCGCCAGCAGCGCCGCCGCCACCGGATCATCCCGATTGGCGATCACCTGCGGGGCGAACTTCGCCAACTCGATCGGTCGCATCTTGTTGTAGATGGTGTCGATGAACAGCCGCAGCGGCGTCGGCCGCCCGTCGAAGGCGCGGTCCACCGTCAGCGGAATGCCCAGCACATCCAGCACCGCCTTGGTCAGCGCCGTCTCGGGCCCACGCCCTTCGAGCGCCGCCGTCACCGCAATCGCCGCATGGTGGCCAAGCCAGTAGCCTGAGCCCAGATCGCCGATCAGATAGCCGGCAGCGTCGGCAACGCTCTCGATCTCGCCATTGCGCACCCGCACCGCGCCCGAGCCCGTGCCCGCGAAAATGCAGTAGCCGTCCATCGCCGCGGTCACCGACGGCAGCATCGCATTGGTATCGCCGTCGAGCACCAGCGGCCCGCTCAGCCCCATCGCGCGGAACGCCTCGTCGAGTCGCCGTTGCATTTCGGCATTCCGCGGCCCGGCAATGGCGAGCAGCGCGACCTTGATATCGAGCGGCCCCCCGGCTTCCGCAGCAGCCGCTTCCGCCGCCGCAATAACCGCTGCCGCCGCCTGCTCCGGCGGGTTCGAGCCAGGATTTCCGCCGCGATTGCGCCCCTGCCCGAGGCAGTTTCCTTCGAGGTCTACCAGCGTGGCCCGAGAGGTCGAACCGCCGACATCGATGGCGAGCAAAGCTGTGATCATTCTGTCATACGTCCGCTTGTCAGACCGGCGCTTGCTGGATAAGAATTGTTTTCAGCCGCAGGCTGGCGGTCTTGAGAGCGTTTTTCACACGGGTCGTCAAGCATGAGCATTGAGGGTCGATGACAGCAGTCGCAAAGAGCTTCAGTGTGCTGGATCGCATCGAGACTTACCAGTCTCAGATGCCCGCCACGATAGCGAAAATCGCGGCCGTTCTCATGGACGATCCCAAGGCGCCCCTCAGCCTCTCGATCACCGACCTCGCCGCCCGTGCGGGCACCTCTGCCGCCAGCGTCACCCGCTTCTGCCGCGTCATCGGCTATGCCGGCTACGCCCAGCTACGAGTCGGCATTGCCGAGGACGTGGGCCGCGGTGGCTCGAAGGCGGCCTGGATCGCCGATATCGGCCGCTCGTTCGGGCCGGACGATCCGCCCGAGCAGATCCGCACCGTGCTGCTCAATACCCACACCCTGTCGCTCAAGACCACCGCCGACATGCTCGACATGGATGCGGCGATCCGGGTGGCGCATGCCATCGGCAAGGCCCGCCATGTCGATGTCTATGGCGTCGGCGGCAGCGCCCTTACCGCGCTGGAGACCCAGCACCGGCTCTATCGCATCGGCATCAACGTCCACACCTGGGCCGAAGTCCACAACGGCCTCACCAGCGCGGCCGTGCTCGACGCGAACTGCGTGGCCATCGGCATCTCCAATACCGGTCGCACCGAAGAAACCATCCACATGCTGAGCACCGCCAAGGCGGCGGGCGCCCATACCGTCGCCATCACCAGCAACCCGGATTCACCATTGGCCAAGCTCGCCGCCGACGTGCTGACGGCGGCGTCCCCCAATGGCTACCTGCAGCCGGCGGACCTCTCCGCACGTCACTGTCAGCTTTTCGTCGTCGACCTGCTCTACCTGTTGATCGCGCAGGCCAATTTCGACCGAACCACCCGCCTGCTCGCCGCCTCGGCAGCAGCCGTATCGCCACGCCGCCGCCCAGCCAGAGGCACTGTCCTCGCCAACTGACCAGCCGTCGCTGCACGGCCCACCGAAGTCCGAAAGAACTAAAGACCAATGACCGACCTCAACGCCCAGTACCTCCACGAAGTCTCGACGCGCCTGACGCGCCTCGCCGGCCCGAACCCGGATATCGACGCCGCCATCGCTGTGATCGCCGACTCGCTGGAAAACAACGGCGTCGTCCAGGCCTTCGGCACCGGCCATTCCGAAGCCTTTGCCATGGAAATCGCCGGCCGCGCCGGTGGGCTCATCGCCACCAACCGCATCGCGCTGCGCACGCTCGTGCTGCGCGGCGACCATGACGTGTCCGCCCTCGGCGGCGCCGAGTTCGAGCGCGATCCCAATATCGGCGAGAACCTCCTGGCGCTGTTCGACATCCAGCCCAATGACGTGTTCATCATCGCCTCGAACTCGGGCGTCAACGGCTCGATCCTCGGCGTCGCCCTCGCCGCCAAGGCCCGCGGCCACAAGGTGATCGCCGTCACCAGTCTCGACCACACCATGAAGGTCAAGCCCAAGCATCCGAGCGGCAAGCGCCTCAGCGAGGTCGCCGACATCGTCATCGACAATCTGGCGCCCTATGGCGACAGCACCATGCAGCTCGAGGGGGGCATCGGCATCGGCGCCGTCTCCTCGATCACTGCAGCCTTTATTGCGCAGCGCATCACCATCGGCGTCGCCGAGACGATCCGCCTGCGCGGTAAGACGCCTCCGGTCTACATTTCTGCCAATATTCCGGAAGGCGATGCGCACAACCGTGCGCTGGAAGATCTTTACGGCGACCGTATCCGCCGGGAAGCGTAAGCGCCTTGCGGACCCGTCAGGCGTGAGGTTGTATGACTGCAAGTATCTATCAGGGAAGGGAACTAGGAATGAACAAGACCATTGACCGCCGCACATTCCTGCGCGGCACGACGGCTCTCGTGGCGGCCTCGCCGCTCGCGGGCCTGCTTGGCTCGACCGGCGCTCTGGCGCAGGACGCGGCCAATCCGTTCGGCGTCGCCGAAGGCTCGACCGTTGATGCGGTGATCTTCAACGGTGGCTACGGCATCGACTATGTCGAGTTCGCTGCGCAGCTGATGCAGAAGAACCACCCGAGCGTCACCGTGAAGGTGTCGCCGTCGACCCAGATCGCCCAGGAACTGCAGCCGCGCTTCCTCGGTGGCAATCCGCCGGATCTGATCGACAACTCGGGTGCCCAGGCCATCGGCTTCTCGGCCATCATCGACCAGCTCGAGGACATGAACTCGGTGCTCGACGCCCCGAGCCTCGAAGGCGTCACCATTCGCGACACCCTCGTAGGTGGCGTCGAAAAGCCCGGCACCTTCGGCGACAAGTTCATCGCGCTCAACTACGTGATGACCGTCTACGGCATCTGGTACTCGGCTCAGCTCTTCGAAGACAATGGCTGGACCCCGCCGACCACCTGGGCCGAAGCCATCGAACTGGGCAAGGCTGCCAAGGAAAAGGGCCTCTACCTCTTCGGTTGGGGCAAGGAAGCCGCCACCTACTACCGCACGACCGCTGTCGCTTCGGCGATCAAGGCCGGCGGCGACGAGGTGCGTCTGGCTGTCGACAACTTCACCCCCGGCTTCTGGTCGATGCCGCAGTTCCAGGCCGTCTTCAACGCCCTCTACGAGATCATCCAGGGCGGCATGATGAAGCCGGGTGGCGCTGGCACCCAGTTCACCGCTGCCCAGGCGCAGTGGTCGAACGACCAGTCCTTCCTGCTCTATCCGTCGGGCTCGTGGATCGAAAACGAGATGAAGCCGGCGACCAAGGAAGGCTTCCGGATGACCGGTATGCCGGAACTGTCGATCGACGCGAACGACAAGCTTCCCAAGACCGCGCTGCACGCCACCGCTGGCGAGCCGTTCATCATCCCGCTCGGCGCCCTCAACATGGCTGGCGGCAAGGAACTGCTCCGCACCATGCTGTCCAAGGAAGCCGCGTCCAACTTCGCAAAGACCAAGCTCGCGCCCACCATCGTCAAGGACACCGTCCCTGCCGACGGCTTCGGCTCGACCGCCCTGGTTTCGCAGAGCAAGCTGCTGGCCGATGCGGGCACCGACGTGTTCACCTGGAACTCCTTCGACCTCTACGGCACCAACCAGGACGAACTCGTGGTCTGGAACAGCTTCCTCGACGGCAAGCTGGACGTCGCGGCCTTCACCGCGGCGCTGCAGGAGATCACTGATCGCGTCTACAACGATCCCTCGGTCACGAAAGTCGAAGTGAAGTAATGGACAGCACGATGGCGAGGGCACCGGTCACCAAGACCCGCCGGTGGAAATTGCCGAGCCTTGAGAACACCAGCTTCGCGCTGGTGTTCCTTGGGCTTCCCTTGGCGATCTACGTGATCTTCGTGATCTCGCCATTCGTGCAGGCCTTCTACTACTCGATGACAGATTGGTCAGGCTTTTCGAAGTCAATGAACTTCGTGGGCCTGGCCAATTATTTCGCTCTGTTTAGCGACCCGGTCTTCACCAAGGCCGTCTACAACTCCATCTTCCTCGTCCTGGTCCTGCCACCGCTCGTCATCGTGCTGTCGCTGACGCTCGCCACCCTCGTCACCGTCGGCGGGGTCTCAAAGGGCGAGATCCAGGGTTTGAAGCACGCCGGCATCTACCGGGTGATTTCGTTTTTCCCCTACACCGTCCCGGCCATCGTCATCGGCATCCTCTGGGCGCAGATGTACGACCCGTCCAGCGGCCTGCTGAACGGCATCCTGACGGCGATGGGCTTTGAATTCTTCCGCTCCTTCGCCTGGCTCGGCGACGAGCGCACCGCCATGGGCGCCTCGATCTTCGTCATCGCCTGGTCGATGGTGGGCTTCTACATGGTGCTGTTCATCGCCGCCATCAAAGGCATCCCGTCGGAAGTCTACGAGGCAGCCCGCGTCGATGGCGCCGGCCGGTTCCGCACCGCCATCTCCATCACCGTGCCGATGATCCGCGACAACATCCGCACGGCCTATGTCTATCTGGGCATCCTTGCCCTCGACGCCTTCGTCTACATGCAGGCGCTGAACCCCTCCGGCGGCCCGGCCAATTCGACCGTCGTGATCTCGCAGCACCTGCTGAACACCGCCTTCAAGAAGGGCAAGTTCGGCTACGCCACCTCGATGGGCGC
>CAYNRZ010000003.1:0-284428 GCA_964399695.1 uncultured Devosia sp. | reverse complement strand
AGTATCGCCTGCCGATCAAGATCTTCATCCTCAACAACGAGCGCATGGGCATGGTCCGCCAGTGGCAGGACCTGCTGCATGGCAGCCGCTACGCGCATTCCTACTCGGAGAGCCTCCCCGATTTCGTCAAGCTGGCCGAGGCCTATGGCGCCAAGGGCATCAAGTGCGACGATCCGGCTGAGCTTGATGCGGCGATCCAGGAAATGCTCGATTATGACGGTCCGGTGGTCTTCGACGTCCTCGTCGAAAAGGACGAAAACTGCCTGCCGATGATCCCGTCGGGCAAGCCGCACAACGAAATGATCCTGCCCGACTTCGCCGAAGACATCGGCTCGGTCATCGACGCCAAGGGGAGACAGTTGGTCTAGCGCACCACGCTCCCCCTCATCCGCCCTTCGGGCACCTTCTCCCACGAGGGGAGAAGGCGGTCACCGAGGGTGCAGTCGACGCCTTCTCCCTTGATGGGAGAAGGTGGCGAAGCCGGATGAGGGTGGGGCACACCGCACCGGACCAACCAAGAGGAACGACAAATGACCGCATATCTTCAGCCGAGCGGCTCGGCCTACTTCCTCGCCGCGGAAACTCGGAAGCCCGAGCGGCAGACGGTCGCGCGCGTCATCGGTCTGGTCCTTGCTGCAATGCTTGGCGCCGCGTCCGCCGTTTCGGCGGGCGAGCTGATCCCTGCCATCGGAACCGATGTGTGGCTCGTTGCACCGGACGGGTTCGAGCCGGTCGTCGCGCCGGCCGAGGGTTTTGCTCTCAACAACGAGGCGGGCGGCGTCGTCATCGTGTCGCAGGCCATGGCGCGCGGCCCGGTGCAGTTCGATCTCGACGAACTCGCGGCCGATCCCGCCAAGCTAGAGCAGATGGGCGTGATGTTTGCCAACGGCAAGGCCGAGATCATCTCGGCAGGCGCCAACAGGTTTCTGCTGATCGGCGGTGACATTCCGGCCGGGGCTGGGGCGTCGGGCAATGTCTGGCTGGCGACGGCAGGCGAAGAGCCCGTTGTGACCTTCACGTTTGCCCAGATCGATCTCGGCGATGCGCCCGCGCTCGACAGGGCCGTGATCGAGCAGGTGCTCGCCAGTGTCGTGGTTTCGCCCAGTGGCGAGACGGACGCCGGCATCAATCTGGGTGGGCTGTCGCTGCCAGCGATTGCGCCCTTCTCATTCAAGGAGTTGACCGACTTCGGCTTTGCCCGGCTCCGCACGTCGGCGGACAGCACCGTGAAGGGACTTCCCCGCGTGACGCTGTTCTTTGCTCAGCCGGACAAGGAATTGCTCACGCTCGATCAGATCGCAAACAAGTGGCTTGGCGCCGGCGACGACGCCAGCCTGGTCGCCTCCGCCGAGGTGGAACTGGTCGGGGTACCGGCATTGCGGCAGGAATGGACCGCCAAAGTCGGCGACACGCAGAGCAAGTCCGTAGGCTATGTGGCCGTAGTTGGCGGCCAGCGGCTGGTGCTTGCGCTGGACGGCGCTCCCGACCGGATTACGGCAGAGATCATCAGTAAGTTCGACCAGATTGCCGGCGCACTGGCGCCAGGAGAGAAACCAGAATGAACGCACATCTGCAGCCGAGCGGCTCGGCCTACTTCCTCGCCGCGGAAACCCAGAAGCCCGAGCGGCACACGCTGAGCGTCTTGGTCGACAACGAGCCGGGCATCCTCGCCCGCGTCGTCGGCCTGTTCTCGGCGCGCGGCTACAATATCGACAGTCTCACAGTCTCAGAGACCGAGCACGAAAAGGGCCTCAGCCGCATCACCGTGGTCACCGTCGCCACCCCGAAGGTGCTGACGCAGATCAAGCTGCAGCTCGAGCGGCTGGTGCCGGTGCACAAGGTCCACGACCTCACCGCCGAGGGCAAGTCGCTGGAGCGTGAGCTGGCACTGATCAAGGTCGGTGGCTCGGGCGAACCGCGCGCCGAGGCGCTGCGCCTCGCCGACGCCTTTCGCGCCCAGATCGTCGATGCCACCACCGAGAGCTTCGTTTTCGAAGTCACCGGCAAGCCGTCCAAGATCGACAGCTTCATCGCCCTGATGATGCCGCTCGGCCTCATCGAAGTGGTGCGCACCGGCCTCGCCGCCATTTCCCGCGGGCCGGAAGGGATGTAAGGGCAGGGGCCGGGAGTAATCCCGGCCTTTTGTCGAGGGGATCACTTTGAGTCTGTCGCAGCACCCGTTCCGCGGGCCGTTCTTCATGGTCGTCGCGACCGGCTCCTATGTCATCAACGACAGCTTCATGAAGCTCGCGACCGTGGGGTTGCCGCCCTATGAGGTGCTGATGCTGCGCGGCGCCTTCGCGGCGCTCTGGGGCTTTCCGCTGCTTTTCGTCCTCGGCTTTGGCCGGCAATTGCCGCAGATGTTCGAGCGCTTCACGCTCTTGCGCAACTTCTGCGAGCTCGGCGCCATCCTCTGCTACATCCTCGCGCTGGCCCAGATGCCCATCGCCGATGCCTCGGCGCTGGGCCAGATCACGCCGCTGATCGTCTTGCTTGGCGCCTCGCTGCTGTTCCGCGAAAAGATCGGCGGGCTGAAGATGGCGCTGATCGGCACCGGCTTCATCGGCGCGCTGATGGTGGCGCAGCCAACCATGCAGGGCATTTCGATCTACGCGGTCCTGGCGCTGGCCAATGCCGTCCTCTGCGCCGTGCGCGATATTGTCGGCCGGCGCGTGCCGGCCCAGGTGCCGGCGATGGTCGTCGCCATGTCGGCGGTGGTGATTGTCCTGGTCGGGGCAGGGGCCGTGCACCTCGTCACCGAGCAATGGGTCACGCCGTCGCTGAACCATCTGCTGCTGCTCCTCGCCTCCGGCTTCTTCCTCGTGTTCGGCCACATTTTCATCTTCCTCTCCTATCGGGTCGGGCCGACCAGCGCCGTCGCGCCGTTCTACTACTTCTTCACGTTCTGGGCGGTGATCGCCGGGCTGGTGGTGTTCAACCAGTTCCCGAACCTCCTCGCCATTGCCGGCATCCTGCTGGTGGTCGCCAGCGGCGTCACCGTGGTGCTGCTGGATGGTCGCCGGCGCCCCGAGCCGGTGGCCTGATCCGCCAATGGCCCTCGTCCGGTCGAGCCTCACCGGCATCCTGTACATGGTGCTGGCCAACGGCAGCATCACGGTCAACAACGCGCTGATCAAGCTGGCGGTGGTGGAGTTGCCGCCGATGCAGGCGATGTTCCTGCGCGCCATCGCCGCCGTGTTGCTCGGGCTGCCGGTGCTGGCAGCGACGAGCTCGCTGGAAAGCCTTCGCCATGTCGTCGCGCCGCGCGTTCTTGCCCGCAGCATCGTCGAGTGCGGGGCGGCAATTGCCTTCGTCCTCGCCGTCGCCACCGCGCCTCTCGCCGATCTCACCGCCATCCTGCAACTGACGCCGATGCTCGTGCTGCTCGGCGCCGTGCTGTTCTTTGGCGACAAGGTGCCGCGGATGGCCGTGGCGCTGGTCGGGCTTGCCATGCTCGGGGCCGTCCTCGTCGCGCAACCCGGCGGGCACGGACTCGAGCCCTATGTGCTGTTCGGCCTGCTCAGCGCCACCCTAAGCGCCGGCCGCGACCTGCTGGGGCGGCGTGTTGCGCTCGAGATCCCCGGCCTTGCGGTGGCCATCGGGGTATCGGCAGTGTCGATCGTCGTGATCGGCGCGGCAACCTTCACCTTCGAGCAGTGGGTGACGCCCAGCCTCGGGCAGTTGGCGCTCATCGCCGCCGCGGGGGCTTTCCTCACGCTGGCGCAGTTGCTGCTGTTCCTCGCTTTCCGCGTGGCTGCCACCAGCGCGGTGCTGCCGTTCTTCTATACGGGCACGCTGTGGGCGTTGCTGATTGGTGCGCTGGTGTTCGGTACGCTGCCCAACGGGCTTGCCCTGGTCGGCATGGCGCTGATCGTCCTGAGCGGCGTCCTTGTGGTCATCATCGAGCGCCGGCGGCCGCGGTGATGGCATCCATCAAAAGGTTCGATTGGCAGGCGCGGGCGCAATCGGCTAGTTGACGGGCGCCATGACCCACCTCTCCGTCAATCTCAACGCCATCGCCCAGCTTCGCAACCGCCGCGACGTGCCGTGGCCCAGCGTGACCGGCATGGCACGCATCGCGCTGGATGCCGGAGCCGAGGGCATCACCGTTCATCCGCGGCCCGACGAGCGGCACATCCGTCGCACCGACGTTTATGATCTCGCTGCGCTGCTCCGCGCCGACTATCCGGGTCGCGAGTTCAACATCGAGGGTTATCCGACCGAGGCCTTCCTTGCGCTGTGCGAGGAGGTGAAGCCCGAGCAGGTGACGCTCGTGCCAGACGATCCGGCGCAAGCGACGTCCGACCATGGCTGGGACATCGAGACCAACCAGGCGCTGCTCGAAACGGTCATTGCGCGCCTCCAGGCCGGCGGCATGCGCGTGTCGCTGTTCATCGACGCCGATGTGCGGGCTCCGGCCGCTGCAGCACAGGTCAATGCCGACCGCGTCGAACTCTACACCGGTCCGTATGGGGGCGCGCTGGAGCCGGCGCGCGCCGCCACCCGGCTCAAGGCGCTCAAGGACACTGCCGATGCGGCGCGGATCGCCGGCGCCAATCGGCGTGGGCCGGCGCGGTCGCTGCTGGTCAATGCCGGGCATGACCTGACGCTGGTCAATCTGCCGCCACTCAAGGCCGCCATCCCCGATCTGGCCGAGGTTTCGATTGGCCACGCCATCACCGCCGATGCGTTGATCTACGGCATGGCAGAGACCGTGCGACGCTACCGCGCCGCTTGCGGCACCGCCTCCGCGCAATTTTAGCCGGTGCCGGCAACCGCCAGTTAGCCAAACCGGGGGAGGACGCGTCCCGGGGCCTTCCGCCCAGCGCGATTTCCGGCCTATGAAATCGGCCATGGCCAAGAACGCTGTGCAGACCGCCGACATCGCCGAGTTCCCGCAATCGGCCGCCACACCTGAGCAGATCAGCGAGGCGATCGTCATCTATACCGGTTTCGGCAAGTCGACATTTCCCCGCGCCCGCGGCAATGACCTCATCGTCCGCTTCGGGCCGGAACTCGGAGTGGAACTAAAGCAGCACATCCTGTCGCTGCTCGAGGACTTGGCGCAACCTGTGGACCTGCCGGAAAAGCGCAGCCGCCGCAGCGTCACGGAACAGGCGATGGAATCGTTCCGTCCGCGTCACCCCGAACTCAGCGAAGACGCCTTCAAGGCACTGGCCTGGACCTTCTCGTTCGGCATGCGCTGATCGTTCGCTCAACGGAAACAGTGCATTCCGTTTTTGGCGATATGGGCGCCAGATGCCGCCGAAATCGGTCGCAAGGGCCCCGAGATGCCCGCAATCCCTGACACTAACATGCAGGTAACCTGAGTATCAGCGCTGACACCGGGTTGTGCCGGTGTGTCCTTACGCCAATATGGTGCCTGCTTGCGCTTGCCAGCACCGGGAACATATCTCGCCTCAGTTACGTTTTGTTACTGGAGTGCAGCAAATGTCCAAGCCCAAAATCGCAGTCATCATCAGCTCGACCCGTCCGACCCGCTTCGGCGACAAGCCGGCCAAGTGGATCGCCGATCACGCCGCAGCGCGTGGTGATCTCGACGTCGAGATCGTCGATCTTGCCGACTACAACCTGCCGATCTTCGATGCTCCGGCATCGGACCTGTGGATGCCGACCCCGAACGAAGTTGCTGCCAAGTGGCAGGCCAAGCTCAACGAGTTCGACGGCTACATCATCGTCACCGCCGAGTATAACCGTTCGATCACCGGTGCGCTC
Source organism: uncultured Devosia sp. (assembly GCA_964399695.1). Taxonomy (GTDB): domain Bacteria; phylum Pseudomonadota; class Alphaproteobacteria; order Rhizobiales; family Devosiaceae; genus Devosia_A. Next base: position 278,692 of record CAYNRZ010000003.1, on the reverse strand, counting down.
AAGAACGCCATCGACTGGGCCTACAAGCCCTTCGTCCGCAAGGCCGTGGCCTTTGTCGGCTACGGTTCGGTTGGTGGCGCCCGCGCCATCGAGCACCTGCGCAACATCATGGTCGAACTGCAGGCCGTCCCCGTCCGCCAGGCCATCCATATCGGCGGCTCGGACTTCCTGCCGATCATGTTCGGCCAGAAGAGCTGGGACGACACCAAGGGCAACTTCGACCAGTTCGTGCCCGACGTCCTCGACAACCTGGTGTGGTGGACCAATGCCACCAAGACCGCCCGCGAGGCAGACGCAGCTGCGGCAACCAAGGCCGCCTAAGGCATCAGCCGGGGCTCTTTCTCCTCTCTCCCCGGCCCCGGGGCGGCGTGCCCCTTCGCGCCGCCCCACTGGTTCTCGCCAGTGATCACTCACATTCACGGCCGGTTGGGATCGAATTGCGTATTCGAACCGATATCGGCGGTTGAGTGCGGCTGGCTATCAGTGTAGAGACCGCCCACCCCGCAACAGGGTGAGCGAACAGGTACATGACTCAGACGACGTCGACTGGGACTCCCTCCAGTGACGCGGCGACCGAGCAGGCCAGCCACGCCAAAGCCAACCTATACATTCTGATCCTCAGTGCGCTGGGTGTCGTGTTCGGCGACATCGGCACCAGTCCGCTATACGCGTTTCGCGAAGCCCTGCATGCGGCCGGACATGGTGCAGGCGAGCGCGAAATTCTCGGGTTGCTGTCGCTGATCGTTTGGGCGCTGACCATCGTGGTGACGGTCAAATACGTCATCTTCGTCTTGCGCGCCGACAACAAGGGAGAAGGCGGCACGTTGTCTCTAATGACGCTGGCCTCCAATGCCTTCGAGAAGCGCCCGGTGTGGATCCTCGGTCTGGGCCTCATCGGCGGAGCCCTGTTCCTGGGCGATGCCATCATCACGCCGGCCATTTCGGTGCTCTCGGCGGTGGAAGGCCTCAAGGTGGTGGCGCCGTCGCTCGAGCCGTGGGTGGTGCCGCTGACCGTCCTCATCATGCTCTGTCTCTTCCTGGTGCAGCGCTACGGCACGGCACGGGTCAGTTTCGTTTTCGGGCCGATCACGGCGGTGTGGTTCCTCGTGCTCGGTGTGTCGGGCATCGTCCATATCTTCGAGGCGCCCGGTATTCTCGCCGCGCTCAACCCGCTCTACGGCGCCAGTTTCCTGTTCACCCATGCCGGCATCGCCGTACCCGTGCTCGGTGCGGTGTTCCTCGCCGTCACCGGCGCCGAAGCACTTTACGTCGACCTTGGCCATTTCGGCCGGCGCCCGATCATTGTTGCCTGGTTGGCGCTGGTGTTTCCGGCGCTGCTGCTCAACTATTTCGGGCAGGGGGCGTTCACGCTGTCTCATCCAGGCGAGGTCACCAACCCCTTCTTCCAGATGCAACCCGACTGGGCGTTGCTGCCGATGGTCGGGCTCGCCACGGCGGCGACCGTCATTGCCAGCCAGGCAGTCATCACCGGCGCCTACTCGCTGGTTCGGCAGGCCATGCACCTCAACTTCCTGCCACGCCTCGAAGTGCGCCACACCTCCGAGGAAATGCAGGGGCAGATCTTCATGCCGCAGGTCAATTTCCTGCTGCTGATCTCGGTCCTGGTTCTGGTGGTGGGCTTCCGTTCATCGAGCGCGCTCTCGGCGGCCTATGGCATCGCCGTCACCGGCGAGATGCTGGTCACTGCCGTGTTGCTGTTCGTGGTGATGTGGCGGCTGTGGAAGTGGGCGCTGTGGACATCGCTGCTCATCATCGTTCCACTGTTCCTGATCGACCTCAGCTTCTTTGTCGCCAACGGCGCCAAGTTTCCGCAGGGCGGCTGGGTGCCGGCGGTGGTGGCAATCGTTCTCGCCAGTCTCATGATCATCTGGATCACCGGACGGCAGAGGCTGGCGGCCAAGACCCGTCGCGACGAGGTGCCGCTCGAGTTCCTCGTCGAGAACCTCGCCAAGAAGAAGCCGCAGATCGTGCCGGGTACGGCGGTGTTCCTCACCTCCGACATCGAGGGCGCGCCGACGGCGCTGCTCCATAGCCTCAAGCACTACAAGGTGCTGCACGAGCACAATGTCATCCTCACCGTCCACACGACCGAAACGCCGGTGGTGGCCGATGACGACAAGGTGCGGATCGACGCCTATAACGACCTCTTCTACCGGGTTCAGGTGTATTTCGGCTACATGGAGACGCCGAACATCCCGAAGGCGCTGGCGCTGGCCCGCAAACTCGGTTGGAAGTTCGACATCATGTCGACCTCGTTCTTCCTCAGCCGCAGGTCCTTGCGGTCGTCGTCCAAGAATGCCTGGCGCTCGCTGGTCGACAAGGTCTTCATGGGTCTGGCCAAGAATGCCACCGACGCCACGGAGTACTTTCACATTCCGACCGGCCGCGTGGTTGAAATTGGTACGCAGGTGATGATCTAGTCGCTCGCCGGGTCCTGCCGGGGGCGCAACACCTGATTGAGACGAGACGGGTCAAGGCCGCTCAGCGGCCGCATGTACTGATCGTCGGGGCGACGGGCGTGTTTGGCTCGCGCCTCGCCCGTCTGCTGGCGCGCCGCACGACCTATCGGATCAGCCTCGGTGGGCGCAACGAGAGCCATGCCGTTTCGCTGGCCACAGAACTGCGCGACATCGACATTCAGGGCGAGTTCGCCTTCTTCTACATGGATTGCAATACCGTCACGGCGGCGCGGCTCGCCGAGTGTCGTGCCGATGTCGTGATCGACTGCACCGGACAGTCCGGTGTTGCGGGCACAGCGCTGGTCGAGGCTGCCATCGGCGCCCGGTGCCACTATCTCGACCTCAGCCAGTCCCGGGCCTTCGTCACCAACATCTCTGGATTCGATGGCGCGGCGCGCGCCGCGGGGATCAGCGTCACCGCCGGCGTCACGATCGCGCCGGCGCTGACCCATGCCGTGGTCGAGGCGTTGACCGGTGCCTGGCTCACCATAGACAGTATCGATGTTGCGATACTGCCCGCCAACCAAACGCCAGGCGGCCGGGTGGCCGGCGAAGCGGCCTTATCCTGGGTCGGCAAACCCCTCGACGTCTTCAGCGAGGGCCAATGGCAGCGCCGTCGAGGTTGGAGCGATGGCCGCAGCGTGACCGCCGATGGTCTCGGCCGGCGCGTTGTGGCCCTCGCCAACCTGGCCGATCTTGATCTGCTGCCTCGGCGTTTCCAGCCAAGGCTGCGGGCAAGCTGTGACATGGGCCTGGAGCTACCCTGGTTGCATCGCCTCGTCGGGTTTGCCGGCACTCTGGTGCACTTGCGCCTCCTGCCGTCAGCGCGCTGGCTCGCCGTGCCGGGCCGCATGCTGGCGGGGTGGTGCCGGCGCCTCGGCACCGACACCGGCGGGCTCGTTGTCGATGTCGCCGGACAGGACGCGCGCGGTGAGGTGCGGCTGGTGCGCTGGACGCTGGTGGCGAACAAGGGCGACTGGCCCTACGTCCCGGTGCTGGCGGCTGCGGCGCTGGTCGAGGCCATCGCGGCTGGACGCGGCCCTCGTGCTGGCGCAGCTTCAGCGGCGGGGCTGGTCGGTCTGGCGGCCATCCGGCCGTGGCTGGATGGGCTGGCGATCGACGTCCGGCAGGTCGCGGCGCGGGGCGAAAAGCCGATCTTGCGCCGCGCCATGGGCGCCGGGTTCGATCAGCTACCTGAAGTGACGCGCTATGTGCACCGCGGGCGCCCGGCCTTGCTTGCCGCGGGCGAGGCCGTCGTCGCCGGTGGTGCCAATCTGGCCGGCCGGCTGCTTGCACGCGCGCTCGGCCTGCCGGGAGCGCTCGGCGCCGTCCCTATGCATGTGGCCGTCGAGACCCGCAACGGCCGCGAACTCTGGGCCCGCTTCTTCGGCGACAGGGTGCTGCGCTCCGAAATCCGCGTGCTGCGCGAAGGGTTGATCGAGGAGCGGATCGGGCCGCTTCTGTTGCGGCTCGTGCCGGTGCCGATCGCCGACGGGCTCGATTTCCGCGTCGCTGCGGCGCGGATCGGCTGGTTTCCCGTTCCCCGATCTCGCATCGTCGTTGGAGAAAGGCAGGATGCCGAAGGGCGGCACGTCTTCCTCACCGAGATCGGGTTTCCCGTCATCGGGCGGCTCGCCAGCTGGCGCGGGGTGTTCTCGGTCTAGCCGCCGGTGTTCATGCGCCACCGCAACAAAAATGCGTAAGCACCTGGCTACGCGTTTCGTCAGCCCTTCGGCATGTCCGGGCACAGGTAAGGTACGGTGGCCGTGACATAGTGCTCCTCGACCGCACCGCCGCGCAGGTTGAGCCGCAGCACGAGTTCGGCGTCGGTCAGCGAGACGATGTCGGCGTCGATATCGGTGCCATCCTCGGTCCAGCGCAGGCTGGTGTCCGACACCATGGTCCAGTTGCTCAGCCGATGCGTCTCCCAGCACGAGTCCTGCACCAGCGTGCCATCGGAAAGGAAGATGCGCATCACGCCTGGCAGGTCGCCGTCGTCCTTTTGCGTCCACACCCGGTCGGTCAGGCCCTCACCCGCCTCGCTGGTCTCGCTGGTGGTCTCGGCGGGGCTGTCTTCAGCCAGCGCCGGAAGCGCCGTGCAGGTGCCCACACCCCACGCTGCAAGCAGGGCGAACAGGGCGGTGCGGGTGGTCATCAGGCTTCCTCCGAAATCCGGCGTCGCTATCGGCGCGCCGATACCCGAGGTTCGGCGCCGATTGCGACCGAATTGGGTACCGCGGCGCGGCATTTCAACGGCGATGCGGCAGACTATTGTCGCCGGCCGAGGACGCGATCCATGTCGCGGATGCGGGCACGGGCCTGGATCGGCCAAAGATCGTAGCTCTTGCCGCCCTCCAGCGCATGATAGGCGTGCAGGGCCCAGTTGGGATCCTCGAGCGCGCCGCGCGCCAGTGCGATCATGTCGGCCGAGCCGTCCTCAAGCACGCCTTCGGCGCTGACGGGGTTGTCGAGCAGTCCAACCGCCATGGTGGGAATATCGGCGCCGTGGCGCACCTCGGCTGCCATCGGCACCTGGTAGAGCGGCGCTGCCTTCAGCCCAAACCCGACAAAGCCGCCCGACGAGACGTGGATCATGTCGACGCCACGCGCCTTGAGTTCACTGGCCAGCACCACGCTGTCGGCAACCTGCCAGCCATCCTCGCGTCCATCGGTCGCCGAAATGCGCACCAGCAGCGGCTTGCCCTCTGGCCACACGGCGCGCACGGCCTCGGTGATCTCCAGTAGCAGGCGCATCCGGTTCTCGCGGCTCCCGCCATAATTGTCGGTGCGGTGGTTGGCGAGCGGCGAAAGGAACTGGTTGATCAGGTAGCCATGCGCGGCATGGATTTCGACGACGTCGAAGCCGGCCTTGTCCGCGCGGATTGCTGCGGCGGCGAAGCCGTCGATGACCCGGCGGATGCCGGCTGCGTCGAGTTCATGCGGCACCTGGAAGTCCGGATTGTCGGAATGGGGCTCGGCGCTCGGCGCCACGGGCACCCAATGCTCGAACGCAACCTTCGGCTTTTCTTCCTCGGTCTCGTTGAAGCCATGCCGCCAGGCGACGGGCGTCGAGGCCTTGCGGCCGGCATGGGCCAGTTGGATGCCCGCGGCGCTGCCATTGTTGTGCAGGAAATCGACGATGCGGGCGAGGGGGGCAATCTGCCCATCCTCCCAGAGGCCGAGATCGGCGTAGGAAATCCGGCCCTCCGGCACGACTCCCGTCGCCTCGAGGATGACCAGCCCGAAGCCACCAAGCGCGAAACGCCCCAGGTGCACCAGGTGCCAGTCATTGGCGTAGCCATGTTGCGCCGAGTACTGGCACATCGGGGCCACCACGGCGCGGTTGCGGAAGGTAACGTCGCCCAGGGTGTAGGGCGTGAACAGAAGGGACATGGGCTGGTCTGCTGCTTGTGAGGGAGTTCGGACTGTGACGCGTTCGCGTTACATCGGCAAGTGACGATATAAGGCGCCGGAATGGAATTGTCACCCCGCACAAGGGCGCTATAGTCGCAGCGGCTTGGAGGGTTGAGGATGTGGAAGCTCGGGAGTGTCCTGGCTCTGACAGGGCTGGCCGCCACCATCGCGACAACCGGCCTCGCGCAGCAGGTGCTGGATGCGCAGCCGCCGGGGACGTTCAGTGAGAGCTACGATCCGATACCCAATACCTCTGGCGGCCAGATGCTCGGACTGCGCCTCGTTGGTGGAGCCGCCACGACCCGCGGGGCGGGGCCGCTGTTTCTCAAGCCCGACGCCGTCGGTGGTCAGGTCTGCATCGAGGTCCACACGCGTGACGGGCGCTACAGCGCCAGCAATCCGTTCGGAATCCCCGACGAACCTGCCGACTGGGTGAGGGTGGCCGCGCTGTCCAGTGCCTACGCGGACACGCTGAATGGCTACGATATTGCCGATGTCGCGGTGCGCAGCTTTCTTGCTGCCGGCCCGGACTGCAACCCGAAGGGTGCGGTAAACCTACCGGTCAGTGGCGCTCCCGCGGCGCCGGTGGACGTTCTCGAAGTTCTGGTCAATTCCGGGGGCCTGTCGGTGCGCGCGCACGTGTTTGCGCATGATGGGCCGGAAGAGCCGCCAGGGGCCGCCAGCGCCGCTGCGGCTTGCGGACCGGCGGGTGACGGCGCGCGCATTGCGTTCAACACGATCTGCCGGTTCGAAACAGCCGCATTGCCCACGGGGCCAGTGCTGCTCAGGCTCGACTACGACGATGGCTTCGCGGTTGAATCGGTCCGCTATCGCATGCGGCTGCCGGAACCGGCCGTGCCATGATCCTGAAGCGCTACCTGACCGGGAAGTCAGGCGTGACAATGCTGGTGATCTCGGCGCTGGTCACCGCCGGTTGCCTGCTTGGTCTGGCCCTCATCGGACAAAGCTATCGCGTGCCGCTGCTGGTGTTCGACATCCGCACCGAGTTCTTTGCGCAGACCGTCGTGCGGCCTGACCTCTCCGCCCTCACGGTGCGCGATGCCGACATCCGGGGGCTCGCCAACTGCGCGGCCAGCGCCGCCGGCTACAGCGGCGTGGTCGAGGCGCCAGCGGGCGCCACGATGTCCTACCATTGGCGCCCCGATCGCGTTTCGGTGTTGCTTTCCGCCGCCGACGGTGGTGTCCGGCTGATTGGCGCCGATGGCTCGGTTTGCGCGGATTCCAGTCCGGCGGTTGCGGTGGTGTTTGCCACCGCCGGCGAGAACGAGCCGCTACCGATGCTGCCGATCGCCGGCCCGGTGCAGATCGGCTCGGAACTGGCAACCGCGGTGCCGCCGCCGGATGGGCTGCCGCGGCGGCTGGATTTGTTGCTCGAGGGAAGCTTTACCGTTTTTGGCCGCACGATCTGGCCATGGGGGGCTCCCGGGCTCTACCCAATTGCTTCCGACAGTCTGCCGATCCCCACCGGCAGCCGCATCGGTTCGATCGGTGGGCAGGGCGATCGTGACGCCTGGTATGGGGTGGCAATGCCCACCAGGTCAGGCCTCATTATCCGGGCGACGGCCGAATCCGACCAGGTGCAGCTTTACCGCCCGGGGGCGTTTTCCGATGTGGTGACCTATAGTTTCGGGCCGTTGTCCGCGATCGTTGGCGATCCGGCGATCGGCTGGCTGTCGCTGCTGCTGTTCATCGGCATCACGGCGGTACAACTGGTTGCGGCCTGGATGGGGCTTTGGGTGGACGACGACCGCGCAGAGCGTTGGCGGCGCTGGAGGCGGCTCAGGCGATGATGCGGTTGGCATTGATCCTCGCCCTCATGGTCCTCTCAAGTCCGGCGCTCGCCGAACGCGTCTTCGTCAAGGCGGCCAATGGCGATGCCGGCCATGCCTGGCTGTTCGGCAGTGCGTGGCAGGGCGGGGTGGCCTGCTGGCTTGTCGTGCCGCGGCACGCCACACTCGACAACTCGGGAGCGGTGGCACCCTTCACCTACACCGATGCCGAGGGGCGTTCGGCCGAGTCCGCGGTGCCCATTGCGATCGCCGAGGTGGAGGGGGGCGTCGAGGCGGCAGGTGGCGTTGACGATCTCGCCTTCGCCCGGCCCGCCAATCTGGCGACCGGCTGCACCTCGCGTCTGGGTGTCCCGGACTATGCCTATACCGGGCTGATGGAGACTGTCGCGGAAATGCAGGTCTGGAGTATGTCGCCGCGCAGCTATGGACCATTCTGGGTCCGGCTCAATCGTGCCCAGGCAGGCGGCGATGGCGGTTTGCTGCGCCTTGAGGCGGTCGATCCCGAAGCCGGCCGGACCTACCTCATCAAGGGCATCAGCGGCAGCGTGGCGACTGCGCAGCGGGCGGGGGAGGTCTTGCCCTTCGCAATGATCCTTCAAGTCGACGGCGACACCGGACAGGCCCGCGCCATCCGCTTCGATCGGATCCGCAGGGCTTTCGGCCTGGTCGAAGCCGCCGCCAGGCGGGTCGCCGCCGATGCACAGGTCGCCGCCGATGGTGTCCCGTATCTGGTGCAGGGCTTCAAGGCGATCAGTCGGGACGGTGCGCCCTCGGCTCTGGCCAGTGACGGCGCCTGCTGGGAGGCGCTGCCGGAGGGCGGCCAGCGCACGATCGATCTGGTGCTGAGTGTCGATCAGGGCGTCGAACGGGTCGCCGGGCTGACGCTCGCCACCGGCAGTTGTGGTGACGGCGAGGCCCGTGTGCTGGTGGAACAGAAGGTCCCCAGCGCCAGCTCCTGGACGCCCGCTGCGGACTGCCAGACCACCCCGGCTCTCGCCGATGCGCCGGCCTGCCGGTTCGACCTCGGAACCCCACGCGAACTCCGGCTGCGGATATTCGCGTCGGGGCCGGTGTCGCTCGACCGGCTCCGGCTCTACTAGCGCTAGAGCAGGTCCGCCCGCACCTTGAACGGCTCGCCGCGGGCGCAGAGCCACTCGCCTTCGAGCGCCGGCCCGGCCACCAGTTGCGCGGTCAGGTTGCACTCGCTGTTGGCGAGGTAGGCCGCGCCGACCCACGAGACCTTGTCGCCCGTGATGGACAGCTTGCCGGTGTAGCGATCGTTCCGTGCCGTGAGATTGGCGAGTGGGAACCACTCGGAGGTGCCCTTGGCGAGGTCGGCCTTGTCGATGTCGAACGCCAGCCCGGTCTTGAGCACCTGCCAATCGCGGGCAATGAACCACTTTGAGATTTCGTTCAGCTTCTTTTCGTTGTCGCCGGCATCCTCCAGCGCTTCGGCCAGCATGGGCGGGATTTCGACCTCGAAGCGGATGTGGTCCATGGAGGCGAGCGCGGCGCGCAATCCGAGGTTCCGTGTATCGGAATCGTCGCCCTCAAGCGACTGCCGGGCGCAGATGCGGATAATGGAGGTGTCCTGGGTCTCCAGCGCTGCCTCGATATAGGCGATGCGCAGGTCGGAGTCGGGGTCCGAGCATTGCTCGCGCCAGACTTTCAGTTCTCCGGCACGGTCGGTTGCCGTCTGGGCGTATGCCCCGGTTGTTGCCAACGCCAATGCGACAGCCAATAGCGATTTGCGCACAATCATTCCCCCAGCCAATATGCATGGGTCCAGACTGCCGGAGGCGGCGGGAGCGATCAAGCGCCGATATCGAGGATCTCAGCGTCCCATCTGCAGCAGTCGTTCCGCGGCGTCGGGATGCCCCTGGTCCCGTGCCAGCCGGAAGTAACGTGCCGCCTCGTCGAGGTTCACTGCTGTTCCGATACCCAGCTGATAGGCCACACCAAGGCCAAACTGGCCGTAGAGCACGCCCGTGGCGGCAGCCTGCTGCTGGAGCGCGAAGATGCGCGCCGGGTCGCGCGCCGTCAGCACGCCGGCATTGATCACTGTGGCCAGTACATACAGGCTGATCCCATTGCCCGATGCGGTAGCGGCCTCGAACAGGGTCATGGCGCGCGCCGGCTCGGGGGCGATGGTGTGTCCGGCACCGAGCCGGAAGGCCATCAAGCGCGTGGCTGCGTCGCAGTTCGGGATGTTGGAGATGTCGATGGTGTCCTGCGCCTCGGGGCCGAACTCGCTGTTCCGGCCTTCCGCAAAAAACGATCCGGTCAGGTAGGCGGCAACGTTGTCGCCGCCACCGAACGCGTTCTCGTAGTGCCTCGCCGCCTCGGCAATGTCGACTTCGACCCCCAGCCCACACTCGTAGATGAGGCCGATCTGGCGCTCGGCGCGGGCAAAGCCTTGGCCGCTGGCACGGTCCAGCAACTCGAGGGCCTTGGCCGGGTCGGCCGGCACGCCCTCGCCGCGCAGATGCAACAGCGCCAGGTAGTATTGAGCGCCGGCATCAGCGTGCGCAACCGCGGCCTCGAACAGTCTCGTTGCCTCCTCGATGTCGCGCCTGCCGACAAAGCCGTACATGCGCAGATAGCCGAGACCGCGCTGCGCCAACGCGTCACCCTTGTCGCTGCCGCGCCGGCAGAAGGTCTCATGGCCTACCGACTGCCCGGGCAGGCTGCCCCGCAGGTTATTGCCGATATCGCAGAGTATCCCGTCGGCATGGGCGAGGCCGGCATCGCCGGCGCGCTTGAGCTGCTCTGTGGCCCGAATGAGGTCAGGTTGGTAGACCCAGCCGTACAGGTACATCAGTCCGAGTGCCAGATGCGCGACAGGACTGCCTGAGCGCCCTGCGTCCTCGATCAGCTGTCGGGCCTTCTCGTCGTTGGCGGCGTCGCGCGCCAGATAGGCCAACCCCAGCGTCGCCTTGATGTCCGCCGAGGCGCCGAAGGTCGCTGCGGCGACTTCGCAGGCCGCGACGGCCCGGGTCTCGACCACCGGCAGGTTGGTTTGTGGCTCGGTGGCCTGCTGCGACAGCCAGGCGCTGCATAGGGCGCTGGCCTGTCGCTGCTCCTCGGTCACCAAGAACGACGTCGCCCAGCGCGCGGCGTCCGGGTTCTCGCCCACCCACTGCACAAAGGCGAACACACTGCCGACCAGCGTCGCGAGGGCAACGAGTATGGAGCCCAGATAGCCCCAGTTCCACCGCCGGTGAGCCACCTCTTTTTCCAGCCGCCGGATGCGAAGCCGCGCCAGGTCGGCAAAGCGCGCCTCCTCGCCGAACTTAGTCAAATAGTTGCGGTACTCTTCGGCGCTCTGACTGGGATTCTGGGTGATCTCTTCCCAGAGTTCGTCTTCGTGCGCGACGTCTGGTTGCGGGGTGGGCTGGTTCAATCGTGTGTCGGCCGGGGGCGGGGGGGCTGGCGCCACTGCGCCCGGCTCGCCCACGAGTTCGACCAGCGCGGACAGCAACTGCCGGTAGCCCGCATGCGTCTTGCCGCCATTCCAGGCGCTGAGGTCGCTGATATGCATGGTGCGGAACAGCAATGGCAGCCGATCGATCGGCACGTCGTCGATTACCACCGGCAACGCAATGCCGCGGCGTCTGGCCGTCTCAGCCTCGGCGCGGACCCATTCGGACGCGACGGCCTTGTGCGACCACAGGACGATGACGGCCCGGGCCGTGTCGAGCCGTGCCGTAATCTCGGCCTCGAAGTGCTCCCCAGCCACCAGTTCGGCAGCCGACCAGACATCATAGCCCAGTTCCGCAAGGCGCCTGACCAGCCGCTTTGCTGCCCCACGCTCCTCGGCCTTGTGCGAGACGAAAATATCGGGCACCGCGAGACCCCCGCGCCATTGCGCTATTGATAGCGCAGCGGCAGGCACAGTCGAGGGGCTTCGATTTGGCAGCCCCACGCAAATTTCCTCTTGCCCAGAACCGTACCGTACGGTACAGGCTGCGGCGCCGGCGCAAGCCAGCGAGCAGGGGGAGGAAATCGTGCCAGCCAAGGGCGCTCAGCCGGACGAGTTGTTCACGCCACGCCAGCAGCAGGTGCTGACGGCGGCGCTGGAGCTACTGGTGCTGCAGGGGGACCGGCTGACCATGACGTCGGTGGCGCGACGCGCCAGCTGCTCCAAGGAAACGCTCTACAAGTGGTTCGGCGACCGCGACGGCCTGTTGACTGCTACCGTGCAGTTCCAGGCTGCCAAGGTGCGGATGCCGCAGGTGGATCGCTGGCGGCTCGACGCCGTGTCGCTGCGCCAGAGCATCGAGCAGTTCGCCCGCGATCTGCTCGGTACGATCGTGGGGCAGGTGTCGGTGACGCTGAACCGGTTGGCGATCAATCATGCCGGCGCCGAAAAGCACGGACTGGGTTCGATCGTGCTCGAGAATGGGCCGCTCGAAATCCGCAAGCGTCTGAAGCCGGTGCTGGAAGCGGGACGCGAGGCGCGGCTGCTGCGCTTCGAGAGCTCCGAAGAAGCCTATCGCAGCTTCTTCGGGCTCGTGGTCCGCGACGTGCAAATCCGCCTGCTCCTGGGGGATTCCACGAGCTATTCGGAAGCAGATATCGCGCGCGAGGCCGCCCGGGCGACCGAGCATTTCCTCGCGATCTACGCCATCAACAAGGACTAGGCGAAGCCGCCAGGCCCCGCCGCGGCAGCTTCGAACACAGCCAGCAATTGGCCTAACGGCCACAACGCACAAAGGGAGATGACCATGCGCGTCTATTACGATCGGGATGCCGATCTCAACATCATCAAGTCCAAGAAGGTCGCGATCGTCGGCTACGGCTCGCAGGGCCATGCCCACACGCTGAACCTCCGCGATTCCGGCATCACCAATGTCGTCTCCGCGCTTCGCCCCGATGGTTCTTCCGCCAAGAAGGCCGAGAGCGAGGGCCTCAAGGTCATGTCGATCGCCGAGGCTGCTGCGTGGGCCGACGTCATCATGATGCTCATCCCCGACGAGCTGCAGGCCGACGTCTACAAGAACGAGATCGAGCCGAACATCCGTGATGGCGCTGCCATTGCCTTCGCGCACGGCCTCAACGTCCACTTCAACCTCATCGAGCCCAAGAAGTCGGTCGACGTGATCATGATCGCGCCGAAAGGCCCGGGCCACACCGTGCGCGGCGAGTACCAGAAGGGTGGCGGCGTGCCCTGCCTGATCGCCGTCCATCAGGACGCCTCCGGCAATGCCCAGGACATCGCGCTGGCCTACGCTTCGGCCATCGGCGGCGGTCGCTCGGGCATCATCGAGACCAATTTCCGCGAGGAATGCGAGACGGATCTCTTCGGTGAGCAGGTCGTCCTCTGCGGCGGCCTCGTCGAGCTGATCCGCGCCGGCTTCGAGACGCTGGTCGAGGCGGGCTACGCCCCCGAGATGGCCTATTTCGAGTGCCTGCACGAAGTGAAGCTGATCGTCGACCTGATCTACCAGGGCGGCATCGCCAACATGAACTACTCGATATCGAACACCGCCGAGTGGGGCGAGTATGTCTCGGGTCCGCGCATCATCACTTCGGAAACCAAGGCCGAGATGAAGCGCGTCCTCAAGGACATCCAGACGGGCAAGTTCACCTCCGAGTGGATGCAGGAATACCGGGCCGGCGCTTCGCGCTTCAAGGCCACCCGCCGCCTCGCCGACGAGCACCCGATCGAGCAGGTCGGCGAAAAGCTGCGCGGCATGATGCCCTGGATCAAGGCCGGCGCCCTGGTCGACAAGGCGAAGAACTGAGCTGCGGTTCACGTAGCCAACGTTTCAGGGGCCCTTCGGGGCCCCTGTTCATTTGTCGGTCGTGACGGTCGCGACTATCGGGCCCGCAGCATCCGCGTCAGGGTGCCGTCCCTGCGGACATACTGGTTGTACAGCGCGGCGAGCGCATGCAGCGCCACCAGCACGATCAGTATGGGCCTCGATAGTGCGTGCAGGTCGCCGACATCGGCCAGACCGTAATAGGCCAACAGTCCGCTGACCGGCACCGCGAGCAGCACGAGGTAAAGCGCCCAGTGCATGGCTGCCGCTGCCCGCTCCTTCAGCGGCATACGTCCGACATAGGTCGGGGCCCCGGAAGCGACCCGCACTCCGAGCCGCACCACCATCGCGGAAAGGATTGCCAGCCCGAGCCAGTAGTGCACGTTGCCGAGCAGGGTGACGGAGGACGAGACCGTTTCGCCTTCCTCGATTGCGTCCACCATCTCTGTGATGTTCTCGGCAATCACCAGTTGCAAGGCCACCATGGCGACCACCAGCCAGTGAAGGCTGATCTGCAGGCGAGTGTACCCGTAGCGCGTTGCGCCCAATTCGACCTCCTTGCTGCCCGAAGCGAGCGATCCATCCGGACCAAGGGGGTCTCACGCGAACCTTACACCAGCCTGAAGGCGCGCCGGTCGGTGCGCTCACGCATGACGAAGCGGCGGGAAAGCCTGCAATCTCGCCTCACCATGCATAGTCCTCCGGCGCCGGCTTGTGCCCCGGGAACAGCTCATCCAGCTGCTTGAGGGTCGCCGCGTCGAGCTTCAGTTCCACCGCCCGTTCCGCCGCATCGAGCTGCCCGGCTGTTCGCGGCCCGATGATCGGGGCGGTCACCGCTGGCTGGTGCAGCAGCCAGGCCAGCGCCACATCGCCGGGCTCATGGCCGAGTTCGGCGCAGAGTGCTTCGTAGCTCTCGATCTGCGGACGCAGCTTGGCGAGGGTCTCGGCCGAGCGCCCTTCGAGCCGGCGCTTGCCGTCCTGTTCCTTCTTCAGCACGCCGCCGAGCAGGCCGCCATTCAGCGGCGACCACGGGATGATGCCGATGCCGAAATCCACCGCGGCCGGGATCACCTCGAGTTCGACCTCGCGCTTGAGCAGGTTGTAGATCGACTGCTCGGAAACCAGCCCGGTATAGTTGCGCTTCTCGGCGGCGGCCTGCGCCTTGGCGAGGTGCCAGCCGGCGAAGTTCGAGCTGCCGGCATAGAGGATCTTGCCCTGCTGCACGGCGACTTCCATCGCCTGCCAGATTTCGTCCCACGGCGTGCCGCGGTCGATGTGGTGGAACTGGTAAAGGTCGATATAGTCGGTCTGCAGGCGCTTGAGGCTCGCATCCAGCGCCCGGCGGATGTTCAGCGCGCTCAGCTTGCCCTCATTGGGCCAATCGCCCATCTCGCCGTAAAGCTTGGTCGCCAGCACGGTCTTTTCGCGCCGGCCGCCACCCTGGGCGAACCACTCGCCGATCCAGGTTTCGGTGACGCCGGGGCCCGGCCGGCCATAGCGGTTGGCGGTGTCGAAGAAGTTGATGCCCTTGGCATGGGCATTGTCCATCACCGCAAACGACTCGGGCTTGTCGGTGGTCCAGCTGAAGTTCATCGTGCCGAGGCAGAGCCGGCTGACGGAAAGGCCGCTACGGCCCAGACGGGTGTACTGCATGATGATCCCTCGATGTTCGCGCTGGGTGCGGCCGGCGCAATCGGGCGCCGCTGCCGCGTGAAGATGGCGAAAGTCTAGGACCGTCGGGCAGGGGGATCAACCCGCTATATCGGCAAAATACGATGCTGCCTTGCGGCCGCCGCCTCAGCGCCAGCCCAGCCCTGGCGCCACATGTGTGAGGATCGCCTCGATGACATGCGCATTGTAGGCGACGCCGAGCTGGTTCGGCACCGTGAGCAGCAGGGTGTCGGCTTCCTTGATCGCCTCGTCCTCGGCCAGTTCGCGGATCAGCACGTCCGGCTCGGCAGCATAGCTGCGCCCGAACACCGCCTGCTTGCCCGGTTCGATATAACCGAACTGATCAGCGGCGTTGCGGTCGCCGCCGAAATAGGTGCGGTCCATGTCGTTGACCAGGGCGAAGATCGAGCGGGACACCGAAACGCGCGGCGTGCGCGTGTGGCCGGCGGCCTTCCAGGCCTCGCGGTAGGCGCGGATCTGCTCGGCCTGCTGGATGTGGAACGGCTTGGTGGATTCGGCCATCACCAGCGTCGAGCTCTGCAGGTTCATGCCCAGCGTGCCGGTCCACTGCGCCGTGGCCGTGGTCGCCGCGCCCCACCAGATGCGGTCGCGCAGGCCCTCGGAATGGGGCTCGATGCGGAGGAGGCCCGGCGGGTTGGGAAACATCGGTCGCGGATTGGGCTGGGCGAAGCCAGCACCACGCAACACGTCGAGGAACACCTCGGCATGGCCGCGCGCCATGTCGGCATCGGTCTGGCCATCGGCGGGCACATAGCCGAAGTGCCGGTAGCCACCGATCACCTGCTCGGGCGAGCCGCGCGAGATGCCGAGCTGCAGCCGGCCGCCGGAAATGAGGTCGGCGGCGCCGGCGTCCTCGGCCATGTAGAGCGGGTTCTCATAGCGCATGTCGATCACGGCCGTGCCGATCTCGATCCGCCTGGTTCTTGCACCTACCGCTGCGAGCAGCGGAAACGGCGAGGCCAACTGGCGGGCAAAGTGGTGCACGCGGAAATAGGCGCCATCGGCCCCCAGCTCTTCCGCCGCGACCGCGAGGTCGAGCGATTGCAGCAGCGCATCGCCTGCCGTGCGGGTCTGCGAGTGCGGCGAGGGCGTCCAGTGCCCGAACGAGAGGAAACCGATCTTCTTCATGGCGACGTCCGCGATGCGGGACGCCGGTCTGTGCCGCTGCGTCCCTGGGCCTGATTTTGGTGCCCCTTGAAGTCCTCTGCGGCGTTCAAGTCAATCAGGCAGCAGAATGCGCGTTCGTCACCTTCGTGTGCCTGTCGGGTGCAGGCGCCGGGTCACTCGCGAGAGCGACCCAGCGAAATCAACGTCGTCGACCGGCCGGCCAGCATCAGCATCAGATCGTCGCGGGTCACGCCGATGTCGTCGAGCAGGTGGTCGTCGCGCTGCAGCAGGCCCTCGACGGTCCGGCGGCGGGCGCGGCGCTGCAGCATGGATCTGAACGGGTTGAACATGATCGTGTCTCCAGGTCAGGCGCGCCGACGGCGCGACTTGCTGAAGTCGGACGGCTCAAGGCCGATGTCCTTGAGCAGGCGGGCGTCGAGCTCGGCCAGGCGCGAGCGGCGGGATTTCAGGTCGATACCGACCAGCAGACTGTCGAAAAGATGCAGCATGGGAGCCTCGAAATCGTGGGGACGGCACGCAGCCGTCTGAATTGGGTTGCCCTATGCCTCCGCGACGGTGAACTTGTGATGAATGGAAGGTTCACGAGGGATTGAGCCAATGCATATCGAACTGCCGGCGTTTCCGGTCGAGGGCGGCTGTGTGTGTGGGGCGGTGCGCTATCGCGTGCTCGGTGCGCCGCTCGCGGTCTACAATTGCCATTGCCGCGACTGCCAGCGGCTGAGTGGGGCGACTCACACGATGTCGGCGCCGATCCGTCGCGATCAGGTCGAGCTGATCGCCGGGGCACTTTCGAGCTACGACAAGCCCGCCGACAGCGGACGGGTGGTGCGCATGCGCGGCTGCGCCCATTGTGGCGTGCGGGTGTGGAACGAACCCGCCACAGGCGACATCGTCATCCTCAAGCCCGGTACTCTTGACGACCCGAGTTGGGCCGTGCCCGTGGGCAATATCTGGACCGGCAGCGCCATGCCCTATGCCGCTATCGACCCGGCGCTCGTGAACTTAGTCGGGCAGCCGGCCGACCGCCAGCCGCTCTACGATGCGTGGTCGAGGGCGACCGTCGGCTGATATGGCGCCGGGTGTGGCGATGAGCTAGACGGTCGCGGCACCGGAGGGATTGGACATGGACAAGGCAGCAGACATCGCGAAAATCAAGGAACAGGAGCTCGGGCTCGTGTTCGACCAGTTCAACGAGGCCACGGCCTTTTCCATCGGTACCCGCATCCGCGACCGTGCCATCAAGGAAGGGTTGGCGCTGGTGGTCGATATCCGGCTCTGGGATCGGCCGCTGTTCTACTGCGCCATGCCCGGCACCAGCGGCGACAACCCCAACTGGGTGCGCCGCAAGTTCAACGTGGTGCAGCGGTTGCTGCGCTCCTCGTATCGCGTCGCGCTCGAGCAGGGCCGGGAGGATCGGACATTCCCGGCCTCGCGCGCGCTCGATCCGGCAGATTTCGTCCTCGCTGGCGGTGGTTTTCCGATCCGCCTGAAGGGGCTGGGGCCGATCGGCTGCGCCACCGTGTCGGGACTCGCCGAGCGCGATGACCATCAAGTGGTCGTCGATGCAATCTGCGATGAACTCGGGCTGGACAAGGCCAGTTTCGCGCTCACCAAATAGTGAGAACAGCTGGGCCGTGTCCGTAATGAGTCGGACAAGCGGCCGGAACGGATGCGCGGAGCCGGCAATGAGACTCAACTATCAGCTTCTCGACGTCTTTACCCGCAAGCGGCTCACTGGCAATCCGCTTGCCGTGGTGCTGAAAGCCGACGGGTTGATGGACGACCAGATGCAGGCCATCGCCAAGGAGTTCAACCTCAGCGAGACGGTGTTCGTGTGCAAGCCGAAGTCGGAGCGGCATGCTGCAGCACTGCGCATCTTCACCCCGTCGGTCGAGCTGCCTTTTGCCGGTCACCCCACCGTGGGTACGGCGGTCGCCCTGGCGCTGTCGGGTCGCGCCACTGCGCTGCGTCTCGAAGAGAAGGTCGGGGTCATCACCTGTGTGGTCGAGCGTATCGAAAAGCACCTCGGCAATGCGCGCTTTGCGCTGCCGGTGCTGCCTGAAGAGGTGGGGCGAGCGCCAGCGGTGCACGCCATTGCCAACTCGCTCGGGCTTGAAATCGAGGAGATCGGCTGCGGGCTCTACCAGCCCGCTTTGTTCTCGGCCGGCGTGCCCTTCTACCTGGTTCCGGTGCGCGATCCGGACTGCCTCCGCCGGATCAAGCTCGAGCGTCGCGGCTGGGACGAGGTCTATCCGGTTGGCAGGAACTCGGTCTACGTGTTCACCGAGACGCCGAACGAGACGGGCAACCACTTTGCCGCGCGCATGTTTTCGCCCGGCATGGGCATAGGCGAGGATCCGGCGACCGGCGCGGCGGCGGCGGCGCTGATCGGACTGATTGCCCGCCATGCAGCCCCGGGCCAGCATGAATACGCCCTGCGGCAGGGGCACGAGATGGGGCGGCCAAGCCTGATCGAACTGCAATTGCGCAAGGATGGCGATCAGCTGGCGCATGGTGGCATCGGTGGCCATGCGGTATTGGTGGGTGAGGGCGTGCTCGACCTCGAGGAGTGAGGCGAAAAAACGCATACGCGGTCTGCATCCGGCGGTGGATGCTGCACCGCACAATTGGCTGGAGGGCCCCATGGAAGCCATCGCACTCGTACTGTTTTTTGTTCACATCGTCGCCTTCGTCGCCGGCGGTGCCAACTCTGTGGTGATGCCGATCATCGGGTCGCGCATGGCGACGGCGACGCCCGAGACGCGCGGCGTCCTCATCGGCATTGCCGAGGCGCTGGCCAAGGTCGGCAAGTACGCGATGATCACGCTAATCGTCACCGGGCTTCTGGTGCTCTGGCTCAAGTGGAACTGGGTCGTCCCGAACGTCTGGTTCTGGGTGAAGATGGCAGGCATCGTTGCCATGCTGGCCTTCATCAGCCTCAACGAGATGAACGCCAAGAAGGCCCGGTCCGGTGACATGACGGCCGCCGCGAACTCCAAGCGCTTCGGCCAGCTCACCGCGCTGGCCTTCGCCGTGGTCATTGCCGCGGCAGTTTTTGCCTTCAACTGAGATCGGCATCCCCGTGGACGTCACCTTCAACGCGCTGCTGTTCGCGCATTTCGTCGGGCTGATGCTGGTCGCGACGGCGTTTCTTGGCCTGCTCGGCATGCTGCCGCGTCCGGGCCGCGATCCGGAGCAGTCGCGCAGCCCGTACCTGACCAGGTTGGGGCACTGGGGCATCGTCATTGCCATTGTCAGCGGCGGGTTGATGCTGTGGGTCCGCTATGGCGGGTTCGACGGCATCAGCCACTGGTTCTGGTCGAAGATGGGGTTCCTGCTCATCCTCGTTGCCGGCGTGGTGACGGCGGCGGTGTCGGCCAAGAAGATGCGGGCAGGGGATGTCGCTGCTGCCGGCCGCGTGCGCCTCGGCCGGCTGGTGTCCGCAGGGTCTCTGGTCCTTGTCGTCCTGTTTGCAGTCATGGCCTTCGGCTGATGGCGCGTCTCGACCATATCCATCTGCATGTCGTCGACGGCCCGCGCATGGTCCGCTTCCTCGAGACGGTGCTGGAGGCCAAGGAAGGTTTCCGGCCGCCTTTCGAGTTTCCCGGGCACTGGGTCTATGTCGGTGACAAGCCGGCGATCCACATCAGCATCGTCGCGCCGCATGAGAACCCGCCCCGCGGCATGATCGGCCATGTCGCGTTCGGCGTGTACGACTATGAAGCTACCAAGACGCGGATCGAATCGACCGGCTATCCTTGGCGCCTCGCCGGCATTCCGGACACCGATATCGGCCAGTTCTTCGTCGATGGCCCCGAGGGCCTGCTGCTCGAGGTGCAGTACCGGCGATAGCCGACAGTGACCTACCAGTACATCACCGACAGCGCGTCGGGCTCGGGCGCGTAGATCACCTTGACCCTGACCAGGTATGTGCGGTCGGCGTGCAGGCGCTCGGATATCTCCGAGTTGGCGGCATTTCCGGCGTCCGATGCGCCGGCGACGTAGCGCTCTCCCTCCTGGCCAAGTTCGTAGAGCAACAGCGTTGCGTCGGACTCGCCAAACAGCCGGATGGTGACCTTGCCGCTCTTTTTCGGCGTCAGCCGGAACTGCGCGAGGCCACCGGACGTCGCCGACACCAGCTGCGACTCGAATGGAGCGAGGGTAGGGGGTGAGGACTGCTTCAGCGGCGGATAGCTGCTCCGAACCCAGGTCTTGTCCAGCTTGCTCAGCCCGCCGGCGGGGACGAGGGGTTGCGTGCGGTAGATCGCCGGCACATCGATCATTCCTGCCGGGAACTGATACTCCATGATCGAGTCGGGGTCCCAGGTCGAACCCACCGTATGGCCGGCGTCGAGCTTGTTGAGAATGTTCCGCTCGATCTGGGACTGGCTCCAGCTGTTGGGTGGGCCGGCAAAATACTGGCGGACGCGCGGCTCGTTCCAGACAATGCCGGCGTTGGGGTTCTGGTGCTCGTGCGAAAGGCCGAGCGCGTGGCCGATCTCGTGCAGCGCCGTATCGCGGCCATAGGCGGTGGTCAGCGGCCACCCGAAGTTCATTGTCCGCTCGCTCGGCGTCTTCATGCCGAGATTGTCGGTGCCGACATAGGACCAGGAGCCGTCATTGGCGACGTAGCCGATGCGCAGCATGGCGCTTGCCGGCGATTCGACTTCCTTGAACTCGAGGCCGATCCCCTGGTTCTTCCACGTCTGGAAGGCCTTGCGCGTTTCCGCCTTGTCGGGCTCGCTACCCCCCAGGGCGCCATTGCTGAACAGATGGTAGGTGATGGTGGTGCCGTTGGCCCACAGCTTGCCAAACCGATTGATCGCTTCGAGGCGCGGCCCGGTCACCACCTCATCGTAGACGGGCGGGGCCACCGGCGGCAGCGCGCAATAGTGCTGGACGGTCTGCTCTTGATCGGCCGCGGGCTTTTCGGCGCGGGCCTTTGCTGATCTTGCCATGGTGCCTCCCCCAGTTTCCCTGCGGGAAGGTTAGGCGGCGCCGCGGGACGCCGGTATCCGGAGCTTTCCCATTCGGATCGCTACGCGCGGAGGTGCCGTGTCGGCGCGACAAGTGCCTTGCAAAGCTGGTGGATTTCCATCACTATTTGCGGGTCATACGGAATTCGACCATGTCGCGCAGCCGCGCCATCGCCATCGCCGCCGAGCAGAAGGCCCGCCAGGGCCGACTCATGCTTGCGGCCGGGCTCTTGCTGCTGCCTGCGGCACTGCTTCTCCTCCTTATCAGCCCCTGAGTACCGGCGGCTCGCACTGGCGAGCGGGTGGTCAGGGGATAACGCGCAAAACAACCGAACAACATTGTCCGGTCGCGACGGTGCATGGCACCCCGGCCGTTGAACAGGAAAAGCAGAAATGACCGCAGCGGCAGAGAGCAACAAAGAGCGCGTCTTCATCTTCGACACCACCTTGCGCGACGGCGAGCAGAGCCCCGGTGCGACGATGACGCTCGAGGAAAAACTGCAGGTTGCCGAGGCCCTCGACGAGATGGGCGTCGACATCATCGAGGCCGGCTTCCCGATCGCCTCGAACGGCGATTTCGATGCCGTAGTCGCGGTAGCCAAGCAGGTGAAGAACGCCACGGTCGCCGGGCTCGCCCGCGCCATTCCGGCTGACATCGCCCGTGCCGGCGAGGCCGTCCGCCATGCCCAGCGGGGCCGCATCCACACCTTCGTTTCAACCTCGCCGATCCATCTGGCCCACCAGATGAAAAAGACCGAAGAGCAGGTGCTGGAGATCATCAGCGCCACCGTCGCCCAGGCGCGCAACCTCATCGACGATGTCGAGTGGAGCGCCATGGACGCGACCCGCACGCCGATTGATTTCCTCGCCCGCTGCGTCGAATTGGCCATCAAGGCCGGTGCCACCACCATCAATCTGCCCGACACGGTCGGCTATGCCGTCCCGGATGAGCACGAGGCGATGTTCCGCTCGATCATCAGCCGCGTCCCCGGCGCCGACAAGGTGATCTTCTCGGCCCATTGCCACGACGATCTGGGCCTCGCCGTCGCCAATTCGCTGGCCGCCGTGCGCGGCGGCGCACGCCAGATCGAATGCACCATCAACGGCCTCGGCGAACGGGCCGGCAATGCCGCCTTGGAAGAGGTGGTGATGGCGCTCCGCACCCGCGGCGACGCCATGCCCTACGAGACGCACATCGAATCCACGCATCTCAGTCGTGCCAGCCGGATCGTCTCGGCTGCATCGAACTTCCCGGTGCAGTTCAACAAGGCGATCGTGGGCAAGAACGCTTTCGCGCACGAGAGCGGCATCCATCAGGATGGCATGCTGAAGAACGCCCAGACCTACGAGATCATGACGCCCGAGAGCGTGGGCATCAAGGCGACGACCCTGGTGATGGGCAAGCATTCGGGCCGCGCCGCCTTCAAGGACAAGCTGAAGGAACTCGGCTATGACCTGGGTGAGAATGCCTTTCAGGAGGCCTTCGTCCGCTTCAAGGACCTGGCCGACCGCAAGAAGCACATCTACGATGCCGACATCATGGCGCTGGTCGATGACGAGGCCGGCTCGGTCGGAGATCGGATCAAGCTGGTCGACATGGAGGTCATCTCCAAGACCGGCGGTATCCACCGCTGCCAGCTGACGCTGTCGATCGATGGCAAGCCGGTCGAGGCCAGCTATGACGGCACCGGCTCGGTCGATGCGATCTTCAACGCCATCAAGCAGGCCATTGGGCAGGATCCGCATCTGGTGCTCTACGCCATCGATGGTGTCACCGGTGGCACCGATGCCCAGGCCAGTGCCCATGTTCGCCTCGAAATGAACGGCAGGCTGGTCTCGGGCAATGCCGCCGAGCCCGACACGCTGGTTGCCTCCGCCCGTGCCTATCTCAACGCCTATAACCGCCTGCTCATCGAGCGCGGCGCTGCGGCGCAGGGCGCGATGGCCGGCTGATGGTGGTAGACCGGCTTCGCCCCCTCGCGCCCAACGCCTTCAAGCGGGCCCTCGCGGCCCGCGAGCGGCAGCTGGGTTTCTGGCTATCGCTCAACAGCCTCGCCGCGACCGAAGTCGCGGCGGGGATCGGCTTTGACTGGGTGCTGCTCGACATGGAGCACAGCCCCTATGACCTCGAGAGTGTCGAGCGGCATCTGCTCGCCGCACGCCATGGCGGTACGGCTGAGTTCGTCGTGCGCATCCCCACCAACGAGCCTGTGCTGGTGAAGCGCCTGCTCGATGCCGGGGTGCGTTCGTTCATGTTCCCGTTCGTCCAGACCCTCGAGGAAGCGCGGCTGGCGGTGGCGGCTACCCGGTTTCCACCAGACGGTATTCGGGGCTTCTCCGGTAGCTCGCGCTCCAGCCGCTTCGGCATGCAGCGCGGCTACCATGCCGCGGCGCACGAGGACATCTGCATCATCCTGCAGGTCGAGACCCCGCAGGCCGTTGCCGCCATTCCGGATTACTGCTCGCTTGACGGCGTCGACGGTATCCTCGTTGGCCCCAACGACCTCGCGGCAAACATGGGTTTTCTGGCTGGTGCGCAGCGGCCCGAAGTGCTCGCCAAGATCGACGAGGCCCGAGCGCTGACCACGGCTGGCGGCAAGGCGGCAGGCATGCTGGATTTCAATACTGCCAATGCCAACAAGTTGCTGGCCAATGGCTTCCATTTCCTCGCTGTCGGTGGTGACATTGCCGCCATGATGGCCGGGGCCCGGCAGGTGCTCGCCGCCTTCGAGACGTGATCGACGCGCCCGAAATCCGGCCTGATCCCTTCGCCTGAACGCTGGAGCTCCGGTGCGCGCAACAAACGGCAGACTGAGAAGCTGGTGGCTGGAGCTGCGCGGCGGAGCCACCGTCGCCGGCCTTGTCGTTGCTGGCGTGCTGGTTCTGGTGAGCCGCGATTTCGGATTGCCCGGTCAGGCGCTGCTCCAGTCGATCCGGTTTCACCTTGCCGCACTGATGTTGCCGCCGCTGCTGGTGCTGTTGCTCGGCCGTGCCTGGTTGCGGTCACTGCTGTTCCTGATGGTGGCGGGCTATTCGGTCTATGAAGGCGGCAGCATCATTGCGTCGCAGCAGGCGCTGCGCAGCTCCGTCGCCGAAGCTGGCACGCGGCCGCTCCTCACCTATGTCGGCTTCAACGTGCTCACCGGCAATCAGCGCGGCGGCGAGATTGTCGACTTCCTGACGCGTTCGGGAGCCGATATCCTGCTCACCATGGAGTCCGATCCGGTCTACGAGCACATGGACCAGATGCGTGCTGCCTATCCCTATGTGTCGCCGTGCCAGGACGGCATCTGCGACGTGCGGTTGTTCTCGCGCACACCGCTGGAGAACGTCCGCGTGCGTACGCTGGGGACCACCTGGCGCAACCGTCTCATCCTCGCGGAAACCACCATCGACGGGGTGCGGTTCACCATCGTGACGGCGCACCTGACCAAGCCCTATTTCGACGCCGCTGCCGCTGGCGAGCTGGAACAGCTGACCCAGACGCTTGGCTATATCGAGGGACCGGTCCTGCTGGTTGGCGACTTCAACGCCGCCGCCTGGTCGGACGACGTGGCCCGGATGGCCCGCCGCCGTGACCTTGCGCCGGGGCCAAGCTATCCCGCGACCTGGCCGGTGCGGGCAGGGGCGCTTGGCGTGCCGATCGACAATATCTTCGTGAAGGGGCCGCTTGTCATCAGCGAAGTCGAGGCGATGCCGGATTCCTTCGGCTCCAATCACCGGGCGATCAAGGCCACGATATCGATCGCGAGCCAATAGTCACCGAGGCGTGTGTTGCGCCGGGAAGGGGTCGGCGCGACAGTGCCGGCCTTCGCAAGAGGGGACATCATGCGCAGCAATCTGGCCCGTGCGGCCATCCTGACCATCGGGCTTTTCGCCGCCACTGGCGCCCAGGCGGCCGATACCGCCGTTGCCATCTTCGCCGGCGGCTGCTTCTGGTCGATCGAAAGCGATTTCGACCACGCGCCGGGCGTGGTCTCGACCACCTCGGGCTATATTGGCGGGCATGTCGACAACCCGACCTATGAGCAGGTGATCACGGAGACCACCGGTCACCGCGAAGCGGTTCGGGTGGAATATGATCCCGAAGTCACCGACTACCAGACCCTGGTTCACACCTTCTTCCGCCTGATCGACCCGATCGAATCGCGCGGGCAGTTCTGCGATTACGGCGAGAGCTACACCACGGCCATCTATACCGGTAGCGCGGAGGAAGCGGCGATCGCGGAGGCCGAGAAGGCGCTGGCGGCCGAGCAGCTCGGCAAGCCGATCGCAACGGTATTGGAAGACGCTCCGACCTTCTGGGCCGCCGAAGCCTACCACCAGGATTTCTGGAAGGGCACCGAGATGCTGCAGAACGGGCTGACCCGCGCCGAGCACTACGCGCGCTATCGCGCGGGCTGCGGCAAGAACCGGCAGGTCGAAGCCATCTGGGGGGCAGACGCCTTCAAGGGCCTCGACGGTCACGCCTGATCGAGGGCGGAATCGGCCATCGGCAGCCTTGCCGCCGGTGGCGCTCCCGCTAAGGTTCCCCAAACGGAGGGGACCCGCAGATGCCACTTTCGCCCGAACAGCGCCTGAAGCTGCTGATGCCTCCTGCCGGCCGCGTCCGCGCCGTGCTCGACACCGACACCTTTAACGAGATCGACGACCAGTTCGCGCTGGTGCAGGCGCTGCTCTCGCCCGACCGCATCGATCTGCAGGCCATCTACGCGGCGCCGTTCTTCAACGACCGCTCGACCGGTCCTGGGCACGGCATGGAGCTGAGCTATGGCGAGATCATCGAACTGCTCGACCGGCTCGGGTGCGCCAGCGCGGGGTTCGTCCACCGGGGTGTGACCGACTATGTCGGTCCAGCAAAGCAGGCGCTGCCCGCCCCAGCCGTCGATGACCTGATCGCGCGGGCTCGGTCCGGCTCCAGCGACGATCCGCTCTATGTCATCGCCATCGGCGCCATCAGCAATATTGCCTCCGCGCTGCTCAAGGCCCCCGATATCATCGACCGCATCGTTGTCGTCTGGCTGGGCGGCCACGCCCTCGAGTGGCGCAACCAGGCCGAGTTCAACCTCAGGCAGGATGTCGGCGGGGTACAGGTGCTGTTCGACAGCGGCGTGCCGCTGGTCCTCGTGCCGTGCATGGGCGTCGTTTCCCACCTCACCAGCACCGTTGCCGAGATCGAGCGCTACGTCGAGCCCTGCGGCGAGATCGGCCGCTTCCTCGCCATGCGGTTCAAGGAATATTCCGACGATCACCTGGGCTGGGCCAAGGAGATCTGGGACATGGCGGCCGTGGCGTGGCTGATCGATCCCGAGTGGGCGCCCAGCGTGCTGCTGCCGACGCCGATCGCGACCGAGCTCAGGACCTACAGCTTCGATGCGGCTCGCCACCCGATGCGCTATGTCACGCAGATCCGGCGCAACCCGATCCTGCGCGACTTCTTTCTCAAGCTGAGGGCCGCGACCGCCTGACCTCAGGTCAGGTCCGGTGTCTGGGCGGCGGGGGCGCCCTGGGTGTGCGGGTCGGGGGCGGTCGCCACCTGGGCCTGTTCACCTACGGCGGCCAGCTGCTTGTTGATGGCGGTCTTGGCCTTCTCGGTGATGTCGCGCAGGGCCGGCAGATACTCGGGGGTCGGTACCCAGGCGCGCAACTGCAGGACGATCTTGTCGCCCACGAACGATTCGACATGGACGGTCGGCGACGGGTCTGCCGCCACGCGCTTGTCGCTGCCCGCGATCTTCAGCATGGCGCTGCGCGCCTTGCCGACGTCCGCCGTGTCGGGAATGGTGATGTTCACATCGATGCGCCGACGTGGCTCGCGGCTGTGGTTGGTGATCGCGCCGGACCACAAGGTCTGGTTCGGCACGAAGATATAGAGCCCGCTGGTCGAGCGCAGGCGCGTGCCGAACAAGCCGATCTCCACCACTACCCCGGCGACGCCGTTGCCCACCACATATTCGCCGATCGCAATCGGCCGCTGCCAGATCAGCATGATGCCGGCGGCGATGTTGGCCAACGTGTTCTGCAATGCCAGGGCGATGGCGAGCCCGGCGGCGCCGATCACCGCATAGATCGAGGTGGACGAGACCCCGATGAAGCCGAGCGCCGTGACCAGCGCATACACGATGATGCCGTAACGCGTCACCTGCACCAGCAGAGGCTGGAAATTCCGGTCGATGCCCGGCGTGCGGGGTAGGGCGCTTTCCACCAGCCGAGACGCCAGCTTGGCGATCTGCCAGCCCGCCGCCAGCACCACCACGGCGATCAGTCCGCCGGTGGCGTGCGCCGTAAGCCAGGCGATGGCGACGTCGACGGCAGTTATTGGGTTGTTCATCGCTGATTCCTGTGGGCCGGCCTCCCGAAGGGCGTTCCCAGTCTATCAGCCTCTCTTCTCCGAGAAAGTATGACAAAGATCGACAACGGTGCTGGACATACCCCCATGACCCTGATAGTCACCGCGCCGGCCCAGGGTGTGTAGCTCAGTCGGTAGAGCAGCTGACTCTTAATCAGCGGGTCCACGGTTCGAGCCCGTGCGCACCCACCAAGCCTTCCCAACCGGGATCGTCGAGATTTTTGTGCGGGTTACCGCACGACGATCATTGTGCCGATGCCGTCGCGCATCAGCGCCAGCAGCCCGCCAATCGCGACGATGACGCCCATCATCTCGATGAACGCCTCGATCCGGTGTCCCAGCGCCGAGCAGATGTGGGACTGCCCCCTCGGCGTTCGCTGCGCTACGAACCGTCTCGCTCGTCGTCGCTGTCGATCCTTGCGAGCTCCGCCAGCAGACGGGCGCGCGCGGCGGCGATGCGGTCGCCATTGGCGGCCCGAACGGCAATCCGGCGCGTCCTCTGGCCAGGCGTCGGGCGCGTCTCGGCAGAACCGGGCAGGCGTCCGGCGTCCTTGCTGTCCACGAGGCGCGCCAGTGGTCGGTTCCACATCCGCTCGATATTCCAGCTGTCGGGCGAAGCGTGGCCGCTACCGGGCAGGTCGGGCTCTGGCATCCAAGTCATCCGTAGTCCAAGCGAGGTCAGTTTGCCTTTGCGCGGCGAGTATGGAACGGCAACACGACAGGCAGGTTGCAACGGCCAGACTTTCCACTGACAATCCGCCGCCGTCGGGTCGAGAATTATGCTGGGCCCTGCTGATCAGGGGTTCACAGCCTCAAGGCAAGTGCCTATTAGCTGGCGCTTGCGTTTTCTGGAGCCTGTTCCCCATGTTTCTTGGGATTGATGCTGCTGCCTTCGCCGCGTTCGGGCAGGTGATCCTGATCGATCTGGTCTTGGCGGGAGACAATGCCGTGGTCATCGGATTGGCCGCTGCCGGCCTGCCGTCCGACCTGCGAAAGCGCGCCATCCTGATCGGCATCATTGCCGCCACGGTCCTCCGCATCGGTTTCGCGCTCGTCACTACGCAGTTGCTGTCACTTGGCGGTGGCTTGCTGATCGCGGGCGGTGTGTTGCTGCTCTGGGTGTGCTGGAAGATGTACCGCGAAATGGCGGTGCCGCATGCCCATGAGGATGCCGCCAACGAGGCGCTCGCGGGCGAGGACATCAACCGGGATGGCAAGATCGGCGGCGGGGCGCCGCGCAAGACTCTCCGCCAGGCGGTCCTGCAGATCATCATCGCCGACGTGTCGATGTCGCTCGACAACGTGCTCGCCGTGGCAGGCGCTGCCCAGCATCATTTCGAAGCCCTGATCTTCGGGCTGGCGCTGTCGGTGGTGCTGATGGGGCTCGCCGCCTCGTTCATCGCACGGCTGCTCAGCCGCTTCCGCTGGATCGCGTGGATCGGCCTGGCGATTATCCTCTATGTGGCAGTCAAGATGCTCTACGAGGGGGCCGACCAGCTGCTCGGCCACACCCTGCCGATGATCCCGTTCATCAAGGGCGCGCCGCCGGTTCCGCACTGAGCCGACGCACCTCCGGGCGCGTTCCGGTGGCTCGATTCGAGCCGCCGTGCTGCCGATCGGTAAAATGCCACCAATCGGCGAAGCCGGCCATTTACCACGACCGTCATTTCCCAAGAGCTGGCGGCTCCCGGTAGGGAATTGCGCAGGTTTCCCCCGCTAGCCTTGCTGCTGACTCAGGGCAATGGAGTTGGGGATGAGCAACATCGCAACCACGTGGGCCGCGCATGGTGCGCCGGCATCGGCGATAGGCGCGCAGGCGCCGGCCGGTCCGCCGCTGGCGCTGCGCGCGGTGTCGCTCGACCGGTGGGACGAGACGATTGCGTCGTTCGATGGCGTTTGTCAGGAGCAGCTGGCGGCCTTCGCGCTGGCGCGCTGGCCCGGCGTTAAGCTCGAACCGCTGCTGTTCCAGCTCGACAAGCAGGTGGTGGGCGGCGCGCTGATCATGATCCAGCCGTTGCCGCTGCGGCTCGGATCGATTGCCGTGGTCAAGTGGGCCCCGATGCTCAAGGATGCGTCGCGCCCGGATGCACTCACGCTCTATGCCCGCATGGTCGCGGTGCTGGCCGAAGAGTATGCCGTCCGGCGCCGCTTGATGCTGTCCATCCTGCCGCATGCCGAGCCCGTCGGTGGCAACCAGCAATATGACCTGCTGCTCGAGCGCGGGTTCCGCCCCGGCGCGCGGCTGCTGTTTCCCAACCGCTACATCGTCAATCTGCGGCTCGACGACGCCGAGCAGCGCAAGAGTTTCGCGCAGAAGTGGCGCTACCACCTCAACAAGGCCGACAAGGCCGGCCTGAGCTTCGAGCATGTCGATGCCTCGCAGCGCCCGCGCTTCGACGCGCTGTATGAGCAGATGGTCGACCGCAAGAAATTCCCCGACCATTCGGCCTATGACACGGTGCCCGCGCTGATGGCGCTGCCCGAGGCGCTGCGCCCCGAACTGTTCTTCGTCACCCACGAGGGGCAGGATGTCGCCG
Source organism: uncultured Devosia sp. (assembly GCA_964399695.1). Classification (GTDB taxonomy): domain Bacteria; phylum Pseudomonadota; class Alphaproteobacteria; order Rhizobiales; family Devosiaceae; genus Devosia_A. The sequence goes on along the minus strand of CAYNRZ010000003.1, from coordinate 248,540 downwards.
GTGCCATCATCTTCAAGGCCGGCGCCCGCGCGGTTTATCTCTATGGTGCCACCACGGCCTCGGCGCTGGATCTGAGGGCAGGGTACTTCCTCCACTGGCACATCATCCGCTGGCTGCGCGACAATACCCGGGCCAGCTGGTACGATCTCGGCGGCACCGATGGCTTCCAGGGGCTGCACCAGTTCAAGAAGGGCATGGTGGGCGATCGCGGCGTCATCGTGCCGGTGCCGTCCGTCGCCAACTACGCGGCCTATCCGATGCCGCGCCTTCTCGGTGAAGCCGCGTTTGCGGCCCGCGAACTGATTCACACCACCAGCCGCTTTGTCGACCGGCTGCGGCCGGATCGCGCCAAGCCCGATCAGAAGCGCGACGGGGCCGAACAGTGAGCATCGCGCGGCGCCTTGCCTCGCAGTCCGGCCTCATCTTCCTCACGCGCCTGTTCGGCGCCGGGGTGGTCTTCCTGGCCCAGGCCGGCATTGCCCGGTTCTGGGGCGCGGGCGTCCTCGCCGACTATCTGGTGGTGATCGCCGCGGTGAACATCGTCGCGGTGGTGATGCCGCTCGGCTTTGAGACCATCGGCACCTATTTTGCCGCCGAGTATCGCGCCCACGCGGCACGCAGCCTGCTCACCGGCTTCATGCGCCGGGCCTATGGCCACATTGCCATCACCGCCGTGCTGCTGTGGTTCCTCGGTCCTGTGGCGCTGCCGTTGCTCGGCCATCCGGGCGACGTGCTGGCGGCCCATTGGTTGCCCGTGGTCATCATGGCGGTCGCAACCGCGGTGGTCTATTGCAACAGCGCGCTCCTGGTCGGCCTCAAGCGCCCCTATGCCGGCTTTTTTGCCGATACGCTGTTCCGGCCGCTGCTGATCGTCATCAGCCTCGTCCTTGCCGGGCTGGCGCTTGGCGATGCAGCGCGGCTCGACTGGCTGCTGTGGCTGATCGCGGTCGGCTTCGCGCTGATCGCCGCCGCGCAGTTTGCCTGGGTCATCCGCGCCGTGCGCACCGTCGAAGATACCGCCGAGCCCCGGCCCGGCGAGGTCGGCCGCTGGTGGCGTTTCGCGCTGCCATGGGTTCTGATCGCGCTGTGTACCGATTTCTTCTTCGACATCGACCTGCTGCTGCTCGCGAGCCTGATGCCGCGCGAGGACCTCGCCATCTTCGGCGTCGCCACGCGGGTGTTCTCGCTGGTCGCCTTCGGTGTTTCGGCGGTTTACGCAGTGACATTGCCCGAAATGTTCGAGGCCTCGGCGCGGTCCGATCATGACGGTTTCCACCGCCAGGTCGGCGATGCCAACCTCGTCGCCACCGGCACGGCGCTGATCCTCCTCGCCATCGTGGTTGCCGGTGCGCCGCTGCTGCTGGCGCTGTTCGGGCCGGAATTCGCCGAGGGCACAGCGCCGCTGGCCATTCTCTGCCTTGCGCTGCTGGTCAGGGCGCTGTTCGGCCCAGCGGCTCTCGTCCTCTCCATCCACGACCATCCCTATGCCACGCTTCCCGCCATCGGGCTCGGCATGGCGGTGCTGGTCGGCGCCAACCTGCTGCTGGTGCCGGCGCATGGCCTGATGGGCGCCGCTGTGGCAGCGCTGGTCGCCCAAAGCGTCTGGTCGGCGGCGATGTGGCTGACCGCGCGGCGGCTGGCGGGCGTCGATGTGTCGATCGTACCGCGCCTCAGGGCGATGGCGGCCCGCTATCTCGGGTCCGCCGGCGCGCGCTAGGCCTTGGCTATCGTCCGATGATCTTGCTGATTGTGGCGCTGAGCTTGGCCAACCGGCCCATGGCCATGCCGGTGTCATAGCCCTCTGTCACCTTGGTGTAGGGCTTTTCGACCACGCAATAGTCCTGCCCGAAGATGTGCTGCTTCAGCACACAGGTCTCGGCATAGCCGTAGCGGCGGAGCAGGGCGAGCGCCACCTCGTTCTCCGGCCTGACGAAGGTGAAGGCCTTGTGGAACTTGCCATTGTCCCAAACCTCGTCGAACACCCGCATGCCGTGCAGCCCCAGCCGCGTTTTCCGGTGCGAGGGAAAGATCCAGCTCCAGTAGCGGAAGATCGCGCCATATTCCGGACCCGAGATCAGCCCGCCACCCGGCACGCCGTCGACGGTCAGCACAATGACGTGGTTGGGGTCCACCCGCTGCAGCGCCCTCAGGAAGGCCGGGCTCAATCGCGCCTTCTCGTGCGCCTTGAACAGTTCGTTGTAGTGCGGCGACTCGTCGATCACCGCCATCAGTTCGCGGTGGATCAAGGTCAGGTCTGCGGGCGTTGCGGCGCGGTGGCCGAGTTCGGGCATGTCTGGCCTCCCAGGGGCGTTTGGGCCAGTGTGCCGCAGCGCAGCGGAAAAAGCGTTTATCGACAAGGTTTCCATTGACCTAAAGTGCCGAAGCGAGCCGCTTGCCCGGCCCTGTGGGCTTGAATAGAACCGTTCGAGGTTTGCTCCGCCGCAGGGCGGGGAGGAGGAGTTTTCGATGAGCGAAGTTTTGCGGTTCGAACCGAGCCAGGCCGCCGTGGCGCGCACCCACACCACTGCCGCCCAGTATGAGGATGCCTATGCGCGGTCGGTCGCCGATCCCGATGGCTTCTGGCGCGAGGAGGCCAAGCGCCTCGACTGGATCAAGCCGCCGACCATCATCAAGAACACCACCTTCGAATATCCCCATGTTTCGATCAAATGGTTCGAGGACGGGGTGCTCAACCTCTCCTACAACGCCATCGACCGCCACCTCGCCGAGCATGGCGACGATATCGCCATCATCTGGGAAGGCGACACGCCCGGCGCCGAAGAAAAGATCAGCTATCGCAAGTTGCACGAGCGCGTCTGCCGCTGCGCCAATGTGCTGAAGTCGCTCGGCGTCCGGAAGGGCGACCGCGTCACCATCTACCTGCCGATGATCCCGCAGGCCGCCTACGCCATGCTGGCCTGCGCCCGCATCGGCGCCGTTCATTCCGTTGTCTTCGGCGGCTTCTCGCCGGATTCGCTCGCCGGCCGCATCAATGACTGCGACAGCCGCGTCGTCATCACCGCTGACGAGGGCCGCCGCGGCGGCAAGACCGTGCCGCTCAAGGCCAATGTCGACAAGGCGCTGCAGAATGCGCCAGGCGTCGAAAAGGTGCTGGTGGTCCACAACACCGGTGCCGACGTCCTGATGAAGGGCGCCCGCGACGTGTGGTGGCACGAGGCAGCTGTCGGCGTCGAGCCGTTCTGCGACCCCGAGCCGATGCATGCCGAGGATCCGCTGTTCATCCTCTACACCTCGGGTTCCACCGGCAAGCCGAAGGGCGTCTTGCACACCACCGGCGGCTACGGCGTCTGGGCCTCCTATACGCACGAGAAGGTCTTCGATTACCGCCCTGGCGAGATCTACTGGTGCACCGCCGATGTCGGCTGGGTCACCGGCCACAGCTACATCCTCTACGGCCCGCTGATGAACCGGGCGACGACGCTGATGTTCGAGGGCATCCCGAGCTATCCCGATGCCTCGCGCTTCTGGCAGGTCATCGAGAAGCACAAGGTCAACATTTTCTACACCGCGCCCACCGCTATCCGCGCGCTGATGGGCGCCGGCCCGGATTTCGTCGACAAGTACGAGATGAGCTCGCTCCGTCTGCTCGGTTCGGTTGGCGAGCCGATCAATCCGGAAGCCTGGCTGTGGTATCACAAGCATGTCGGCAAGGGCCGCTGCGAGATCGTCGATACCTGGTGGCAGACTGAGACCGGCGGCATCCTGATCTCGCCGCTGCCCGGCGCCACCGCCACCAAGCCCGGTTCTGCCACCAGGCCGCTGCCTGGCGTGCAGCCGATCGTCCTTTCGCCCGAAGGCAAGCTCCAGGAGCAGACCAAGGCCGAGGGCGTCCTCTGCATCAAGGACAGCTGGCCGGGCCAGATGCGGACGGTCTATGGCGACCACGGCCGGTTCGTTTCGACCTATTTCGAGACCTACAAGGGTCTCTACTTCACCGGCGACGGCTGCCGGCGCGACGAAGACGGCTATTACTGGATCACCGGCCGCGTCGATGACGTGCTCAACATTTCCGGCCATCGCCTCGGCACCGCCGAGATCGAAAGCGCGCTGGTTGCGCACCCAAAGGTCTCGGAGGCCGCCGTGGTCGGCTATCCGCACGATCTCAAGGGGCAGGGCATCTACTGTTACGTCACGCTGATGGCCGGCGAGACCTCGTCGGACGAGTTGAAGACCGAACTGCGTAACTGGGTGAGGAAGGAAATCGGCCCGATCGCCTCACCCGATCTCATCCAGTTCGCCCCGGGCCTCCCCAAGACCCGTTCCGGCAAGATCATGCGCCGCATCCTGAGGAAAATCGCCGAGAACGACTATGGCGCGCTGGGAGATACGTCGACCCTGGCGGATCCGGGCGTGGTGACGGACCTGGTCGAGAACAGGCAGAACCGGTAGCAGAAAAGCTACGGGTCTCCACCTGGATGGCCAGCCACATTCTCCCTTCTCCCGCGAGGGGAGAGGGGGAGCCGCATGAGCGGAGCCTCACCTCACCCGAATTTCCGCCGCGCATCGAGCGCGAGGCCCAGTCCGACACTGCCAAAGGCATCGGACTCGACCACCCTGGCTGCGGGGAACAGCCTGTGCAACTCGGCCATGATCGCCGGGATCTGGGTAGAGCCCCCGGTGAGGATCAGTGTCTCGATGCGGTTGGCGCCAAGGCCCGCCAGCCGCAGGGTCTCATCGATGGTCTCTGCGATCCGCGCGATCGGGCGGGCGAGGGCGCGCGACAGCCGCTCCCGCGTCACCGGTACCGCCAGCCGCACCTCGGCGCCCGCGAACTCGACCAGCGTCCGGACCTCATGGGTCAGCGCGATCTTGGCGTCCTCTACCGCGCCGGCCAACCGATGGCCCTCGCGATGGGCGACGATGGAAATCAGGTCGGCGACCCGGTCGGGCTCGGCGGCCTCGCGCGCCGTGCTCTCCAGCTCGCGCAGGATTTCGGGCGTGTAGAGCCGGTTGATCCGGTGCCAGGTGGCGAGGTCGGCATAGGGGCCCGAGGGCAGGACGCGCTTGCCGTCGAGCGTCGGGGTCTGGTAGCCGAGCCGCCGCATGGCGCTCGCCAGCGACAGCAGCCGGTCGAAATCGGTGCCGCCGACATGGACGCCCGCCGTCGCAAGAATGTCCTGTTCCCGGTCCGCCGCCCGCGCCCGCTCCGGCGAGACCCGCACCACCGAAAAGTCCGATGTGCCGCCGCCCAGGTCGACGATCAGCCCGATCTCCTCGCCCGTCACCCGCTGCTCGTAGTCGAGCGCGGCGGCAATCGGCTCGAACTGGAACGCCACTTCCTTGAAGCCCTGCGCCTCGACGGCCGCCCGCAACTGCCGTTCCGCCTCGCGGTCGAGCGCCTCGTTGTCGTCGACGAAGTGCACGGGTCGCCCGCACACCACGTGGTCGAAACTGTGCCCGGCCGCCGTCTCCGCCCGCTGCTTCAATTCGCCAACAAAGCCGCCGACAATATCGAGAAACGGGATGACTTTGCGCTTGATCCGCACCGCCTCGTCAGCCAGCTGGCTGCCGAGGATGGATTTGAGCGAGCGCATCATCCGCCCGTCATTGCCCTCGACATAGGCGGCGATCGCGGCGCGTCCGAACAGCGTCTCGTCGGCCTCGAAATCGAAGAAGATCGAGCTGGGGATGGTGGTCTTGCCATCCTCGAGCGGCAGTAGCTCTGCCGGCGTGTTGCCTCGGGCAATACCGAAGGTGGAATTGGACGTGCCGAAGTCGAGGCCGCAATGGAGACTGGATCGCTGCATGGCGGGCCTCGGACAAATATGACGAAAACGGAGGGAGCGGCTCTATAGGGGCTCGGGCGCGGCCACGCAACCCGGCGCGCTGCATGGCGGGCAAGCCGGCTTGGCTTTCGCCGCAATCTTCGGCCAGTGTAGTTTCAGGATTCGCCACAAAGGACTGCCTATGCCCCTCCGTCTCGCTGCCGCAGCGGCGCTGCTTGTCGCTGCCGCCCAGCCTGCCTTTGCCCAGTCGCTGGAGCAGATGGCCGGGCAGATGATTGTCATCGGCTTTGTCGGCGATAGCGTCGACGACAAGTCGGTGGCCGCCGTCCGCGCCGAAATCGCCAATGGCGATATTGGCGGCGTGATGTTCTTGAAGACCAACGTCGCGAGCCGCAGCGCCGTGATCGCGATGAACGAGGCGTTCCGCGCCGCGTCGCCCGATCTCAAGCCGTTCATCACCCTCGACCAGGAGGGTGGCGCGGTCGAGCGGCTCACCGAGGCGGTCGGCTTTGCCGAAATCCCCTCGGCCGCGACCATCGCCAGGACCATCCCGGTCACCGACGTGCGCCCGCTGTTCAATGCCCAGGCCCGCGCCATCGCGGAGTGGGGGTTCATCGTCAACTTCGCGCCGGTGGTCGATCTCGACCTCAATCCGGACAACCAGGTCATCGGCAAGTTCGGCCGCTCCTTCGGCTCGGGCGCCAATACTGTCACCGTCTATGCCGAGCAGGTCATTGCGGCCCATCACGACGCCGGGCTCATCACCGCGCTCAAGCACTATCCCGGCCATGGCTCGTCCACGGCCGACAGCCACGAGGGCTATGTCGACATCACCCGTACCTGGTCGGACCTCGAGCTCGAGCCCTATCGCCAACTGATCGGCAGCGGCTATGCCGATTTCGTCATGGTCGGCCACCTGATCGACAGCAAGATCGACCCCTCAGGCGTGCCGTCCAGCCTGTCGCGCGTCTGGATCACGGACAAGCTGCGCAACGAGCTCGGCTTCAAGGGTGTGGTCATCACCGACGATCTCGAGATGGGCGCCATCCGCGACCACTACGGCCTCGAAGAGACCGTGGTGCGCGCGGTCAATGCCGGCGTCGACGTGCTGCTGTTCTCCAACACCGTGAAGCCCCGCACGTCGCTGGGCGACGAGGTGCGGGCCATCCTCGTCAAGCAGGCCGAGGCCGACCCGGCCTTCCGGGCCCGCATCGAAGAGAGCTACAAGCGGATCGTTGCCCTGAAGACGCGGATCGGGAGCTGAGCCGGCCGGGGTTTTCCCCATCCCGGCGAGCGGAGCCAAAAAAGCTGCCCCCGACGCCTAAATCGGCTAGTGTTGCGCTCCCAAAGGGGAGCAACAAGGCGCCACAATGACGGATGAAGGCCGGGAAGTGCGGCGCGTGCGCACGCTTTTCCTCTCCGATGTGCATCTGGGCATGCGGCCCACGCGAATCACGCAGCTCATCGATTTCCTGCGCTGGCACGACGCCGAGACCATCTATCTGGTCGGCGACATCGTCGATGGCTGGCGCCTCGCCAAGGCCTGGTACTGGCCGACCGAGTACCACCAGTTCGTCGAGTGCCTGCTCGAAAAGGCGCTGGCCGGGACGCGGATCGTCGTCCTGCCCGGCAATCACGACGAGTTCCTGCGCGAGTATCTGGGCACCTATTTCGGCGAGGTCGAGTTTGTCGATCGCTCGGTCCACACCACGGCGCAGGGCAAGACCTATCTGGTCATTCATGGCGACCAGTTCGACGTCGTCGTCGCCCATGCCAAGTGGCTCGCCCATGTCGGCGACTGGGCCTATCGTTTCGCGCTGCGCGTCAACATCGTGGTCAACTGGGTGCGGCGCCGGCTGGGGCTGACCTATTGGTCGCTCTCGGCCTGGGCCAAGCACAAGGTGAAGAACGCCGTCAGCGTCATCGGCCGCTTCGAGGAAGCGCTGGTGCTCGAGGCGCGCGAGAGCGGCGTCGACGGTGTCATCTGCGGGCACATCCATTTCGCCGATATGCACGACCGGCTGGGCATCCACTACGTCAATACCGGCGACTGGGTCGAAAGCTGCACCGCCGTCGCGGAAACCGCCGAAGGTGTTCTCGAGCTGCTGCACTGGACCGAAACCCCATTGCCGCGCAAACCCCGCCGCTTGCGGCTCCGGCGCGCGGCAGTGGGTTCGGGCGGGTAGGGGCCGTTCAGTCCCGCTCGCGCAACTCCAGCAGTTCGATGAAGGCGCCCAGCTGCTCTTGCGCGTCGTAGTAGGCGTAGTGCCCCGGCACTTCGGCGGTGTCGCCTTCCTGCACCACCGCCAGCCCCTTGCCCCGCAAGTGTGCGTCACCATCCCTGCGATCGCGCGTCACGAAGCTGAGGTGATGAAAGCCCGGCCCGTTCCGGTCGAGAAACTCGCGCCAGATGCTCGGCTCGGGGCCGGGCTCGAGGAACTCGATATCGATATTGGCGAGGTGGAACGTCCGCATGCGAAAGCTCGCCGCGGCCGGCTGGCCCTGAAAGCTCGCCCGCACCACGCCCGGATCGGCGGACTCGGCCACGTCCGGCAGTGACTTGCCGAACAGTTCGGCAAACCAGCGTGTCGTCTTGTCGAGATCGTCGGTGACGAAGCTGATGTGGGCGACGCGGTCATTGTCTGGGAAATCTGGCATGGGCCTGTCTCTCGTCACGGCAGTCCTCGGATGGTCGCCCCGCTCCCGGCTGCAGGCAATGGGTATTCTCCTCGGCTGCCGCCAGCCCTTCGGAATCCTCGCCGCCGCACTGCTGTTCGGTGGCGCCGAAGCGCTGCAGTCGCTGCCCGTCGGCGTGCCGCTGCAGTTCCTCATCATGCTGCCCTAGGTGTGCTGACCATCGCCGTCCTCGCCGGCTTTGCCGGGCTCGCTGGCGCCCTAATGCCTCGGTTGTCCGCTGCCGAGGCGCTGAGAGCCTGCCGCGGGCAGGGCGGCCGCTAGAGCCTGCTGCCAACAGGACCATCACGTTCACACCGCTGACATCGGACTCGCCTAGAACCCTGCGCATGGCTCTGATGCCGGAGGCGCGCTATGGGCAAGATCCTGATCGTCACCGATGCGTGGCTGCCGCAGACCAACGGCGTGGTCCGCAGCCTTGGGGCGGTGGGTCGCGAACTGGTCGCGATGGGCTACGAGGTCAGTTACCTTACCCCGGAGGGCTTCTGGACCTTCCCGCTGCCGACCTACCCGGAAATCCGCCTCTCGGTGGTCTCCCCGCCCACCATTGCCGGCTTCATCGGACGCGAGCGGCCCGACCATATCCACATCGCTACCGAGGGACCGCTTGGCCTCCTCGCGCGCCACATCTGCATCGAACAGGGGCTGGCCTTCACCACCAGCTATCACACGCGCTTTCCCGAATATGTCGCGGCGCGGTTACCGATCCCGGTCGAATGGACCTACGGGTTCCTGCGCTGGTTCCATGCGCCCGCCGCCGCGACGCTGGTGCCGACCCGCTCGATGGTCGGCGAACTCTCCTCACGCGGTTTCGATGGCCTCGTCGAGTGGACGCGTGGTGTCGATCACGGCCTGTTTCGCCCGGGCCCCAGGACCGAGTTCACCGATCTTGCCGGCCCGCATCTGCTCTATGTCGGTCGCGTCGCCATCGAGAAGAATATCGAGGCCTTCCTGTCGCTCGACGTGCCCGGCAGCAAGATCGTCGTCGGTGAAGGCCCGGCGCTGGCAGAACTCAAGCGCTGCTATCCCGAAGTGCATTTCCTCGGCTTCCGGCACGGCGAGGCCCTTGCCGCCTGTTACCGCTCGGCGGATGTGCTGGTGTTCCCCAGCCGCACCGACACCTTTGGCAACGTCGTCCTCGAGGCCCTGGCCTCCGGTACTCCCGTTGCGGCTTTCCCGGTCACCGGCCCGCGCGATGTGCTGGCCGAAGGACGGGCGGGCGCGCTCGACGAGGACCTTGCCGTTGCCGTGCGTCATGCGCTGACACTCAGTCGGGCCGATGCGCGGGCCCATTCGCTGCGCTTCACCTGGCAGCGCTGCGCCGAGATTTTCGCCGCAGCGCTGGTCCCGGCGCGGCCGGTCCGCCTGTCGCAACGCCCGCCCGCGGCGGCGCTTTCGCATGCGGCATGACGGCCGTCGGTGCCGGTGCAATAGCTCTACCGACGCGCGCCGAATTCGATTAGGGGAAAGTGACTCGAGGAGCGCTTCCCCAAATGACGTCTTCCAGCCTGCTTGCGCGTGTCTCGCCCGAGGCCCGTGCAGCGATCTATCATTTCACCGTGTTCGGCTCGGCGGGCGTGGCGTCGGTCTATTTCGGCATCTGGCTCGCCAATCGCGGCATCCGTCCCGAAGAGGTCGGTATCATCAATGCGGCGCCGGTGCTGCTGATGCTGTTCGTCAACGTGTTCATCGGCCGGCTGGCCGATCGGGCACGCGACTGGCGCAGCGCCATAATTGTACTCTCGCTCTTCTCCGGCTTTGTGGCCTTCGGCCTGCTGTTCGTCTCGGGCTTCTGGGGCATCCTGCTGGTGTGGACGCTCACCATGATGCCGGCGGCGGCCACCGTGCCCATTGTCGATGCGGCCACGCTGCGGATGACGCAGCGGCGCGGTACCGATTTCGGCATTGTGCGGGCGTGGGGCACCGTGGGGTTCATGGTGACCACCTTTGCCGCCGGTCCATTGATTGCCGCGTTCGGTGATGGGGCCTTTGCGCCGCTCTTCGTCGGGGTCGCGGTGACGCGCGCGCTGCTGTCCCTGCAATTGCCGGCGTTCCGAGGCGATCGAAGTTCTGAGCCGGCCGTGGCCCGGGCGGGCCCGGCTGTCGGCAAGCTGCGTGAAGTGCTGAAGCCGTGGTTCATCGCCACGCTGCTCGGCCTCGGCATCGTTTATTCCACCCATGCGGCCATTGGTGCATTCGCGGCGCTGCTCTGGGTCGAGCAGGGGATCTCGGAGGCGCTGATCGGCCCGCTGATCGCTTTCATGGCTGCTGCCGAAGCGGTGATGATGTTCCTGTGGAGCCGGTTCAAGTTCAAGGCGTCGGCCCGGCACCTGATCCTGATCGCGGCGCTGGTTGCCGTGCTGCGCTATGCCGCCATGGCCTTCTCGCCGCCGGTCTGGGTGCTGTTCGGGTTGCAGATGCTGCATGCGATCACGTTTGCAGTGGGCTATTTCGGCGGCATCTATTTCATCGCCAACTGGACGCGGGAGGAGATCGCCGCCGAGGCGCAGGGCTTCTCCTATGTGCTGCAGCAGGCGATGTCGGTGGTGGTGCTGGTCGGCATGGGCTGGTGCGTCCAGGCGTTCGGCGCCGGTGCCTGGCTAGCGCTTTCGGGGTACGCCATGCTTGGCGCCATCTGCGTGCTGATCTCGCTGCGGTTGTGGCGCCCGCTTGCCGCCACCAATCCGCCGCTGGTCACCTCGGCGCCCGCCGACGTCTAGAGCGCTTTCGGGAAAGGTTGCAGACTTTTCCGGCCCGAAAGCGTGACAAAACAGAGACTTGGATCACTTCGCCGCTTCTGCCGAACGGTGAAATGATCTAGCAGGTACTTCACCGCTTCCCTGAAACGCCGCAGCGGCTCAAGTCCTTGCCTGCCCACGCGTCCGCGCTGGAAGACCGTCGCCATTCTCCACGACGCGCTCCCGGTCTGGCGCGCTACCGCCGAATAGAAAAAGGCCCCGCGCTCAGCACGGGGCCTTTTCGTTTGCTTCGTCGCTCAGCCAGCGATCAGCCGAGGCGGCCGCCGGCATGGGCCAGCATGGTGTAGACGCGGCCACGATCCGACAGCAGGTACTCGCGGGTCTCCGCGGCCGGGTTCGGGCCGGCGGCGGCGCGCTTCAGCAGCTGCTCGAACTCCGCCATGTAGCTCGCAGAGGTGCGGGCGAACTCAGGGTCACGCTGCAGGCGGCGGCGCACATCGTCGAAGGTGGCCTGGCCGGTCAGCGTGTAGATGCGCCGTGAGAAGACGCCCTGCTCACCCGCCTGGTAGCGCTGCCAGGTCTCCGCCAGCGCTGTCGGCTCGATCGCCCGGGCAATTTCCTCGGTCAGCGTGTTGAGGTTCTGCGCGGGCGCGGCTGCCGGCTCGGCGGCTGGTCGCGTGGCTTCGGCAGTGGTCGCCGGGCCAGAGGCATTGCGCAGCACGTCACGCAGCCACCCGCCACCATCTTCCGACTTGGCCGATGCCGGCGTCGTGGCAGCAGGGGCCGGAGCCGGGGTTGCCGGGCGCGGGCTGGTCACTGTCTGCGGACGCGGCGCCGTCGGGGCGGTTGCCACGGGGGCAGCCTGTACCGGGGTCGGGGCAGGCGCCGGGCGCGGGGTTTCGACACGCGGCGTTTCGATCCGTGCCGTCTCCACGCGGGGGGCCGGTGCGGGAGCGGGACTTTCCTCGCGCAACAGCGCCTGGCGGGTCGGGGCGGCGGGGCGGCGCTCGTTCAGGTCGTGGGTCGCCGGTTGCGCGCGGACAATTGCGTTGAGCTCGGCGAGGGCCTCGATCTGCTCGGCAACGACGCGACGCATCGCGGCGGCGCTCGACTTGGTCTCCTCGGGCAGTTCCATGACGCCGCGCGCCAGTTCGGAGCGGGTGGCTTCAAGCTCGGAACCGACTTCCTTGGCGGTGGCCCGCATGGCCGACGCTGTCTCGTTGAAGCGCTGCGTCGCCTGCTCGAGGGCCTGCTGCATTTCGAGGATCATCGTCGCCTGGGTCTGGCGCAGGGCATCGGCGGCACGCTGGCTCTCGGAGCCCGCGGTGTCGGTGAACGAGCCCAACTGGGTCGCAACGCGCTGCGACGTGCTTTCGAGCGCGGCCTCGAGCAGGTTGGTGCTCTTACCCAGCACGGTCTCGAGCTGTGCACCCGAGCTTTCGAGGGCTGCCTGAACCTTGCTGCTGGTCGTGCCGAGCACGTTGTCCACCTGCGCGGTGGCGGTGGTGAGCGCCGCTTCGATCTGGCCGGTCACCGAAGACAGCGCACCCGAGACCTGCTCGGTCACTGTACCCAGCGCCGATTCGACCTGGCTGGTAGAGGATGTCAGGACGGCCTCGACCTGGCCGGTAGTAGCGGCAAGCGCGCCTTCCAGCTGCTGGCTGGCCGTCATCAGGGCGGTTTCGACGCGGCTGGTGCTGTCGGTCAGTGCGGTTTCCACCTGCTGCGAGGTGCTGGAGAGGACCGACTGCACCTGCTCGGTGGTGGCGCCCAGCGCCGTCTGCACCTGGTCGGTGGTCGAGAGCAGCACATTCTGCAGCTGGCCGGTGGTGGCGTTGAGCGCCGAGCTGATCGAGCCGGTCGTCGCTTCCAGCGTCTCGGTGACCCCTGAGGTCGTCGATGCCAGCAGCACTTCCATGCTCGACTGCGCGTTCATCAGGCGCTGCTCGGTTTCCTCGACCGTGTCGCTGATCGACTGGGCAAAGCCGCGCATGCGCTGGTCGATCTCGTCGGCCCGCGAGGCAAAGCTCTGCGCCAGCAGGTCCATCGCGGTGCGGCGCTCATCGAGCACGCCCAGCATGTTGTTGCCGGTCGCGCCGAGGTTTTCAGCCGAGCGGTCGAGAGCGGCGGCTTCGGCATTGAGATTGCCGAGGATCGAGCCGAACTCGCTCACCATGCCCGAGATCGAGGCCTGCAGCGCCCCGACATGCTCGGTGACGAGCCGGCCGGCTTCCTCGGTCGAGGCAATCGCCTCGCGCACCGTGCCGGAATAGCTCGCGGTCTGCTGCGACACGCTGGTCTCGAGCTTGGCCAGGTTGGCGGTCGAGGCGTCGAGGACGCGCTGCAGCAGCAGGTTGGAGTCGTTGAGCTTGCCCAGCGCCGAGGTGACATCGGTGAGGATGCGGGTCGTCGACTGGCTCATCAGCGCCTCGGCCTCGCTGGCGCTGCGGCCAAGGGCGTCCGAGAGGATGTTGGTGTGGTTCAACAGTGCGGTTTCGAGCTGAGCCGACTTGTCGGTGACCAGCAGCGAGAAGGTGTCGGTCTGCTCGGTGACGACGCGGTTGATCTCGGCCACCTTGGCACCGATCGCATCGGCGGCCGCGACGGCCTTGATCGAGATCAGTTCGTCGATATTGGACGAGGCGAGCTGGATGCGGTCGAGCGCGCCACGCACCGCGACATCCATGCGGTCGGCCGTGGTGGTCACGTCCTCGGCGATGTTCTGCGTTGCGGCGACGATGCGGCGGGAGATGGTCTCCTCGATGCGGTCGGCGCCGGCCTCGAGGTCGGTCATCGACTGCACCAGCGCGGTGTTGATCGCCGAATTCAGCGACGAGAGCCGCTCGGCGGTGATGTCGGCGCGGGCGGTGATCGCGTCGGGCAGGGTGCCCAGGCGCTCGTCGACCAGGTCGGTGATGGCCTTGCGGGCCGAGTTGACGCCGGTCTCGATGATGTCGGCTGCCTTGCGGGCATTCTCGCCCACGGTCGAAGCCGCGCCATCGATCCGGGCGGTGACCCCCGACTCGGCATCGGCAATCCTGAGGATGGCGTTGTCGACCCCGCGGCCGAGGTTCTCGCCGACTTCGGCAACCTTGGCGGCGATCAGCGTCGTCACGCTCTGGCTGCGCTCGGTCATGGTCTCGGTAACATTGCGCAGCGACTCGTCGAGCCGGTTGCGGGCGCCTTCGCTCTGCGCCTCGATGGTGCGGGCCAGCTCGCCGGTCCGTGCTTCGATGGCGGATGCGAGGTTGACCGTCTGCGTGCTGAGCGTTTCGGCCAGCTGCTGTGTGCGGTTGTTGAGCGCTTCACTGAGCTCGCTCGACCGGGTCGACACGGCCTGCGCCAGCGAGCGGGTCCGCTCATCCAGCGTATCGGTCAGCTGCTTGCCACGTTCGCCAAGCGTGGTGTCCAGCGCCTCGACGCGGCCGTTGAAGGCCAGGTCGATCTCGCGGGCCCGGTTGGTCAGCACGTCGTCGACCTGCTGCGCGCGGCTGCCAAGCGTGGCGTCCAGCGTCTGGGCGTGGCCGAGAATGGTGCCGTCCAGCGCCTGGGCGTGGCTGGAAATCGTCGAGTCGAATGCCTTCACATGGGTCGACAGCGCGTGGTCCATCTCCCGGACGCGGCCGGCAATGGTCTGGTCGAGCTGGTTGGTGCGATCGGCCAGCGCCTGGTTGAGCTCGCCGCTGCGGGTGCCGAGGGTCTGCTCGAACTCACCGGTGCGGTTGAGCAGCATGGCACCCAGGTCGGTGGTCCGGCCCGAAATCGCCTGCTCCAGCTCATTGGTGCGGGTGGTCAGCGCCAGCTCGAGCTCGCGGGTACGGCCCGACAGCGCCTCGTCGATTTCGCGGGCGCGGCCAAGCAGCGTCTCGGAGAAGTCGACATTGCGGTTCTGCAGCGTCTCATTGAGCAGCTGGGTGCGGCCATCGATCGCTTCCGAAATCACCTGGGTGTGACCTTCAAGCGCATCCGAGATCTCGCGGCTGCGGTTGGCGATGGTTTCGGTGATCTGCTTGGTGCGCTGGCCGAGCGTCTCGGTCATCTCGCGGGTGCGCTGGTTGACGATCTCGTTGAAGTGCTCGGCCTTCTCGTCGAGAGCCATTTCCAGGACGTTGGCGCGGGCGGAGAAGCCGGAATTGTGCTTGTCCAGCGCTTCGATCAGCCGGTCGCCCTTGTCACCGATGACGGTGTCCAGCGTCTGCAGGCGCCCATCGATGGCGCCCGTGATCTCGTCGAGCCGGGCGTCGAACTGGCTGAGGTTCTGCGAGCCGGCACCCATCAGGGTGACGCGAGCGCGCTCGGTGGTGTCGTCCAGCGCGCCGCTGAGCTCGATCATCGCAGACTGCAGCCGCGATTCCATCGAGTTGACCTGCACCTGCACCTGCTCGTCGAGCTGGCGGCTGAGGCCGCCCAGCAGCTGCTCGGCTTCGCGCGAGCGGCTGGTGATGTCGGACGCGATACGGGTGCCGATCATGTCGAGCGCGCTTGACACTTCGTGACCACGGTCGCGCAACTGGTCGAGCAGCGTGATGCCGCCCTGGCTCAGCAGCTTTGCCAACGAGGACGTGCGGTTGTCGATGGCGTCCGACAGGGTGACGGTGCGCGAATCCAGCGCTTCGGTCAGCGACTGCAGCCGGGTATCGATCACCGAGCTCAACTCGACGGTGCGATTCTCGAAGGCATTGGAAATCGTGCCGGCGCGGTCCTCGAGCGTGATGTTGAGGCGGCTGGCGCTGTCATCGAGGGCGACCAGCAGGTTCGAGGTGCGCTGGTCGATCAGCGACACGAAGCTCTCGGTGCGCTCGCCAAAGGCGCCATTCAGCGAATTGCCGGCGGTTTCGAGCGCCTTGGTCAGGTTGCCGCCCGATTCGACGATGGTGCCGGCGATGCGCTGGCTGATCATGTCGAGGTCGAACACCAGACCGGTATGGCTCTCGGTGATCGCCTCGCGAACGCGCTCGGTATTGGTGATCACCGCTTCGCGCTGGCTGGCCAGTTCCTGGATCAGCGCGCGCATGCGCGATTCATTGTCGGAATAGGTGCGTTCGAGCGCGGTGACCTCGTTGTGGATCATCACTTCGAGCTCGCCGGCGCGCGACAGGGCGCGCTCCAGCCCGTCCCCGAGGGCATTCACTTCACGGCGCACCGCCTGGCCGACCGAAGCGACCTTCTCGGCGGCGGTGGTTTCGGGTTCGGCCAGCCGGATGGCCGCCTGCGTCACCGCGGCGGCCGCACTGCGCAGGTCCTGGGCGCGGCGGATCAGGGCGGCGATGGCAAAGATGCCGATCACCGGCAGGATCAGGAGCGCCAGCAGACCGACGAAATCATTGGAGCCCCAGAACTCGGCGCGGCCGAGGTCGCCACCGTGGCGGAGCAGGGCGATCAGCGCGATCACGGCAACCCAGCCGGCCGCGACAAGGCCAGCGATCAGCAGCGGCGAGCCGGAGGGCTTGGTCTGCAAGCCATACAGAATGCGCGAAGAGCTGAAGCGGTCGTCGTTGGCGACGGAACTGGTCTGGGCGGCGAACTTTTCCGCGGTGCGCTGGCGCTCGTTGCGCCCGGTGCTCTCGCGCTGCGGCGCTGGCCGCGCGGCCGGTGCCTCTGCCGACGGTTCGGCGGGCTGGTCGAGACCGGCGAACACCGAGTCCTTGAGTGCGTCCTCGACCGCCGAGAATGCCAGAGTTGCGGGGTCGTTCTGGGGGGTCGAAGTCGACTTCTTGGCCATACTCTTTACAACTCTCGCATCGGCGCGGACGGAGTGCCGCGGGGGCTGCTCCATCCTCTCCTCGTTTCGGGGGTCCGAGGTCAAGCCGGCTCACGCCGCTGACCGCCATCCCCCACTGGCACTTGCCGGGCCGTGTGAGTTGTCATTGGACCACCCCCCGAGTTCCGGGATGTCATCCAAATCGGGTAAAATGCGTTTCAAATGCCCCGCAGTCCGACCCTTGACCCACGCCGCCGCACGCTAGGCGGACCTCAAATATACATTCAATTTGAGGTAAACCGAGTGCTATCTTAACAGAAGGTTAACATCACGGCAGATGTACGGCGAGTTAAGGGCATAGACCGTGTTGTCCCCATCGATTTAGCCGGCCATTCACGCGGCCGGCGTAGGCTCTGCCTCAACGCTCCGAAGCGGGCGTCGACGAACAGGGTCGCAGATATGTCCGAGAAATCCGCCCGTGTGGCCGGGCAGGAAGCCTTTGCCCGGGATGCTCTTGCCACGGAGCACAAGCACACTCCGATCGACCTCGATCACCTCAACCGCCAGGCGCTGGGGGATCCGGGGCTGACCGACGAGGTGCTGAGGCTCTATGCCACCATGGCACAAGTCTACCTCAAGCGGATCGAGGACAGCACCACCACCGAGCAGTTGGTGGAACACCTGCACACCTTGAAGAGCGCCGCCTCAGGGATCGGGGCCTGGACCGTGCGCGATCTCGCCAAGCGAGCCGAGGACGCGCTGCGCGGCGGCACCCCGGTCAATCCCGAGCACATCGAGGACATCGCTATCGCGGTGGCCGAATGCGACGCGTTCATCTCCACCCTGGTGGTCGACCACCTCGCCTGACAATCCGGCCCAGCGCGCGATCAGTGACGTCGTGTCGCTTGTGGCACGGGGCAGGGCTCGCTATATGCGCTTGAACCCATCCAGCGCGTGCACATGGCCCACATCACCTATATCGAACAGAACGGTACCCGCCACGAGGCGCAAGGCGAGGTCGGTTCCACCGTCATGGAAACGGCGATCCTCAACGGCGTGCCGGGCATCGTTGCCGAGTGTGGCGGCGCCTGCACCTGTGCCACCTGCCACGTCTATGTGGATGACGCCTGGACCGAAGTGGTCGGGCCCCCGTCGATGATGGAAGAGGACATGCTCGACTTCGCCTTCGAGGTGAAGCCGACCTCCCGCCTCAGCTGCCAGATCAAGGTCCGGGACGAACTCGACGGCCTCGTGTTGCACGTCCCCAGCCGGCAGGGGTGATTGATCGACAGTGCCACTTCCGCTAATTTAGCGTCTGAAGTGTGACATGGATTTGCCCATCGCCGATGCAGAGGGTCGCCTCGATGAACTGGTCGCGCGTGCCCAGCACGGCGAATCCATCGTGCTGACCAAGGATGGGCATTCCGTTGCCCAATTGACTCCGCTGGGCCCGGCGAAAGCGCCGCCAACGCCGGAAGAAGTGGCGCGACGCGCCCGGGCAATTCAGGACATCCAGGACGCCGTCCAGCGGCAGTTCGCTGGGCGGGAAATGCCGACGTCCGACCATTCCTATATGTATGACGAGTTTGGGCTGCCCAAGTGATCGTAGCCGATACGTCGGCGCTGCTGGCTGTAGTGCTCAAGGAGCCCATGGCCGACGCGTGCGCGGCGGCGCTTAGCTCAGCCGACTCTATCGTTCTCTCCGCTGGCACGGCCGTCGAGGCTCGCGTTGTTGCGATGATGAAGGATTTTGCGAGCCCGCTTGAGGCCCTGATCGCATCCCTGCCGATCACCATTGTCACTGTGCATGAGTCGATGGTCGATCTCGCCGTCAGCGCATACCGACGCTTTGGCAAAGGCCAGCATCCGGCCCACCTCAACTACGGCGACTGTTTCTCGTATGCAGCCGCCAAGCACTTCGACTGCCCGCTGCTCTTCATCGGCAATGATTTCGGCCAGACCGACGTCCGGAGCGCGATCTGAGCGCTGGACAGCGTCACCATTTCATCATCGGGTCAGTGCATGGATTCTTTTCGCGAGGCGGGTCGTACCGCCTCAATGCAATTCTAATCCATACCCGCTAGGGGAAACATTAAAGCTATTGAATATCAATAGCTTGTTCCCGTTGGTCATGGCGCGTATGTATCCCATCCTGTGAAGGGCCAGACATGGGTGAACTGAACACATTCCCTGTGAGCTACAAAGTCGAGGGCAAGCGCATCGTCATCGTCGGCGGTGGAGAAGAAGCCCTCAACAAGGCCCGGCTGGCCTCTAAGACGACCGCTCAGGTCGTGATTATTTCTCCCGAAATCTCCGCCGATTTCAATGGCTTGGGTGTCGAGACCGTGGCGCGTCCCTTCGCCGCCGCCGATCTCGACAATGCCGCGCTGGTTTTCGTGGCCGATGACGGCCCGGACGCCGAGGTGGCGATTGCCGCGGCGCGTGCCGCCGGCGTGCCGCTCAACGTGGTCGACGTGCCGCATCTTTGCGACTTCTATACCCCGGCGATCATCGACCGCGCGCCGATCAGCATCGCCGTCGCGTCCGAAGGGCAGGCGCCGGTGCTGGCTCGGCTGGTCCGAGCCCGTATTGAGGCCGCCCTCACGCCCAATCTCGGAGCGCTGGCGCGTCTTGCCGGTGCGATGCGCGACCAGGTGGCGGCGCTGCTCCCGGGGGCGCGGGCGCGACGCTACTACGAGGACCTGGTCACCTCTTCGGAGATCGAAGCGGCAGTGGTGCGCGGCGACGGCGCGGGTGCGGCCGAAACGCTGCTCACGCAGCATGCTGCCCTCGGGGAAGGCGCTGGCGTCGTCTGGCTGATCGGGGCCGGTCCCGGCGCCGAAGACCTCCTGACCCTGCGGGCCCAGCGCCTGTTGCAGCAGGCCGACGTGATCGTTCACGACCACCTGGTTCCAGCTGCGGCCATCGAGATGGGCCGGCGCGATGCCGAGCGCATTTCGGTCGGCAAGCAGAAGGGTCAGCACTCATTCACGCAGTCCGAGATCAACAAGCTGATCGTGCGGCTCGGGCTCGAGGGCAAGCGTGTGGCGCGGCTCAAGGGCGGCGATCCGATGGTCTTCGGCCGGGCCGGTGAGGAGATCGCCGCGCTGAAAGCCGCCGGCATTGCCTATCACATCGTTCCCGGCGTCACAGCAGCGCTCGCTGCGGCTGCCGACACCGCGACACCGGTGACGCTGCGCCAGGTGTCGACCGGTTTCGTCATCGCCACCGCGCATGGCGCGGAATCGCAGGAACTCAAGCACTGGGCGGCACTGGCCTCCAATGGCCTGAGCCTCGCGCTCTATATGGGCAAGTCGATCGCCGGCCCGACCGCGGCTGGCCTCATCGCGCACGGCGCCAGTCCGGCGCTGCCCGTCGGCATTGTCGTCCGGGCAGGGCGCCGCGACCGGGTGTTCTATCGCGGCACGCTGGGCACGCTGGCCGGGATCGAGCCGATGACCGACGACGGTCCGGCAATCATTTTCGTGGGCGAAGCAATCGCCCATGGCGACTGGCACGGGGCCGCGGCCCTCGTGTCCGAGCAATTCAAGGTGGCATGATGGAAATCCTGACGGGCAACGAGTTGCTCAGCGGCGCGACGGTCTATCTCGACCGCGACGGCAACTGGGTGGAAGAACTGCAGGCGGCGCGCCTGTTCTCCAAAGACGAGAGCGAGGCGCGCGATGCGGCGCTCGCCGCCACCAAGCAGACCCTGAGGATCGTCTCGCTCGAAATCGAGACGGTCAAGCTCGTGGACGGCGTGATCGTCCCCGACCGCATCCGTGAACGCATCCGCGCCGAGGGCCCGACCGCCCCGCGCTTCGACCGCCAGCATCTCGACGAGGACGGCCATGTATCGATATGACGAGTTCGACGCCGCGTTCGTCAAGGAACGCACGGCGCAGTTTTCCGACCAGGTGGCCCGCCGGCTGACCGGCGAGCTCAACGAGGACCAGTTCCGGCCGCTGCGGCTGATGAACGGGCTCTACCTGCAACTGCACGCCTACATGCTACGCATCGCGGTGCCCTATGGCACGATGAGCGGCCGCCAGATGCGGATGCTGGCCCATATCGCGCGCACCTACGATCGCGGCTATGGCCACTTCACCACGCGCCAGAACATCCAGTTCAACTGGCCCAAGCTGCGTGACATCCCGAAGATCCTCGAGGATCTGGCTTCGGTCGAGATGCACGCCATCCAGACCTCGGGCAATTGCATCCGCAACATCACGACCGACCAGTTCGCGGGTGCCGCCGCCGACGAGATCATCGATCCGCGCCCGGTGGCGGAAATCCTTCGGCAGTGGTCCTCGCTCCACCCGGAGTTCACCTACCTGCCGCGCAAGTTCAAGATCGCCATGAGCGGCGCGCCTCACGACCGGGCCGCGATCCGTTTCCACGATATCGGGCTGCAGGCCACCACCAATGCCGTGGGCGAGATCGGCTGGGAAGTCTGGGTTGGCGGCGGTCTCGGCCGCACGCCGATGATCGGCAAGCAGATTTCGCCTTTCGTGCCGCACGAGCACCTGCTCGCCTATCTCGAGAGCATCCTGCGCGTCTACAACCGCTATGGCCGGCGCGACAACAAGTACAAGGCGCGCATCAAGATTCTCGTCCACGAGACCGGCATCGACTCGATCCGCGAGCAGGTCGAGGCCGAGTTCGCCGAAGTGAAGGGCGGGGTGCTGACCCTGCCGCAGGCCGAGCTCGACCGCATCACCGCCTATTTCGCGCCACCGGACTACGAGCGGGTGAACGTCACCACCATCGACGTGGCCAAGGAGAAGATCCTCGATCCGCACTACGGCCGGTGGCTCGAGCGCAATCTCAATGCCCACCGCCAGCCCGGCTACGCCTCGGTGACGATTTCGCTCAAGCCAATCGGCGGCGCGCCGGGCGATGCCACCGACAAGCAGATGGACATCGTCGCGGACCTCGCCGAGCGTTACTCGTTCGACGAGTTGCGCGTCAGCCACGAGCAGAACCTGGTGCTGCCGCACGTCAAGCTCACCGATCTGTCGTCGCTCTACCGCGAGCTGGTGGCCGCCGGGCTCGCCGAAGGCAATGCCGGTCAGATCACCGACATGATCTGCTGCCCGGGCCTCGATTTCTGCGCGCTGGCCAACGCCCGCTCGATCCCCTTGGCACAGGACATCGCGCGGCGCTTCGGCTCGCCTGAACGCCAGCAGGAAATCGGCGACCTGAAGATCAAGATTTCCGGCTGCATCAATGCCTGCGGCCACCACCACGTGGCGCATATCGGCATTCTCGGCGTCGAAAAGAAAGGCACCGAGCTCTACCAGATCACCGTCGGCGGAGATGCCACCGAGCAGGCCGCCATCGGCAACATCCTCGGCCACGGCTTCGTCGCCGAGGACGTGCCGGACGCCATCGAGAAGCTGGTCGACACCTATATCGCCCGCCGCACCAGCCCGGCCGAAACCTTCATCGACGCCTACCGCCGCCTCGGCGACGCACCCTTCAAGGAGGCGTTGTATGGCGCAAACTAGCTTCGCCATCGCAGGGGCGCCCAAGCCCGACAAGCTGCGCTCGTTGGGCATCATGGCGCTCAACGGCATGTTCGACGAAATGGATGGCGTCGCCGTGCTGCGCCAGGCCGTCGAGGAGCTGCTGCCCGGCGATCTCGCCATCGTTTCGTCCTTCGGGGCGGACTCCTCGGTGCTGTTGCACATGGTGGCCCAGGTCGACCCGACGCTGCCGGTCTATTTCCTCGAAACCGGCAAACATTTTGCTGAAACACTCGATTATGTCGAAACGCTGAAGCGTCACCTGAAGCTTACCAATGTCATCGCGCTCGTCCCGGATCCCAAGGATCTCGCGCGGTTCGATCCCAATGGCGACCTGTGGGAGACCGACCCGGACTCCTGCTGCCATATCCGGAAGACCGAACCGCTCGACGACGCCGTGAAGGGTTTCGGCGGCTGGGTCACCGGCCGCAAGCGCTACCAGACCGCCGAGCGCGGCGTGCTGCCGCATTTCGAGCTGACCAGCGACGACCGCATCAAGGTCAACCCGCTGGCCTATTTCTCCGATGCCGACATCACGAGCTACAAACTCAAGTATGGATTGCCCGAGCACCCGCTCTATTCTATGGGCTACAAATCCATCGGTTGCGCCCCGTGCACCAGCGTCGTGGCCGAGGGCGAAGACCCGCGCGCCGGCCGCTGGCGCGGGCTCAACAAGAAGGAATGCGGCATCCATTTCGACTTCAACGGAGCGATTGCCAAGCCAATGGCCGCCGAAGACCTGAGCCTGTTCAAGGACGGCAAGTTCGTCGCCGATCCGTTCCGTGCGTGGGCGGAAGGGGACGATGTCGCCACCGTGCGCTACACCCACATTCCGCTGCCGGTGTTCCTCGCCAATCGCGAGGCGGTGCTGGCCAATCCGCATCCGCTCGGGCTGCTGGTGTCGCCGGGCGACAATATCGCCGACGCACACGCCGATCTTGGTCGCTTCGCATCGGTTGCCGTCAACTTTCCGGCTTACACCGACGGCCGCGGCTACTCGACGGCACGCCTCCTGGCTGAGCGCTACAACTACATGGGCGAAATCCGCGCTGTCGGCGACGTGCTCCACGACCAGATCCAGCTGATGCGCCGCTGCGGCATCACCGCCTTCGTGGTCAAGCACGCGCCCACACGGAAGGCGCTCAGCGAAGGCAAGCTCGCCACCGTCGATCTGTTCTACCAGCCCGTTGGCAAGACCGAAGTGCCGGTCGGCACCCGGCCCTTCCTGCGTCGGGCGGTGGAGACAGTCTAGTCCCGTCGCCAGGGCCACCCCCACCCTCGGTCCCTCCCCACAAGGGGAGGGAGGCGGTGTGGCCCGCATCCAGTCAACTGCCGCCGGCGCCGAGCCTGCGGTTCCTGCGTCTCCCTCCGCCAGTCGGGAGGGGTTAGGGGTGGTGGAGCCAGGTGCTCCGGCCCTTCAAAGTGAGAAGCAAATGTCGAACGAAATCGTCACCGACGTGGTCATCATCGGCGCCGGCCCCGTGGGCCTGTTCGCCGTGTTCGAGCTGGGCCTGCTCGATATCAAATGCCATCTCGTCGACATTCTCGACCGGCCGGGCGGCCAGTGCGCCGAGCTCTATCCGGAAAAGCCGATCTACGACATTCCCGGTTTCCCGATGATCACGGGGCAGGGGCTCACCGATAACCTCATGCAGCAGGTCGCGCCCTTCGGGCCCGAGTTCCATTACAGCCGCATGGTCAACACGCTTGAAAAGCTGCCCGATGGCAGCTTCCGCCTGACCACCGATGCGGACGAAACCTTCCTCTGCAAGGTCGTTGTCATCGCGGCCGGCGGCGGCTCGTTCCAGCCCAAGCGCCCGCCCGTCGAAGGCATCGAGGCCTATGAGAACAAGTCCGTCTTCTACGCCGTGCGCAAGATGGAGGACTTCCGCGACCAGGACGTGATGATCGTCGGCGGCGGCGACTCCGCGCTCGACTGGACGCTGAACCTCCAGCCGATCGTGAAGTCGCTGACCCTCGTCCACCGTCGCGACGCCTTCAAGGCGGCCCCCGCCTCGGTCAACAAGATGAAGGAGCTGGTGGCCGAAGGTAAGATCAACTTCCTCCTCGGCCAGATCAGCAAGCTCGAGGGCAAGGATGGCCAGATCGAGCATATCCATCTCGCCATGGAAGCCGGCGAGACCGTCGTGCCGGCCACCCGCCTCCTGCCGTTCTTCGGGCTCACCATGAAGCTCGGCCCGGTCGCCGACTGGGGGCTCGAGCTCAACGACAACCTGATCAGTGTCGACACCGAAAAATTCCAGAGCTCGGTGCCCGGCGTCTTCGCCATCGGCGACATCAACCACTACCCGGGCAAGCTCAAGCTCATCCTCTCGGGCTTCCACGAAGCCGCGCTGATGGCGCAGGCGGCCAAGTCCATCGTCTCGCCAGGCGAGCGCGTGGTGTTCCAGTACACCACCAGCTCCACCAAGCTGCAGAAGAAGCTCGGAGTCGCGTGAGTCTGCATTGGGGGCAGGAGGGCTACTCGTCCTCCCCCCCGTCCTCCTCGCCCGGCACGTACTCGAGAATGTCGCCGGGCTGGCACTCCAGCACCGCACAGATGCGCGACAAGGTGCCGAAGCGGATACCGCGCACCTTGCCCGATTTCAGCAGCGAGACATTGGCCTCGGTGATGCCGATCCGCTCGGCCAGCTCCTTGGAGCGGATCTTGCGCTTGGCCAGCATCACGTCGAGATTGACCACGATCGCCATGTTCAGACGATGCTCCGCGCGTCGTCCTCGAGCCGTCGCGTCTCGGCGACCACCAGCGCGAACACCAGCGCCAGCACACCCACCAGCAGCGTGCCGATATCGACGCTGCTCAGCGACAAGACCAGCGCGCGTTTGCCGTCCGCCGAGCCAAGGCTCGCGACATAGTACAGCGCGGTGCGGCTGAGCACCCCGGCCACGGCTGTCGCCACCGCCGCCCAGCCGAGCGCCACGAGCGCCTTGACTGCCCCTAGCGAGAATGGCGCATCCCGGCCCAGTGCCCTGAACAGCCGCGCGGCCTCGAACAGGCAATAGGCGAAGAGCGCTGCCGGAAAGCCGGCGATGATCACGCCCAGCACGGCGTTGTCGCCCAGCGACACCCCGAACTGATTCATCCAGCTTTCCCGCACCGAGGGCAGGACCAGTGCCGCGATGACGGAGCCGGCCGTCACGGCGAAGCCAGTCCACGAAACGATCTGACCGACTAGAGCCCAGCGGGACAAGCGGCATGTGACGACATCGGATTCTGACATCGGACAATTCCTGTTGCAGATGATGAAAATATTGTACTACGATAATTCATAGTCGTAAACCAGAAAGGTGTCTTCCATGCGTACTTTCGTGCGGCCGCTTGGCCTCGCCCTGCTGCTCTCGCTTGCGGCCTGTGCCAGCGTGCCGGTGAGCTCGGTCGTGCCGTTGCTGCAGGTCGATCTCGCCACCACGGACCCCGAGCAGCTCCGCGTCGCGTTGCAGCTTCCCGACGGGCTGCAGCCGCGTCCGGGTGGCGTGGCGCTGGAACTGGCGCTGAAGCGCGAAGGCGGTCCCGACCGCAACGAGCAGTTCCTCCTTGTCGACACCGCCGCGCCCGCGGACCTTGAGGGGCTTGTTGGTCGCCAGAAGCCTGGCCAGCGCCTTACCGCCTTCCGCATTGCCAGCGCCGATGTCCCACGATTTGCCGCAGTGCAGGCGGCGCTTCTTGAGGCCAAGCGCAATCGCGTTCCCGGCAGTCTCGGCTTCGGCATTGCCGCCCGCGAGTTCTGCCTGACCAGTGGCAAACCGCCGTCGCGCTATCTGGCCTCGACCTATCTGATGACGGCCACCAGCAGTGGCTGGATCACCGTCACCGACGGCCTCGACCTCGCCTCCGATCCCCGCATTGCCGCCGGGCTCAGGACCCTCGGGCCGTGCTAGCGCGCGCATCCGAGGCGGGCGGGGATGGGGGCGCAAGTTTAGGGTTTCATCGCTGGTGGCGCATGGTATTAGGGCCGCCACCAGCAAGCCGGATGAGCCTCAGGCATGAAAATCATCGTCACCGACCACGACGGCGTCGAACACGAGCTCGAAGGGCTCGAGGGCTGGCGCACCATGGAAGTGATCCGCGACTGGGGCCTCAACATCAAGGCCGAGTGCGGTGGCGCCTGTTCCTGCGCCACCTGCCATGTCTATGTCGAGGAGCCGTGGTTCAGCCAGATCCCGCCGCCGAGCGACGACGAAGAGGATCTGCTGTATTCGACGCTCGACAAGAAGCCGAACAGCCGGCTCAGCTGCCAGATCCTGCTCAACGACGATCTCGACGGCATGCGCGTCATGCTGGCCAAGAGCGCCGCGAAGTAATCAGGCCGCCCGTTCCAGGGCCTGTGACTCCCGCCCCGCTTTCAGCACTTTCGTGTACCAGGCCAGTTCATCGAGCATCGCGGTCACGGTCGGGTCGAGATAGGGATAGTCGGGAAAATCCTTGCCTTCGCGGATCATGCCGAGCAGCGGCTCCATGTTGATGTGAACGCCGGCCTTCATAGGTACCATCGACAGCTCCACCGCGATCAAGCGCAGCTGCTCCACGGCGCGCGAGCCGCCCACGGCGCCGTAGCCCACGAACGCGGCGGGCTTGCGCGCCGGCTCCGAATAGATGTGGTCCAGCGCGTTCTTCAGCACCGCGGGAATGGCGCGGTTATACTCGGCGGTGATGAAGATATAGCCGTCGAGCTCCGCCATCTTGGCGGCAAAGCGGAGTGCCACCGGGTCCTGCAGCGGCACGAAACGCGGCGAAGCCGGCGCGTCGAAATACGGGATGGGATAGTCGCGCAGGTCGACGATCTCGTAGTCCGCGTCGCCGCGGGCCTTGGCGATGTCCAGCACCCACTGGGTCGGCCGGTCGGCGAAACGGCCCTCGCGGGTGGTGGAGAGGATGAGGCCGATCTTGTGCTTGGTCATGAGAAGGCTCGCTGGGTTCGTTAAGCATAGCCACCATCAGAAACCTAGTCACTGATGGTAACTTGCACTATGTTGGTGCCTGCCTATCCGCCTCTCAAGACGGCACCTTTTTCTCACTGGAGTCACCTCATGGAAACCTTCCTTTACGCCGAAGAGCCCGGAAGCTTCGCCGCATGCGCCGAGGCCATCGTCCCGGTTTCCGAAGTTTTGGCGCAGATTTCCAGCAAGTGGAGCATTCTCGTCATCGCCGCACTCAGCCATGGCCCGCGGCGCTTTTCCGAGCTCAAGCGCGACATTGCAGGCGTGTCGCAGAAGATGCTGACCTCGACCCTCCGCGATCTCGAGCGCGATGGCTTCGTGACCCGCACCGTGACGCCCAGCATTCCGCCGCGGGTGGACTATGAACTGACCGAGATGGGGCAGGAGCTGAAGCACCCGATCAGCGCCATCGGGCAATGGGCCCATGCCAACCACGACCGTGTGGTCGCGGCCCGCACCCGCTTCGAGGAACGCCAGGCCGAGGCGCGCAGCCTCGCTTGGTAGCGGGCATTTCTCGTCGTCCGAACAATTGGTTACCGGCGCAGGATGAATTGCCGCAATGCGCTTCAGCAGGACTTCAGCGTCCGCTGGCACTCTCCCGTGAGTTCATCCAGGAGGGATTGATGGTGTTGAAGTCCGCTGGCGCGGTTGCGCTGTTGCTCATGTCTGTCGCCGCCGTTCAGGCAAGCGAGCCGCAGTGGCTGCTGATTCAGGAGGCGTCGAGCGCGCGCTTCGATGGCCATGTCCTGACGCTGGTCGATGCCGAGCCGGAAACCATCGCCTTTACCGAGCGTCCGGACCGGCTGGTTCGGCACATCGACCAGGACACCTACCTCAAGATGTGGGGCACCGAGATCGAAGGCTTCGCGGCCGATCCGCCCAATGCCGGCATCTCGTCGGTCACCGCCGCCGGCGTGGTCGATGCGGTCGCCGAGTTGCGCAATCCGCGAATCGAAGCCGGCAACCTGCTGTACGACATCGTCGTCGTTTCCGGCACGATCCCGCCCGACGCCAGCAGCGTCTCGGTGTTCATCGACAGCTGTCCGACCTCGGTCAATCCGCTGATCACCGACTGACACCGGCGTCGGGCCGTCGCCTCATCATCGTTGTGTGACGATGCTCCCCTCGACAGCACCGGCGTCGAGGACTATCTAGGCATCAGATCGACGGCGGCGCCCGAGCGCCCGGAAAGGCATGATATGAGCGACATCAACGCGTTCATCGACGACAAGGTGAAGAACAACGACGTGTTCCTGTTCATGAAGGGCACGCCGGATTTCCCGATGTGCGGCTTCTCCGGCCGCGTCGTGCAGATCCTCAACTATCTCGGCGTCGACTACGACAGCGCCAATGTGCTCGAGAACCAGGAACTGCGCGAGGGCATAAAGGCCTATGCCAACTGGCCGACGATTCCGCAGCTCTACATCAAGGGCGAGTTCATCGGCGGCGCCGATATCGTCACCGAGATGTTCCAGGCCGGCGAACTGCAGAGCCACCTCGCCGACAAGGGTATCGCGGTAGAACAGTCCGCCTAAGCCTCGATATCCGCCGCCAGCCGCAACTCCCGCATCGGGCGCACCTTCAGCGTGGTTTCCGCGTAAATCGGGTGCGCCTTGTATGCGGCGAGCGCTGCGGCATCGGCGAACTCGGCATAGACCACCACGTCCACCTCATTACCGATCTGGTCCACCCGCGTGTTGTGCCGCACCTCGAAATGGCTGGCGCTGGGGATTTGCCCCAGCCGCTCGAGCCCGGTGACGACAGCGTCCAGTTGGCCGGGTTTGGCGGTGAAAAAGACGATATGGCGGATCATGGGGCCGACTCCGGTTCGGCTCCTAGATAGTCCCCCGGGTCATCCACGCAACTGCGGCATCGGGTCCCGCGATCACCCTGGGTGATGGATGGCATCACCAATATGCGTTTGGGTGATGGGCTTGCGGCGTGTATCTACACGCGTCCATAATTGAGTCATTGCCATGTCTTCCGTTGCGATTTCGCGCAGCTCGCTCGCCGTGCCGCTCCTTGCCCTGATTGTTTGCGGTTGCGTGATTGCGGCGGTGACCAACGGCATCCGAACCAGCTTCGGCCTCTTCACCCTGCCGATAACCGGCGATCTCGGCCTGACGCGTGAGGCCTGGGGCATCGCCATGGCCATCCAGAACCTCGCCTGGGGTGTAGCTCAGCCCTTTGCCGGTGGTCTCGCCGATCGCTACGGCACCGGCAGGGTGATCGTGGGTGGTCTGGTCGTTTATGCGCTGGGCATGGCGCTGATGGTGGTGTCGCCATCGGGCACGCTGCTCAACCTCACGGCCGGCATCGTCGTCGGCGTCGGCATCGCCACCTCGTCGTTCTCCATCGTGATGATCGCCTTCGGGCGCAGCGTCCCGTCCGAAAAGCGCAGCCTGGTGTTCGGCGTTGCAACCGCCGCGTCCTCCTTCGGCCAGTTCGCCTTCGCCCCGATCGGGCAGGCGTTCATCACCGGCTTTGGCTGGCAGACGACGCTGCTCTATGCGGCGGCACTTCTCGCCCTCATCATCCCGCTCGCCTATGCGTTGCGCGGCAGAACCGAGCGCGCTGCGGGGCAGGCGGATCTCAAGTTCATGGAGGCCGTGAGCCGCGCCTGGGGCTATGGCTCCTACCGGCTGCTGGTCATCGGTTTTTTCGTGTGTGGCTTCCACCTTGCCTTCGTCAGCGTCCACATGCCCGCCTACCTCGTGCAATGCGGCCTCGCGCCCGAGGTGGGCAGCTGGGCCATCGCGGTGATCGGACTGTTCAACATCGTCGGCTCGCTGCTCGCGGGCTATCTCGGCGGACGGCTGCCCAAGCAGTACATGCTCGCCACCATCTATCTCAGCCGCGCCGTTGCCATCGGCTTGTTCGTGCTGTTCCCGGTCACCGAAATCAGCGCTTACATCTTCGGTGCGGCGATGGGCCTGCTGTGGCTCTCCACCGTGCCGCTCACTGCCGGGCTCGTCGCCATGTTCTTCGGCGCCCGCTATATGGGCATGCTCTATGGTCTGGCCTTCTTCAGCCACCAGCTCGGCTCGTTCGTCGGCGTGTGGCTGGGCGGCTTCGTCTATGACCAGACCGGGTCCTATGCGCTGGTCTGGTATCTGGGCATCCTGCTCGGGGTGGCGTCCGCCGCCATCCACCTCCCCATCCGGGAGGTCGCCGATCGCGCCTTCCAGCTCAGGCCGGCCATGCCCGCCACCATGCCGGCCGAGTAACTTTTCCGCCTCCGGCCTTGCATCGGCGGGGGCAGGGGTTCATGGTCGAATTCTCCCTTGGCGCCCGCCCTCGGCGCGTTTCTGAGTCAATTACATGTCCGATACTGCCAGTGCGGCGCGGGGCCTTTCCCGTGTCGAATTCATTGCCCTGATTGCTGGGCTGATGGCGCTCAACGCCCTTGCCATCGATATCATGCTGCCGGCGCTGCCCTACATGGGCGAAGCACTCGGCATCAGCCACGAGAACGAGCGCCAGTTCGTCGTCGGCGTCTATATGTTCGGCTTCGGCATGGCACAGCTGGCCTTCGGGCCGCTCACCGACCGCTTCGGCCGTCGCGGTCCGCTGCTGGTCGGGCTGGTGATCTATCTCGGCTGCGCCTTCGCCGCGACTTTCGCGCCGAACTTCACCGCGTTGCTGGTGCTGCGCTTCGTGCAGGGTCTGGGCGCCGCCGGCACCCGGGTCATCGCCACCGCCGTGGTGCGTGACCGCTATTCGGGCCGCGAGATGGCCGAGATCATGTCGCTGACCTTCATGGTGTTCATGGCCATCCCGATCCTAGCGCCCGGCATCGGGCAGGTGATCCTGCTCGCCGGGCCGTGGCAGTACATCTTCCTGTTCATGACGGCGCTGGCGACGCTCATCACCATCTGGGCCTATTTCCGCTTGCCCGAGAGTCTGGCGCCGGAGAACCGCAGGGCGCTGAGCGTCGCCTCCGTCATCGATGGCTTCCGCATCGTCGTCACCAATCGCCAGGCGCTGTTCTATGGGCTCGCCGGCACGTTCCTGTTCGGCGCCATGTTCGGCTTCATCTCCACCAGCCAGCAGGTCTTCGTCGAAATCTACGGCCTCGGGCCCTATTTCCCGGTGGCCTTTGCCGTCATGGCCAGCGCCATCGCGGTGGCGCAGTTCGTCAACTCGCGCGTCGTCAAGACCTTCGGCATGCGCCGCATCAGCCACACGGCGGTGCTCATCTATCTGTCGTTCTCGCTGGTCTGGCTGGGGCTTGCGTTGCTCGGCCCCGTGCCGTTCCCGCTGTATTTCGGGCTGTTCCTCGTCATCCAATGGATGTTCGGCTGGGCGGCGTCGAACATGAACTCGCTGTCGATGGAGCCTCTTGGCCAGGTCGCCGGCACCGCCGCTTCGGTGTTCGGATTCACCCAGACGGTCGGCGGCGCGCTGATCGGCACCTATATCGGCCAGCATTATGACGGCACGCTCGTCCCCAATGCTCTCGGCTACGCCTCGATGGGCGCGCTGGTGCTGATCTGCGTCCTCATCGCTGAAAAAGGTCGCCTGTTCGGTGTCAGCCCGCAATATGTCGGGGGGACGGGCCGGGGCTGAACCCGGTCACCCGAACTTGCGTCCAACAAAGATCGTCCAGCCGAGCAACTGCCTGACCGTCTGCTGGAAATACAGCCAGTCGGCCCGGCTCTTCTTGAGCACCTCGGCATGCGCCGGATGCGTGGGGTTGGCGCGGGCCCAGCGCAGCGTCGCGTGCCGGTGGTGGCTGGCATAGCGCTCGAAATCGGCTTCCGAGGCGCTGATCGTCGCCGACACTTCGGCGCCGTGCCGTTCCACCACGGCCATCATCGCCAACGCGTCGAGCGGCAGGATCTCGCCGCGCGGCACAGCCGGATGATGGCGCGTCGTCAGGTCGCCGAACACGATGCTGCCGCCGGGCCGGGTGGCCTTCACCATCCAGTCGAGCGCCGCCGGTGCATCGCCAATAGCAAAGCTGGCGCCAAGGCAGATCACGATGTCATAGCTCTCCGGCGCCACCTCGAATCCGGCCAGCGAGCGGCTGTGGAAGGTCAGCCTTCCACGCGCCGGTGGCCGCCGCCGCGCCACCTCGATGAAGCGCGGGTTGATGTCGATGCCGACGCCCTCGATGGCGTGCTTATCGGCCCATTGCCGCAGCAGCCAGGCCTTGCCGCAGCCGATATCGAGCACGCTGAGCCCGTCGCGGATGTCGCAATAGTCATCGAGCAGCCGGAGCTTGCGGTCGGTGATCGGATTCTGGATCTCGATATCGCTCTCGGCAATCGCCCAATAGTGCAGGGGATCCATGCCGCGCCTCCCATCGCTTCATGACGGAGGCACTATACCGTGAACACCTCGCGCCGAAGCAAGTCCCAGTTGTCCCGGTCCGTCGCAATCAGCAGTCCGCCCTCGCGATGGCGCGGCAGATAAGGCGAGCCGTCGAAGCGCGCGACATAGCCGCCGGCCTCCTCGCTGATCAGGCAACCGCCGAGATGGTCCCACGGCATCAGCTTGTTGAACATCACGAAATGGCTGTGCCCGCCCGCGAACGTCCGGTAGTCGTGCCCGGCCACCCGATAGTTCGAGGCGACGCGGATCTTGGCCAGGTTGCCGAGGATTTCCGGCTTGTGTTCCTTGGGCAGGAACGCGATCGACACCGAACCGACCATCTGGTCCAGCGCCGGCGCCGTCGCCACCTTGAGCGGCCACTGCGTACCATCGGCACGCCGCTGGAAGGCGCCGCCGCCCTTTTCGGCCAGCACCCAGTCATCGCCCATCGGGTCGTAGATGATACCGGCAATCGTCTCGCCCTTCCGCACCACCGAGGCCATCACTGCGAACAGCGGCAGCCCGGCAGCGAAGTTCGCGGTGCCGTCGACCGGGTCGACCACCACCGCCAGTTCCGCCTCGTCGAGCGCATCGAGCAGGCTCGGGTCCGCCGCCACCGATTCCTCGCCGACGAACAGCACGTCCGGATAGGCGCGGGTCATCTCCGCCTTCATCCGCCGTTCCGCTTCCTCATCGGCCTCGGTGACGAGGTCAATCGCCTCGGACTTCTGCTTCACCATCCCGGCATCGAGATGCCGGAACCGCGGCAGGATCTCCGCCTTGGCGGTCTCCCGCAGCAGGTTGGCAAGCCAGTCGATGTCGGGGGTGGTCATGGGGGGTGTCCGTTTGATTATGCTGTTTTCACTAAAGGCGTCAGTCGGGATTCCTTCTCCCCTTGTGGGAGAAGGTGCCCGAAGGGCGGATGAGGGGGCTCTTGGTTGCACCAGGCGCTTGTCGTTTCACTCTTGCAGCGCAGACTAGGTTTGCGAACCCCTCATCCGGGCTTCGCCCACCTTCTCCCACAAGGGGAGAAGGCCACTGCGGCAGCCTCCGCGCGAACGAATCCGACCGCGGAAGCGCTACCCGTTATCGGTTGGCGATGACGTCGCGGTGACGCTCTCCGTCTCGCCCCGCAGCCCCAGAAAATCGAACAGTTTCGGGTCCAGCAAATGGCTGGCATTCACGTTGCCCAGCGCGCGGATCATGATGTCCTTGCGGCCCGGCATCTTCTGCTCGATGTCGTTGAGCATGGTCTTCATCACATTGCGCTGCAGCCCGTCCTGGCTGCCGCAGAGGTCGCAGGGGATGATCGGGAAGGCCATGTGCTCGGCAAACTTTTCGAGGTCGGGCTCGCCGCAATAGATCATGGGCCTGAGCACCTCGACATCGCCATCGTCGTTCAGCAGCCGCGGCGGCATCGCTGCCAGCCTGCCGCCATGGAACAGGTTCATGAAGAACGTCTCGAGGCTGTCCTCGCGGTGGTGGCCCAGCACCAGCGCCGAGCAGCCTTCCTCCCGCGCGATGCGGTAGAGGTGGCCGCGCCGCAGCCGCGAGCAGAGCGAGCAATAGGTCGCCCCCTGCGGCAGCTTGTCGGTAACGATCGAATAGGTGTCCTGGTACTCGATGCGGTGGGGAATGCCGTTCGCGCTCAGCCACTCGGGCAGGATGTGCTTGGGAAAATTCGGCTGGCCCTGGTCGAGGTTGCAGGCCAGCAGTTCCAACGGCAGCAGCCCGCGCCACTTGAGGTCGAGGAGCAGCGCCAGCATGCCGTAGCTGTCCTTGCCGCCCGATATCGCCACCAGCCATTTCTCGCCCGGGCGCACCATGCCGAACTTGTCGAGCGCCTCGCGCATGTTGCGCATCAGGCGTTTCCGAAGCTTGTTGAATTCCACCGAGCGCGGTGCATTGGCGAACAGCGGATGCGCCCCGGAAATGTCCTCGGCATCAGCTTCGATCAGATGGGCGGGCGCGATCTCGTTCATCGTGGCGTGATAGCGCGAATGGCGCGGCAAGGGAACGCCAAAGGCCGGGTTCACGCCGCCGCGAGGCCGATTACATCTCGGCAAGGTCGCACAGGATTTCTTGCGGGATCGGAACTGTCTCAGTTAGATGACAGTGCCATTCCGGGCCCAGGAGTCGTCCGTGTTCCGCTCGTTTTTCCCAAATCCCAGGCTGTTCTTCCCCGCCGCCGTCCTCTGGACGGCGTTTTGCATGGTGGTGTGGTTCACCATCGGGCCGGCGCTGCAAAGCGTGCTCAGCCTCGGGCCAGTTCTTGGCGTCGCGCCCACCGAAGCCCAGCCCGACCCGTTCTTTTCATTCGACAAGGTCTGGCTCTATCAATACATCCTCGCCGCCGGCTACCTGTTCTGCATCCCCTGGTACTGGATCGGCGGCAACCGCCGCTGGTTCTGGTGGAGCGTCGTCGGCTCGGTCACCATTGTCGAGGTGGTCTATTTCAACGTGCAGGTCAGCGCCTGGCTGAACGACTGGTACGGCACGTTCTACAACCTGATCCAGAGTGCGCTGACCACGCCCAACAGCGTGACGATCGAGCAGTTCATGGGCGAGATGGCGACGGTCGCCTATGTGCTGATCCCCAACATCACCGTGCTGGTGCTCAACGCCTTCTTCATTGCGCACTTCCTGTTCCGCTGGCGCCGCGCGATGACGTTCTACTACATGGCGCACTGGCCGCATCTTCGCACGGTCGAAGGCGCCAGCCAGCGCGTCCAGGAAGACACGCAGCGCTTCGCCAATATCGTCGAGGGTCTCACGGTTTCGTTCGTCAGTTCCATCATGACCTTGATCGTGTTTCTGCCGCTGCTGTGGACGCTGTCCGAAAACATCACCGAGCTGCCGTTCTTCGGGGCGGTGCAGGGCAGTCTGGTCTGGGTGGCGCTGGTCTCATCCGCCTTCGGCACCGTGCTGCTCGCCACGGTGGGCTTCAAGCTGCCGGGGCTCGAGTTCCACAACCAGCGCGTCGAGGCGGCGCTGCGCAAGGAGCTGGTCTATGGTGAGGATCACGACGACCGGTCCGACCCGCCGACCATCCGCGAGCTGTTCAAGAACGTCCAGACCAACTACTTCCGGCTCTACCGGCACTACCTCTATTTCAACATCGCCCGCTACGCCTACCTGCAGGGCGCCAACTTCGTGCCGCTGGTGGCCATGGGTCCGTCCATCGTCACGGGCGCGTTGACGCTTGGCCTGTTCCAGCAGGTCAACAACGCCTTCGGGCAGGTCGAGGACTCGTTCAAGTTCTTCGCCAGCTCGTGGACCACGATCATCTCGCTGATCTCGGTCTACAAGCGCTTGCGGCTGTTCGAGAGCTACATCCCCAAGGACGCGCCGATCGCCAATGACTATGACGACCCGCGCTATCTCGAGGCGTGGCATGCCGACCACCCACCGGCCGATCCGGCCCCGGCGGTGTGATCAGTCGAGCACCTTGATCCCCGGCGCTGCCGACGTGATCCTGGCAACCCAGTCTTCGGCGTCCTTCTTTCCGATGCCGAAGACCTGCAGCGATTTCCGCCCCGCCGGCACGATGAACAGCCCGCTCCCCACATGCCCGGCCGTCGCCGAGCCGATGGCGAACACGGCGAGAATCAGCCCGACGACGCCCATACTCCCGGCCCCTGCGGCGCTGACGCTGCCCGCCTCGTGCGGCACGTAGCGCAGGCTGGCGATTTCGGAAAGCTTCAGCACCGTGACCCCGTCGCGCCCGCCCACCAGCAGCCGCTGTCCGGCCCTATCCAGCGCCAGCCCCGAGCCTTTCCACCATTGCGCCTCGGCGCCGGCGAAGTCCGCGGCCAGCGCCGCGTCGAAGCCACTCTTTCCAGCATTGACCATGCGGTTGCGCACCAGCGCCCAGCCGATCCAGGGCACAAGGCCGAGCCCGAAGGCCGGTGAAATCAGGATGGGGTCACTCTCGACCAGCGCATAGGCGAGCAGCGCCACCGCGGCCATGGTGGCGGCAATGGCCAGAACCAGCGTCCACAGCTCCAGCGCCCGCATGGCGCCGGTCAGTCCGGGGCTTTGGTCTGGAGCGCCAGCGAGTGCAGCACCGTGCCCATGTCTGCGCCGAACGCGGCATTGACCATCTGGTGCTGCTGCACCCGCGTCTTGCCGCGGAAGCTCTCGGCGGTCACCGTCGCGGCGTAATGGTCGCCATCGCCGGCGAGGTCGCGGATTTCCACCTTGGCATCGGGAATGGCCGCGAGGATGCGTTTTTCGATTTCGCTGGCGGCCATTGGCATGTTGGGTCTCCCGGTGGTTCAGAACGTTGGCGAGATATCGCACGGGGCCGGGAAGGGTTCAACGAGGGGAGCGTGACCGGGAGGTCTCGGTGGGCCCGGTTGACCTCCAGACTCGGTGTCATCCCGGGCTTGACCCGGGATCCAACGCGCCACATGCGCAGATTGAGGGATGGACCCGGGGTCAAGCCCGGGGTGACACCGGTGATTACGGACCGGTCTGTGATCGGCCGCACCGCCGGGAACAGCGGCTCCCCCGCGGCACGCGTGGGCGTGTCGCGAGGGCTGCCCTTTACGCCGCCTGGCGCTTGGGCAGCTTCCAGCCGGGCCGGACGAAGTGGCAGGTATAGCCGTTCGGAATGCGCTGCAGGTAGTCCTGGTGCTCGGGCTCGGCCTGCCAGAACGGGCCCACCGGGGCAACCTCGGTCACCACCTTGCCAGGCCACAGGCCCGAGGCCTCGACATCCTTGATGGTGTCGAGCGCCACCGCCTTCTGCGCCTCGTTCTCGTAGTAGATGGCCGAGCGGTAGCTCATGCCCACGTCGTTGCCCTGGCGGTTCTTGGTCGTCGGATCATGGATCTGGAAGAAGAACTCGAGGATGTCGCGATAGCTGATGCGGCTGGGATCGAAGACGATCTCCACCGCCTCGGCATGGGTGCCGTGGTTGCGATAGGTGGCATTGGGCACGTCGCCGCCGGAATAGCCGACGCGGGTGGTGATCACCCCGTCCTTGTTCCTGATCAGCTCCTGCATGCCCCAGAAGCACCCGCCGGCGAGAACCGCACGCTCGGAATTGGTCGTCATCTTGTGCTCCTCATGTTTGGAATACGCCCAATATACGCATTGCGGGCTCGCTTTGTTACTCCGGCTCACGAAATCGGCATCGCGCCCGAGCGCCGGAAGCGGCTGAGCACAAAGTCTTCCAGCGAGTTGATGGCGCCGTCGGCAGTGCGGTGCTTCAGCATCGAGACATGGATGTCGCCCAGGGGTGGCAGTGCGGCGGCGCGCACCACCTCCAGCCCCTCGGG
Source organism: uncultured Devosia sp. (assembly GCA_964399695.1). Taxonomy (GTDB): domain Bacteria; phylum Pseudomonadota; class Alphaproteobacteria; order Rhizobiales; family Devosiaceae; genus Devosia_A. Next base: position 210,611 of record CAYNRZ010000003.1, on the reverse strand, counting down.
CACCATCGGCCGCGGCATCACGGTCAGGCCGAGGCCGGCGCGCACCGCGGCAATGGTCCCTGCATGGCTGGGGCTGACCAGTGCCTGCCGCCAGCCGAGTCCCGCCGCCTCCAGCGTCCGCAGCGCCGCCGCGCGGTAGACGCAGGGCTGCGGCGCCAGCACCAGGGGCAGGGGGCCGGTCGCGGCGACCAGCCTCTCGTCGCCCACCCAGACCAGCGGCTCGTCCAGTACGTCGACACCGTTGGGGAAGTCCTCGGGCCGGTTCATCTTGACCAGCACCAGGTCGAAGTCGCCAGCGCGGAAGCGGTTGAACAAGTTCATCGTCAGGTCGCATTCGATGCTCAGCAGCACACGCGGGTGCAGCCGCGAGAACTCGGCGAGAACGCCCGAGAGGTACACGCTGGCGAAATCCTCGGGCAGGCCGAACCGCACCTCGCCGGTCAGGTCTGGCTCGCGGAACCGGTCAAGCGCCTCGCGCTGCAGCTCGTGGATGCGCCGCGCATAGCCGAGGAAGATCTGGCCATCCGCCGTCAGGCCCAGTGTCTTGCCGCGCACGATCAGGCGCTTGCCCAGCAACTCCTCGAGCTTGGCGATCTGCTGGCTCACGGCGGATTGGCTGCGCCCGACCCGTTCGGCAGTGCGGGTAAAGCTGCCGCTATCGGCAACCTCGATGAAACAGCGCAGGGTCAAGGCGTCCATGCTCATCAGAATTTCCGATCCATTGAATTACTTTTTCGCGTTTTTCTTATGATGAGGCAGCGGCTAGGTCAGCGCAATCCCTTCACGAGGTTGCCATGGATATCTTGAGCGCCGTCGCGCAAAACCTGCTGTCGCCTGCCATCCTGTTCTTCGCCCTCGGCGTTCTCGCCGGCGCCATCAAGTCCGATCTCTCGGTGCCCGAGAGCATCAGCCGCTACCTGTCGCTCTACCTGATGATGGCAATCGGCTTCAAAGGCGGTGCGGCGCTCGCCGGCACGGACAGCCTGAGCATCACCTTGCTGCTGGTGCTCGTCGCCGGTGTCGCCATGAGCTTCCTCCAGCCCTTTGCGGCGTTCGGGCTGCTCAAGTTGACCACCCCGCTCGATGCGCCGACCCAGGCGGCGATTGCCGGGCACTATGGCTCGGTCAGCATCGTCACTTTCGTTACCGCCATCGCCTTCCTCCAGCAGGCCAATGTGCCTTACGAGACCTATATCGTCGCCGTGCTTGCGCTGATGGAGGCGCCGGCCATTCTGTCCGCGCTGTTCATCGCGCACCGGGCCGCCCCGCAGGCGCTCGGGTCGGGGCCGCGGCCAGGCGCCCAGTTGGCGCGGGAAATCCTGACCAATGGCGCCATCGTCCTGCTGTTCGGCAGCTTCGTCATCGGCATGCTGTCCGGTCCGTCCGGCCTCGCCAAGGTCGAGGGGTTCCTCGTCACGCCCTTCCAGGGAATCCTCGCGCTGTTCCTCCTCGACATGGGGTTGGTCGTCGCGCGGCAATTGCACCACATGCGGGCCTTCAGCCTGCCGCTGGTCGCGTTCGGGCTCTATGCCCCGGTGCTGGGCGCCTCGGCCGGTCTGGCCATCGCCGCGCTGATCGGGCTCGATGCCGGCACCGGCGCGCTGTTCATGGTGCTTTGCGGCAGCGCCTCCTACATCGCGGTCCCTGCCGCCATGCGGCTGGCACTGCCCGAGGCGAAGGCAGCGATCTACCTGCCGCTGTCGCTCGCCATCACCTTCCCCTTCAACATCAGCCTCGGCATCCCGCTCTATCTCTGGGCGGCGCAGGCGGTGCTGGGGTAGGGGCGAGGCAAACTTCTGCCCGTCGCTGCGGAGGGCCTCAGGATGGTCGGTCGAGGCTTCTGGCAGCCACCTCGCCGCCCACCGCTGTCACCCCGGATCAAGTCCGGGGTGACAGCGAGGATGGGGTTGGACAAGTGGAACCAGGCGGGGCCCAAGGGCGGAAAATCCTCAGCCCCAAAATCACCCGTTTTCAGCTAACCCATTGAAACTGCTGAAAACCGCCTTTGTTCATAATGCGTTCATCATCATGGCAAATGTGGCGGCCACAACAAGAATTCGGCGTTTCAGCCGATTTCGCCCTGCATAAACGTCTCGAACCAGCCCTCATGGGCCACCCGCATCTCCGCGATTTCGAGCGGCCGCGCCTCGCCGAGCGTCAGGCTGGTCCCGCCGGTCACCCCGATCCACGGCGCGAACACGCCCGCGTAGGGGTAGATGTCCTCGTAGAACCGGTCGACATCGTCGCGCTTCAAGGTCACCAGATAGCGACCCTGGTCCTCGCCGAAGAACAGCGGGATCGGGTCGCCGCCATCGAGCTGGTTGACCTTGGCGCCAATGCCCGAGGCCAGCGCCATTTCAGCCAGCCCGAGCGCCAGCCCGCCATCCGACAGATCATGCACCGCGGTCGCCACGCCGTCGCGGATCAGAATGCGGACGAGGTCGCCGACCTTCTTTTCATGCGAGAGATCCACCGGCGGCGGCGTCCCGTCACGTCGGCCGAACAGGTCGCGCAGGTAGATCGACTGGCCCAGATGCGTGCCCCACCAGTCCGGCGCCCCAAACAGCAGGATCGCCTCGCCCTCGGCGGCGAAGCCGGCCTTGGCCATCTTGGCCACATCCGGGATCAGCCCGACGCCGCCAATGGTCGGGGTCGGCAGGATGCCGCGGCCATTGGTTTCGTTGTAGAGCGAGACATTGCCCGAAACGATCGGGAACTCCAGCACGCGGCAGGCTTCGCCGATGCCTTTGATCGCGTGCACCATCTGCCCCATGATCTCGGGGCGTTCGGGGTTGCCGAAGTTCAGGTTGTCGGTTGCCGCGATCGGGTCGGCCCCGGTCGCCGTCAGGTTGCGCCAGGCCTCGGCCACGGCTTGCTTGCCGCCCTCATAGGCGTCGGCCTCACAATAGCGCGGCGTCACGTCCGAGGTGAAGGCCAGCGCCTTGGTCGGGTGGCCCTCGACGCGGATCACGCCGGCATCGCCGCCGGGGCGCTGCAGCGTATTGCCCTGGATCAGCGTGTCGTACTGCTCCCAGACCCAGCGGCGCGAGCTGGAATTGGCCGAGCCGAGCAGGCGGAGCAGGGCGTCCGCCACGTCCATCTGCGGGATGTCATCGGCATCCAGCGCTTTCGGCGGCACGGGCGCCGTCCATGGCCGGTCATATTCCGGCGCGGCGTCGCCGAGATCCTTGATCGGCAGGTTGGCGACTTCCTCGCCGCGCCAGAGCACTCGGAACCTCAGGTCGTCGGTGGTCACGCCGACCGTGGCGAAATCCAGTTCCCACTTCTCGAAAACCGCCCGCGCCTCGGCTTCCTTGGCCGGATGCAGCACCATGAGCATGCGCTCCTGGCTCTCACTCAGCATCATCTCATAGGGCGTCATCTGCTCTTCGCGGACCGGCACCTTGTCGAGATCGAGCTCGATGCCAAGGTCGCCCTTGGCGCCCATCTCGACCGCCGAACAGGTCAGCCCCGCGGCGCCCATGTCCTGGATGGCGATCACCGCGCCGGTCGCCATCAGCTCGAGGCAGGCTTCCAGCAGGCGTTTTTCGGTGAAGGGGTCGCCGACCTGCACGGTCGGGCGCTTTTCCTCGATATCGTCGCCAAACTCGGCCGATGCCATGGTGGCGCCGCCGACGCCGTCGCGGCCGGTCTTGGCGCCGAGATAGACCACCGGCAGGCCGACGCCCTTGGCTTCGGAATAAAAGATCTTGTCGGTATCGGCGAGGCCCGCCGCGAAGGCGTTGACGAGGATATTGCCGTTATAGCGCTCGTCGAACTCGACTTCGCCGCCCACGGTGGGCACGCCAAAACTGTTGCCATAGCCGCCGACGCCGGCCACCACGCCCGAGACCAGATGCCGGGTCTTTTCGTGTTCCGGCGCGCCGAAGCGCAGCGCGTTCATCGCCGCCACCGGCCGCGCGCCCATGGTGAAGACGTCGCGCAAAATGCCGCCGACGCCGGTCGCCGCGCCCTGATAGGGCTCGATATAACTCGGGTGGTTGTGGCTCTCCATCTTGAAGACCACCGCCTGGCCGTCGCCGATATCGACGACGCCGGCGTTCTCGCCCGGGCCCTGGATGACGCGCGGCCCCTGGGTTGGCAGCGTCTTCAGCCACTTCTTCGAACTCTTGTACGAGCAGTGCTCGTTCCACATGGCCGAGAAGATGCCCAGTTCGGTATAGGTCGGCTGTCGGCCGATCAGGTCGAGGATGCGCTGATACTCATCCGGCTTGAGCCCGTGGTCGGCGACCAGTTCGGGCGAGATGTTGATGAGGTTCTGAAAGGTCATTGCGCAACGCCTTTGAGCGAGAATCCCGGCCTGTGTTCGCCTTAGCGGGGGCTATAGCCGAACGCGGGCCTTCCCGCGACAGCGATTGTCGGCTTTTTCAGCCCTGCCGTGCGGCTATCCAGCGGTCTACCAGCACCGCAAGGGCGGAAAACAGCGCCACGGCCGCTGCGATGATGCCGACGCCGATCGCCACCCCGCCGTAGCCGTTCTTGCCTGCGTCCAGAATGTCGTAGGGATATATCCCCGTCAGTGCGCCTCGTGCGAGGATGACCGCGACATAGATCAGACCGGGGGCCAGCATCAGGGGAACATCGGTGAAACGCAGGCCGCCGTGCCGCGCGAACAGCAGCCACCAGATGAGATACAGCGTCGGCGCGACGTAATGCAGAAGAATGGTTGCCACAAGCAACCATCCTTCGAAGGTGAAGTAGGGCGCCAGCAGGAAATGGTAGAACACCATGACCAGCGCGATATAGCCCGCCATCAGCGCCTCGGTCCGGGGTGCCCGTGCCCAGCCGAGCCAGCCCGCTCCGGTCAGATTTGCCAGATAGATAAGCACAATCATCAGGTTAGTCAGGTGGGTAAAGTAGCTCCAGAAGCCGATGAAGGCTCCCACCGCACCGCTCTCGGCCGTCATGCCCGGCATGAACTGCCAGTAGTCGATGATCAGCCCGGCAATGCCGATCACCAGGCCAATGAGTGTCGCGGGTATCCGCAGCCGCCCGAGTATCACGCGGCGAGCAGCGCCTCGAACAGCGCGCGTCCGTCGTCGCCACCATGGGCCGCTTCGATCAGGTTCTCGGGGTGGGGCATCAGGCCGAGGACGTTCTTGCGGCTATTGAAGACCCCGGCGATATCGTTGAGTGAGCCGTTGGGGTTGGTGCCTTCGGCATAGCGGAACGCCACCTGACCATTGCCTTCGACCAGTGCCAGCGTCTCGGCGTCGGCGAAATAGTTGCCATCGTGGTGGGCAACTGGGCTGCGGATGATCTGGCCGGGCTGATAGCCCCGGGTGAACTCGGTCGCCGCATTCTCGACCTTCAGCTTCACCTCGCGGCAGACAAAGCGCAGCGAGGCATTGCGCATCAGGACGCCGGGCAGCAGCTGCGCCTCGGTGAGGATCTGGAAGCCGTTGCACACCCCGAGCACCCGCACCCCGGCACTGGCGCGCTCGCGAATGGTCTGCATGATCGGGGAGCGGGCCGCGATGGCGCCAGCCCTCAGATAGTCGCCATACGAGAAGCCGCCGGGGATGACGATCAGATCGACCGGCGGCAGTTCGGCATCCTTGTGCCAGACCACGGCAGGCGGCACGCCGCCGATCTTGGTCAGCGCAGCGATCATGTCGCGGTCACGGTTGAGACCGGGGAAGACGACTACGGCGGCTTTCATCGGCGGCTCCATCCAGCAGCTGCCGATCCTTTGGTGAGTCTTGCCCCAAAAGGCAAGCCGCTAACGCCGATGCACCCGGCTTTCGCCGACACCAGCAGGCTAGAAGCGATACCCAAGGCCGAGGCCGGCATAGCTCAGCCCGTCATTCATGTCGCACAAGCCAGCGTTCGAGGAATGCTCGACGATGGCGACCACGCTCCAGTTCTGGTCGATGCGGTACCCGGCGGCAATCGACTCATGGAACAGCAGCGAGCATCCCACCTGCGGGCCGGGCCCGGCGCCATCGAGCGAGGCATTGGTCAGTGCGCCGCCGAGCCCCACTTCGACGAACAGCGAATCGTTGAGATCGAAGGTCCAGGTGGCGCCCGCCAGCAACTGGCTGGCCTCGCCCGACGTCGACACCATCGCCCCGACATTTAGCCGCGGCCGCAGCAATTGCTCGCCCAGATTGGTGGCGCTATCGCGCTCCAGCGGGTCGAAATACAGCGTCACCCACGGGAATGCGCCGGGCTCGTAGATGTCGTCGACCTGGATCGAAGCCGAGGCGCCAAAGCGGATTTCGTCGATGAACGGGGGGGGGCCGGCGTCTTCTGCCATCGCCCCTGTCGCCAGCAGCACGATAGCTACCGCTGCACCTGCCGCCAGCCTTGCCGTCATCATGCCCCCAGCTTCTGCCAGCATCCGGCAGCCGAAAATCCCATGCTGGACGGCATTTAGTCGAGGCGGGGATGTCGTGGCAAGAGCACGCGCGCCACACACTTGGTCGAACCTTTGTCGCTATTCCGCCGGTTGCACGGCTTCGGTCCGAGCCGACTTCGGCTTCGTGGTTCCCGGCAGGTGGGCCCAGTCAGGGCGCTCGAACAGGAACTTCCCCCAGCCGGTCTTCTGGATCAGCCAGTACAGCACCAACGGCGAGACCAGCGCGGTCAGCATGACGAGGATGCTGACGGTGGACACATCGTCGATGACGCCGAGCTTCATCAGTATGGTGCGGCTCGCCGCCATCGGGATCGAAAAGCTCAGGTACACCACGATCGAGTGGGCGCCGAGCCAGCGCAGCCAGCCCATCACCGGCAGCTTCATCAGCAGCGCCGCCGTCACGCAGACGGCGAGCGAGCCGGCAAGGCCGAGCGCGAGATGCAGACCGGGAAGGGCGGCCCAGCCCATGATCACTTCCTTGGGCAGCACGGCGCTGCCGCCGCCGAACACCAGCACGCCCTGGATAACGGCGAAAGCCACGAGGCCCACTACCGCCAGCGCCGCGCGCTCCTGCGCCCACTCGACGATCCGGAAGACGGTCGGGGCGAAGGCATACCCGGCATAGAAGTACACCGCATACGCGGCGAAATGGTCGACCGTGTAGAGCCCGGTATGGATCGGGGCAATCTGGAGCAATGCGGCAGCGCCGAAGGCTGCCCAGTGCGGCACCCGCAGTTCGTGCAGCACCTTGGCCGCGAGCGAGTAGAGCGCCAGCATGTAGATGAACCAGAGGACGCCATAGGGGTCCACCACCGACAGCGCGAACTGGGTCAGCGCTTCGCCGACATCGCCGGTGCCGAGGCCCACCTTGAAGGCAATCTGCAATGCCGCCCACAGGAAGTAGAAATAGAGGTAGTGCACAACGCGCCGGTCGAGATAGCGGGCCCATGGCCGCGCGATCACCTGCGACAGGAATAGCCCGGAGATCAGGAAGAACTCCGGCATCCGGAACGGCGTCGCCCAGCCGATGACGTAGTGGAGGACCCCCGTGCCGCCCATCTCGTCACCCACGCCATAGGCCGAGTGCATCATGACGACCAGGATGATCGACAGCCCCTTGGCGGCGTCGACCCAGTCGAGACGGGGTGTTGTGGCAGCAGACATGGTGGCCTCCTCGTGAGAGGCCCCACCCATAGCTCAGCCGGTCGCGTCATGCCGCAACCGGCTGGAGTCAGGCTTAAGAAATGCCGTTAACGCGGCCGTCTTCAGGCGAAGATGGCGCCGTGCGTTGCAAGCGCCAGCCCGAGGGCAAAGAACAGGGCGGCGGACAATGAGAAGGTCTTGAGCATGGTCGGTCTATTCGTTTCGATGTGCGCGGGCGCTGCCGCTGCGTTGCGGCGGTCAATGCGCCCATGCGCCTGAATAGAACGTGAATGCGGGCGGTTAACGGCGCAATTCCGGCGCGGTCGTGACCCTTGTCCGGCCCAATCGGCTCAGACCGGAACCGGCACCGAGGCGTAGGCGGCAAACAGCAGGCCGAGCGTCAGGAAGAAGGCAACCGAGAGCGAGAAGGTCTTGAGCATCGGGATGGTCTTTACTGGACTGGAACGCGGTTACGCAGCGCGGGCGTCACCCTAGAGGGCGATTATTAAGGCGTGATTTCGATCGCGTAGTTTTCGATCACGGTATTGGCGAGCAGCCGCTCGCACATCAGCTTGACGCTGGCCTCGGCGGCCGCGACATCGGTCTCGGCCAGCGCAATATCGAACACTTTGCCCTGGCGTACGGCGCTGACGTCGCCGAATCCCAGGCTGCCGAGCGAGCCGAGAATGGCCTGTCCCTGGGGGTCAAGCACACCGGCCTTGAGCGTAACGGTGACACGAGCCTTCATGGCGCAGTTCCAGCTGATGGGACGCGGCAGCTGCCGCGCCGGCTCATTGCACGAGTCGCGGGCCGGTGGTCAACGCATTGTCGGTCTCGTTGAGAATTCCGAGCCGCTGTGCCACTTCGCGATAGGCGTCGACCAGGCCGCCAAGGTTCTCGCGGAAGCGATCCTTGTCGAGCTTGTTGCGGGTCTTGATGTCCCACAGCCGGCAATTGTCGGGGCTGATCTCATCGGCCAGCACAATGCGCATCATGTCGCCGTCATAGAGCCGGCCGCACTCGATCTTGAAGTCGACCAGCTGGATGCCGACGCCCATGAACAGGCCGGTGAGGAAGTCGTTGACGCGAATGGCGAGCGCCATGATGTCGTCGAGTTCCTGCGGCGTCGCCCAGCCGAAGGCGGTGATGTGCTCTTCGGACACCATCGGGTCGTTGAGCGCGTCGTCCTTGTAATAGAACTCGATGATCGAGCGCGGCAGCTGCGTGCCGGGCTCCAGGCCCAGCCGCTTGGTCAGCGAGCCGGCCGCCACATTGCGCACCACCACCTCGAGCGGGATGATCTCGACTTCCTTGATCAGCTGCTCGCGCATGTTCATGCGGCGGATGAAGTGAGTCGGGATGCCGAGATTGTTCAGCTTGGAGAAGATGAACTCCGAGATGCGGTTGTTCAACACGCCCTTGCCGTCGATGATCTCGTGCTTGGCGCCATTGCCCGCCGTCGCATCATCCTTGAAATACTGGATCAACGTGCCCGGCTCCGGGCCCTCGTAAAGGGTCTTTGCCTTGCCGTCGTAGATCTTGCGCCGCCGGGTCATCAGAGCTCTGCCATGTTTCCGATGGGGGGATAATTGCGGCGTTCATGCGCCGAAAGCCCGGCCCCATGCAAGCGATTTCGCGGCCACCGTGGGGAACCCGGCCGATCTCGCCGCACCCGGGCCCGCAACCGAGCGAGACGACGCGCACCGCAACCGGTTCGAGTCCCGGCGGTCGTGACGATTTGGCGCGATTGATTTGCCGGGGGTTCCACACTATGTCGAAAGCCATCGAGGGGCCCCGAGTGGGCGGCACTGCGGAGAGAAACGACCATGTCCGGATTTAGCGATCGCGAGAAGAGCCAGGAAGCCAAGTTCGCCCATGACACCGAGCTGCGGTTCAAGGCCGAAGCGCGCCGCAACAAGCTGCTGGGCCTGTGGGCGGCCGAGCAGATGGGGCTGAGCGCTGACCACGCCAAGGAATATGCGGCCGAAGTGGTCGCCGCCGATTTCGAGGAAGCCGGCGACGAGGACGTGTTCCGCAAGGTTGCGGCCGATCTCAAGGCCAAAGGCGCGTCGGTGTCCGACGAAGCGATTCGGCAGAAAATGGTCGAGCTCACTGCAACCGCGCGCCAGCAGATCCTGACCGAAGGCTGAGTTTTCTGCGCGGCAGCAAGTTTCGAAGGCCGGCCTCGCGCCGGCCTTTTTCATTCAGGGCGCCGGGGAACTCGCCAGTACATGCCGATCGACTCCGGCGCGGTCGGCGCAAAGCCGTACTTGGCATAGAGATATTGCGCGTCGCCGTCTGCGATGAGGCTGACATAGGCGTTGGCCGGCGCGTTCGTCGCCAGCTGGTCCATCAGCGCCGTCATGATGCGCTTGCCGAGGCCGCGCTTCTGATGGTCGGGCTCAACCACGATATCGACGATCTGGAACGCCGTGCCGCCGTCGCCGATGATGCGACCCATGCCGACAGCCCGACCGTCATGACGGATCGTAACGCCGAACCAGCTGTTGGGCAGGCCAATCTCCGCGCCCTCGACCGAGCGCGCACTCATGCCTGCCGCCGCGCGCAGCCGCATGTAGTCCGCAACCTCGGGGGCGCGCGCCTCAAGCGTGTAAGAGTCGGTCATATCCGCTGCATCAGCCGGGTGAAAATCAGCAAACCTTCGGGCCAGGGGCCATGTCCAGACGCGACATTGATATGCCCGGCATTCTCGGCGAAGTGTATCTCGGCGCCCCAGGCCGTTGCCATGTCGACGGCGCGTGCCACCGAGACCAGCGGGTCATTGGTCGAGGCGACGAGGATCGATGGGAAGGGCAGGGGGTCGCGCGGCACGTTGCCGAATCCGCGGGCTTCCGGCGGGATTTCCTCGCCCTCATGATCGGGCGGCGACACCAGAAACGCGCCGCGCACCTTGCCCTCGGGCAAACGTGGCGCGGCATGCACCAGTGCTGACACCGCCAGCGAGTGGGCGATCAGCACCACCGGCTTTTCCGCCGCCTCGACCGCCGCGATGATGGTCGCCGTCCAGTCCCGCAGGTCCGGCCGATCCCACTCGGCCTGCTCGACAACGGCACCGGTGGAGAACCGCTCGGCCCAGCGCCGCTGCCAGTGGCCCGGTCCGGAGTTGCCCAACCCCGGAAGGATACGAATGTCGGCGTCGGCAATTCTCAACTAGGCTCTCCGGTCATGAAGCTATTTGTCGTATTGCTGGTCGCCGCAATTGCTCTCGCGCCGAACCTGGCGTCAGCGCAATCGTGCAGTCGCGAACCCAAATGCACCCAGATCCGCAGCTGCCAGGAAGCCGATTTCTACTTCCGCCAATGCGGTCACCACAAGCGCGACGGCGACAACGATGGCATTCCGTGCGAGGACCTGTGTGGCAAGACGCTCGACGAGTACTATCGCCGTCGCGAGTAATGGCGGCTCAGGCCTCCGGCCCGAACACCCGCTCGAACAGGTGATCGACGTGTTTCAGATGATAAAAGTCATCGAACATGCCGTCGATCGCAACGCTATCGAGATGCGCGGTCACCTCGGGGTCGCCCTTCAGCAGCGTGGCGAACATGCCGGCGCGGTCGCCGCGATGCTGCCAGACCTGCATGGCGTTGCGCTGCACGGCAGCATAGGCATCCTCGCGGCTCATGCCGGCCTGCGTCAGCGCCAGCAGCACGCGCTGCGAGTTGTGCAGTCCGCCCAGCAGGTCGAGGTTCTTCTGCATGTTCTCGGGATAGACGAGCAGGTTCTCGATCAGCCCGACCAGCCGATTCAGCGCGAAATCCAGCGTCACCGTCGCGTCCGGTCCGATCATCCGCTCCACCGATGAGTGCGAGATGTCGCGCTCGTGCCACAGCGCCACGTTCTCCAGTGCCGGGGTGACCATGCCCCGTACCAGCCGCGCCAGCCCGGTGAGGTTTTCGCTCAAGACCGGGTTGCGCTTGTGCGGCATCGCCGACGAGCCTTTCTGGCCCGGAGAAAAGTACTCCTCGGCCTCCAGAACCTCGGTACGTTGCAGGTGACGGATTTCGGTGGCGACGCGTTCGATTGAGGAAGCAATGACGCCCAGCGTGGCAAAGAACATCGCATGACGGTCGCGCGGGATCACCTGGGTCGAGACCGGCTCGACGGTCAGGCCGAGTTTTTCGGCGACATAGGCTTCGACGCGCGGGTCGATGTTGGCGAAAGTGCCGATGGCGCCCGAGATCGCGCAGGTGGCGATTTCAGCACGGGCATTGACCAGCCGGGCCCGGGCGCGGTCGAACTCGGCATAGGCCTCGGCGAGCTTTATGCCGAAGGTCGTCGGTTCGGCGTGGATGCCGTGGCTGCGCCCGATGGTGATCGTATACTTGTGCTCGCGCGCCCGCTTCTTCAGCGCCACGAGCAGCCGGTCGATATCGCCAAGCAGGATATCGGAGGCGCGCGCCAGCTGCACCGCGAGGCAGGTGTCGAGCACGTCGGACGAGGTCATGCCCTGGTGCAGGAACCGCGCCTCCGGCCCGACGATCTCGGCGACATGGGTCAGGAACGCGATCACGTCGTGCTTGGTGGTGCGCTCGATCTCGTCGATGCGCGCGACATCGAAGGCGGCGTCGCGGCCCTTTTCCCAGATCGTATCGGCCGCAGATTTCGGCACGACACCCAACTCCGCCAACCTGGTGGTCGCATGCGCCTCAATCTCGAACCAGATGCGGAAACGCGTTTCCGGCGACCAGATCGCGACCATCTCGGGGCGGGAGTAACGAGGAATCATCAGGTTGGCCTTGCTTGTTCGCGTAACGAATGAGTTACGCTCGAATGGAAGTCGCAGCGTTGCGGATGGCCGCGATGCGGCTGGCATAGGTGGTCGGGTCGTTGCCGGCGAAGACGGCTGTTCCTGCCACCATCACGTCGGCACCGGCGGCGGCGATCTCGTGCGCATTGGCGGCACTGACGCCGCCGTCGACCTCGAGGTCGATGGGGCGGCCGCCGATCAGCGCGCGGCCCTGCCGCAGCTTGTTCAGTGCTTCGGGGATGAAGCTCTGCCCACCGAAGCCGGGGTTGACGCTCATCACCAGGATCAGATCCACGTCGTCAATCACATGCGCAATCGCCGAAACCGGCGTCGCGGGATTGATCGCCACGCCGGCGCGTTTGCCGAGGCCGCGGATGGCCTGCAGCGAGCGATGCAGGTGCGGCCCGGCCTCGGCGTGGACGGTAATCCCGTCCGCTCCGGCTTTGGCGAAGCCCTCGAGAAACGGGTCGGCTGGTGCGATCATCAGATGGACGTCGACGAACTTCTTGGTCAGCGGCCGGATCGCCGACACCAGCAGCGGACCGATGGTGATGTTGGGCACGAAATGGCCGTCCATCACATCGACATGGATATAGTCAGCTCCCGCTTTGTCGATGGCTTCGATCTCTCCCCCGAGCCGCGCAAAGTCAGCCGAGAGGATCGAGGGAGCGATGCGGATCGGGCGGTTCATGGCGAACTCGTCGGTTTGGTCGGACGCAGCCAACTTCTATCCGCTGCTTACTCCGCCACACCGGCGCTGTCATCCCTGCCGGATGGATGACATGCTCGCTGGGTTCGCATCACAAGCGAGTGCGCATTGATCTGTCGCATTGCACCTCGCCGGCATTGGGCTATGACTGCCCCCGTTCTTGGAGGCGCGCGTTGGACGGCTTCAGTTTCTGGCTGGTGTTCGGAGCAGGGGTGCTGAGCTTTCTCAGCCCCTGCGTGCTGCCGCTTGTGCCGCCGTATCTCACCTATATGAGCGGCGCGAGCTTCGACCAGTTGCGCGACGATGGCGCCACCGCCGGAATCATCTGGCGAAAGAGCGTGTTCACCTCGCTGTTCTTCATCGCCGGCTTCTCCATCGTCTTTATCCTGTTCGGCGCGACAGCCACCGCCTTCGGCCAGCTGTTCCGGCAGGCCCTGCCGGTGCTGACGCCGCTCGCCGGCATCTTCATCGTCGCCATGGGACTGCACTTTCTTGGCGTCTACCGCATCGGGCTGCTCGACCGGCAGTTGCGCCATCAGGGACCCGGCGTCGCCTCGGGCCCAGTCGGCGGGTTCCTCCTCGGGCTGGCCTTCGCCATTGGCTGGACCCCCTGCATCGGGCCGGTCCTGGCGGCCATCCTCGCCGTCGCGGCCGGTCGCGAGACGGCGTGGGAAGGGGCCGGGCTGCTCGGCATCTATTCGCTGGGGCTCGGCGTGCCGTTCCTGCTGGCAGGCATCGCCATCGGGCCGTTCCTGACGTTCTTTTCCAGCTTCCGCAAGCATCTGGCCAGGGTGGAAAAGGTCATGGGCGGCTTGCTGGTGGTCACCGGCCTGCTGTTCGTCACCGGCCAGTTTACCCGCATTTCCTACTGGTTCCTCGAGACCTTCCCGGTGCTTTCGACATTCGGGTAAGCCAGGCTTAACCTTCCGCGGACTTTTGCTGCCCGGTCCCGTTACTTCACGGCAATGTCAACGTCGGATTCACCCCCGGGCGCCAGGGTGCGTCCGGTTGGCCGAGGAGTGGGCAGATGGCATTGCAGGCGACAATGGATGGCGCTGTGACGAGGGCAGGGCGCGGCGTCGAGTTGCCGGCGCTGGCCGTGACGCTGTCGCATGACATTGACGCCATCGCCCCAATCTGGGCGCAGCTGCAATCGGCCGGTGTCGAGTCGCCTGGCCAGTCGCTCGCTTTCGTCCGCACCTGGGTGGCGGCGCGCGCCATCCCCGCCGAAGACCAGTTCTATCTTGTCGCCGAGCGGGCCGGCCGGCCGGTCGCGCTGCTGGCGCTCTGGCGTCGCCGCCATAGAGGGCTCCGCACGCTCGGCTTTTTTCCGGGCGCCCATGTTGGCTGCGACGGACCGCTGATCGATCGCGACGCCTTGCTGGGGATGGGCTCCGTCGGGCGCGCTGCACTCTGGTCGACAATGCTTGCCGGTACCGCGGGCGCCGACCTCATTCATCTCAAAGCCGTGCCGCAATTGAGCGTCGACGGCATCGATCTCTTCGCCGAACTCGGCGAAAGTTGCCCCGCCGATACCCTTTACCGCGCCAGCTTCACCAACTGGACTGAAGCTGACACCACCCAGCGCTCAAAGTCGCGCCGCAAGCACGATCGCCAGCAGGGCGACAAGCTCGCCGCAATGGGCGAGGTCGGGTTCGAGGAGGTTCACGCCAGTGCCGAGCACCTGCCGATTCTCGACCTGATGTTCCGTCAGCGGGCCGCCCGCTTCGTGGCCATGGGAGTCAGCGATCCCTTCGCAGATCCGCAGGTACGGGCCGCCTACGATGCGACGCTCGATCCGGCCTCCGAGGTGGACGTCCGCCTGCACGTCCTCCGCCTCAACGGCGAGATCGTTGCTATCCGCTACAACGTCGCCCATGGCGACCGGCTGTTCTGTCTGATCAGTTCGATGAGCACCGAGCCGGCGCTGCAGCCCGGCTCGCCCGGGAAGCAATGCCTGTTGCGCGTGATGCAGACCGTCTTCGATGCCGGCTGGCGCGTCTTCGACATGGGCGCCGGGTTCACCGACGAAAAGCGCCACTGGTGCAATGTGCAGATTCCGGTGCGCGACCACTTCGTGCCGCTCAACTGGCGCGGCGAAGTTGCCACCATGATCGGCCGCCAATGGCAGGCTTTCCGGGCCCGCATCAAATCCAACCCGAGGCTGATGCGCCTCGTCAAGGCACTGCGCAGTCGCCTGAGGCGGTCGACGGGTCCGGCGGAAGACCCGGTAGCGCCTGCGACCGAATAGTCGCATCGTTTGGTGCGGCATGTGCTAGACTATCGTTGATAGCGACCTGTCCGGCGGACTCGCCGGGCCACTATGCCGTTTCATGGCGCGCCCCGCGTGCCTCCGGCCCTGAGGGCCACTCATGCCAGACGATTTCCATCCGTTTGTAGAGGCCGCGAGTACACTGGCTGTGGTCGTGGCGTCCAACGAGCCGCTGCTCTTCCTGTCGGCCGAGCTGAAGGTCATCGCGGCCAGCGCCTCGTTCTGCCGCGCCTTCCGGATCGACCCGGCGTCGGTGTCCGGCCGGACCCTGGCGCAGCTTGGTCATGGCGAATGGGCTTCGCCGCAACTTGCCACGCTGCTGCGGGCGACTGCGTTGGGGACCGCCAATATCGAGGCCTATGAGATCGATCTCATTCGCGTCGGTGAGCCGCTGCGCAGGCTGATGGTCCACGCACACCGACTGGAAGATGGCAACCCGGAACAGAGCCGGGTCCTGCTCGCGGTGAACGATGTCACCGAAGCCCGCGCCGACGCGCGGCTGAAGGACGACCTGATCCGCGATAAGGCGATGTTGCTGCAGGAGGTGCAGCACCGCATCGCCAATAGCCTGCAGATCATAGCCAGCGTACTGATGCAGGGTGCCCGCGGCGTTCAGTCCGAAGAAGCGCGCGGCCATCTGCAGAGCGCTCACCACCGTGTGATGTCGATTGCCGCTGTGCAACGGCAATTGGCGGTTTCCAATGTCGGCAACGTGGCGCTGCGCCCCTATTTCAGCCAGCTCTGCGAGAGCCTCGGGGCCTCGATGATCCAGGATCCCGCGCGGCTCAGCATTGCCGTCGATGTGGATAGCAGTGTCGTTTCGTCCGACGTGTCTGTCAGTCTCGGCTTGATCGTCACCGAACTGGTGATCAATTCACTGAAGCATGCCTTTCCCGACGGTCGCGGAGGGCGCATCGCCGCTCAATACGCCGCGGCCGGCACCGACTGGACCCTTTCCGTCACTGACGACGGTATCGGCATGCCTACGGGCCATGATGCTCCGAAGCCTGGCCTCGGCACCGGCATTGTCGACGCCCTGACGCGTCAGCTTGACGGGGTCCAGACGGTTTCCGACGCCGAGCCGGGCACCGCGGTAACGATCACGCACGGTGCGCTGGAAATCCTCGCTGCCTAGATCAGCTTCAGCCCCTTCAGCGAGGCGTGACCGTTCCGCCCGATGATGATGTGGTCATGCACGGTGATGCCGAGCGGCCGCGCGATGTCGTTGATCTGTCGCGTCATCTGCACATCCGCCGAGGACGGGGCGGGGTCGCCGGACGGGTGGTTGTGCACAAGGATAAGTGCCGTCGCCGCGTGCTCCAGCGCCCGCTTGATCACCTCGCGCGGATAGACCGGGGTATGGTCCACCGTGCCTCGCTGCTGCGCCTCGTCTGCAATCAGCCGGTTCTTCTTGTCGAGGAACAGGATTCGGAACTCTTCTACAGTGTTGAACGCCATCTGCGAGCGGCAATAGTCGATCAGCGCCGACCATGAACCGAGGATCGGCATGTCGCGGTCGACCCGATGCCGCGCATAGCGCTGTGCCGCCGCCTGCACGATTTTGAGATTGGTCGCCACAGCGCCCTTGATGCCCTCGACCTCCGACAGCCGCTCCGGCGAGGCGCTCAGCACCGCCGAATAGCTGCCGAAGCGGGCGATCAACTGCTTGGCCATCAGCTTGGTGTCGATGCGTGGCACCGCGAGGAACAGGATCAGTTCGAGCAGTTCATAGTCCTCGAGGTTCTCCTCGCCGACCTTGAGGAAGCGCTGCCGGGCCCGCTCGCGGTGGCCCTTGCGGTGGTCGTCGATCGGGGCAGGGGCCTCGCCCAGGCCCTGCGGCTCCGGCGCTGCGCCCCGCTTGCCCGTCAACGGCGGGCATCCAGCGGATTGAACAGGCCCTTGGGCGACAAGGTGAAGATCTCGCAGCCGGTTTCAGTGATGCCGATCGAGTGCTCGGCTTGCGCCGACAGCGTGCGGTCGCGAGTCACCGCCGTCCAGCCGTCGGACAGGATTTTCACATGCGGCCGGCCCAGATTGATCATCGGCTCGATGGTGAAGATCATCCCCGGCCTCAGCGGCACGCCGGTGCCGGGCACGCCGAAATGCATGATGTTGGGCTCGTCATGGAACAGCTGCCCGACGCCGTGCCCCACGAAATCGCGCACTACGCTGGTCCGCTCCGCTTCGGCATGGGTCTGGATCGCCGCGCCGATATCGCCGGTGGTGTTGCCGGGTTTGGCCGCTGCAATGCCGGCCTCTAGGCATTCGTATGTCACCTCGATCAGGCGCTCCGCCTTCCGGCTGATTTCGCCCACCGGGTACATTCGCGAGCTGTCGCCATACCAGCCGTCGACGATCAATGTGATGTCGATGTTGACGATATCGCCCTCGCGCAGCGGCCGCTCGTCGGGAATGCCGTGGCAGACCACATGGTTGATCGAGGTGCAGGTCGAGTGCCGGTAGCCCTTGTAGAACAGCGTCGCCGGAATGGCGCCGTGGTCGCGGGCGAACTCATAGGCCAGCTTGTCGAGCGCCAGCGTCGAAACGCCCGGTTTCACTGCATCGACCAAGAGGTCCAGCGCCTCGGCCGTCAGTCGACCCGCCTTGCGCATGCCGGCAAAGCCCGCTTCGCCATGCAGCGGAATGACGCCCGCAGTGCGGCGCGTCTTGGTCTCGGCATCTACGAAGGTGATCATCGGCGGCTCCGGCTCAATTGGTCAAAATAGGCGCTGGAGCGGTCAATGAAAAGGGCGCATTGCTGTGGCCTCAATGCCGGATTGCTTGACGTTTGCCGGGCGTGCGGGCATTGCAGGGCACCCTCACCATCGCCTCCGGTATTTCGCATGTCCGACGCAGAAGTGACTGCAGCCCTGGTCGTCATCGGCGACGAAATCCTCTCTGGGCGCACCAAGGACGTCAATATCGGCACCGTCGCCGATTTCTGCACCGATCTCGGCATTGCGTTAAGCGAAGTCCGCGTCGTCCCAGACATCGAAGAAGAGATCATTGCGGCGGTCAATGCCGTGCGGGCCCGCTACACCTATGTGTTCACCACTGGTGGCATCGGGCCGACGCACGATGACATCACCGCCGATGCCATCGCCAAGGCTTTCGGCGTGGCGCTGCCGACCAATCCGGAGGCACGGGCCATGCTCGAGGCGCGTTGGAAGCAGACCGGCACCGAGGTCAACGAGGCCCGGTTGCGGATGGCGCGCATCCCCGAAGGCGGCAGTCTGATCGTCAACCTCGTCAGCGCTGCGCCGGGCTTTCGCATCGGCAATGTTCACGTGATGGCGGGCGTGCCCAAGATCATGCAATCGATGCTGGAAGCTATCGCGCCGACGCTTGAGGGCGGCCGCAAGGTGATGTCCGTCACCATACGCTGTGGCGTCGGCGAAGGCACGATCGGCAGCGCGTTTGGGGCACTTCAGGCCGAATTTCCTGACGTGAAGATGGGCAGCTACCCTAAGATGGGCCAAACCTCCGCAATGACCGAACTGGTGCTTCGTTCGCACGACGCGGACCGCCTCCGCCTCGCCGCGGACCGGGTCCGCGCCATGGTGGTCGAGGCGCATCGCGCCGCCGGATTGTCCACCGAGATCGAAGTTTACTGACCGCCGGGCCCAAGGCCCGCATTCGCCACTTGCACACGCCGGAGATCGCCGTGACCCAGAATTCGCAGAAGTCGTTCCCCGTCACCTGGGACCAGTTCCATCGCGACAGCCGGGCGCTCGCCTGGCGGCTGCAGGCGCTGGGGCCGTTCGAGGCGCTGGTCGCCATCACCCGGGGCGGCCTGGTCCCCGCAGCGATCGTGGCGCGCGAACTCAATATCCGCGTCGTCGAGAGCGTGGCGGTCAAGAGCTACGACCACCAGAGCCAGAGCGGCATCCAGGTGCTGAAGCCGATCACGGAAGAACTGCTGGCCAAGGCCCGCGCCGGCGCCAAGATCCTGATCGTCGACGACCTGGTCGATACCGGTGCCACGGCCCGCGTCGTTCGCGACATGCTGCCCGGCGCGCACTTCGCCACCGTCTATGCCAAGCCCAAGGGCCGCGAGATGGTCGACACCTTCATCACCGAAGTCAGCCAGGACACCTGGATCTTCTTCCCGTGGGATCTCGATGTTGCCTATGTCCCGCCGATCTCCGGCGCGACCGACTGACCTTCTGAGACTTTAGTCGCCTTGGCCTGAGGCAAACTGACGCATATCACCCCGGGCAATGAGCCTTGGGGGAAGCCATGAAGTCTGCCGTCATATTCGACTGCGAGTTTCTTTGCCTTGAAGGCTCGCAGCGTCGGTTCTGGTGCGCGGCGATCGATCCCGATCCGGTCATCGCGCAGATCGGCGCGACGCGGATCAAACTTGGCGGCAACTACGAGATCGTCGACACCTTTCGAGCCTATGTGACGCCGGTCGACCGGCATGGCCGGCGCTATGGGCTCGATGGCTTCTTCACCCAGCTGACCGGCGTTACCGAGGACGATATCGATCGCGAGGGCCTGCCGCTCGCCGAGGTGTTGGCACAGTTCGACAGGTTCTCGCACGGCGCGCGCTGCTGGTCGTGGGGCAAGGATGAGCTCAACATGCTCGCCATCAGTTGCTATGTCGCCGGCATCGTCCCGCCGATCCCGGCGAGCCGCTTCGACAATGCGGTCAAGCTGGTGCTCGCCGCCGGCATGCCCGTTGAGGATATCGGCAGGACCCCGAGCAACAAACTGGTCGAGTATTATGGTGTCGAGCACCCGCCGCTCCGCGGCCACGATGCCCTCGATGACGCGCTGTCGGTGTCCTATGCCGTGCAGCATTTACTGCGTACGGGCAAGCTCGCGCCCGAGGTGTTCGAGCGGCTCTAACAGTCGCTACATCAGCTGCTGCACCACATTGATCCACAGCCCCGAGGGGTCTTTCAGGCTGAAGCGACGCTGTCCGAAAGGCTCGTTGGTCAGCGGATAGTCCGGTTCGCGCCCGGTCGCCCGGAGGTCGGCGAGGGCTTCGTCGGCGTCGCCGACTTCCAGTTCCATGCTGATCCCGGCAGCGAATGGCTCGGGGCCGGGCGGCGACGACGGATGGTCCGGCGACATGAAGGCCATGCTGGCGCCATCGGCCTGCAGATAGACGAACCAGTCACTCTCGAAAATTACCTCGAAACCGAGGTGGCGGCACCAGAAGTCGCGACAGGCGGCGAAGTTGGCAGTAACGACAATCGGATAGCGATCATTGAAGCGCATCGGGTTCTCCATGGTGTCCGCGGAGTCTCTGCCAGCGTCCTGACGCCTCGTGTCAGCATCGTGCCGATTGCTCGGGATCGTCAGTCGGACGGATTGAAATTTCCTTTGCCCCATGGGACAGGGCGGGTGCGCGGGCGTGATGGAATGGTAGACATACGGGACTTAAAATCCACAATTGCTACATTCCAAGCGATGCGCGGCTCGTCACCACGTCGCTACAGTGCTGATTTTGCAAGCCTTTATGCGCTTGTCAATGCGGCTACGGGGCTGTCGCACATGGTCACTGTGCGGTGGCGAAGAAAACTGTGACTGGTCACAGGTTGGTCACAGCGTGCCCGAGTGTGTGACCACGGCTGGGCGCGACACACCATCCGATTGCCGCCGATAGCTCGGCTCTTTCGTGCCACATTTTCCAAGTGCCCCCTTTTGCCATCTGCCTTTTGTGCTAGGTTTTTGGTGGGGAGGACAAATTGCTTATTAAAATTGACGAGATCAAAGAGGTCGGCCGATTTTCATCGCTGAAGCATAAGGCCCCCCAGTTCCCGAACTTGTCACTTTTGTTCGCGCGGAACGGCTACGGCAAAAGTACCATTTGCGCGGTTCTTCGATCCGCAAGCGAAGTTGCCCCAAACTACATTGCCTCGCGAAAGCGGCTCGGTACGAAGGGCGATCCGTCCGTCAAGACAACATGGAGTGCTGGGCCGGTTACCTTCACCAACGGAAAATGGGCAGGAGCCACCCCGCCACTGCTGGTCTTTGATCAGGAATACGTGCAGCGAAATCTACATGTTGGTGACAGTGTAACCCGCGACAACAAGCGTAGCCTTCTCCCGATCATTCTTGGAGAGCAAGGCGTGCTTCTAGCGAAGAAGATCAGCGCACTCGATGCCGCCCAGCGCGAGAACCGTGAGGCCCTCAAGGTTCTTGCCAATCAGATCAAGGGGCATCATCCGGCAATTGAGAACGTCAGCACCTATGCTCAGGTGGCTATACCTGAGGACATAGACGAGCGCATCGCTGCCGCCGCTCGCTCAGTGGAGCTTGCACGACAGACCGTGGCTGTCAGAGAAAAGCCGAAGCCTCGCAAGATCGAGACTAGCAGTCTGTCCTCCTTTGTAGACGCTTGTTCACGCACATTGGGCTCGGTGTCGGAGGATGCGGCGGACCAGGTCCGGGCGCACATTGAGCATCACAACCTAGGCGCTTCTGCAGACCGGTGGTTGAAGTTCGGTGTCGATCACCATGCGGGAAGCTGCCCATTCTGCAACCAGTCCACCGCAGGTGTTGCGCTGGTGGACGCCCTGACTGCCTACTACAGCGCCGCCTTTGAAGAGCTGATAGGCGCAGTGGAAGCGGCTACAAAGGCGCTCTCGTCCATCACGCAATCTGGAGAGCGGCATTGGCGGGTTGTCGTTGAAAGGAACGCGAGCGATTTCTCGTTCTGGGGGTCAGTTGCCGAACTTCCAGAAACTCCAACACTGTCGCCGGATCAGCAGCGCGAGATTGAGGCTGGGCTCGACAAGCTGGAGGCGATGCTAAGGCAAAAGGCCGCTTCCCCTTTGAGTGCCGTAGACGTTCTGGCCGATCCCATGGTGACCTCAGCTTTCGCCGCTATAGACGCCTACAACCAATCTCTGGATATTTGTGACGAAGCCATAGAACGCGCCAAGAAGTCCGTCGAGTTTGCCAGCCTAGAACAGGCTAGCACACAGAGCGCAAAGCTGATTGCGCTAGGTGCCCGGCGCTCCCAACCGATGATCGAACTAGCTGCCGCATACGTAAGTGCAGAGAAAGACGGGAAGAAGCTCACCGACGACAAGTCCGAAGCGCAGCGTGAACTGACGACCTACGCCCCTCTGACGATTGAAGCAAAGCAAGCGGAGATCAACGCTTTGCTTAGGAGTTTCGGCACGGACTTTCAGATTGTTGATGCCAAGGCGAACTTCGTGGGTCGCGAGCCTAACACCGACTTCGCTATCGCAATCGGCCAAGCGAAAGTGACTGCGGGTGAGAAGTCGGACAACGAGCCCAGCTTCAAGACGGTGCTGAGTACTGGCGATAAGGTAACTCTGGCTCTCGCCTTTTTCATCGTTCAGGTGCTTGGCCACAAGCTGGTGAAAGATGCGGTCGTTGTCTTCGATGACCCTTTCAACAGCCAGGATATGGGGCGGCAATGGGAAACCACGAGCCAGATCAGGGCAATCGCGAAGGTCGCCGCTCAGGTGTTCGTGTTGTCACACGACCCTCGTTTTCTCAACATGATCGAGAAGGACGCCCCGGCCGGATTTGGGAGTTATCAAATCCAATGTGACGCTCCGACGGGGGAGGGCGCGATCTACCAATGGAGCAGCGCCGAAGAACTGAAAGCTGAGTACGTCCGCCGCGCCGAGATATTGCGGGAGTATGCCAATCATGGGCGGTTGCTCAAAGACCAAACGACCGTCTCCGTACAAATGGCGATCCGCCCGTTCCTTGAGGACTACATCCGCGCTCGCTTCCCGGCCCGCTTTCCCGACCCGCTAAGGATGCTCGATGGGATGACCGATGAAATTGAAGCCGCTGGCGTATCGGACCCGCTCTATGCGCATGTCACTACTCTCCGTGCCCTAAACGAATACTCCAGGGGCAGCATGCACGGGGGCGCTCAAGGGCCAGACCCCGCTGCTTTGCGCGGTCAATGCCAAAAGGTGATTGACATTGTAGGCAGCTACTAGCGGTCCGGGGGAACGATGACCAAAGACGACGTTGTGAACTTGCTCCAAACCAACGGGTTGGAAATCCAGTCGATAGACCGACTACCAAATGACGCAGGCTGGTCCGTCCGCTGTACGGGCGGCGAGATTTTGGCCTGCTATGACACTGGTAAGATCGTTCCACAGGGAAAGAACCAACAGGCAATCAAGGCCTTGCTGGGTCAGCCGGTTGCTGCTGTCGCGACCAAAGTCGCCGGTCAGGGTAGTGGCCCGAGCAATGGCGCTGGGCCGCGCGACGTTTTCGTGGTCTACGGTCACGACGGCCCCGCTAGGACGGAGCTAGAGGCAATGCTGCGGCGTTGGGGGCTAAACCCACTTATTCTCGATCAACTCACCTCCGGTGGACAGACCATTATCGAGAAGCTGGAAAGCACAGCGGGGAAGGCAACATTTGCTGTCATCCTTGCTACTCCCGATGATGAGGGCCACCGAGCAGGCCACGCAGAGGAGAAGGCTTTCCGGGCTCGTCAAAATGTGGTCCTCGAACTGGGGATGATGCTGACAAAGCTCGGTCGCGACCGGGTGGCGATCCTATTGAAGCAGCAAGAGAACATGGAGCGGCCAAGCGACATTCAAGGCCTGATCTACATTCCGTTCAAGGATGACGTGAAGGACGCGGCGCTACCGCTGGCCAAGGAAATCAACGCCAAGGGCATCGTCATCGATTTGAACAAGGTTTAGGGCAGTGGGGAGTGCCCTAAAATTGCAGAAAAATCTGTCCACCCGAACTCGACCGTAGCGGCACACCAAATCCCCCCGTCACCAGCGCGACCATACCTGGTGCGTTCACTAGGCCGACACGGCCCGTCGAACGGAGCGCCATGAGATCAATGCCCCCAACAAACCGACCAGGATCATCACGAAGGGCCACAAGCTTATCAGTGTGAGGACGATGCCATCTCGTCCCGAAACGCTCATTCCTCTCTTGTTGGCCTCGCCAACGAGGTCGATGTAGCCCCAGCTAGCCAAGGCATGGAATATCCCGAGCGCCGCGCAAGTCAGCGCCGCAATTAAGGCCGCAACACTAAGAACAGTGGCAGCCTTCTTTGGCAGCTTCCGGGTTAGGTCGTCCGCCCAGATTGCACCAAACGCCATCAGAAAACACACCAGCCCCGGCCAGAAATTGGTCAACGTCTGTCCCTCTAGTTGCGTCCGGCCTCTTAGCACAGGCGCGGCGAGTGCCACTAGCTGCTGCCCACAGGGTATGCCTCAATGGGCACCGCAGCATGAGCCGGAAAGAGTGCCCATATGGGTTGACTTCCATTTATGGGCAGGTATTTATGTGGGCAGTACCCTTGCTGGCATATCGGAGCCCACATGTCCAAGACCATCCTCTACGCTCGCGTCTCTACCGCAGAGCAGAACCTTGACCACCAGCGCACGGCGGCTGAGGCGGCTGGCTTCAAGATCGACGAGGCCATTGCCGATCACGGCGTCTCCGGCGTCACCACGACGCTAGCAGAGCGCCCGGAGGGCAGGAGGTTGTTCGACAAGCTCCGCCACGGGGACACCCTCGTGGTGCGCTGGGTAGACCGACTGGGGCGCAGCTATCAGGACGTGACGGACACCATCCGCCACTTCATGCGGCAAGGCGTGGTGATCCGCACGGTGATCAACGGGCTGACGTTTGACGGGGCCACCAAGGACCCGATGCAGATGGCCGTGAGGGACGCCCTGATCGCCTTCATGGCGGCAACGGCTCAGGCTCAGGCGGAGGCGACCAAGGAAGCGCAGCGCAACGGCATTGCGGCGACCCGCGAGGCCAAGCCAGAGAAGTACCGGGGGCGGAAGCCGAGCTTCACACGGGAGCAACTGAACACGATGTGCGACCTTCTCGCCCAAGGGGCCGGAGCGTCGGCCATCGCCAAGGCCACAGGACTGACCCGACCGACCGTCCAGCGCCTCCGCGAGAACATGGCGGAAGCCGAGGCGGTACTGGCGAAGTGGTCGAAGGCCGGGGAGGCCGCGTGATGGGGGACTTGATCGTGACCTGGGTTCACCAGCCCTACGTCGTGCTTGCTGCGTTTGCGGGCATCGGTGCGGTGATCAAGGCGCTGTTGTAGGAACCCGGCTGCCCGCCGCTTCTAGGCAGACCAACAGCGCCCTCGGCGGGGACCGCAGCCGGAGCAGAGCAGTTAGCCCGTAGACTAGGTAGCAGAACGCTCCCCGGCGAAAGCCCGCCCACTAGGTAGCAGAACGCCCGTTGCCAACACGGCCGTTGACCGACCCGTCCCATACCGATTGGGACGCACACTAGGAGCAAGACGCTCCTGACTTTTACCAACACCCATCCCTGCCGGTCGCCGTGAGCAGCCATGTGCTGAACCCCATTGAGTGCTGTCGTGGTCGCCCTTCGGGTTGATCGCCATGGCCGTTCACGGGGATCGGCGGGGGTGGCCCATGACCACGAGAGAGAGACCGACCACATGAAACGAGATAACCCGTACCCGCCCGGTTCGGCGGATTACCTGCAAGTCGAACTGCTGCAGCAGTGGGATGCCGAGAACCAGCAGCCCAAAGCCAAGCCCAAACGCAGAGCGTGGAGGCGCGTGGACCGGGATATGAACGAGCGGATTGCAGATGCCGTTGCGAGGGATACCCGGTGACGGCCCGCCAGGACGACCACACGGGCACCACGGCGAGCAGTGCGCCTCGCTATGAGGAGTATGACGCTCCGCTCAACCTCATTCGCCGGGACAGCTACTTCGCCGTTCGTGGATTTAAGCTCAACCCGGACCACGTGAAGGCACTGGCGGCCCGCATCCGGACCATCGGAACACTTGACCCGGTGTTGCTGTGGGAGGGTGGCGGCGGATTTGTCGTTCTCGACGGGGCTCACCGGGTGGCCGCCTACGGGCAGGCAGGATGGCAAGAACGCATCCCCGCCCAGATTGTCCACTGCGACCGCAGGAACGCCCTGTTGCTGGCCGTTCAGGCCAACTCGAAGCTCACCCTCGCCCTGACCAATTCCGAACGCTGGAACCTCGCGTGGCGTCTCGTTCGTGAGGCCGATCGGGCGGGAGCGGCGCTGTTCAGCAAGCGACAGATCGTCGAGGCCACGGGCACCAGCAAGGGCACCGTCGACAACATGCGGGCGGCGCTACTGGCATTCATGCGGGCCGGGAAAAAGCCGACGGGCAACTGGGTGATGGACCGGGCGGCAAACAAGTCGGGCGACTGGACGGAGATGAGCGATGAGGAGGCTGCTGAGATGATCGAACAAGTGGCGAGGGACCTGCGGAAGGCGCTCAACGTGCGCGGCGTGCGCAACGAACAGGTTCTAGCAGTGGCACTCCAGAAGGCCGTGGGGGACCATCGGCTGCGGGAGTGGGTTGACTACCTCTACGCCGACGACGGCGAGGGAGAGGATGCTGACGAGGATCAAACGGACTTCTAGCTGCCCACCCTCATATGCCCAATTTGGGTAGCTCGAAGGATGGCAGGGGCGGGCGATGTTGCCTGCCCCCGCTCTAGCTGCGATCTGCTCAAGGCGGCTTGCTATCGGTTTTTGCGAGTATCCGCATTGGCACGGGGTTCGAGAACGGCCAGCACCTCCTCTAGTGCGGTTGGCTTGATCTGCATGTATCGCATGGTCGTCACGATAGCCGAGTGGCCCATCCACTCCATGACCCGCTTCACGTCCACGCCCCCGAGAACCAGCCGAGTGCAGCAAGTATGTCTCAGGGTATGCGGGGTCACGTCCGGCATGTGCAGCACTTCCCGCATGGTTTTCCATCGGTCAGTCATCGTGGACCGGTTGATGCCCGTGAAGGGACCTAGAGCCTCCGGCTTACGCTTCTGCCGATCCTCGAGAATGGCCCGTGAGCGGCGTGTCAGCGGCACCGTCCGAGGCTTGCCAGTCTTAGTGCGCCAGAACGTCACCGATGAGAAGTCGGGCCCAAATGCCTCCCAGCGTACAGGACACATTTCACCCCAGCACCGAGCCCCCGTGTCGATCAGCAGGACGGTTAGGTCGTGCATGTCTTGATCCTCCTGAGCCGCCCAGTAAGCGAGCAGGGTTCGCTCCTCTGGCTCGTCGAGATAACGGAAGCGGGTCTTCTCCTCGTGGTTCCACTTGATGCTCGGCGCCCTGTCGATGGCTCCCGCGTTCTTGGCGGCGGAGAACATCTTTGAGAGTGCCGCTACCTTGCGATTGACGGTCGTGGGCGCCAGCCCCTTGCTCGCGAGATCAACCTTGAAATTGGCCACGTCCGCACTGGTGATCTGATCCAGTCGCCTGTGGCGGCCGAAGTGGTTGACCACGGTCAAGGCGTTGATCTTGAGGGTTTTCGCGGCCCTCATGCCCGCCCATTCGGTGCGCCATACGTGGTCGTAGACGCTACCCAGAACCGTGAGCCCACCGCCTGTAGACGATCTGGCGACAGCCCTCGCCAGGGGGATTGGCTTACCTTGCTGTGCCGATAGTCGTGCGTTCGCTTCCCATGCTTCCGCCTCCGCACGCGTCACAAATGTAGGCCGCTGACGAGTTCCATCAGGCAGCCGGACGTCTGCCTGCCAGCGACGGCCTCTCAGTCGAGCCATATCGGTGCCCTCCCGTTGAGGATCGCCGACAAGCGTCGAGCCAGCTCTCGTCCCTTGTTGGTGGGCGCCACAAGTTTCGCTCGGGTGTCGTCTGGGTCCGGCAAATGGTTCAGAAGGTCGAGACCCTCACGCCGCTCTCCGCCTTGGTCTCCGAGGTAGGAGCGTCTGGACAAAGCGAGCGCGTTTCGCGAGATGGACGCCTTCGTCAGGCGGGTGGGCCTCTGTAGATCGACCAAGCCAACACCGGGCTTTGCAAGCACCAGCAACAGCACGTGCAGCTGTCCCAGTTCCATCCTCGGATATAGCTCGCGAAGCTCCTTCACCACCGTGGCGAGCAGCATCATGTCGCGACGGACTTTATTGTCGTCTCTCTCAGCCATTGCGCGTGCCCCGTGCCGGAGCGGTAACTTGCTTTGGCGACATTGGTGCGGGCGGCGGGAGTTGAACCCGCACGGCCAACGGCCGAGGCATTTTAAGTGCCTTGTGTCTACCGGTTTCACCACGCCCGCGCTGGGCCTTCATACACGCCCGGGAGTGGTAGACCAATGTAGAGTTGGTAACTGCTTCCGCGTACCACCCTGTTTTTGTGACCAAATCTGTGACCACGGTCACCGGTTTGTGACCAAAATCGGGATGGGGAAGCCCGGATTTCCGGGGTTTTCTTGGGTATTCCATCGGACTTAAAATCCCGAGGGTGTAGACCCATGCGGGTTCGAGTCCCGCCGCCCGCACCAGTTCGAGTCGTGTGAGATCGACCATGTCGGAACCATCGCAGAACCGCTATGTCTGGCTGACCCTAACGCTGATCGCCCTTGGCGTCGCGGCCGTCTATCTCGTCTTCGACTTCACAACGAGTACGACAGGTATCCGCTGGCTGGCAGAGCGGTTCGTCCATGGCGCGTGCTGGGTGTTTCTGGGGTTGGCCGCCTTCACCAAGACGAAGTTCCTGCCCATTCCCGACAAGCTTGCCGGCCCCTTCGCGATGTTTGCGGGGGCGTGCTACATCGCCTACCTGCTGTCGTCGTTTATCCCGGAGGCCTGAATGCTGCTGAAGCTCGAAGTGCTGGAGGCCATCCAGCGGGGCGAGATCACGCTGCAGTTCCGCCGCTGGACCCGCCCGTCCGTCAAGCCGGGTGGTACGCTGAAGACGCGCCTCGGGATGCTGCGCATCGGGCGAATGGATGAGATGGATCCGGCCCAGGTGACCGACGCCGATGCGCGTCGGGCCGGGTTCGCGGACCGCGCTGCCTTCGACAAATGGCTGGCTAGCATGAAGCAGGGTCCGCTGTTTCACCGGATCGAGGTAAGCTACGCCGGGCAAGCCGACTAGCCGGCGATCCGCTCTTCGAGATTTTCTGCTGCGAGCGGCCCGGTGGGGCGATAGTTCAGCAACGCACCGTCGAGCACGCGGCGCAGCAGCGCCAGCGCCTGGAGCCAATCCCGCTGGGCTTCGCGCGCGGCGCGGTAGGCGCTCAGGTTCACAACCCGGCCATTGGCTGGCGCGCTCGGTCGGGTAGCGCTGCGGCCATGGCGTTCGACCAGATGCGAGTGATGGTCCGGCAGGGCGATTACGGCCCAGTAGATCGTCTGGGCGTCGGCGTCGGCATCTGGGCGGATGTCGGCGTGTTCTTCGCGAAATGTCCACCTGACCAGGGTCTCGATGTCGACGGCGTGCATGTTGGTGTGATCCGCTGCGGGTCTCGACTGGTCGCGATAATGAGATAGCGGCCCAAAAAGTTCCCTCATTTACTCACACTTGCGGAGCGTGTGGCCGCCGGCGTTTGGGGAACAATTCGTGTTGCTGCGCATTGTGTTGTCACCAACCCAAAGGGAGACCCAGAATGCACAAGGATGAAGTCGCAGGCACCGCCAAAGAAGTTCGTGGCTCGGTTAAGGATGCCATCGGCAAGGCGACCGGGGACAAGAAGCTTCAGGCCGACGGCGCTGCCGACAAGGTCGAAGGCAAGGTTCAGAAAGCTGCCGGGCAGGTCAAGGAAGCCGCCCGTGACGCGCTCAAGAAGTAAGCGCGGGGGGCCTCGGGCCTCGGAGCGCCAGAAGGGTCGTCCTTGCGGGCGGCCCTTTTTGCTGCCTTGATGGTGCAGTTGCGGAGGAGCAAACATGCTGGGCAGCATCCTGACGGGCGTGGTGGCGCTCATCCACGTCTACATCCTGATCCTCGAGATGTTCATGTGGACGTCGCCGCGCGGCCGGAAGGCCTTCGGCACGACCGCGGAATTCGCCGAGCAGACCCGCGTGCTGGCCGCCAATCAGGGGCTCTACAACGGTTTTCTTGCTGCCGGTCTGGCCTGGGGCATCTGGCTGGGCGAACCAGGCGATCCGATCAAGGTCTTCTTCCTTGGCTGCGTGGCGATTGCCGGGCTTTACGGCGCGGCCACGTCGTCGCGACGCATTCTGCTCATCCAGACCCTGCCGGCGGTCCTTGCCTTGCTTGCCGTCATTTTGACCTGAATTGTGCACAGCTGGCTGCGCTGTGGTGTTTGCCGAGCGTTGCTGGCTCGGGTAACGTGGTCACGCGCGGCATGGACCTGGGGACTTTCTCATGTGGGATTTCTCCGTCGGGCAGGCACTGGCCCTCATGGGCAAGACGCTGCCTTTCATCGTCTTTCGGATCGTGGTCTATGCCGGGATCGCGCTGGCCTATGTGATGGCCACCGGGGTCGGCGCAGGTATCGGCTGGGGCGTCGGCGTTTTCGGTGATGCCGATTTCCAGGCCTCCAGCACGGTGTGGGGCGGTGTCGCCGGGTTCGGATTGGTCGCGGGTGTCCTATACTTCGCCCGCGAATACATCCTCTACATCGTCAAAGCCGGCCACATTGCGGTGCTGGTCAAGCTGATCGACGGCGAACCGGTGCCAGACGGTCAGGGGCAGATCGCCTATGCCAGCGCGGTGGTAAAAGCCCGCTTCGCGCAGTCGAGCGTGCTGTTCGCGGTGGACCAGTTGGTCAAAGGCGTCCTCGGTGCCATCATCGGGATCGTGCAGGGCGTGGCGGCACTGTTGCCCATTCCGGGCCTGCAAAACCTCGTCGGGCTGGTGCGGGCGTTCCTGCGCATTTCCATCGGCCTGGTCGATGAAGTGATTCTCGCCCACGCGATTCGGACGGAGGCAGCCAACCCGTGGGTGTCGGCTCGGGAGGCCCTGGTGCTCTACGCCCAGAACTACCCGACGATGCTGCGCAATGCTGTCTGGCTCACGGTCATCACCTATCTCCTCGCTTTCGTCGTATTCCTCGTCATGCTGGCACCCGCCGGACTGATCGTCTGGCTGTTGCCGGGCGGCTGGTCAGCTGGCGGCTTTGTGTTCGCGCTGGTGTTCGCCTGGGCCGTCAAGGTGGCGCTGATCGAACCGTTTGCCATCGCCTGCATGATGCAGGTGTTCTTCCGGGTCACGGCGGGCCAGACGCCCGACCCGGAATGGGAAAACCGAATCTCTGGTGTTTCGCGGAAGTTCAATGAGCTCAAGCAGAGAGCTATCCAGTGGGTGGGCGGCAGCTCAACCTCAGGAGGCCAGGAGCAGCGCGGCAACTGAGGGGCGCAGGCCCGCCAAGGACGTCGTCTTCCTTGTCGACTACGGCATGGTGAGCCATGGGCTCGCCCCGCTGTTCGTTGACGGCCACGCCACCGAGCTCGGCTTCTGGGGGCTGTCCAAGGACGTGCTCCGGCGCCTCGCACGCCTCAACGAGCTCTATGATCGCCAGATCAACTGGGACTATCCGAACGATCCGACCTGGCGAATCTCGGAGCGCGACCGCAACGAGTTCAACGCATTGCTGCCCTTCGTGGCCACTGAACTGCAGCTGGCGCTTGGCGACAAGTGGCGCATTGTCGTCGAAAGCCAGCCGATCTAGTCGAACCTGTAGTATAGCCGCGCGCCGCCCGTACCCAGTGCCTCGGCAGACAGCAGCCGCAATGGTCGGGCGACTCCTGTCGGCGGAAACAGGGGCGTGCCACCCCCAAGCAACTGCGAGATCACATAGACTTCCAGTTCGTCCAGCGCTTCGCGTTCGATAAACGCCATCTGCAGGCTGCCGCCGCCCAGCATCCAGACATCGCCATCTTCGAGCGCCCGCAACTCGGCGATTAGCGCATCGACGTCGCCGCGCGTTTCGAGCGGACCCATCGGGTTGGGCAGGGGGCGCGACGTGACCACGATCGCGCGCTGCTCGGCGTAGGGCCAGGCGAAGTCCTGCCGCGCCAGCCAATCGTATGTCGCCCGCCCCATCACCACGGTCCGGATGCGCTTGATGAACAGGTTGTAGTCGTACGGGCCGAGGACGAGGTCTTGCCGCCTCGTGAGCCAGTCGAGATCGTCGCCGGGGCCGGCGACGAAGCCGTCGAGGCTCGTGGCGATATAACCGACAATGCGGGCCATGGTGGGTTTCCTTGTCCGACTCGATGCGATAGCCTAATATAAACGAACGCTCGTTTATATTTGAAGCATGGCCCGCCCCCGCAAGATCGCCGATGTGGATGTCGTCGAAGCCGTCGCCGCCCTGATCGCGCGCGACGGCCCGAACGCGCTGACCTTTTCATCCGCTTCGGCGGTGACGGGTCTGTCGCCGGCAACGCTGGTGCAGCGCTACGGCACCCGTGATGCCTTGCTGCGGGCCGGGCTCGGCTGCATGTGGGATCAGCTCGACCTCGCCACCGCTGCCGCCGATGCGGTGCATCCGGTCGATCCGGACGGAGCGGTGGCGCTGCTGCTCGCGCTGTCGTCGGGCTATGGCGCCGGGGAAGAGGCTGCGGCTGGGCTGTTGCTGCTCGGCGAAGACCTGAAAGACCCGGTGCTGCGCGCCCGCGGCGCCGCCTGGCACGCGGCGCTGGTGGCGGCGGTTGGCCGCCGGCTGTCCGTCGATCCGGCCCGGCAGACGCAACTCGGCCGGCTGCTCGCCAGCCAGTGGCAAGGCGCCGTGCACTGGTGGGCCTTCACCCACGAGGGCCCGCTGCGCGGGCACTTGCGGCGCGAGCTCGGGGACTGGCTGTCTGCGGTCGGGCTGCGATAGATTGGCCGCATGCGCTACCGGATCTTTGCAACTGCGCTTGGCGACATGGGCGTCGGCTGGACCGAGGCCGGCATCAAACGGTTTCGCCTGCCGGGCGATCCGGCTGTGCTGATGGCCGAACGGCTCGAACAGTCCGGCTTTGTTGCCGATCCGTCAGGGCAGGGTGCCCTTGTCGAAAGGATCGCCGCCTACGCCAAAGGCGCATCAGACGATTTCGCCGACATCCCCGTCGATCTCTCAGCCGTCCCGGCGCAGAACCGCCGCATCTACGAGCACATTCGCGGGCTCGGCTGGGGCACCACCACCAGCTACGGCGCCATCGCGCGCTGGCTCGGCGATGTGGCGCTCTCCCGCGCCGTCGGCGCCGCCCTGGGCGCCAACCCGATCCCCCTGATCATCCCTTGCCACCGCGTCATGGCCGCCGACGGCAAGACCGGCGGCTTTTCCGCCCCGGGCGGCGTCGATTCCAAGCTCCGGCTGCTGGCCCTCGAAAAGGCGGCATCACCGACGGGGCAGTTGTCGCTGGGGCTCTAGTCGACCAGACCGTCCCCGATCACCTTCAGTGCCACGCCGAAATCGTGGCTGGCCCGCTCCGGCACCTCGACATGCAGCCCGGAGCTATCACGCGTGAACGTCAGCGGCGTCGTGTCGCCCACCACCTCGACGCGCGCCACTTGTCCCGCGCCAAGGTTACTGCCCTCTGCCAGTGAGCCGATACTCAGCCGTCCGGATATCGGGCCAAGGGTGATGGCGTGGAGAGCCCTCGCGCGGGTGGTGAAGCGGATGTCCTCGGCCGTGAAGGGTTTGGCCGAGCCCTCGCCGAACTGGCCGGAAACGACCTGGGTCGGCCCTTCGCCGGCCATGCGCCACGGCCGGCTGCCGAAGATGGCATCGCCAAAGCGGGTGTTCCAGGTGGCGACTTCCTCCAGAATGCGCCGCTCCTCGCTGTCGATCGTGCCGTCGCCCTTTACCGGGATGCTGAGCAGCAGGTTGCCGTTCTTGGCCACGACATCGCAGAGCCGGTGGATCACCGCGTCGGCGCCCATATAGGCTTTCTTGTCGAAGATCTCGCGCTTGTAGTGCCATTCCCCGATGCAGGTGTCGGTCTGCCAGACGTGCGGCACGATGTTGGACCGGTAGCCGCGCTCCACATCCTCGACCAGGGCGCCGAACCGTTCCGGAGGCAGTTCCTTGGTGTTCAGCACGGCTTCCAGCTTGCCGCCATGCCACTGCATGGACGCGTTGTAGAAGTGCGCCGCGATATCGAGCCCCGCCTGCCCAAGCGGCAGGTCGAAATTATCGAAATAGAGGAGGTCCGGCTTGTAGCTGTCGATCAGGTCCTTGCAGCGCCGGAACCAGTTGCGCACGAAGATCGGGTTCGCGAGTGGCGGCACCTCGTTCCACACCCGGTCATTGGCCTCGTGCCAGGCCCAGGCCTCGGCCGCGTCGGTGAACCCGTCCGGCATCGGCATGACCGCGCCGCCATAAAGTTCCTGGGGGTCCAGCCCGTCCCAGAACTTGCCCGCCCCATCCCGCCGTGTCAGTCGCCATGCATCGTAGCGCTCGCCGGCACGGGGACCTTCCGGATCATAGCCATAAGCGGTCTGGTACCAGTGCCAGACATGGGCAGAGTGGTTCGTGACGCCGAACTTCAGGCCGCGCGCCCGTGCCTTTTCCGCCCAGATGCCGATGATGTCCTTGCCCGGCCCGACACGGGTCGCGTTCCAGTCGTGCCACCTGGAGGCATAGTTGTCGAAATTGTCGTGGTGGTTGGCCATTGCCACGAAATACTTGGCACCGGCGCGCTGATAGAGGTCGAGCAGGTCGTCGGGATCCCAGTTCTCGGCCTTCCACTGGCCGATGATGTCGATGAAGCCGGAATCGGCCGGGTGACCATACTTCGCCAGATGCTGGTCATATTGCTTCTGGCCCTGCGCATACATGTGCCGCGCGTACCAGTCCCCGTCCTCGGGCTGGCATTGTGGCCCCCAATGTACCCAGAGCCCGAACTTGGCGTCCCGAAACCACTCCGGCGCGCGGTACTGCGCTTTGAGCGACTCCCACGTGGGCTCGAATGGCCCCGCGGCTATTGGATCGTTCGGGTCGCGATAGGGGTTTGGGAGCGGGCGATTGGCGGGCATGGTTCTACCGTTTGGGACTGCAACAAGGCGCTGGAAATGTCGTCGGATGTCACGGGCGAGTGGTCGACGCCCGACTAAATTGAAACGTTATCGATTATCGGCGGCCCCGCAAGAGCTGTCAGTTTTGGACCGGATGGAGCTGTGGATCAATCAGACCGGCGGGACAGCGAGGACCTGGCTCGGGCGCGTTTACGGCCTACTGCCCCCGCTTGAACACCTTCAGGTGCGTCAGCTGGCGCGTCACGTGGCTTGCCACCGTCTCCACCGGATCGTTGATTCCCACCGCCAGCACGTTCTCGTCGGGGGTCGGGCGTTCCAGCGTGGCGAACTGGCTGTCGAGCAGTTTGGGGTTCATGAACTCGTGCCGGCGCGCTTCGATGCGTTTGCGGATCGTTTCGATGTCGCCATCGAGGAAGACGAACAGGATCGGCTCGCCGGCCTTCTGGGTGAGGAAATCGCGATAGGCGCGCTTCAGGGCCGAGCAGGCGCCGACGGCGACGCCCTTGTCCCTGGCGGCATCGCGCAGCGCGCCGGCCAGCGTCTCCAGCCAGGGCCAGCGGTCCTCGTCGACGAGCGGGATGCCCTTGCTCATCTTCTCCTTGTTGGCGGCCGGGTGGTACTGGTCGCCGTCGAGGAACGGGGCGTGCAGCTGCCGCGCGATGGCGGCGCCGGTGGCGGACTTGCCCGACGAGGACACGCCCATGACGATGATGATGCGAGCCCCGTCAAACGGTGGCTGTGAAGGCGCCGTCGACATAGAGGATGTGTCCGTTCACGTAGGTGGAAGCTTCGGAAGCAAGGAAGACGGCAGCGCCGCCAAGTTCGGCGGGGTTGCCCCAGCGGCCCATCGGGGTGCGGGTTTCGACCCAGCTGGTGAATTCCTTGTTGGCCAGCAGCGCCTCGTTCATTTCGGTGCTGATATAGCCCGGC
The DNA here is from genome assembly GCA_964399695.1 of uncultured Devosia sp. GTDB lineage: Bacteria > Pseudomonadota > Alphaproteobacteria > Rhizobiales > Devosiaceae > Devosia_A. The sequence goes on along the minus strand of CAYNRZ010000003.1, from coordinate 174,721 downwards.
GCGATGCCGTTGACGTTGAGGCCGTGCTTGGCCCAATCCACGGCCATGCCGCGCGTCAGGTTGGCGATTGCCGCCTTGCTCGCCGCGTAAGGGGCGATCGAGGGCCGCGCCAGATTGCTCATGATCGAGCAGATATTGATGATCTTGCCGTGTCTGCGGGCAATCATGCCGCGCCCGACAGCGCGCCCGACGATGAAGGCCGAGGTCAGGTTGGTGTCCAGCACCTGCCTGAATTTCTCGAGTGGGAAATCCTCTAGCGGCGAGCGGTGCTGAATGCCGGCATTGTTGACGAGGATGTCGATCGGGCCAATTTCGGCCTCGGCATAGGCAATAGCGTCCTCGACACTTTCCTCGCTGGTCACGTCGAAGGCCAGCGCCTTCACTGTTGCTCCAGCTTCGGCCAGCTTTGCGGCGGCAGTGCCCAGCGTTTCCTGGTTGCGGCCATTCAGGATGATGTCGGCCCCCGCTCCGGCCAGCGCTTCGGCAATGCCAAAGCCAATGCCACGGCTCGAGCCGGTAACCAGCGCCCGCCGGCCGGCGAGGCTGAATTTGTTCAGATACTGCAACTGATGCTCCTCCATCGTCGGCGGACAACCTAGTCGAGCCGCACGGTTTTGTAACCCGCCTTACCACCCCGAGGGGTGGCATTTGCACCCCGCCCGTGCCAAAAAGCCGCGCCTAGTCCACCACACTTTCGGAGAATTCGATGGCGTCCGCCGATATCGGCCTCATCGGCCTCGCGGTCATGGGGTCCAACCTCGCGCTCAACATTGCCGAGAACGGCTACACCATTGCGGTGCATAACCGCACGGCGTCGCGAATCGACGAGTTTGTCGAAATGGCGAAAGAGCAGGGCCTCAACGACAAGGTCGTGCCCGAGGCCGATCTCGTCGCCTTCATTCAGCAGGTGAAGCGCCCGCGTTCGATCATCATCATGGTCAAGGCCGGCAAGCCCGTCGACGAAATGATCGAGCAGCTCTTGCCGCATCTCGAAGCCGGCGACGCCATCCTCGAATGCGGCAACTCGCTCTACACCGACAGCCAGCGCCGCTTCGAGTACCTGAAGTCCAAGGGCATCGGTTTTCTCGGCATCGGCGTGTCCGGTGGCGAGGAGGGTGCCCGCCACGGCCCCTCGATCATGGTCGGTGGCCCGGAGCAGCAGTGGAAGAACGCCCAGCCGATCCTCGAAGCCATCTCGGCCAAGTTCAATGGCGAGCCGTGCTGCGCCTATCTGGGCGAGGGCGGTGCCGGCCACTTCGTCAAGATGATCCACAACGGCATCGAGTACGGCGACATGCAGATGATCGCCGAAGTCTACGGTGTCATGCGCGACGGGCTCGGCATGAACCCCTCGGAAGCCGCCAAGGTCTTCAAGGACTGGAACAAGGGCCCGCTGAACTCGTACCTCATCGAGATCACCGGCCATGTGCTCGACGCGGTCGAGCCGAAGACCGGCAAGCCGCTTGTCGAGCTGATCCTCGACAAGGCCGGCCAGAAGGGCACCGGCGCCTGGTCCGCCATCTCGGCGCAGCAACTCGGCGTTCCTGCCACCGCCATCGAAGGCGCCGTTGCCGCCCGTTCGATCTCGTCCCGCAAGGACGAGCGCGTTGCGGCCGAAGCTGTCTATAGCAAGCCCAACCGCGCGAAGTCGAACATTTCTCTTGCCGATCTCGAGCAGGCTTTGCTCGCCGGCAAGATCGTCTCCTACGCGCAGGGCTTTGCCGTGCTGGCCGAGGCGAGCAAGGAGTTCGGCTGGGATCTGCCGCTCGCGACCATCGCAAAGATCTGGCGCGCCGGCTGCATTATCCGCTCGCGCTTCCTCGACCAGATGTCGGCGGCTTACGCCAAGGGCGGTAGCACCAACCTGCTGATGGTGCCGGACTTCGTTGCCATCATGAAGGATGCCAACAAATCGCTGCGCAAGGTGATCGCCGAGGCGGCGCTTGGCGAGTTCCCGATGATCTGCCTTTCGGCCTCGCTGGCCTATTTCGACAGCTACCGCCAGGCGCTCGGTACGGCAAACCTGACCCAGGGGCAGCGTGACTTCTTCGGCGCCCACGGCTTCATCCTCACTGATCGTGAGGGTGAGCAGCACGGCACCTGGCCGTCGACGCTCGGGAAGTAGGTCCCGTTGATCCCCGATTTCACCACCGCGCTCACGAGCGCGGTGGAACGCTACCTCGCCGAGGTGGCCGGCCCCTTCGAGCAGCTGTCTTTGCTGCGCTGGCAGATGGCCGAGCGCCATGCTCTCGACCGCCGTGAGACCATGCCCGGCCACGTCACCACCAGCGCCTTCGTCGTCTCACCCGACCATCGACAGGTGCTGCTGATCGACCACGTCACCATCGGGCGCTGGCTGCAGCCGGGCGGCCATTACGAGCCGGCGCGCAGCTTCTCGGAGTCGGCGGCGCGGGAAGTGATCGAGGAAACCGCCGTTGTGGGCCTGACGCTGCATACGTGGCATCGTGGCGGCGACGTGCCCTTCGTGATCGATAGCCACGAGGTGCCCGGTAAGCGTGCGCGGAACGAGCCGGATCACGTTCATCACGATCTGCAATATCTGTTCGTCGCCGATCCGCAGGCGGCGCTGGTGGCGCAACTCGATGAGGTTCACGCGGCGCGCTGGCATCCGCTCGAGGCCCTCGCCGAAATCTCGCCCAAGGGCCTCGCGCGGATCAGCCGGCTCTAGCCCTGCGGGAATGTCGGCCCGCGCGTCTCGTCCTGGTCGCCTTCGTGCGGCGGCGTCACCTGCTGGCCGGGCTGTCCGAGGTCCGGCTGCACCGGATGCTTGGCCACCGATGGCCGGTGCATGAGGTCGAAGCGCCAGGCGGTGTAGACGAAAAGGCCCGCTGCGATCGCCACGAGGATGCCGGCACCGAGAAATGGCGCTCCAGGGAAATAGCCGGAGGTGCCGCGCTCGTCGCGGGTGAATAGGCTGAACAGCTGTGTCGCGGCAAGCGGGCCGACAATCGCGGCCAGCGAGTTCACCGCATTGATCGCCCCCTGCAACTCGCCCTGGGCGTTGTCTGCGACCTGTCGCGACATCAGCGAGTTGATGGCAGGTCCAGCGAGCCCTGCCAGCGAGCCGAACACCAGGAAACCGTAGAGCGGCAGTTCGGAGTGAATGAACGCCGTGCCGATAAAGGCGATGGCGGCCGCGAGCATGCCGAGCAGCACCGTCGACCACTCGCCGATTTTCTTGGTCACCGGGCCGATCAGCAGCGCCTGGCTCAGCGCGAAACCGATGCCGAAGGTGCCGAGCGCGATGCCGATCTGGGCTGACGAGAACTGCAGCACCTCGATGGTGAAGAAGTTCCACACCGACGGAAACGACTGGCTGGCGAGGACGAACAACCCGAGCACCGCCAGCAGCCAGAGCACCACCGGGCTGTTCCGGCCGATGCTGAACAGCACCCCGAATGGGTTGGCGCGGCGGATGTTGAACGGGCGCCGCTTGTCCTTGCCGAGGCTCTCGGGCAGCACGAAGAAACCGAAAGCGAGATTAGCGCCCGCCAGCACCGCCGCCGCATAGAAGGGCCAGCGCGAGCCCAACTCGCCGAGCAGGCCGCCCACCACCGGCCCAAAGATGAAGCCGAGCCCGAAGGCTGCGCCGATCAGGCCAAAGCGGTGCGCCCGCTTCTCGCGTGGCGTGATGTCGGCAATGTAGGCGGTGGCAGTTGCCACCGACGCGCCGGAAATGCCTGCGATGGTGTGGCCGATGAAGATCAACACCAGTGAGTTGGCCAGGCCCATGATGGTGTAGTCGATGGTCAACCCCGCGAGCGCGATCAGGATGATCGGGCGCCGGCCGAAGCGGTCGCTAAGATTGCCCAGCGCCGGGCCGAACATGAACTGCATCAGCGAATAGGCGAACACCAGGTAGCCGCCGATCACGGCGGCCTGCGCCACGCTGCCACCAGACAACTCGCCGATCAGGCTCGGCAGCACCGGCAGGATGATGCCGTAGCCCAGCATGTCGAGAAAGATGGTGATCAATACGCAGACGAGCGTGAGCTTTGACTGTGGGGAAACCGGCATTAGGCAGAAAGCCTCGTGAGTTTGGCGGGCAGTTGACACATCGGGACCCGTTGAGGCAAGCGCCCGGGCCGTTGCGGCGGTCACGTTTCGGCGGTGTCGAAGCCGTAAATCCAGGCGAGGCGCTGGAGGTGTCCGCGTGGTCCCTGTGCCTTGACCACAAGGTTGCGCGCCAGGCTGACCGGCCAGTCGGCGTGGAAGGCGAAGCCGTTGCGCTCCGACAATTGCTGCACCCGCTCCACCCGCGGGCGCCGAAGCGCTTCATAGCTGGCGAGCGCTGCCGCTGCCGTTTCACTGCGCATCAACAGCGGCGCCAGCACCGCGGCATCCTCTATGCCCATGGCTGCGCCTTGCGCCTGGAACGGCAGCATGGCGTGCGCTGCGTCGCCGATCAGGCCGATGCCGCCCTGGTACCAGTTCGCGCCCTCCACCTTTGCCAGAGGCCAGAAGGTCCAGTCCCGCTGAACGGCGGCAAGGATTGCGGCAAAGCGCGGGTCGCGCGCGACGCGGCGCGGTAGCACCGGCTGGTGCAGGGCACTCTCGCTGAGCGAATACGTCTCATCGAAGCTTGAGAACATCACGACGTTGAGCTGTTCGCGCGCGGGCAGGGGATAGATCACCGCATGCATCCCCGGCGCCCAGAGCAGGCTCGTCCGGTCCCGCGCCACCACCCCGTCCAGCGCATCGATCGGCAGCAGCGCACGCCAGGCGACCCGGCCGGCCGAGATCGCCTCGGGTCCCTGCATTACTTCCCGCCGGGTGCGCGAGCGCACGCCATCGGCGCCGATGAAGGCGAATGCCTTTGCCGCGCGTGTCTTGCCATCGGCTTCGTCCACCACCACGGACACCCCGGCATCGTGGCTGACCACGTCGTGGCTGCGCACATTGAACAGCACGTCGATATTGGCGAAGCGCTTGGCGGAACGATGCAGCATGTCGGCGAGGTCGGCGCGATGCATCACCGCGTACGGGGCGCCGAAACGGTCAGCGATCCGCTGCCCGAGCTCAAGCGTCACCAGCGGGCGGCGCGCGCCCAGCGGATAGACATCGATCCCTTCGGGCGTGAAGGCCCGCTCGTTGAGCGCTTCGTCGAGCCCAAGCCGGTCCAGCACTTTTCGGGCATTGGGGCTGATCTGGAGGCCCGCGCCGAACTCCTGCACAGAGGGCTGGCGCTCCAGCACCACGACCCGCGCCCCGAACTTGCCAAGCGCCAGTGCCAGCGTCAGGCCGGCAATGCCGGCGCCGGCGATGTAGATGATGCGTCCGTTGCCGGACATGGCCGGAACTCAGGCGGCTTCGTCGTGATAGACGGCCGAGAGCGGCTCGGAAGTGCCGGGGGCCAGCTGAGCGTTGTAGACGTACAACGTCGAGCAATAGGGGCAGACGATCTCGTTGTCCTTGCCCATGTCGAGGAACACGTGCGGATGGTCGAATGGCGGCAAGGCGCCGACGCACTGGAACTCCTTGGAGCCGATCTCGATGCGGGCCAGCCCTTCGGTATTGTGGAAATGCGGCGTGGTTGCGTGGGCCATCGGTCGTTCCTTTCGAAGTCGGCGCGAACATAGCGATGGCGTGCCCGGAAGGGAAGGTGCTGTGCGCCTGCTGTGTTCGGCCCCGTCGGTCTGACGTGCTCCGGGCTTTCGTCGGCGCGGCGTGCTGTGTATGACCGCACCAGTCGCACAAAGCTATGCGAGGCGCAGGTGCCCCAGTTCAATTCCGCCGGAATCGCCATCGACTACGAAGTGCACGGGCAGGGGACACCTGTGCTTCTCATTCACGGCTTTGGCTCCTCCGGTAAGGTCAACTGGATCGATACCGGCTGGGTGAAGACATTGGTCGATGCCGGCTACCAGGCCATCACCTTCGACAATCGTGGTCACGGAGCCTCGCGCAAGCTCTATGACGCGCAGCTCTATTTCGCCCACGAGATGGCCGAGGATGCGCGGCGCCTGCTTGATCATCTGGGCATCTCGTGCTGCCCGGTGATCGGCTATTCGATGGGGGCGCGGATCGCCGCCTATCTCGCCCTCAATCATCCCGAGCGGGTCACCGTTGCGGTGTTCGGCGGGATGGGGCGCAATCTCATCTCCGGCCTCGAAGACAGCGAAGAGATTATCGAGGCTCTCACCGCCGATTCGCTGGACCATGTCACCGGCCGGACCGGGCGGATGTTCCGGATCTTTGCCGACCACAACAAGTCCGATCGGGCGGCATTGGCCGCCTGCATGGTCAACTCCCGCGAGCCGATGGCCGAGGACAAGGTCCGCGCCATCACCGTTCCGGTCCTCGTCGCCGTCGGCAGCGATGACGACATGGCCGGCTCAGCGGCCGCATTGGCGGAACTGCTGCCGCACGGCGAGGCCTTCACCATCGAGCGGCGCGACCACATGCGCGCCACGGGCGATCCGCAGTTCAAGCAGGCAACGCTGGCGTTCCTCGCGCGTTGGTTGCCGGCCAAGGGGTAATACGTCGCCTGTTGGCAGCAATTCGCGAACCTTTTGTGCGCCTGGGGTTGGACTGCGAGCAGCAGATGCCTTATATCGGCGGTCACCGATGGAGACCCAGATGACGATGAACACCATCAAGCCCGCCGAAGTCCGCACACTGGACCCGGTGTGGGACGCGGTGACGTCCGGCGCCCGGCAGGTTGCGCGCGTCGAGCCGAGCCTCGCCAATCTGGTCTATTCCAACGTCCTCAATCACGCGAGTTTCGAGCACGCGCTGGCGCATCGCCTCGCCGAACGGCTTGACCATGCCGATGTGTCCGCTGATCTGATCCGGCAGGCTTTCCACGACGCGCTGGCGTTCCGACCCGAGATCGGGGCCGAGGCGCGAGCCGATCTCGCGGCTACGCTCGAGCGCGATCCGGCGCTGCACAAGGCGGTCGATTGCTTCCTCTATTTCAAGGGCTATCACGCCATCCAGACGCACCGCTTCACCAATGCGCTGTGGCTGGCCGGCCGCAAGGATTTTGCCCTCTATCTGCAAAGCCGCTCCAGTGCCGTCTTCCAGGTCGACATCAACCCAGCTGCGCGGATCGGCAAGGGTATCATGCTCGATCATGCGACCGGTTTCGTCGTCGGCGAGACCGCGACCATCGGCGACAACGTCTCGATCCTGCAGGGCGTCACCCTCGGTGGCACCGGCAAATCCGAGGAAGATCGCCACCCCAAGATCGGCAATGGCGTGCTGATCGGCGCGGGTGCCATCGTGTTGGGGAATATCAAGGTCGGCGACTGTGCTCGGATCGGTGCTGGTTCAGTGGTGGTCAAGGAAGTGCCGCCGCGCGTCACGGTCGCGGGTGTCCCCGCCCGCATCATCGGCGAGTCCGGCACACAGCAGCCTGCTTCGGTGATGGATCAGGTCGCCAGCGTTCGCGACATGACCAACTGACCGTTTCGATCACGCCGTATTTTCGCCTATTGTAGCGGGGAAAAGCGCGTTCCGGGATTGCCCGGGGACGCGTCCGCCGTATGGTGGCGCCCCACTCAATGTTGCGAGGAGCGACCCTTGAACCATCCCGAAATCATCAAGCTCCAGAACTTCCTGCAGCGCAAGTTCAACAACCGCGGGCTCGACGTGCGGCCGCGCAACAAGCAGAACGACAGCGTCGAGGTCTATCTTGGCGACGAGTTCCTGGGCCTGATCTATGTCGACGACGAGGATGGCGACCGCTCGTACAATTTCCAGATGGCGATCCTCGACGTCGATCTCGAAGAGTAGGCCGACAGGGCGCTACAGCGCCCCGATCTGCTTGAGACGGGCCTCCACGAGCGGATCGAATTGCCGCCACTGCGGCAGCACGTCGGCACCAAAGCCATAGATGGCTGCCATTCCCGGGGCCAGGTACACCATGCGCAGGCATGATTGCGGAGCCCCGGCATCATCGACCGGGGCGCTGCACTTGGCCACGAACGGGGCCGGCGACACCGGGTCGTACCAGACGACCTCGCCCGCATAGCCAGCATCCGGCTTGAGTGGCTTGCCGACAAGTCCGGGAACCGTGGCAAGCTGCTCGGCAGCGAACTGGTGCAGATACACCCCGTCGAGCAGGCTGGCACTGGGCCTGACGCGACTGCGGGGCACCAGGGTGACGTCGACGGTCCTTGGCTCACCCCGGTCGCCGAGCGGCAGTTGCAGCCTCAGGTCGATCTGCTTGGCAAAGCCCTCGGCCTCCTGCTCATCGTAGCGGAACCACTCGCGCGGGATCACCAGCGTGCGCCCGCCAAAGGCGCGCGACAGGGTCTCGCCACTCATGTCCGACGGGTGTCTGGCGTCGCGCCCGAGGCCGTCGATCACATATGCGGCTCCGATACCGGCCAACAGCAGGATCAGCAGGATGGTGGCCAGATTATACCAGATCGATGGCCCGCTTTGGGGTGACGGGCCGGGGGCGGCTTGAGCGCGCATCGCATTAACCAGTCGAAGCCTGTGTGCGTGACAGCTCACAAGGGGGCGACTATGCTTAACAAAGCGTTAATTCTGGTTTCGTCCGCGGCGATTGGACGGTGAGGGGGCAAGATGCTGAGGGAATTGCTGCTGGCGGCGTTTCTGACGTCGGTGGGGATCGCCATCGCTGGCACCGGCACTCACCTGTACCAGGCCCTCCGCAAGGAGCAGGCCATGTTGCGCTATGACGGCAAGACGCTGTTGGGCGCTTTCGGCAACCTCGCGGTCAGCTTTTTCTGTGGGCCCTACATCATGCTGCAACTGGGTTGGCAGCGGGAGCAGGGCGGCACGCTTTCGATCAGCATGGCGCTGGTCTCAGCCTTCGTTGCCTTCGGCTGGGCCTTCATCACCGGTCTGATCGTCATCGGCACCTGGTTTGCGCTGGTCGGCTGACCGCGCTTACTGCTGCGCGACCATCATCATGCGGGTGTCGACCAGGTCGACCCACTTGCCGGAATCGGCTTGCGACTGGCGCTTGAGGTACTGGTAGGGCGTTTCGTTCCAGACGAGCACCCGGCCGTTCTGGTTGTCGAGTACCAGGTCCCCGCGGTCGGTGCGGACCATCAGCACGGCGTGGCCGCTGCCCGAGCTCTCACGCACCACGGCGATCAGCAGCGTCGAGGGGTGCCAGCCGGCATCGATCAGCGCCCGGCGCTTGGCCAACACGAAGTCCTCGCAATCGCCGTAGCCGTCCGGATAGGTCCAGTACTCGGCGACCTGATAGTAGTCCTCGTCGGTCACCGGAACGATCGCAGCGTTGACCAGGTTGTTGATCTCAACCAACTCATTCCAGCGCTTGTCGGTCAGCGGCTCGGCCGCGACAGCCGAACGGTTGACACCACATTCGCCACGGTTTGCCTTGCAGAACTCGGCGGCGCCGACCGGGATGCTGGTCTGGTCGCCGGCCTGGGCGAACGCGGGATTGGAAAAGTCGACGCTGGCGGAAAATGCCGGGGCCGCGAAGGCGCCCATGCCCAGAACCGCGCCCATGACCGCTGCAGCGAGAATGCTCTTGAACGTCGACATCGTGGTTTGTCCCCTGACGGAAACCACGATGCCTTGGGCGCATTGCCCCGCTCGAAAAACTGCAAGCTAGTTTTTATGCTAATTGTCGGCATTGCGGAAACGATCCGCTAACCACGCCAATTCGACCCCCGCGTCGCGTGAGGACGCTCAGTTCATCCTGAGATTTTGCTGCACCACGGACAGCATTTCCTGGGTGGAGACGAACTCCACGCCGACGCCTTCCGGGAAGTGCCGGATGACGCGGGCCCGCATGCGCCCGAGCGTCACCGGTGTGCCCAGGGCAGGCCGCACCGCAAGTTCCACCGCTGCACCGGACAACGAGATGTCGATGATCTTGCAATTGTAGCGGCGGCCGTCGTCGAGCACGACGGTCGAGTGCCGGATGTCGGGAACCACGCGCTCATGCCGCCTATCTTCGGGCAGATTGAGCAGGTCCTTGTTGGCCAGCCAGGTCAGTTGCGCCGCCAGCTTGTCGCGCTTGCGCGGTGAGGCGGTGATGTCGATGCGAAACCCACCATCGATGACGCTGGTGATTTCGCCTTCTACCCGCCCGACGTGGTCCAAGTAAGCGATCACCCGCTCTTCGACCGAACCGGAAACCGGAGCCACGACTACAGCGTCGCCAGGAGACATTTCCAGCACCTGGCAGGGAAACTCGCGCCGGTCCGAGAGCATGTAGCGGCCAAGCACCGACACTTTGACCCGCTGAAAGCGCGGCATCTGCGCGTAGGTCCGCGCGGGTCGCGCCAGGCGCGGGGCACTTGGGTTGTCGGTCAGCATGGGGGCCGCAAGCAATGAATGGGCTAAGCTTTTACAAAAGCTAATCGCTCTTGGTTAACCGAAGGTAAGGCGCCGCCCCCAGCTTGGCCTAAAAACCGATCTTTACTGCCGGCCGCCGTCGATGACGGCCAGATGCGCATAGCGGCGGGCCGAACGACCGAACACGGTCGCCGTCATTGGCGGTGGCACCGAGGCATTGGCAGTGGCAAACACCAGTTCGTCGTTCTGGGGCAGGGCGGTCGACAGCGCCGCGCCAGTGTCCGAGATCGGTGCGTCGTCCGGCCAGATCAGCCTGAGGCCGGTGATGCGCTGGTCAAGGATAGGTTGCACGCCAAACCAGTAGGGCTCATCCAGCGCCGTCATCGCTCCCAAAAGGCGCGTGTGCGTGTTGCCGTTGTGACGCAGCGGCAACAGGATCGTCTCGACCGACAGGCGCGTGTGCACCGCCGTCGTGCCCTGGAACGTGACGAGGGCAACCGCATGATCCTCGGTGACGGCGCGGATCAGGGTGTCGATGGCGTCACGGTCGCGCTCCTGCCAGAGCCGGCTGAAGGAGCGTCCCTTGAGCTCCCGCGAGTAGGCCGTGCACAGGTGCGATCCCGCGAGGCGGAAATCGAATTCGTTGGTTTCGCCGAGCTCGAGGATGAAGGTGTTGGCCAGCGCGGTGCGGATGCGAGTCGGGTCGATATCCCGACGATCCGGCGCGCTGCGCGAGCCGCGCAGGGCGTTCCAGTAGTCAAAGAGCGCCTTGGTGCTGGGCTTTTGCATATCGCGTGTTTCCGTTCCCCAAACCCGCTGCGACTCGACTCTTTGACGGGCCTTCCGCAGCGGCGCCACACTGGCAAAACGGGCCGATGAAATCGCCATTAAACAATCCTTAAGGTTAACGCCGGGGGTGGTGTGTGGATAATTCGGGGGATAGGGGTACAAGGACGCAGCAACCCGGAATTGTGATGAACGAACGTCCCGAACAACCAGAGAATCAGCGTACTGGCGGCCACGAGCCGGCCATCATGCTGCCCGGCGCTATCCTCGCGCTGCTGGGCGTGCTGGTTGCCATCCACCTGGCGCGCACCTTCGTTCTTAACGAACAGGGCGACTTCGACCTCACTTTGTGGTTCGCCTTCATCCCGCTGCGCTGGCTCAATCCGGAAGCCTTTCCCGGCGGCCAACTGCCGTTACTCTGGACGCCGTTGACCCACGCCCTGCTGCATGCCGGGTGGGAGCATCTCATCATCAACTGCGCATGGCTGGCGATCTTCGGTACGCCTGTCGCGCGGCGCTACGGTGCGGCACCTACACTCCTGGTGTTCGCGATCAGTGCTATCGCTGGCGCGCTCGCCTTCGCTGCAACGACGCTGCCTAACCTGCAACTACTGGTCGGCGCTTCCGGTGGGGTTGCTGGCCTCACTGGCGCTGCCTGCCGATTTATCTTCCAGCCGGTCATCGTAGTCCGTGATCCGCTGAGCGGCGCCCCGAGGGCTGTGGGACGGCGCACGGCCAGCCTCAGGGAACTGGCGCTGCATGGCCGGGCCCGGTTCTTCATCGGCTTCTGGCTCGTGCTCAACGCCGCTGTGCCATTCCTGCCGATGGTCCTGGGCGGCGAGAGCGGCATCGCCTGGCAGGCGCATCTGGGCGGTTTCATCGCCGGGCTGCTGATCGTGCCGTTGTTCGAACGCCGGCCGGGAGCCTCGCATGACCCAGCTTGAAGCGCGCGTCGAGGCACTGGAGTCCACCATCGCCTACCAGGACCAAACGATCGAGGATCTCAACGCGGCCCTTACGCTGCAGGCTAAGGAGATCGAGGTGCTGCGCCGCGAACTTGAGCGGCTCTCGCTGCATCTGCGCGACGTGGCCTCGCATCCGGCGCTCACGCCGGAGCAGGAACCGCCGCCGCCGCACTACTGAGCCTTGTAGACGTCCTTAGGGTCGAACAGGCGCGGATCGCCTCCGTCGCGCAGCGTCCCGGCATCCTCGACGATACGGTAGAAGCAGCTCTTGCGGCCGGTGTGGCAGGCCGCGCCGCGTCCGGTCTGTTCCACGCTGATCAGGATCGCGTCCTGGTCGCAATCGGTGCGCATCTCGACGACGCGCTGCAATTCGCCCGAGCTTTCGCCCTTCTTCCACAGGCTTTGCCGCGAGCGCGACCAGTAATGCGCAATGCCGGTCTCGATCGTCAGACGCAACGCCTCCGCATTCATGTGCGCCACCATCAGCACGCGACCGCTGCCGGCCTCCTGCGCAATGGCGAGTACCAGCCCCTGCGCGTCGAACTTAGGCGCAAAGACCGTACCTTCCTCCAGCGCGTCATGGCTGAGGCGGGCAGGGTCGGCAAATGTGCTCACGGGGTTCACGGTGCTCATGGGGCGGAGGTAGCACCGCCCCATGAGCGCGTAAAGGTGAACGCGTCGAAGGCTCAGTCCTTGATCTTGACCCAGATTTCCACCGTGCCGGTGCCGGTCGAGGGCTCGAAGTCCGGCCCGTAGTACTCGACGAAGCTGAACCAGTCGGTGTCCGGTTCGCGGCCGAGGGCAGGGATGCCGGTCTCATAGACGGCCGCGCAGGTGTCGCGGATGGTCGAGATGTGCCCTTCATGGGTGAAGCGGGCATAGGTCCCGGCCGGGATGGTCATGCCCGTCAGGCCCGGCGGCGGGTCTTGGCCCAGGGGGAGCGCCGCGGCAGCGAAATAGTCGAACCCGTCGCTGCCTTCGGGCATGCGGCCGGTGATGCCGAAGGCCGGGATCGGTGCGCCGCGTTCGAGTTGCGGGATATGGGGTCCGAAGCGCTGCCAGAGGTGCGGGATAGTATCCATGGTCTTGAAGGTGAAATGATGCATCAGGCCGGCGATGCGCTGTGCCGGAAGCATTTCGACCGCTGCCGGGGCAAGGTGCTTTTGTTCTGAAGGCATTCTGAGAGGCTCCACGAGTTCGAGCTGGTCGAGGGAGCGCCTCCGGCGAAGCTCGTCGGGCGTCAGCCCGAATAGTTCCCGGAAGGCGCGGGTGAATGCCTCATGCGAGCCATAGCCGGCATCGAGCGCCACATCGAGAATGTCGGGCGCCCCGCCTGCCAGCCGGCGCGCTGCCTCGGTCAGGCAACGGCCACGCTGGTAGGCAGAGAGCTGCCGGCCAGTGACGATTGGGAAGATGCGCGACAGATAGGACCGTGAGATGCCCGCATGGTCGGCCATGGCTTCGAGCGACAGATCCGGATCCCCGATCCGGGATTCGATCAGCCAGACGACCTTGGCAATGGCAGACACGGGCACCTCCTCACATGAAGCACCCAGTCTATGCCAGAAGCGAACGCCTGCGGTTTGATCGGTATTGCGCTGCTAACGTTTTCCGACCATGGCAAAGAACCGGTCCTGAAGGTCCTTTTCCTCGGCAAAGCGGCCGGTGAACCGCAAAGTGGTGGTCGAGGCGCCATGCGCCCGGACGCCGCGCATCGACATGCACATGTGCTCGGCTTCCAGCATCACGGCCGCGCCATGCGGGTCGAGCTGCTCGTTGATCGCGTCGATAACCTGCTGGGTCATGTTCTCCTGTACTTGCAGGCGGCGGGCATAGAGCTCCACCAGCCGCGCCAGCTTGCTCAGACCCACCACGCCATCGCTCGGCAGATAGGCGACATGCGCCTTGCCGAAGAACGGCACCATGTGGTGCTCGCAATGGCTGGAGAACGGGATGTCCTTGACGAGGACGATGTCGTGATAGCCGCCGACCTCCTTGAACGTGGTGTCGAGCACCTCGGCGGGGTCGCCGTCATAGCCGGCAAAGAACTCGCCATAGGCCTTGGTGACGCGCTTGGGCGTGTCGATCAGCCCTTCGCGGCCCGGATCGTCGCCGGCCCAGGCGATCAGAGTGCGCACGGCCGCTTCCGCTTCTTCGCGGCTGGGCCGGATCGGGGTTGTCACAAGGACAGGCTTGGCATGCGGCTTGACAGTGGCGTCCATGGGGCTTGGTCCTCTGCTCCCGGGTGTTTGTGCTGATACGCACCCGGCGCAATGCCGGACCACCCGATTTCGTTCACGCGTTCGGTGCCCGCTGACACGTTGCCGGCTGCTGACTATATAGGTCTGGGCGCGCCCGCCTCAACCCACGGGTTTGTGTGGCAATGGAACTGACCGATCTCTACTCCGACCGCATCCTCGAGATCGCCGGCAACCAGCCGCGGCCGGGACGGCTGGCCAATGCCGATGCCTCGGCGCGCCGGGTCAGCCGGATCTGCGGTTCCTCGATCGAGGTCGATATCGCTGTCACCGACGGCGTGATCACCGGCTACGGCCACGAGATTTCTGCCTGCGCGCTCGGCCAGACCTCCGCGGCGATTGTCGCCACCCATATTGTCGGCACGCCGGTCGCCGAGTTCCGCCGCGTACGCGACGAAATGACCGCCATGCTCAAGCATGATGGGCCGCCGCCGGCGGGGGACAGGTGGGTGGACCTCAAATATCTCGAGCCGGTCCGCGATTATCGCCCGCGCCACACGTCCACGCTGCTGGTGTTCGACGCAGTCAGCGACGCGCTCGATAAGCTCGCGCCGGCATCGTCGAGTCCATTATGAGCTTCTGGCGCATCGTCGACTGGCCGCTCAGGGCCGCGTCCTGGCTGCTGATCCAGGGCTATCGTTACTCGCTGTCGATGTTCATGGGCTCGAACTGCCGGCACGCGCCGTCCTGCTCGGAATTCACCCGCGATGCCATCTGGCGCCACGGCTTCTGGGCCGGTGGCTGGATGGGTCTCGCCCGCATCGTCCGCTGCCGCCCCGGCGGCACGCATGGCTACGATCCGGTTCCCGAAGCCCCGCCGGCGCAGGGCAGGTGGTATCTGCCGTGGACCTATGGGCGGTGGAAGTAACCGGAAGGAGCAGTAGCCTCGCTTCGTTGGGTGAGGGGCCTAGCAAACCCCGATGGCGAGAGCCATTCGGGCGCCTTCTTGAGTCCGGTCCCTCAAAACCTCGGCAGTTGGCTTCAACTCGCGCCGCGTGCTAGACACCGCCGCCGGCCGAAGCAACGTGCCGGCCAAACCCATTGGAGATGAAAATGATCAAGGTGACGTTCCCCGACGGTGCAGTTCGCGACTATCCGCGCGGCACCACCGGGACCACCGTGGTCGAAGGCATCTCCCCCAGCCTCGCCAAGCGCACCGTTGCGATGAAGTGGAACGGCGTGCTCGCCGACCTGTCGGACCCGCTGGACGCCGATGGCCGTATCGAGTTCGTCATGCGCGACAGCGCCGACGGGCTCGGGCTGATCCGCCACGATGCGGCGCACGTCCTCGCCGAAGCGGTGCAGGAACTGTGGCCCGCGACGCAGGTTACCATCGGCCCGGTCATCGAGAACGGCTTCTACTACGACTTCAAGCGCGACACGCCGTTCAGCGAGGACGATTTCCCCGCCATTGAAAAGAAGATGGCCGAGATCGTCGCGCGTGGCGCCGCCTTCACCAAGGAAGTGTGGAGCCGGGATGAAGCCAAGCGGGTCTTTGCCGCCAAGGGCGAGGACTTCAAGGTCGAGCTGATCGATGCCATCCCGGCGGACCAGTCGATCAAGATCTACAAGCAGGGCCAGTGGTTCGACCTCTGCCGTGGCCCGCATATGCGCTCGACCAAGGATATCGGCACCGCCTTCAAGCTGACCAAGGTTGCCGGCGCCTATTGGCGTGGCGACAGCAACAACCCGGTGCTGAGCCGGCTCTACGGGACGGCCTTCGCCAGCCAGAAGGAGCTCGACGAGTATCTGACGATGCTCGCTGAAGCCGAAAAGCGCGACCATCGCAAGCTCGGCAAGGAGCTCGACCTGTTCCACCTCCAGGACGAGGCGCAGGGCTCGGTATTCTGGCACCCCAAGGGTTTTACCATCTACAACCAGATGGAGGCCTATATCCGCCGGCGCGTGAACGCCAACGGCTATAACGAGGTCAAGACCCCGCAGCTGATGAGCTCGAAGTTCTGGGAGGCCTCCGGCCACTGGGGCAAGTATCGCGAGAACATGTTCGTCGTCCCCGACGAGGTGCCCGGCACTGAGGAAGAGGGCCCGGTGCTGACCGGCAAGGGTGACCTGATGGCGCTGAAGCCGATGAACTGCCCGGCGCACATCCAGATCTTCAACCAGGGCATCAAGTCCTATCGCGACCTGCCACTGCGGATGGCCGAGTTCGGCTGCTGTCACCGCAACGAGGCTCATGGGGCGTTGCACGGGCTGCTGCGCGTTCGCCAGATGACGCAGGACGACGCCCATATTTTCTGCACCGAGGAGCAGATCCAGTCCGAGACCGAGCGTTTCGTGCATTTGCTCTATTCGGTCTATGGCGACATGGGCTTTGAAAACGTCGTCATCAAGCTTGCGACCCGTCCGGAAAAGTTCGGCGGCACCATCGAGCGCTGGGACGCGGCGGAGAAGGCGCTCGGCGATGCGCTGAAGGCCACCGGCTACGATTTCGAGATCGCCGAGGGCGAGGGCGCGTTCTATGCGCCCAAGCTGGAGTTCCACCTGAAGGACGCCATCGGCCGTTCCTGGCAGGTCGGCACCTTGCAGCTCGACTACGTGCTGCCCGAGCGGCTGGACGCGACCTATGTCACCGAGGACGGCTCGCGCAAGCATGTCGTCATGCTGCATCGCGCCATTCTCGGTTCGCTCGAGCGCTTCATCGGCATGATGATCGAAAACTATGCCGGCAAGATGCCGATGTGGCTGGCGCCGGTGCAGGTGGTGGTCGCGACCATTGTCTCGGAAGCGGACGAGTATGCGGCAAAGCTGGTCCGTCAGTTGCAGGCCGGCGGTATCCGCGCCGAACTCGACACGCGCAATGAAAAGATCAACTACAAGGTCCGCGAGCACTCGCTGCAGAAGGTGCCGCTGATGTTCGTGGTCGGCAAGCGCGAGGCGGAGGAGGGCACCGTCTCCGTCCGCCGCCTCGGCAGCGAGGGCCAGTCCGTGCAGCCGGCCACCGACGCGATTGTTGCGCTGATGGCGGAGGCTGTGCCGCCCGATCTCAAGCGCGCTGCCGAAGCCGCTTAAGAAACCTGGAGGTCGCCGTCACGCGGCGGCGATCTCCACCACGATCCGGCGTGGCGGCGCGCTCGCCGGCACCGGTGCCACCCGCACCAGCACCTTGGCAAGCCGGTAGTCGCTGTTGCGCATGGCAAACCAGTGTCCTGGCCGGATGCGGGCGAATTGCCCGGCACCGAGCGCGGCGCTGGCGCCATTGACCATCAGATCGAGCTGACCTTCGGTGACCACGATCACCGTCTCGGAAGTTGGGTGGTGGCCGGGTGAGGTCAGTTCGCCCGGCGTCAGCACTCGCTCTCGGGCATGGTAGCTGAGCCCGGCGGCACAGGGGTTGGCGATGTGGTAGACGTGGTCGTTGTAGACGTAGAAGGCATGACGGGACATATCGGCATCCTTGCGGGTTCTCCCCGCGTTGCTTGGCCGGTGCCGTCCGATCCCCGCTGCTGACGGCAAGCAGCACATTCACGATTGTGACGCCGCTCTATCCCCGCGTTGCTGAACCCGTGGCACACTCGCCGTTCAGTTGCGGTTCAGCCTCCCTGGGCGTGCGCGATCCCGATGCGATATCAGGTTAGCACCACTATTCGAGCCCGGCGAGCCGCAAGCCTTCGAGATAGCGCGCAAGCAGCGGCGGGTTCATGAAGCGCAACCCGTCGCCGATCATGGCGAGGGTCACCCGGGGGTGGTGGCGTCGGAACCGTTCAAGCGCCTCTCGCGCGGCGTCGGGGTCGCCGCCGTGGGCGTGGTAGACGGCGAGGTCGCGATAGGGCCAGGTCAGCCCCGGCCGCTCGGCAAGGCCGCGGCTGGCCCAGCCGATCGCATCCCGCGCCCGGCCAGCGGCAAAGCTCGCAAGTCCCATCCCGACATGGATGTTGAAGGCGAAAGGATCCATCGGCGACATGCGGGCGGCATGCTCGAAGGCGGCGAGCCCCTGTTCGGGGTTGCCGAGATAGACCTGGCCGAAGCCGCGCCGCATCCAGGCCCAGGCATGGTTGGGATCGAGCGCCAGGGCGCGATCTGCATGGGCGGAGGCCTGCGCCACGTCGCCGCCGAGTTGCATCATAGCCGAGGCCAGGGCGGTCAAGGCGGTGGGGTCGTCGGCTATGGTGGCGCTCGCCGTCTCGATCAGCGGTCGCGCCGCCTGCCGTTCCGCCTCGAAGTCCGGCGCCCAGTTATAGGCGACCTGCTGGCCATGCGCCCAGGCATTGAGCGCGGCCGCCAGTCCGAAATTGGGTTCGAGTTGCAGGGCCTGCCCGAGCAGCGCAATCGCCTCGCGATTGTCCTCAGGCCGGTGGGCCCACAGGTGCGGATAGGCCCGCATCACGAGATCGTACGCCGCCAGCGTGTCAGGACGCTTCTTGGTCGCCCGTTCGACTTCGGCACGACGGATCGAGGGCTGGATAGCCTGCGCCACCGCCGCCGCCATGCGGTCCTGCAGGTCGAACAGGTCGGAGAGGTCGCCTTCGACCTTGCCCGACCAGATGTGGCTGCCGCCCTCGGTCTCGACCAGTTGCGAGGTGATGCGGACCCTCTGGCCGACCCGCCGCACCGAGCCTTCGACGACATAGCGCACACCGAGGTCGCGCCCGATCTGGCGGATGTCGATGCCGGCCCGACCCTTGTAGGAAAAGGCCGAATTGCGGGCGATAACGAAGAAGTCCTTCACCCGGCTCAGCGTCGCAGTGATTTCCTCGACCACCGCATCGGCGAAATAGCTCTGGTCGGCCTCGCCACTCAGGTTGTCGAAGGGCAGCACGACCACGGAGGGCCGGCTGCTCGGCGGCGGCGGCGGCGGGCTCGCCGGCTGCTGTGGTCGCGTCAGCCCGGCCGGATGCCAGGCATAGATGCGGACGGTCTTAGAGATGTTCTTGAGCTCGGTGGGGCCGAGATCGGTGAAGTCGAGATCGATGGTCCCGTCGAGATACTGGTACATCCATTTGGTGATGGCCATACCACCGGCCGGCGAGTGCGACTGCACCCGGACGGCGAGGTTGATGCCGCTGCCATAAAGGTCGTTGCCCGCCACCAGTACGTCGGCCAGCACAATGCCAGCGCGGATCTGGAACGGCTCGCCCCCCGGGCCGCGAATGCGCCGGGCGTGGACCTCGCGCTGCAAACCCGCCGTCCACTGCACCGCGGCGACGATGCTGTTGAACTCGGCGAGAACGCCGTCGCCCATAGTCTTGAACACCTTGCCGCCAGCATCGCCAATGGTGCGCGCGATCAGCCGCTCGTAGACCCGGCGAACGAGGCGGAGAGCCTGACGTTCATTGCGTTCAACGAGGCGAGAATACCCCACCACGTCGAGCGACACGATCGGAACGAGTCGGCGGTCGGGCTGAACCATCGCACGGGCACTTGCTGCAGGTTGTCGCTCTATAGCACCGCCACCGAACCGGTAGAAAGCGATCTGATCGTTGCCCGATCACGCTTTTTCCTTGGCCAGCGACAGGCGGGCCCGCTCGGCCAGCAACGCCTGCTCCTGCGCATTTCGGGTGTTGGCAGCAGCTTCAGAGAATGCCCGTGCGGCCTCGGCATTACGGCCTAGCTTTTCGAGGAAGTCGCCGCGCACTGCGGCGAGAGGATGATAGTCGCGCAGCGCAGGTTCGTCCCGCAATGCCTCGGCCAGTGTCAGCCCAACCTCGGGGCCGAAGGCCATACCATGCGCAACGGCGCGATTGAGCGCGATGACAGGGGAGGGAGAGACGTCGAGCAGCCGATCGTAGAGCGAGGCGATCCGCGACCAGTCCGTCTGGGATGCGTTGCGGGCGCGGGCGTGGCACGCGGCAATACCGGCCTGCAGCGCGTAGTAGCCATTTGCGCCGCCCAGCGCTTCTGCCCGCCCCAGTGCTTCGAGCCCGCGACCGATCAGCAGCCAGTTCCATTTGGTGCGATCCTGGTCGAGCAGCAGCACCGGCGTGCCGTCCGCGGCGCGGCGTGCGGTAAGGCGCGAGGCCTGCAATTCCAGCAGCGCGACCAGCCCATGCACTTCCGGCTCCTCAGGGACGAGGCCCACCAGAATTCGTCCCAGCCGCATTGCTTCCTCGCAAAGGGTCGGGCGGGTCCATTCCGGGCCGGACGTCGCAGCGTAGCCCTCGTTGAACACCAGGTAGATGACCTCGAGCACCGAGGCGAGGCGATTGGTCCGCTCCACACCGTCCGGCACTTCGAACGGCAACCCGGCCTCGGCAAGGCTGCGCTTGGCCCGGACGATTCGCTGCGCCACCGTTGCCTCGGGCACAAGGAAGGCGCGCGCGATCTCCTCGGTGGTCAGTCCGCCGACGACCCTCAAGGTCAGCGCTACCCGGGCCTCGCGCGATATGGCGGGGTGGCAGGACGTGAAGATCAGCCGTAGCAGGTCGTCGCCCACCTCGTCGTCGAGCGCGGTGTCGTAGTCGGGTGCCGTGCTTTCCTCTTGGCGCAGGTCGTGGCCGATCTCGTCGAGCTTGCGCGCCGCCATCTTGTTGCGCCGGAAATAGTCGAGCGCGCGGCGCTTGGCCGTCATCATCAACCAGGCGCCGGGGCGTTCGGGAATGCCGGCCTGCGGCCAGCGCTGCAGCGCGACCAGCAGGGCGTCCTGCGCCAATTCCTCGGCGAGGCCGATGTCGCGGACCATCCGGGTGAGGCCGGCGATCAGGCGGGCCTGCTCGATGCGGAAAACGGCCTCGACGGCGTTGGCGGTGGCCATCTGGCTGCTGGCAGGCGGGGGCAACTGGGCGGACATGATGCCGGATCAGAACAGGTCCGATCCGGCATCGCAAGCGGGTCAGCGCTGCTTCTGCGCCTCGGTGGTCAGCCGCATGGCGTCCTCACGCTCCCGCAGTTCTGGCGTGAACGCCTCGCCGAAATCCTCAGCCGCGAACACCTGCCGCAGTTCCAACTCGACATTGCCGTGCCCGTCGAGCGGCGGCCATTGCTTGACCCACTCGAGCGCCTCCTCGTAGGAGCCGACCTCGATCAGCGTGAAGCCGGCGATCAGCTCCTTGCTCTCGGCGAATGGACCGTCGACGACATTGGGCTTGCCGCCGGAGAAGGTGATCTTTGCGCCCCTGGCACTGGGGTGCAGGCCCTCGCCGCCGCGCAGGATACCGGCAGCGGAGAGGCGCTCATTGTAGGCCGTCATCTGCTCGATGAGCTCGCTCGAGGGCATCACGGCCGCTTCGGTCTCGGCGTCTGCCTTGCGAATGATCATGAACTGCATGGCTGTCGATCCTCTGTTTTCCGCGGTTCAGCCGGTGACCGGCCTCTCATTGGCGGCGCGCCAGGCCTCTTCCTTCTCGGCCATGTCCGGGGGCAGAGCATCACCGAAATCGGCGGCCTCGTAGACGCGGCGCAGTTCCACGGTGTCGCCGTCGTCGAACGGGATCCGGCGGACCCATTCCAGCGCCTCTTCCTTGGAGCTGGCGGTGATGATCCAGAAGCCGGCGATGAGTTCCTTGGTCTCCGAGAACGGGCCATCGACAACCGTCAGCTTGCCGCCTGTACTGGTGACGCGGGCACCCTCCTTGCTTGGATGCAGCCCTTCACCCGCTAGCAGCACGCCGGCGTTGATCAGTTGCTCGTTGAACTTGCCCATCGCCTCGAAAACCTCGGGCTTGGGCATCACCCCTGCCTCGGTGTCGGGTGTCGACTTGACGATGATCATAAAGCGCATGTGTCTCTCCTCTCGGTTGGGATGCCCGTCGGCCACTGTGGCGTCAGGGCTTCGGAGACACAACGAACGAGGAGGCGCGTTATCGACACGACGGGGGCAAAATATTCGGCGATTTCAGTAGACCGTGGTCAGAACTTCGATCTCGCGGGCCGGCCCGGCCTGCACTTCGAACTCGCGGTTGAAGACTTGCTCGCCGCGCTGGGCGAGTACGAGGTAGTCCCCCTCGGCAAGCACCGTCGTGGGAAAGGCGCCAGTTTCGGAAAACACCGTCTGCCCGTCGGATGTCTTCACCGTCCAGTCGATATCGGCAATGGCCTCGCCTCCGGCCTCGCTGACCAGCTTGAACGAAACCTGGGCAGCCTTGTGATAGAGCGTCGCCTCGGTGAGTTGTCCTGGCTCGACGCGCAGGTCGGCGCGGACGACGGCATTGACGCTGCCGAAGTTGGAGACCACGTGGTAGGTGCCCGCATTCAGCGTCACCATGGCGTTTGGGCTCAGCTTTTCGGCAACTAGCGTCCGTTCCGAGTCGGTGCCGCCAGTAAATATGTCGAAGCTCAGCAGATTGATCGGGATCGGCACGTCGCCGGAGACGGCGGCATTCAGACGCATGGCGCCAGCATCCAGCACCAGCGACTTGCTGTTTTCGCCCGGCACGACCGTCATAGTGTCGGTGGTCTGGGCCCTGCCATACGCGAGGTGGACCACATACTGGCCGGGGGGAAGTTCAAGCTGCGCCGTGGCGTCTTCCGATTTCGCCGCGAGAGCCAGATCTCCATTGGCGTCGGTGCGGGTTTCGAACACCCGCCACACGACGCCCCCGGCGATGGCCTCACCGTCGTCGGTGATTCTGGCCACCAGCGTGACCGGCTGCGGCGGACCTGCAGCTGCGACCGATTCGGCGGCCTCAAGTGCCTCGCTTGCCGGCACATCAAGTTCAGCAGGCGCGGGGGCTTCGATATCCCCCGTTTCGGTCTCGGACGACGCGGTGGCAGCAGACTCGTTCGCTGTAGCCGAGGGCTCGGGAATCCTGTCTGTGCGGCGGGGCAGGGGAATGGGAGCCTCCTGCGCCATGGCAAGCAGTGGCGAGATGGCCGCCAGTGCTGCAACCAGCATGATCCCGATGCGCCTCACCCGTTACCCCGCGTCACGAAGTCCAAAAAACACCATGCCCGTAGCCTTGGATTGGGGAGAAGCTGTGTCATAAGCAGGACGACGCGGCAAGGATCGCGGCAAGGACGGACGACCCGGTTAGGCACATGGCCCGCAACACAGCACTGATTGACTACCTCAAGACCCGCCGCTCGGTCGGCATTGGCTTCCTGGCCGAACCCGGGCCCAGCCCCGAGGAGTTGGAAGCAATCCTTACCATTGGCGTGCGCGTCCCTGACCATGGCAAGTTTGCGCCTTGGCGGCTTGTCGTCATCAGTGGGGACGACAGGGCCAGAGCCGGCGAAATGCTGGCCGAAATCGCCCGGGCCAACCGCCCGGGACTCGACGAAGCCGGTCTCGACATCGAGCGCCGCCAGTTCCTGCCCGCGCCGCTCACTATCGGCGTCATTTTCTCGCCAAAACCCAATCCCAAGGCGCCCGAGATCGAGCAACTGCTCTCGGCTGGCGCCGTTTGTCTCAACCTCTGTCATGCGGCCTTCGCCCACGGCTACGCGGCGAGCTGGGTGACCCGCTGGTTCGCGTTCGACCCTGCGGCGCAAGCCATGCTGGGCGCTCGTGCCGGCGAACGATTCGTCGGCTTCGTGCATATCGGCACGCCGACGACCGTGCTTGAGGATCGCGACCGTCCCAGACTTGGGGACATCGTCAGCCGATGGCAGCCGCCGACGCGGTAACACTTCATTAACCGCCGCCGGAACATAGTTAACAAAAGGTTCTTGTGGGGATGTGCGTCAATGGGTGTCTTGCCGGTCACGGTGCCGCAGGGCCTCGCCTATGCCATCGACTCGGCAGGCACCAAGAGCGATGTCGATTTCGACTATCTGCTGCAGACGGCCATCCGCGAGAGCAGCCTGAACCCGACGGCGAAGGCCGCTACCTCGAGCGCCACCGGGCTGTTCCAATTCATCGACAGCACCTGGCTGGAAGTCCTGAAGCAGGAGGGGCCGCGGCTGGGTTATCAGGCTTATGCAGATGCCATCCAGGTCGACGCGAATGGCGACTATGCCGTTCCCGACAAGGCCTTGCGCAAGGAAATTCTGAAGCTGCGCGAGGATCCGCAGATATCTGCCGATCTTGCCGCGGCCTACACGCGATCCAACGGCGAGTACCTCACCGAGAAGTTCGGCCGCATGCCGAGCCCGGGTGAGCTGTACATCGCCCACTTCATGGGGGCGAGGGGCGCGGAAGCCTTCTTCCGGGCCGGTCTCGACGATCCGGACCAGGCCGCGGCGAAGTTGTTCCCCCGGCAGGCCAAGGCCAATCCGACGATCTTTTATTCTGGAGGCCAATCCCGGACGATTCGCGAGGTCTATGAAGTGCTGGTGGCGAAACACGACGCTGCGGTGGCCGGCCCTGCAACGTTTGCGGCGCAACAGGCCGCCAACGAAGCCACGGGTCGTTGGCCGGATGCGCCGGTCATTCCTTCCCGGTTCGGCCCGGACGACATGTCGTTCACGTCGCTCTTCTCGAGCGAGGGCGAAATCCAGGGACGCACGCTGATGAGCCCCGAGACCGAAGCCCAGGGTAGCGCGCTGTTCACCCAGCTCTACGGCCAGGGCAAGTAGGTTAACGCGGCGCTGACGGGTATGGTGAACCGTTCCTTAAGGCTTGCCCGCTAGCGTCCAGTCTGGATCTCGCGGAGACTGGGATGGTCGCCTATCAGGATTTCGTCGCGCTCAGCCAGTCTGGCGACAGCGAGGAGCGGGGGCAGGCGGCGCACCTGGCGGCGATGGCGTATGTCGGTCATGTCGGACCCGCCGACGAGCACGCGGCGCTTTACGCTGCACTGATCGGCTTTCTCGATGACCCTTCCGTTCGCGTGCGAGGGGCACTCGCGTACGGGCTGCTGCACGCGCCGGAGGCGCCGCGTCCGATCATTCAGGCCTTGCTGCAGGACAGCCCGGTGATCGCTCGGGCTGTGGCTCAGTATTCACCGGTACTGATCGATGCCGACCTGATGAGCATTGTCCGTGGCAAGGACCCGACGATGCTGCTGGCACTATCCCAGCGCGGGCACCTCAGTCAGCGCGTCGCCGAGGCCATGCTGCAGGTCGGGGATCGCGCCGTTCGGCTCAAGCTGCTCGAAAGGCCAGATATCGCCGTATCCCAGGCGGCTCTGCTGACTATTGCGGAGACCGATGGTGTCACCGATGCAGAACTGCGTGGTGCGCTGTTGTCACGGGACGACCTGCCAGGGGAAGCCCGGCTGATCCTGGTGGGAGCGGTTGCCGACGCGCTGCGTCGGTCGCGGATCGTCAAGGGCGCCGTGGCGGCCTTCCGACTCGAGCGGCTGTTGCGCGATGCCTCGGACACCGCCCTGACCGCGATCGGGGAGCGCGAAGCATCGCTCCAGCATACTCCGTTCGTAGCGCAAATGGTCGAGCGGCAACAGGTATCGACCCGGGTGATGCTTCATGCCCTCGTCCAGGGTCACGTGCTGTTCTTCGCCGAGTGCGTGTCGGAACTGGCGGGGGTGCCAAGATCGAAGGTCTACTCGCTGCTGCAATCAGGCAGCCGCGCAGCGCTCAATGCGCTGCTCGCCCGCTGCGGGCTCTCCGAGGCGGTGCGCAACCTGCTGTGCCGGCTGATTGCGCATGCTCGCACCGCCGATCTCGCGGACGATCTGGCGGCGCGTCACTACGTCGTCACGGCTCTCACCGAGGAACTGCTTGCCGACCATGGCGGCGAGATTCCCGCCGACCTCGAGGACGCCTTCAACTATCTCAGCGAACAGAACGTCATTCTCGCCCGTCGCGCCGCCCGCGGCGTGATGTCCGGTTTTGCCAGCAGCGCCGACCGCGACATGCCGCTGCCAGAACTGGCGTTTGCAGAGCGCCGCGCGTTGCCCGCCGCCTGATCTAGTATCGGAACTGCTCGGAGAGCACGCGCTCGTCGAGGCCAGTTCCCGGGTCGAACAACAGCGTCACGCGCCGGCTGCGGTCCTCGTGAACGGTGACTTCGACCACGTGCTGGAACTCGACATTGTCTGCCACCGCGCTCACCGGCCGCTTCTCGGGCTCGCGTGTGATGAAGGTCACTCGGGCGCGGTTGTTCAAGATGGCGCCGCGCCATCGTCTGGGCCGGAATGGCGAAATGGCCGTCAAGGCCAGCAGCGGTGCATCGATCGGCAGAATCGGCCCCTGGGCCGACAAATTGTAGGCCGTGGATCCGGCCGGGGTGCTGACCAGCACGCCGTCGCAGATCAACTCGTCGAGCCTCGGCTTGCCGTCGATGACGATCTCTACCTTGATGGCTTGGTAGGTCATACGGAACAGCGAGACCTCGTTGAGGGCGAGGGCCGTGTGGCGGGTACCATCCTCGCACAGCACGGACATCGAGAGCGGATAGATGTGCGTCGGCTTGGCGGCTGCGAGGCGCTCCGGGAGATCATCGAGGTTGAATTCGTTCATCAGGAAGCCGACCGAACCGAAGTTCATGCCGTAGACGGGCACGTTGTGCTCCATCTTGCGGTGCAGGGTCTGCAGCATCAGTCCGTCGCCGCCAAGCGCGACAACGACGTCGGCATGGTCGAATCCTACCTCGCCATAGCGGGCCCGGAGCGCGCTCATGGCAGCATCTGCCTCTGCGGTGCCGCTCGAAACGAAGCTGATCCGGTCGGTTACCGTCACTTTGTGCCCTCCAGCATGGCTTGCCGTAGCATGGCCCTGTGAACCGGGGAAGAACGGGTTGATCGGCCGGATGGTCTCAACTACATGAAAGCCCATCGAAACGAGGTCCACAATGCGCGCCGAAATTGAGAAGGTTGTCGCCGAAATCGAGCAGGTCCTAAGCCTGCTGAGGAGGCATCTTTGACTGGGATACTGCACAAGCCCGTCTCGACGACCTGAACGCCCGAACCGAAAATCCCGACTTCTGGACCGATCCTGAAAAGGCCCGGCCGATCATGCAGCAGCGTGACGAGCTGGATCGTCAGATCGGCGTGGTGAAGTCGCTGGAAGCGGCGGTGCGGGACAATTCCGAACTGATCGAACTGGGTGGCGCCGAGGGAGACGATGCGATCGTTGCGGAAGCCGAGGCCGCACTGAAGCAGGCGCTGAAAGATGCGCGGTCGGCGCAGGTCGAGACGCTGCTTTCGGGCGAAGCTGACGGCAATGACTGCTATCTTGAGATTCACTCGGGCGCCGGCGGCACCGAGAGCCAGGATTGGGCCAACATGTTGCTGCGCATGTACACGCGCTGGGCGGAGCGGCGGAAGTTCAAGGTCGAGACGCTGGAAATGCATGACGGCGAGGAAGCCGGCATCAAATCGGCGACGATCAAGGTGTCGGGCCACAATGCCTATGGCTGGTTGAAGACAGAGTCGGGCGTGCACCGGCTGGTGCGCATTTCGCCCTATGACAGCGCGGCGCGTCGGCACACGAGTTTTTCCAGCGCGTGGGTGTATCCGGTTGTCGATGACACCATCAACATCGAGATCAACGAGTCCGACCTGAAGGTCGACACCTATCGCTCGTCGGGTGCCGGCGGGCAGCACGTCAACACCACTGACTCGGCGATCCGCATCACCCATATCCCGAGCGGCGTGATTGTCGCCTGCCAGCAGGAGCGTAGCCAGCACAAGAATCGTGCGACTGCGATGGCGATGCTGAAGGCACGTCTCTACGAGATCGAGCTGCAGAAGCGCGAAGAAGCAGCAAACGCCGAGTCGGCAGCCAAGACCGATGTCGGCTGGGGCCACCAGATTCGCAGCTATGTCCTGCAGCCCTACCAGATGGTCAAGGACCTGCGCACCGGCCACGAGACGTCGAACACTGGCGCCGTGCTGGACGGCGATCTCGATGACTTCATGGAAGCCTCGCTGGCGGCTCGCGTCACCGGTTATGCCGACGGGGTCAAGGATGCCGACTAGACCGTTTCACCGTTTCATGGAAACGGCGAAGTGGTCCAAGCCTCTGTTTGCCGCGCTTTCGAACCGGAAAAGTCTGCAACTCTTCCCGAAAGCGCCCTAGCAGACCGTGGCAATCGCGGCGGCATAGGTGATGCCGCCGCCGAAGGCGACGAGACCGAGGCGTTCGCCGGACTTGCGGGATGGCAGCGCATCCATCAGCGCCAGCGGGATGGTCGACGAGCTGGTATTGCCCATGTGCCGGATGATCGAATGCGCCGGCCGGCCCGAGCGCCGGGCGATAGCGTCGATGATCCGCTGGTTCGCCTGATGCGGTACCATCAGGTCGAGGTCATCCATGCCGATGCCCTCGGCCGCGCACGCAGAGTTCAGCGTTTGAGTCATGGCGCGCACGGCGTCTGAAAAGACTTCGCGACCGTTCATATGGAGGTAGCCGTCGCCCAGTCGCGGAACGCTCAGCAGTTCGCCCGGCTCGGGGGCGCCGGACAGGGTCGGCAGCGAGTACGTGAACAGCGGCGAGCGATCGCTGGTTTCCGCGACCACCAGGGATGCCGTGGCTGCGTCCGCGAAGATCACCGCGGTATTGAAGTCGTTCTGGTCAAGGAGCGGCGACAGGACCTCGGAGGTGAGAACCAGCACCTTGGCGCCAGGGTGCGAGCCAATGAAGTCCCGTGCCTGAGCAAGCGCATAGATATAGCCGGAGCAGGCAGCATTGATGTCGTAGGCGGGCAGGGCGGGGCGATTGGCCCCGGCCACTGCGGCAGCGACGCGGCAGGCGAGCGACGGGGTGATGCGATCCGGCGTGCCGGTGGTGGCAATGACCAGATCGATGTCGTCGATGGTCAGCTTTTGCTCGTCGAGCAGCTTACGGGCGGCCGACGTCGCAAGCGAAAGCACCGTTTCGCCTGGCAGAATCCAGCGGCGGCTCTCGATTCCTGTGAGCTTGACGATGTCGGCTGCATCGCGGGTCTGCCAGTTGCCCTTGAGGTCGGCATTGTTGACGCGCCGCCCGCCGGTTGTCCCGGCGATACCGGCGACACCAACCCGGTCCGCCACCCGCCGAAACGGTGCCGGCGCCGGAATGGTCGCCGGCCGACGCTTCAGGATGGCCCGATCGACGACCTCGGCTGTGGCAGCACGACGATGTGTCGTCGCCTCCGACGCCTCGACGATAAACAGCGGCGCGCCGACGGGGACTTTCTGGCGCAGCTCCGCTTCGACCGACATCACGGTGCCAGTTACCGTCGATTGTACGTCGACCGCAGCCTTGGTGGCCTCGACGACTGCCACCAGATCGCCGGTGCGGATGGTGTCGCCCGGCTTGACCAGCAGCTCAATGACTTCGACCTCGTCGTCGGCTGGCCCGGAGCCGATCGCGGTGATGATGGAAGGCCCATCGGCAGGCACCGTGGGCTCCCAGGCGAGATCGAAGCCAAGCAGGTCCGCTGCAGTCGCCATAATGCTGCGATAGGACGGCAGCGCCTCGATCTGTCGCTCGAAGTGGAACGGGACGTGGGTGTCAGCTCGCGCCAATCGGCGCGCCTCAACCGGACGCCCGGCGTGTTCCAGCACGGTGGCCATGACCTCGGCCCCAAAGCCGCTGGTCTTGCTGTCCTCATGCACGACGAGCAGGCGACTGGTACGCCGCACCGATCGGAGCACCGTTTCTTCGTCCCAGGGGGCTATCGAGCGCAGGTCGATGACTTCGATGCCGACGCCATGCTCGGCAAAGGCCTCGGCTGCCTTTAGGCTCTGGGTTAGCGGATTGCCCCAGCTGACGAGGGTGAGATCATTTCCAGGCACGAGGATGCGTGCCCGGCCGGGCATGACGAACTGTGCCGCCGTGTCGTCGGAGGTGCGACGATCGCCGATGTTAAGCAGGCTCTTTGGATAGAGGAATACGGTCGGCCGCGGTGAGGCGAAGGCGGCGTTCAGCAGCCCTGCCGCATCGGCGGCACTTGAGGGCATGACTACATCGATGCCGGGAACATGTGCGAGGATCGATTCCATGGTCTGGGCGTGGAACGGCCCAAGGCCAGGCTTGTAGCCGCCGCAACTGACCATCAGGATCACCGGGACCTGCCAGGCGCCATCGGTACGCCAGTACATCGAACCGAGCTCGGAGATGATCTGGTTGAAGGCGAGCGGCAGGAAGTCGGCGAACTGGATGAACCCGACCGGGCGCTGCCCCGCGAGGGCGCGACCGATCGAGGTGCCGACGATGGTCGACTCCGACAGCGCACTATTGTGCACTCGTCCGGGGAACTCGGTGGAGAGGCCACGGGTGACGCCAAAGACGTCGCCTTTGGGATCCTCGATATCCTCGCCGTACAGATAGACCTCGGGGCGCGTGCGGAGCTGCTCGCGGAGAACCCGGTTCAGGGCTTCGCGCATGGTGAGTTCGGCACGCTCGGCATTGCCGCGATACTCGCGGCGGAGCTCGAAGTCGGCCGGATAAGGCGCCTTCGGCGTGCCGTTGGTTGGCGGGGGAGAGTCGGCCAGGGCCTCGCGCGCCGCCTCAGCAACTTCGGCGATCAGCGTTGTTTCGATCTGGGTGAGCGCGGCCTCGCCCATCTGTGATTCATACAGGGTGCGCCGGATTGCCTGCAGCGGGTCGCGCTGGGAGCCGGTCGCAATGTCATCGGCAGTGCGATAGAGCGCCTGATCATCGGCATTGGTGTGGTCGGAAAGGCGCTCGACCTGCAACAGCAGGAGCGTGGGGGTGCGAGACTCGCGCGACTTGCTTACCGCTGCCTCGAAAGCGGCGCGTGTTGCCGAGAGGTCGGCGCCATCGACGCGGTTGATCGGCAGGCCGAAGAAGCGGTCGGCGGGGCCACCGGGCAGGTCGAAGAAAGTCTGTCCGCGGGTGGAGGTCGAGATCGACCAGCGATTGTCCTCGACAACGAACACCACGGGAGCGGTGCTCCGCACGGCTTCGGCCACCGCCTCCAGGAACTCTCCCTGCTGGGTGGTGCCATCGCCGACGCAGCAGATCACCACCGGCGCGTCCGGGTGGTCCTTGACCGCCTGGGCGTTGCCGACGGCGTGCAGAGCGTTGTTGCCGACCGGTCCTACCATTGAGGCGATCTTCAGCTCTCGGGCCGAAAAATGCGCACTCATCTGGCGTCCTGCCGAGTGCGACTGGCCGCTGGCCAGTAGGCTCCGGAAGAACTCGACAAGCGGCAGCCCGCGCGCCAGCAGGAGTGCCTTGTCGCGATAATGCAGGTGCAGCCAGTCGTGCGGACCGAGGAAATCGGCCAAGAGCGCGGTCGACTCGTGGCCGGCGCCGGAGACATGAAAGTGCGCGAGGCCCTGCTTGACGAGGTCTCGCTCGACGCGATCCACCTCACGCGCCAGGAACATGGCGCGGTGCAGGCGGAGCAACGTCGGGATGTCCGAAGTCATGAGCATGGCATCAAAATCCTACGACGGGCGCTCGCCGTTGACCAGCCCGCGCCCCGCAAGAACAACGATTGCATAACGGCCATGCCGAAGCGATGACGCCTCACCCCGCAAGGAAGCGGGACAGGCGTTTGCCGATTTCCAAGTAGCGTGCCGGATCAACCGCGACGTCGTCGCGGCGCACCTCGAAATGCAGGTGCGGTCCGGTGGAACGACCAGTGGAGCCGACCTTCGCAATCGGCATGCCGGTGTCGACCACCTGGCCTTTCTTCACAAGATAGGCGGACAGGTGGCCATAGCGGGTGACGAGGCCGCTGCCATGGGAAATTTCCACCAGCTTGCCGTAGCCGGAGCGTTCGCCGGCAAAAGTGACTTTGCCGTAGCCGGCGCTGAGCACCAGGGTGCCGGCGGGTTTGGGGAAGTCGATGCCGGCATGGAAGGCGCGGCCCCCGGAAAACGGGTCGCGACGGTTGCCATAGGTGGAACTGATCCGGTCGACACTGTCCAGCGGCTGGTGGACGGGGGCGACATCGATGGCGCCGCGGGCTGCTTCGAAGCGGGCCAGCGAGAGGAGGACCGCGTTGGCATCGTCGACAATGCTCTCTGCATCGCCGACGCGCTCGGGCAGATAGGGACCGCCGACCGCGTCATTCAGGGCATCCGGAAGCCTGGGCCTGATGCCGATGTCGTTGAGCGCGCTCAGGATTGCGGTGGTGCCGTGGTCGGCGCTCTGCGCCAGCGCCGCGATCGCATTCCGGCTTTCGTCCATCATGGTTGTCATCGATGAGCCGAGTTCGGCCAAATCGTCGGAGCCGGGCTCGGTTGGGGCCGGCGCTGTGGCGATCTCGTCCGGTTGCACGACAGTCTCCAGCCCGAGTTCGCTGGCCCTCGACGCGAGTTGCCTTACGAGCTGATGCTGTTCCAGCAACAGCTCCTGCTGCTGGGTAAGCTCCTGCAATTGCAGATTAATGTCACCGGCCTGGGCGTACTGGCGAGAGTGCAGGCGGTCCACTTCGACCCGTAGTTGCGCGATGCGATCCTCGTAGGCGGAAATGGTGGCGTCGGTCTGGCCACCGACAATGGCGGCAATATCGGGCGCCATCAGCAGCGCGACCAAGGCGGCGATATTGGTGCCTGCCAGCAGGGCGAACATGCCGTAGAACAGCCCGGGTGCGATTCCGCGCGACCTTGGAGCTGCATGCTCCTGCTGCGCTCGAAACACCGCCTGGCCATGCGCCCGATGCTTGTGACCCACCGCCACGACTCCGCAAGACGAACTGTACTGCGGTGATCATGATTGGTTAGGGTTAACAAATGGCCAAATTGTTCGCGACGTCAGGACCTTGGAGGCTTTCGGCGGGCAACGGGCGAGGCCCAGCCCCTCGCCTCATGGGCGCGGACGGCGGCGAGTACCCGCTCGGCGTGCCCCTTGATACGCGTGGCGTGGATCAGCTCGACCAAGTCTCCGGCGGGCGAAACGATGACGGTGGCGCGCTTGACCCCCATGAACTCGACGCCGAACATCTTTTTGAGTTGCCACAGTCCGTAGGCGGAAATGACCTTGCGATCCGGATCGGCGAGCAGTGGCACTGCCAGCCCATGCTTGTCCCGGAAGGAACAGTGCTTCTCGACGGTATCGGGCGAGATGCCGACCACGATCGCCCTCGCGGCAGTGAATTGCGGCATCAGATCGGAGAATTCGATGTTCTCAAGTGTGCAGCCTTCTGTATCGTCCTCCGGATAGAAGTAGATCACCACAGGGTGGCCACGGTGCGCGGCAAGGTCGAATGTATCACCGCGATCGGACGCGAGGATAAACTCGGGCGCCTTGGTGCCGAGGGAGGGGGTGCTCATGGGTCTTCTCGCGCTGTGACGGACAGGGGCGGGTGCCAAAAACCGTCGATATCCGGGGGTGTTGGTGCCATATTCCAGCCGGTATCATCTCGCAGACAAACTCAGCGGCGGCCGATTCTAGAGTTAGGGCGGCGAAGCGCATCGTCTCAAGTCGGATTGCTGTGAAACCAACCGAAATTCCCGGCCCCAGGCAGAATCGGAGCGGTTGGTGGCGTGTCGCGGGCCGGCTGTCGACATGGGTGCTGGGCCTGCCGACGGCCCTGATCGTTGTCGTCTACCTCGTGCTGCTGGTCACGCCGATTCCGCTGCCGTTCGCGGGCGAGCAGGTGCGCAACCTGCTGAAGAGTTCGCTGCCGCCTGATAGCGAGCTCGAACTGGGCGAGATGGCATTGGCGCTCGAGGGGCTGGCGTTCCCGGTCATCCAGTTCACGCCCGTGAAGTTCACCGACAAGAAGACCGGCGGCATCATGCGCATCGAGGCGCTGGAGATCGGATTTTCGCCGTGGCGAGCGCTGATCGGGCAGCCGGGTGCCAGCGTCACCGTGGTGGGACCGCACCTGCAGATCAACCAGGACCTGTTCGGGCCGCGCCTCGCGAACTTCGAGTACGAAGACGCGCCGGACGGGACGCGCACGGTGCGTGTCATCGAAGGCGCCGATACCTTTCCGCAGGTTTCGCTGTCGGCAGACGGCGTCAATGTCATGGGTGAATTGCCCAGCACCAATGTCGGCATGCGCAGCGACAATGACTGGCTGGTCTATAACCTCGAGGCCGCGGCCAAAGGCGTGGCGGGCATTGTCGAGCAGGCCAAACTGGGGACGTTCTCCAAGCTCACGGTGCGCGGCGGCGTGCTGGAAATGAACGACGCGCTTTACGGAGTCTTCCGCACGTTTCGCGACATCCGCATGACGATGTCTCCGAGCCCCGATGCGACGTCGGCTTCGGGCGAATTCTCGCTGGACTTCGGCGGATCGCAAATGGGCGGACTGGTCGAATGGAGCGAGGTGGACGGGGCGGCCCGGATGAAGGCCTCGCTGGTGGACTTCAACCCGTCGTCCTTCATGCCGGTCGCACCCGATGAAGAAGCGCTGGCGCAGCTGCTGGGAACCATGGCGGTGTCGCTGGATCTTGGATTCAGCCTTCCCGACGTCAAGGTGACGGACGGCCTGTTCCACCTGGACATGACGGGAATGGACCTCAGGGTCGGCGAACAGACCCTGCCGATTGTCACCTCGATCGCCCAGGTTCGGTGGGACCCGCCGTTGGGCCAGTTCACCATGGACGAGACGCAGTTCATCGTGGGGGACAACAGCGCCTTCGTGAAAGGGCAGTTCGGGCTTGGGCTCGACCCGCAATATGGTCCCACGGTGAGCATCGCGGTGAGTGGGCGGGACCTCGTCATTCCCTCCGATCTCGGGCCGCCGGCGGCGCCGTTTCCGTCGATGCAGTTCAACGGCTGGTCGGCGCCGCTCTATGGCGCGACCGGCATCGACCAGTTCGAACTGAAGGCGCCCGGCGGTGGCGAGATCGTCTCGGAAGGGCGGATCGACATGCTGCGCAAGGGCGCGGGGTTCCAGATGACCATCGCGGGCGAGGGGATCACCGCGGAAGAGCTGAAGCGGGTGTGGCCGCCGATGGTGTCCAAGGATTCCCGCGACTGGTTCATCAAGAACATACCGGCCGGCCGGCTCAAGGCCTCGTCGATGCGGTACGATTTTCCGATCGGGTCGATCGACGCGAGCGCGCCGGACCAGCCGATGCCGAAGAACTCGGTGTTCATCGATATTGTCGGGGAGGGGGTCGAAGTCACGCCAGTGCCCGGCATGGACCCGATCAAGGTCCAGGGGGATATGAAGCTGACGGTCCGGGACAGCGATGTGACGATTTCGGCGGATGGCGGGGCGATCGACACGGAGGCCGGAGAGATCGGCATCGCCAATTTCGGCATGGAATTCGGTTCGGACGCGCCGGACGAGTCGTTCTTCGAGCTTTCGGGTGATGTGTCCGGTGATGTGCAATCGCTTGTGGCATTGCTGAAGGCGCAGCAACCACAGGCACTTGCGGACGCGAAACTCCCCCTGGATCCGGCGACACTGAACGGCGACATGAGCGTGTCTGTGGTGTTGACGACGACGCTGGACAAGGCCACCGGCGCCGCCAAGAAGACGGATTATGTGCTCAACGGCGTGCTGCAGGACTTCGGGTCGTCGGCGCCCTTGCAGGGGCACACGATCGGGAACGGGCAGTTGTCGTTCCTGGTGTCGCAGGCCAGTTACCGGCTGACCGGGCAGGCCGATGTCGATGGCATTCCCGCCAACATCCTGGTCGACGGGGTGATTTCGGAGAATGCACCGGCCCCGAATATCGAGCTCAGCGCCGAGGTGGACGTCGCGGATTTCAAGAACTTTGGCTTCGACGCCTCGGAGTTCCTGTCCGGACGGCTGCGCTTTGCGGCGCGGCCTCTGGCGGATGGCAGCATCCAGGTGGCGGTGGACCTCAAGAATGCCGGTGTCGCGATCAAGGACCTCGGGCTCGACAAGGCCATTGGTGTGGATGGTGAAGCGCAGGCGACCATCAAGCAGACCGGTGACCTGTCGGAGGTTACTGGCGTCAAGCTGGCGTTCGGCGATGTGGAGCTTGAAGGAGACGTCAGTTTCGACGCCAAGGAAGGGCTGAAAAAGGCCGAGTTCAGCAAGGTTGCGCTCAGTCCGGGTGACAGTGCGCAACTGAGCGTGACGCCGGCCGATGACGGCTTCCAGATCCGGGTGCGCGGTGCGCAGCTGGATTTCAAGCCGATGCTGCAGCGATTCTTCAGCCTGAGCGGCGAGTCGACCGGCGGGCCGCAGGCGACTGCGGTGCGGCAGACGCTGTATCTGGATGTGGAGCTCGACCGGGCGGTGGGGTTCTACAAGACGACGGCGTTCAACCTCAATCTCGAGCTGGTGCTGCGTGGCGCGGACCTGAGGAAGGTGATCCTCCAGGCCAATTTCGGCGATGGGCGCAATGTTTCGGTGGCGACCAATCCGACGCCTGATGGCCGGATCATGTCTGTCGCGTTCAACGATCTCGGCACGCTGTTGCGGCTGTTGAACATCTACCCCAACCTCGAGGGGGGCGAAGGGACGCTGGTGGTGAACACCGATACCGGCAACAAGACCGATACGGGGCAGTTCACGCTCCGGCGCTTCGCCATCGTCAACGAGGCCAATGTCCAGCAGATCATGCGGACCGACCGGGCGTCGCAGCAGATGATCGAGCGCACGAACAAGCTGTCGTTCCGCGCCGCCGAGGTGGATTTTGTTCGCCGCACCGACCGAGTGGAAATCACCGATGCTGTGCTGACCGGCGATACGGTGGGGGGCACGGCGCGCGGGTTCATCTACACCGACCGCCGCCAGTATGACCTGACCGGCACCTATGTGCCGCTGTTCGGGCTCAACAATGCCTTCGGCAAGCTGCTCGGACCGTTTGCCGGGCGCGATGGCGAGGGCCTGTTCGGCGTGACGTTTGCCGTGCGCGGGCCACTGGACAAGCCGGAATTCAAGGTGAACCCGGTGTCGGCGCTGGTGCCGGGGGCGTTCAGGCGGATGTTCGAATATCGGGCACGCGAAATTCCTCGAACCGAATAGCGACTTGCGCTGGATCAAGGCGCATCCTGACACCATGTAGTTAGGTGAGGATAAGTTTGAGGTGAGGTGCTGCCATGTATAAGAAAATTCTGATCGCAACGGACGGGTCCGAGCTTGCCGGACGGGCGCTGGAGCATGGATTGAAACTGGCCAAGCTGGTGGGGGCCGAGGTGACCATCCTCACCGTGACCGAGCCGGCTGCGGTGGTGGGTGCCGGATATGCCTCGATTGCCGGCACGATGATCGACCCGATGCCGGAACTGATCCAGGCGCAGGAAGATGCGGCCAAACAGGTGCTTAGCGTGGCCGAGGCGGCCGCGCAGGGCGCTGGCGTCACCGCGAAGACCCGGCTGATCGACAACAGCTTCCCGGCCGAGGGCATCGTCGCGGCGGCGGCCGAAACCGGTGCAGACCTGATCGTGATGGGCTCACACGGCCGGCGCGGGCTCGGGCGGCTGCTGCTCGGGAGCCAGACTTCGAACGTTCTGGCGCATTCGAAGGTGCCGGTGCTAGTTACCCGCTAGCCGGTTAAGTGATTGGCGAACGGACCGGATTTGCTCCGGCCCGTTCGTTGTCTGCCACATTTGCCATGATGATGAACGTATTCTGAACGAAGCCTATTCGGGCTTCACCAGCACGGTTTTCTTCTTGCCCAACTGGACCTTAAGGGCATTTGTCCCCGAATAGAGCGCGTCGAACGAGACGCTTTCGTTCGGATCGGAAACCACCGCGTCGTTGATGCGGACGGCACCCTCGGCGATCTTGCGCCGCGCCTCGGAATTGGAGGCGACCAGACCCGACGCCACCAGAACTGCCGTTGCCGTCGCCGAATTGGCCCCGGCGCGAGCGATGCTGGTGGTCGGCAGTGCGTCGGTGGAGATTCCAGTCTCGAACAGTGCCTTCGCCGCCGCTGCCGCTTCGTCGGCCGCGGCGCGGCCATGCACTATAGCAGTGACTTCGGTGGCGAGGATTTTCTTGGCCTCGTTGATCTCGGAACCGCCGAGGGCTTCGAGACGCGCGATCTCGTCGAGCGGCAGGCGGGTGAAGATCTTGAGGAAGCGGGTGACGTCGGCGTCCTCGGTGTTGCGGAAGTACTGCCAGAAATCATAGGGCGAGAAGAGGTCGCCATTGAGCCAGACGGCGCCATTGGCGGACTTGCCCATCTTCTCGCCGCTCGACTTGGTGAGCAGCGGGGTGGTCAGAGCATAGAGCTGCGGGCCGCCCATGCGGTGGCTGAGATCGACGCCGTTGATGATGTTGCCCCACTGGTCGGAGCCGCCCATCTGCAGCACCGTGCCATAGCGCCGGTTGAGCTCGACGAAGTCGTAGCCCTGCATGATCATGTAGTTGAACTCGAGGAAGCTCAGCGACTGCTCGCGATCGAGGCGGAGCTTCACCGAGTCAAAGCTCAGCATGCGGTTGACCGAGAAATAGCGGCCGACATCGCGCAGGAACTCGACATAGTTCAGCTTCAGCAGCCAATCGGCATTGTTGACCATGATGGCATCGGTCGGGCCGTCGCCGTAGCGCAGGATGTGGCTGTAGACCTTCTTGATGCTCTCGATGTTGCGCTCGATCTCCTCGACGGTGAGGAGGCGGCGCTGGTCGTCGCGGAAGCTCGGATCGCCGACCATGGAGGTGCCGCCACCCATCAGGCTGATCGGCCGGTGACCGGTCTCCTGCAGCCAGTAGAGCATGGTGACCGAGATCAGATTGCCGATGTGGATCGAGGTCGCGGTGGCATCGTAGCCGACATAGCCTGTGATGCGCTCCTTCGCGGCCAGGGCATCAAGGCCCTCGGCATCGGAGATCTGATGGATGAAGCCTCGCTGGTCGAGGACGTTGAGGAAGTCGGACTTGTACTTGGCCATGGTGGGTAACCGCTTGGGATGACTGAAGCCCGCTGATGCCGGTGCAGCAGGGGCAGGGCAATCGGACCCTCACGGCTAGGCGCCTCATGAGGGTCCGGCTCTGATCGCGGTTATGCGCTCTTGAAGGTCAGCGCCCGCCGCCGGCGGCGATCTCCTGCCGGCGACGGTCGAGATAGTCGGCGCAGCGCTCGGTGAGATCGTCGATCTTGCCTTCGTAGAAGTGGTTGGCGCCATCGACGATCTGCTGCTCGATGGTGATGCCCTTCTGGGTCTTGAGCTTGTCGACCAGCTTCTGGACGGAGGCGGGCGGTGCCACGCGATCCTTGTCGCCATGGATAATGAGGCCCGAGGACGGGCAGGGGGCGAGGAAGGAGAAGTCGTAGAGGTTTTCCGGCGGGCTGACCGAGATGAAACCTTCGACTTCGGGGCGGCGCATCAGGAGCTGCATGCCGATCCAGGCGCCGAAGGAGAAACCGGCGATCCAGCAGCCGCGCGACTCGCGGTTGAGCGACTGCAGCCAATCGAGGGCAGCGGCCGCATCGGAAAGTTCCCCGACGCCATGATCGAACAGGCCCTGGCTGCGGCCGACGCCGCGCGAGTTGAAGCGCAGGACCGAGAAGCCGCGCTTGGCGAACATGTAGAAGAGGTTGTAGACGATCTGATTGTTCATCGTGCCGCCGAACTGCGGGTGCGGATGCAGCACGATGGCGATAGGGGAATTGGGCTCCTTGCCCTGCTGGTAGCGGCCCTCGAGCCGCCCCTCGGGTCCGTTGAAGATCACTTCTGGCATGGTGTCGCGTTTCCCTGGCCTCGCCGGACCTCCGCCTGGCGCATTGCACGCCTGTGGCCGGGGCCGGTCTGTCGGCTTGACGAATGGTGTGCCGCTGCCTAAAACCTAGGCTTGAAAAGTCAGTTTAGAATTATTCGAAACTGAGCTTTCGAGCGGCTGCGGCCGGAGCTTCCGACCGCGTCCGGTTGCTTGTGTGCGCTCCTTTTAGAGAATGTGAGCGCCGAATTTCAAGAATTGTTTCGAGCCCCCGGCGCCTTGGCGCGGGCCGGAGCATTTGGAAAGGGCCGGCAGGGTCACGTGACGAACGCCAAGCCAGCAATCTACCTGGACCATAACGCCTCGGCACCGCTGCTGCCTGAGGCGCGTTCGGTGCTGGTCGAGATGCTGGATCTGGTCGGCAATCCGTCATCGGTGCATGCGCATGGCCGGGCGTTGCGGGCGCGGATCGACGCGGCCCGGGCGCAGGTGGCGGCGCTGGCCGGCGCAGAGCGCGAGCAGGTGGTGTTCACCGGTTCGGCGACCGAGGCGATCACCCAGGCGATCGTCGGCGGCGCGCGCGCTTTCGGCTTCGAGGGAATCGTGGTGTCGGCCGGCGAGCATGCGGCGGTGCTGAAGGCGGCTGAAGCCACCGGGTTGCCGGTGACGCGGGTCGCCCTTGATGCCGACGGGCGGATCAAGGTCGACGGGATCGCTGTGGCGCTTGCCGAGGCCGATGCTGCCGGGCGAAAGCTGCTGGTGGCGGTGCATCTGGTCAATAACGAGACCGGCGTGGTGCAGCCGGTGCCGCAGATCGAAGTGCTGGTGGGGCCGAGTCCGCACTACCTTCTGG
The DNA here is from genome assembly GCA_964399695.1 of uncultured Devosia sp. Lineage (GTDB taxonomy): Bacteria > Pseudomonadota > Alphaproteobacteria > Rhizobiales > Devosiaceae > Devosia_A. The sequence goes on along the minus strand of CAYNRZ010000003.1, from coordinate 134,356 downwards.
TCGACGCAGTTCAGGCGTTCGGCAAGCTGCCGCTGGAGTTTGCCAGCCGGGCGGCGGACCTGATGGCGGTGTCGAGCCACAAGATCGGCGGGCCGGCGGGCGTCGCGGCGTTGCTGATGAAGAACCATGCGGGCGAAGTCCGGCTGATCCCGGGTGGCGGGCAGGAAAGCGGCCGGCGTGGCGGCACGGAGGCAGCGGCGCTGATCGCGGCGTTCGGCGCGGCGGCGGCGACGTTTCCGGGGCGGTACGAGGCGGCGGAGCCGGCGACGCTGGTTGCGCAGATCGAAGACGGGATGCGGGCACTGGTGCCGGATCTGGTGATCTTCGGGGCAGGGGCCACGCGTATCGGCAATGTCAGCAATTTTGCGGTGCCGGGGCTGAAGAATTCGGTGGCGATGATGGGACTGGACCTTGCGGGGCTGTCGGTTTCGTCAGGTTCGGCCTGCTCTTCGGGCAAGGTGGGCGCGAGCCATGTGCTGGCGGCGATGGGCGTCGATGCAGCGCTTGGGGCCTCGGCGCTGCGGGTCAGTTTCGGGTGGTCGACTACAAAAGCCGACGCACAGGCTTATCTCAAGGGTTTCGGCGACGTGGTGGGCAGGGCCCGCCGTATCGCAGCATAGGAAGAGTTCGATGGCACGTTATGACATCCCGACGCTGAAGGAAGAGATCGAGGGCGACACCGTCGAACAGGTGCTGGCGCTCGACGTCGAGAAGTACAAGTACGGCTTCGAGACGCTGCTCGAGAGCGACAAGGCCCCCAAGGGCCTGAACGAGGACACGATCCGCTTCATTTCGGCCAAGAAGGAAGAGCCGGAATGGATGCTGGAATGGCGGCTGGACGCCTACAAGCGCTGGCTGACGCTGGACGAGCCGACCTGGGCGAAGGTGAAATACCCCAAGATCGACTTCCAGGACATGTATTACTACGCCGCGCCCAAGGGCACCAACCGGCCGAAGTCGCTGGACGAGGTCGATCCGGCGCTGCTGGAGATGTACGAGAAGCTGGGCGTGCCGCTGAAGGAGCGCGAGCTGCTGGCCGGCGTCGAGCAGCCCAAGGTGGCGGTCGATGCGGTGATCGACTCGGTGTCGGTGGCGACGACCTTCCGCGCTGAGCTCAACAAGATGGGTATCATCTTCTGCTCGATCTCGGAGGCGATCCGCGAGTACCCCGAGCTGGTCAAGCAGTATCTGGGCACCGTGGTGCCGGTGAGCGACAACTATTACGCGACGCTGAATTCGGCTGTCTTTACCGACGGCTCGTTCTGCTACATCCCCAAGGGCGTGCGCTGCCCGATGGAGCTGAGCACGTATTTCCGCATCAACGAGGCCAAGACCGGCCAGTTCGAGCGCACGCTGCTGATCGCCGACGAGGGCAGCTATGTTAGCTATCTCGAGGGCTGCACGGCGCCGGCGCGGGCCGAGCACCAGCTGCATGCGGCGGTGGTCGAGCTCGTGGCGCTCAAGGACGCCGAGATCAAGTACTCGACGGTGCAGAACTGGTTCCCTGGCGACAAGGACGGCAAGGGCGGGGTCTACAACTTCGTGACCAAGCGGGGCGACTGCCGCGGCGACAACTCCAAGATCAGCTGGACGCAGGTGGAAACCGGCTCGGCGATCACCTGGAAATATCCGAGCTGCATCCTGAGGGGCGACAACTCGTCGGGCGAGTTCTACTCGATCGCCATCTCGAACGGCCACCAGCAGGTGGATTCGGGCACCAAGATGATCCACCTCGGCAAGAACACCACGAGCCGGATCGTCTCGAAGGGCATTGCGGCCGGGTTTTCGGACAACACCTATCGCGGGCAGGTTTCGGCGCATGCCAAGGCCAAGGGCGCGCGCAATTTCACGCAGTGCGACAGCCTCTTGATCGGCGACAAGTGCGGGGCGCACACGGTGCCCTATATTGAGAGTCGCAACGCCAGTGCGGTGTTCGAGCACGAGGCGACGACCTCGAAGATCTCGGACGACCAGATGTTCTATTGCCAGCAGCGCGGGCTCAGCGAAGAGGAAGCGGTGGCGCTGATCGTCAACGGCTTCGTGCGCGACGTGCTGCAGCACCTGCCGATGGAGTTCATGGTCGAGACGCAGAAGCTGATCTCGATCTCGCTGGAAGGCAGTGTGGGGTGATGGACCTCGCGCGCAAGGATATTATCAATCTGAACGAGCTTCCTCTGAACGAGGTGAAGGCCGGCTCGCGCTTTTATGTGGGCGTCCATGATGTCGACCGTACACTCGGCCTGACTCAGCTTGGCGCCATGTTGCATGTGGTGCCGGCCGGCAAGACGGCGTGGCCCTACCATCGGCATCACGGCAAGGACGAGCTGTTCCTGATCCTGTCGGGCACCGGCGAGTACCGGGTGGGCGAGCGGCGGCTGCCGATCAAGGCGGGCGACTGCATCGGCGCGCCGGCGGGCGGCGAGGCGCACCAGATCATCAATTCGAGCGACGACGAGCTGCGCTATGTCGCGTTCGCCAGCCACAGCCGCGCCGACGTCATGGAGTACCCGGACTCGGGGAAGATTGCGGTGGTGATCGCACATGGCAACGACCGCGAGCCGATGTCCGTCTTCGACAAGACGGGGAGACTGGCGACGGTGACCGACTATTGGGACGGCGAGGACATCGGGGATCTCGAGAGTCCTTCGGGCGCCGGCGGGGTGAAATAGTGGACGAGATGGCTTTCAAATCGGCGCAGGTGCATGCGTCGCGGCATCGCGACCAGCTGGATCGCAGCGAGTCCGCCGGGTGCTTTCACTGCGAGGTGACGTTTCCGGTGAGCGCGATCTCGGAGTGGATCGACGACGCGGAGACGGCTTTGTGCCCGGTGTGCGGGGTCGACAGCGTGATCGGCGATGCCTCAGGCGTGCCGGTGCTGGAGGCGCCGTTCATGGCGGCGATGCACGGGTACTGGTTCAAGCGGGCGGCGGCGGTATGAGCAAGTTCTGGTTTGCGCGGCAGTTTCCGCTGACCGAGCCGCAGAACACGCGGATGAGCCCGGTCTCGAGCGCTGGCTGGGCGGTGGTGAGCCTGTTCGCCGGCTGCCTGATCGCCGGGCTGGTCGGGCTGGTGCTGTTCTCGTTCGTCTATCGGGCGCCGTCCGTGGGGTTTTTGACGTTCGGTGGCTTCGCGGTGGTGGGGCTGGCGGTGTTCGTGCTCGCGGTGAAGCTGAAGGGCGATACCGGCCACACGGTCGAGGACTACCGGGCCGGACGGGTGGGGCGCGCCTGAGGCGCCCGAGAGATTAGGAGCGCTGTGCGCGAGGCGCGGCGCGGTGACATAGACCTGGATTTGTGTGGCGCAAGGCGAAGATTGCCCGGCGCGACTGCGGCGGAAGCCGGATGATTGGAGACTGACGATGACGACGCCGATGCTTGAAATCCGCAATCTGCATGCCCGCATCGAGGAGCGCGAGATCCTCAAGGGCGTGAACCTCGTGGTGCCGCGTGGCGAAGTGCACGCGATCATGGGGCGGAACGGCTCGGGCAAGTCGACGCTGAGCTACGTGCTGGCCGGCAAGGAGGATTATGAGGTCACCGACGGCGAAGTGCTGCTCGACGGCGTCAATATCCTCGAAATGGATCCGGCCGAGCGGGCGGCGGCGGGGATGTTCCTCGCCTTCCAGTATCCGATCGAGATCCCGGGCGTGGCGACGATGACCTTCCTCAAGGCGGCGCTGAATGCGCAGCGGAAGGCGCGTGGCGAAGGCGAGATGTCGACGCCGGAGTTCATGCGGGCGGTCAAGGATGCCGGCAAGCAGCTGCATATCGACAGCGACATGCTGAAGCGGGCGCTGAATGTGGGGTTCTCGGGCGGCGAGAAGAAGAGGGCAGAAATCCTGCAGATGGCGCTGCTGAAGCCGAAGATGTGCGTGCTCGACGAGACGGATTCGGGGCTCGATATCGATGCGCTGCAGGTGGTGGCGGAAGGCGTCAACGCGCTGCGTGACGGCAACCGGGCGATGCTGGTGATCACCCACTACCAGCGGCTGTTGAACCACATCGTGCCCGACGTGGTGCATGTGTTCTCCGACGGCCGGGTGGTCGAGAGCGGGCCCAAGGAACTGGCGCTGGAGCTCGAGGCCAAGGGCTATGCCGGGTTCGGCGACGAGAAGGCGGCTTGAGCATGGCGGTTCCTGTCCGGCTCGGCCCTGCCGAGGAAGCGCTTATCGCCCAGCTGAACGCGGCTGGCGCCAGTGCCGAGGCGACGCGCCTCGCCGGCGCCGGGCTGCCGACGCGGCGGGTGGAGAGCTATCACTATACCGACCTGAAGCAATTGCTGCGCGCGGTGCCGGAGCTGGCCGGGGTGGCGGATGCCGTCGGCGCGCCGGAGCTGCGGGTGGCCGGGGCCTATCAGCTGATGATCGCCAATGGCGTGCCGCAGGAGAGCGGGACGGCCCCGGCGGGCGTGATCGTTGGGCGGACGGTGGGCGGGGTGCTGTCGACGCGTGACGATGTGGTTACGCGTTTGAGCAATGCGCTGGTGAAAGAAGCGCTGACGCTGGAGCTGGATGGCTCGGTGGACCCAGTGATCCAGATCGACCGGCGGACAGAGGGTGCCAATGGCGTGCATGCGGTGAGCGCGGCGAAGATCTTCGTCGGCGACGGCGCGAGCGCGGTGATCCTCGAGACCTATGCGGGGAACGACGCGCCGCACCTTGCCAACCACGCGACCTATATGGCGCTGGGCAAGGGCGCGATGGTGACGCATATCAGTGTGAGCTTTGGCGGGCCGCAGGCGACGCATTTTGCCACCAACGAGTATCAGCTGGCGGATGGTGCGCAGCTCAGGACGTTGGTGATCCATGCTGGTGGCAGGCTGAGCCGGACGCAGGTGCTGCCGCGGATGGCGGGCGAGGGCGCGCATGCGAACGTCACGGGGCTCAACCTCGTGGGCGATGGCGAGCATGCCGACATCACCATGGATACGCTGCACGCGGTGCCGCACACGTCGTCGAAGCCGCTGTTCAAGTCGATTGCGCGCGGCCGTTCGAAGGCGGTGGTGCAGGGCCGGCTGGTGGTGGCGCGCGATGCGCAGAAGACCGACGCCAAGTTCATGCACCAAGGTCTGATGCTGTCGGACGAGGCGGAAATTCTCAGTAAGCCCGAACTCGAGATCTATGCCGACGACGTGGTGTGCGGGCACGGCTCGACCTGCGGGCAGCTGGATGAAGATCATATGTTCTACCTCAACAGCCGCGGCATTCCGAAGGCCGAGGCGGAGACCATGCTGGTCAGGGCGTTCCTCGCCGAACTGATCGACCCCATCGAGGATGAGGCGCTCAACGAGGCACTGACTTCGGTGGTGGATGAGTGGCTGGCGGGGACATGAGCTTCGATCTCGCAAAGGTCCGGGCCGATTTTCCGATCCTGGCGGAGCCGATTCACGGGAAGCGGCTGGTTTATCTCGACAGCGGGGCCTCGGCGCAGAAGCCGGCGGCAATGCTGGACAAGATGGACTGGGTGCATCGGCACGCCTATGCGAACGTCCATCGCGGGCTGCATACGCTGGCGAACCGGGCGACCGAGGCCTATGAGGATGGGCGGAAGGCGGTGCGGCGGTTTCTGAACGCCGCGCGCGACGAGGAGATCGTCTTCACCAAGTCGGCGAGTGAGGCGATCAACCTCGTGGCGTCGAGCTTTGCCGGCCCGCGGATCGCCCAGGGCGACGAGATCGTCCTCACCATCATGGAGCACCACTCCAATATCGTGCCGTGGCATTTCCACCGCGAGCGCAAGGGCGCGGTGTTGAAGTGGGTGGATGTGCGCGACGACGGCAGCTTCGATATCGAGGCGTTCGAGCGGGCGCTGACGCCGCGGACCCGTATGGTTGCGGTTACGCATATGTCGAACGTCCTGGGCACGGTGACGCCGATCAAACTGATCGTAGAGATCGCGCATGCGCGCGGCATTCCGGTGCTGGTGGATGGCAGCCAGGGCGCGGTGCATCTGCCGGTCGACGTGCAGGAGCTGGGCGTCGATTTCTATATCTTCACCGGGCACAAGCTTTACGGGCCGACCGGCATCGGCGTGCTCTACGGCAAATATGACCTGCTCGCCGAGATGCAGCCCTATCAGGGCGGCGGCGAGATGATCGACACGGTGACGCTGGACGCGGTGACCTATAACGCGCCGCCGCACCGGTTCGAGGCGGGGACGCCGCCGATCGTGCAGGCGGCAGGGCTGGGCGCGGCGATCGACTATGTCGAGGGCATCGGCCGCGCGGCGGCAGCGGCGCATGAGCAGGAACTGGTCGGCTATGCCCGCGAACGGCTGGGCCGGATCAATGCGCTGCGGCTGATCGGCGATGCGGCGGGCAAGGGCGGGATTTTCTCGTTCGAGATCGAGGGCGCGCATGCCCATGACGTTTCGACGATTCTCGACCGCTACGGCATTGCGGTGCGGGCCGGCACGCATTGCGCGCAGCCGCTGCTCAAACGTTTCGGTGTCAGCTCTACATGCCGGGCCTCGTTCGGCCTATATACGGGCAAGGACGATGTGGACGCCTTGGTCGAGGGCATCGAGAAGGCCCGGAGCTTTTTTGTTTAGGTGGATTTGATGGACGAGACCGAGAAGGCCGTGGAGACGGCAGCAGTGACGGAGACGCCGGCCGTTGCGACCGCGCCGGCCGATGGCCCGCGCATCACGCCCAATGTCGGCGCCGCGATTCCGCCCGAGGAAGTCGAGCGGATCACGGCGGACCTGATCGGGGCGCTGAAGACCGTCTATGACCCGGAAATCCCGGTCGACATCTACGAGCTGGGGTTGATCTACAAGGTCGATCTCGACGACGACCGCAACCTTGCCATCGACATGACGCTGACAGCGCCAGGCTGCCCGGTGGCCGGCGAGATGCCGGGCTGGGTGGAGAACGCGGCGCGCTCGGTGGAAGGCATCCAGGATGTGACCGTGAACATGGTCTACGATCCGCCGTGGGACGCGAGCCGGATGAGCGAGGAAGCGCAGGTTGCGCTGAACTGGTGGTAATCCACGCGCCAAAGGCGTAAGATCATCGGTGAACGACGATAGAGCGAAACCATGGCCCTGAAGATCATGAGTCTCACCGATGCCGCCGCAGAGCGCATCAAGGAGATCATCGAAGACAGCGACAAGCCGGTGATCGGCGTGCGCGTCGGCATCAAGGATGCCGGCTGTGCCGGGCAATCCTACACGCTCGCTTATGTGACCGAAGCCGTGGCCGGTGACGACCACGTGGGGGACAAGGGCGTCAATGTGTGGGTGGAGCCCAAGGCGACGCTGTTCCTCCTCGGCACGGTGATGGATTTCGAGGAAGACATCCTCAAGTCGGGGTTCACGTTCAACAACCCGAACCAGACCGGCGAGTGCGGCTGTGGCGAAAGCGTGCAGCTGAAGCCGGCGGATTTGAAGGCGCTGGCGGAGGCGCGGGCGAGCTGAGGCCTGGCGCATCGGTGAGGTTTGGATCGCCCGGGCATTGCTCGGGCGGTTTTGTTTTTGGGGGGAGGGGTCACCTGCAGATACCAGAGAATGGCCGGCTACCAGAACCGGGCGTCTACGACGACGGGTTCCAAGGCAGTTCGTTGGCGTAGTTGCGGGGCGACCGGGTTGTACGCGACCCAAGACAGAAGTACCGTCGCGTCCCCGGTCATTGACAACATCCGAACACAACTTAGTGAGAGCTCGCAAATGCATACTCGCGACGCCTGCCCCAACGGGTGATTGCTATGGTATTGCTCTCAGGATATCTTGAATGTTCTGTCGTCCGGGCATAGTATTCACTTATATTGCTTGTTTGTTGTGAAGTATTCAAATCGGGAGACCTATGAGTGCGCATCTTTAAATATATGTCACCGGGGATATTGAATTTGATATTCTCTCGAGAGGGATTTGCGGGTTTGCGATGCTCGACGCCGGCTCAATATAACGACCCGTATGAGTTGTTTCTTGGGGTTGATACTAGAGTTAGTGTTGATTTATTGGCCAGGTATCAGGAGTTTATACAGAGTCTCCCGCAGCTTCCTACGACATGTTTTTCTAGGTCTCCGGTCGTCACTCCGATGTGGGCTCACTACGCTTCCAATCATGCAGGATTCGTACTGGAGTTCGATGTCGATCGACTTAAGCAGGTATTTCCTGGGGCGAGTATTCGAGATATCTCATACAAAGATGCGCCTGATGGCAGCATCGAGGGCGCCCTCCAAATGGCGTCTCAGACAAAGAAACCCAGACATGTTGTTTGGCTCAGGCAGACCGTTCTGATGGAGGCATATTTCTCGAAACAGACATCGTGGTCATATGAGCAAGAGTGCAGATTGATCGATTATGATGAATATACAGAAGATAAATCTGGTGTAAAAATCCTCTATGTTCCAGTGGATTGCATTAGGTCTATAATTGTTGGAAAAAATGCATCCGATGAAGATATTGACTATTCAAAGACGATATCTTCTAGTTTTGGAGTAAGATGGTTAGCTGCGAAAGTCGGTAAGGTTCAAACAAGGCCGTTCTTTGTTGCAGAAGATGGGCGGGTTTTTGAGTATCAAGATGGGGATATATCAAGGTCAAATTGTATTTGTTCTTCCTGCGCTGAGCCCATTGCTGCAGGCAAAACGACTTGCGCGTGGTGCGCTATAACCGATGTTCATCGCCTGGATGCGGCAAGAAACAACCCCCTTCGAATGCTCGACCATTTCGGCCTGCTTGAGGAGTATTTTGCGGGGGTCGAGAAAATCGAGAAGGGCAAGTAACGGTTGCGATCTGCGACCGCTGGCGGGAGACACGGTACGGTAAAGGACCCGTTGACAGCAGACCCACGCTGTCTGCCGGTGAGCACAAATGTGCTCGTCTCGAGCGGACGAAATGCTCGCGTTCTGGCCTTCTGCGCTGGCGGCGCCCTACTTCTGCTTAGCCCACTTTCGCTATTTCATATGGAGCTGTTCCCCAGGTTACGTACCCGATGTGAGAGTTAGCGTGTCGAGAAACCTCCCAGTCACGCCAGGGCGATCTCAGGAAGGGCCCCGGTCTTCGCCGGGGTGACCCGGTGGGGGGCGGGCGACGTGTCCTGGGCGGCGATTGCGGATCGGTGACTTGTGTATCGCCCGGGTATGGCTCGGGCGGTTTTGTTCTGGGGTGGGGATCGCTCGCGACACAGCGCCGTCCGCGGCTCGCTTGCCGACCGCGCGAGGCTTAGCGGGAGAGATCCCGCACCGGGCGGACGTGGTTCTCGAAGGGTACGTGCCGCCGCCGGAAACTGGTGGCTTCGTCGATGGCCGGCTGGCTGATCCGGTCCATGCGAAAATGACGGAAATCGTCGCGCGCCGGGTCCCAGGCCACCAGGTACCAGAGCGGCGGCAGGATCAGCAGGGCGTGCGGTTCGACGACGCGATCGGTCACCGCGCCCCTAGCGTCGCGATAGCGGAAGCGCAGGTGGTGTCGCTGGAGAAACGCCGTTTCGAAGGCGGGCAGCAGTTCGGCCTCCACCGTTCCCAGATCCGAGATATCCACCAGCGGTGAGAGCTGGCCGACATAGAGGCCATCGAGAAGCCGGCGCAGGTCGCGCACCTTGTCCTGCGGCAGCGCCTTCTCGATCTTGGCGAGCCCGGCATCGGCGAGGCTGGTGAAGGGCAGATTGCCGGCGGCACGCATCGACGCCACGCTGATGAGCAGCGCAAACACCTCGGCGACCGAGAGCCTGGTGGTGGTCTGCACCGATTGGGGATCGAGCTGCAGGCCGCCGCCGCGGCCGGGCTCTGAATGAATGACGAAGCCGTCATCGCGCAGCGCACCGATGTCGCGCAGCACGGTGCGCCGCGAGGCGCCGACCTCCCGAGCCAGGTCTGCGACGGTCAAACTGCCATTGCGGCGCAGGCTGCGGACAATGGCGTCATGTCGAAGGCGAAGTTTCATGCCGCAAGCTACCGCCTTTCAGTGCCAGCTTTTGGCACCATTGGCCTTCATTCGATGCAGGTGCAGCGCCGCCGGTGACACGAGCCGGCCGATGCGGAGCACACCCGATCGTCGAAATGTAGAAGGACATGCCGTGTCGACCGCAACCGATTTTCCCCAGCCGTGCCTTATCCAAGTCAACGGGATCGAACTGGAGGTGTTTGAAGCCGGACGAGAAAATGCGGGAAAGCCGATCGTGCTGTGCCACGGCTGGCCCGAGCATGCCTATTGCTGGCGCCACCAGATGCCGGCGCTTGTCGCGGCGGGCTACCACGTGATCGTCCCCAACCAGCGGGGGTATGGCAACTCGTCCCGTCCGCAAGAGGTGACAGCATATGACATCGCGCACCTTGTCGGCGATCTGGTCGCGCTACTCGATCACTATGGCTACGAGGACGCGACCTTTGTCGGCCATGACTGGGGCGCTTCGGTCGTCTGGGGGCTGGCGCTGCTGCATCCGGGCCGGGTCAACAAGGTGATCAACCTGAGCCTGCCCTATCAGGAGCGCGGCGAGATGCCGTGGATCCAGTTCCTGGAGATGATCCTCGGCCCGGACTACTACATGGTTTACTTCAACCGGCAGCCGGGCGTGGCAGACGCAGTGCTCGACGAGAACGCGGCCCGCTTTCTGCGCAACCTTTACCGCAAGAACGTCCCGCTGCAGGCGCCCGAGCCGGGCATGTCGATGATCAACCTCGCCCGAGCGGAAACGCCGCTGGGCCAGCCGGTGATGAGCGATGAGGACCTCGCCGTCTATGTGGCGGCGTTCGAAGCGTCCGGATTCACCGGCGGCATCAACTGGTATCGAAACCTCGACCGCAACTGGCACCTCCTCGGGGAAGTGGACCCGATCGTCCGGCAGCCGACGCTCATGATCTATGGTGAGCGGGACGTGATCCGGAAATCCGAGAGACTGGCGGTGTTCGTGCGGAATGTGGAGGTGGTCAGTCTCGATTGCGGCCATTGGATGCAGGAGGAAATGCCGGAGGAGACCAACCGGGCCATGCTCAACTGGCTGGGGCGGCAGGTTGGCGCTTGATCCCTGGGAGCGATGATGGACTGTTCGGCCGGGCTTGGCACCCGGCCGAGACTGCGCTAGAGCATTTGGGCTTGCTTCAACCTCACCCCGGCGACAGGACCGGGCCAATCGACAGAGCGATGGGACCGGGTCACCGGCGTGAGTGCGGCGTATATCGCCGCTGATTGATGGGGTTTCCATGTCTGCTCATGTTTCCGCAAAGCCCGGGGCTTTGACGATTGTGCCGCCTGCGCGTTCGCTGGTGGGCAAGGTGATCGTGCCGGGGTCGAAATCGATCACCAACCGGGCGCTGCTGCTCGCGGCGCTGGCCAGGGGGACGAGCCGGTTGACCGGGGCGCTGAAAAGCAAGGACACGGCGCTGATGGCGCGGGCGCTCATCCAGATGGGCGTCAGCGTCGAGGAGCCGGATGCGACGAGCTTCGTGGTGACTTCGGACGGGACGCTGAGGGCGCCGGAAGGGCCGCTGCTGCTCGGCAATGCCGGGACCGCTACGCGGTTTCTGACGGCGGCGGTGTCGCTGGTCGAGGGCCGGGTGGTGGTGGATGGCGACGAAGCGATGCGGAAGCGCCCGATCGGGCCGCTGGTCTCGGCACTGCGCTCGCTGGGGATCGATGCGACGAGCGAGACGGGCTGCCCGCCGGTGACGATCAACGGCACCGGCAAGTTCGGCAGCGGGCGTGTGGAAATCGATGGCGGGCTTTCGAGCCAGTATGTGTCGGCACTGCTGATGGCGGCGCCGTTCGGGGACGGACCGATCGAGGTGGCGCTGACGGGCAAGGACCTCGATGCGCGCGGCTATGTGAACCTGACACTGGCGGCAATGCGGGCGTTCGGGGCGGAGGTTGCCGAGATCGACGAGATGAGCTGGCGGGTGCAGCCGACCGGCTACAAGGCGACGGATTTCCATATCGAGCCGGACGCTTCGGCGGCGACCTATATCTGGGCGGCGGAAATGCTGACCGGCGGCAAGATCGATATCGGGGTGCCGATGGCGGCGTTCACGCAGCCGGACGCCGAGGCGGCGAAGTTCATCCAGATGTTCCCGAAGTTGCCCGCGGTGATCGACGGCTCGCAGATGCAGGATGCGGTGCCGACACTGGCGGTGCTCGCGGCGTTCAATGAGACGCCGGTGCGGTTCGTCGGGATTGCGAACCTCAGGGTGAAGGAGTGCGACCGGATTTCGGCGCTCGCGACCGAACTCAACCGGATCCGGCCGGGGCTGGCGCGGGAGGAGGGCGATGACCTGGTGGTGAGCTCCGATCCGGCGCTGGCAGCGCAGGTGTTGCCGACACAGATCGAGACCTATGAGGACCACCGGATTGCGATGAGCTTTGCGCTGGCGGCGCTGAAGATCGGCGGGATCACGATCCTCGACCCCGATTGCGTGGGGAAGACCTATCCCGGGTACTGGGATGCGTTGCGTTCGCTGGGCGTTGAGATGGCGGAGGGGTAGGGTCGAACCCCTCACCCGGCGTTGCACGCCGACCTCTCCCCCAAGGGGAGAGGTGGGGGCCGTGCCTCAGGCTGCGACGATCTCGTCTTCGGCGATGTCGGTTTCGACGACCACGATGTTGCGGCCGCGGTGTTTGGCGGCATAGAGGCAGCGATCGGCACGCTCGATCAACGAGGACGGGGTGTCGTCGAGCCGGAACTGGGCGATGCCGAAGGAGGCGGTGACGCGTCCGAGCTTCTCGTTGGTTGAACGCTTAAGCAGTTCCTTGGCCTGGATGGCCTTCCGGATCGCTTCGCCGAGGGCGCTCGCGCCCGCCAGATCGGTGTCCGGCAGGATGGCGGCAAACTCCTCGCCGCCGTAGCGCGCGGCGAGATCCTTGCCCTTGATGTTGGACTTGAGCGTCATGGCGACGAGGCGCAGCACCTGGTCGCCGGTCTGGTGGCCCCAGGTGTCGTTGAAGCCCTTGAAGTGATCGATGTCGAGCAGCATCAGGCACAGCCCGTTGCCCTCACCTGCGGCCGCGGTGCTGACTTCCTTCACCAGGCCATCGTCGAAGGCCTTGCGGTTGTAGATCTTGGTGAGGGGGTCGAGCAGCGCCTCGCGCCGGACGTCCTCGAGATCGCGTTGCAGGGCCGAGATGTCCTCGCGGGAGGCCTCGAGGCTCATTTCGAGCTCGTGGTTGGCTTCCTGCATGCGCCGGGTTTCCGACAGGAGATGGCGCGCGAGCACAGCCAGCCGGCCGGGGTCGATGCCGGAATCCAGGTCGCCGGCGGCGGTCTGCAGCGAGGCGGAATAGGCGTTCGCCGTGGTCATGGCGGAATCGATGGCGTCGTTCATGGTCTCGATGCGCGACGACATGCGCTCGGTGACGCCGGTGACCCGGGCGTTGGCCGTGTCGGCCTTGATGAACTCGTTGTAGAGCCGCTCGGTGATGTCCGCGGTGGGGTCGCCTTCGCGGAAGATCGAATTGATGCGGGCGTTGAGCGCCGGATTGACGCCGGTCGCGTAAGTGTAAAGCAGTTCATAGAATTGCGGATACGGCGGAACATAAGCCCGCTGCAACAAGTCCATCGCCGAGTTGGCATAACCCAGCGCCCTGCGAAATTCCTGTTCCGACACGAATGCCCCGCTTGCGTCCCCGCGGCGTAGATGACGGACATTAATGGAGGAAGTCAATTAACTGCGGGTAAAAGCTATATTCCCGCAGATAATTTCACGTTGAAAACAGTATGTTACCGGAGAGTAACGCCGCGCCGAATACTCGCGTCAGCTGACACGGGTCGGGCGCAGCAGGAAGGCCGGGATCGGACCATCATTGCCGAACGGTGATTCGGGATCGACGCCCTCGATCTTGCGTCCGCTCCAATCCGGCTCGTCCTGGCGGTCGCGCGCATTGCGGTTGTCGCGGTCGCGGCGTGGCTGACGCTCGGCGCGTTCGGGACGCGGTGCGCGTTCCTGCTTGCCGGACTGCTCGGTCCTGGCGGCACGCGACGGCTTCGTTTCCGGCGTGGTTTCCAACGGCTCTTCGGCGGCGGCTTCCGCTGATTTCGGCTCGGACGACCTGGCGACGCGCTCGGAGCGGCTGCCACGGCTCATCGGGCGCCGGCGGGGCGCGGCCTCGCTATCTGCTGTTTCGTCGATGGTGTCGGCGGCAGCGCCGGAGAGCTTGATCTCCGGGATGGTCTTCTGGATCAACTTGCTGATGGCGTCGACATACTTACCGTCGGCGGGGGCGACAAGCGTGTAGGCGGCGCCGGAGCGACCGGCGCGGCCGGTGCGGCCAATGCGGTGGACATAGTCCTCGGCATGGGTCGGCACATCGAAGTTGAAGACGTGGCTGACGGCCGGGATGTCGAGACCGCGGGCGGCAACGTCGGACGCGACCAGCAGGGTGAGCTTGTTGGTCTTGAAGGCGTCGAGCGTCTCCATGCGGCTTTTCTGATCCATGTCGCCATGCAGGGCGCCGACGGAGAAACCGTGGCGCTCGAGCGAGCGGGCGAGGGTCGCCACTTCGCGCTTGCGATTGCAGAAGATGATGGCGTTGGTCAGCGCGGTTTCGCCCCGGATGAGCTGGCGGAGCGCGGCGCGCTTGTCCTCGGGCTTGGACGAAACGCGGACGAGCTTCTGCTCGATGGTCTCGGCGGTGGAGTTCTGGCGGGCGACCTCGATCCGGATCGGATCGCGCAGGAAGCGGCTGGTGAGGCGCTGGATTTCCGGCGGCATGGTGGCCGAGAAGAACAGCGTCTGCCGGCGGGCGGGCAGGAGGCCGCAGATGCGCTCGATATCGGGGATGAAGCCCATGTCGAGCATGCGGTCAGCCTCGTCGATGACGAGAATGTCCACGCCGGTCAACAAGATGCGGCCGCGCTCGAACTGGTCGAGCATGCGGCCAGGCGTGGCGATCAGCACGTCGGCGCCGCGATCGAGAACCTTGTTCTGGTCCTCGAAGGAGACGCCGCCGATGAGCAGCGCGACGTTGAGGCGGTGGTTCTTGCCGTATTTCTCGAAATTCTCGTGGACCTGCGCGGCGAGTTCGCGCGTCGGCTCCAGAATGAGGGTGCGTGGCATGCGGGCGCGGGCGCGGCCCGATTCCAGCAGCGTCAGCATCGGGAGCACGAAGCTGGCCGTCTTGCCGGTGCCGGTCTGGGCGATGCCGATAATGTCCTTCTTTTCAAGGACATGCGGGATCGCCTGGGCCTGAATATCGGTCGGCTTGGTGTACCCGGACGCGGTGACCGCCTCCAGCACCTTCGCGCTCAATCCAAGGCCGGTAAAGTCGTTTGCCAAATCGATGATCCGCTCAAGTAGACAGCAAAGTCGACGGGCAGCTACTTGAGGAGGTGCGGGTCGACGCGTGGTCGCAAGATTGGGCCCCGAAGAGAGGGGCCATCCGCTCGTGAGACGATCCGAACCTCCGCCAAATCCGGGGCTCCCGCGCGACGCGAGGGGAACATAGTGGAAACCCCTTGAGAGTCAACGGGTTTCCGGGCGTCTTGGTCAATATTGGCGGTTAACCCGCGTGATTTGTTGCCGCCCCAACTAGATGTCGAGGTCCGTCACGAAGGCGGCATTTTCCTGGATGAAGTCGAAGCGGGCTTCGGGGCGGTTGCCCATCAGGCGCTCGACGGTGGATTTGGTTTCGTCGAGATCCTGGCGGACGCGGACCTGCAGCAGGGTGCGGGTCTTCTTGTCCATGGTCGTTTCGCGCAGGTGGACATAGGGCATTTCGCCGAGGCCCTTGAAGCGGGTGATTTCGGTTTTCTTGCCCTTGAACTCGGTCTCGATGAGGCGGTCGCGCTGCGCCTCGCTCATGGCGTAGAGCACCTTGGGACCGGAGGTGATGCGGAAGAGCGGCGGCATGGCGAGATAGAGGTGGCCGCCCTCGATGAGTTTGGGCATCTCCTGGAAGAAGAAGGTCATCAAGAGCGAGGCGATGTGGGCGCCGTCGACATCGGCGTCGGTCATCAGGATGATCTTGTCGTAGCGCAGGTCGTCTTCGCTGTAGCGGCTGCCGGTGCCGCAGCCCAGCGCCTGGATCAGGTCGGCGATGGCCTGGCTGGACTGGATCTTGTCGCGTGAGGCGCCGGCAACGTTGAGGATCTTGCCGCGGAGTGGCAGCACGGCCTGGCTGGCGCGATCACGCGCCTGCTTGGCGCTGCCACCGGCCGAGTCGCCCTCGACGAGGAAGAGCTCGGCGCCCTGGGCGGCGGTCTGGGTGCAGTCGGCGAGCTTGCCGGGGAGACGGAGTTTTCTGGTGGCCGACTGGCGGTCGATCTCCTTTTCCTTCTTGCGCCGCAGGCGTTCTTCGGCGCGCTCGATCGACCAGTCGAGGAGCTTGCCGGCCTGATTGGGCGAGGCGGCGAGCCAGTGGTCGAAGGCGTCGCGCAGGGCATTGTCGACGATGCGGGTCGCCTCGGGGCTCGACAGCTTGTCCTTGGTCTGGCCGACGAATTCGGGCTCGCGCACGAAGACCGAGAGCATGGCCGAGCACTGGACGAGGACGTCGTCGGCGGTGATCTGCGCGGCACGCTTGTTGCCGGTCAACTCGCCATAGCTGCGGAGGCCGCGGAGCAGGGCGACGCGGAGGCCCTGTTCATGGGTGCCGCCTTCGGCCGTGGGGATGGTGTTGCAGTAGGAGTTGAGGAAGCCGTCGCCGAGGCACCAGGCGATGGCCCATTCGACGGCGCCATTCGAGCCGGGCTTGCCGACGGTGCCGGCGAAAATTTCGTCGACGATCCTGGGTTCGCCCTCGATGCGGGCGCCGAGGAAGTCCTTGAGGCCGCCGGGGAAATGGAAGCTGGCCTTGGCCGGCACGTCGGCGGTGGCGAGGCTTTCGTCGCAGCTCCAGCGGATTTCGACGCCGCCAAAGAGATAGGCCTTGGAGCGCGTCATCTTGAACAGGCGCGCTGCTGCGAAGCGGGCGTCGGCGCCGAAGATGTCGGCATCCGGATGGAAACGGATGGAGGTGCCGCGGCGGTTCTGCGCCTTGCCGACGGTTTCCATGGCGCTGGCCGGTTTGCCGCGCGAGAAGCGCTGGCGATAGAGCACCTGCTCGCGCGCGACCTCGACGACGAGATCGTCCGAGAGTGCGTTGACCACGGAAATGCCGACGCCGTGGAGGCCGCCGGAGGTCTCGTAGGCCTTGGAGTCGAACTTGCCGCCGGCGTGCAGCGTGGTCATGATGATTTCGAGGGTCGAACGGCCCGGGAATTTTGGGTGGTTCTCGACCGGAATGCCGCGGCCGTTGTCGATGACGGTCAGGTAGCCGTCCTCTCCATAGTGGACCTCGATGCGGTTGGCGTGGCCGCCGATGGCCTCGTCCATGCAGTTGTCGATGACTTCGGCAAAGAGGTGATGGAGCGCGTTGGCGTCGGTGCCGCCGATATACATGCCCGGGCGGCGGCGAACCGGCTCGAGCCCTTCCAGCACCTCGATGTCGGCCGCCGAGTAGGAGGAGGCTGGTGGCGGCGTCGGGACAGCGCGCGGCGGCGGGCTCGGTGTGGGCGCGGGTTCTTGCGCCGGCTTGCGGGGCGGCGGGGTGTCGTCGGAACCAAACAGATCTTCGATGGCCATCACGTCTCCAGACGCCGAATCGGCGGAGGGATGTCGAGTATACCCGATGGGTGGTGCTGCACGGGAAGTAAGGGGAGGCGCCGCTGCTGGCAACCGGGACGGTGCGGTTGGCCACATGCAGGTTGCCGGACGGCGGGGCGGGCGAGGGCGTGGCGGTTAGGCTGCCCCGGATCGGCCATCAAGATGAACCCTGGCTGAACGGGGGGTTGCGGGACGGTTCATGGCGGCGTGGGTAAGACAGGGGCACGCTCGCGCCACCAGACTGTTTGAGGCGGCGCCTATCCAAGGAGACGACCATGACTTTTGCCACAGCCTTCAAGAAGACCTCGCGCGCGGCGCTTGTTGCCCTGACACTGGGCGCAGCCACGGTGACGGCTCTGCCGGCCCAGGCGCAGTCGTCGCCGTCGTTCAATTTCGAGCTCGGCATCGGCAGCAATGGCAGCGGTATGTCGTTTCGCGGCGGTAACAAGAAGCCGAACTTCGACCGGTGCCTGACCAACCGGCAGGTCGAGCGCGGCCTGCGGCACTATGGCTTCGACGACGTCAATGTCGTCCGCAACCTCGGCAAGAACCGCGTGCTGGTGATTGCCGAATGGGGCCGCCGCGACTATGCGATGAAGGTCAACAAGTGCACGGGCCGCGTCTACGACGTCGAGCGCCTGCGCCATCGCCGTGGCGTGCCGGGCTTCAACTTCGAGTTCAATTTCTAGGTTTCTGGCGGCCGTCGGCCGCCGAGTTCCCGACGCTGCAGCGACCTCGGCCGGATGGCCGGGGTCGTTTCTGTTTGGGGCGGACAATTCTGCTTTCGCAGCGGGCGCGTCATTTTGGGTCAACAGCTTCAGACTCCGTTTGCTTTCTTTCAGCACTTTCTTAAGCGCAGGCCCGTACAGTCATGGGCATACGGTTTTGTGTCTGGAGTAGCCGTATGCGTGCCGGTCGTACCGCTGGTCTTGCGTACCTTGAGACCCGAACACCGGCGCTTGCCCGAACAAGGTGGCTGCAGGCCGGATTTCATAGTTTTGCGTACCGGCTTGCCCATCTTGTGGGCTCTCGCGCCCTGCTGACGACGATGTGCGCGGTTCTCTTCTATTTCGGTTGAAGCCCGGAACGTTGCCAAGCCGACGGACGCGCGCTATTGCTGCACCTGTAGAAACCGAGTTTCGCCGATGTCCGCGGTCTGGCGCCATCCCACTGCCGAACCTGTGAACGCCCTGCAGCAAGGCATGTTGCAGGGCTGACCGAGCTGGGTCCGGACGTCCTCGTCGAAATCCCCTTCAGGTCTGCCCTTCTGGGCCTGCGTCGCGCAGGCCGCTCACGGCAAGGCGCATTGGCGCCCCTCAGACCAGGACGACGAACATGGGCTCGATCAGCCTCAACAAACTCTCCCTCACGCTCGGCAGCGAGCTGTTCAGCGACCTCGACCTTGTGGTCTCCGATGGTGACCGCGTCGGGCTGGTGGCAGCAAATGGTGCCGGCAAGAGCTCGCTGCTCAGGATAATCGCGGGGGAGCTTGAGCCGAGTGCCGGCGACATTACCCGCTCGCGCGGGCTGAGGATCGGACATGTCGAGCAGGAGGTGCCGGTGGGTCTGCTGGCGCTTAGCCTTCGGGACGCGGTGGCGGCGGCATTGCCGGCCGAGCAGCGCGAAACCGAAGGCTGGCGGGCCGATGTGGCCCTCGATGGGTTCGAGGCGCAGTGGGATCTGCGCGAGCGGCGGGTGGGGGAGCTAAGCGGCGGCTGGCAGCGGTTGATGCTGATTGCGCGGATGTGGGTGGCCGAGCCCGATGCGCTGCTGATGGACGAGCCGACCAACCACCTCGACCTCGGCAAGATCATGGTGCTGGAAGAGTGGCTGAACCGGGTGGCGCGAGGCGTCCCGTTGATCGTGGCGAGCCATGACCGGGCGTTCCTCGATGCGGTGACCAATCGGACGCTGTTTCTGAGGCCCGGGACCTCGCAGTTCTTTCCCCTGCCGTTCAGTGCGGCGCGGGCGGAACTGGCGCGGGAGGATGCGACGGTTGCCGCGCGGAACGAGCGTGAGCTGAAGGAGGCGGGAAAGCTCAGGAAGCAGGCGGCAAAGCTCAAGAATATCGGCATCAACTCGGGCAGCGACCTGTTGTTGAGCAAGACGCGCCAGCTCAAGGAGCGCGCGGCGCAGATCGAAGAGAATGTGCAGGCGGTGCATCGCGAACGGAGCGGCGAGATCCGACTCAGCAATTCGGGAACGCATGCGCGGCTGATGGTGGGGCTGGAGAACCTCACGGTGGCAACGCCGACCGGGCAGGCGCTGTTCAAGATCGACAAGCTGCACATCTTCCAGGGCGACCGCATCGTGCTGCTGGGGCGCAACGGGACGGGGAAGACGCAACTGGTCCGCATGATCCACCGGGCCGTTAGCGGGGAGGCCGTGGGCGGCATAAGGGTGACGCCATCGCTGGTGGCGGGCTATGCCGACCAGGACATGAGCCAGTTGCCCGGAGACTTGTCGCCTGAGGAGCTGATCTCGACGCGGTTCCGGCTGCCGGATGCGCGGGTGCGGAGCCTGCTGGCGGCAGCCGGGTTCGATATCGACCGACAGGCCCGGCCGATTTCACGGCTTAGTCTCGGGCAGAAGGCGCGGCTGGGGCTCTTGGCGCTGCGGCTCACCGAGCCGAACTTCTACCTGATGGACGAGCCGACCAACCATGTCGACATTGCCGGACAAGAGGCGCTGGAGGCGGAACTGCTGGCGCATGGCGCGACCGCGGTGCTGGTGTCGCACGACCGCAGCTTCGTCAGGGCCGTCGGCACGCGCTATCTTGAGATCGATGGACGCAGGCTGCGCGAAATCGATGGGCCGGACGGGTTCTTTTCTGCTCTGGCGGCAGACCTCAAGGTGGGGACGTAATGATGTTTGCGCGGTAGAGCGACCGCTATTTTCGATCCGAAGCTTAGATCAAGAAACGGTGACCTTTACATATATATCGTTGAGTAACGTGTCGTTCATCGAGAGTCGTTAGCGTTCCAGCCGGGAAACTGGAAGGTGGCGTCATGTCGTTGAAACCTGAGGGACGTGCGGGTTTACAGCGTGCGGTAGAGAGACGCGAGGATGTGCGCTACGAGGGCGGCCTCGATGGCAGCTTCTCGCTGTCGGGCGGTCGTGCCGATCGTGGCGTTCGGGTATTTGCCTGCCGGATCACAAGTATATCGGCCAATGGCATGGTGGTCACGGCGCCGGTCAGTACACATGAGGGCGAAAGCGTACTGATCGACATCACCGGCTTCGGTCTGGTGCGTGCCGAGGTGAAGCGGGTGCGGGAAGACGGGTTCATCTGCAGCGTGCTGATGGCGGACGGCAATCGCGGCAAGCTGGCAACCTGGATCCACTGGTTGCGGCGGCATGCTGGGCGTATCGATGGCGACAAGCGTGGCTTTATCCGCACGCGACCCCGCGATCCGCGGACGACGATTGGCCTGCCCGACGGGACGGTGCTCAGGGCGCTGATCACCGACCTGTCGCGCTCGGGCGCGGCATTGTCGGCCGACACGGTTCCCGAACCGGGGACGACACTGCTGGTCGGGCAGGTGCCGGCGACGGTGGTGCGGCCGCTGGAGGTTGGGTTCGCGGTGGCTTTCACCCGGGTGCTCGAGGCGATCGAGGCGGACACGATGGTGTCCGGGTTCGAGCCGGCGCCGCAGACATCGCGCCTCGCGAGCTGAGGCCCGGATGGCAGGGCAGGCAGCGATGACAGACGCAGGGCGCTCGCCCGTCGCAGCGCGGCTGCAGGCAGAAACACGGTTCATCGGCGATGTGATGGGCAGCTATGTGCTGGCATCGCGTGCCGACAATGGCGGGCCGAGGGCGTTTGCCTGCCGGGCCCGCAGCATTTCGGCAAGTGGCGCGGTGGTGAGTGCGCCCGCCATTGGCGCGGTCGGCGACCGGTTGACCGTGAACTTTCAGGATGTGGGGCTATTGCGCGGCACCATCACCCGGCTGTTGCCGGATGGGTTCGCGATTGCTTTCGACGGGGATGCCGCCGACCGGGAGGCACTTGGAGCGCGGATCAGCTGGCTGAAGCGGCGGGCGCTGAAAGCAGTGAGCGACCGGCGGGTGCACAAACGGGTGTTGCCGCGCGAGACGCGGGCGAAGCTGATTATCGGCGGTGGCAAGCGCATCGACTGCATGCTGATCGACATGTCGCGCTCGGGCGTGGCGGTGTCGGCTGACCTCGTGCCGAAGCTGGGCACGGTGGTGGCGGTGGGGGCGGTGCCCGGGCAGGTGATCCGACATTTCGACTGCGGCTTTGCCGTGCAGTTCTACGAGTTGCGGGAGCTCGACACGCTCGAGGGGCTGCTGACGCTGCAAACGGAGGCCGACCGGGCGCTGGCGAAGGAAGTGCTGGGGTTCGACCTGTCGAGCGGCGAATAGCGGCGTATCGGGCGCGGTCGCGGCGCAGGTCCGGGCTGGGCGATGGCTGGCAGCACTTCGTCTAGTCTGCTGCTAATCCATTGATTCATAACACTAATGTGACATTTTTCATTGCGCGTCCAGCGCAAATCGCTCAGCATCGACTGGTCTGGATCCCTTCACCGCCTGGTAGAAGCGGCGAAGGGATCCAGGTCTTTGCTTGTCGCGCTTTCGAACCGGAAGAGCCCGCAACTTTTCCTGAAAGCGCCTGATGACTGGAGGTGCCAATGGGTGTGATTCACGTGCCCGAGATGCGCAATGAGGGTTTTGGACTGACCACGGCGCGCATCATCTATCGACTGCCGGACAGCCCGCTGCTGCTGCAGGATTATGTCTGGCAGGACTATGACCTGTTCCCGCAGTTCCCGACGCTGAGGAAGTTCCTGGCATTCTGGGAAGAGAAGCTGGAGGGGCCGCTGCATTCAGTGACGGTGGCGCACCAGCGGCTGATCCACCCGGTGGAGCTGACGAAGAGTCTGCACTGAGGGTGATTGCTCACCAGAATCCTGTGGGCAGTGCAACGACCGAAGGCAAGAGACCCCTCATCCGCCCTTCGGGCACCTTCTTCGCCTTGGATCGCGCCACCGGCGCGATCGATCGCTGCGCGACCGGCTCGAAGTCCCGCAAGGGGAGAAGGTGGTCCCGGCTGACACCTGAGTCAGAGGGGGCGGCTTAGGTTCCCAGCGCGGCGGCGATGGCTTTGGCCTGGGCGGCGAGTTCGGTGTCGTCGGCCTTGCCGCCACCGTGGCGGCCGAGTTCCACACCCTCGTAGACTGGGATGATGTGGAAGTGCAGGTGGAACACCGTCTGGCCCGCGGGGGCCTCGTTGAACTGGGCGATGCGGATGCCATCGGGTTCGAGTGCGGCCATGACGGCGCGCGAAAGGCGCTGGACCTGTGCGATGGCGCGGCCGAGCACCTCGGCATTGGCATCGAGCAGGTTGCGCGACGGGGCCTTGGGGATGACGAGCAGGTGTCCCTTCGACTGCGGGAAGATGTCCATCATGGCGAGGACGTCGGCGTCTTCGTAGACCTTGTGGGCGGGGATCTCGCCCCGGATGATCCTGGCGAAGATGTTGCCATTGTCATAAGCGGTCACGAGACGGCTCCCAGGTATTGGTTATCGGCAAAGGCGTTGCCGGGATAGTTTTCGATGGATTCCTCGACGATGTCGGCGGCGAGGCCGGTGCCATCCTCCTGGCGCAGGCGCTCGCCAAGGGCTTCGGCAGCGACGGCGAAAGACCGGTCGGTCACCAGTTCCTCAAGGGCATGAGCAAGGACCGTGGGGGTGAGCTTGCGCAGGCGCACCGGCGAGGGGCCGCAACCGAGTTCGAAGACGCGGCGCCCCCAATAGGGCTGATCGAAGAACTGCGGAACGATGAAGGTGGGCTTGCCGGCGTAGAGGCCGGCATAGGTGGTGCCGGCGCCGCCGTGGTGGACGACGGCCTTCATCAGCGGGAACAGCGTCGTGTGTGGGGCCTTGTCGATGGTGTAGACGGTGTCGGGCAGATCCTCGGACTTGATGCCGCCCCAGCCGCGGCCGACGACGGCACGGCCACCCCAGGCACGAAGAGCCTTGGTGACGATTTCGGTGTTGCGCTGGGCGCCCCAGGGCATCGAGCCGAAGCCGAGATAGACCGGGGCCTCGCCAGCATCGAGGAAAGCGCGGAACGCGGCGTCGGGCTGCCAGTTGGTAATGTCGTCGAGCCGCCAGAAGCCGGTGACCACGGTGGTTTCGGGCCAGTCGAGCGGGCGGGGCGAGATGGCGGGCGAGTAGGCGTGCAGCGCCGGGATCGGCTCGCCGCGGGCGTTCTTCTGAAAGCCGCTGCGCTTGCGGCTGCGCAGGCCGAGCAGCTTGGTGCGCATCTTGTCGCGCGGGAAATCGTAATAGGACTGATGGGCGGCCTGGACGACGTAGCTCAGCCGGTTGAACAGCGGATCGAGGCTGATGCGGTTGAACAGCGGTTCGGGCGTCGCGCCCTCATAGCCGAAGTACGGGAACTCGCCGGTGGAGTTGATCGGCTGGAAGGCGGTCATGATGGCCGGGATATCGAGTGCCTCGGCGACATCGACTGCGAAATTGGTGGTTTGGTGGAAGATGATGGCGTCGGCGTCCTGGACGGAATCCCACAGGTGGCGGCAGGCGACCTTGAGGATCTTCTGGCCCTCGCGCAGCAGCTTTGGCGCGTAGAGCAACGAGTTCTTGGCCATCACGGTGTCGAATTGCGACTGGCGGAGGAACGCCTGGATGTCGCTGCCCAGCGACTGGAAGGCGAGGCCGTGCTGGGTGACGAAGGCCTCGAAATCGGCGGTGGTGGCGAGCAGCACGGAGTGACCGCGCTTCTGCAGGGCGAGGGCGAGCGCGACGAAGGGCTGGATATCGCCCATGGTGCCGATGGCGGCGATCGCGATGCGCTTGCTCATCAAGTCTCCCTTGTCCGGCCGTCTGTGCGGCAATGCCCCGCA
This sequence comes from uncultured Devosia sp., assembly GCA_964399695.1. Lineage (GTDB taxonomy): Bacteria > Pseudomonadota > Alphaproteobacteria > Rhizobiales > Devosiaceae > Devosia_A. Next base: position 109,957 of record CAYNRZ010000003.1, on the reverse strand, counting down.
TCGACGCCGAAGATGGCGGCGATAGGGCGGAGGCCGGTTGCGAGCGGTTCAGCAATCATAACTTGGACCGGCAAGCAATGGGAGAGCACCCGCTATGAACCATCGGATGGTTCGCCCGGCCGGTCGCCCTTGCGGAAGGGGGTGTAGCGTTCGAGCACCTGCTGGTCGCGAACGACCGAGGCGCGTTCGGCCGCAACGAAGCGGGCGACGGCGTCGCGGAGGCCCGGATGAGCGATCCAGTGAACGCTGCGCGTGATGGTCGGTTCATAGCCGCGCGCCAGCTTGTGCTCGCCCTGGGCACCGGCCTCGACGACCGAGAGCTTATGGGCGATGGCGTAGTCGATGGCCTGATAGTAGCAGAGCTCGAAATGGAGGAACGGCACCTCGCGGGTGGCGCCCCAGTAGCGGCCATAGAGGCGGTCGCGGCCGGCGAGGCTGAAGGTGCCGGCAACGGGCTCGTCGCCATCATAGGCGAACATCAGGACGATGCGGTGGGCCATCGCGTCCGAGAGCAGCGAGAAGAAGCTGCGGGTGAGGTAGGGGCGGCCCCACTTGCGGTTGCCAGTATCCTGGTAGAACGCGAAGAACTGGTCCCAGACGGTTTCGGTGAGGTCGGCGCCGGTGAGCCAACGCACGGTGATGCCGTCGGCGAGCGCATCTCGGCGTTCGCGACGCGTAACCTTACGGTGACGGGACGAGAGCGTTTCGAGGTAGTTCTCGAAGCTCGAAAAGCCGTGGTTGCGGAAGTGGTACTGGGTGTCGTTGCGCACCAGCCAGCCGGCATCGCGGGCGATTGCCTCGTCGGTCTCATCGGCAAAGGTGACGTGCGCCGAGGAGATGTTGTTGCGGCCGGCGAGGTCTGCGACAGTCTCGATGAGGGCGCGGCGAACGGTGTCGGAGCGGGCGAGCAGGCGTGGGCCGGTCACGGGGGTGAAGGGCACGGCGCATTGCAGCTTCGGATAGTAGCTGCCGCCGGCGCGCTCGAAGGCATCGGCCCAGCCATGATCGAAGACATATTCGCCCTGGGAGTGCGACTTCAGGTAGAGCGGCATGATGCCGGCGATGTCGCCGGTGGGGGCGCTGAGGACGAGGTGCTGCGGTTGCCAGCCGGTGCGGCGCGTGGCGGAACCGGAGCGTTCGGCAGCGAGAAAGAAGGCGTGCTCGAGGAATGGGTTATCGGGCACGCCATCATGACCCGGGGCCAGCGCGTTCCACACGTCGGCCGGGATCTCGGCGACAGAGTTGACGACACTGGCGCTGAGTTCGGGATCAGGCACCTTGCGGATCGAACCCTTCGAAAACGATCTGGTCAGCCTTGCCCACGGTGGCGAGAGCGGCGCTGGGGGTCTTGATGGTCCAGGCAGTGACCGGGGCGCCAAGGGCCCTGAAGAAACGCACGGCCGGCAGATCCAGATCTTCCGCGCGGCAGGAAATGAAGTCGAAGCGGGTCATCGGCCAGTGCAGCAGATGGCGGAGGACGAAGCGGCGCTCGGCCGGAACGGTGCTGTCCCAGTCGGGCACGTTGTAGCCATAGGTGACGATGCCGAGCGGCATGGTGGCGCCACGCCGCTTCAGGGCGACGAGAAGGTGCGGATCGAAACTTTCGACGGTGACCGGGCCGCGATAGGGGCGGAGCGCATCGAGCACGGTCTGGGCCAGCATCAGGGTGGCCTCAGGCGTCGGCTGCTGCTTGAGCTCGATCTGGAGGAGGACGCGGCCGGCGACCTGGGCGAGGAATTCGGTGAAGCGCTGCGGGGCTTCGCCCTTGGCGCTGCCGCGCAGCGGCGTGGCGGCGATTTCGGCCATGTCGCGGGCGTTGGACGGGCCAGTGAGGGTGGTGAGACGTTCGAACTCGTCGTCGTGGAAGATGTAGGGCACGCCGTCGCGGCTCAGCTGAATGTCGCATTCAATGGCGTAGCCGCGCGCGATGGCGGCCTCGAACGCACTGGGGCTGTTCTCGATGACGCCATGGAGGGCGTCATGGAGGCCGCGGTGGGCAATGGGGCGATCGAAGAGGGGCTTGGGCATTGGTCTTGTCACATATGGGAAGCGGGAGGCGCTGGCGCTAGCACCTCCCCATGACAGTCCCGCGTCAGGCGAGGTCAGTCCTCGACTTCGATGATGCCTTCGACTTCCACTGCAGCGCCGAGGGGGAGGGCGGCCATGCCGATGGCGGAGCGGGCGTGGCGGCCGTTGTCGCCCAGGACGCCGACGATGAGGTTGGAGGCGCCATTGGCAACCAGGTGGTGCTCAGCGAATTCGGGGGTTGAGGCGACGAAGACGGTGAGTTTCAACACGCGCTTGACCTTGGTGAGATCGACGCCGGCGGAGTGGACGATCTGGCTGAGGAGATTGACCGCCGCGAGTTCGGCGGCGTTGCCGCCCTGCACGACGTTCATGGTGTCGCCCAGGCGGCCGGTGACGGGACCATTCTCGTTGGAGGAAATCTGGCCCGAGATGTAGACGATATTGCCGGTGCGGGTGACCGGAATATAGGTCGCAACCGGGGCCTTCGGCATCGGCAGCTCGTAGCCGTATTCGCGGAGCTTATCGAGGGGGGAGGTCATCTGGCTTCTCTTGAGGTTCCGGTGAATCGTGGTCGCGACTTTGCCGCGCCTTCACCCGTTCATACAGCTTTCCACGCACAACTGCATCCTTGCCGAAGCGGGCGCGCAGCTTATCCATGGCGCGCTCTGCCGCAGCGCTGCGGGCGACCTCGGGGGCGATGAGATCGACCGGGTCGCTGCCATCGGCGGCGGAAAGCCCGGAAATGCCGATGCCGATCAGGCGATAGGCGGTGCCGTCGAGCTCGCGGTTGAGCAGTTGCAGGCCGGTTTCGTAGAGCGTTCCGGCAAGCTGGGTTGGCATGACGAGGTGGCGGGCGCGGGTGCGGAGGCGGAAGCCGGCGGATTTGAGCTTCAGCGTGACGGTGTCGCCGACGAGGGACTTGGCCTTCAGTCGCTCGGAGAGCCGTTCGCAGAGCGCCAGCAGTTCGACGCTGAGCGTGTCAAAATCGCGCAGGTCGGTGTTGAAGGTGGTTTCGCTGGAGACCGATTTCATTTCGCCATCGATCGAGACGGCACGGCTGTCCTCGCCGCGCGCGAGGCGCGCGAGACGGGCGCCGGTGTCGCCATAGCGGCGGATCAGCACCTCGGGTTCGACCTGCTGCAACTGGCCGATGGAATGGTAGCCATCGCGCTTCAGGGTTTCGGCGAAGACCTTGCCGACGCCGTAGATCAGCTCCACCGGCTGGCGGGCGAGAAAGTCGCGGGTCTCGGCGCGGCCGATGACGGCGAAGCCGCGGGGCTTGTCGAGATCGGAGGCGACCTTGGCAAGGAACTTGTTGTGGCTGAGGCCGACCGAGATGGTGACGCCGATTTCGGTTTCCACGCGGCGGGCGAAGCGGGCCAGGGCCGCAGCGGGAGGAGCGCGATGCAGCGCTTCGGTGCCCGACATGTCGAGGAAGGCCTCATCGATTGAGAGCGGTTCGACCAGTGGGGTGAGGCTCTCCATCATGGCGCGGATCTGGCGGCTGGTGGCGACATATTTGGCCATGTCTGGCTTGATGATGACGGCGTCGGGGCAGAGCTGGCGGGCCTTGAACATTGGCATGGCCGAGCGGACGCCATACTGGCGGGCAATGTAACAGCAGGTGGAGACGACGCCACGCACGCCGCCGCCGATGATCAGCGGCTTGTCGGCGAGCGAGGGGTCGTCGCGCTTTTCGACCGAGGCGTAAAAGGCGTCGCAATCGACATGGGCGATGGCGAGGCTGGCGAGTTCGTCATGTGAGATGAGGCGCGGCGATCCGCAGGCCGGGCAGCGCGCGGGGGCCGCTCCGTCGAACCATGCTCCGCATTGGCGGCAGAGCGCCTGCACGGTCAGCCGGACGGATTGAGCCGGGCCCAGACGCGCATGAAATCGTCGGGGCCGAAGCCGTTATTGGCGCACAGCGCCAACAACAGCGGCTCGTTGCTGGCGAAATAGTCGATCAGGCCGCGGGCCAGCTGGTCGCCGCCGGCGGCACGGCGCAATGCATCCGGCGAATAACCGGACATGGCCATGAACTCGGCAAGCTGGTCGGGAGATTCGGCCAGATGATGCAGGCACAGATCGCCCAAATGGGCAGGGGTAAGCTCAATTGACTTGGGCACGGGACTCGGAGCCCTGTTGTGGCTTTGGTAATGGGCCGCATGCTAGCGGTCTTCGGGGCCGAGCACGAGGCCGCCCGATGCGAAAACCGAGCAGGTCACGCTGATCAATATGCCCAAGACCGTGATGATCGTCGAAGACAACGAGCTCAACATGAAGCTCTTCAACGATCTGCTGGAATCGCGCGGCTATGCGGTGGTGCAGACCCGCAGCGGACTGGAGGCACTGGACCTGGCGCGGGCGCACCGGCCAGACCTGATCCTGATGGATATCCAGCTGCCGGAAGTCTCGGGCCTGATGGTCACCAAGTGGCTGAAGGAAGACGACGAACTGATGTCGATCCCGGTGATCGCCGTCACGGCCTTTGCCATGAAGGGCGATGAGGAGCGGATCCGGCAGGGCGGTTGCGAGGGTTACATCTCCAAGCCCATCTCGGTGCCTCACTTTTTGGAAACCATTGCCCGATATATTGGGCCGGCCAACTAGCTGGCATCCGGGCGCATTTCCCGAACATTGCGAGGCACTTTGCGAGGCGTGGGCGCGTGACGGCACGTGTGCTGATCGTTGACGATATTCCCACCAATGTCCGCCTGCTCGAGGCGCGGCTGACGGCGGAGTATTTCGACGTGGTCACCGCCGCATCCGGACCCGAGGCGCTGGCGCTGTGCGAGGCCGGCAATATCGACATGGTGCTGCTGGACGTGATGATGCCCGGCATGGACGGGTTCGAGGTGTGCCGGCGGCTGAAGGCCAACCCGTTCACCAGCCACATCCCGGTGCTGATGGTAACGGCGCTGGACCAGCCGTCGGATCGCGTACACGGGCTGGAAGTGGGCGCCGACGACTTCATCACCAAGCCCGTCGACGATGTGCAGTTGCTGGCGCGCGTGCGCAGCCTGTTGCGGTTGAAGGCGCTGACCGACGAGCTGAGAGCGCGGGCGCGGACCGGGCAGATGATTGCCATGGAGGAGGCGGCCGAGGCCATCCAGGCGATCAGTGCCGAGAACGGCAAGCTGCTGGTGGTCGATACCGACCCGCGCCAGGCCGAGCGAATCCGCAGCTATCTGGCGCAGACCCACAGCGTCGACGTGCTGACCGATCCGGCGGACGCCGCGATGGCGGTGAGTGATGGCGGCTATGATGTCGTGCTGGTGTCGATGAGCCTGAGCAATTTCGACCCGCTGCGCGTGTGTTCTCAGGTGCGGACCGCCGAACAGACGCGGATGCTGCCGATCATCCTGATTGCCGAGGAAGAGGACCGACCGCGCGTGGTGCGGGGTCTCGACCTGGGCGTCAATGATTTCATCATGCGCCCGGTGGAGCGCAACGAGCTGCAGGCGCGGGTGAAAACGCAGATCCGGCGACACCGCTATGCGATGCAACTCCGCCAGAGCGTCAACAACACCATGGCGCTGGCGGTAACCGACGAGCTGACCGGACTCTACAACCGGCGCTATTTCGACCGGCACCTGGCGCTGATGCTGGCCAAGGCGCAGGAGCAGGATCGCGACATGGCGCTGATGCTGATCGACATGGATTACTTCAAGTCGGTGAACGACACGCACGGCCATGCGGTGGGCGATGCGGTGCTGCGCGAGTTTTCCGACCGGCTGCGCCGGAACATCCGCGGGGTCGATCTGGCGTGCCGGTTCGGCGGCGAGGAGTTTGTGGTGCTGATGCCCGACACCGATTTCAGCCAGGCGCAACTGGTGGCGGAGCGGGTCCGGACGGCGGTCGCCGAACGCGGGTTCGATACCCCAATGGGCCGGGCGCTGACCGTAACAGTCTCGGTTGGAGTCGCGCTCAACGACGGCGCGGGCGACACGCCAGACGACCTGCTGAAACGCACGGACATTGCACTGTATCGCGCCAAGCGCGAAGGCCGGAACCGCGTGGTCTTCGACGCCGCCTAAGGCGTTGCCCAATCTTCCGACAGCAATCGCCAAGTTCACGGCCGGCCCGATTGCTGACAATCCGACCGATTAGGGTTAACGATTAGTTACGTTGTGGACCGGCTGTTTCGGCATTGCGCGCAATTGGGTAGATATCACCCAACAGAACGGCGCGGACGACTTTGCGCCGTCAACCCAACCCTACGTTCTCCTCAGGTCCGCCGCAACTCCTGAGCGCGTAGGGAGGCTGGTCCGACGCGGTCAAGAGTGGCCTCTTCGATATGCCGCTGCGGACCAGCCGCTTATTGAGCTCATCGCTTCCGGGATGGTTCCCCGAACCGATGCACGGCTCCAAGGATCAACGCTCGCCCTCATGATAGAGGGCGGGCGTTTTTGATTCGTTATGCCGAAAAAGCAAAGCCCCGCACACTGGCGGGGCTTCGAGACGCGTGCCGGAAGGCGATCTTACTTGATCTTGGCTTCCTTGAACTCGACGTGCTTGCGCACGACCGGATCGTACTTCTTGAAGCTGAGCTTCTCGGTCTGGGTCCGGGAGTTCTTCTTGGTGACGTAGTAGTAGCCGGTGTCGGCAGTCGACACGAGCTTGATCTTGAGCGAGACGGCTTTGGCCATGATTCACGTTCCTTGAAACGAGCTGCCGCGCGGGTGGCGCGCGGCACGAAAACTTTTGGCCATCAGGCCCGGACGAATTGCGGCGCAAACTACGGATTTGCCGCCGATTGTCAAGCGCATCGCCGGATGAGGACGCGTGGCCCGCTCAGTCGATGGTACCGGGGCGCCGCAGCGGGTCGAAGCCGTGCATGTAGGTGGCCCATTGCAGCGCCACCACCATGCCCTTGATGGAGGGTAACATGATGAGCGGGAGCACGATGGAGGCGGGCACCATGGTCCACACATAGAACATGGGGTCGACCGGGCCGCTCATTTCGGCATGCAACATCCAGCCGACCAGCAGGTGGCCGACGATGAAGATGGCGATGTAGGGCGGGAAATCGTCGGCGCGGTGAAATCGATACTCTTCGCCGCAGGCATCGCAGTGGTCGACGACCTTGAGATAGCCGCTGAACAGCTTGCCTTTGCCGCAATGCGGGCAACGACACATGGCGCCGCGGACAAGCGACCTGAGCAGCGGACGCTCGGCGCGGGTCGATTCGATGTGGGCGGGCATTCTATCTCTTTCTCCGCGACAGCTTGCGGTAGGGCGCAGGCTTCGCCTTGCCCCTAGATGGGCCTTTGCCGACGCGGCGGCCAGATGACGGATCGCCGCGGCTGCCTTCGCTGAGCAGCTCGAAGCGTAGCGCGCCGGCGACGGGGGCGACCTCGAGCAGACGGACCTCGACGGTGTCGCCGATGCGGAAGGTTTCGCCGTTGCGGTCGCCGACCAGCGCCTGCATCTCCTCGACGAAGCGATAGTAGTCGGCGCCAAGGGTTGAGGCGGGGATGAAGCCATCGGCGCCGGTGTCGGCGAGGCGGCAGAAGAGGCCGGAGCGGGTGACGCCGGAGATGCGGGCCTGGAAGCGGGTCCCGATGCGATCGGCGAGGAACTGCGCCAGCAGCCGGTCGACCGTCTCGCGTTCGGCTAGCATGGCCCGGCGCTCGGTGGAGGAGATGTGCTGGGCAATGCCGGGGAGCCTGGCGAGTTCGGGCTCGGTGAGGCCGTCGTCGCCCAGCTTGAGGGCGCGGATCAGCGCGCGGTGGACGATGAGGTCGGCATAGCGGCGGATGGGCGAGGTGAAGTGGGCGTAGCGATCGAGATTGAGGCCGAAATGGCCGTAGTTCTCGGCGGCATATTCGGCCTGCGCCTGGGTGCGGAGCACGATCTCGCTGACCTGCTGGATCTTGCCGCTCTCGCGGGCCTTGTCGAGGATGCGGTTGAAATCGGCGGGACGCACGGCGTCGGATTTCGGTGCCGGCAGCGAGAGCGAGGAGAGGAAGTCGCGGAGCGCTACCAGCTTTTCGTCGCTGGGGGTGTCGTGGACGCGGTAGAGCAGGGCGGTGTTGTGCTTTTCCAGCGTTTCGGCGGCCGCGACATTTGCGGCGATCATCATTTCCTCGATGAGCCGATGGGCATCGAGCCGTTCGGGGACGTGGACGTCGCGGACCATGCCGTGCTCATCGAGCAGGATCTTGCGCTCGGGCAAATCGAGTTCGAGTGGGCCGCGCTGGTCGCGGGCCCTGGCCATTGTCGCATAGGCGGCCCACAGCGGCCTCAGGATCGGCTCGAGTATGGGGCCGGTGGTGTCGTCGGGCCTACCGTCGATGGCAGCCTGCGCCTGCTGGTAGCTGAGCTTGGCGGCCGAGCGCATCAGGATGCGATGGAAGCTGTGGCGGCGCTTCTTGCCATTGGCATCGAAGACCATGCGGACGGCGAGGGCAGCGCGGTTTTCGCCCTGCTTCAGTGAGCACAGGTCGTTGGAGATGCGCTCGGGCAGCATCGGGACGACGCGGTCGGGGAAGTAGACCGAGTTGCCGCGCAGATACGCCTCGCGATCAAGTGCGGTGCCGGGGCGGACATAGGCGGCGACATCGGCGATGGCGACGGTGACAATGTGGCCGCCGACATTGGCCGGGTCGGTGTCTGGCTCGGCGTAGACGGCGTCGTCATGGTCCTTGGCATCGAAGGGGTCGATGGTGATGAGCGGCAGGGCGCGCCAATCCTCGCGGCCCTTGAGCTGGGCTTCGGTGGCGGCGCCGGCTTCGGCGAGGACGCCGGTCGGGAAGCGGTAGGGGATTTCGAGGGAGTGGATGGCGATCATCGAGACCGCGCCCTCGGATTTTGGGTTGCCGATGACGTTGACGACGCGGGCGCGTGGGATCATCAGGCGGCCACGCAGCTTGACCTCGACTTCGACGAGGTCGCCGTCGCGAGCGTCGCCGAGTTCGCCGGCTTCGATGCGCATTTCCTTGCCCTTGCGGTCGACGGGGACAAGGCGGGCGCCATCCTCGTCGCGCCGGACGATGCCGATCTCGCCCCGCCGTGGCTTGTCGAGGATTTTCATCGGCTTGGCGGTGTAGGTCGGCACTTCGCCATCGCCGGCATCGATGCGGGCGAGGATGCGGTCGCCAGGGGCGGCGGCGATGCGGGTGTGGCGGGACGGAACGATGGCGACGCGCGGGCGCTCGCCTTCTGCGGCTTCGTTCCAGTTGGCGGGAAAGGCATGGAGATTGTCCGGATCGGCGTCCGAAGGGATGTCGAGCACGGTGACGGAAGGCAGGGCGGCTGTGCGGCGGATTTCCTTGCGCGTACGGGTCAGATGGCCCTCGCCTTCGAGCTGCTTCAGCAGCTGGCGGAAGGGATTGCGCTGATCGCCGCGGACGCCAAAATGCCTGGCGAGGTCGCGCTTGCCATCGAGGGCGGGATTGTCGCGCATGGCGGCGAGGATCGCCTCGCGCGAGGGCAGGTCGCCATAGGTGAAGGTATTGGCGCTGGCAGGCGCGGCGGTTGGCGCGGGGGCTTTGGCTTTGGCCATTTTCGGCTTTCGTTGCATGTCGCATAGATAGGGCGAGACGGGCCGCTTGCCAAATCGCCTCGCCTGCCGGGCGCGAAACGTGTCAGGTCTTGGTGACAGTGAAACGAGTCCGGCACCCATGACCATTGCATTCTTCGACGGCCACAATGACACGCTGCTGCGCCTCCTGGAGCACGCACGCGCCGACAAGGAGCAGTTGTTCATCGAGGGAACGGCGGATGGGCATGTCGACCTGCCGCGGGCGAAGCGGGCCGGGATGGTGGGCGGGTTCTTCGCGATGTTCCCGCCGCCGGTGAAGCCGGCTTCAGGCGCCGCGCCGCCGCCACCCAACTTCAGCAGTGGTGAGCTACCGCCGGAGCTGGAACTGGCCGATGCGCTGGCATCGACGCATGGAATGGCCGCGATCCTGCTGCGACTGGAGCGGGCTGGGGTGCTGGATGTCTGCCGGTCGGCGGCGGAGATTCGGGCGGCGATCGACGAGGAGCGGCTGGCGGCGGTCTTTCACATCGAGGGTGCCGAGGCGATCGATACGAAGTTCCAGTCGCTGGAGGTGCTGTATGCGGCGGGGCTGCGGTCGATCGGGATCACCTGGAGCCGGGCGAATGCGTTCGGGACAGGGGTGCCGTTCCGGCACAATGCCGACCCCGATATCGGGCCGGGGCTAACCGAGGCGGGCAAGGACCTGGTGCGGCTCTGCGATGAGATGGGGGTGTTGATCGATCTCTCCCACCTCAATGCCGCTGGTTTTCGCGATGTGGCGGCGCTGTCGACCAAGCCGCTGGTGGCGACGCATTCGAACGTGCACGCGATCAGCCCGTCGACGCGCAACCTCACCGACTGGCAGTTGGCGGCAATCCGCGACAGCGGCGGGGTGGTGGGGCTGAACTATGCCACCGGGTTCCTCAGGCCGGACGGGAAGTTTGTCGCCGACACGCCGATCGACCTGATGGTGCGCCATGTCGATGCGCTGCTGGAGGCGGTGGGCGAGGATGGCGTGGCGCTGGGGTCGGATTTCGACGGGGCGATGGTGCCTGCCGAACTCGGCGATGTGACGGGCGTGCCCAAGCTGCTGCAGGCTTTGCTGGAAAAGGGCTACGGCGAAGCGCTCGTGAAGAAGATCGCGCTGGGCAACTGGCTTGGGCTCATCGAGCGGACGATCGGGTAGATGCCCAGCACGTGCGTCGTGCTGGGATCCGGTCAGCCTAGAACGGTACGTCTTCGTCTGCGAGGGCGGCCTTGGCGGTTTTCTTGGCTGCGGGCTTCTTGGCAGCGGCAGGCTTTTTCGCGGCAGCCGACTTTGCAGCGGGCTTCTTGGTTTCTGCGGTCTTCGTCGCCGGCTTCTTGGCGGCGGCTTTCTTTGCCGGTGACTTCTTGGGCGCGCTGCCGGCCTTGGCGATGATCAGTTCGAGCGCTTGTTCGAGGGTGACCTCTTCGGGCTTCAGCGTCTTGGGCAGGGTGGCGTTGACCTTGCCCTGGTTGACATAGGGGCCGTAACGGCCGGGGCGCACGGTGATGGGACCGGCTTCGTGCTCGAAGGTCTGGATGGCCGTGGGCGTGCCGCGGGCGCCCTTGCCGAAGCGGCCACCGCCGGCGGCCTTCTGGGCGAGGAGATCGACGGCGCGGTTAAGGCCGACGGTGAAGACTTCCTCGACATCGGGGAGGTTGGCGTAAGTGCCGTCATGCAGGATGAAGGGGCCGTAGCGGCCGATGCCGGCGCTGATCGACTTGCCGGTTTCAGGATGATCGCCGACGATGCGTGGCAGGGTCAGAAGCTGCAGTGCGCGCTCCAGCGTCAGGCTGTCCGGGGTCCAGCCTTTGGGCAGCGACGAACGCTTGGGTTCGGGGCCGTCGCCGAGCTGGACATAGGGGCCGAAGCGGCCGGACTTCAGCAGCACGTTGAGGCCACTCTCGGGATCGACACCCAGGATGCCGTCGCCGGCGGCAGCCGTCTCGGCGCCAGAGGCGGCGTCGGAGAGCTGCATGGTGTGCTTGCACTCCGGATAGTTCGAGCAGCCGATGAAGGCGCCGAACTTGCCGAGCTTCAAGGAGAGCTGGCCGGTGCCGCAGGTGGGGCAGCGGCGCGGATCGGAGCCATCGGCCCTGGGTGGGAAGATGTGGTCCTTCAGCGACTCGTTGAGGGCGTCGAGCACTTCGGAGACGCGCAGGTCCTTGATGTCGTCAGTCTGGCGGGTGAAGTCGAGCCAGAACTCGCGCAGCACGTCCTTCCACTGCAGGGTGCCGGCAGAAATCTCGTCGAGCTTTTCCTCGAGGCCGGCGGTGAAGCCGTATTCGACCAGCTTGGCGAAGAAGTTCTCGAGGAAGGCGGTGACGATGCGGCCGCGATCCTCGGGGATCAGGGCGCGCTTTTCGAGCCGGACGTAATTGCGGTCCTGCAGGACCGAGATGGTGGCCGCGTAAGTCGAAGGCCGACCGATGCCGAGCTCTTCCATCTTCTTGATAAGACTGGCTTCGGTGTAGCGCGGCGGTGGCTGGGTGAAGTGCTGCTCGATGAGCGCTGCTTCGAGTTTCGGGCGGTCGCCAACGGCGAGCGGGGGCAGCTCGCGGCTATCCTCATCATCCTCGTCGCCATCGGCCTTCGCCTCGACGCCGTAGAGCGCGAGGAAGCCCGGGAAGGTGACGACAGAGCCGACGGCACGAAGCGCGATGTCGCGGCTGGTGGCGAACACGGCGAGGTCGGCGGTGGTGCGCTCGATCTCGGCGGCGCGCATCTGGCTGGCGAGGGTGCGCTTCCAGATCAGCTCGTAGAGCCGATGCTGGTCGGCATCGCCGCGAACGGTGTCGGGGTGGCGGAAGAGATCGGTCGGACGGATGGCCTCGTGCGCTTCTTGGGCGTTCTTGGCCTTGGTCTGATAGAGGCGCGGCTTCTCCGGCAGGTGGTCGGCGCCGAACTGCTTGACGATGGAGCGCCGGGTCTGGTCGATGGCCTCGGGTGCCATCTGCACGCCGTCGGTACGCATATAGGTGATGACGCCCTCTTCGTAGAGGCGCTGGGCGATCTGCATGGTGCGGCTGGGCGACAGGCCGAGACGCGACGAGGCGTCCTGCTGCAGGCTCGAGGTGGTGAAGGGCGGATAGGGGTTGCGCCGGGTCGGCTTCCTGTCGACGGCGCTGACGGAAAAGCTGCCGGCCTCGATGGCGGCCTTGAGGACATTGGCCTCGGTCTCGTTGGCGATGTCGAGCTTGTCGCTGCGCTTGCCATCGACGGAATAGAGCCGGGCCTCGAAGGCCTTGCCCTTCTCGTTGAGGCGGGCGGCGATGCTCCAGTATTCCTGGGCGCGGAACTTCTCGATCTCGCGTTCGCGATCGGAAACGATGCGGAGCGCAACCGACTGGACGCGGCCGGCGGAGCGCGAGCCGGGAAGCTTGCGCCAGAGCACCGGGGAAAGGGTGAAGCCGACGAGGTAGTCGAGGGCGCGGCGCGCGAGATAGGCATCGACCAGCGGCTCATCGATCTGGCGCGGATGCTGCATCGCCTCGGAGATGGCGGTCTTGGTGATGGCGTTGAAGACGACTCGGCTGACCGGCTTGTCCTTGAGCAGCTTCTTCGAGCGCAGGACGTCGAGGACGTGCCAGCTGATGGCCTCGCCTTCGCGATCCGGGTCGGTGGCGAGGATCAGTTCGTCGGCGTTCTTGAGGGCGTTGCCGATGTCGGAGAGGCGCTTCCGCGACTGGGCATCGACCTCCCAGCTCATCTTGAAATCTTCGTCGGGGAGGACAGAGCCGTCCTTGGCCGGCAGGTCGCGGACATGGCCGAAGCTGGCCATGACCTCATAGTCCTTGCCGAGATAGCTGTTGATCGTCTTGGCTTTAGCAGGACTCTCAACGATGACGAGTTTCATGAGTTGGGCTTTCAGAGTGGCAGTCGAAGCGCGGCGCAACATGGTGAAGGCATGTGGGGCTGTCAACCGGGCGGAACGGGCGCCGCCAGCTCCCCCCTATGGGGGGAAAATCCTGGGGTTGATTTCGGTGCAGTGGGCCTTCAGGGCCTGAGGGCAACCAGCTGGCCGCTGGACCACTCGATGCGGCCTTCGAGATCGAGCTCCAGCAACAGGGTCTGGACGCGGCCGGTGCCAAGGCCTGTGGCGCCGATGATGTCGTCGACCGGCATCGGGGCGATGCTGAGCGCGTCAATGAGCCGCGAGCGCTCGTCGGGGGCGGGGGCAGCGGTATCGGCGAAGTCGAGTTCGGGGAGCCAGTCGGGTTCGAGCAGCGAAGTGCGCTCGGGGTCGGCCTCGCGCAGCACTTCGATGATGTCGGCCGCATTGGTGATCAGGCGGGCGCCTTGCTGGATGAGGGCGTTGCCGCCTTCGGCGCGCGGATCGAGCGGGGAGCCGGGGACGGCGAAGACCTCGCGATTCTGTTCAAGCGCGAGGCGGGCGGTGATCAGCGAGCCGGAGCGCTTGGCGGCCTCGACGACGACGGTGCCGAGCGACAGGCCGGAGACGAGGCGGTTGCGGCGGGGAAAGTCGCGGGCGCGGGGTTCCCAGCCAAGCGGCATTTCGGTGACGAGGGCACCGCCATTGTCGAGGATCTCGCGGGCAAGGGGGATGTTCTCGTCGGGATAGATGCGGTCCATGCCGCCGGCGAGGACGGCGACAGTGCCGGTGCCGAGGGCGGCGCGGTGGGCGGCGGCGTCGATGCCGCGGGCGAGGCCGGAGACGACGAGATAGCCCGCCTCGCCGAGATCGAGCGCCAGCATCCGGCAGAATTTCTGGCCGGCGGCGGAGGCGTTGCGGGCACCGACCATGGCGACGGTGCGCATCCAGTCGAGATTGGTGCCGCCGGCGATGGCGAGAAGCGGCGGAGCACCGGAGATGAAGCGGAGGAGGAACGGATAGTCCGGCTCACCGGAGGCAACGAAGCGGCCGCCGAGCTTTTCAAGCGCAGCGACCTCGTCTTCCGCTTCGGCGAGCGATGGGATGCGGGCGGGCTTGCCGAGACGCTGGAGGATGGAAGGAAGCGCCGCGAGCGCGGCCTCGGCGGAGCCTTCGCGATTGATGAGCTGACGAAAGGTCTGCGGGCCGACATTGTCGGTGCGAATGAGGCGCAGCCAGGCGAGGCGCTGTGACGGGGTCAGAACGATGCCGTCCCGCGCCGCCATGTCGATCAGCCGGCCTTGGGAGCTTCGGCGGCGGGCTTTTCCGAACCGATCTTGGGCTCGGTGCCATCCCAGAGGCGGCGGATGTTGGGCCAGTGCTTGTAATAGAGCAGCAGCGTCATGACGCTGGCCGCCGCGGCAAGCTCCAGACTGTCAAGGCCGAAGGCGAAGAGCGGGCAAGTGGCGGCGGCGGTGAGGGCCGCCAGCGACGAGTAGCGCCGAGCGACGGCGATGAGCAGCCAGACGCCGCAGAACACCAGCCCGACCATCCAGTTGAGAGCGAGCATGGCGCCGATATAGACGGCGACGCCCTTACCACCCTTGAACTGCAACCATACCGGGAACAGGTGGCCGAGGAAGGCCGAGATGCCGGCAGCGTAGACCACCAGCTTGTCGGCAAGGATCAGTTCCATGCCGGGGGTCGACGAGAGGAACCAGCGGGCGATGAGCACGGCCGCAGCGCCCTTGCCGGCATCTAGGATCAGGGTGGCGGCGGCCAGCCAGCGGTTGCCGGTGCGCAGCACATTGGTAGCGCCGATATTGCCCGAGCCGATCTTGCGGATGTCGATGCCGACGGTGCGCGTCAGCAGCAAGCCGAACGGGATGGAGCCGAGCAGGTAGCCGATGGCAACGGCGAGAATGTAGTTCATCGATGGTCCCCCGACAGCTCAGCATGGCTGAAGACCAGCCGGCCGGCAACGAAGCTTTGCATGACGGCGCCTTCAAGGCGGGCGCCTTCGAAGGCGGAGTTGCGCGAGCGCGAGCGGAAGGCGCCTTCCTTGGCGATCCAGGGATAATCCGGATCGAAGACGATAAGGTCGGCCGGGGCGCCCACGGCAAGGCGGCCACTCGGGAGGCCGAGAATTTCGGCGGGGCGGCTGGTCATGGCGCGAAGCAGCGTCAGGAGTGGCACGTCACCCGAATGATGGAGCCGCAGGGCGGCAGCGAGCAGGGTTTCGAGGCCGATGGCCCCGTCGGAGGCTTCGGCGAAGGGCTGGCGCTTGACCTCGCTGTCCTGCGGATCGTGGCCTGAATGGATGGTGTCGATGGCGCCCGATTTTAGCGCCGCGATCATCGCCTGCCGGTCATCCTCGCTGCGGAGCGGCGGCGAGAGTTTGAAGAAGGTCCGGTAGGGCGCGACGTCGTTCTCGTTCAGGCTGAGATTGTTGATCGAGATGCCGGCGGAAATCGCCGGATGGCGCCGGCGGGCGGCGAGCAGCAGGTCGGCCGAACGGGCGGTGGAGACCTGGGCGGCGTGGTAGCGGACGCCGGTCAGCTCGGCGAGTTCGAGATCGCGGGCGAGCGGGATGGTTTCGGCGGCGGTGGGGATGCCCTTGAGGCCGGAGACGGTGGCGAGGACGCTCTCGTTCATCACGCCATCGCCGGCCAGCGACTGATCGCAGACGTGATGGATGACGGGCATGTCGAAGTTGCGGGCGTAGGTGAAGGCGGCGCGGAGGAGGCCGGCAGACTGGATGGAGGCGCGGCCATCGGTGAGGGCGACGGCGCCGGCTTCGCGCAGGAGGCCGAATTCCGTGATCTCCTCGCCCTTGAGGCCGCGGGTGATGGCGGCGGCGGGGAGGACGTTGACCCGGGCGGTGTCCCGGGCGCGGCGGCGGAGGAAATCGACCAGGGCGCCATCGTCGATGACCGGGCTGGTGTCAGGCATGAGGACGAAGCTGGTGACGCCACCGGCAGCAGCGGCATCTGCGGCTGTGGCGAGGGTTTCGCGATATTCGTGGCCGGGCTCGCCGGTGAAGACCCGCATGTCGATGAGGCCGGGGGAGACGACGAGGCCGCGCGCATCGACGATCTCGGCGCCGTCAGGGATGCCCTCGGGGCCGCCGGTGCTGATGCCGGCGATGACGCCGTCGGCGACGAGGACGGCGCCCGGGCCGTCGCGGCCGGAAGCCGGATCGATGACGCGGGCGTTGGTGATGACGAGGGGGCGGGCGGGGTGCGACGGGCTCATGCGTCCTCGCTCCGGTCGAGCAGGGCTTCGAGCACGGCCATGCGGACGGCGACGCCCATTTCGACCTGCTCGGTGATGACGGAGCGGGCGCTGTCGGCGATGGCCGGATCGATCTCGACGCCGCGGTTCATCGGGCCCGGGTGCATGACGATGGCATCGGGCTTGGCGTGGGCCAGCTTTTCGGCGTCGAGGCCGTAGAAATGGTAGTACTCGCGGACGGATGGGATCATGCGGCCATTGGCGCGTTCGTGCTGGAGGCGCAGCATCATGACGACGTCGGCGCCTTCGAGCCCCTTGCGCATGTCGGTGTGGACTTCGCTCGCCAGCGCATCGATGCCGCGCGGCAGCAGCGTGAGCGGCGCGACGACGCGGGTGCGCGCCTGCATGGCGCCGAGCAGCAAGAGGTTGGAGCGGGCGACGCGGGAATTGGCGATGTCGCCGCAGATGGCGACGGTCAGATCGGCGAGATTGCCCTTATGGGTGCGGATGGTCAGCGCATCGAGCAGGGCCTGTGTCGGGTGCTCGTGGGCGCCATCGCCGGCGTTGATCACCGAGCAGCCGACCTTCTGGCTCAGGAGCTCGACGGCGCCGGCGGCCGAGTGGCGGACGATGATGACGTCCGGCTGCATGGCGTTAAGCGTGGTGGCGGTATCGATCAGGGTTTCGCCCTTGGTGATCGAGGAGGTGCGCACCGACATGTTGGTGACCTGCGCGCCAAGCCGCTTGCCGGCGATCTCGAAGCTCGCCTGGGTGCGGGTCGAAGGCTCGAAGAACAGGTTGATCTGCGTGCGGCCGCCGAGAACGGGGCGGGACTTCTGCAACTGCCGCGAGACGGGGATCATCGCCTCGGCGCGATCGAGCAGATCGACGATTTCGTACTGATTGAGCTGGCTGATGCCCAGAAGATGCCGATGACGGAACGGCATGCGGGAGGCGGCAGAGCCGCCGGGGGACGATGCGGGCGAAGAGGTTGCCATGCACTCCAGTCCTTGAGGTTCGGCGGGGTCTAGCGCAGTGCGGGCATCAGGCGCAAGCGGTGCGGGTGAATATCCCCGGCCCGGTACCGAACTCTTCCGCTCAGGCGTGGCGCAGCCGTTCGAGCAGGCCTTGCAGGATGTAGCTGGCGGCGAGCTTGTCGACGACCTCGGCGCGCTTGTCGCGGCGGACATCGGCATCGATGAGGGTGCGGGTGACGGCGGAGGTGGAAAGACGCTCGTCCCAGAAGACGATGGGGATGGCGAGTTTGGGCGCGAGGCTGCGGGCGAAGGCTCGGGTCGACTGGGCGCGCGGGCCTTCGGAGCCATCCATGTTGAGCGGCAGGCCGAGGACGATGGCAACCGCCTGGTTCTCGGCGACGAGCTGGAGCAGGCGCTCGGCATCGGCGGTGAATTTGGTGCGCCGAATGGTTTCGAGAGGGGTGGCCGAATAGCGCATGCCGTCGGAAATGGCGACGCCGATGGTCTTGGTGCCCAGATCGAGCCCGAGCAGCTTGCCGGAGGCGGGCAGGGCGGAGAGGTCGAACTCGGTCACACTGTGTCCACTTGCGTTGGCTGTCATAGTCGCTACCTGTGGGCCGCTCTGGAGGCAAGCAATGAAACTGACCTGGTTTGCCGGAACGACCATCCGGATTCATGTGGGCGGAAGAATTCTGGTGTGCGATCCCGCTGGGGCCGGCGCTGGGGTGGATCAGGACGAGCTGGTGTCGGGCGCCGACGTGCAGTTTGCGCTGGCTGAAGCGGGGCCCTCGGTCGATCCGGTGCTGTGGGAGCCGCGGCGGGCGGCGGCGATGATTGCGCAAGACGACGTGCTCGAGGTGCTGGTGCACGGGATCGCCGGGGGTGCGCTGATTGCCGCGACCGGGGAGCCGCCGCTGCTGTTGGTCGATGGCGAGGTGGCTGCGGCTGGGCGCTGGGGACGGGACGCGGTGGTGGTGGTGTTCGGGCAGGAGGCCGGGCGGCTGGCGGCGCGGGTGCTGGAGGTTGTGGGGCCGCGGCTGATTGCGATTGCCGCGGACGAGGCGGTGGTGGATGCGGCGTTTGCGAAGCTGTCGGGGCAGTTGCGCGGCAC
The DNA here is from genome assembly GCA_964399695.1 of uncultured Devosia sp. GTDB lineage: Bacteria > Pseudomonadota > Alphaproteobacteria > Rhizobiales > Devosiaceae > Devosia_A. The sequence continues at coordinate 91,264 of CAYNRZ010000003.1, read as the reverse complement.
CGGGCTGGTGGCGCTGGAAGCGGGATTGGCCGTGGAAGTCTGATCGGTCCGATCAAGAGTTTTCGTTGTTCATCGCGCCGATCCGTTGCTAGAAGCCCGGAAAGACAGGCTGTTTGGAGAGTTCCATGTCGGTTGACGCCAAGACCGTGACGCGCATCGGGCGGCTGGCCCGGATCCGGATCGAAGAGTCCGAGGTTGCCGGCTATCAGGATGAACTCAACGCCATGCTCGGTTTCGTCGAGCAGTTGAGCGAAGTGGATGTGACGGGCGTGGAACCGATGACCTCGGTGACGCCGATGCAGCTGCGCCGGCGCGAGGACAAGGTGACCGATGGCGGCTATCCCGAGCAGATCGTGGCCAACGCGCCGCTGACGGAAGACAATTTCTTCATGGTGCCCAAGGTCGTCGAGTAAGCGCCATGGCCGTGACCATCGCCATCGAGACGCCGTTGCAGGACGATGTGCGCGAGCTGGTGGCGCTGCTGAATGCCTACCTCGGGCCCCTGTCGCCGCCGGAATTCCAGTTCCAGATGACGGTCGAGCAGATGGCCGACCCCAAGACCACGGTGTTCGTGGCGCGCGACGAAAGCGGCCGAGCCGTCGGCATGGGTGCGCTCAAGGTCGAGAGCGCCGAGATGGCCGAGGTAAAGCGGATGTTTACGCGGCCCGAAGTGCGCGGACACCGCGTCGGCGTGGCGCTGCTCGAGCGAATCGAAGCCCTGGCGCGGGACAAGGGCATTGCCCACCTGATGCTGGAGACCGGCGATACGCCGGGGTTCGAACCGGCGCATCGGCTCTATACGAGAAGTGGCTTTGTGCGCTGCGGGGCGTTTCTCGACTATCCAGACAGCGGCTTCTCGGCGTTTTTCGAGAAATGGCTGACGGCTGACGCCTTGGCCTGAGGTTGCGGTTCGCCGCTGCACTCTGTAGGAACGGCGAACACCCAACCTCGTGCCAAAACCCACGCGAGAACCGACTTTGACCGACCTGACCCGCCTCACCCTTGCCGCGGCCCGTGACGGGCTGAAGCAGAAGTCGTTTTCGTCCGCAGAGCTGACCGGGGCGTATCTCAGCGCCATCGAGGCCGCGAACCCCAAGCTCAACGCCTTCGTGGCGGTGACGGGGGAACAGGCACAGGAGATGGCCAAGGCGAGCGACGCGCGCCTCGCCAAGGGAGAAGGTGGGCCGCTCGAGGGCGTGCCACTCGGGATCAAGGACCTGTTCGCCACCAAGGGCGCGCATACGCAGGCGGCGAGCCATATCCTCGACGGCTTCAAGCCGGAATACGAGTCGACCGTGACGAGCCAGCTGTGGCGCGACGGCGCGGTGATGCTGGGCAAGCTCAACATGGATGAGTTCGCCATGGGCTCGTCGAACGAGACGTCTTACTACGGGCCAGTGATCAATCCTTGGCGGGCCGAGGGCTCGAACGCCCAGTTGGTGCCCGGCGGTTCGTCGGGCGGTTCGGCGTCGGCGGTGGCGGCGTGGCTGTGCTCGGCGGCGACGGCGACCGATACCGGTGGCTCGATCCGGCAGCCGGCGGCGTTTACCGGAACGGTGGGCATCAAGCCGACCTATGGCCGCTGCTCGCGCTGGGGCATCGTGGCCTTCGCCTCGTCGCTGGACCAGGCTGGACCGATTGCCCGGACGGTCGAGGATGCGGCGATCATGATGACCTCGATGGCCGGGTACGACCCGAAGGATTCGACCAGTGCGCAGCTGGCGGTGCCGGATTTTGCGGCGGCAGTGGCGCGCGGGGTCAAGGGCCTCGTGATCGGCATTCCGCGCGAGTATCGCATGGACGGGATGCCGGCCGAGATCGAGGCACTTTGGCAGCAAGGGATTGCCTGGCTGAAGGCCGAGGGCGCGGAGATCCGCGATATCTCGCTGCCCCATACCAAATACGCGTTGCCGGCCTATTACATCGTGGCGCCGGCGGAGGCCTCGTCGAACCTCGCACGCTATGACGGGGTGAAGTACGGGTTGCGGGTCACCGGCAAGGACATCACCGACCTCTATGAGCTGAGCCGGGCGGCCGGGTTCGGGCGCGAGGTGAAGCGGCGCATCATGATCGGCACCTATGTGCTGTCGGCCGGCTATTACGACGCCTACTACGTGCGGGCGCAGAAGGTGCGCACCCTGATCAAGCGCGACTTCGAGCTGGCGTTCAACGACGGTGTCGACGCGATCCTGACGCCGGCGACACCGTCGGCAGCCTTTGGCGTTGGCGACGAGGATATGAACGCCGATCCGGTGAAGATGTACCTCAACGACGTGTTCACGGTGACGGTGAACATGGCGGGGCTGCCCGGAATTGCCGTGCCGGCGGGCAAGGATGCGGCCGGATTGCCGCTCGGTTTGCAGCTGATCGGCAAGCCGTTCGACGAGGAAACGCTGTTTGCGGCGGGGCGCGTGATCGAGCGCAGTTCGGGCATAACGTTTACGCCGGACAAGTGGTGGTGATCGTGCCGCAGGGCGAAACCGCTTGATAACGGGCGATTTCGGCACTATTTGCCGGCCATGCACAAATTGAAGCTGATTACGACGCGTCCAAGGGTTGCGTCGGGGCCACAGGGGGGCTTGCCGATGTCCGTCGACATTTTCACTTCCGAGGACTGGTCCCAGCCGCCCAAGGACATGTCCAAGCCGTTGCAGGCGTTGTGGTGGATCCGCAAGGGTGGCTATCGCGTCGGCCCGGAATGGGAAGAGGCGCATGCCATCGTGCAGGCGATGGAAGGCACGTTCGAGTTCGACTGGGTGCATGCCCTGATGCACTGGATCGAGGCCGACATGGGCAATGCCGACTACTGGTATCGCCGCGCCGGCAAGCGTCGCACTGCGCCGAGCGTGAAGGGCGAGTGGGAACACATCGCCAAGACGCTGTCGGGCGTGACCGAGCACTGAGCCGCTAGAGCTCCTTTTCCGCCAATCCCCTGAAGGCATCCGGTACACCGGTGTGCTTTTCGAGCGCGACCGCGCCGTAGCCGATGGCGTCCCAACCGAAGCGGTCGCGGACCCTGTCGACCGCCTTGTCGGCCAGCCAGCGGGCGGCCCCGCGGCGGGTGCCCGGGCGGTGCTTTTCATCATCGAGGCCGAGGGAGAATTCGAGCTGGAGCACCGGCTGGCGTTCGAGCTTCGATACCGAGATTGCCAGAAGGCTGATGCTGGTCTCGTGGGGGTGGAGGGCCAGCATGTGGCGGACCAGTTCCTCGGCAACTTCGGCAAGCGTGCTGGTGGCGGCGATGGGCGCGGGCAGGGTCACCGCGTGGGTGACGGAACGTAGATCGGCGAAGCGCACGCGGGCGGTGACGGTGCGGCCGGCAAGGAGTTTTCGACGCAGGCGGGTTCCGATGCGGTCTGCCAGGTGGATGAGGGCCGGGCGATAGACTTCGACGGTGGCGGGCTGGCGGCCGAGGGCGGACTGCGCGCCGGCCGAATGGGCGCGGCGATCGGTGACGATTTCGCGGGCATCGCGGTTCCAGGCGAGTGCGGCGAGCTTGTCGCCGGCGGCGGGGCCGAGGAGGCGGGTGAGCACGGAGCCCGATGTTGCGGCCAGCTCGCCGATGGTGCGGATGCCTTGATCGATGAGCTTCTGCCTGGTCACCGGACCGACGCCCCACATCAGTTCGACCGGCAGCGGGTGGAGGAACTGCAGTTCGCCCTCCGGATCGACGACGACGAGTCCGTCGGGCTTGGAGACCTGCGAAGCGATCTTGGCGAGGTGCTTGGTGCGGGCGATGCCAACCGAGATCGGCAGGCCAAGTTCGTCGCGAACGCGGCGGCGGATGGTGGTGGCGATGTCGAAGGGGCTGCCGAACAGTTTTTCAGTGCCGGCGACATCGGCGAAGGCTTCGTCGATGGAGATGCGTTCGACCAGCGGGGTATAGTCGCCGAGGATGGCGATGGCCGCGTCGCCGAGGCGCTGGTACTCGCTGAAGTGGCCGCCGACGAAGATCAGGTCGGGGCAGAGCTCCCTGGCCTTCCAGCCGGGCATGGGGGCGTGGACGCCGAAGGCCTTGGCCTCGTAGGAGGCGGCCAGCACGATGCCGCCGCCGACGGCGATGGGTTTACCGACCAGGCTCGGATCGAGCAGTTGCTCGACAGAGGCATAGAACGAGTCGAGATCGGCATGGAGGATCGTGGCCGCGTCGGTCATGGCGACATCTCGGATGGGATGAGAACATAACAGGAACATGTGGGACGGAGTCAAGCGGGACCCGCGCGGCGCAGGTCCCGCCGGACGATCAGCGGTTATCGACTTCGCTGCGGACCAGTTCGAGGCCGCGGCGGGTGATGCGGTAGGGGCCGCCGTTGAAGGAGGCGATGGCCTGTTTGCTCTTCAGCTTGCGGAAGAGCCGAAGCGAGCATGCCATCAGCCAGCCGTCGCGGGTGAAGCATTCCAGCTCGGCAACCTTGCCGTTGGGGGTCTTGAGGGCGTGGATGGCGCCACCGCGCGCGAGGGCATGAAGCACCCGCTGTTCTTCTCGGGAGATATCCATCTTGGGACAACCTGAATGACGTGAGAAAGCGGGCTCCCGCCGGCATCGCGCGCGGCGGCAACCAGGTTCCAGACCCCGTTCCGGCACGTCAGGCGCCAATCAGCGCCGGTGCGGACGGGGTGTCAGACAGTCTCCAGATGGCGAGACATGAAGGGTCCCTTTGCCGAGAGTTGAAAGTTGCGGCGATGGCGCCGCAACGGACGGGTGAGAAATAGTCAGCCGGCGGGCGATTGAGAAGTGGCGCGGTGGCGGGCGGTTGCATTCCCGGCTTCTCCGGTGCACACCAGCAACAGTTGAGACCTGCCGAGTACGACCGTGACCAAGCTGCCTGCCGACTGCCAGACCAAGGAAGACGTCCGCGCCGAGATCGACCGGATCGATCAGGGATTGCTCACGCTTTTGGCTGAGCGGCACCAGTATGTGACGCGGATGGCCGAGATCAAGACCGACCCGCACGAGGCGCATGACCCGGCGCGGATCGAGGCGGTGATTGCCAAGCAGCGCAAGCGCGCCGAGGAACTGGACCTCGACGAGGACCAGGCCGAACTGATCTGGCGCACGCTGATCGACTGGAATGTCAATTACGAAAAGGGCATCATTGCCGCGCGTCGGCACCGCGGCTGAACCCGGGCCCGCGAGGAGGCCATACGTCCATGTCGTTGCTTGCCGCGACTATCCGCAGGGCCGAAGCCAGCGAAACCGAGCGTCTCGTCGAGATTGCGCTGGCGGCGTGGGACCGCGATCTGCGGCCATTCCTCAGCGGGCCGGCCGCCAACCCGGCGACCGAACGCCGCCGGATGCAGCACGCGGTGCATGACCTGCTCTCCCGCACGATTGTCGCCGAGACCGAAACCGGCCCGGTGGGCTGGTGCGCGCGGGCGCGGACTCGAGCCTATGTGCCGTTCCTGTTCGTCGATCCGGTGTGGCAGAGCCGCGGGATCGGGACGCTGCTGCTGAGCCGGACCGAGACGCTGCTGGAGCTGGAAGGCGCCGAGCGGGTGCAGCTCGACACGCTGAGCGACAATGTGCGCGCGGTGGCGTTCTACCAGCACCAGGGCTATCGCATTCTGGCGCTGAAGCGCGAAGGCGGCGGCCGCGACCCCGAACTCAACGTGCGGCTCGAAAAGCGGCTGACTCCGTTCCGCGGGCCGGTGGACGAGGACGAGTAGGCGGGCCCTTCCGATCCATTGCATCGGAATGCCGAGGCAAGTAAGCAGGGGCGTCGGGTTTGCTGCTTGGGCAAGCCGGACAGACCGGACATTTGCCTCAGGATTTCGAAGTGACCCTCGTCGATACCCGCACGCCGAACCCGAAGACTTTCATCAACGGCGCGACCGGTGACTGGGAGATCGTCATCGGCATGGAAGTGCATGCGCAGGTGACGGCCGAGAGCAAGCTGTTTTCGGGCTCCTCGACCGCGTTCGGGGCGCCGCCGAACTCCAACGTGTCATTCGTCGATGCCGCGATGCCGGGCATGCTGCCGGTGATCAACGAGGAATGCGTGCGGCAGGCGGTGCGGACCGGGCTGGGGCTGAAGGCGCAGATTAACAAGCGCTCGATCTTCGACAGGAAGAACTATTTCTATCCGGACCTGCCGCAAGGCTACCAGATCAGCCAGTTCAAGGACCCGATCGTCGGTGAAGGCTCGGTGTTTCTCGATGTCGACGGGCAGCGGATCGAGATCGGCATCGAGCGGCTGCATCTCGAGCAGGACGCGGGCAAGTCGATCCATGACCAGCATCCGTCGATGAGCTTTGTCGACCTGAACCGGTCTGGCATGGCGCTGATGGAGATCGTGTCCAAGCCGGACCTGCGTTCGTCGGACGAGGCCAAAGCCTATCTGGGCAAGCTCCGGGCGATCCTGCGCTATCTCGGCACGTGCGACGGCAACATGGAGCAGGGCTCGATGCGAGCCGACATCAACGTGTCGGTGCGCCGGCCGGGTGGGGCCTTCGGCACGCGCTGCGAGATCAAGAACGTCAACTCGCTGCGCTTTGCCGCGCAGGCGATCGAGTTCGAGGCGCGCCGGCAGATCGACATTCTCGAGGATGGCGGGGTGATCGACCAGGAAACGCGGCTTTACGACCCCAAGACCGGCGAGACGCGCTCGATGCGCTCCAAGGAAGAAGCGCACGATTATCGCTATTTCCCCGATCCGGACCTGCTGCCGCTGGAGTTCGACCAGGCCTTCATCGACGCGCTGGCGGCCGACCTGCCGGAACTGCCGGATGCCAAGCAGGACCGGTTCATCGCCGACTATGGCGTGACGCCCTACGACGCGATGGTGCTAACGCTCGAGCGCGAGACGGCGGACTATTACGAGGCCGCAGTGACGTTCGGCGGGGGCAAGCGCGACGGCAAGGCGGTGGCGAATCTCGTGACCGGCGACATCGCCGCCTATGCCAATTCGCAGGGGCTGAGCGCCTACGAGACCCATATCAAGCCGGGGCAGATTGCCGGGATCGTCGACCTCGTCGCGGCCGGGACGATTTCGTCGAAGGGCGCCAAGGACCTGTTGCAGGTGATCATTGCCGAGGAGCCCGAGGGCGAGCCGGCCGAGATCGTCGAGCGGCGCGGCATGAAGCAGGTGACCGACCTCGGCGCCATCGAGGCGGTGGTCGACCAGATCATCGCGGCGAACCCGGGCCAGGTCGAGGCGGTGAAGGCGAAGCCCACCATGCTGGGCTGGTTCGTCGGGCAGGCGATGAAGGCGAGCGGCGGCAAGGCCAACCCGCAGGCGCTGAACGAGATCTTGAAGCGGAAGCTGGGGATCGAGTAGGCGGAGCGCGCATGGCCAAGGGGTATTGGGTCGTCAGTCTCGAGGTCACCGACCCGGCGGCCTATCGGGCCTATCAGGACTTCGTACGCCCCTTCCTTGCCGAAAATGGCGGCCGGTTCCTCATCAGGGGCGGGGAGCAGGAGGTCGTCGAGGGGGCGATGAAGCCACGCGTGGTGGTGATCGAGTTCCCGAGCTACGCGCAGGCGGCACGGACGTATCACTCCGAGGCCTATCAGACCGGCCTCAAGCTGCGGCTCGGCGCGAGCCTGGCGGATTTTGCCATTGTCGAAGGGTTCGATGGCTGAGATAGCGGCACTCGGCTAACCGCATCATTGCGAGGCGTGCGTTGCGCGCTCCGGCTCGGCAAACAACCAGCAATGGCTAGACCGGCGGACCCTAGGTTCCTCGTCGTTCTCCTCGGTAAGGAGATAGCCGCCAAAGTCCTTTATTGCCAGCGGCACCTGCAGGTTCCAGTCGACGACCAGGTCGATGGCGGGCGGTGCGGTAGTGACGCGGAAGGGGCCCGTCTGGGATGTGCCGAAGCTCACTGGAGGCAGGAAGGTGCGGAAATAGTCTTCGTCGAAACAGATCGTGACTTCGGAGCTCCAAAGATCTTCGGGAGATATGAGGCATGCGACGCGGACCCGACGACGAAGTAGCAGGCGTGCGCTCAAGTTTGCGGTGGCGTTGAGTAGTGCCTGTGCGACCGCGCGCCGAAGCTCCAGGGTAGAATGCTTCTCTGAGACGAGTTTGCTAAGGATGGGGACCTTCTGGTGCCAGAAGAGGTCTTGCCAGCCTTCCAACTCGGCCTGTTGCGGAAGCGATGCCTCAGGAGCAGCCGACCAGCTTTGCAGGGCGCGCAGGTGTCGTGCCGGGTTGCGAAGCTTCTTCAGCGGACGCGTGTCGAGACGGCGGGGCAAGGCACTGACCGAATTGTTTTGGGCCCCGAAGACAACAGGAATTCCTGGAGGGAAAGCAAGAGGGCATCATCCGCCGCGCCCCGCCACCTCATCTGAGAAGGTGACTACTCCCTACGCCCGCGCCTAGCGGTAGCGGCCGAACAGCCGTCCATCGATCAGCAGCAGGCCGATGAAGATGGCCGCCATGCCGAGGAAGTGGATCGGCTGCAGGCGTTCGCCGAGGAGGGTGACGCCGAAGAGGATGGCCGAGACCGGCGCGATGAAAGTGACGGTGGAGAAGTTGGTGGCGCCGATGCGCGGCAGGATGCGGTACATCACCTGGAAGGCGAAGGTGGTGGCGATGAGGCCGATGCCGAGCGCGGCGAGGACGGTTTCGCCGCGGGTGATGACGGGGACGCCCTCGGTGGCGAAGGCGGCGATGGTAGCGACGATGGCACCGCCGCTCAGCGCCAAGGCAGCGAGAGTGGTCGGATCGACCTTGGCGAATTGCCGGGTGATGTTGAGCGACACGGCATAGCAGCCAGTAGCGAGGAGGCAGGCGCCGATGGCCCAGAGCTCGCTGGTGCCGCCGCTGCTGAGGGCCGGCCACGCGAGGATAGCGGCGCCGGTGAAGCCGGCGATGATGCCGAAGACCTTGAGGCCAGTGGCCTTCTCACCGCCGGGCCAGAACTGCGAGACGACAACGGTGGTGATTGGGGTGAGGGCGTTGATGATCGCGGCGACGCCGCTCGCGAGATGCTGCTGGCTGAGCGGGAAGAGCGCGAAGGGGATGGCGTAGGCAAGAACGCCGAGGGCGCCCAGCTGGAACCAGAGGCGCGGGCTGCGGGGCAGCGGCTTCTTCAAGGCAACGAACACCGCCCAACATCCGAGCGCACCGATGCTGACGCGCAACGCCGAGACCCAGAGCGGGCCAAGCTCGCGGATCAGGATGGCGTTGAACAGGAACGAGGTGCCCCAGATGGCGCCCAGCAGAATCACCCAGAACCAATCGCGTAACGACATGCTTGGTCTCCAACAGGCGCGCAAACTATGCTTGTGGCCGGTTGAGGTCGAACCGAATTTGACGATTGATGCCATCGATTCCAGTGATGGCGTCGGCAGCGGGAGGAAAGTTTGCGCAAGCTGGTGGTCTGCAACTTCATGACGCTTGATGGGCTGTTCGACGGGCCGGGCGGCAATATCGGGCCTTTGTTCCGTTACCACCATCCGGACTACGCGCAGGATGGCAAATTCGATGACTACAATCTCAAGCGGCTGGAGGCCGCGGACTACCTGCTGTTGAGCCGGCGGGCGTTTCTGGGAAGTCGCGATTACTGGAGCAGCGTGCGCGGCAGTCCTGAGGTGTCTGCGACACGGCGCGCCTTTGCGGAGCGGATCGCGGAGCTGCCGAAGCTGGTGATCTCGGACCGGCTGGGGGCGGATGCGCTGGCGCCGTGGGGCAATACCGAAGTCATCCCGCGGGCCCAGGCGGCGGAGCGGATCGCGGCGCTGAAGGCCGATGGTGATGGGGACATTCTCGTGCTGATGAGCCGGCTGCTGTGGCAGGACCTTCTGGCGCGGAAGCTGGTGGATGAGATCCACCTGACGTTCTTCCCAATCATCGGCGGTGGCGGCGTCCCGCTGTTTGCCGAGCGACCGGAAGTTCCGTTGCGCCTGCTGCATACCGAGAGCTGGCCGGGGTCGGGCAAGGTCCTGGCCGTCTATGGCCCCGACTATGCGGTGGTCACTTAAGGCGCGATCGGAGGCTCTGCGTCCGGTGGTTCCGGTTACAAAGCGGATCCGACGATCGTGGCGCGCAAAGCCGCATCACATGGGTTTGGCTTTAGGGCGCCACTGGTTGGCGCGTTCGCCCCGGGCGGCCTCGGCGGCGGTTTCCGCGATGCGCTTGCTGCGCGTTTCGGGGGTACGGGCGGTGCTGATCCACTCAAGGATGGCGCGGCGGGCGGATTTCGGGAAGGCAGCGAAGGTGGTTGCAGCGTCCGGGAAGCGGGCGAAGGCGGCGGCGAGGTCGGGCGGGATCTCGTCGCTCGAGGCGGAGTCGAGCTGTTGCCAGCTGCCGTCCGCCTGAGCCTCTGCGATGCGGGCGAGGCCGGGAGCGGCCATCAGGCCCGCGGCGATGAGGCGCTCGATCTTGAGCTTGTTGACGCCAGACCAGCCGCTGCGGGGCTTGCGGGGCGACAGCCGGAGAAGGGAGCGGTCGGCGTCGAGTTTGCGGGGCTGGCTGTCGATCCAGCCGAAGCAGAGGACCTCGTCGACGATGTCGCTGTAGGGGATGTGGTGCGGGGTGTGCTTTTTCCAGACCACGAGCCAGATCGAGTCCGGCTGGGCGTGATTGGCTTCAAGCCAGGCGCGCAGCTGCTGCCGGGAGTGCACTTCGACCTGTTGAAGCTCGCTTGCCATGTCGGAGGACCTATACGGCAGGCGGGCGGCGGAGGATCACGCGGGCAGGTAAGTCGCCTCGCCGCGGGCGACTTTCGCCAGGGCCTCCGGGTAGATGCGGTGCTCTTCGGTGAGGACGCGGGCAGCGAGCACGTCCGGGGTGTCGCCGGGGAGGACGGGGACCGCGGCCTGGGCGATGATCGGGCCTTCATCCATGCCCGGGGTGACGAAATGCACGGTGCAGCCGTGCTGGGTGGCGCCGTCGGCGATGGCGCGCTCGTGGGTGTGGAGGCCCTTGTAGGCCGGAAGCAGGGAGGGGTGGATGTTGATCATCCGGCCCTGCCATTTTTCGGTGAAGCCGGGGGTGAGGATGCGCATGAAGCCGGCCAGCGCAATGATGTCGGGGCGCCAGAGGCGCAGCACTTCACTCAGCGCCAGCTCGAAGCCTTCGCGGCTGGCATAGTCCTTGTGCCAGCGCCAGGCGGTGGGGATATCGAAGGTGGCAGCGGCTGCAAGGCCAGGGGCGTCGGGGCGGTTGGAGAACACGCCGACGATCTGGGCGGGATAATCGGGCGCTTTTGCCGCCTGGATCAGCGACATCATGTTGGAGCCACGGCCGGAAATCAGGATGGCGACACGCTTCTTCGCCCGGCGGAACTCGACGCGGCTGTCGGTCGTGGCGCTCACAGCGCCAGCCGGCCCTGGAAGGTGACGGGCTCGCCGGTCCGCGGGGTCAGGGCGCCGACGATGGTGGCGGTTTCGCCAGCAGCGCCGAGGTGTTCGACGAGTTTGTTCGCGTCCTGCTTGCGGACGGCACAGAGCATGCCGACGCCGCAGTTGAAGGTGCGCAGCATCTCGCGCTCGTCCATGCCGCCGACGCGGGAAAGCCAGCCGAACACCTTTGGCACCTGGATGCGGTCGAGATCGACATGGGCGGCGAGATGGAGCGGCAGGACGCGCGGGATGTTGTCGATGAAACCGCCGCCGGTGATGTGGGCGAGGGCTTTCAGGCCGATATCGGCCTTCAGCGCCGAGAGCAGCGGCTTCACATAGATGCGGGTGGGGACAAGCAGTGATTCCGCGAGGGTCTTGCCGGGCTCGAAGGGTGAGGGCAGGTACCAATCGATGCCGGAGATCTCGACGATCTTCCTGACCAGCGAATAACCGTTGGAGTGGACGCCGGACGAGGCGATGGCGACGAGCACGTCGCCGATCTCGAGATCCTCGCGCGGGAGCAGCGTGCCGCGTTCTGCGGCGCCGACGGCGAAGCCGGCGAGGTCATAGTCCTTGCCGGCATACATGCCTGGCATTTCGGCGGTTTCGCCGCCGATGAGCGCACAGCCGGCGAGGCGACAGCCTTCGGCGATGCCCTCGACGATGGCAGTGCCAACCGCGACATCAAGCTTGCCGGTGGCGAAATAGTCGAGGAAGAACAGTGGCTCGGCGCCCTGGACGATGATGTCGTTGACGCACATGGCGACCAGATCGATGCCGATGGAGCCGTGCATGCCGGTATCGATGGCGATCTTGAGCTTGGTGCCGACGCCGTCATTGGCCGCGACCAGGATAGGATCGACGAAGCCGGCGGCCTTCAGATCGAACAGCCCGCCGAAGCCGCCGATTTCGGCGTCGGCGCCGCTGCGGCGCGTCGAGCGCACGGCCGGTTTGATTGCCTCGACAAGGGCGTTGCCAGCGTCTATGTCGACCCCGGCCTGCTTGTACGAGAGCCCGTTTGGTGGCACGTTTGGTGCGTCTGACATGGGCCGATTTCGCCGTATTTTCGGGGCAACAGAGTCTTGAGCGCTGATAACCGCTCAACCGCAGTCACGCAAGAGTTGGCAGGTCGATGACGCTCAGGACGCAGGTATTGGTCTGGATAGGCATCTTCGTTGCCGCGATCCTGTTGTTGTGGCTGTTCCGCTCGATCCTGTTGCCCTTCGTGATCGGGCTGGCGCTGGCCTACCTGCTCAACCCGCTGGTGGCGTTCCTGGCGCGCTTCCGCATCGACCGCACCTGGGGATCGATGCTGGTGCTGGCGGTGGCGATCTCGATCGTGGTGGGGCTGTTCCTCGCGCTGGTGCCGCTGGTGGCGCAGCAGGGGGCAGGACTGATTGCCCGGTTGCCCACCTATATCCGCGAGTTGCAGGCGCTGTTGCAGGAGTGGGCGCCGCAACTCAGCGCGTGGCTTGGTCCCGAGCGCGTGGCCCAGCTGGAGGCCAGCCTTGCTGATCTGCTCGGTCGTGGGGTCGAGCTGACGGCCGCACTGACGGCGCAACTGGCGCAGGGCGGCATCAACATCCTGACCACGATCGCGGTGCTCTTCATTGCGCCGGTGGTGGCCTATTACCTGCTGGTCGACTGGGAAGGCATGGTGCGCAAGGCCGACGAGCTGCTGCCGCGGCCGCAACAGGCGGAAATCCGCGGCATCCTGCGCGATATCGATGGCGCCATGGCCGGCGTGATCCGCGGTCAGGGCGGCGTGATCCTGGTGCTTTGCGCCTATTACGGCACGGCGCTGACGCTGGCGGGGCTCAATTTCGGGCTGGCCATCGGCCTCGTCGGCGGGCTGCTGAGCTTCATCCCCTATGTCGGCTTCCTGGTCGGCTTCACGTTGTCGATGACGATTGCGCTGGTGCAGTTCTGGCCGGACCAGTGGGTGTTCATCCTGATCGTTCTCGGCATCTATACGGTCGGGCAGTTCCTCGAGAGCAACGTGCTGTATCCCAAGCTGGTGGGGCAGAGCATCAACATCAATCCGGTGTGGCTGATGTTCGCGCTGTTCGCGTTCGGGTTGCTGTTCGGGTTTGTCGGGCTGCTGCTGGCTGTGCCTCTGGCGGCCATCGCAGGGGTGCTGACGCGGTACGCCATCGCCAAGTACCAGGCCTCGAGTCTCTATCTGGGCACGGATGCCGTTACCGAACCGGTGGTCGCGGCGCAGGCGCCGGTCGCGGCGAAACCTCGTACCCGGCAGCGCAGCCCGAGCCCATGAGCCGCGACGACCCGAACCGTCGCCCGGGCCAGCTGGCGCTGGATTGGGTACATGACCCCTCGCATGCCGAGGCCGACTTCATCGTCGGGGACGGGAATCGTCTGGCACATGCGCATGTGCTGGCGTTTCCGGACTGGCCGGGGCCATTGACGCTGATCGAGGGTCCGGCGAGTGCCGGCAAATCGCACCTGGCGCGCGTCTGGGTGGAGCGCGCGGCGGCGATGCTGGCCGGGCCGGGGCAGGCCGAGGCGCTGGCCAGCGAAGGTGGGACGGTGCCGGTGCTGGTCGAGGATGTTGACCGGGCCGGCTACGACGAAGCGGCGCTGTTCCACCTGCTCAACCAGTCGATGCGCGATCGCAGGCCGCTGCTGATGACGGCGCGCGAGGCGGTTGCCAACTGGCCGTTCGCCACCGATGATCTCAAGTCGCGGGCTCGACTTGCGCAGCACTTCCGCGTCGCGGTGAGCGACGACATCCAGTTGTCGCAGATGTTCGTGAAGCTCTTCGGCGACCGGCAGGTTGTCGTGGACCCCAGGACGATTGCCTATGTCGTGGCGCGCATGGAGCGCAGCCCCGAGGAGGCGGTCGCGCTGGCAGAGGCGATGGACCGCATGGCGCTCGAGCGGGGAACTGCCATCACCCGCGCAATCGCTGCCGAGGTACTGGCGCGCCGCGAAGACGGGCGCGATGATGGGCAACTCAGGCTGCACCTGGAAGGCGATGACGATGAATGAGATGACCCAGGAAACCGAAGGCGGCATGCCGGCTCCGGACGCGCTTGAACTGCGTCACAGCCCAGCTCGTTTCGTCAACCGCGAGGTCAGCTGGCTGCAGTTCAACATGCGGGTGCTGGAGGAGGCGGGAAACGTCAACCACCCGCTGCTCGAACGGCTGCGGTTCGTGTCGATCTCGGCGAACAATCTCGACGAGTTCTTCATGGTGCGGGTCGCGGGCCTGCGCGGCCAGGTGCGGGCCGGAATTGCCAAGCAAAGTGCCGACGGGCTGTCGCCGGCCGAGCAACTGGATGAAATCGCGACTTTCGCGCAGCATCTGCATCTCGAGCAGCAGGATCACTGGCAGCACCTGCGCGAGGAATTGTTCGCGCAGGGCGTGGTGATCCACGAAGCGGACGACCTGAGCCCGGATCAGCTGACGTTCCTCCAGAAGCTGTTCCGCGAGGAAATCTTCCCGGTGCTGACGCCGATCGCCATCGATCCGGCGCACCCGTTTCCGTTCATTCCCAATCTCGGCTTCACGCTGGCGTTCGAACTGGTGCGGCAGGGCGGCACGCAGACGCTGACCGCGCTGGTGCGCGTGCCCAGCAACCTTGATCGCTTCGTGACGCTGCCGGCGGACCTGACTGCGGAAAGCCGGGTCGAGGTGGTGACCATCGACACGCTGATCAACCTGTTCATCACCAAGATGTTTCCGGGCTATGAAGTCACTGGTTCCGGCTCGTTCCGCATCATCCGCGATACGGAAATCGAAATCGACGACGAGGCGGAAGATCTGGTGATCGAGTTCGAGTCGGCGCTGCGCCAGCGTCGGCGCGGGCAGGCGATCCGGCTCGAAATCTCGAAGCGCATGCCGCGCTCGCTGCGTCGGCAAATTTCCGAGCGGCTGGGGGTGGGGGAGATCGACACGTTCGAGGTCGAGGGCTTCCTCGGGTTGGCGGACGCGGCGAAGATCTGCGACATCGACCGGGCCGACCTGAAGTTTCCGCCCTACATGCCTCGCTTTCCCGAACGGATTCGGGACTATAACGGCGACATCTTCGCGGCGATCCGGGCCAAGGACCTGCTGGTCCATCATCCGTTCGAGAGCTTTGACGTGGTGGCGCAGTTCCTGATGCAGGCGGCGCGCGATCCCGAAGTGGTGGCGATCAAGCAGACGCTGTATCGCACGTCGCGCGACAGCCCGATCGTTAAGGCGCTCGTGCTGGCAGCTGAGGCTGGCAAATCGGTGACGGCGCTGGTGGAGCTGAAGGCGCGGTTCGACGAGGAGGCCAATATCCGCTGGGCGCGCGACCTGGAGCGCGCCGGGGCGCAGGTGGTGTTCGGCTTCATCGAATTGAAAACGCACGCCAAGATGAGCCAGGTGGTGCGGCGCGAGGGCGGGAAGCTGGTGAGCTATTGCCACCTGGGGACCGGCAACTATCACCCGATCACGGCCAAGATCTACACGGACCTCAGCTATTTCACCACGGACCCGGCGCTGACGCGGGACGTGAGCCGGGTGTTCAACTTCATCACCGGTTATGCCCGCCCCGCCGAGATGGAGGCGATCGCCTATTCACCGGTGACGCTGCGGCAGACGTTGCTTGACCACATCACGCGCGAGGTGGAGCATGCCAGGCGGGGCGAGCCGGCCAATATCTGGCTGAAGATGAACGCGCTGGTCGATCCCGAAATCATCGATGCGCTGTACGATGCCAGCCAGGCGGGCGTGAAGATCGAGCTGATCGTGCGCGGCATCTGCTGCCTGAGGCCGGGAATTCCCGGGTTCTCGGACAATATCCGGGTGAAATCGGTGGTTGGCCGGTTCCTTGAGCATTCGCGGATCTTCTGCTTCGGGCAGGGCGAGGAAATGCCGTCGCGCCAGGCGAAGGTGTTCATGAGTTCGGCGGACCTGATGCAGCGCAACCTCGACTGGCGGGTGGAAGTGATGGTTCCCATCCTGAACCAGACCGTGCATAAGCAGGTCCTGGACCGGATGATGGTGGCCTATCTGCGCGACAACCAGCAGAGCTGGGAGGTGTTGCCGGATGGCAGTTCGGACCGGGTGCGGCTGGCCGAGGGTGAAGAACCCTTCAGCGCGCACGAGTATTTCATGACCAACGCCAGCCTTTCCGGGCGTGGTTCCGCGCTCAAGCGCGACACCGAGGATAGCGACGATTGAATGAATTCTGGGGCCTCGACGCCGACCCCACCGCACAGGGGCGCATCCAGGGGGCGCGGCCGGTGGCGGTGCTCGATATCGGTTCGAACTCGGTGCGACTGGTTGTCTATGAGCGGCACTCGCGCTCGCTGACGACGCTCTACAACGAGAAGACGGCCTGTTCGCTGGGCCGCGGCGTCGCCAAGACCGGGCGCATCGCCTACGAGAATATCGACCGGGCGCTGACCGCGATCCAGCGCTTTGCGCTGGTGTGCCAGCTGATGAAGGTCGGCGACGTGCATGTGCTGGCGACGTCGGCGGTGCGCGAGGCCAGCAATTCCGACACGTTCGTTTCGGCCGTCGAGGCGACGATGAATGCCCCGGTGCGGGTGCTCAGCGGCACGGAAGAGGCGCATTTCGCGGCGCTTGGCGCCCTGTCGGGGATGCCCGGCTTCGATGGCGTGGTCGGCGATCTCGGAGGCGGTAGCCTGGAGCTGTCGCGGACGAGCGAGGGGCACGACTCGCAGGGCGAGACCCATGCGCTCGGAGTGATCCGCGTCCAGGACGATTCTGGCGGATCGCCGGCCAAGGCGGCGCAACTGGCCCGGCAGCGGCTGAAGGAGTCCGAGCTGCTGGCGGTGAAGGGTGGAGCGTTCTGTGCCATCGGCGGCACGTGGCGGTCGCTCGCCAAGGTGCATCAGGTGCTGCGCAACTATCCGCTGCACATGGTGCAGAACTATGGCGTCAAGGCCGACGACATGCTGGCGCTGTGCAATGACATTCTCGACGCGGCCGCTGCCGGCAGGCCGTGGGCCGGCGCGGATGCCGCGAGCTCTGGTCGTCGCGACCTGGTGCCGTACGGCGCGGCGATCATGGCAGAGGTGCTGAAGGCCGGCAAGTTCGATGAAGTGGTGTTTTCGGCGCTGGGGGTGCGCGAGGGCTATCTCTATGGATTGCTCAGCGAGGAGGATCAGAAGATCGATCCGCTGATCGAAGTGGCCGAAGAGATGAACCTGCTGCGCTCAAGGGCGCCGCGTCACGCCGATGACCTGATCGACTTCACGGACCGTTTCCTCGAGGCCCTCGGGGTGCGCGAGACCGAGCCGGAAATACGGTTGCGCAAGGTAGCGGCCTATCTCGCCGACATTGTCTGGCGCGGGCACCCGGACTATCGCGGCGACCAGGCGGTTGACATGGTGGCCTATAGCGCGGTGACCGGGGTGGATCACCCCGGCCGCGTGTTTCTCGCCGAGGTGCTGGCGGTGCGCTACATGGGTCTGAAGCAGAAAAGCGTGAGCCAGGCGCTGATGAACCTGGCGGGGCCGGCGGCCAACATGAAGGCGCGGTTGCTCGGCGCGGCGTTTCGGGTGGCCTATCCGATGTCGGCGGCGATGCCGGGCGTGTTGCCGCGGACACGATTCACCCTGGAGAAGGGCACTCTGGCCCTGCACCTGCCGGCGGACCTGGCGTTTCTCGATGGCGAGCATTTGCGCAACCGCCTGAACCAGCTGGCGGGCGTGGTGGGGATCAAGTCGACTGAGGTGCTGGCGGATTAGTTGCCGCGAAGCGTCTGCAACAAGCGGTCGAGCGCAGCTTCCAGTGGATCGAGGTCCTTGGTGTAGATGGCCCACAGATCATTGGGGTCGATCTTGCGATACGCGTGACGGAGGACGTTTCCCAGGTCGGCGATCTGACGCCACGGCACATCAGGTTCAGTGTCCTTGAGTGCTTGGGGAATATGTCTGCAGGACTCGCTGAGGATTTCCAACAGACGCTCATAAGCCAGCCGGACTAGGGAGCCATCCGAGAGAGCTTCACTGTCGCCGTCGGCTAGTATCTCGCGAACGCGCGAGATGGCCGCCATTGCGTCGTTGAGTCGATCCATCGGTGCGATCAAAACACCTGCACCGCGTCTCGCTCGACACTCTTGAGGAAGGCGCCATCGAGCGCGCGACGGTTGAGGACATTGGCCTCTATTCCGGTGTGGTCCTCCACCACATGCTGAATGCCGATTATGTCAAGCAGGGAGAGATTTGCGGTCGGCTCGAACTCCACTACAAGATCGATATCGCTGTCCGGCCGATGGTCGTTTCGGGCACGCGAGCCGAAGAGGACCACGTGGGCAACGCCGCGTCCCCGCAGGTCTGCCTGCAGACCACGTAGTTCATCCAGCAAACCCGACTGAGAGAGATCGCGCATACGACGATGATAGCAGGCGGGTTGGCGAACTCCAATAATCCGAAGCCCGCCCCTCAGTCCTCGTCATCGTCGAGGATGTCGATTTCCACGATGTCGCCATTCTCGGCCGCGAGGCCGATGCGGCCGTGCTTGATGGCGAGGGCCTTGTCGCCGAAGAGCTTGCGGCGCCAGCCCTTGAGAGCCGGAACGTCGGCGTTGTCATCGAGCACCAGCGCGTCGATTTCGTCGGAGGTGGCGATGATGCGTGACGCCACACCGTGCTGTTCGGCGACGGCCTTGAGCAGGACGCGCACCAGATCGCCGACGGCGCCCTTGGGCGAAGGGCCGTGATGGCGGGGCGGCATCTTGGGGAGTTGGCCCTTGTCGAGCGCCTCGACTTCGGCGAGGAGGGCGAGAATTTCTGCGGCGGCAGATGAGCGACCGAAGCCGCGCTGCACGGCGCGGAGCTTGTCGAATTCTTCGGCCGATTTAGGGCGCTGCACGGCGAGTTCGAGCAGCGCATCGTCCTTGAGGACGCGGCTGCGTGGCTGGTCGGTGTCCTGGGCGCGGCGCTCGCGCCAGGCGGCGAGGGCCTTGACGGCGGCGACGTCACGCGGCTTGCCCAGCTTGCTGCGCAGGCGCTCCCAGGCATGTTCGGGCTCGACTACATAGGTATGGATGGATTCGAGCACGGCGAGTTCGTCCTCGACCCAGTCCCAGCGGCCGGCGTCGTCGACCTGCTTCAGCAGCTTCTGGTAGACGTCGCGCAGGTGGGTGACGTCGGCGAGGGCGTAAAGCTTCTGCTTTTCCGAGAGCGGCCGGGCCGACCAGTCGGTGAAGCGGGAGGACTTGTCGAGCTCGACGCCTGTAAGCGAGCGCACGAGATTGTCGTAGCTGACGCTGTCGCCAAAGCCGCAGACCGATGCGGCGATCTGGGTGTCGAAGATGTTGAGGGGCACTTTGCCGCTCAGCTTGACGAAGATCTCGATATCCTGCCGCGCGGCGTGGAAGACCTTACGCACTCTGTCATTGGCGAGCAACGTGAAGAAAGGCGCGAGCTCGAGGCCGGGCGCGAGCGGATCGACGAGCACGGCCTCTTCCAGCGTGGCCGCCTGCAGCAGGCACAGTTTGGGCCAGTAGGTGGTCTCGCGCAGGAACTCGGTGTCGACGGTGACGAATTCGAAGTGGGCGGCGCGGTCGCAGAAGGCGGCGAGCGCGGCAGTCGTGGTAATCAGCTCCATCAGGGCTCTTTCGCGCCGATGCGGTTGTGCGTCCGTTGTTGTTGCAAAGTGCATAACAGGCGAACGGGAATGCTGCCAGCGTGGAATGCGGCAAGGACCGGGGAGGTGGGGCGCCGTGCTTGACAAACCGCGCCTCGCATGCGCTTGTCCGGCCCGATTTTGCCTGCCGAAAGACCGAGAAAATGGCCGAAATGCACCGCTATCGCTCCCATACCTGCGCCGCGCTCCGCACGGGTGACGTGGGCAATAATGTGCGTCTGTCGGGCTGGGTGCATCGCGTCCGCGACCATGGCGGGCTGCTGTTCATCGACCTGCGCGATCACTACGGGCTGACGCAGCTGGTGATCGACCCCGATTCTGCGGCATTCAAGCTGGCTGAGTCGGTGCGCTCGGAATGGGTGATCCGCGTCGATGGCGAGGTGAAGGCCCGCACGCCCGAGACGGTGAATGCCAAGCAGCCGACCGGCGAGGTGGAGGTGTTCATCCGCGAGCTGGAAGTGCTGGGCGCGGCGACCGAGCTGCCGCTGCCGGTGTTCGGCGAGCCAGACTATCCCGAGGACATCCGGCTGAAGTACCGCTTCCTCGACCTGCGCCGCGAGACGCTGCACGCCAATATAGTGAAGCGCACCAAGGTGATCGCCTCGATGCGGAAGCGGATGGCGGAGATCGGCTTTGCCGAGTATTCGACGCCGATCCTTACGGCATCGTCGCCGGAGGGCGCGCGCGACTTCCTCGTGCCGAGCCGCATCCATCCGGGCAAGTTCTTCGCGCTGCCGCAGGCGCCGCAGCAGTACAAGCAGCTGCTGATGGTGGCCGGGTTCGACCGGTATTTCCAGATTGCGCCGTGCTTCCGCGACGAGGACCCGCGCGCCGACCGGCTGCCGGGCGAGTTCTACCAGCTCGATCTCGAAATGAGCTTCGTCACCCAGGAAGACGTGTGGAACACGATGACACCGGTGATCACCTCGATCTTCGAGGAGTTCGCCGACGGCAAGCCGGTGACCAAGGACTGGCCGCGGATTCCCTACGATGTGGCGCTGCGCAAGTATGGGTCGGACAAGCCGGACCTCCGCAACCCCATCGAGATGCAGGCCGTGACCGAGCACTTTGCCGGCTCGGGCTTCAAGGTGTTTGCCGGGCAGATCGCCAGCGACGACAAGGTCGAGGCCTGGGCAATTCCGGCCAAGACCGGCGGTTCCCGTGCGTTCTGCGATCGGATGAACGCCTGGGCGCAGGGCGAGGGCCAGCCGGGGCTCGCCTATATCTTCTGGCGCACCGAAAACGGTGCGCTCGAGGGGGCGGGACCGGTGGCCAAGAACATTGGCCCCGAGCGCACCGAGGCCATCCGCATGCAGCTGGGTCTGGGTGAAGGCGACGCGGTGTTCTTCGCGCTGGGCCGCCCGGACAAGATCTACAAGTTCGCCGGCGAGGCACGGAACAAGGTAGGCCTCGAGCTGGGGCTGACGGCGCTCGACCAGTACAAGCTGTGCTGGATCGTCGATTTCCCGTTCTATGAGTGGAGCGAGGAAGAAAAGCGGGTCGATTTCGCGCACAACCCGTTCTCGATGCCGCAGGGCGGGATCGAGGCGCTGAACAGCCAGGATCCGCTGACGATCAAGGCGTATCAGTATGATGCCGTGTGCAATGGCTACGAGATCGCGTCGGGCTCGATCCGTAACCAGGAGCCGGCGACGATGGTCAAGGCGTTCGAACTGACGGGCAAGAGCAAGCAGGAGGTCGAGGACCAGTTCGGCGGCCTCTACCGCGCTTTCCAGTATGGCGCGCCGCCACATGGCGGGGCGGCGTTCGGCATCGACCGGATCGTGATGCTGCTGTGCGGGGCGACGAACCTGCGCGAAATCACGCTGTTCCCGATGAACCAGCAAGCGGAAGACCTGCTGATGGGGGCACCGAGCCCTGCGGCGCCCAAGCAGTTGCGCGAGCTCCACGTCCGCGTGGTGGCGGACACCAAGTAGGGTTGGTGCCGGCCGCCGCAGGGTGGCCGGCGTCTTTGTCGCAGGCCGGACGCTTGAGCGCAGAGGCGCTTGGGGCTATGGCGGTGCGCAGGGGGACCGTGATGTTCATGCGTCGGCGCAGCATCGGAAGAGAGTTCGGGACCGCGTTTGCGGTGCTGGCGCTCTATGTGCTGACGCTGCTGCTGCCGCTGCACCAGGTGTCGGCGGCGCAGCGCGAGCTGAGCGCGCTCGGGTATGAAACCCTGGGGATCTGGTCGGTCTGCGAGCAGCTGGCCGAGGATCAGAACGGCGATCCGCAAACGGCGGCGGCGGTGAAGTGCCCCGCCGCGGGCATTGCCAAGCATGAGTTCACCGGGCCGCCGGCCGGAGTGCCCGAACTGGTCCGCGAGGACGTCGCTGCCTCGGTCCGCTATGCCGTGCCGGTCTACATTCCGGAGGGGCGCACTCCGGACCATTTCGGCCAATCGAGAGCCCCACCAGTCACGGTCTGATGCTTTAGCGGGCAGCGCTGCTGCCGATCAGACCCTTGTGACTGGAGATCATCATGATCCGTATTTTCGCTCGCGCGGCCTCTGTGGCCGTGGCTCTCACCGCCTTTGCCGCTCCGGCTTTCGCTCATGCCACCCTGGAAGTGCAGGAGGCCAAGATCGGGGCCAGCTACAAGGCGGTGCTGCGGGTGCCGCATGGTTGCGGCACCGAGGCGACCAATGTCGTCCGGGTGCAGATCCCCGAGGGCTTCTACAACGTGAAGCCGATGCCCAAGGCCGGCTGGACGCTGGAGACGGTGACCGGGCCATACGAGCAGGCCTATGAGAACCACGGCACGATGCTGACAGAAGGCGTCAAGGAGATCGTCTGGAAGGACGGGAACCTGCCCAATGAGTGGTACGACGAGTTCGTGTTCCGCGGCACGTTTGCCGGGACGCTCAAGCCGGGCAAGTTCTACTTCCCGGCCATCCAGGAATGCGCCAGTGGACAAGAGGCCTGGGTCAATGTGACCGGTGCCGCAGATGGTGGTGAGCCCGCTCCCAGCCTTGAACTGGTTGCTGCGGAAGCGGCGGTCGACGAGCATGCCGGGCACATGATGGCCGCCCCCGCCGAAGTCGCGCTTGGCGACCTCACCATCACGGGTGGCTTCTCGCGGGCGACGCTGCCGAATGCGCCTGTCGGCGGCGGGTTCGTGACGATCACCAACAAGGGTGCAATTGACGACCGGCTGGTTGCCGTCACCTCGCCGGTCGCCGGCGAAGTGCAACTGCACGAGATGGCGATGGAGGGCGACGTGATGAAGATGCGCGAGTTGCCTGATGGCATCCCGGTGCCGGCTGGCGAGACGGTTTCGCTGCAGCCGGGCGGGTTGCACATGATGTTCATGCAGTTGACCGGGCCGCTGGTCGAGGGAACCAGCTTTCCGGTGACGCTGACGTTCGAGAAGGCCGGGTCGGTGACGGTTGAGCTGAGTGTCGCCTCGAGCGGCGCCCAGGCACCGGACGGCATGGCCGGGATGTCGCACTGATGGCTCTCGACCTCAGGGGCACGCGCACCCTGTTATGGGGTGCGGTGCTGGCGCTGGCGATCATCGCCAGTGGCCTTTATGGCTACACCACGCTGACAAAATCCGGTTCGACCGGGATCGGGTCGGGCAGCTACAGCCTGGCGACGACCGATGGGCAGGCGTTCAACCATGACACCCTGAAGGGGCAGCCGAGCCTGTTGTTCTTTGGCTACACACACTGCCCGGATGTGTGCCCGACGACGATGGCGGAGATGGCCGGCTGGTATGAGACCCTGGGCGACGAGGCCAAGGACCTGAGAGCGTTTTTCGTGACGGTGGACCCGGAGCGGGACACCAGCGACGTGATCAGCGACTACGTGTCATGGACAGGCCATGTGCAAGGCGTCACCGGCAGCCGCGAAGAGACCGACAAGGCGATTGCGGCGTGGCGGGTGTTTGCCGAGAAGGTTGAGGGGCGGGACGGCGACTACACGATGAACCATACGGCGTCGGTGTTCCTCGTCGATGCCAAGGGCAATTTCGCCGGGACGATCGCCTATCAGGAAGACGCCGCCACCGCGGTGGGGAAGATCCGCAAGCTGCTGGCGGGTTGAGGAGGGGGCTGAGCGCCCCCTCACTTGCTCGCCGCGGGCATCAGGCCGGCTGGGGTGCAGCGGGACCGTCGACTTCGCGCTTGGGCGGGAAGGCGAGGGCGAGGGCGGCGGCGGCAAGGCCGATCAGTCCCGAGGCGACATAGAGCCAGTGGTAGCTGCCGAAGGTGTCGTAGAGGTAGCCGCCGCCGACGGGACCGAAGGCCATGCCGATCGAGGAGGTCATGGTGATGCCGCCGAGCACGGTGCCCATGACCCTGGGTCCGAAATAATCGCGGGCCAGCACCGAATAGAGCGGCATGACGCCGCCATAGGCGAGGCCGAGCACCACGGCGAGGGCATAGAACTGTGGCAGTTCGCTGACCCAGATGTAGCTGTAGATGCCGGCGGCCTGCAGCGCGAGGCCGCCGATGATGACACGCTTGACCCCGATGCGGTCGGCGAGGACGCCGAAGATCAGCCGGCCAAACAGGCCGGCGACACCTTCGACACTGTAGATGCTGGCAGCCGCGAGCGCCGAGGCACCGCACAGCATGGCGTAGCTGACGGTGTGGAAGATCGGCCCGGAATGGGCGCCGCAGCACAGGAAGAAAACGCCGGCGAGGATGAAGAACTGCGGGGTGCGCAGGACCGACATGATGCCTGTGGGACGCGGTTCGGCCGGCACGACGTCACTCTGCGGCGTCGGCGCGGCGGCCA
Organism: uncultured Devosia sp.; assembly: GCA_964399695.1. Classification (GTDB taxonomy): domain Bacteria; phylum Pseudomonadota; class Alphaproteobacteria; order Rhizobiales; family Devosiaceae; genus Devosia_A. The sequence continues at coordinate 66,622 of CAYNRZ010000003.1, read as the reverse complement.
CGGCTTCGGGGGCGCGGCGGATGAGGAAGGCGGCGGGCAGGATCAGTGCTGCCGCGACCACGGCGGTGTACATCATGGCGCTGCGCCAGCCATAGGTCTCGATCAGCACCGTGGCGAGCGGGGTGATGACCATGGGCGCGACGCCGCCGCCGAGGGAGACCAGCGACACCGCAAGGCTGCGGTGCTTGTCGAACCAGGCCACGGTGGTGGCCATCAAAGGCGCAAAGAAGGCGCCGCCGGAGGCACCGACCAGGCCGCCATAGGCGATCTGGAAGATGAGCAGGTCCGTCGCCTGGCTGGAAACGAACAGGCCTAGCCCGAGCATCAGCGCGGCGATCAGCACGACCGGGCGGGCGCCAATGCGGTCGGTCAACGTGCCCCAGAAGAAGCCGGCGACACCCATGACGATGAAGCCGATGGTCATGGCGGCAGAGATGCCGGCGCGGGTCCACCCGGTCTGGTCGGCAATGGGCTGCAGGTAGACGGGCAGGGCGAACATCGCCCCCATGGCCACGCAAGTGATGACGGCGCCGGCCGCAACGATCACCCAACCGTAGTTTCTGGACATAACTCTTTCCCTCCGAAAGTCCGATGCCCACAAGACGAACGGCGGGCGGCCGTTTCGACAAATGTCGTGCGCAGCCCGCCGGAGACCCAACAGACCACTTGCAGAGTGCAAATGGTTTACCAATCTCAATAGTGCTTGTAAAGTGCAAGTAGAACGAAGGAGACCCTGCTTGGACCAGAGATCGGGATGCCCCATCAACCTCACGGTCGAGGTGCTGGGGGACAAATGGACCCTGATCGTCTTGCGCGACATCATGTTCGGGAATTTCCGCACCTATGGCGAGTTGCATGGCCATTCGCTTGAGGGGATTGCCACCAACACGCTGGCGGACCGGCTCAAGCGCCTGGTGGAGAACGGGCTGCTGTCGCTCGCGCCCGATCCGACGCATAAGCAGCGGGGCATCTACAGCCTGACGGAAGCGGCCATCCAGCTGGTGCCCGTGATGGCGGCACTGGGCAGCTGGGGTGTGCGCCACCTGCCGGCCAGTCCCGACCTCGCCGCGCGGGCCATCGCGCTGGGCGCTGGGGGCCCGGCGATGTGGAGTGCCTTCGAGGACGAGTTGCGCCACCTGCATCTGGGTGCGCCCAAGCCGGCCCGCTCGGTGCTCGTCACACTGGAGGCTGCCTATCAGGCGGCGCTGGCGCAGCAGAATGCAGCGTCCAGAGCACGATCGCCGTAGGAGATGCGGGGTTGAGCTTTCGAAGGATCGATCTGAAGCTGGGTGCCGGGTTGCTGCGAAGTGGCGGGTTGGTCGCGGACCGGAACGCACAACTGGACTTCGTGGTCAGCTTTGTCGGGACCGGGGGGCTCCATCTGACCGAACTGATCTGGCGGCCCGGAGAAATGCTGGACCGACGCACGGTTGCGCTCAGTGCGGCCGTGCCCGAATTTCCCACTGTGGCAAGCGTGACAGACCGGTTTCTGGCGTTGTCGGGTGCGGGGGAACGGCTGATCCTGGTGGATCGCGAAGCTGGCGAGGTGCATGTTCTGGGGCCCATCCAAAGTCCGGCCTGCGTGCTGGCGTCGCCGCGCGTGGCGATCGGGGTTACGCGGCAAGGCCTGCTGACATACGGCCTGCATTGGGATGCCGACCGGCCGCCACGACTTGGGCCGGTGGCGCCGCTGGCCGTGTACGAGACCGACTCACCGCGGTCGGTACTGGTGGTTCCCGGACTTGACGCGGGAAGCTTCGCGGTCGCGGTTGCTGGCTATGGCAGTGTGTCGCTGGCAACCGTCAAGCGCGTCGCGCCGGCCATTGCCTCAGTGTCGGAAGCGGACAGTGCCGGCTTGCCTTATGATCCGCTCTACCTGAGGCTTCCAGCACCGCTGCTGGCCGGGCCGGGGCGCTACGGCTTCGTGGTGGACGAAGGCGGATGCGGCGTTGGGGCGATCGATCTTGGGTCAGGTGAGGCAGTCCCATTTCCGCAGGTTCGGAACCCATATGGCAGCGTCAGCATGGTTGTGCCGCATCTTGAGGGGTATTCCTGCCTCGTGCTGTTCAAGCGCGAGTGGCTGTGGTGGCGGCCAGGCCGGCCACCGGTTCCGCAGCGGTTCAGTGGCACTCCGGTGGCATTTCAGGATGACCGGGCGCTGGTCCTCAAAGGGAACAGGCTGCGCGAGGCCGTAGTAAGTGGCTAGGCGTGTCACCGGCGGGTCATGCTAGGACGCTAGGCGAAACACCGCGAGAGAGACTCGGGACGGAGACCTTGATGACGCTGAAATTCGTGGTGATGAGCGACCTGCACCTGGTGCCGGAGGGCGAGGTGTCGATGACGCTCGATACGGCTGCTAGGCTGGAGATGGCGGTGGAGGCGGTGAATGCGCGGTACGGCGACGCAGATTTCTGCGTGCTGGCAGGCGACCTCGCGGACCTCGGGCAGGCGGCGGCCTATGAGCGGCTGAAGGCGATCATTTCGCGGTTGTCGATCCCGGTGCATGTGACCCTGGGCAATCACGACGACAGGCCGACCTTCCTCAGCGTGATGGGCGACGGGTACGTGGCCGAGACCGGCAAGGTCGACAAGGTGATCGACGCCAAGGGTTATCGGATCATCGTGCTGGACTCGTCGGAGCCGGGCCGCGTGGACGGTGTGCTGGAGGCGGCTCAACTCGACTGGCTACGGACGCGCCTGGCCGAGGCGCTGGACCGGCCGGTGATCGTCATCCTGCATCACAATGCCAATGCGCTGCATATCGAGAGCGACAACATCGCCATTCTGGAACCCGACGGGTTCCTTGACGCTCTGGCGACCCATCCGGATATCCGACAGGTCATCGCCGGGCACGTGCACCTGACCTCCACGGCGATGTGGCGCGGCATTCCGTTCACGACGCTGGCGGGTGGGCATTATTCGGTGGGCTTCAATGTCGACCAGCCGACTGCCCCATACAAGCGGCTGAGCGGGCCGGGACAGATGGCCGTGGTGGTGGCGACCGAGCATCGGACGACGGTGCTGTTCGAGGACTTCATCGATGGCAATGACGAGATCTTTGTAGACTGAGGCGACGTCCAGCCTCCCGAAAGCAGAAAGGGCCCCGAGGGGGCCCTTTCGTTCGCTTGGACGGGCGGTGTGAGGTCTAGAGACCGCCACCGCGCAGGTTGCGGACCTTCTCGGCGGCGTCCTTGGTGGCTTCTTCAACGGTCATCGCGCCGGTGAGAGCATTCTGCATCATGTCCGGGATAATGATGTTCATGATCTCGGGCGCTTCCGGCAGGGCCGGGAACGGAATGCCGTTGGGGAGCATGGACGTGGTCACGTCAAGGAACTTGATGGTGTCCAGACGCTGCTTCATCCACTCGGTCTTGAAGCCGCCCAGGTGACCCGGATTGGACGCGGCCCAAGCCAGCTTCAGCGACCATTCGGGGCTGGTGTACATGCAGATCAGCGCCTTGGCCGCCGGCTCGTCGACAACGCCGCCCTCGACATATTCGGACTTGACGATGTGGATGTTGGAGCCACCGAATACCACAGCGCGCTTCCCGTCGGGACCGGTCGGGATCAGGCCGTAGCGCATGTTCTCGAGGACCTTGTCGGCCGCTTCCTTGTCCGTGCCGGTTGCCTGGCTGGCCAGTTCGACCATGCGGGCGTACTCGGACGGGTGCGAGATCATCATGGCCAACTGGCCGGAGATGAACGGCGCCTGGTTTTCACCCTGGGTGTTGGTCAGGGCCGAGGTCGGGACCGACTTGTCGCGGACATACATGTCAACCGAGGCCTGCAGCGCGCGCTGGCTGGCTTCGCTGTCGAGACGAATCTCACCGTAGGTCGGGTTAGGATCGGCTTCGTCGAACACGCCGCCGCCGTACGCCCAGAGCTGGGGCATGAAGCGGTAGGGTGTGTTGCCGGCGTTCTGCTTGGCAACGAGACCATAGCCGGAGACACCAAGCTTGTCCTTGATCTGCTTGGAGTAGGCGACCACGTCGTCCCAGGTCGCGGGCGGTGCGTTCGGATCGAGGCCGGCCTTTTCGAACAGATCGGCGTTCCAGATGAACGCCATCGTCTCGTTGTTGGTCGGGATACCATAGACCTTGCCTTCCCAGGTCACCGCCTTCATGGCGCCTGGCCAGAAGTCCTCGGTCTTGTAGCCGACGTCCTCGGGCCGCAGCTCCTCCAGATAGCCCTTGGACGCGAACTCGGTGCCGCCCAGGATCTGCAGGCGGATGACCTGCGGCGCGGCATTGCCGAGCAGCGCGGTGCGGAACTTGTCGAGCAGTTCGTTATAGGTGATGCCCTGCTCGACGAGCTCGATATTGGGATAGGTCTTGCGGAAGTTGGCGAAGAAGTCGGCATAGTTGTCCCGCATGATCTGCGGGTCGGCTTCGAAGACGCCCTGGTACCAGAAGGTGACCTTGCCCTTGTAGTCGGTGGGCGTGATGGCATTGCAGTTGCCGACGGTGTCGTAGGTCTCGGTACCTGCGATCGAGCGCACGTATTCCGGCGACCATTTTGACACGTCAACGCTCTGGCCAAGGACGGTCGAGGTCATCAGCGCGGTGGCCATAGCGGCCGCCGTGACGCCACGCCCGACGGCGCGGCTCAGTTGGTATTTCGTCATGCGATCCTCCTCCATTCCACAACCTGCGCGCCCTCGCGCATGATCGGGGAAATTCCTCCGGCTTCACGAAATCCCGCCGGTTGTGACTAGTATAAGGACAAAAATTCATGATAAGCAATCAGGATTGTACATTATCCGGACGGTCGCCGGGTCAGTCGTGCCGGAGTCACTCGTACCTCCATGCGACGGATGGGGCGAAAGTCTTCGGCAGGGCGGGATGGGCCAAGCATGAGCATGTTCGAAGCGCGGCCGCCCTCCGGGATCGATGCGACAGGCGTATCGGAAGAGGGGGCAAGCGCCTACGAACTGATCCGCGACGACATCATCTCGGGGCGGCTAAAAGCCAATGACCGGCTGGTGGTGGCGGAACTCGCCGAACGGCATGGCACATCGGGCAATCCGGTGCGCGAGGCGCTGCAACTGCTGCGCGCCCAGGGTTTCGTCGTCATGGTGCACAACAAGAGTGCGCGGGTCCGCCCGATCGACGAGAACTTTGTACGCGACATCTACGAGATCGGCGTGCTGACCGAGCCGGCGCTGGTTCGCTGGTTCGTGGAGATGGCCACAGACACCGACATCGCCCAGCTCGAGTGGCTGCAGGCCGAGATGGAGGCGAACAATTTCGCCGATCCGATCAAGCACAGCGAACTCGACACCAGGTTCCATACCCTCATGTACGAGCGCCACTACAACCGGCTGGCCGCGGAAATCTGGTGGAAGCACCGCGAGGTGCTGCGGGCGGTGACCCGACGGCTGAACTTCACCCTGGCCCGCCGCGCGCAGGTGATGCGCGACCATCGCGAACTGATCCAGTTGATCAAGCAGGGCGATGCAGACAAGGCGGCCGTGCTGATTGCACAGCATGTCGAGGGGTCGGGGAAACACATTCTCGAACAGATGCGGGCGGCAAGCGCAGCGCGCGCCAGCTAGAACGGGCCGTACGAACACAGGGCGTTGGTCAAGCGCCGGGTATTTTGGGAGAGGGGATTGCGATGAAGATTACCGGAGTCAGGCCGTGGCTGGTCACGGCCAGCACCTCATATTGGGGGGAGTACCTGTTCGTCGAAGTGACCACCGACGAGGGGGTATCGGGCTGGGGTGAGATCACCTCCACCACGCGCATTGCCAATCGCGCGCTAGCCTCGATGCTCAAGCAGATCAGCGGGCAGATCAGCGGGGAGGACCCCAGCAAGATCGAGCGGCTGTGGCACAAGATGTTCCGTAGCTTCACCTATATGGGCAGCCGCGGGGCCGCCTGCGAATGTGTCAGCGCGGTGGACATCGCGCTATGGGACATTCGCGGCAAGGTGTTGGGCCTGCCGGTGTACGAGCTGTTGGGTGGGGCAGTGCGCGAGGAAATCTCGCTGTATACCCATCCGGACCAGAGCAAGTTCACCAGCAAGCAGGGCGTGATCGACGAGATCACCGACATCGTGAAGTCGGGACACGTGGCCCTGAAGTTCGATCCCTTCCCGTATCAGGGCAGCCGGGAGCAGCGCGACGGCTATCTCGACGGTATGATGACGCGGCAGGACGAGCGGAAGGCGGCCGAGCTGACGGCGTTGATCCGCGAGACCGCCGGGCCCGAGGTCGAGATCCTGATCGATGCGCATGGGCGGTTCGACGTGCCCACGGCGATCCGGTTGTGCCGCTCGCTGGAAGAGGCAGGCAAGATCGACTGGTTCGAGGAGCCGGTGCCCCCAGAGAGCTATGGCGCGCTCAAGCAGGTGCGCGAGAAGGTGAGCGCGGCGATTTCGGTGGGTGAGCGGGCGCACACCAAGTGGGATTTCGCGCCCATCGTCGAGAACAATCTCGCCGACTACATCATGCCGGATGTCACCTGGACCGGCGGCATCAGCGAGATGAAGAAGATCGCGATCCTCGCCGAGGCGCACTACGTGCCGATTTCGCCGCACGACGCGGGCGGGCCGATCAACGTTTTGGCGGGTGCGCACGTGATGATGACGGTGCCGAACTTCTACCGGCTCGAGACGTCACGATGGGACCTCAGCGGTTATAACGAGCTGATGCACACCCCGCTCGACAACTCGAACGGGACGCTGAAGGTGCCGAAGGTGCCGGGGCTCGGGATCGAGATGAACCGGGACTATCTCGCGGCCAACGAGATCCAGCTGGCATAGGGGCAAATGGCGCGGCCGCGCGTGCGGCTGCGCCTGGAAAACTGGGCCAGAGCGCCCGCAGACAAACTTGCCTGGGAGGCAGGACGATGAAGATCACCGGCATCGAAACCGTTATCGTCAACGCAGTGCATCGCAACTGGATCTTCGTGAAGGTGCTGACGGACCAGCCGGGGCTGTGGGGCTGGGGCGAGGCGACGCTGGAGTGGAAGACGCGCGCCGTGACCGGCACGATCGAGGACCTGGAGCCATTTGTGGTGGGGCAGGACCCCATGCGGATCGAGCATCTGGTCAACGCCATGACCCGGTTCAGCTTCTGGCCACTGGGCTCGATTGGCCTCACCGCCGTGTCGGGGATCGAACAGGCGCTGTGGGACATCAAGGGCAAAGCCTTGGGTGTGCCGGTGTGGCAGTTGCTGGGTGGCAAGGTGCGCGACAGCGTGCGCGTCTATACCCACCTGATGCGCGGCAGTTCATCCAAGCGGGTGCCGAACACCGACATCAGCGCCTTCTGCGATGCGGTACAGCAGACGGTGGAGATGGGCTACAATGCCATCAAGCTCGGGTTCGTGCCCTATACCGGGTATGACGCACCGTTGCCGGCAGTGCGTCATGTCGAGAAGCTGGCAGCTGCGGTGCGCGAGCGGGTGGGCGACGGCGTCGACATCATGACCGACTTCCATGGGCGCCCGGACTCGCTGGACGCGGCGATTGCCTACATAAAGGCGATCGAGCCGATCAAGCCGCTGTTCTGCGAGGAAGTCATCCAGCCCGACGACACGGCCGGGATGGCCGACATTGCGCGGCGGGTGGATTGCCCGCTGGCGACGGGGGAGCGGCTGTTCACGCCGCGCGAGTTCATGGAGGTCGCGCAGACGCGAGCGGTGGCCTATATCCAGCCGGACCTGGCGCATTGCATGGGCTTTACCGGCGGGCGGAAGATCGCGGCGATTGCCGAGGCGGCGCATATGGGGGTATGTCCGCACAACCCAATGGGGCCGGTGGCCGGTGCCGTTGCGCTGAACTTCGATGTGGCGACGACAAACTTCGTCATCCAGGAAGAGGCGGTGGGGATCGTGCCGCATTTCGAGGAGATCTGCTCGCTCTATCCGCTGAAGCTGACCAATGGCAGCTGGGAGGTGCCGGAGGCGCCGGGACTGGGCATCGAGATCGATGAGAAGGCCGCAGCGAAATATCCGTTCGCGCCCGAAGTGATCCCGGCGCTGGAGTCGGTGCTGGCGGATGGGCGGATCGCGAACTGGTAGCACGCGGGCGGCTGTGAGATGCTCCATCGGGCTATAGGGGAGACCGGTGGACGTGTCGCAGTTCAATGATCTGTCATGGTTTAACCCGCCACCCGTGGTTGAGACGGTGGCCGAGGGGCTGCGCGTCGTGACCGGCAATGGCACGGATTTCTGGCGCGGCACTTTCTATGGCTTCTGGCGCGACAACGGGCACTTCCTGTCGCGGCCGGTTGTGGGGGACTTTTCCGCCGAGGTGACGATCACCGGCAAGTTCGAGACGCTGTACGACCAGGCCGGGTTGATGGTGCGGCTGAGCGAGACACACTGGATCAAAGCCGGGATCGAGTTCGCAGATGGCGCCATGCAGTTCTCGGTGGTGGTGACCAACGACCACTCGGACTGGTCGCAGATGCCGGTGCGGGCGGAGGGCGGGCGGCTTCGGTTGCGGCTGACGCGGCACGGCGAGGCGATCCGCATCCAGTATCTCGACCAGGCCGACGGCGGCTGGAAGGCGGTGCGGCTGGCCTATCTGCCCAAGAGTGCGAGCATCGAGGTCGGGGTGATGTGCTGTTCGCCCGAACGTGCCGGTTTCGAAGTGGTGTTCTCCGATTTCAGCATCGGGCCGCCGATCTCGCGCACCCTGCATGAAATCTGAGGCGGAAATGCTGGAGCTGGGCTTTGCCGCCGAAGTGATCGAGTGGCGCGGGCCGGCGCCATTCATCTATGCGCGGATTCCGCTGGAGGCGGCGGCGGAGATTGCGGCGGTGAAGCGGGCCGCCAGCTATGGTTGGGGCGCCATTCCGGTAAAGGCGGCAATCGGCGACGTCCGTTTTGCGACATCGCTGTTTCCCAAGGACGGGACCTATCTGCTGCCGCTGAAGGACGCGGTGCGGCGGCAACTGGCGGTGACGGTGGGCGACTTGATCGAGGTCGAGATTATCGTAGGCCGTTCAGTCTAGTTGTGCTGAACACACAAAGATGCGGGGTGTGTCGCGGCAGCTCGGAAGCGCCGCGACACGCGACGGGTCACGGAAGAAGGACCGCGTCGATCACGTGAATGATGCCGTTGTCGGCACGCACATCGGCCTGGACGACATTGGCCGTGTTGGAGCCCGCCACGGTGACGCCCGAGTGCGTTGCACTGATGGTCAGGCGCTCGGCGGAGTTGAGCGTCTTGACGTGGAAGGGCTTGTTCAGCAGCTGGTTGGACGCCAGTTCGCGCGGCAGCACGTGCATGGTGAGGATCGCGACCAGCTGATCCTTGTTCTCGGGCTTGAGCAGGTTTTCGACCGTGCCGGCGGGCAGGGCGGCGAAGGCGTCGTCGGTGGGGGCGAACACGGTGATGTTCTGGGTGTCGCTGAGGGCGCCGGCGAGACCGGCGGCGGTGGCGGCAGCCAGGAGCGTCTTGAAGGTGCCGACGGAGTCGGCGGTTTCAACAATATTGGCGGCCTGGACGGTGGTGATCGCTGTGCTGGCGCCGATGGTGAGAGCTAGCGACAGTGCTGCTGCTTTGAGAAGTGACATCTGGTTCCTCCGATTTGGCCCGACTTGTTGTCAGGGTACAAATCAAACGGAGGCGAATACGGGGGAGATCAGGCGATCGGGCCACGAAATGTGCAAAATCGGCCTGATCCATCACGCGCAGTCTTACGTTTTCGCGCGCCCGGAAATCCCCTGGCCGACGGTGCGGCCGGCCAGGGCGGGGCGGGTTGGTCAGGGCTCGAGCTGGCCGGTCTTGGGGTTCTGTTCGGCGCCGATATCGCCTTCGTTCCGTGTCTTCCACAGCGAGAAGATGACGCCGCCGGCGAGGATGGAGAGGGTGACCAGCAGGCTGAGCAGGGTGTCGATCTTGATGCCCATGGGCACGAGGAAGATCTTGATGCCCACCAGAACCAGGATGATGGCCAGCGAGGTCTGCAGGTAGCGGAACCGGTTCATCGCGGCGGCGAGCGCGAAGTAGAGGGCGCGGAGGCCGAGGATGGCGAAGATGTTGGAGGTGTAGACGATGAAGGTGTCCTGCGTCACCGCGAACACGGCGGGCACCGAGTCGACTGCAAAGATCAGGTCGACGGTTTCCACCATCACCAGCGCCACGGCCAGCGGGGTGAGCCAGGTGACCAGCTTGCCGGTTTTCGGGTCCGGTGCCTTCACAGTGAAGGCCCGGCCATGCAACTGCTTGGTGATGCGGAAGCGCTTGGTGAGGAAGCTGTAGACCGGGTTGTGCTCGATGTCCGGCTCGTCGTCCTGGTGCCGGAACATGCGGATGCCGGTGAACACCAGGAAGGCGCCGAACAGGAACAGGATCCAGCTGAACTGGTAGACCAGCGCGGCACCGAGGCCGATGAGGATGGCGCGGAAGGCGATGACGCCCAGGATGCCCCAGAACAGCACACGGTGCTGATAGAGCCGCGGAATGGCGAGGAAGCCGAAAATGGTGGCGATGACGAACATGTTGTCCATCGCGAGGGACTGTTCGATCAGATAGCCGGTGTAGAACTCAAGCCCGGCCTCGGCGCCGCGCTGCCACCAGACCCAGCCGCCGAAGGCTATGGCGATGGCGACGTAGAAGCCGTAGAGCGTCAGGCTCTCCTTGGCGCCGATCTCGTGTTCATCGCGATGCAGGATGCCAAGATCGAAAACAAGCAGCGCGATCACGACCGTGATGAACGCGACCCAGAAGTAAACGGGTGTACCGAGGAAATCGCCCATCAGGGCGCCAAGCAGCGAATCCATCGCCGGACCTTTCTCCATGGAATTTGGAGCAGCTCCGACATCGCGAGGACAAGTGTCATCCTCGCCAGAGGGGCCCGGCGCCGCGCCCCCTAAATGCCTGAACCGTGGAAAAGTTCAAGCCCCCTCGTTTGTCCAGGATTGGCACGAGGCCCCGGAGCGGCGCTTTGACCGGCAACGATGTGCGCTGGGTGCGGCGACGGGCAGCGGGCGAGACGGGTCGCGCGGGCAACAATCTCCTGCTAGGAGGCTCGACCGAAAAGTGGGAACAGCGGGGACGCAAGTGCGGGCAAACGAGAGCCGAGTCTATGTGGGATTTGGCGTTGTCGCCGCGTTGCTGGCCGGGTTTGGCGTCCTCGCCGAGCAGGTGACCGACGGCGACACGGCGGCGTTCGACCAGGCCGTGGTGATGATGTTCCGCGACCCGGCGGCTCCAGATGTTGCGCCGGGCCCGGCCTGGCTGGCCGAGGCGGTGCGCGACATCACCGCGCTCGGCAGCTTCTCGGTGCTGGGCATTCTCACGGTGGGCGTGGTGCTGCACCTGTTGCTGACCGGCGCTGGGCGGACCGGCCTGCTGGTCGCGCTCAGCGTTGTGGGGGGCACGATCCTCAGCACCGGGCTCAAGGCGTTGTTCGACCGGCCGCGCCCAGAACTGTTCGACACCGTGCATGTGTTCACGGCCAGCTTTCCGAGCGGGCACGCCACCGTGTCGGCCGTCGTTTACCTCACCATCGGCGCGCTGCTGGCGGAACGGGCGCGGACGTGGCCGGCCAGGCTGCTGTACCTGGGCGGCGCGGTGTTGCTGACGGTGCTGATCGGGGTCAGCCGGGTGTATTTCGGCGTCCACTATCCGACGGACGTGCTGGCCGGCTGGTCGCTGGGCGGCGCATGGGCGCTGCTGTGCCTCGCGGTGGCGCATCTGCTGAGGACACGCGGACAATTGCAGGACGCGCCGCCGCCGGGGCCGGCGACCTGAGGCGTTTGCGGGCGGGCATTGGAGCCCGACATTCGGCTGCGTCGAACCGACGGCGGAGTTCGATGGGCGGAGACTGCCCGAGGAGCGTGTGGGCTCGTATGGCTTGACCTGCCGGCCGGGACGCGACTCGCTACTGCCCCTCAGATGCAATTCGGAGCGATTTGCAGGACGAGGGGCGTCGGGGGCGTGGCAGGGGCGTTGGTGACTGGCGGGAGTCGGCCGGGGTGGGGTTCGGGCTCTGACGCCGTCGGGCAGGGCTTACTGCCCTTCCTTTTCGATCTTGGCGAGGGCGGCGATGGCTTTGCTGTTGCCGCCATTGGCGCGCTCGCGGATGAAATTGAGGTTGGCGCGGACGATGAAGTCGTCACCGGCGTCGCGGGCGAGGGCATAGGCGCGATAGTAATCGACCTTGCCGCAGGCGACGCCCATGATCTTGCCGTGTAGATAGACCTGTGCGGCATCGAGCATAGCCACTTTCGAGTTCAACTCGCGTTCGAGAATGGCGGCGCAGATCGCCTGGATTTCCGCTTTGCCCATGCCGGGTTTGAGCTGCTGGTAGAGTGACTGGCCCGAGACAATCCTGACCTCGGCCTGAGCGGCGAGCGGCAGGGCGAATGCGGCGCACAGCATCGCCAATAACAGCGGGCGGGCGACCAGGACGTTATTTTTGCGCATGAAGTGTTCTCCGGTGAAGACACTAGGGTGCGGCCTGAGGTGAGGCAAGACAATAGAAGTGCAGGTACAGCGATGCTTGTGGCCGGAGACCATCCTCCGGGGGGCAGGCGAGCTCTAGCGTCGTGGTCTGCGAATTCGCACGGGACGGCCTCTCCGACGTCCACGCGGTGCGCGCGCTTCGAGCGGGCCGGCATCGGGATGGGGTGCTGCACGCTGGACGGGGAGCGCGCGGGGGATTTACCGACAGTGCGGCGCTGGAACGGCCAGACGCGATCTGGGGCGGGCTGATCGGGGCGGGGGTGCCGGTGGTGCAGACGGATCTTTCGGGGCGGATGCGGGAGTGGCTGGCGAGCGAGGGATCTGGCGCTCGCTAGGTGCAATTAGGAGTGATTTACCGAACGAAGGGCGTCGGGTGTGGGGCCTCACCGGCTGCCGACATTGGCACCCTTGGCTGCGGCCAGAAGTTCAAATTCCTTGTGGATGATACGCCTGCAAAGCGTCTGAACTTGGGAAAGTCGATCTTCTTCACGCACACTCAGCGCATCTTTGCCTGTGTGAACAATTTTGCCGCGTGTCTCGTACGCCTCCTCAACCGTTCTGCCGATCTCCAGGCGGTCCTCATGCGTTGAACCCAGCAAGTAGGCGGCGCGGCTCCGCAATGCACCGCCGATACTCTCGTCACGACTGTTCTCGCCAAGCAATATCTCCATGCAAACCATTGTTTGAACAAAGGCTTGCAACGGGTCGGAATGATAGCTGTCGAAAAGCCACTTTGCTGCCAATCTTAGCCTGGCCGCGTACGGTCCCGTACCGAACGCCGGTGCTACATAATTGAGGGCAAATTTGAGCGAATCAGGTGAAGCGGACTTGAAGTATCGCAGGGGCCCAAACCTCTCAAGCGCTACAGACAATGAGTGGTCTAGTTGCGTACTCCTGCAAAGGCTCCATCTGTCGTCGCCTTGCCCCTCGTGGACGTAAGCAACCTCCACGCTGCCCTTGTTCACGTAGTTCGCTCGAGCCTCGAAGCCGCTAGTCGACAGCATTCCAAGCAGAGAGCGAACCTGCGAGAGCGCGGAGCGAACTGGCAACGTATCGGACCAACCACCAACGTAACCTGACACAGAAACCTGCAAGGCCTGACCGTCCTCTTGCCAACCCGGCCTTCCCAAAAGCAGGTTTGAAAGACTGCCCGAATGATCGTTGGCGATGTCAAACTGTTGTGCGAACGTCTGATCTGTCCTTACCAAACGGATGCTATCGCCGAATGCGAATGATGAGCTGTCTCCAAGAAGGGGGGGCAGAGCTCTTGGCATAGGGAGCGTCAGTAAGTACTGGCGAGGTAAGGCGCCCGCAAAATCGGCAATTAGACGATCCGCGACGGATTCGAGGTTTTCGTACCCAGGCAGGCTATGGAGATATATCGGATTTGCGTTTGACGAGAATTTGAAACTATTCTGAAGTTCGTCTGCGATATTTTCTGAAATGAAGGTAAATAGTGGAGATCTACCGATGTAAATCTGCTCGTATTCGCCCAATTCCTTCGTTTTCGGGATCATGCTGTCAATATTGGACAGTCCCCAAACAGACTCCCATTTCAGGAAATTTCCGCTTTCCACAACGGCTTCTTGAAGTTGCGCGCATGCAAATGCTCGCAATGTCGACCTTACGTGATCATGCAGCTTCATTGGCATCGGTTCAGTCCGGGGGCTGACACTGAAAGTGCGAGTTGTGAAGTTCGCGAGGATGCGACAGCAGCAGGTATGTGGGCGGCCGCGTCTAGCCGACCAACAGTTTCACTGCGTTTCGGCCAATGGTCCGTCCTAAGGAAAAATCCGGCAGCGCCTCCGATAACCGGCTAACCGGCATTTCGTATCCGTGTCCAACACGGCGCCTAAGGAGATCGCCCGCGTTGCGAGGCAGAAGGTTGTCTTGGTCGCGAAGGCGCTCGGCTCTCCTTTGGTCTAGCCACCGTCCACATGCCTCTAGAACGCCATCGGCAAGAAGTGCGATGCTGAATTCAAGAAAATGATCTACGTTTGCTGCGCCCGCACGTACCTTGCTGGACAAATAGTTGTCCCATCGGGCGAAGTCCTCAATTGTTGGCTCATCAACAGACGCGACGGTGTCGCATAGGTGGCGGATCGCCGCCAAATGTGAATCCACTTGTCCAATAGCTGTGATGCCTTCCCAGGCGGGGAGACTAACAACAATCTCGCTCACCGAGAATCCACGCCTAGACACGCCTGCTTCCCTTGCGCTGGACGATGCGGTCTCGTGTCTTGTTTCGATCAGACGTCCTCGGTTCTTGGCTAGGGCGTCCAGTAGCTCTTTCGTCATGTCCCTGTGGCTGTAGAAAAGCTCGGTCCAGGCGGCGATTACTGCGCGTATCACAGCTTGGTTGGTCCTAAGCCACGTCGTGGCTCTTCCAATGTCCCGCTTGATCCACCGACCTCGGAACTCCTCGTTGGCTCGCTCTATCGCTCGCTCTTGAGTAGTCTCCATCTTCTTCCAGATATCAGGTCCGAAGTACTCCTTTGCACAAGCGGAGCCAAACAGGATAGCGCTCCCATCGGGACAAGAACCGACCATCCCGAGATGGTGTCGGTGACCTCCACATAAGTGGCAGAACACCTTCTCATTCGGCACTCGATAGTAGCTTGCGGGGGTAACTGATGTTGGAACGGCAGTCAGGCGTACGAGGGGCGCAAGCGAGGGTACCTCGTACGGCGCATCGATCAGTAGTCCTTTTTCTCGCAGATATTCCGTTGCGGAGCTGACGTAGTCGCGGCCAATCGAGGGTAAGCTGTCCACGAGATTCACCTTATGTTCTGAGATGCAATCCAACCCGGGGCGTTGCCCCGGGTTCGTGTGCTTCGTCTATGAGCCGTAACGAGGCTCTACCCCTCAACTACACCCGGTCGTGGTCCCGCAATCCTCGCAGACCATGCAGTGGCCACTCACCTTCATCCGCATCGAGTTGCAGTTCGAGCACTGGTCGCCCGTGTAGCCCTGCATCTGGGCCTGTGACCTCAAGACGCCGAGGTCCTGGCTCGGGGGCGGGGTGGGGATGGGGTGGAGTTCGGCGGCGTTGAGGACGTGGGGGTTGGGCTCAGTCTTCAGAGCCGTCGCGGCCTTGAGGGCGGTGACGGTTGAGGTCTGCATGGCGCCGACCGGATTGCTGTGGGCAGCAGTGAGGCCGCCCGAGACCAGCATCAGGTTCTGATCCTTCATCTTGCCACGGGTCATGCCGCGCGACACGAGGTTTTGCGCCGGGACCGGGGCAGGGGCCTGGCGGACCCCTTCGTCGGCCTTCGAAAGCGCCGTCGGGCTGTCGGCGTGGACGTGGGCGAGATCCTCGCGGTCGAGATAGCTCACGGCCAGCTCGCGGAAGATGTAGTCGAGGATCGAGGTGGCGTTCTTGATCCGGTCATTGCCCATGACCATGCCGGCCGGCTCGAAGCGGGTGAAGGTGAAGGCCTCGACATATTCATCGAGCGGCACGCCATATTGCAGGCCGAGCGAGATGGAGATGGCGAAGTTGTTCATCATGGCGCGGAAGGCGGCGCCTTCCTTGTGCATGTCGATGAAGATTTCGCCCAGGCGCCCATCGTCGAACTCGCCGGTGCGCAGGTACACCTTGTGGCCGCCGACATTGGCCTTCTGGGTGTAGCCCTTGCGGCGGTTCGGCAGCTTTTCGCGCTCGCGGGAGACGCGCTCGACGATCTTCTCGACGATCTTTTCGGCGACCTGCGGGACGCGGGCCATCTGGTTGGCGGCGAGCGCGGCCTCGACGGCCTCGTCCTCCTCGTCTTCCTCATCGGCGAGGAGCGAGGCGTTGAGCGGCTGGCTGAGCTTCGAACCATCGCGATAGAGGGCGTTGGCCTTCAGCGCCAGCCGCCAGCTCTGCATATAGGCGTCCTTGCAATCGGCGACGGTGGCGTCGTTGGGCATGTTGATGGTCTTGGAGATGGCGCCCGAAATGAAGGGCTGCGCGGCGGCCATCATCAGGATGTGGCTTTCGACCGAGAGGTAGCGCTTGCCGATCTTGCCGCAGGGATTGGCGCAGTCGAAGACCGGCAGGTGCTCGGCCTTCAGATGAGGGGCGCCCTCGAGGGTCATGGTGCCGCAGACATGCAGGTTGGCCGCCTCGATGTCCTTCTTCGAAAAGCCGAGGAAGCTGAGGAGATCGAAGCTCATGTCGTTGAGCTGTTCGGCGGTGACGCCGAGCGACTTGAGGAAATCGGCGCCGAGCGTCCACTGGTTGAAGACGAACTTGATGTCGAAGGCCGAGGCGAGGCCCTTGCTGATCGCCTCGATCTTGTCGTCGGTGAAGCCCTTCGAACGGAGCGTCGAGGGGTTGATGCCGGGGGCCTGGTTCATGTTGCCATGGCCGACGGCATAGGCCTCGATCTCGGCGATCTGGCTCTCGGAATAGCCGAGGGTGCGGAGCGCGGGCGGCACGGCGCGGTTGATGATCTTGAAGTAGCCGCCGCCGGCGAGCTTCTTGAACTTCACCAGGGCGAAGTCGGGCTCGATGCCGGTGGTGTCGCAATCCATGACGAGGCCGATGGTGCCGGTGGGGGCGATGACCGAGACCTGGGCGTTGCGGTAGCCGTGCTTTTCGCCCAGCGCCAGGGCTTCGTCCCAGGTCGCCTTGGCGCGGGCCGAGAGGGTGGCGTCGCCGATATTGGCGTGGTCGAGCGCGACCGGGTTGATCGAGAGGCCCTCATAGCCATCGGCATGGCCATGGGCGGCGCGGCGATGGTTGCGGATGACGCGCAGCATGTGCGGGGCGTTGCGCGGGTAATCCTCGAAGGCGCCGAGCTCGCCGGCCATTTCGGCGGAGGTGGCATACGAGACGCCGGTCATCACCGCGGTGATGGCGCCGGCAATGGCGCGGCCCTGGGCCGAGTCATAGGGGATACCGGAGGTCATCAGGAGGCCGCCGATATTGGCGTAGCCGATGCCCAGCGTGCGGTAGAGGAAGCTGCGCTCGGCAATGGCCTTGGACGGGAACTGCGCCATCATCACCGAGATCTCGAGGACGATGGTCCAGAGTCGGCAGGTGTGCTCGAAGCCGGCGACGTCAAAGGACGAGTCGGCGTTGCGATAGGGCAGCAGGTTCACCGAGGCGAGGTTGCAGGCCGTGTCGTCGAGGAACATGTATTCCGAGCACGGGTTCGAGGCGACGATCGGGCCGGCCTCGGGCGAGGTGTGCCACTCGTTGATGGTGGTGTGGAAGTGGAGCCCCGGATCGGCCGAGGCCCAGGCGGCGTAGCCGATATCTTCCCACAGGTCGCGGGCCTTCAGCGTCTTGGTGACCTTGCCGGTGATGCGGGCCTTCAAATCCCAGGTGCCATCGGTCTCGACGGCCTTGAGGAAATCGTCGGTGACGCGGACCGAGTTGTTGGAGTTCTGGCCGGCGACGGTGAGATAGGCCTCGCTGTCCCAATCGGTGTCGTAGACCGGGAATTCGAGGTCGGTATAGCCCTGGCGGGCGAACTGGATGACGCGGCCGATGTAGTTTTCGGGCACGAGCGCCTTCTTGGCGGCGCGCACTTCGCGCTTCAGCGCCGGGTTCTTGGCCACGTCGAAGCAGTCATCGCCATTACCGTCGCAGTTCACGGCCGCCTTCATGATGGCCTTGAGGTGCTTGGAAACGACCTTGGAGCCGGTGACGAGGGCGGCGACCTTTTGCTCCTCCTTCACCTTCCAGTTGATGTAGTCCTCGATATCGGGGTGATCGATATCGACCACGACCATCTTGGCGGCGCGGCGGGTGGTCCCGCCCGACTTGATGGCGCCGGCTGCGCGATCGCCGATCTTGAGGAAGCTCATCAGGCCGGACGACTTGCCGCCGCCCGAGAGGCGTTCGCCTTCGCCACGAAGGGCGGAGAAGTTGGAGCCGGTGCCCGAACCGTATTTGAACAGGCGCGCCTCGCGCACCCACAGATCCATGATGCCGCCCTCGTTGACGAGGTCGTCACTGACGGACTGGATGAAGCAGGCATGCGGCTGCGGGTGCTCGTAAGCCGACTTCGAGCTCATCAGCTTCTTGGTGAAGGGGTCGACATAGAAATGCCCCTGGCCGGGGCCGTCGATGCCATAGGCCCAGTGGAGGCCCGTGTTGAACCACTGCGGCGAGTTGGGCGCGACGCGCTGGGTGGCGAGCATGTAGCACAGCTCGTCATAGAAGGTGCGGGCGTCTTCCTCGGTCGCGAAATACTTGCCTTTCCAGCCCCAGTAGGTCCAGGTGCCGGCAAGCCGCTCGAAGACCTGGCGGCTGTCGGTCTCGGAGCCGTAGCGCTCGGATTCGGGGAGCTTGGCGAGTGCCTTCTCGTCGGGGACCGAGCGCCAGAGCCAGGACGGCACGTCGTTTTCCTCGACGCGCTTCAGGATCTTGGCGACACCGGCCTTGCGGAAGTATTTCTGTGCCAGGATGTCGGACGCAACCTGCGACCAGGTCGAGGGGACCTGGATGTCTGCCAGCCGGAACACGACGGAGCCGTCGGGGTTCTTGATCTCGCTCGTGACCGAGCGGAACTCGATCCCCGCATAGGCGCTGTCGTTGCTCTTGGTATACCGCCGCTCGATCCGCATTCGCTATTCAATCCCCAAATCAGCGGGCACAAATACCCGCGAGCCGCCAATGACGGCTTCTGCCTCTATGTTGACGCTGTATCCAGCCGGCCGCCGCAGCTGCCCAAGGAGCCCCGTTGCAGGTCGGTCCCGGTCTGATGCCGGCCTCTACCCGCGATGCCGCGCCGGACCGGCCAACCCGCCCCGACGCAACCCGAAAATGGTTGGCCCTATTCGCCGAGTCGGTCAATCACACCCCTCGATCACGAAACACAACCGGTAGTGGTACTGCCTGCTTCTGCGGGCTAAATCCAGTGTCTCATATGTGAATAGCGGGGAAAAGCCGGAAGTGCGATTCGGCGGCCGCAATGGTCAATTTCGCGTGCATCAGGGTGCCATGGCGCTGACGGTTTCGGCGCTAAGCCCGCGAGATTCCGCCACTCTTGCGACCACCTCGCGCGGTGCTTGAAGTCGAGGTTTTCGCGCCAGGCGAGAGGCGCTTTCTCGCGCCAGAAGTGTCAAGCACGTTTTTTTCGAAGTGCAGGTGGCCACAACCGGTTGGGGGCGGCGGACGAGGCGCACTATCCAGGGTGTGTCGCTGTCCTGCGACGAGCGGCGGATCGGCCGCTCAGGTGGCCGGCTGCGCCATCGATGCGCGCGGTGTCGAACGCCGGGGTGACCACCGGTTGACGAGACGCTGTCCGGGCAGTTCGACCAGACGGTAGGTCACAGTGGCGACAACGATGATGACGGCAAGATAGACCAAGAGGCCGATGTCGTCGGCGAGCCGGCTGCCCAACCAGAGCAGATCATCGCCCTCGGGGCCCGTGCGGTAGCTGGCGAGCCCGGCCTCGATCATGGCCTCAAGCGCGGGATAGGCGAGGTCGATTACGACCGCGTGGACCAGGTATATCGAGTACGAGATCGTGCCCAGGTGCTGGAGAAACGGCCACGACATGATGCGGCCGAGGTAGCCGTCGCCGCGGGAGAAGGCGAGGACCACCACGACGAACGCCAGTGGCGAGAAAAGCGCGGGCCAGTCCAGCGGACACAGCCATACAAAGATGACCGCACCAACAAGAGCGCCTGCTTCCAGGGTGGTGACCTGCCAAGGGGTCAGGCCAGCAAGACCGTCCAGGCGCCGGTAGGCAAGATAGCCGAGCACGCCGAGGAAGAACCCGACAAGGCAGCGGTAGAAGCCGTAGTCCGAGGTGATGCCACCGATACAGGGTGAGCAGGCGATGATGACCAGCGCTGCCGCGAGGGCCAACGCAGCCGAGGCCAAGGACAGCCAACGCCCGGCGAGGAAGATGGCGCCGCCAAACACGAGATAGGTATAGAACTCGGCTCCGATGCTCCACGCCGGAATGTTCCAGGTCAGATCGCTGGTCAGGTTGAATGCGTTGAGCAAGAGCAGTTGCGGCACCAATGCGGCTAGGTCATAGGGGCCGGTCATGGGGGGCGCCTCCCATCCAGACGCGACGGCAAACGTCACGTTACCCAGCTGGATGGCCAGCAGCGCCAGCAATGTGAACAGATGCAGCGGGTAGATGCGACCGAAGCGGCGGACAAGGAAGTCCTGCAGGTCTTCGCGATCATTGACCCGCCCAAGATAGACATGGGTCATCACGAAACCGCTGAGAACGAAGAACATGTCGACCCACAGATCGGTGTGCTGAACCAGGTCCAGGTTGGTCAGATGTGTGATGAAAGGGAAATGAAAGGTCGCAACAACTAGTGCCAGGATGCCGCGCGCAGCATCGAGGGCGTGGAATCTTTTCATCGTGACTTACCGGTACTTGTTCCTGCGTCAGGGACGAGATGTGGGCCCGCCGGAGTGTCACAGTCAATCGGCCCTGTGCAGCCTGGTTATCGTCGCCGTCGGCCACTAGCCCGGAGCGGGAGGGCATGCTAGAGCGCAACCTTGGGCGAACCGAGCTTCCGGTGCGCTTCATAGAGGATAGAGACGGCATGGAACGCGGCGGCTGGAAGGACTTCCTGATCGAGATTTTCGCCTGGTGGCGCGGCAACACCTGGGGCACCAGGTTCTGGATTGCGCGGCATGGCGAGTATGTCGGCTCGGACGAGACCGGCAATCGCTACTACCGCGCCAGGAAGGGCGAAAAGCCCGGTCCAAACGGTTTTGAGCGCCGGATGGTGGTCTATGCCGGCGGCGTCGCCGAGGCGAGCACGATCCCGCCCGGCTGGCACGGCTGGATGCACTACCGCACCAACGTGCCGCCGACCGAGGAAACCTACACGCCGCGCAGCTGGCAGAAGCCGCACCAGCCGAACCTCACCGGCACGTCGCTGGCCTATCGTCCGGATGGCAGCCTGCTCAACAAGGGTGAACGCCCGCGGGTGACGGGCGACTATGATGCCTGGTCGCCAGAATAGGCCGGGCCAGCGCCCGCCATGCCCACTCGCAGCCGATTTGCCCTGAGGGCAGTACTCACTCTTGCTTTGGCGCTGGCCACTGCCACGCCGTCGCTGGCGCAGACCATTGCCAATCCGGTGGCGCGGTTCACCGGACTGGACAAGATCACCGGGCGGGTGACGCAGTTCGATGTCTATGTGGATGAGACGGTGCAGTTCGGCGCGCTGCAGATCACACCGCGCGCTTGCTACTCCCGCCCGCCGACTGAGACGCAGAGGACCTCGGTGTTCGTCGAGGTCGACCAGGTGAGCCTGAAGGGCTCGATCACCAGGATCTTTACCGGCTGGATGTTCGCCGACAGCCCCGCACTGAACGCTGTGGACCACGCCGTCTATGATGTGTGGCTGATCGAGTGCAAACCCTCGACCGATGTTCCGCCGCCGCAGGGTGCCGCGGACGCTGCGCCCGCAGCGGACGATCGCGGCTGACCGCCTAGTCGCCCGTGCCGCGCATGATCGGCGAGATTTCCGCCGAGGACGGTGCACGGTCGAGATAGGTCGCGGATCCCGGGCCGAGCAACTCGGTCGCAGCCGATATCATGCCGCCCAGCGCCGCACGCGCGAAAGAGCTGCCGGTGGAGACGCGCCTGACGCCTGCCTCAGCGAGGTCGGCCAAAGTATAGGGCGTGTTGCGGGCGCCGAGCACGACATTGACCGGCTTGGTCACCGAGGCGCAGACGAGGCGGATGGCGGCGAGGTCGGGCAGTCCGGGAGCGAACAGCACGTCGGCGCCGGCAGCCTCGAAGGCTTGCAGCCGACGTATGGTGTCATCGAGATTGCGGCGGCCGTGGAGGAAGTTCTCGGCGCGCGCGACGAAGGTGAACGGAAAATCGAGGGCATGCGCCGCTTCGGCCGCTGCGGTCACCCGGTCGACCGCGTGGGCAAATTCGTAGATCGGCTGCGCCGGATTGCCCGTGCAGTCCTCGATGGAGCCGCCGACCAGGCCGGCTTCGGCAGCGCGGCGAATGGTCAGGGCGGTGTCCTCGGGCGCATCGCCGTAGCCGTTCTCGAGGTCGGCACTGACCGGCAGGTCGGTGGCGGCAATGATTTCGGACGCGTTTGCCAGAGCCTCCTCACGTGAGACGGCCGATTCGGCATCGCGACGGCCGAGGGCGAAAGCCAGCCCGGCGCTGGTGGTGGCCAGAGCGGCAAACCCCATCGATGCCAGTATGCGGGCGCTGCCGGCATCCCAGGGGTTGGGAAGCACGAAAAGCGGGCCCTGGTGCAGGGCGCGGAAGCGCTCCGCTTTGAGTGTCTGTGACATGTCTGGCGCCTTCTCCACAGCCTCGAATTTCAGCGGTCATAACCGCTC
Source organism: uncultured Devosia sp. (assembly GCA_964399695.1). Classification (GTDB taxonomy): domain Bacteria; phylum Pseudomonadota; class Alphaproteobacteria; order Rhizobiales; family Devosiaceae; genus Devosia_A. The sequence goes on along the minus strand of CAYNRZ010000003.1, from coordinate 43,908 downwards.
CAGACCGGGCGCGCATTAACCATTTCGCCATGGTTACACCAATGTGGCTAGACGGGAACGAATGAGAACATTAAAAGAACAATAGTCGAACAAGGAGGCAATGATGCTCACTTTCGTCAAGGATCTTCTGGCACTGACCACTATCTGCGGGTTCTCGCTCGCCTCGCTGACCTGGATGGATATCGCGGCGCGATTCGTGTGAGCCTGTGGACGAATGCCCCGGTGCCGCTGGTCTGTGCGCGGGGCACGGGATAGGGAACACGCATGGCTGGTCCAGGCTTCATCCATCTGCATGTGCACTCCGCCTACTCGTTGCTCGAGGGGGCGCTGCAACTCGGCAAGCTGCTCGACCTCGCCAAGGCCGACGCGCAGCCGGCGCTTGGCGTAGCCGACACCAACAATCTGTTCGGTGCCCTGGAGTTCTCCGAAAAGGCGGCTGGGAAGGGCATCCAGCCGATCGTTGGCGTCGAGCTCGGGCTCGACTTCTCGATGCTGGAGAGTCGCGAGGACCGCTGGCAGGATCGGGGCAACGACCGCGGCCAGTTCGGCAAGGGCGGCGTTGTGCTGATCGCCTCGACCCAAGTTGGCTTCCAGAACCTGTCGCGGCTGGTGAGCCGGGCGCATCTCGAAGGCGAACACGGCAAGGTCACGGCCCATCTCGACTGGCTGGACCACGCCGGTCTGGATGGCGTGATCTGTCTCTCGGGTGGACCGGAAGGCGCCATCGACCCGATGCTGGCCGCCAACCAGGATGGGCTGGCGCTGGCACGGCTTGAGCGGTTGCGGGAGCTGTTCGGCGACCGCTTCTATGTCGAGTTGCAGCGGCACGGGCGCCCGCAGGAGGCGCTGAACGAGGCCAAGCTGATCGACTGGGCTTATCGGCGCGGGGTGCCGTTGGTGGCGACCAACGAGCCGTTCTATCCGGGGCCGGAAGACTACGAGGCGCATGACGCGCTCTTGGCGATTGCCTCGGGCTCGGTGCTGGCGCAGACGGAGCGCCGCAAGCTGAGCGATCAGCACTACTACAAGACACGTTCCGAGATGCAGGCGTTGTTCGCGGATCTGCCGGAAGCACTGGAGTCGACGGTCGAGATTGCGCAGCGCGTCGGCTACCGGCCCAAGAAGCGCGACCCGGTGCTGCCGACCTTTGCGGCGACACCCGAGCAGACGCCGGAAGAGGCGGTGACGGCCGAGGCGCTGGCGCTGAGCGAGATGGCCCGGAAGGGCCTCGAGGAGCGGTTCCGGACGGCTGGCATCGCGCCGGGCTGGACGGAGGAGCGCTATCGCGAGCGGCTGGAATTCGAGCTCGGGATCATCGCGAAGATGAAGTATCCCGGCTATTTCCTGATCGTTGCCGACTTCATCCAGTGGGCCAAGCAGCAGGGCATTCCGGTGGGGCCAGGGCGCGGGTCGGGCGCGGGGTCGCTGGTCGCCTATGCGACCACGATCACCGACCTCGATCCGCTCCGCTACAACCTGCTGTTCGAACGCTTCCTCAATCCCGAGCGTGTGTCGATGCCGGACTTCGACATCGACTTCTGCCAGGACCGGCGGGGCGAGGTCATCCGCTACGTGCAGCAGAAGTATGGTGACGCGCAGGTGGCGCAGATCATCACCTTCGGAACGCTGCAGGCGAGGGCGGTGCTTCGCGACGTCGGCCGGGTGATGCAGATGCCATATGGGCAGATCGATCGCATCGCCAAGCTGGTGCCGGCCAATCCGACCGATCCCTGGACGATCGAGCGGACGCTCAAGGAGATTCCCCAGCTCCGCCAGATGGGCGAGGAGGACGAGCAGGTCGCGCAACTGCTGGCGGTCGGACAGAAGCTCGAGGGTCTCTATCGCCACGCCTCGACCCATGCCGCGGGCATCGTGATCGGCGACCGGCCCCTGGCGGAACTCGCGCCGCTCTATCGCGATCCGCGTTCCGACATGCCGGTCAGCCAGTACAACATGAAGTGGAGCGAGGCGGCGGGCCTTGTGAAGTTCGACTTCCTCGGGCTGAAGACGCTGACGACGATCAAGCGGGCGGTCGACCTGATCAATCGCGACGGCGGAACCTTCCGGATCGAGGACATCCCGATCGACGACGAGAAGACCTACAAGCTGTATGCGGTCGGCGACACGGCCGGGGTGTTCCAGGTGGAAGGCGCCGGGATGCGGCGGGCGCTGACCGACATGAAGCCCGACCGCTTCGAGGACATCATCGCGCTGGTGGCGCTCTATCGGCCTGGTCCGATGGAGAACATCCCGTTGTTCAATGCGCGAAAGCGCGGCGACGAGGACATCGAGTACCCGCACGAGGCGCTGAAGAGCGTGCTCGACGAGACCTATGGCATCATCGTCTACCAGGAGCAGGTGATGCAGATTGCGCAGATCCTGTCCGGGTACTCGCTGGGCGAGGCCGACCTGTTGCGCCGTGCCATGGGCAAGAAGATCAAGGCGGAGATGGACGCGCAACGGGTGCGCTTCCGCGAAGGCTGCCTCCGCTATGGGCTGAGCGAGGGGCTGGCGGACACGATCTTCGACCTGCTGGCGAAATTCGCCAATTACGGCTTCAACAAGAGCCATGCGGCGACCTATGCGCTGGTGAGCTACCAGACGGCCTATTTGAAGGCGCATTATCCGCACGCGTTTTTCGCTGCGACCATGACGCTCGACATGGGCAACACTGACAAGCTCAACGAGTTCCGCCAGGACGCCAAGCGGCACGGGATCGAGATCGTGCCGCCCTGCGTCAATCGCTCGCTGGACGTGTTCGACACGCGGGATGGCAAGGTGTTTTACGCCATCGGCGCGGTGAAGGGCGTGGGGCAGGCGGTGGCCGAGCACATCGTGGAGAGGCGCGGCGACAAGCCGTTTGCGGACCTCGGGGATTTTGCGGCGCGCGTGGATCCGCGGATCATCAACCGGCGGACGCTCGAGGCGCTGGTCAATGCCGGGGCGTTCGACCAGCTGGCGCCGCGGCGCGAGCAGGCGTTTGCGGCGATCGACTCGATCGTCGCCGTGGCGCAGCGCACCAATGCCAATGCCGCGGACGGGATCGTCGACATGTTCGCGGCCGACAAGGCGGAGTCGATTGCGCTGCCCCAGGGTATTGCGAACTGGCTGCCGGCTGAGCGGTTGTCTCGCGAGCACGGGGCGATCGGGTTCCATCTAAGCGGCCATCCGCTGGACCAGTATTCCGAGCTGTTCGAGCGGCTGCGCGTGACGCCGTGGAGCCAGTTCGAGCGGGCGGTGAAGGAAGACGGAGCGCGGGCAGGCCGGCTCGCCGGCACGATTGGCACACGTAACGATCGGCGGACCAAAAAGGGCACGCCGATGGCAATCCTGACGCTGTCGGATGCGAGCGGCGGGTTTGAATTGATCGCGTTCTCCGAGCAGATCACGCAGTTCTCCGCAGTTCTGCAGCCGGGCAAGTCGGTGATCGTCAATGTCGAGGCCGACGAGCGCCCGGACGGCATCAGCCTCAGGCTCAGCAGTGCCGAGCCGATCGAGGCAGCAGCCGCAAAGGCTGGCAGGCGGTTAACCATCGAGGCGGAGTCGGACCGCTGCCTTGCCCCGATCCGCTCGCAGCTCAAGGACAGTGGCGACGGCAAGGTGGTGTTCGTGGTGGCGCGCGAACGGGCGACGCGGCTCTATGAGATCGAGTTACCCGGCGGTTACCGGTTGACGCCGGAGCTGGCCGGGGCGGTGAAGGCGCTGGAGGGTGTGGTGGACGTTCGGCTGAGCTGATGAGCTATCGGCCGCCACTCTTGCGAGCGGCGGCCAGTCTGGTTCAGCTGCCCGGAGTCATTACGGTGCACGGGGTGCCCGCCTCAATTCCGTTGCGCAGGACGTCGTTGGCGCGAGTGAACTTTCCAGGCTTGAGCGCCTTTGCCAGGACGGCCGTCCCGCCGACGCGCGGAGACTCGATCCGCCAAACGATCCGCGTCCTCGCAGGGATCTCGACGAGCCCGGTATTGGCGATCAGGATATCGTTGGGAAACTCGGCCGGTGTACCGTCGACGGCGCAGGTCAATGAAATCGCAGCAAGATCCACATCGGCCGCGCCCGTAAGAGTGCCTTCGGCGGGAGGAGCGTAGTCGATATCGAACTTCTTGTTCGGGGCCCGGGTCTGGCTGGCGCCGGCAAGGTCGATCTTCGGTGTACGGCCGATGAGGTCGCCCGATCCCAATCCAAGATCGGTAACGGGGTCGTAGAAGTCGTCGAACGAAGTGGGGGTGTCGTTGTCGGTGTCGGGCGACTGGATCGATGGCCCCTTGCCGCCGCCACCACTCAGAGTGAGGGTCCCGGCGAGGGAACCGGTCGATGCGAGTGCAAGAACGATGATACCGGTTACAACAGGCTTGAGCATTGTATAGTCTCCATGATGAGCGGCGGCGTGCCGCGTTGATGTCGACGTAGATGCATCGGCCTGCCTGAACCCGATCTGATCGACGCGGTTATTGTTCGTTCAGAATTATTGCGAGAACGCAATGGTTGCGAATATACAACAAACCGCCAGTCCGGTTGCGACCATCGACAGCCCGCTCGAAGGCTACATGCGAAGGATGTTCGCGGAGCTTATGGCGTCCATGGCGCGCGCGCTGCGCGACGACAACATGAGCCTTGCGGAGCTGGCTGCGCTGCACCTTTGCGACATCCGGGGCGCAATGACGATCGGTGCCCTTGGCGCGGAGCTGGACCTGCCGCTCCCCGCCGCGAGCCGGCTGATCAGTGGTCTGGTCAAGCGGGGGCTGGTCGACCGGGTCGAGAGAGCTGAGGATCGCCGAGCAAAAAAGGTGACGCTGACGGAAGCGGGCAGGGCCTTTATCGAGCGAATTGCTGCCAAGCGCATTGCCGAAGCAACATCAGCGATGATGCAGGTTTCCGGGGATGTGAGCGAACGATTCCTCGATCTCTATGCGCAGATGGGAGTCGATGGCCTGACCAAGGGGCCGGCCGACTGAACCGGTGCCTTGCCTAACACCCGAAAACCCCCTATATGCGCGGCGCGGCCGGATGACCGGGCGTAATTCACATGCAGGGCGGACCCGCTGATCTGATCAGCTGCTCCATCCGGTGGCGGTGACCCCGCTACGAGCCTTGCAGAGGCAAGAACCGGAAAGGAGCCATTTCAATGGCATTGCCCGATTTTTCCATGCGTCAGCTGCTTGAGGCAGGTGTTCACTTCGGCCACCAGAAGCACCGCTGGAACCCGAAGATGGAACGCTTCATTTTCGGCGTGCGCAACGACATCCACATTCTCGACCTGACGCAGACCGTTCCGGCTCTGCAGCGCGCGCTGCAGCTGATCTCGGACACCATTGCCGAGGGCGGCCGCCTGCTGCTCGTGGGCACCAAGCGCCAGGCCGCGCCGGTGGTGGCCGAGGCCGCGCGCCAGAGCGCCCAGTACTATGTCAATTCGCGCTGGCTCGGCGGCACGCTGACCAACTGGCAGACGATCTCGAACTCGATCGCCCGCCTGCGTGAGCTCGAAGGCATTTCGGAAGGCCAGGTCGGCCTGACCAAGAAGGAGCTGCTGCTCCTGTCGCGCGAGAAGGAGCGGCTGGACCGCGACCTCGGCGGCATCAAGGACATGGGTAACCTGCCGAACCTCTTGTTCGTGATCGACACCAACAAGGAAGCGAACGCCATCAAGGAAGCCAAGCGTCTTGGCATTCCGGTGATCGCCATCGTCGACTCCAACTGCGATCCCGACACGGTGGATTTCCCGATCCCGGGCAATGACGACGCTGCCCGCGCGCTCGAGCTCTACGCGAACCTGATCTCGCGTGCTGCCCTCGACGGTATCTCGCGTTCGGCTGCCGGCCACGGTGCCGATCTCGGCGCCGCCGAAGAGGCTCCCGAAGAGCCCACGCTCGAAGAAAACCAGGCCTGAGGCCTGGACCAGGACGTCGATCGGGAACGGCCTTCGGGTCGTCCCGATCCGTTTTTGGGGGGTGGCGTCGCCATCCTGTCGTGATTTCCCGTTAGGCGCGGTCTGATTGGATTCGGACCGCGAAGAGGTGAGAACAAATGGCTGTAACTGCCCAGCAGGTGAAAGAACTCCGCGACATGACCGGCGTGGGGATGATGGACTGCAAAAAGGCGTTGGCAGAGACCAATGGCGACATGGAAGCCGCCATTGACTGGCTGCGCACCCGTGGCCTCGCCAAGGCCGCCAAGAAGGCCGGCCGCGTCGCTGCCGAAGGCCTCGTGGGCGTTTCGATCGAAGGCACCCGCGGCGCCATCGTCGAGGTGAACTCCGAGACCGACTTCGTGGCACGCAACGAGCAGTTCCAGTCGATCGTCAGCAACATCGCGACGCTTGGCCTCGATGCCGGCGGCGATGTGGGCACGCTGAGCGAGATGCCCTATCCGGGCACCGGTCGCTCGGTGTCGGCAGAACTGACCGATGCGATCGCCACCATCGGCGAGAACATGAACCTGCGCCGGACCAAGGTGCTGAGCGTCAGCGACGGCGTGATCGGCTCGTATGTGCACAACTCGGTCAAGCCCGGCCTTGGCCGTCTTGGCGTGATCGTGGCCCTGCAGTCGACCGGCGACAAGACCGTGCTCGCCAACCTCGGCAAGCAGATCGCCATGCATATCGCCAACACCAACCCGCTGTCGGTATCGCCTGCCGACATCGATCCGGAAGTGGTGGCGCGCGAGCGTGCGATCTTCACCGAGCAGGCCAAGGAAAGCGGCAAGCCGGCCGAGATCATCGAGAAGATGGTCGATGGCCGCGTTCGCAAGTTCTACGAGGAAGTGACGCTGCTCGCGCAGGTTTTCGTCATCGACGGCGAGAACAAGGTGGGTGACGTGGTCAAGGCCGCCGAAAAGGACGCTGGCGCCCCGATCACCGTCACTGGCTTCGTGCGCTATGGCCTCGGCGAAGGCATCGAGAAGGAAGTCACCGACTTCGCCGCCGAAGTTGCCGCCGCTGCCGGCGTCAACTGATCGCGGTCAAATGTTGCGGGCGGGCTGGTCAACGGCCCGTCCGAATATGCAATAACCTCTCGCGGGCCGGACAGATTCGGCCCGTTTTGACGCCAAAAGAGGGGTGTGCCGATGGCCACGTCCGCCTACAGACGGATTCTGCTCAAAGTGTCCGGCGAGGTGCTGGCGGGCGACCAATCCTTCGGTATCGAACCCGAATTTCTCGACTCGATGGCCGAGCAGATCGCCGTAGTGGCGCGCTCGGGCGTGCAGGTGGCGGTCGTGATCGGGGCGGGCAACATCTTCCGCGGCATGGCGGTGGCGGCCAAGGGCGCCAACCGGGTGACCGGCGACGTGATGGGCATGCTCGGTACGGTGATCAACTCGCTGGCGCTGGGCGATGCGATCGAGCGCAAGGGCTGCAAGGTCAAGGTCTACTCGAACGTGCCGATGGAGACGGTGGCCGACACGTTCACCGCGCGCGACGCCAACCATGCGCTCGACGAGGGCAATGTGGTGATCTGCGCCGGAGGCACGGGCAGCCCGTTCTTCACCACAGACACTGCAGCGGCGCTGAAGGCCATCGAGCTGCGCTGTGACGTGCTGCTGAAGGGCACCAAGGTCGACGGCGTCTATTCGGAAGACCCCAAGAAGAATCCGCGTGCGCAGCGCTATGAGACGATCAGCCATGAAGAGGTGATTGCGCAGGACCTGCGCGTCATGGACACAGCGGCGTTCGCCCTTGCCCGCGACAACGGCTTGCCGATAATTGTCTACGCGCTCGATGACAAAGAAGGCCTGCTGGGTGTGCTGTCCGGGCGGGTCAGAAGTACACGCGTCGGTTGACGCCAAGAAGACTGGAGCAGACCATGGCCGAGAGCTTTTCCCTCGATGCGCTGAAAGAGCGCATGCAGAAGACGGTGGCGTCCCTCAAGGATGAACTTGCCGGCCTCAGGACCGGTCGCGCCAGTGCCAGCCTGCTCGAGCCGGTGACGGTGGAAGCGTATGGCGGCAAGATGCCGCTCAACCAGGTTGCCACCGTGACGGTGCCCGAGGCCCGGATGCTGAGCGTGCAAGTGTGGGACCGGACGCTGGCAGGGGCTGTGGAGAAAGCCATCCGCAATTCCGGGCTCGGACTCAACCCCGCCGCCGAGGGCACGGTGATCCGCGTGCCGCTGCCGGAGTTGAACGAAGAGCGTCGCCGCGAGTTGACCAAAGTTGCGCACAACTATGCCGAGCAGGCCCGCGTTGCCATCCGCCACATCCGGCGTGACGGCATGGACCTGCTGAAGAAGCTCGAGAAGGACGGCGACCTCAGCCAGGACGACAGCCGCAAGCAGGGTGAACTGGTGCAGGCGGCGACCGACGCAGCCGTTGCCGATGTCGACAAGGTTCTGGCTGTCAAGGAACAGGAAATCATGCAGGTCTAGACTATGCCCTAGTTTTGGGACCTGCAGTTGCCCGGGAGGGCACATATGTCCGTGGACACTGCCACAGCCGACCTGCCGGGGCTCAAGCCCGGCCTGAAGATTCCGGCGCATGTCGCGGTGATCATGGACGGCAATGGCCGCTGGGCGACGTCGCGTGGCAAGGTGCGGACCGAAGGCCATGTCGAGGGTGTCAAGGCGCTGCGCCGCGTGGTGGCGAGCGCGATCAAGCTGGGTATCGCGCACCTGACGGTGTTCAGCTTCTCATCCGAGAACTGGCGGCGGCCACCGGCCGAGGTGAACTTCATCTTCGGGCTGCTGCATCGCTTCGTGGCGTCGGACCTGGCGACGCTGATGCGCAACAATGTGCGGGTGCGGATCATCGGCGGCCGTGACGGGCTGGATGATGGACTGAAGCGCATCATCAATGATGTCGAGACGCGCACGGCGGGCAATACCGGGCTCGAACTCATCGTGGCGTTCAACTATGGCGGCAAGGCCGAGATCGCCGAGGCGACCCGCCGGATTGCCCGCGCGGTGGCGGACGGCTCGATCCGGCCCGAGGACATCACCGAAGAGACGGTGGCGACCGCGCTTTATACCCACGGCATTCCCGACCCCGATGTGATCATCCGCACCAGCGGCGAACAGCGGATATCGAATTTCCTGATCTGGCAGGGCGCCTATTCGGAACTGGTCTTCGTCAAGGAACATTGGCCGGACTTCGACGAGGCAACGCTGGTCAAGGCGCTCGAGGACTATTCCGCCCGGCAGCGCCGGTTCGGCGGTACGGAGGCGAGTCCGACGTGACAGAGCAGCCGGCGCCACGTCCCCGTTTCGATCCGCTGGCGCGCCGATCCTGGACTGATCTCGGTCCGCGGCTGATCTCGGCAGCGGTGTTGCTGGCAATGGCGGTGGCCGGCCTCTACTTCGGTTCCTATGTATTTGCGGCGCTGGTTGGCGCGGTGTTTGCCGGTTGCTATCGCGAATGGGACCGGATGGTCACATTGCGTCCGTTGTCGAAGGTCGGCATGGCGCTGATCGCGCTGCTGGCACTTGCGGCGTTGATCCATCCTTTGCTGGGCGTTGCGGGCAGTCTCGCGGTGCTGGCGATTGCGGCGGTGACCGCGACGCTGGACGGGTCGATCAGCCGAAGCTGGCGGGTGGCGGGTGTGGTGTTCTATGGCCTCGTGATCGTGGCGGTGCTGACGATCAGGGGCGACGCAACCTGGCACGTGCCGGGGAGCTTCGACAGCGGACTGTGGGCCGGGGTGTTTCTCGGCACCGTGGTGTGGGCGACCGATACCGGCGCGTATTTCACCGGCCGGCAGGTCGGGGGCGAAAAGCTGGCGCCCGATATTTCGCCCTCCAAGACCTGGTCGGGCGCAGTTGGCGGACTGGCTTTGGGCACTCTGGCCGGGCTGGTGGTGTGGCTGCTGGTGGTGCCGCAATCTCCGTGGTGGATCGGGCTCGCCATTGCCGCAACGACCAGCGTGCTGGGGCAGGTGGGCGACCTCAGCGAGAGCGCGATCAAGCGGCGATTCCGGGTGAAGGATTCGGGCGACATCATTCCCGGGCATGGCGGGCTGATGGACCGGCTGGACAGCCTGACGTTCGGCGCGCTGTTCATCTGCGGGTTGGGACTGCTCCATGGCGGTACCGGCGCCGTAGCTGCCAATGTGCTGTTCTGGTGAGAACGCCGCAGCCCACATAACACCGCAATCGGCGCCTAGAGCCGCGTTCATGGCACCGGCGCAAGCCCCTGTTCCTCAGTAGGACTGTCGAGATGGACTTCATCTACCTGGTTTTGCCCTTCCTCGTGGTGCTGACGGTGATCGTGTTCGTGCACGAGATGGGCCACTACCTGGTGGCGCGCTGGAACGGCATCGCCATCCACACCTTCTCGATCGGCTTCGGACCGGAACTTTGGGGGTTCAACGACAAGGCGGGAACGCGCTGGCGCCTGTCGGCGATCCCGCTGGGCGGCTATGTCCGATTTGTGGGTGACATGAACCCGGCTAGCATGCCGGACGACGCGGTGATCGCCAGTGCCGATCCGGAACTCGCCCGGCAACTGTTCGTCAACAAGTCGGTGTGGCAGCGCATTGCCGTGGTGGCGGCGGGGCCGATCGCCAACCTGATCCTGACCTTCGTGATTCTGTATGCGACGCTGGTGACGACGGATCGGTACTACTCTCCCCCTGTCGTCCAGCAGGTCGTTGCGGACACGCCTGCTGCCGCGGCCGGCCTGATGCCGGGAGACCGAATCCTCCGGATCGACGGCTTCACCGTGCACGGCTTTGCAGATGTCAGCCGGTTCGTCGCCACGGCGCCCGAGCGGACGGTGACGATGGTGATCGAGCGCGATGGAGCGATCCGCGAGTTGCAGGCTGTGCCGCGGCGCGTCGTGGAGACCGATGCGCGCGGCCGGACCTATCGGGTCGGCCGTCTGGGGCTGAGCAACGACATCCAGGAGGAAGATATCTTCACCTGGCGACCCAACCCGGTGGAAGCCGTGGGCGCGACGCTCGAGGAGATGCGATTCATCGTCGACAGGACGGCGGCCTTCATCGGCGACTTCTTCGTTGGCCGCGGCGACATGGAGCAGCTTGGTGGCCCGGTGAAGGTGGCCCAGGTTTCCGAGCAGGTGGCGCGGGAGAACCCGTTCGACCTGATCGGGCTGGTGGCACTGCTGTCGCTAAACATCGGCATTTTCAACCTGTTGCCGATTCCCGTGCTCGATGGTGGGCATTTGATGTTCTATCTGTACGAGGCGGTCCGTGGCCGGCCGATGAGCCAGAGAATGCAGGAGATCGGCTACAGAATCGGGCTAAGCGTGGTGCTGACGCTGATGCTGTTCACGCTGTTCAACGACACGATACTGAGCTACCTGCGGTCGTTGTCGTGAGGCGATACCGGCCAGGTGCCCGTTGCCGGGTCGCCTTGGGCAGTGGGCGTGTTAACCCTTGGATAACCTTGGTTTTCCAGGTGTTGCACGAATGCACGCAGGCCAAGCTTTCGCTAACCCAATGACAGGCTGCGGCTTGTCTGTGGTTAAAAAAACAGTAAAAGCTGACACTGGAGTTAGCTGGGGGAAGGGCCGCGTTGGCGATTCCCCTGTCGTAGGTCGTACGAGGCAACGAAAAACATGACGAACCCGAACAAGCTGCTGCGCGGTGTTTTCTTGGCGCTGGCGCTGACACTGGGCACCCCCATGGTTGGTGCGGGGCTCCCGGTGCTGGGGGTCGCAGAAGCACAGGCCCAATCGCAGCGGCTGATTGCGGCCGTGCTGTTCGAGGGGAACCAGGCGTTCTCGGACGCCGCGCTGCTCGACATGGTCAATGCTGCCGAGAGCGGGGTGTACAGCGAGGCCGGCATTGCCGCCGACATCGAGACGATCCGTCTCGCCTATGACGGCAAGGGCTTCGAAGGTGTGTCGGTCACGACCCGCGTCGAGAATGCCGACAATGGCCGTACCCGAGTGGTGTTCGTGATCAACGAAGGCCAGCGCACCGGCATCGCGGCGATCAATTTCACCGGCAACAACTCGATCCCGAGCGGGACGCTGAAGTCGGTGCTGCGCACGAAGGAAACCGGCCTCTTGAGCTGGCTGTTCCGGGATGACGCCTTCAACGAGGACCAGCTGCTCGTCGATCGCGGCCTCATCGAACTCTACTATATGAACCATGGCTATCCCGACGCAGTCGTGACCTCGGCGGTCGGTGAGTACGACGCGGCGCGCAACGCCTATTTCGTCAACTTCACCATCGATGAGGGGCAGCGCTATCAGTTCGGCGATGTGTCGGTGGAGAGCTCGATCCCGGAGATCAATACCGGGATGCTGGCAAGCACGATCCGCACGCAGCGCGGCGAGACTTATTCGCTGGCCGAACTGTCGCGGACCCAGGAAGACATGGCGCTCGAAGCGACATCGCAGGGCTTCGCCTTTGCCGATGTGCGTCCGCGCATCGACCGCGACGCGGCCAACGCCACTTTCAACGTGACTTATCTCGTCGATCAGGGTGCGCGGCTCTATGTCGAGCGCATCAACATCACCGGCAATGACAAGACCCGCGATGCCGTGATCCGTCGCGAGATGGATTTCGGTGAAGGCGACCCCTACAACCGCTCCATCGTGCAGCGCGCCAAGACCTCGATCGAGAATCTCGGGTTCTTCAGCGCCGTGACCATCGACACCGCGCCGGGCAGTGCGCCTGACAAGGTGATCCTGAACGTCGCGGTGGTCGAGCAGTCGACCGGTGAGTATGGCCTGTCCGCGGGCTATGCCTCGGATTCGGGCCTGCTCGGCGAAGTCTCGGTGACCGAGCGCAACTTCCTTGGTCGCGGCCAGTATGTGAAGGCGTCGCTCAGCGCGTCGCAGTCTGGCCAGAGCTACGACTTTTCGTTCACCGAGCCGCGCTTCATGGGGCTCAAGATGTCGGCCGGTTTCGACGTTTATCACCGCATCAATGCCGAGAGCAGCAGCTACATGTACGGTACGACGGCAACGGGAGGCCAGGTGCGTCTTGGCGTGCCGTTGACCCGCGACGTGAACTTCTCGGTGTTCACCGGTTTGGAAACCAAGACCGTCCAGGATGAGGACTCGCCGTTCTCCGAGGTTTTGCTTGGCTCTGGCGAGTTGCCGGGCGATGCTGATGGCAAGGTGTTCAACAAGGCCTGGGTTGGCTACACGCTGGCTTACTCCGGCGTCGACAACACCAAGAACCCGACGGAAGGCCTCGTCGCCTCGTGGACGACGCAGTACATCGGCTGGGACTTCAACCTGGTGAAGTCGGAAGCCAAGGCGCGCTACTTCATGCCGCTGCTGGCCGACGCCAACGTTATCGGTAGCGTTCGCGGTCAGGCTGGTATTGTGGCTTCGCTGGATGGTGATGCGGTCAGCCCGCTTGAGGCGTTCAAGATGTCCTCGACGCTGGTTCGTGGCTTCCAGTCAGGTTCCCTCGGTCCGAAGTATGCGACCGATGGGGGTACAGGACCGAATGAGGCGTTGGGCTACACCTCGTATGTCCTTGGTTCGGCCGAGATCGAGTTCCCGATCCCGGTGATCCCGGAGACCTACGGTTTGCGTGGTGCGGTTTGGGCCGACGCGGCGCTGATCGATGGCCAGGGTACGGATCTCGTTGCCAACCCGGGCAGCATCGACGACAACCTGAAGGCTTCGGTGGGTGTGTCGGTGATCTGGGACAGCCCGTTCGGGCCGCTGCGTGGCGACTTCGCCCATGTTCTGAACAAGGCGACGGAAGACAAGACGCAGGTTTTCCAGCTGAGCATCCAGCAGCTGCTCTAGTCGGCTACATCAGGGCGATTTCCCGCCAAATCCAGAAGGCCGCGGTTGCTCCGCGGCCTTTCTGTTGTGTAATGACAGCCATGGTCGATATTCGCTTCCACACGTCTGCCGGTCCGATTGCGCTCGAGGCGCTGCTGGCCACGCTCCCCGAACCGCGACCGCAGGTTTCCGGGGCTGGGGCCATCGTCATCTCCGGGGCTGACGAACTCGATCTTGCCGATGCGGGGCACCTGGCGCTCGCCGCCGGACGCGAGTACGGCGAGGCGCTGCGGCAGACCGGTGCCGGCGTTGTGGTGGTGCACGACAAGCTTGTCGACCTGGTGCCTCCAGGTACGGTCGCCATAGCGAGCGCGCGACCACACGAGCTGTTCGTTGATCTCCTGGAGCGCCTCTATCCTCTCGGCACGCGCGGGGTGGTGACGGGGATGCTGGACCCGACCGGGGCGGCGCCGATGCTCGAGGAGGGCGTCCGGCTGGGGCAGAACGTCGTTCTCGCCAATGGGGTGGAGATTGGGCGCAACACGGTGATCGGTGCCAACAGCGTCATCGGGCGCGGCGTCACGATCGGCCGCAATGCGGTGATCGGGGCCAATGTGAGCATCGAGTGCGCCTATCTCGGCAACAATGTCGTCATCCACTCTGGCGCCCGCATCGGCACCGAGGGTTTTGGCTGGCTGGACCATGGCCGTAAAAACCGGAAGATCCCGCAACTGGGCCGCGCGATCATCCAGGATGGTGTCGAGATCGGCGCGAACTCGACCATCGACCGCGGCGCGCTTGGCGATACGGTGATTGGCGAGGGGACCAAGATCGACAATCTCGTGCAGATTGGACACAACTGCCGGATCGGTCGATATTGCCTGATCGCAGCACATTGCGGACTGGCCGGATCAACGGTAGTTGAAGATTCCGTGCTGATGGGAGGGCGGGCGTCGACCGCCGGCCACCTGACGATCGGCACAGGCGCAATTGTCCTCGCGGGCAGTGGCGTCGCGCGGGATGTCGCTGCGGGGGCTCGTGTTGGCGGGTCGCCGGCCCAGGATGCGCGACAGTGGTGGAAGGAAGTCGCATTGCTGCGGCGGATGACCAAAGGGGATGAAAGTGGACGCTAAGCACGAGGCCAGTGCGGTATCGGCCAGTGAACTGGGCATCATGGATATCAGCGAGATCCTGCAGCATCTGCCGCATCGCTACCCCTTCCTGATGATCGACCGCATCGTGGCTATCGACGGCGACAATTCGGCCGTCGGCATCAAGAACGTGAGCTTCAACGAGCCGATCTTCCAAGGTCACTTCCCCGGCGAGCCGGTGTTCCCGGGGGTGCTGATCATCGAGGGCATGGCCCAGACCGCCGGGGCCATCGCCATCGCGGCCGGCACGGCTTCGGGCATCGACCACATCGTCTACCTGTTGACGGTGGACAACTGCAAGTTCCGCCGCCCGGCCCGCCCCGGCGACCGGATCGAGTATCACATCAAGAAACTGAAACGCCGGATGACCATGGGTTGGTACGAGGCCAAGGCCATGGTGGATGGCGTCGTGATCGCCGAGGCCGAAGTCGGCGCCATGGTGCAGCCCAGCACCGCAAGATGACGCCGAATATCCACCCCACCGCTATTGTCGAGCCCGGCGCGAGCCTGGGCAGCGATGTCACGATCGGCCCGTTCTGCCATGTCGGGCCCGATGTGGTGCTCGATCGTGGCGTTCAACTGGTTTCGCATGTGGTGATCTCCGGCACCACCCGCATCGGTGCCGAAACCAGGATCTATCCGTTTGCCTCGATCGGCAGCCCGCCCCAGGACCTGAAATATCGTGGCGAGCCGAGCCGGGTCGTGATTGGCGAGCGCTGCCAGATCCGCGAATACGTGACCGTGCATCCCGGCACCGCCGGCGGCACGATGGAGACGCGGATCGGCAACGACTGCCTATTGATGAATGCCTCGCATGTCGCGCATGATTGCATCGTTGGCAACAACGTGGTGATCGCGGCCTATGTGGGCATCGCCGGGCATTGCCAGATTGGCGACTATGTCGGCTTTGGCGGGATCTGCGGCGTCCACCAGTATGTCCGTATCGGCGCGCACGCCTTCATCGGTGCGCACTCGATGGTGGACTCGGATGTCATTCCCTATGGGATGGCGGTTGGCAACCGGATCCGCCTCGCCGGCCTCAACCTGGTTGGTCTGAAGCGGCGGAAGTTCGACCGCGATGCGATCCATACGCTCAGGGCAGCCTATCGCATGATCTTCGCCAGCGAGGGCACGTTGAGCGAGCGCGTGGAAGACGCAGCCCGGCTGTTCCCCGATGAGAGGCTGGTTCAGGACGTCGTCGCTTTCATTTCGGCCGGGGCCGACCGGCCGATCTGCATGCCGCTGAACGGTAGCAAGGAGTAGCATGGCCGTGCGCTACTGCCTCGTGGCCGGTTCGGGCGACCTGGTGACCCAGGTGGTGCGCGTCGCTACGGCCCGGGGCGTGCCTCTGACCATCCTGTCTTTGGCGGGCCAGAAGACGGTTGCGGGCGAGCCAGCCCAGACCGTGGACCCGCACGACCTCGACGGAGTTTTTGCGGCCGTCCGCGCTTCCGGGGCGACCCATGTCGCACTCGCTGGCTATGTTTCGATGGCGACATGGGAGGCGCTGCACAAGCATCCGGCGCTGCGGATTCCCGCCGGGATGCTGGCAGGAACGGCGGAGCTCGCGAAGCGCCTTGAGGCAGCACTGCCGGACTTGACAGGTGCTCGCCTCGCCGGAATTCCCGAACTGGCGCCCGAATTGCTGGTACCTGAGGCTTCGATAGCAGGCCCGGAACTGAATGAGGCCTGGCGCGAACACGCGCTTTCGGCTTTGCGCAAGGCCCGCGAACTTGGCTGGCGAGACGTCGGGCAGGCCGTGGTGCGCACGCCCAATGGCACTTTCGAGGCCGAGGATGCCAGAGGCACCGACGCGCTGCTCAGTCGCATTGCCGCGCAACGCGAGGGGCAGGGCCAGGGCGATCTTCCCTGGGTGCTGGCCAAGGCGCTGAAGCCCCAGCAGCCCCTGTCGATGGATGTTCCGGTGATCGGACCCGCCACGATCGAGAATGCGCGACGCGCGGGGATTTCGGTGATCGCGCTTGAGGCGGGTGGCACCGTGATTGTCGATCGCCCGATGGTGGAGAAGGCGGCGGTCGATGCCGGGATCAGCGTCGTCGGCATGGCGTTCTAGGGCATGGCCCTGAAGCTGTTCATCCTAGCGGGTGAGGCGTCGGGGGACCGGCTCGGCGCCGACCTGGTGGCGCGGCTCAAGCGACTACGTCCGGATATCGAGATCAACGGTGTTGGTGGCGAGCACCTGATCGGCGAGGGGCTGAAGTCGCTGTTCCCGATGCGGGAGCTTTCGGTCATGGGCTGGGCCGATATCCTGCCACGGCTGCCGTGGCTGCTGATGCGGGCCCGGCAGACGGCGAGGGCCATCGTCAAGACGAAGCCCGACGTCGTTGTGTTCGTCGATGCACAGCTGTTTTCCAAGAAGGTCGCCGGGCATGTGCGCAAGGCCGGCGGCAGCATGCCGATGGCGCTGTATGTGGCGCCGGCGGTCTGGGCCTGGGAGCCGGAACGAGCGCAGAAGCTGACGGCGCTGTTCAATGAGGTGCTGGCGGTGCTGCCGTTCGAGCCGACCTTCATGGCGGCGCATGGCGGGCCGCCGACCCACTACGTCGGCCACACGGCATTGGTGCGGTTTCCGCCGCGCGAGACGCTGCCGGAGCGGGGGCCGCTGCTATTGCTACCGGGGAGCCGGACGGGCGAGCTACGGCGTAATCTGCCGCAGATCCGCGCGGTGGCGGAGGCGCTGGCGCAGCACCCCAGAGTTACGGAACTGGTGATGCCGACGCTGGGCTGGCTGGAGCAGAGGCTGCGGGCTGAGACCGGTGGCTGGCGGGTGCCGGTGCGGATCGTGGTATCGGCCGAGGAGCGGCGGGCGGCCTTCGCAGCTGCCGTTGCGGCGGCGGCGGTAACTGGCACCGTGACGCTGGAGCTGGCGCTGAGCGGCATTCCGCAGGTTGGCACCTATGTCGGCGACAAGGGGCAGATCGAGCGCTGGCTGAGGTACCAGGTGCGGTTTGCGGCGCTGCCCAACATCATCCTTGGACGCGAGGTGATGCCGGAGGTGCTGTTCGGACCGAAGCCGGAACCCGAGCGGCTGGTGGCGGCGACGCGGGCTGTGCTCGAGCCCGAGGCCGGCGCAGCGCAGGCGGCCGCCTTTGCCGAGATGCGGGCGCTGATGGTAAAGGGGGCGCCGGAGGCGCCCCTGGTCGATGCGTCGGAGCGGGTGCTCGCGCTGGCTGGTCAGCGGCGGTCTAGCGGCTCGTAGTCGCGGGACACCGAGCCGTTGTAGAGCTGGCGCGGGCGGCCGATCTTCTTTTGCGGATCGCCGATCATTTCCTTCCACTGTGCGATCCAGCCGACAGTGCGGCTGAGCGCGAAGATGGCGGTGAACATCGAGGTCGGAAAGCCGATCGCCTCGAGGATGATGCCCGAGTAGAAGTCAACGTTCGGGTAGAGCTTGCGCGAGATGAAGTACTCGTCGGTCAGCGCGATGTGCTCGAGCTCGCGGGCGACCTGGAGCAGCGGGTTGTTGGCGACGCCGAGCAGGTCGAGGACGCGCTTGGCGGTCTCCTGCATCACTTTTGCGCGCGGATCGTAGTTCTTGTAGACGCGATGGCCGAAGCCCATCAGGCGGACGCCCGAGGACTTGTCCTTCACCTTGGCGATGAACTCGGGGATGCGGTCGGGGGTGCCGATCTCCTTGAGCATATTGAGCGCAGCCTCGTTGGCGCCGCCATGGGCGGGACCCCAGAGGCAGGCCACACCGGCCGCGATGCAGGCGAACGGATTGGCGTCGGACGAGCCGGCTAGACGCACCGTGGAGGTGGAGGCGTTCTGCTCGTGATCGGCGTGCAACGTGAAGATCAGGTCCATCGCCTCGGCGACGACCGGATTGACCACGTAGGGCTCTGCCGGCACCGAGAAGCACATGTGGAGGAAATTCGAGGCGTAGTCGAGATCGTTGCGCGGGTACACAAAGGGCTGGCCGACCGAGTACTTGTAGGCCATGGCGACAATGGTCGGGATCTTGGCGATCATCCGGATCGAGGCGATCTCGCGCTGCTGCGGATCATTGATGTCGGTCGAGTCGTGATAGAAGGCCGCCATGGCGCCGACGACGCCGCAGACCACCGCCATCGGGTGGGCATCGCGCCGGAAGCCACGGAAGAAGAAGTGCATCTGCTCATGCACCATGGTGTGCTTGGTGACGCGCTCGACGAAGTCCTCAAGCTGCGGCTTGTTTGGCAGCTCGCCATAGAGCAGCAGGTAGCAGACTTCGAGGTAGTTGGATTTTTCAGCGAGCTGTTCGATCGGATAGCCGCGATACATCAGCTCACCCTTGTCGCCATCGATGTAGGTGATGGCGCTGTCGGTAGCGGCGGTCGAGGTAAAGCCCGGATCGTAGGTGAACAGCCCCGTCTTGGCATAAAGAGACCGGATGTCGATGACATCGGGGCCGACCGTGCCCGAGAGCACCGGGAATTCGAAAGTCTGATCCCCGATAGTGAGTTTGGCGACGGTATCGGACATTGGGGTCTCCCTCTGGCGGCCGTTCCCGGAGGTCTGCGCAGCGGGACGGTCTGATGGTCTTTGGCGGGCAGTTGAACTGGCCTAAACCATTTGCCACACGCACGCAACAGAAGGGTGAACACCCCTGTCCTAACCAGAAAGTCGGATACTCAGGCAGCCTGATCCGCGAGGCGGGCGAGGGTCTCATCCTTGCCGATGAACACCATGACTTCGAAGATGCCGGGCGAGACGGTGCGGCCGACAAGCGCAGCCCGGAGCGGCTGGGCAACCTTGCCGAGTTTGAGGCCCCGCGTTTCGGCAAAGGCTCGGGCGGCGGCATCTATGGCTGGCACCGACCACTCGGGAAGCTCGCGAAGCACCTCGACGAAGGCGGCGATGTGGCTGCGGCTCTCCGGCGTCAGCAGTTCGGCTGCCTGCGGCTCGATGGTGATGGGGCGCTCGGCATAGATGAACTGCGCCAGATCGATGAGCTCCAGCACCGTCTTGGCGCGAGGCTGCAGGTCGGGCAGGGCGGCGAGGACGGTCGTTTCGCGGGCGGTAAGGCCGGCTAGATCGGTGTCGCGGCCGAGCTCGCGCGCGGTCGACAGCATCACCTCGTACAGTCGGGCGGGCGTCGCTTCCCGGATGTAGTGCCCGTTGATGTTCTCGAGCTTGACGAAGTCGAAGCGCGCCGCGCCTTTGTTGAGGGCCTCGAGGCTGAACCACTCGACCATCTGCTCGGTGGAGAACAGCTCCTCGTCGCCATGGCTCCAGCCGAGACGGGCGAGGTAGTTGCGCAGCGCCTCGGGCAGGTAGCCCAACTGGCGATAGGCTTCGACGCCGAGGGCGCCATGGCGCTTGCTGAGCTTGGCCCCGTCCGGTCCATGAATCAGCGGAATGTGCGACATCTCAGGCACGGTCCAGCCCATGCCATTGTAGATGATGATCTGGCGGGCAGCATTGGTCAGGTGGTCGTCGCCCCGGATGATGTGAGTGACGCCCATGTCGTGATCGTCGACGACGACGGCGAGCATATAGGTCGGGGTGCCATCGGAGC
Source organism: uncultured Devosia sp. (assembly GCA_964399695.1). Taxonomy (GTDB): domain Bacteria; phylum Pseudomonadota; class Alphaproteobacteria; order Rhizobiales; family Devosiaceae; genus Devosia_A. Next base: position 23,595 of record CAYNRZ010000003.1, on the reverse strand, counting down.
GCAGGATGATGAAGTCATCGAGGTTCTCGGCCTTGAAGACGACCTCACCCTGGACATGGTCCATGACGCGGATCTCGCCGGACGGCGGCGCCTTGATGCGGATGACCGGGGCAACGCCCGCCGGGGCCTCGGACGGATCGCGGTCGCGCCAGTAGCCATTGTAGCGCGGGGGCAGGCCATTGGCCCGCGCGGTCTCGCGCATCTCGGCCAATTCCTCGGGCGAGCAGTAGCAATAGTAGGCCTGGCCGCGGGCGAGGAGTTCGTTGGCGACCTCGGCGTGGCGCGCGGCCCGGCTGAACTGCATGTAGGGCTCGCCGTCCCAGGTCAGGCCGAGCCAGGTCAGGCCATCGAAGATGGCCTGCACCGCGGACTCGGTTGAACGCTCGCGATCGGTGTCCTCGATCCTGAGCAGCATCTTGCCGCCGGTGTGGCGGGCAAAGGCCCAGTTGAACAGCGCGGTACGCGCGCCGCCGATATGAAGGTAGCCAGTGGGCGAGGGGGCGAAACGGGTAACAACGGGGGCGGACATGCGGGGTTCGGCAGCTCTCTCAGGGTTCCAGCGGGTGTGTAGCACTTGAGCGCCGAAGCGCAAGGGCGGGCGATTGACAGGGACCTGGGCACGGGGCAGGGACGAAGCGCAGATGGGAGTTTGCCGTGGCACGGATCATTCTGGATGCGCTGAGCCATCAGGCGGTGCGAGAGCTGGGCAGCGAAGCGGAGAGATATGGGACGCCGCCAGCGGATGCCGGCCGCTGGGCCGGACAAAGGCTGACGGGGCTGCGGCAAGCGCTGGAAGCTGCTGGATATGATCTCGCCATCGCGCCGCCGGATGCGGATGTGCTGGATGAGGCGGCGACCCTGATCGTTGGCAGCCGCAGTCAGCTGGCGCCGTTCGATGCGCTGGAGACCGACGCCATCGGGGCCTTCGTCGCGACCGGCGGCGGCTTGCTGCTGATGGCCAACCATCGCGGCCTGGTGCGGCCGCAGCAGCAACTGGCAGAGGCGCTGAAGCTGCCGGTTTCATTCAACGATATCAGCGTGGTGGATGGGCCGAGGATCGGGATCGTGCTGCACGAACTGACGGCAGGGGTGGAGGCGATTGCGGTTCGCAATTGCTGCAGCCTCGCAGTGATGCCGGGTGCGGAGCCGCTGGCGCTGTTCAGCGAGCCAGGGCATGTGTTTGCGGCGGCCATGACGGTGGGGCGCGGCAGGGTGGTGGCGGTGGCGGATTCCGGCTTCATCGCCAGTCGGGACGATGCCGGGCGCGACATGTTCGCGAGCGCCAATAACGCCCGGTTTGTCGGAAGCCTGCTGGGGTGGCTGACCGGACGGACCTAGCGAGATACTGGCAATCGTGACTAGACTGCCCGCCTGAGGGGCAGGGGGCGGCCCGTGAGCGAGACGGCGACAGCTGGGTCCGTTGCGGAAAGGCAGGCGCTGGCGCCTGCTGGCGGGCTGCCTGTGCCGCAAGCTCGCCCTTTGACGCCGAAGAGGCGCTTGAGGTTAGGACTGAGTGCCGCGGTTTCAGCGGCGCTGGAGCGGCGGCGGCTGCTCGTGCTCGTGCCGTTTGCGCTGATCGTCGGGTTGTTGGGTTATGTGCTGCTGCCGGCTGAGCCCTCGCCGGTGCTGTTGCTGGCGGGGTTGTTGGTTGTGCTGGTTCTGCCGGTGACGCTGCGCGACAGGCACGGGCTGTGGCAGGGGGCCGTGCTGGTGGCGGCACTCTGGTCCGGGTTCGGGCTGATGCCGCTGCATGCGGCGCTGTGGGGCACGGAGATGCTGCGTCGACCGGCCTATGGCACCTATCAGTTTCGGATCGATGAGGTGCTGACGGCGGCGGACGGCGAGATGCGGGCGCTGGTATCGGCAATCAGTCCAGTTGGGGAGGCAAGGGACGTGCCCATGCGGCGGGCGCGACTGGTCCTGGGAAGCGAGAGTCTGAAGCCGGGGGATGTGGTCGAGGCGGCGGTGCGCTTCTACCCCGTGCCGGGGCCGGCCATCCCCGACGGGTTTGACGCCCAGTTCCAGGGCTTTTTCGACGGCGTTGGTGCTTATGGCAATAGTACCAGCGACTTGGCGGTGGTTGCGGCCGGGGACGCGGCAGCGCCGGTGCGGGTGGTTGACGGGATCCGGCGCGGGATTGCGGCGCGGATCGATGCGGTGTTGCCGCAGCCATCGGCGGGGATTGCGCGGGCGCTGATTACCGGCGACCAGAGCGAGGTGGCAGAGGAAGCGCGAGAGACCATGGCGACGGCCGGGCTGGCGCATGTGCTGTCAGTTTCTGGACTGCACCTGACGCTGGCGGCGGCGCTGGCGCTGGTGGTGCTGCGATACGGGCTGGCGCCCTTCGCCGGGCTGTCGGCGTGGGTGCCGGTGAAGCGGATAGCGGCGGCGGGCGCAGTGTTGATTTCGCTTGGTTATTTCGCGATCTCCGGAGGAAATGTCGCAGCGTTGCGCTCGACCATCATGATCGTCCTGGTGCTCGGGGCGATCATTCTGGGCCGGCGGGCACTGACGATGCGCAATGTCGCGCTGGCGGCGCTGATCGTGATCCTGACCGATCCCGCCAGCGTGTTCCGGCCCAGCTTCCAGTTGTCGTTTGCGGCGGTGATTGCGCTGATTGCGGCCTGGGAGATGATGCCCAAGAGCGAGGCGCCGAGGGAGGGGTGGGGCCAGAAGCTCGGGGCGTATTTTGGCGGGATCGTCATCACCAGCCTCGTGGCTGGGCTCGCTACGCTGTTGTTTTCAATCTACCATTTCCAGCAGACCTCGCCGCTCGGCGTGTTGGGGAACCTGTTCTCGCTGCCGCTGGTGGGGTTCGTTTCGATGCCGGCGGCGATGGCGGCGACGCTGTTGATGCCGTTCGGGCTGGAGCATTGGCCGCTGGTGGCGCTGGGTTGGTCGGTGGACCGGATGATCGATCTCGCGACGATCACGGCGGGGTGGAGTCGGGGGCTGGATGCGAGCCCGCTGCTGACGCCGCTGGCGCTCGGACTGGGGTTGGTGGCGTTTGCTTGGTTCGCATTTATCGAGACCTGGCAACGACTTATCGCCCCGGTGCTGTTGGTGCCGGCGGTGCTGCTGCTGGCGCTGGACCGGCCGCCGGATGTGCTGGTGGCGGATACGACGCAGGCGGTTGCGGTGCGAGGCGAGGCGGGGCTGGAGCTGGTGTCCGGCAAGCCCGCGAGCTTTGCGGTCGAGATCTGGCGGGAGACCTGGGGGGACAAGCTGGAGGTGGCGCCGGAAGGCAGTTTTGGCTGCGATAGCCTGGGGTGCACCGGGGTGAGCAGTGCCGGGTTCAGCTGGACGGTGGCGCGGGACGCGGGGGCGGTTTTCGAGGATTGCGGGGTGGTGGACCTGATCGTCGTCAGGCGGCCACTGGAGGTGCCGTGTGCGGGGAGCCTGATTGTCGACCAGCGCGCGCTTGAGCGGCGCGGGGTGCACTGGCTGAGGTGGCTCGGGGACCGTTTCGAGGTGCGCCGAGCGATTGGCGGGGAGGGGCGATTGTGGCGGATCGCCTATCCGGCCCACTGACAGGAAGGCCAGCATTCGTAACGGACTGATGACATGTCCTGATGTGGTGCATCAGGGAGAATGTGGCGAGTCCTGCCACACTTCCCATGATGATGAACGCATTCTGAACGGGTTTTCCGCCGTTTTGCCGACCTTATAGCACCAGGTCGGGTTCGGGGAGGCCGGGGACGTCGACATTGATGGCGAAGACGCTGCCGGCCAGCGGCTCGGCTGCGAGCTGCTCGGGGGTCTTGTGTTCGCGGGCGGTGGTGATGAAGAGCGTCTTCATGTCCTTGCCGCCGAAGGCCGGGCAGGTGACGCTGCTGGTGGGGAGTTCGACGATGCGGTCGACCTTGCCGTCAGGCGTGTGACGCACGACGCAGCTGGCGCCCCAGCGGGCGCTCCAGACGCAGCCTTCGGAATCGGTGACGGCGCCATCAGGGCCGCCGACGCCGACCGTGCTGGCGAACTCGGTCCACTCGCCCACGGGCAGGCCGGTGTCCGGGTCGGTGGCGCACTTGAGGATGCGCGGGGTCATGGTGTCGGCGAAGTAGGCGGTGCGACCATCGGGTGAGAAGCACGTCGAGTTGGGGATGGTGATATTGTCCATCAGCTGGATCAGTTCACCGGCACGATAGCGGTAGACGGCGCCAGCGCCCTTATCCTGGCCGCCGCGGCGGCTCATGGTGCCGATCCAGAAGCCGCCGGTGCGATCGACACGGCTGTCATTGGTGCGGTTGCCCGGCTGGTCGGGCTCGATGGGGACGATGGGCGTCGAGGTGTCGGTGCGGAAATCGTAGCGCAGCAGCATGCCGGCCTGGGCGACGGCGAGCGTGTCCCTGTCGATGACGGCGGCAGCCGAAACGACATCCTTGAAGACTATGCGGTCGACGACGTGGCCATCGGCGCCGGCACTGAGCATGGTCTGGTTGAGGATGTCGAACCAGAACAGCCGATCGAGGTGGCGGTGCCAGAACGGGCCTTCGCCCAGTTCGCAACGGCTATCGACGAAGAGTTCAGCCTTGAGGTTCATGCGGATTTCCCCTGGTCGTAGGCCGCGACGGCCGTTGCGGCACGCGCCGCGACATCGGTCGCGGTCATGCCGGGCTTGAAGATGTAGGTGCCGAGACCGAAGCCGGCGCAACCGGCAGCGAAATACTCGCCGAAATTGTCGGGGTTGGCGCCGCCGACGGCGTAGAGCGGCACAGCGGGCGGCAGCACGGCCTTCATGGCCTTGATGCCCTTGGGCCCGAGGACTTCGGCCGGGAAGAATTTCAGGCCTGTGGCGCCGGCTCGGAGCGCGGCGAAGGCATCGGTGGGGCTGAAAACGCCGGGATAGGAGGCCATGCCGAGTTCGCGGGTGCGGGCGATGACGGCCGGGTTGGTGTCGGGCGAGACGACGAACTGGCCGCCGGCCGCCTTGACGGCGTCGACGTCAGCGGGAGTCAGAACGGTACCGGCGCCGATCAGGGCTTCGCCAGGGAAGCGGGCGGCAGCGTCGGCGATGGACTTCAGCGCCTCCGGGGAATTGAGCGGCACCTCGATGAGCGTGATGCCGGCGGCAATCAGCTCGGCACAGACCGCGAGAGTTTCGGGCGGCGTGATGCCGCGCAGGATGGCGATGAGATGGCGGTGGTCGGGCATCAGAGGGCTTTCCGGGCGGCCTTCAGGCCGGCAAGGGTGGCGTCGGTGGCATCGACGATGCGGGTGGCATGGCCGATACGGGCGAAGGCGCGCCCATAGAGGGCGCATAGGGCGCTGCCGCCGACAAGCGGAATTTCGCCGCCGGACGACCCGGCCCAGTCGCGGAGGCCGCCGATTTCGGCGCCGATCAGGAGGCCGGAAAGGTAGCCGGCGCACCAGCCGGGGGAGCGGCCGGAGAGCAGCGCCGCCGCGCGGGTCTTGAACAGCATGCCGGTCAGGCGCTCGGGATGTTCTAGGCCTTGGGTGAGGCCGGCATCGAAACCGAGGTCGCGCTCGGCGGGATCGATCTCGCCGGCAAAGGAGTGGCGGAGCACGGAGTGGGTCTTCAGCACCTCGAAGACCTCGCCGGTCATGGCGCTGGCGAAGCGGGTCAGGCGGTTGCCATCGAGCAGGGCCCACTTGGAGTGGGTGCCGGGCATGACGACGAGGCCGGAAAAGCCGGGGAGCAGGGCACGGAGACCAAGGAGCTGGGTCTCCTCGCCACGCATGACGTCTTCGGCGCCGGCCTCGCGCTGGCAGACGCCGGGAAGAATGCGAACGGTGAGGCCAGCCGGCGTGGTGGCCGGGGTGACGGCGCCGTCGGCGAGGCGATCGAGATTGGCGGGGGTGTCGAGATAGGGGGCTTCATGCCAGCCCTGGCGGGCGCCGGCCATGCCACAGATCAGGATGTCAGTGGCGCTGGTGCCGGTGTCGGCGAGGAGGCCCGAGAGCACGCCGGGATACTGGTCCCGGGTCAGCTTGCCCATGCCATCATGCGAGTCGCGGGCGAAGGCAATGGCGCCGTCAGCGGCGACGCCCCAGAGCCTGAGGTTCGACGTTCCCCAGTCGACGGCAATCCATCCCGCGTTGTTGGCCATGACACTCCCCCTGAAGGCTCCTTGCAGCGCAAGGTAGCCAGATCCTCGCCCGGGGGGTTAGCGCAATTGGGGCCAAAGCGTCCAGACACAAAGAAAAAGGCCGGTCAGAAGACCGGCCCAGTCAGCGCAGCGGGCGCATCTTAAATGGAAATCAGTACTTGCGCAGGAGCCCAACCAGCCGGCCCTGCACCTTGACGCGGTCGGGCGGGAAGATGCGGGTTTCGTAGGCCGGGTTGGCGGCTTCGAGCGCGACGGAGTTGCCGCGGCGGCGGAGGCGCTTGAGGGTGGCTTCCTCGTCATCGACGAGGGCGACGATGATCTCGCCGGTGGCGGCGGCGTCCTGCTTCTTGATGAGGACGGTATCGCCATCGAAAATGCCGGCCTCTATCATCGAGTCACCGCGTACTTCGAGCGCGAAGTGCTCGCCGGCACCGAGCATTTCGGGCGGGACCATGATGGTGTGGCTGTGACTCTGGATGGCCTCGATGGGCGTGCCGGCAGCGATGCGGCCCATCACCGGGATGCTGACGGCGCGGCTGGCGTCTGCTGCGGCCGGGACGCCGGGGCTGCGCGCAGGCGGGGTGGCCACGCGGCCGAGATTGCCCTCGATGACGCTCGGCTCGAAGCGGGCGCGACGGCCGCCCAGCGATGGGTTCATCGAGTCGGGGAGCTTGATGACTTCCAGCGCGCGGGCCCGGTTGGGCAGGCGGCGGATGAAACCGCGTTCCTCGAGGGCGGTGATGAGGCGGTGAATGCCGGATTTGCTCCGCAGGTCGAGCGCGTCCTTCATTTCATCGAAGGAAGGCGGAATGCCCGACTCCTTCATGCGCTCATGGATGAACATGAGCAGCTCGTGTTGCTTGCGCGTCAGCATGGCGTCCCCCGCTGGGAATCGGAACAAAGGCTGAACAGTATGTACCTGTTCCAGTTCTGTTCTGCAACAATTAGGTGAAGAACAGGTTAGCAACCCGGCCGCTGACCGGATCACCCCCAGTTGAGCGGGATGACTTCGACGATTTCGCCGGGCGGGGCGCCGGGATCGTTTTCGGGTTGAACGATGAGGGCGTCAGCCATGGCGAGCGAGGCCGAATGCGAGCTGTCCGTCTCGAAGATCGGGGTGACCTCGAGAAAGCCGATGTCGTTGCGGCTGAGGGTGGCGCGCATGTAGTGACGGCGCGGCCCGTTTGGGGGCATGGCGCTGAGCACGGGGGCGCCGATGCGCGGCCAGAACGGATCGGCATGGCCAGTGAGGGCGCGGAGCGCCGGCTTGATGATGATGGTGGCCGTGACCAGCGCCGAGACCGGATTGCCGGGGAGGCCGAAGACCAGCGTCTTGCCGCGGGTGCCGAACATCAGCGGCTTGCCCGGCCGCATCCGGAGCTTCCAGAAATCGAGGCTGACGCCGAGATCGCGCAGCACGTCCTGGACGTAGTCGCGCTCGCCGACGCTGGCGCCGCCGGTGGTGACGAGCATGTCGACGCCCATGTCGAAGGCGCCGAGCAGGGCGGCCTCGAGCTTAGCCGGGTCGTCGTGCACGATGCCGAGGTCTATGACCTTTTCGGCGTAGGGGGCGAGGAGCGGGATCAGGCCGTAGCTGTTGGAGGCAATGATCTGATCGGGACCCAGCGTGCCGCCGGGGGCGACCAGTTCGTCGCCGGTGGCGAGGATGGCGATGCGCGGGCGCCGGGTGACGGTGAGCTCGGGCCGGTTGGCGGAGGCGGCGAGATTGAGCATGGCGGGCGTGAGTGCCGTGCCGGCGGGGAGCAGTTCGGCACCGCGCTGGAAGTCGAAGCCCTGCTTCCTGACCGACTGACCGGGGCGCGGGGTCTTTTCGAAGCTGATCTGGTTGCCGGCGGCGGTGGCTTCTTCCTGCATGATCACGGCGTCGGCGCCGATGGGCAGCGGGGCGCCGGTGAAGATGCGGACGCACTGGCCGTGATCCATCATGCCGACGAAGCGGGCGCCGGCCTGGGAGGTGCCGGCAAGCTTGAGCGGCCGACCGGGAACGACATCGCCGGCGCGGACGGCGTAGCCATCCATGGCGCTGGCATCGAAGGGCGGCTGGCTGTGGCGGGCGGTGAGGGGCGCCGCCAGCACGCGGCGATGGGCACGGACCAGTGGCACGGTTTCGCTGCCCAGATCAGGGAGTTTGGCGAAGATGCGCTCGATGGCTTCGTCGACGGGGATCATCGGTTGAAATCTCCCGACTTGCCGCCCGACTTGTGCTCGAGCTGGATGGGGCCGATGAGCATGGCGCGATCGTGCGACTTGGCCATGTCGTAAAGCGTGAGCGCGGCGACGGAGGCGGCGGTCATGGCCTCCATTTCGACGCCGGTCTGGGCGGTGGTTTCGGCGGTGGCGGTGATGAGGAGATCGGCGCCATCGGGCGCGATGTCGACGGCGACGCTGGTCAAGGGAATCGGGTGGCAGAGCGGGATCAGCTCGGCGGTCCTCTTCGCCGCCATGATGCCGGCGATGCGGGCGACGGCGAGGGCGTCGCCCTTTTTCAGCTGACCACCCATGATGAGCGCGATGGTGTCGGCGGTCGCGGCGAGGCGGGCGGTGGCGATGGCGCGGCGGCGGGTGGTGGGCTTGTCGCCGATGTCGACGATGCGGGCATTGCCGCTGGCATCGAGATGGGTGAGGGCCATCTCAGCCCCAGAGCAGTTTCAGGGTGGCGGCGGTGACGTCGTCCTGACGCATCAGGCTTTCGCCGACGAGGAAGGAGCCGATGCCGGCCTCGGCCTCGAGCATTTTCAGATCGGCATTGGTGTTGATGCCGCTTTCGGAGACGAGGTGAACGCCGGCCGGGATGCCGCCGCCGAGCTTGACCGAGGTGGTGAGAGTCGTCTCGAAGGTGCGCAGGTTTCGGTTGTTGATGCCGATGAACTCGGCATCGAGCCCGAGGGCACGGTCGAGCTCGATCTGGTCATGCACCTCGATCAGCGCGTCCATGCGCCATTCGGCGGCCGCATCGAGCAGGTAGCGGGCGGTGTCGTCGGTGACGGCGGCGAGGATGATCAGGATGCAGTCGGCGCCATAGGCGCGGCTTTCGGCGACCTGGTAGGTTTCGAAGAGGAAGTCCTTGCGCAGTACCGGCAGGTTAGTGGCGGCGCGGGCCTCGATCAAATAGCTCGGCGCGCCCTGGAAGCTCGGGCGGTCGGTGAGGACCGAGAGGCAGGCGGCGCCGGCCAGCTCGTAGGCGCGGGCGATCTCGGCGGGGTTGAAATCGGGGCGGATGAGGCCCTTGGAGGGGCTGGCTTTCTTCACCTCGGCGATGAGGCCGTAGCCGCCTTCGTCGCGCTTGCGCTTCAACGCCGAGAGGAAGCGGCGGACCGGCGGGGCGTCATGGGCCTCGGCGACGATCTCGTTCCAGGGCTTCAGCGTCTTGGCGGCAGCGATCTCTTCGCGCTTGTAGGCTTCGATCTTGGAGAGGATGTCGGACATGGCGGAGGGAGTCCTGGTCAACCGTTGGAGGCGGCAACGAGCCGGGCGAGGGTGGCCTTGGCGGCGCCCGTGTCGATCTGGCGGGCGGCGAGCGCCACGCCTTCGGGGAGGGTGGCGGCCCGATCGGCGACGATGAAGGCGGCGGCGGCGTTGAGCAGCACGACATCGCGATAGGCATCGCGGGTGCCATCGAGCAGCGCGGTGAGACGCGCGGCGTTGTATTTGGGGTCGGCGCCCTTTAGGTCGGCGAGCGTGGCGCGGGGCAGGCCCGCCTGCTCGGGGGTGACCTCGAAGCTGCGGAGGTCGCCGCCCTTGATGGACGCAACGAAGCTCGGGCCGGTGGTGGAGAGTTCGTCGATGCCGTCGGCGCCGTGGACGACCCAGGCCGCGACGGCGCGGTTGGCCAGCAGCGCGGCGGCGACCGGCTCGACCCACTTGCGGTCGAAGACGCCGAGGAGGTAGCGGCGGGCGCCGGCCGGATTGGACTGCGGACCCATGAGGTTGAACATGGTGCGGGTGCCCATCTCCATGCGGGTCGGCCCGACATGCTTCATGGCCGGGTGGTGGGCGATGGCGAACATGAAGCCGATGCCGGCCTCGCGGATCGAGCGGCTGATCTGGTCGGGGCCGATATCGATGTTGATGCCGAGGGCCTGGAGGACGTCGGAGGCGCCGGATTTGGATGAGAGGGCGCGGTTGCCGTGCTTGGCGACGGGGACGCCGGCCGAGGCGACGACGATGGCGGTGGCGGTCGAGATGTTGAGGGTCTCGGCGCCATCGCCGCCGGTGCCGACGATGTCGATGACGGCCTCGGGGTGGTCGACGGCGACGGGGACCATCTTTTCGCGGAGGATGGAGACCGCGGCGGCGATCTCGCCGACGGTCTCGCCCTTGACGCGCATGCCCATGAGGAAGGCGCCGATCTGGCTGGGGGTGGCCTCACCACTCATGATGGTGGTCATCACCGCGCGCATTTCCTCGCCGGTCAGGTCCTCGCGTTGGGCGATGCGGTTGAGTGCCTGCTTGATGTCCATCACGCAGCCTTCTTGAGGTTGAAGTCGCGGGTGAGGTTGAGGAAGTTCTGGAGCAGTGCGTGGCCGTTCTCGGAGGCGATGCTTTCGGGGTGGAACTGGACGCCGTGGCTGGGATAGTGGCGGTGCTGCATGCCCATGATCAGGCCATCGTCGGAGGTGGCGGTGACCTCAAGGCCGGCGGGCAAGGTGTCGCGTTCGACGATGAGCGAATGGTAGCGGGTGGCTTCGAAACCGGCGTTAAGGCCGCGAAACAGGCCACGGCCGGTGTGGTTGATGCGGCTGGTCTTGCCGTGCATCAGCTCGGGCGCGCGCTTGACGACGCCGCCAAAGGCCTGGCCGAGCGACTGGTGGCCGAGGCAGACGCCGAGGATCGGGATTTCCGGGGCGAAGCGGGCGATGAGGTTGAGGCAGATGCCGGCCTCGTTGGGGGTGCAGGGGCCGGGCGAAAGAACGATGCCCTCGGGCGCCATGTCGGCGATCTCGTCAAGGGTGAGCTTGTCGTTGCGATAGACAGCGGGCGTCGCGCCGAGCTCGCCGAGGAAGTGGACGAGGTTGTAGGTGAAGCTGTCGTAGTTATCGATGACGAGAAGTCTCATCTACTTTCTCCCTGACGAAGCAAGGTGGTGGGCACTGTGCTCATACCGACCCCTCATCCGCCCTTCGGGCACCTCCTCCCGCAAGGGAGAAGGCGGCCGACTGATACATCCGGCCACAGGTGGCTACCCGCCTACTGCCCGATCCTGGCCTCGCCGGCGTAGCGTAGTGCTTCTTCGGCGGCGCTGAAAAGGGCGCGGGCCTTGTTTTCGCATTCGAGCTGTTCGAGCTCGGGTCTGGAATCGGCGACGATACCGGCGCCGGACTGCACGTAGATCCTGCCGTCGGTGACGATGGCGGTGCGCAGGACAATGCAGGTGTCCATGGTGCCGTCGGCGCCGAAATAGCCGACGCAGCCGCCATAGATGCCGCGGCGATCCTTCTCGAGCTGGTCGATGATCTCCATGGCGCGGACTTTCGGTGCGCCCGAGACGGTGCCGGCCGGGAAGCCGGCGGAGAGCGCGTCGATGAAGTCCTTGGTCGGATCGAGCTCGCCCACGACATTGGAGACGATGTGCATGACGTGGGAATAGTATTCGAGGAAGAACTTGTCGGTGACCTCGACGGTGCCGATGCGTGCGACGCGACCGACATCGTTGCGGCCCAGATCGAGCAGCATCAGGTGCTCGGCCAGCTCCTTGGGATCGCTGAGCAATTCGTCGGCGAGTTCCTTGTCGCGGGTCGGGGTGGCGCCGCGTTTGCGGGTGCCGGCGATGGGGCGGATGGTGACCTTGCCCTTTTCGACCTTCACCAGGATTTCGGGGCTCGACCCGGCGACGGCGAAGCCGCCGAAATCGAGGAAGTACATGTAGGGCGAGGGATTGGTGCGGCGGAGCGCGCGATAGAGCGCGGTGGGCGGCAGGCTGAATTTCGCCTCGAAGCGCTGGCTGAGGACGACCTGGAAGATGTCGCCGGCGCGGATGTAGTCCTTGGCGTCCTCCACCATGCGGCGATATTCGACCGGGGTGGTGTTGGAGACGACCTCGACGCCGGAGATGTCGGCGGGGGCCGACGCGGCATAGGGCAGGGTGCGGCCGAGGCGGGCGACGGCATCGTCGATGCGGGCCTGCGCGCCCTCCCAGGCCTGGGAGGCGGTGACGCCGGGGCGGATATAGACCGGGGCGGTGAGGTAGAGCTCGTCCTTGAGCGTATCGAAGACCGCGAGGACGGTCGGGCGCATCAGGATGGCGTCGGGGAGACCGAGGCCGGGGCCGTGCCGGTCGGGCAGCACTTCCATGTGCCGGACCATCTCGTAGCCCAGATAGCCGTAGATGCCGGCAGCGGTCGACGGGAGACCCTCCGGCACGTCGGCCTGGCTTTCGGCGACGAGCGCGCGCAGCACATCGAGGGGTGAGCCCTCAACCGGCTCGAAGGCGTCCGGCGTGAGGCCGGCATTGCGGTTGAGGCTGGCGCGGCCGCCTTCGACCTTCAAAATGATGTCGGGATCGAAGCCGATCATCGAATAGCGGCCACGCGTTGCGCCATCCTGCACGCTTTCGAGGAGGAAGGTGTTCTGCCGCCCCTCGGCGAGCTTCAGATAGGCGCCAATCGGCGTTTCGAGGTCGGCGACGACCCGGCGAAACACGATCTGGGCACGTCCCGCCCCATAGGCCTCGGCAAAGGCGGCAAAACGGGGGTCGGCCATTACTGTGCCGCGGTGTTGGCGCCGAGGACCTGGGCGAGGACCTGGTCGTTGACGCGCAGGGAGACGCCACCGGTCACCCCGGCGACGAAGTCGGCATAGAGCGCGTCTCGCGTGCTCTTTTCGACGAATTCGACGGCAGGCCCGGATTCTGGCGCGTCCGCGGCGGGCGGGACGATTTCGACGACCTGGAAAACCACGTGGTCACCCTGGGCGTTGACGGCAGAGCCGTAATGGCCTTCGCCGCCCTTGAAGATCTCGCTGGCGACGGCGCTGTCGATGGTGCCGGCATCGCCGGAGCGTCCGAGCGGCTGGCTGAGCTGCGGGAACTGGTTGGCGGCCACGGCAGCGTCGGCGAAGCTGGTGCCGGACTTGAGCTGGGCAATGATCTTTTCCACCTCGGCCGCGACAGCTTCGGTTTCCTTCTCGGTCGTCCAGGCGGTAACGAGCTGGTCGCGCACTTCGTCGAGCGTGCGGTCGCGGGCCGGCTGGATCTCCTTGAGGTCGAACCAGACATTGTAGTTGGAGCCAAGCGAGACGGTCGGCGACAGGTCGCCCTGCTCGGTGGCGAAGACCCGCGACGAGATGCGCGTGCGCTGATCGGCGGGTAGGTCGGAGAGCACCGAAAGTTCCTCGCCGCTGGCCGTCAGGGCGATGGCGTTGAGGGTGAGGCCGAAGCGCTCGGCGATCTCGGGCAGTGTCTTGAAGGCAGCGCGCAGCTCTTCGATCTGGTCGAGGATGTCGTTGTACTGGGCGCGGGCGGCGGCGGTTGCCAGCTGGCGGGTGATATCGGCGCGGGCGTCTTCAAGGCTGGTCTCGCCGCCCGGGGTGATGGCGGTGACGGCGACGACGCGCTTGTTTCCGGCGACGCCGTCGATGATGGCGAAGCCCGGGGCAGCGAGCCCGAAGGCGGCTTCGGCCAGGGCGGAATCGCTGATCTGGGTGCGGGTGAGCGTGCCGAGATCGAGGGGGGTGAGGCCGGTCTCGGCGAGGAGGTCGACAAGCGACTTGCCGGCGGCCTGACCATCGGTGAAGACCTGTGCCTGGGCGGCATCGGTGAGGATGACCTGCTGCACGGTGCGTTGCTCGGGCGTAACGAGCGTCGCCTTGGTGCGCTCATATTCGGCGACGACCTCTTCCTCGGTCGGCTGGTTGGCGGCAGCCAGCGCTTCGGGCGAGAGAGCGACGAGGTCGATCTGCCGGGTCTCGACTGTGCGGTAATCAGCCTGGTGCTCGGCGAGGTAGGCAGCCAGCTCTTCGTCGGTCGGGGTGGCAACCGGAGGCAGGCTTTGCGCGTTGAGCACGAAATAGTCGACGCTGCGCTTGTCGCCCGAGAACCGGGTGATGAGGTCGCGGGCGGCCTGCGGCACTGGGGCATCGTCAAACAGGGCGGCTTCCAGTTGCTCACGGCGCACGGTGCGCGAGCGCAGCTCCAGGTATTCATTCTCGGTGTAGCCAAGTTGCCGCAAAGCGTCCTTGAACCCGTCGCGATCGAAGGTGCCGAGGACATTGCCGAGGCGCGGATCCTGCTGGATCAGTTCGCCGAGCCGCTTGTCGGTGACGCCGAGGCCGAGCTCGGACGCGAGGCGGTTGACGGCGGCGTCGCTGTGGAACTGCTGGAGGACGAGACCCGGAATGCCGAGGGCCTGGGCCTCCTGATCGTTGGGCATGCGGCCGAGGCGCTGCGCCATGAAATTGAGATAGTCCTCGTAGCCGCGGCTGAAATCGCGAACGCTCAGCTCCTGGCCACCGGATTCGGCGACGGTGGTGCTGTTGAGGCCGGTGATGACGTTGGTGATGCCGAAGGCCACCATGCCAACGGCGAGAAGGCCAGTAAAAATCTTGCCCCAGACGGACTTGGCGAACTTGCTGAAGACAGAGAGCATACGGACACGATCCATTCTGGGCCGCCGGCAGACAGGGTGCTGGCTGGGCGGCGGATACTAGACAGGGTGTTGATTGTGCCGCAAGGCACATCAGGGCACGGGGGTTATGGGAAACCTCGGGTTTACGCAATAGCAGGAGCAGACAGGTGAACGAACAGATCACGCCGCTGATCGCGGGCAATTGGAAGATGAACGGGACCACGGCCTCCCTGGCGGAAGTGCGGCGCCTCGCCGAACTGATCGCGCAGGGCGAGGCGCCACGGTGCACGATCGTCATCTGCCCGCCGGCGACGCTGATCGCGCAACTGACGGCGGAGGCGTCGTCGGGCGGCATCGTTTCGGGTGGTCAGGACTGTCACCCGGGCGTGTCCGGCCCGCATACGGGCGACCTTTCGGCGGGCATGCTGGCCGATGTCGGGGCGCAATATGTCATCGTCGGGCACTCGGAGCGCCGGGCGAACCACGGCGAGACCGACGAGCTGGTGCGCAACAAGGCACTGGCGGTGATCGCGACGGGGCTCATTCCGATCATCTGTGTCGGCGAGACGCTGGACGAGCGCGAGGCCGGCAAGGCAGTCGAGGTGGTCACGCGCCAACTGGCCGGGTCGCTGCCGGAAGAATGGGGCAGCCGCGGGCTGGTGATTGCCTATGAGCCGGTCTGGGCGATCGGCACCGGGGTGACGCCAACGGCGGCCGATATCGCGGCGATGCACGACGCGATCCGCAAGTTCCTCGTCGACCGGTTCGACAAGGGCGCCAGTGTGCGGATTCTCTATGGTGGGTCGGTGAAGCCGGGAAATGCGCGCGAGATTCTTCGTATCGACAATGTGAATGGCGCGCTGGTTGGCGGGGCAAGCCTCTTGGCAAACGACTTCCACGCGATTATCTCGGCGGTCTAGCAGCGCCACACAAGCCTCGCTGACCGCTGGCCGGTCCGAGGTTGGCGCTTTCATTTGTTTCGGCGCGCGTGTATAGGCGCGCCGGAATACACAAGTTCGAGAACGCCGGTTCCCATGGCCAATGTCCTGATCGTCATCTACCTGATCATCGCGCTCGCGCTGATTGCGGTTATCCTGTTGCAGCGCTCCGAAGGGGGCGGGCTGGGGATGGGCACCAGCAATTCCAACGGCCTGGTGTCGGTGCGGGGCACGGCAAACCTCTTGACCCGGACGACCGGTATCCTTGCGGCGCTGTTCTTTGCGACGGCGATTGCGCTGACGGTGCTGGCCGAACTCGACCGCGGGTCGCAGTCGGTGCTCGACAGCGTCGGCGCGGGGGTCGAGAACGGCGGGACGGCACCGACCAACGTGCTCGATGCGATGGAACAATTGCAGCAGCAGTCAGCGGGTGACCTGCCGGTGCCGGCAGCCACGGAAACGGCGCCGGCCGCGACCGACGCGGCGCCAGCGGCCACCGAGGCGGCTCCGGCGACGGACCCTGGACTGGCGGTGCCCACCGAGGCGCCGGCAACAGATACTCCGGCCCCCGCGGGCAACTGAGCGGGCCGAAAAGACAGGCTGGAAGGGGATGGCAACATCCCCTTCTTCTTTTTGTGTGGGGCGAAGCGACGAAATCCGTCGAGGCCCTTCGAATCAGGTTCGCGAACTTCTAAGGTGAAAGCCCATGGCACGGTACGTATTCATCACCGGTGGCGTGGTTTCCTCACTCGGTAAAGGTCTGGCATCGGCGGCGCTCGGCGCAGTGCTGCAAGCGCGTGGCTACAAGGTGCGGTTGCGCAAGCTCGACCCGTACCTGAACGTCGACCCCGGCACGATGTCGCCCACGCAGCACGGCGAAGTGTTCGTGACCGATGACGGGGCGGAGACCGATCTCGACCTCGGGCACTACGAGCGCTTCACCGGGCGGCATGCCAACAAGCGCGATAACGTCACCACCGGCCGCATCTATTCGGACATCATCGCCAAGGAGCGGCGCGGGGATTATCTCGGCGCCACGGTGCAGGTGATTCCGCACGTCACCGACGCGATCAAGGATTTCATCCGCGAGGGAAACGAGGATTTCGACTTCGTGCTTGTCGAGGTTGGCGGCACGGTGGGCGATATCGAGGGGCTGCCGTTCTTCGAGGCGATCCGGCAGTTCGGCAATGACCTGCCGCGCGGGCAGGCGGTGTATGTGCACCTGACGCTGATGCCGTTCATCCCGTCGGCCGGCGAATTGAAGACCAAGCCGACGCAGCACTCGGTGGCGACGCTGCGCTCGATCGGCATTTCGCCCGATATTCTCCTCGTGCGTTGCGACCGGCCGATTCCCCAGAGCGAGCGCAAGAAGCTGGCGCTGTTCTGCAACGTGCGCGAGAGCGCGGTGATCCAGGGGCTGGACGTCGCCTCGATCTATGATGTGCCGCTGGCCTATCATCGCGAAGGGCTGGACACCGAAGTACTGGCGGCATTCGGCATCACCGATGCGCGTGAGCCGGACATGGCGGCGTGGGAAGAGGTGTCGAGCCGGCTGCACAACCCCGAGGGCGAGGTGAACATCGCCATTGTGGGCAAGTATACGGGGCTCAAGGACGCCTATAAGTCGCTGAGCGAGGCACTGGTGCATGGCGGCATCGCTAACCGGGTGAAGGTCAACCTCAACTGGATCGACAGCGAGATTTTCGAACGCGAGGACCCGGCTCCCTATCTCGAGCATATCCACGGCATCCTGGTGCCGGGCGGGTTCGGCGAGCGCGGTTCGGCCGGCAAGATCCAGGCGGCGCGGTTCGCGCGGATCAAGGACGTGCCGTATTTCGGCATCTGCTTCGGCATGCAGATGGCCTGTATCGAGGCGGCGCGGAACACGGCGGGGATCAAGAACGCCAGCTCGAGCGAGTTCGGCGTGACCAAGGAACCGGTCGTCGGCGTGATGACCGAGTGGACCAAGGGCAACGAGAAAGAGACGCGCTCGAGCGAGGGCGATCTCGGCGGCACGATGCGCCTGGGTTCATATCCGGCGCAGCTCAGCAAGGGCAGCCGGGTCGCCGATATCTACGGCACGACGCGGATCAGCGAGCGGCACCGCCACCGCTACGAAGTGAACATGAACTATCGCAAGGTGCTGGAGGCCAACGGGCTGCTGTTCTCGGGCGTGTCGCCGGATGGCAAGCTGCCCGAGATCGTCGAGCGGACCGACCACCCGTGGTTCATCGGCGTGCAGTTCCACCCCGAGCTGAAGTCGAAGCCCTTCGAGCCGCATCCGCTGTTCGCGAGCTTCATCGAGGCCGCCAAGGCGCAAAGCCGGCTGGTGTGACGACGATCCGCACGGCCCGGCTGGTGTTGCGCCGCGCTGTTCCTTCAGACCTCGCCGCCGTTCATGCCTTCATGTCGTCGCCTGAGGCAATGCGCTACTGGTCGACGCTGCCGCATGCGTCGATGGCAACCACCGAAACCTGGTTCGAAGCACAGTTCTTCAGCGGCGATCCGGCGCGGGACGAGTGGGTGATCGAACTCGACGGGCGGGTAGTCGGAAATATCGGTATGTGGAATGAACCGGAGTTCGGCTTCATACTGCATCCCGACGTATGGGGGGAGGGGTTTGCCAGCGAGGCCGCGACGGCATTTATCGAGTACGCTTTCGCTACCCATTCCATCGAAGCGCTGACCGCCGATCTCGACCCGCGCAATGCGGCGTCGCTGGCGGTGCTCGGCAAGCTGGGGTTCGTCGTCACCGGCACGGCGGAGAAGACGTTTCTGCTCGGCGAGGAATGGTGCGACAGTGTGTATCTGGCGCTGAAGCGGGCAGGGTGAACGGAGACGCATCGATGGCTGACATCCTCTCCCTCTCGAAAGCCCGGAAGGCGAAGGCGCGGGTCGCCAAGGAGGCGACGGCTGCCGAGAACCGGGTGAAGTTCGGGCGGACCAAGGCGGAGAAGCAGGCGGAGGCGGCGCGGGACGCGCTCGCGCAGAAGCGACTGGACGGGGCCAAGCGGGAGGAATAGGGCAGGGATATTGCCTGATCCTGGAGACTTCCGATGACGTCGTTCTACGATTTCACCGCGCGGCTGGCCGATGGCACCGAGGTGTCGATGGCCGATTATCGCGACAAGGTGGTGCTGGCGGTGAATGTGGCCAGCAAGTGCGGGTTCACGCCGCAATATACCGGGCTCGAGGCGCTGCACCGGACCTATGCCGAGCGCGGGCTGGTGGTGCTGGGGTTCCCCTGCAACCAGTTCGGCGAGCAGGAGCCGGGGACCGAGCAGGAAATCTCAGCGTTCTGCCGGGTGAACTATGACGTAACCTTCCCGATCTTTTCCAAGATCGAGGTGAATGGCAGCGGGGCGCATCCGCTCTACAAGTGGCTGAAGCGCAAGGCGCCGGGGCTGCTGCGCGTGCAGCTGGTGCCGTGGAATTTCACGAAATTCCTGATCGACCGGAGCGGCGAGAAGGTGAAGCGGTTCGGGCCCGATTTCGAGCCCGAAAAGCTGGCGGAGCCGATCGAGGCGCTGCTGTAGGCAGGGAACCTGCGGGAGTCGGTGGCGTTAATCCTGTGAACGAAGACACAGGAGAGTCACATGACAACCGCTTCCGGACATACGACCGCCATTCGCGCCTCGCGCGTGATCGGGACCGAGGTCAAGAGCAGCAATGGCAACACGCTCGGCAAGATCGAGGACGTGGTGCTGGACAAGACCGACAACACGATCATGTTCGCGGTGGTCGGGTTTGGCGGCATTCTAGGGATTGGCGAGAAGTACCACCCGCTGCCGTGGTCGGTGCTCGACTATGACGAGAATGCCGATGCTTATGTGGTGCCCTACAGCGAAGAGCAGTTGAAGGCGGCGCCGGCGGACTCGATTTCCGAGCTGACGCGTGACGATGGCACCTACCATCGCGAGCGCGCCTACGACTATTATCAGGTTCCGAAGTACTGGAACTGAGATCGCCTGAGGGCGATGAAGGACTGGCGGCGCTTCGGCGCCGCCTTTTTGTTTGGGGAGAGAGACGCGTGAGCAAGGTCATCATCATCGGCGGCAGCGGGCATGTGGGCACCTATCTGGTGCCGCGGCTGGTGGCGGGGGGACACCGGGTGGTCAACGTGACGCGCGGGCAGCGTGCGCCGTACCAGCAGCACGGGGCCTGGCAGTCCGTCGAGACGGTGGTGATCGACCGCGAGACGGCCGAGGCGGACGGCACGTTCGGGGCGAAGATCGCGGCGCTCGGTGGGGACGTGGTGATCGACATGATCTGCTTTACGCTCGAGAGCGCGCAGCACCTGGTGGCCGCGCTGGAAGGTCGGGTGCAGCAGTTCCTCCATTGCGGGACAATCTGGGTCTATGGCCACAATATCAGCGTGCCGGCGACGGAGGACCAGCCGCGCAACGCGTTCGGCGAGTACGGCACGCAGAAGGCGGCGATCGAGGCGTTTCTGCTGGACAAGGCGCGGCGCGACGGGTTTCCGGCGACAGTGTTCCGGCCGGGGCATATTGTCGGGCCGGGCTGGGCGCCGCTGAACCCGGCAGGGCATTTCAACCCGGCAGTGTTCGGGACCATTGCGCGGGGCGAGGAACTGGTGCTGCCGAATTTCGGGCTGGAGACCGTGCATCACGTGCATGCCGACGATGTGGCGCAGATCGTCGAGCGCGCCATGGGCAACTGGGGCAGTGCGGTGGGCGAGGCGTTCAACGCGGTGTCGGCGCAGGCGGTGAACCTGCGCGGTTATGCCGAGGCGATGTACCGGTATTTCGGGAAGGCGCCGAAGCTGAGCTATCTGCCGTTCGCCGAGTGGGCGAAGCTGCAGGCGCCGGCGGAGGCCGAGGCGACGTGGGAGCACATCATCCGCAGCCCGAGCCACTCGATTGCCAAAGGGCAGAAGCTGCTGGGCTATGCGCCGCGCTACTCGTCGATCCAGGCGGTGGAGGAGGCAGTGGCGTGGCTGGAGCGAGATGGGCAGATCGTCCGGTAGCAGGTCGCTCACGAAAAAGCAGAGCCGCCCCCTTCCAGTTGTCACAGGGCTTGTCTAGGAAGGGCGGGAGTTTCGCCATCAGCAAGGGGCTTTTGCCATGTCATCCATCATCGACGTCACCGGCCGGCAGATTTTCGACAGTCGTGGCAATCCGACCGTCGAAGTGGACGTGATGCTCGACGATGGCAGTTTCGGGCGTGCGGCGGTGCCCTCGGGTGCTTCGACCGGTGCGCATGAGGCGGTGGAGCTGCGCGACGGCGGCAAGCCCTTCCTCGGCAAGGGCGTGACCAAGGCGGTGGATTTCGTCAACACCGAGATTTTTGCCGAAATCCAGGGGCTGGATGCGCTGGACCAGATCGGGCTCGACCAGACGCTGATCGAACTGGACGGCACGCCGAACAAGAGCCGGCTGGGCGCCAATGCCATTCTGGGCGTGTCGCTGGCGGTGGCCAAGGCCGCGGCCGAATCGAGCGAATTGCCGCTGTTCCGCTATATCGGCGGGCCGAACGCGCATGTGCTGCCGGTGCCGATGATGAACATCATCAATGGCGGCGCGCATGCCGACAACCCGATCGACATGCAGGAATTCATGATCCTGCCGGTCGGGGCGGAATCGATTGCGCACGCGGTGCAGATCGGCTCGGAAATCTTCCACACGCTGAAGAAGGCGCTGCATGCCGACGGCCACAACACGGCGGTGGGCGACGAGGGCGGCTTTGCGCCGAACCTGAAAAGCGCGGAAGCGGCGCTGGAATACATCGTCAACGCCATCGGCAAGGCCGGCTACGCGGCGGGCAAGGACGTGTTCCTCGGGCTCGACTGCGCCGCGACTGAGTATTTCAAGGCCGGCAAGTACGAGATGGTCGGTGAAGGCAAGAGCTTCAGCTCGGAACAGAACGCGCAGTTCCTTGCCGGGCTTGCCGACAAGTTCCCGATCATCACCATCGAAGACGGCATGGCCGAGGACGACTGGGAGGGCTGGAAGGCGCTGACCGAACTGCTGGGCAAGAAGGTGCAACTGGTGGGCGACGACCTGTTCGTCACCAATACCGAGCGGCTGAAGTCGGGCATCAAGATGGGCGTTGCCAACTCGATCCTCGTCAAGGTGAACCAGATCGGTTCTCTGTCGGAGACGCTTGACGCCGTCGATACGGCGCACCGCGCCGGCTACACCTCGGTGATGTCGCACCGTTCGGGCGAAACCGAGGACTCGACGATTGCCGACCTCGCGGTCGCGTGCAATTGCGGGCAGATCAAGACGGGCTCGCTCAGCCGGTCGGACCGGCTGGCCAAGTACAACCAGCTGATCCGCATCGAGGAGCAGCTTGGCGGTTCGGCCAAGTATGCAGGGCGGGGTATTCTCAAGGGCTGAGGGCCCGAGGAAAGACATTGGTTGCCGCGGCTGCTGACAGAGGTTGTCAGCGGTCGTGGCGACGCTCATCGCATGAGCGATCACCTGAGATTCGCCGGACAGCCCGCCGACGTGCAGGCGGACGCCCTGCGCGGCATCATTTCCGAGACGACGTTCCTGATGGCCGCGCTGGAGCGGCTGCGTGACCTGGCGCTGCCGGACAGCTGGCTGGTGTCGGGGGCGATTTACAACAGCGTGTGGAACCATCTGACCGGCCGGCCAGCGCTGACCGGGATAAATGACATCGACGTGTTCTACTTCGATGCCTCTGATCTGAGCTACGAGGCGGAGGACCGGGTCATCCGAAGGGCCGAGCCGGTGTTCGCCGACCTGCCGCTGCCGGTGCAGATCCGCAACCAGGCGCGGGTGCATCTCTGGTACGAGGGGCATTTCGGCGTATCCTATGCCCCGCTCAAGAACTCATGCGAGGCCGTGGACCGCTTTGCCTCGACCACGCATGCCGTGGCGGCTCGGCTGGATGGACGGGGCAGCATTGAACTCTACACGCCCTACGGGCTCGAGCCGATGCTGGCGTTTCGCATGGTGCCGAACCGGAGCACGGACAATCGCGAGACGCATGAGCGCAAGGCTGCGCGGGCGAGCAAGGTTTGGCCGGAGCTGGTGGTGGAGGGGTGGTGAGGGCCGAGCGCGTGCCTCCCTGAAACCCAGCGTTAATGCCTCGTGAATAGGATCGGGGCAATCAAGCGAGCCGTCCTATGCCCACACGCCTCAAACGTCCCGCCTTCTGGCGCCATCTGCTGGTCACTGCCGGCCTGCTCGCGTTTCAGGGCTATCTTGGGTACTCGGTGGTGAGCGGGCAGTTCGGCATCGAGAGCGCGGATGTGCTCGAGGCGCAGATCGAGGAGCTGTCGGCGCAGGCGGCGGCGTTGCAGGCGGAAGTGGATGCCTACCGTCACCGCATCGAGCTGTTCCAGACCCGCCGGCTCGACCCTGACCTGGTGTCGGAACGGGCGCGGGCGCTGTTGGCGATGGCGTCGCCCGACGAAGTCGTGGTGATGGTCGACCCCACAACGGGTAAACCGATTTCCAGTTCATTCGTTCAGTCAACTGGAAACGAGTTAAACACGACAATCGAAGAGATTCTGGACTGATAGCGCGGGTTTTGCCGCGCAACGGCGGATTCGATTCCGTCATCCGATTGCGCTACACTGTTCCGATCCGGCTCTGAGCCGGCACCAGCTGCAATGACTATCGGAGCGAATGCCCATGGCGCGCAAAGCGGCGGCCAAACCGGCCCAGTCCAATATCCCCGAACTCAGCAAGGATCAGGAACTCTCCGCTTATCGCGACATGCTGCTGATCCGCCGCTTCGAAGAGAAGGCCGGGCAGATGTACGGCATGGGGCTGATCGGCGGGTTCTGCCACCTGTATATCGGCCAGGAAGCGGTGGTGACCGGCGTCACCATGGCATCCAGGAAGGGCGAGGACGCCCAGATCACCGGCTACCGCGACCACGGGCACATGCTGGTGATGGGGCTCGACCCCAAGGGCGTGATGGCCGAGCTGACGGGGCGGAAGGGCGGGCTGTCGAAGGGCAAGGGCGGCTCGATGCACATGTTCTCCAACGAGCACCGCTTCTATGGCG
>CAYNRZ010000002.1:0-335258 GCA_964399695.1 uncultured Devosia sp. | reverse complement strand
GCACGCCGAGGATCCACAGCACTTCGCGCGGCTGCTTGTACGAGCCGAAGAACAGCCCGCGGAAGATGTGCAGGTACACCGCCGCAAAGAACATCGAGGCGCCCACCGCGTGGACGGCCTGGATGATGCGGCCGCCATTCACGTCCCGGCGGATGTGCTCCACCGAGTCGAAGGCCAGCGCCACATGCGGCGTATAGTGCATGGCGAGGACGATGCCGGTGATGATCTGGATAACCAGACAGACGGCGAGGATGGCGCCGAACGTCCACCAGTAGTTGAGGTTCTTCGGCGTCGGGAAGTCCATCAGGTGCTCTTTGGAGAACCTGATCAGCGGCAGACGCTGGTCCAGCCACTTCTCGACCGGGTTGGTCGGGTTGTAATTGCTCTCGTGTGCAGACATCGCGCGTTCCCCCTCAGCCGATCTTCACGAGCGTGTCGGTCACAAAATCATAAGGCGGCACCACGAGGTTCTTCGGGGCCGGGCCTTTGCGGATGCGGCCGGCGGTGTCGTAGTGCGAACCATGGCACGGGCAGAACCAGCCGTCGAACTCACCGGAGTCGCCCACCGGGACGCATCCCAGATGCGTGCAGTTGGCAATCATGATCAGCCAGTTTTCATGGCCGGCCTTGGTCCGCGCTTCGTCGGTCTCGGGATCCTTGAGGTCGCTGAGCGGCACGGCCTTGGCTTCCTCGACATCCTTGGCCGTACGATTGCGAACGAACACCGGCATGCCGCGCCACATCACCGTGACCGTCTCACCCTCGGCGATGCTGGAGATGTCCAGCTCGATCGAGGCGAGGGCCAGCACCGAGGCGTCGGGATTGAGCTGGTTGATCAGCGGCCAGGCAGCGCCGGCAACGCCGACGGCGCCGACCGCTCCCGCTGCAACATAAAGGAAGTCTCGCCGCCCGCTGCTGGGTGCGTCCTGATGTGCCGGTGTCGTTTGGGTGGCCAAGGTTCGATTCCGTCTGTTGAGCCCTGATCAGCGCCCGGCGTAGTACGGCATAGCCGTGCCACGCCTCTCAGGGGCGTGATTTTGGCGTTCTTTTGGCACTGTCGCGTGTGCTTGTCCAGCCGTGCCCGGCGTGACTTTCCCCCGCTGCGACACTATAGCAGCGGTCAGGAACGCCGTATAAACCTTACCAAAAAAGTCAACAATCCTGACCGTCGAACTCGCGCTCTACCAGCCCGACATCGCGCAGAACACCGGCACGTTGCTCCGGCTCGGGGCCTGCCTCGGCGTGCGGCTGCACATTATCCATCCCACCGGCTTCGCATTCTCGGCCCGTACCATCAGGCGCGGCGCCCTCGACTACTTCGATCATGCCGATTTTCTGGAGCATGACAGCTACGACCATTTCGACGCCTGGCGCCGCGGCGCGGCGCGCCGCCTCGTATTGCTGACCACCAAATCCAGCGCTCCGTTTCACACCGTCACCTTTCAGCCGGGCGACATCATGATGCTGGGCCGCGAAAGCGCCGGCGTCCCCGACACGGTCGCCGCCGATGCCGATCTCGCCATCCGTATCCCGATGCAGCCCGGCATGCGTTCGCTCAACGTGGCGGTGGCCGGCGCACTCGTGCTAGGGGAGGCACTGCGCCAGACCGGACATTTCGCAGGACTGTCATGACTTTGCCAGACGAGCTTGAATCAAGGAAACAGCGCGCCGCTGCCTGGTTCCGCGAGTTGCGTGATCGCCTCTGCGCCGAGTTCGAGGCCATTGAGGCCGAACTGACCGGTCCGCTGGCCGAGTCGCCGCCCGGCAAAGTCGAACGCCAGCCCTGGCAACGCCCCGATGGTGGCGGCGGCGAGATGTCGATGCTGCACGGCCGCGTCTTCGAAAAGGCCGGCGTCCATATCTCTGTGGTCCACGGCACCTTCTCGCCCGAATTTGCCAAGCAGATGCCGGGCACCGAGGCGGGCGCCGAATTCTGGGCCGCCGGCGTCTCGCTCATCGTGCATCCGCGCAACCCGCATGTCCCCGCCGCCCACATGAACACCCGGATGATCGCCACCAGCACCGCCTGGTTCGGCGGCGGCGGCGACCTGACCCCAGTCCTCGACCGGCGCCGCATCCAGACGGATCGCGACAGCGTCGATTTCCACGCCGCCATGCAGCGCGCCTGCGCCCCACATCCCACCGTCGACTACGCCCGCTACAAGGCCTGGTGCGACGAGTACTTCTTCCTGAAGCACCGCAACGAGCCGCGCGGCATCGGCGGCATCTTCTACGACCACCACGCCACCGGCGACTGGGAGGCGGATTTCGCCTTCACCCGCGACGTCGGCCTCGCCTTCCTCGACATCTACCCGGCACTGGTGCGCCGCAACATGCTGACGCCCTGGACCGACGCCGACCGCGAGGAACAGCTCATCCGGCGTGGCCGCTATGTCGAGTTCAACCTGCTCTACGACCGGGGCACCACCTTCGGCCTCAAGACCGGCGGCAATGTCGAAGCCATTCTCTCCTCGATGCCCCCCGAGGTGAAGTGGCCCTGATCAGCCGGCGGCCCGCCGCGACTGGGTCAGGTCCCGCACCAGGTCCGAGAGATCCTCCGGGGCCTTGACGCCCACCGCTGCCGCCAGGTTGCGCACCATCACGTAGTCGACCTTGCTGCGCAGCGCGAGATCGATCAGCACCGAGATCGCCTGCTCGGGCGACTTCTCTTCCTTGTAGGCGCGGCGCTCGATCAAGGCCGCATAGATGTCGCAGACCGTGAGAATGCGCGCCAACGGCGAGATCGCGCTCCCCTTGAGCCCATCCGGATAGCCACTGCCATCCAGCGCTTCGTGATGGTGGCGAACCGCATCGAGCACGATGGCAGGGGTGGAACTGCGCTGCACCAGATAATGGTGCGCATATCCTGGGTGCCGCTTGATCACCTCGAACTCTTCGTCGGTCAGCTTGCCTGGTTTGTCGAGCAGTTCCAGCGGCACCGCCGCCTTGCCGATATCGTGCAGGATCGCCGCATTCATCAGCGCCGTCGCTTGCCCCGAGCTCAGCCCCGACCCGCGTGCATAGATCGCCGCAACCCCGGCAACCAGCAGGCAATGCTGGAAAGTCCCTTCGTGGTGCCCCTTGACCGCCGCGAGCCACTCGGCCCCACCGGCATCGTCGACGCCCTGCAGCACCTCTCGGCCTGCAACGGTGACTTCATTGAGGCCAAGCGGCGCGCCGTCGAGCAAGCCGCCAAACACGTTGGCGATGGCGCGTTCCGCATGCCCGATCGACGGCCCTGCCGCTCCAGCTATTGGCTTCGCGTTTCGCGGCACCGACAATACCGAGCGCAGCCGCCTCAACGCGGCGATCGCACCGGCCTGCGGCAGATGTGATGTCGCCCCCAGCGCATCAGCTTGCACCTGCCAGGCCCGCCCCGCTGGCACCTGGTCGCAAATGAAGTATCTCTCGCGTTCGGGCTGGCGGATCCCAAGCTTTCGCCGAAGGCGCTCCACAGTTCTGGTGTCACGGAGTTCGGACACCACAACGATGTCGCAATCGATCAGGTCGATTGCCTCCAGATCGTCTAGCAGGATGACCCTGGCGCCCATCGCCTCGCCCAGCACCCGTGCCTGACTAACGTGCACGGCGTCGCAGACAATGACCAAAGGACTCAAGATTTCTACCCTCGCGGGGCGCGACCAATTCCTTCTGCAATTGTTGAATGCGCCCAGAAGCAACGTGGCAAACGGCAACTAACGGCACGTTAATTGACAACCAGGATTACCAAAAAACACGTAGGTATACTCATATCGAGACTGCTGCGCACCGCCGCGCGAGTCCGTTTCCGGCAACCCGCGTCTCA
Organism: uncultured Devosia sp.; assembly: GCA_964399695.1. Classification (GTDB taxonomy): domain Bacteria; phylum Pseudomonadota; class Alphaproteobacteria; order Rhizobiales; family Devosiaceae; genus Devosia_A. The sequence goes on along the minus strand of CAYNRZ010000002.1, from coordinate 331,453 downwards.
TCGTCGCCGCATTCTTGGGCTTGCTTGAGAGGCCCACAAGCGAAGGAGACGAACATGAAATCGTTCGAATGTGGCACTCTGGTGCCGGGATGCCGCTGGCACTCCACCGCCGAAAGCGAGGCCGACCTCGTCAGCCGCGTCGTCCATCACCTGCATGACGACCACGGCGAACAGATGGTGCGTCCCAACATGATTGAAGCAATCAAGTCGCGCATCACCGACGTTGACCCCAGCCGCCGACAACCTGCCGCTTAGTCGGGCCTATCGTGCAAGTCCGGCCAGCAGGTCATCGCGGTCGAGCGTGAAGCCGCTCTCGATCCACTCGGTCTCGAGCCTGCGCAGGAGCTGACCCAGCTCGGGACCGGGTCTCCGTCCGGCGGCGATCAGGTCGCTTCCGGTCAGCGGAAATTGCGGCACCGACATTGCCGACAATTGTTCGAGCACGGCCTCGCGCCCCGCCTCGCTCCAGCCACTCAGCACCGCGGCGACCTCCACCGCCCCCGCCAGCGCCGCCGGGTAGCGATAGGCCGCCTCGTGGATGCGCAGCGCGCCGATCAGTTGCGCTGCCGCAAGAATGCCCTCGGCCTGTTGCACGTCGTCGTTCGACAGGCGCCATTGCACCCGCAGCGCCTCGGCATCGCTGCATGCAAACAGCAAAGCCAGCCGCGAGCCATAGTCCGGGCGCCGCGCCCGTCGCTCATAGGCCTGCAACGGTTCCAGCGCCTCGACCGGCAGCGGCAGCCCGATTGCCGCCATCGCCTTTAGCGTACGCGCCACCCGCGGCAACGTCAGCATGCGCCGCATCTCGGCACCGACTCGCTCCGCCGCCAGCCGCCCGAGATCGCCCGCCGCCGCTTCGCAGGCAGCCAGCCCCTCGGCGTCCAACCGCTCTTCGCCGTGGCTCGCCGAAAACCGGAAGAATCGATAGACCCGCAGCCGATCCTCCGCGATCCGCCGGGCCGCATCCCCGATGAACCGCACCCGTCGTTCGAGGCAATCGCCCAGCCCGCCCAGCGGATCGAACAACGTGCCATCCAACTCGGCGTAGAGCGCATTGAGCGTGAAGTCGCGCCGTGCGGCGTCTTCCCGCCAGTCCTGGCCGAATCGCACCACCGCGTGCCGGCCATCGGTCTCGACATCCTCGCGCAGCGTCGTCACTTCAACGACCAGCGCTCCCGTCTTCAGCGTCACCGTGCCATGCGCGAGCCCCGTCGGATAAACCGCAACGCCAGCCTGGGCGGCTCGCGCCGCCACATCGCCCGGCATCAGCTCGGTGGCGAAGTCGAGATCGGCCATATCTTTGTCCAGCCCAAGCAGCGTGTCCCGAACCGCTCCGCCGACGACCCGCGTCCGCTGCTGCTCGCCGTCCAGCAACGCCAGCAATTGCTGCGTTTCCGGTCGTGCGAGCCAGCCTGCCTGTCTCAGTCGTTCGCTCGCCTCGTTCACTCCGCCCTCGCCGCCACCGCCAGCTCGTGGAATTGTCGTGTAAGGTTCGCAGTTATCCCCCAGATGACAAGCCCGCTATGCTCGATCTGCCAGGTGGCATGTTGCCGCCCGTTACGGGCGATGCTTCGCATAGTGAAGCTGGCATCCTGCATCAGGTAGGCGAGCGGCACTTCGAACACCGAGCGCACCTCGTCGGGATTTGGCAGGAACGGCCGTCGCGGATCCACCACCGCCACCACCGGCGTGATCAGGTAATTGGTGCCGGTATAGTACTGCGGCATGTAGCCCAGTACCCGCGCATCGCCCGCATCGAGCGCCACCTCTTCGCTGGCCTCGCGCAGCGCTGCCGCCGCCGCATCGGCATCGGTGGGGTCGATCTTGCCGCCCGGAAACGCCACCTGCCCCGAATGCGACCTGAGCGTCGGCGACCGTTCGGTATAGAGCACGCTCAGCCCGTCCTCGCGCTCAACCAGCGCAATCAGCACCGCCGCCGGCACCGGCGGCCGCTCATGCGGCACATCCGGTGTCCAGTCGGGCACCAGTTCGGGGATTGGCTCGGGCATCGGCAAAAGCCGGCTGGCGAGGCGCGAAATGAAGCGGTCGTCGGCCAGGTGGCCCTCCGGCGGTTTACGACCGCAGGCGAGCTCCGAAGGCCCGGATGGGCCCGGCCAGCCGCGCGGCGAGACTGGGGTCGAAAGAATAGACCAGCACGCGCGTCGGGTCGACCGGTCCCGGAAAAACCACAGCGCCCGGCACCGTCGGCACCCAGCCGAGCGGGCAGTAGTAGTCGCGGTCACCCACCAGCATCACATATTCGCCCTCGCCGCGCTCGAGCGCCAGGCGGGTCACTTCCCGAGCCAGCAGCTTGCCAGCCCCGCGCTTACGGAAATCCGGATGCGTCGCCAGCGGCCCCAGCATATAGCCATCGCTGCCCCCAACACTAATCGGGGTCATCCACACCGCGCCGCAGGGCTGGCCATCCACCTCGGCAATCAGGCTCAGCGTGGGGTCGATGGGGAACCGCTCGCGCACCCGGAAGGCGGTGCGGGCGAACCGGCCGGGCCCGAACGCAATGGCGTGCAACGCCTCGACAAACGCATCGTCGGCGGCAGTCGCGGGCCGGACAACCGGCAGGCCGAAGGGAATGGTCGCTGCCTCGGCAGCGAGGGACACGGACGTGGAGGTCATATCGGGGTCCTGAGGACAGAAATGGCGCGAGACGAAATCAACCGGTCCGCCATGCGGGCCGGCACACGACCAATTACGGTCGTCGCATCATCCGAAGAGCCTTCTCCATCCTGGACGCCTCCTGACGTCTGGCTTTGCGCATTAGCATCATGTCCCTCTGCGCGCTACGACAAATTGCCCCGACGCCTTCACATTTCAAGGTCGTTGGAAATTCCAGGCGACGGACAAGATCAGCGCGCCGCGGCGAAATTGGTTCCGCACCGGGGCGACAGTGCGGCACCCGCTCGGCGCCTGCGCCAACAAACCCGTTTTCATGCCCGCCCCTGCATGGCATTACGACCCGATATGATCACGCTCGCCCACCTGTCCGATATTCATCTTGCCCCGTTGCCCCCCGTGCGTCCCACGGAACTGATCGGCAAGCGGATCACCGGCTATCTCAACTGGAAGCTCAAGCGCCAGAAACTCCTGGAGGGCGATGGCCTCACCCGCCTGGTGCGTCACCTGCGCGAGCAGGCGCCCGATATCACCGCCATCACCGGCGACCTCGGCAATCTCGCCCTCGACGCCGAGGCCAACACCGTCCACAACTGGCTCGAAACCGTCGGCGCGCCCGAAGAGGTGTGCCTCGTGCCGGGCAACCACGACGCCTATGTCCGCGGGCAGTTGCCCCGCCTGTTGGACCGCTGGGGTGCCTATGCCACCGGCGAGACGGTGGACGAGGCCCCATTCCCCTATGTCCGCCGCGTCGGCGACGTTGCGGTCATCGGCTGTTCCAGCGCCGTGCCCACCCCGCCCTTCTTCGCCTCGGGCCGCTTCGACAAGGCCCAGGCCGAGCGGCTGCGCACCGTGCTCAGGCTGCTCGGTGACGGCGGCTACTTCCGCGTCGTGCTCATCCATCACCCGCCCAATATCGAAAACACCCACCCCCGCCTCGGGCTCTACGGGGCGCGCCGCTTCCGCGACGTCGTCGCCGATGCCGGGGCGGAGCTGATCCTGCACGGCCACACCCACAAATCCACCATCCAGGCCATCCCTGGCCCCGGCGAGGATATTCCGGTGATCGGGGTAGCCGCGGCCGGCGCTGCCCAGGGCGATAGCGGTCGCCACGACCCGGCCCGCTACAACCTGTTCCAGATCCAGCGCACCGCCAAAGGCTGGCAATGCACCATGCGCGAATATGGCTTCCAGCGCCTATCGACCGATATCGTTCCGCGGCTCGTCCAGCGCATCTATTGAACCGGAGCGCTTCCAGGAAAAGAGGCGACGGTTTTCCGGTTCGGAAGCGCGTCATACAACTTGCCCCACGGCCGCCCGATTTGACGGCCTATACCCGCGCCAACGAGAATCCGGTATCAGCTGCCTATTGCGCCGGCACGCGCCGATGTCCGGCCGCCCATCAGGACGACGTTCCCGCTTGACCGAAACCTTCACCATCGCGCCGCCCAGCTACGATCCGGCCACCGGCAAGGCGCGCTTCGGCTACGCTCTGGGCGCGCTGACTTTCACCGAAGAGCTGACCTTCCCGGGCGGCGCGCGGCCGGATACGCATGCCCACCCGGCGTTCGCGCACCTGCTCGACCTCACCGCCTTCGTCCTTGGCGTCAGCTATTTCAAGCTGCGCGCGCCGCTCGTCATCGCTTCGCCCCTCGCGCTGACCGAACTCGAGCGCCGCTTCGTCCTCGACATCTACGAGAACGGCCTCGGCGAGTTCTATGCCCGCAACGACCTGAAACGCTTCGGCCGCCTGACGCTCGCCGTCGCCGCCGCACCTGAAGTTCCAGTGCAGGCCCTCGCCCTGCCCGACCGTGCCCTGCTGCCCATCGGCGGCGGCAAGGATTCGCTGGTCAGCGTCGAACTGCTTGAAGCCGCCGCCGTCGACTTCACCCCCTTCGCCGTCAACCCGAAAGGCCCGATCCTCGGCTCGGTCGGCGCCATCGGCCGCGACCCGCTCTACGTCACCCGCCGCCTCGATCCCGAGATGATCCGGCTGGGCAAGCTCCCCGGCTACTACAACGGCCACGTGCCCTCCACCGCCATCAACTCGATGATCGGCGCCCTCGCCGCGCTGCTGTTCGGCTACAACCGCATCGTCCTCTCCAACGAGCGCTCGGCCAGCGAAGGCAACACCCAGTTCGACGGCCGCGAGGCCAATCACCAGCACTCGAAATCCATCGCCTTCGAGCGCCTGATCGCCGACGTGCTGGCCGCCGCGACGGGCAATGCCCTCGGCTATTTCTCGCTGCTCCGCCCCTATTCCGAAGCCCGGATCGCCAAGCTCTTTGCCCGCGAGACCCGCTTCGACCGCGTGTTTTCGAGCTGCAACGAGAACTTCAAGCTCTCAGGAAATGATGGCCCGCTCTGGTGCGGGCGCTGCCCGAAATGCCACTTCGTCTACCTGATCTTCGCGCCCGTGATGGAGCGTAACCGCCTCGTCGGCATCTTCGGCCGCGACCTGCTGAGTGAGCCCGAACACGAGCATTCCTTCCGCGAACTCACCGGCCTTGCCGGCCAGAAGCCGTGGGAATGCGTCGGCGAAATCGAGGAAGCCGCCGCCTGCCTCAACCTGCTCGCCGACCGGCCCGAATGGGCCGAAACCGCAATTGTCAGAAGTCTCAAGCCAGATCTGCTGACTCAATATGGCAGCGCCCGGCTCGTGGCCGCCGCCGCCGAACTCTTCGACGATTCCTCCGACCACCTGATCCCGCCCGACCTGTTCCAGCGAGTGGCTCCCCATGCGATTTGACCAACCCGTGCTGCTCTACGGCGCCGGCCGCGAAGCCCGCTCCACCCGCGCCTTCATCGCCGCTCGCGCCCCGGACCTGAAGGTCTACGTCACCGTCGACAGTGGCGCCGCCGACATTCCCGATGCCGAGTTCATCGCCCCCGCCGACTTGCCCGACGCCATCGGCGCCAAGCGTTTCGGCACCATCGTCAAGAGCCCCGGCGTCTCCCGCTATCGTCCGATCTTCGCCATGGCCCGCGAGGCCGGCATCACCGTCACCTCCAACCTCAACCTCTGGGGCGAGACCTTTCGCGAGGGCCGCAAGGTCATTGCCATCTCCGGCACCAAGGGCAAGTCGACCACCGCAACGCTGGTCCACCTGATGCTGGTCGAATCCGGGCTCGATGCCGGTCTCGCCGGCAATGTCGGTCTCGCCCCGCTCGAGATCGCCGATCGCCACCCGATCATCGTCTTCGAGCTCTCGAGCTACCAGACCGCCGATATGGCCTTCACGCCCGACCTTGCGGCCATCACCAATCTCACTCCCGAGCACACCGACTGGCACCGCAGCGTCGAGCGCTACTATGCCGACAAGCTGAACCTCATCGACCGCGAGACCCCGTTCCCGGTCGCCCTTGGCGTCGGCGCCATCGACAACGCCACTGTGCTGGCCGCCCTGCGCAACAAGGCCCGGCTCGTCGCCCCGCTCGCCCCCTTTATCCGCGACCGAATTGCCTCCGCCGTGGCCCGCTCGCGCCTCAAGGGTGAGCACAATCTCGACAATGCCCTGCTCGCCGCCCAGGTCGCGTTGAAGGCCGGCGCCGACATCGAAGGCGTCATCCGCGGCATCGGGCGCTTCGCTCCGCTGCCGCACCGGCTGGAAGAACATGAGCTCGGCGGCAAGCTCTTCGTCGACGACTCAATCTCCACCACCCCCGAAGCCACCAAGGCCGCGCTCGCCGCCTATCAAGGCAACCGCATCGCCCTCCTCGCCGGCGGCCATGAGCGCCAGCAGGATTATGCCGAACTTGCCCAGCTGCTCGGCCCGCGCGGCGTCAGCCTGCTCGTCTGCCTGCCGGTCACCGGCGACCGCCTCGCCACGCTCGCCTATGCCGCCGCCCCCGATGTCGAGGTCCTCGAAGCCGGCACGCTCGAGGACGCCATCACCGCCCTCGCCAGCCGCGCCGAGCGCTTCGACGTGGCAATTCTTTCGCCGGGCGCCCCGAGCTATGGGCAGCTCGAGCGGCCTGGCAAACCCTTCAGCAATTTCGAGGAACGTGGCCTCGCCTTCGTCCGCCTCGCCTCTGCAGCCTTCGGCGGCGCCAGGTGAACGCCTATCTGTCGCTGGCCGTCGCCATTGTCGCCGAAGTCATCGCCACCACGGCCCTCCGTGCCTCCACCGGTTTCACCGTGTTGGTGCCCTCGGCCATCGCCATCGTTGGCTACGTGGTAGCATTCTACTTCCTGTCGCTGACGCTCAAGACCATGCCCGTCGGCATCGCCTATGCCCTCTGGTCCGGCATCGGCATCGTGCTGATTTCGATTGCCGGCTGGCTGATCTACAAGCAGGTGCTCGACGCCCCTGCCCTCATCGGCATGGCGCTGATCGGGGCCGGCGTCATCGTCATCAACCTGTTTTCGAAGTCGGCCGTCCACTGACCTCGCAGGCGAGGCTCAGGCGCGCGGATTGACGATCACCCGTCCGGCCACGCCTCCCTTGAGGATGGTCGCTGCCGCCGCCGGCAGCTCCTCCAGCTTGTGCTCGGCAACGAACGGCGCATAGCACCCCTCGGCGAACAGCGTCGTCAGCCGGTCCCACGCCACCATCCGCGCCTCATAGCGCTGCATCACACTATCGATACCGAGCAGCGACACGTTGCGCAGGATGAACGGGATGATGCTCGCCTCCCAGTTGAGGCCACCGGCGTTGCCCACCGCCGCCACCCAGCCGCCATAGCGCACCTTCTTCAGCACCTCGCCGAGCAGCGGACCACCGACAGTGTCCACCACCGCCGGCCAGGCCTCCTTGTCGAGTACCTTGCCGGTCGGCGTCAGGATGTCCTCGCGCGCGACGATCCGGCTGGCGCCCAGCGTCGTCAAACGCTCTGCCAGTTCCGGTCGCCCGGTCAGCGCCGCCACCTTGTAGCCAAGCCGCGCCAGCAGCAGCACCGCAAGGCTGCCCACCCCGCCGCCGGCCCCGGTCACCAGCACCTCGCCGTCCGTCGACTTGCTGCCCTCGCCCTGCAGGCGGTTGATCGCCAGCATCGCCGCGAGGCCCGCCGTCCCCAGCACCATCGCCGTCCGTGTCGAAAACGCCTTGGGCAGCGGCACCAGCCAGTCGGCCTCGACGCGTGCCCGCGTCGCGAACCCACCCCAGCGCATCTCGCCGACCCGCCAGCCGGTCAGCACCACGGCCTGGCCCGGGTGGTAGCGCGCATCCCGGCTCTCGACCACGCGGCCGGCGAAATCCACCCCGCCGACATGCGGATAGTTGCGGACGATATTGCCAAGGCCGTTCAACACCAGCCCGTCCTTGTAGTTAAGGCCGGCCCATTCCACCGAGACCAGCACATTGCCCTCCGGCAACGCCGTCTCGTCGAGCGTCTCGATGCGGTTCTCGATCCGCCCGTCGGCAAGTCGGTGAGTGACCAGCGCCCGAAAACCCATTGCAACTCCTGCTAGTCCAGCGTGCCTCGGTTCAACTGCTGGTCGGTCACACCCGCGGCCCGCAGCAAATCGGCAATCGTTTCGACCAGGGCAGCATCCCTGATGCGCTGCCGAACCACCGGCAGGATACCGAAGCGCTTGAAGCGCGTCACCTCGAGCAGTTGCGCGAGGCTGCGGTTGAGTTCGGCTTCCGCATTGTGACGCCGCGCCGCCGCCGTCGCGATTACTGAAGCCATTTCCGTGTCGGCAGGCGCAATCAGGCTGGCCTGCAGCATGGCCTTTGCGTCTTCCCGGTTCCTCAGGGCCTCCACCGCGGTGGCCACGTGGTACCAGCCCGGCGCCACGCCTCCGGCCAGCACGGCCTCTTGCGCCAGTTTTGACCCAAGTTCCGAGGGCCCCTCCAGCAGCAGCATTCGGCCAAAGGCTGCCTTGGCATCGACATTGGCCGGGTTGAGCTGCAGGGACGACGCAAAGGCGTTGGTGGCCTCGGCGACGCGCCCACGCGCGTCGAGGTGGCGCCCATAGAGTTCCCACACAAAGCCGCTGGTTGGCGCGGCTCGCAGTGCCAGCTCAATCTCCAATGCGATCTCGTCCCACTGGGCCAGTTGCTCCGGCATCACCGGCATCTCGCTCAACAATTGCTCGGTGGCCAGCACGGCGGCCATCGCGTGCCCCGGCGCGGAACCCGGAGTCCTCAGCAGCAGGCCATCGACGCAGTCGGTCGCCATCTCGATGTCCGGCCGCGTCTGCGTGTCCCTGGCCCGCACAAACAGCAGTTCGCAGACATATTCGGTTTCGTACCCCAACGGCGACGTGAGCTTGGCGAGTTGCTCCATGGCCTTCTTGTGCAGGGGGCCGCGGGGCGACCCCAACTCCTCGGCCAACTGCTGAGAAATCTCATCCACCGAACTGGCAATGGAATCGACCGGTTGGCTGACAGTCCTGCTCCACAGCGCCGAATCGTTGTCGTTCACACGTAGTGAGGCGGTGGCATGCACCTGCCCACCCTCGCTGCGCACGATACCCCCAAGCGCATAGGTATCGTCCTCAGCGCCTTCCGCCAGATCTTGGTCCCCGTACACGACATCGATCATCTCGAAGAGCTCGAGATCGGTGACCAGTTCAATCGCCAGTCCGGCGACCTGTGCCGCCGCCTGGTCCGGCTTCACCGGGACGAAATCGGCGACGCGCAATCGCGGCGGCTGCGGCGCGGCGAGGTCCGGTCGCGGCGGACTCAGGGTATTGGTGGCCACCACCGCTATCCCCAGCGCCACCACCACCAGGGCAAGAATCACCCCGGCTTCGGACAGCCATGCCGCCACCGGTGGGCGACCGCGTGACTCCCGCAACCGGCTCCGCCGCGCGGTTTCGACCACAGGATCGTCACCGATCAGTTCGAACTCGGGCACGTAAGCTCCCACCGGCAGGGAAATCCGCACCCGGTGCGTAATGTCCGAGACGAGATAGTACGCATCCAGCGCGGCCCGAAGCCGCCTCGCTTGCACGCGCACGATCGGGTCGGCCTGCGGATCAAACGTCGCCGGTCGGCCGAACACGTCTACGGCCACGGCATAGGCTTTGATGCCGGCCTCGTTACCGGCCAGCTTGGCTTCCACTATGTATCTGAGAAACTTGGCAAGTTGCGGCGATCGCGCCAGCCCAGGTGAGGCCGTGACACGCTCGAGTTCTGCTTCGATCTCCTCACGTGAGGGTACTGTCACTCGTAACCCCCGCCGCCTCCACCACCGCCGATCCTCCTTGCTTTACATGTAAAATGCAAGCTCGGTTACATCGTTGTTACCAGGCGTTGCCTGCGAAGGTGGTCACCGATACGTCATATGCCGGTCATCGAAGCACAGCGTCTGCGGGCAGATCATCGGCCTGATTGCGCGGCCTGCCGTTGCGGCCAGGCGGCGCGGAGTCGCTGGATTGAGCACAGCGAAGTGCTCGTTAGGCCACCGTCGCGCGGCGCGGCGAAAGGACATTGTAATGAACGGCACCGCTGCCGGCCGCGCTCACTTGGCGCTGGTCGACGACGATACCCATTCTGCCCGGATGATGATCCGGATGCTCTTGGCGCACGGCGCACCGTCGGTCGATTGGCTGTCGGATGCCCAGACCGCCGAGACGACGTTTCGCGACACTCTCGCCCGAACCGGCGACGACCTTCCGGCCTTGGTGATTGTCGATCTGAAATCATCCTCGAAGGCGACTGCCGAGTTTGTCTCACGGCTCCGGTCCATGCCGGGTACGGCCGACCTGCTGGTCGCGGCCATGGCTCCCTCGCTCGAGCGGGCCTATCGGGAACCGCTGCTGGTCGCCGGAGCAGACGCAGTCTTTCAGCGTCATGCCGACGCCAATGCCTACCGCCGAGAGGCGGCGTCTATTGTCAGTTTCTGGGTGCAGCATCAGCGCCTCGAAGCAGTTGGCACGTAACTACTGCGTCCACAGGTTACGTGCCGGACGGGGGGTGTGCTGCACTGGCAGGCAACTGCCATTTGCATTCCCAAGCGCACCCTCCGTCTCCTCCGGCTCCTGCCGGGGGAAATCGTCCCGTCTCCGTCGCCGACTCCCTGCGGCGATTGAGGCGGCAAATGGCCGGCACCCCAAGGTCGGTCAACGAAGGACGGTCGTCGCGACTCCCTCCCGCGACGAGTGTCCGGACACCCGGGGGCAATGGGCGCGCTGCGGCGCCGCCCCGCCTTCGGCGGATGCCCGCTCTGGCGTTGCTGCATACCCTGGCAACGGGGGGCAGGTCGGGCACGATCGTGAATCCTCCCTCCCACGATCGTGCCCGAACATCCTCTGGCCCCGCCGGCCCTTCTCCTGTCGCACTTGACCGGCCATGGCCGACTCCGCCAGACTCGCCTCGACTCGGAGGCACTTCATGTTCAGCACCATTCGCGCCAATTCCGGCCTCCGGGCGGCAGCGCTAGCCGCACTCTCGCTGTTAGTTGTCCACCCCGTCGCAGCCCAGGAAGAGGAGGGGGTCGACACCTTCGTCCTCCCTGCTTTCAACGGCGTTGCCGTTGCACAGGCGCCCGAGGCCGGCCTCGGCATCTGCTTCAGCCCGCTGGTCGAGGACGGCCTGAGTTGCGCCCAGCAGCAATGCATGGCCGAGAGCGGGCTCGGCGAGGCCGATTGCGCCGTCAATTTGTGGTGTTACCCGGCCGGCTGGGTCGCCGACATCTTCATGCAGCATGCCGAGGGCCCGCACTGGCACAAGGTAGTCTGCGACCAGCAGGACCGGGCCAGCCTCGACGCGCTGGTCGCCATGGAATGCGCCAAGGACTATCTGATCGAATGCAGCGCCGTCCGCATCTGGGATGCCGACGGCACGCTCGTTGTGGGCGAAGGCGCCGTCGTCCCCCCAACGGAAGCGGACATCGTGCCGCCGCAGCCCTGATCAGTCGGCCGATTCTTCTGGCGGGCCGCGGCCTTCATTTCTGTCACTGCCCGAACCGTGCCCGCCAATCGCGCGCAATACCGCCAGCACCAGCACGGCGAACACTGCGACCGCCACCGCGATCAGGTAATAGCCCAGGGCCACCGTGACCCCGAGCGCCCCGGCCAGCCACATCCCGGCCGCCGTCGTCAGGCCCTTGACGCTGCCGCGCGACTGGAAGATCGCGCCCGCCCCGAGAAACGCGATACCGGCGGTGACCGCCTCGATCGAGCGGATGGGGTCGGCCTGGCCCGTGCTCGCCACATCGGCGAGCTGGAAAATCTCGAATGCCAGCAGCGTGAACAGGCACGCTGCAGTCGCGATCAGGATATGGGTCCGCAATCCGGCCGACCCATGGCTCTCGCGCTCATAGCCGATGATGCCACCCAACAGCGCGGCAAACAGCAGCCGCAGCAGCAGGATCGGTTGCGCAGTCGCCGTCTCGACGTAGCCGATGCTTTGGAGAAATTCCATTTGGGCAATGCCTGATGGATTGACGCTGCCACTTCAACGCCCGCTGTCATCCTCGGGTTCCCTACCCCCCCCGTGGCTCTCTGTCCCAGGGCGATAGAGCTGGCGCGGCCCGTCGCCCTCTTCGGCCAGCCGATCCCCGGGGTTGATCAAGGGACAGTTCTGCATCGACAGGCACCCACACCCGATGCAGCCCGTCAGCTCGTCACGCAGCCGGCTCAGCAGCGTGATTCGTTTCTGCAGCCGGTCATGCCAACCCTCTGACAGCTTTTGCCAATCCGCCGCCGTTGGCACATGCCCATCGGGTAGCGCCGCCAGCGCGGTGGCGATCTCCCCCAGCGGAATCCCAAGCTCCTGCCCCACCCGGATGATCGCCAGCCGCCTCAGCACATCGCGATCATAGCGCCGCTGGTTGCCTGACGTCCGGTGCGACCGCACCAGCCCCTTGCGCTCATAAAAGTGCAGCGCCGACACCGCGTGCCCGCTGCGCGCTGCCACCTCACCCACCGAAAGTTCCCGTGCCATCAGATTTCGCTTTACCTGAACCTAACTTGAGGTTGTAAGCGTGCCTCACCGGTTTGTTTCCCGCAAGGCTTGTTGATGACCGATGCCCCCTCGACGCGCTTCAGCGACGTCTTTGCCGAAGGCCGCGCCCTCGCCGCCCTGGTCCTCGCCGGCGGCGTTGGCCTCCAGGCCATGGAGACCTTCATCGGCTCGACCCTCCTGCCGTCCATCGTCGGCGAGATCGGCGGGCTCGAGCTCTTCGCCTGGAACTCGACGGTCTTCGTCGTCGCCTCGATCTTCGCGTCGATTTTTGCCGCCGTGCGCCCGCTCGGCCTCGGCCCGCGCGGCACCTACGTTGCCGCCGCGCTGACCTTCGCGCTGGGCTCGCTGCTCTGCGCCATGGCACCGAGCATGCCGATCCTGCTGGTCGGCCGCGCCGTGCAGGGCTTTGGCGGGGGCCTGCTCACCGCCCTCAGCTATTCGATGATCCGCCTCGTCTTCCCCGAGCGTCTCTGGGGCAGCGCCTTCGCGCTGATCTCGGGCGTCTGGGGTGTCTCCACCCTCATCGGGCCGGCCATTGGCGGCATCTTTGCCAGTTTCGACGGCTGGCGCTGGGCCTTCTTCGTCCTCGCCCCGGTCGCCGGGCTGCTCGGGTTTGCCGCGCGGCGGGTGGTGCCGGCGCAGAGCGGCGAGCGCGGCATGGCCAGCTTCCCCATCCTCCAGATCCTGCTGCTCGTTGGCGCTGTGCTCAGCGTCTCGGTGGCCTCAATCCTGACCGAGGGCGCGTTGCTGCCTGCGCTCCTGGTCGGGCTCGCGGTGCTGGCGATCACCATGCTGGGCGTGATCGACCGGCACCGCGAAATCCATCTGCTGCCCTCCGGCACCTTCACACCGGGCTCGGCCATCGGCTTGCTCTTCGCCTCGATGCTGCTGATCAACCTCGCCATCGTCTGCGACATCTTCGTGCCGCTGTTCCTCCAGCAGCTGCACGGCCAGTCGCCGCTCATCGCCGGCTACATGCTGGCCCTGGTCGCGGTCGGCTGGAGCGGCGGCTCGATGCTGACCTCCGGCTGGACGGGTGCATCCGCCCGGCTGCTGCTGCTTGCCGGCCCGGTGCTACAACTGGGCGCCACTCTCGGGCTGGCCTTCACGGTCGGCATCGACAATACCGCCGGCCACCTCCTGCCGCTCCTGCCCATCGGGCTGAGCCTCGTCGCGCTCGGCGCCGGCATCGGCATCTCGTGGCCGCAGATCTCCTCGCGCCTGCTTCATGCCGCGCCACAGGGCGAAGGCGACCTCATCTCGGCCTCGATGTCGATGGTCCAGCTGTTCGCATCCGGACTGGGCGCAGCACTGGCGGGCGTCGTCGTCAACGCCGCCGGTCTCGCCGCCAGCCCCGGGCTCGCCACCACTATCGGCGCGGCCCACTGGCTCTTCGGCCTCTTCGCCCTCGTACCGCTATTGGCCCTTCCGGTCGTCTGGACTCTGGTCCGTCGCGAACATGTCGAGACCTTCAGCCAGCCAGCACCGCAGGCCGGAAACTGACGAAACCGGCCCGTTCCTGCTGCTGCAAGGCCTCTCGCGCCCATGGGGCCATCGCACTGGCCGGCGGCAGGATGATCACGCCCTCCTCGTCGCCCACCGCCACATAGCGGCCGGCCGCGATCCCGAGGGCCGTCATCGCACAGATCAGCCCAGCCCGATCATCATGGTTACGGACATCCGCGAACCCTTGAGTACCGCGCCGGCCGGGCAGCAGTTGCGCCATCAGTCCCGCCAGCCGTCCCTGCGCCGTCAGCATTTCGAAATACACATCGCTGCGGTTGCCGCGCTGCACCTTGGGACAATCCGGCCCTTCCAGCATCACGCCCATGAACGAGCTTGGAAACGCTTCTGCCACGGCCAGTCGATGCACCGCGCCGGCATGGCTGGCCGGCGCCACGTGGTGGAGCAGCACCGACCTGACGCAGGCATTGGTCGCACTGTTGAGAGCTCGGCCGACCGGCGTGCTCGACTGCCCCGGCTTGCCGATCCGCTCGCGAAACGCCCGCAGCGTCAACACCCGTTCCGCCGTCCGATACATCCCGATCTCGTCGAGCGCCCCGCGAAACGGCCCATCGAACGCGGCCGCCAGTACGGCGCGCTCGCCGATTGTCTCCGAAATGACAGCGTCGCGCTCCTCGGGTAGGGCGCGGAACCGGTTGATCGTCCAACAGAGATGATCCGCCGTCCACTCGAGCACGCAAACCGCGCTCGAACGCCGTGTCGGCGAACTGCCGACGTCGATCCCGACAACTGCCCCGGACGTCGGCAGCACTAGACTGTCCTTAGCCAGCCGCCATCGACGAAATAGGTCGATCCGGTCGAGTAGCTCGCCTTGTCCGAGGCAAGGAACACGAAGAAATTCGCCAGTTCCTGCGGCGTCGCGAACCGCTTCATCCCACCGGCCTCGTTCGCCACCCCCTGCAGATGCGCCTCATAACCATCGTCTCCGGCAATCTGCTTGGCCGTCTTCACCCAGTCCGGCGTCAGCACCAGTCCGGGATTGATGGTGTTCACCCGGATATTGTCGCCCACCACCTCATTGGCCAACGTCTTCGAAAACATCATCAGCGCCGCTTTGGTGGTGTTGTATATCGGCTCGTACCACAAGGGCTGCACCGCGCAGATCGAGGCATTGTGGATGATGGAGCCCCAGCCATGCCCCTTCATCTGCGGCACCAGCCCGCGCCCCAGCCGCACCGCCGCCATCACATGCAGGTCCCAGTAATATTGCCACTTGGCGTCGTCGGCCTCGGCAATGGTCTCGTTCGAGCCGGTCCCGGCATTGTTGATGAGGACATGCGCCCCGCCCATCCCGGCCGCCGCCGCGATCACCGCGTCGCACCCCGCTGCCGTCGCGACATCGGCAGCAACGCCCTGCGCCTCCACCCCGAAATCTCGCGCAATCCCAGCGGCCTCGACATTGAGCCGCTCAACGCCGCGCGCAGAAATCAGGACATTGCACCCCTCCGCCGCAAAACCCCGCGCCACGGCAAGCCCGATGCCGACACTCCCGCCGGTCACCACCGCCAGCTTGCCCTTCAGTCCCAGGTCCATTCCCTCACCTCCCGCGATCCACAAGAGCACTCATCCTGGACCCCCTGAAGGACTCGGCCGAAAACACGCAACTCTCCTCCTCCTTCTCCCCCATGGGGGAGAAGACGGCCCAAAGGGCCGGATGAGGGGTCAGGCCCCTCCCATCCGTATCTGCAATTTTACATCGGTCGGCCGCGCCTCCACCGCCCGGTCGAAAGCCGCAACCGCATCCTCGAAATCGAACGTCGCCGAAATCAGCGGCTTCAAATCCACCTTGCCCGACGCCATCAGCGCAATCGCGCGCTCGTACTGGTGCGCATAGCGGAACACCGTTTCGATCCTCAGCTCCTTGGTCGTCCACGACGCGATATCCACCGGCACCGGTTCGACCGGCAGCCCGACGACCACCACCGTCCCACCCGGCCGCGGCAGCTCGGCGATCCCGGCCCACACCCGCGCCGATCCCGAGCACTCGAACACCACGTCCGCCCCCCAGCCCCCGGTCAGCTCCTCCACGGCCTCGGCAAGATTACGCTTGGCGACATTGATCTGGATCACGCCCTGGTACCGCGCCGCGATATCGAGCTTGGGCTGCGCCAGGTCCGCGATGATCACCCGCGCGCAACCACCAGCCAGCGCCGCCAGCGCCACCATGGTCCCGATTGGCCCCGCCCCGATCACCACCGCCGTATCGCCCGGCCGGATCCCGGCCTTGAATGCCGCCTGCATCCCCACCGCGAAAGGCTCGACCATTGCGCCTTCGGCAAAGCTCACCTGGTCCGGCAGCTTGAACGTGTAGTTCGCCGGATGCACCACGAACGGCGTCAGCACCCCGTGGATCGGCGGCGTCGCCCAGAACCTGACGGCCGGGTCGACATTGTACATCCCGAGCCGCGAGGCCTTGGAGTTCGGATCGGGGATGCCCGGCTCCATGCACACGCGGTCGCCGACCGAGAGCCGCGTCACCCCCGGCCCGACGGCGACAATCGTCCCCGCCGCCTCATGCCCCAGCACCATCGGCGCCTCGACCACGAACGGCCCGATCCTGCCATGCGTATAGTAGTGCACATCCGACCCGCACACGCCGACCGTATGCAGCTTGATCTTCACTTCACCCGGCCCCGCCTCGTCCGGAAGGTCGATATCGCGCAGACGGAGTTCGTGCTGCTTCTCGAGCACCAGCGCGCGCTGCAGGGTCATTTCGGCTCCGCGAGTTCCTCACCAACCTGGTAGTGATGGGCCGGCCCGCGCGCGCCGTCGTCGGGCGGCTGCATGGCGCCGGTCATGATCGCTACCGCGTCCGACATCGAGTATTCCTTCGGATTGATCACCGCAATCCGTTTGCCCAGTCGATGGATATGGATGCGGTCCGCCACCTCGAACACATGCGGCATGTTGTGCGAAATCAGGATGATGGGGATGCCGCGCGAGCGGACGTCGAGGATCAGCTCCAGCACTCGGCGCGATTCCTTGACCCCGAGCGCGGCCGTCGGTTCGTCGAGGATGATGATCCGCGAGCCGAACGCCGCCGCACGGGCCACCGCGACGCCTTGCCGCTGGCCACCGGACAGCGTCTCCACCGGCTGGTTGATGTTCTGGATGGTCATCAGTCCCAATTCGCTCAGCTTCTCGCGCGAGAACTTCTGCATGGCCGCCCGGTCCATCAGCCGGAAAACCGATCCCAGCAGCCCTGGCTTTCTGAGTTCGCGCCCGAGGAACATATTGTCGGCAATCGAGAGCGCCGGCGACAACGCGAGGTTCTGGTACACGGTTTCGATGCCCGCCCTGCGGGCATCCTCGGGTGAGCGGAAGTTGACCGGCTTGCCCTCGAGTTCGATCGTCCCATGGTCGGGGATGATCGCCCCGCTGATCGCCTTGATCAGCGTCGACTTGCCCGCGCCATTGTCCCCGATGACGGCAAGGATCTCACCCGGATAGAGGTCGAAATCCGCACCGTTGAGCGCAACAACTGTGCCATAGCGCTTGAGCAGCCCGCGCGCCTGCAGGATCGGTTTGACGCTCATTGCGAAGCCCTCCGCAGCCACTGGTCGAGGCCAACCGCGATGATCACCAGCGTACCGGCAGCAAACATCTGCCAGTAGTCGTCGACCCCGGCGAGTGATAGGCCCGTGTTGAACACGCCAACGATCAGCGCTCCCAGGACCGAGCCCACGATGGACGCCCGGCCACCGAACAGAGACGTCCCGCCGATCACCACGGCAGTGATCGAGCCAAGGTTCACCGTGTCGAAGGCGATCGGCGAAATCGAGCCCACGCGCCCGATGGCGACCCAGGCCGCGAACCCGCAGATCAGACCAGCCGCGGCATAGACCGAGATCAGCACGCCGCGGGTATGGATGCCCGACAACCGGGCCGCGTCCGGATCGTCGCCCACCGCATGCACGTGCCGCCCCCAGGCCGTGCGGTTGAGCGCATACCAGACCACGATCGCCACCACGATCAGCGAGATCGAGCCATACGTCAGCTTGAACCCGCCGAAACGTATGGCCTCGCCGAACCACAGCAGCTCCGGCGCCTTTTCGACAATGTCGACATTGCGGATCGATTCCGACCCCGAATACCAGAGTTTGAGGGCCGTGAAGATCGAGAGAGTCCCAAGCGTCACGATGAATGGCGGCAGCTTGATCACCGCCACCAGGACGCCGTTCAGCCAGCCCATGAAGCCGCCCACGGCGATGGAGAACGGCACGGCGATCCAGATCGGCAGGCCCATGTTGACGGCAAGGTTGCCCATCACCAGCGAGGTCACCACGAGGATGGCGCCGACCGAAAGGTCGATGCCCGCCGTCAGGATCACCAGCGTCTGCGCGATGGCGATGATGCCGACCACCGTCACCTGCTGCAGCACGGTCGACAGCGCGCCGGGCCCCAGAAAGCGCGGCGCGATTAGGCCAAACGCGAGAATGCTGATCACCAGCACCAGGGTAGGAATGGCGGTGGGATTGGCCCTGAGGAAGGCCGGCACCATGCGGAACAGGCTCTTGTCGTCCTGTTCGAAGCTGGCGACCGTCTTGTCCGCTTCGGCCAACCGCTTTTCAAAGTCTGCGCCGGCTTGGCCGGGCGGTCCAGAACTGCTCATCACTCCCCCTCGAAAATCGGCCGGTCATTGACCTCTGCCCACGGACAGCTGCGGCCTGGGGACGGCGCGCGCCGTCCCCGACCGTCTTTTTCGTCCGTATCAGCCCCAGCAGAGCTCCGTGCCCTTGACCGTGTCAATCGAGGGCACGCCGTCCACCGGCTGGTCGGTGACCAGGTTGACGCCGGTGTTGAAGAAGCTCAGGCCCTCGGTGACGGCCGGCTTGGTGCCGTCCTTGGCAAAGGCGACAATGGCTTCGATGCCCTTGGACGCCATCAGCAGCGGGTACTGCTGCGAGGTGGCGCCGATCACGCCAGCCTTGACCGAAGCCACGCCCGGGCAGCCGCCATCCACCGAAACGATGATCGCCTGGCTCTCCTTGCCTGCGGCCTTCAGCGCCTGGTAGGCGCCCTCGGCGGCGGGCTCGTTGATGGTGTAGACCACGTTGATGTCCGGGTCCTTGGCGAGCAGCGTCTCCATGGCGCGCAGGCCGCCTTCGGGGTTCGCATCGGTCGTTTCGTGGCCGATCACGCGCGGATCGGTCTCCGAGCCGAGCACCGTGAGGTCGGGCACCTCGATGCCGAAACCGACGAGGAAGCCGGTGTCACGCTGCACGTCGACCGAGATATTGTCCTTGTTGATGTCGAGCATGGCGATCTTGGCGTTGGCAGCGCCCTCGGGACCAAGCTTTGCGGCGGCCCACTTGCCGATCAGCAGGCCGGCTTCGAAATTGTCGGTCGCGAACGTGATGTCCTGCGCCTCGGCATCGGCCAGCGGCGTGTCCAGCGCGATCACCAGAATGCCGGAAGCGCGGGCATCCTTGAGCGCCGGACCGACCGAGTCGTTGGACGGCGTGATCAGGATACCCTTGGCGCCGGCTGCAACGCAGTTCTCGATCGCCGTGATCTGCGGGGCCGCATCGCCGTCCTTCTCGCCGGCGAACGCCTGGAAGTCGAGGCCGGCAGCCTTGGCGGCAGCTTCGGCGCCCTCTTTCATCTTCACAAAGAACGGGTTGGTGTTGTTCTTGGTGATCAGGCACGCCAGGTCGGCAGCGCTGGCCGGCACAGCCATGAGCGCAAACGCGGCGGCGCCCAGGATCAGGGATGTCTTGAGATGCTTCACGAGATGGTCCTCCCATTGGATTGCGACGCAGGCGATCCCGCGCTGCGCTGAAACTTCCTGGGTGGCATTCTGACGTTCCTCCCCAGGCCGTCGCACGCAATCAACCTCATTTCCCGACGGCATGTCAATTAATATCTCAACTTGATTTAGTTATTGACAGGGCTGCTGACTGATCGCACTGTTCCACCCAGGGAGGAGTGCAGAAACATGAAACCAACCGCGTTTCGTGGTCGGGGCCGCTTGCCCGACCCGCAGTCAACATGCTGATCGGCGTACCGAATATCCTTGGCCCCGACTTGCTGTACACGCTGCGGGCAATGGGACACGGCGACGAGATCGCCCTGGTGGACGGGAACTATCCGGCCCAGGAACATGCGCGTCGCCTGGTGCGGGCCGACGGCCTCTTCATGTTGCCGCTGCTCGAGGCGATCCTCACCGTGATCCCGCTGGACCGCGATACCCTCGCAGTGTTTCGCGCCGCGCCAGCCAACGATCCGGCACGAACCAGTCCGTTCCACGATGCCGTGGATGCGCTCTGCGCCCGGCTCGGCCACGGCGCTCCGGTTACGCCGCTTTCGGCTGCCGAGCTCTACCCGCGGATCAGGGCCGCCCATACGATTGTCGCAACGTCGGAAACCGCCTTGTTTGCCAATGTGATCCTGCGCAAGGGTGTGATAGGGGCGTAACTTCCTGCTGACGTGCCGCCAGGCCATTTGACGAGCAACCGGATGCCGCCTTTCTCCAGCGCCACACCTTCGACCACACTTCGGGGCTCGAACCAGTCTGGCCTTCGTGCCCACCACGAGCGTCTGGTGCTCTCACTGATCCGCCTGCACAAGCAGTTGCACAAGGCTGAGCTCGTGCGGCTCAGCGGTCTGTCGATGCAGACCATCTCGATCATCGTCAATCAGTTGACCGCCGAGGAATTGCTGCTGAAGGGGCAAAGGCAGCGCGGCCGCGTCGGCCAGCCCTCGGCCCCCTACTCACTTAATCCAGAAGGCGCGCTGTCGTTCGGCCTCAAGATCGGCCGCCGCAGCGTCGACCTCTACCTGATCGATTTCGTCGGCAAGATCCTGGCCCTGCGCCACGAGGTCTATCCCTACCCCACTCCGGATGGTGTCATCGCCTTTGCGCGACAGGGCATGGCCGCCATGCGCGCCGAACTGTCAGAGCGCCTCGACAAGCGCATCGCGGGCCTCGGGATTGCGGCCCCCTACGAGATGTGGACCTGGCACGAAGAGATCGGCGCGCCCAAGGCGGAAATCGACGCATGGCGCGACATCGATATCCGCGAGCTGCTGGCACGTGACTCCGACTGGCCGGTCTATTTCGCCAACGACATCACCGCAGCCTGCGCCGCCGAGCTGATCTTTGGCCACGGGGCAAGCTACCCGGACTATCTCTACATCTTCATCGGCTCCTTCATCGGCGGCGGCCTCGTCCTCGATGGTCACCTGTTTCCGGGCCGAACCAGCAATGCCGGGGCCCTGGGATCGATGCCGGCGCCACACCCGCCCGGACGCAGCGATGCAACGGGCTCCCAGTTGGTGCATGTCGCCTCCATCTACGTGCTTGAGCGCAAGCTCCTCGCCATCGGCCGCTCCCCCGCCGTGCTCTGGCAGTCGCCGGACGACTGGGGCGACGATCTCGGTGCCCTGCTCGACGAGTGGATAGATGAGGTCGCCGCCAGCCTCGCCATCTCCATCGTCGCCGCCGTTGCGGTGATCGATGTCGAAACCGTCGTCATCGACGGGGCCTTCCCCGAACCGGTGCGCGCGCGAATCATCGCCAGAACCGAAGCTGCAATCAGCCGCACCAACCGCCAGGGCCTGTCGCCGTTCCGCCTGGTTGCCGGCAGCATTGGCAATGCCGCGCGCGCCATGGGTGGCGCCGCGTTGCCGCTTCTCGCCAACTTCACGCAGGATCGGGAAGTGCTCTTCAAGGACAACGCCTGACCTTTTTGTCGGCGTCGCGACATTTTCGCGACCGGCGTAACCAGTTCGAAAACCCTGTGGTGGACACTACTGACAAGTTCGTCAGCCAGGCTTCGCCATGTCCCGCCCGATTGGGCCCCTCGATCCAGGCACGCATCCGCGCGCACTCATCGTTGCCGTGCTCGCGGTCTTTCTGGTGACCGTGCTGGCAGCGGGGAGCTATGTGGTGTGGCTGGTCCGCGCGGTGGATGGCGAGTCGTTCGACCGCCAGGCGAGCCGCATCCGCCACGCCATCGAGCGCCAGCTCGATGTCATGGCGCGCGATCAGCAGAGCATCGCCATCTGGAGCGACGCGCTCGACGCGGTTCGGGCCACCGACTACGTCTGGCTGCAGACCAATGTCGGCGATTGGACCCACGACTACTACGGCCACCAGGAAGTCTATATTCTCGCCGACGACAACTCCGTCGTCTATGCCTCCCATGTCGGCGTACGAATGGGCCCCTCGTCCTACGACACGCGCGCCCCCGCCCTGCAGACCTTGATCGACCAGGTCCGCGCGGACGCGCGCGCCGGCCGGGGCACGTCGCCTTACTCGGCATCCGACTATGTCCTCATCAACGGCGTACCATCCATTGCCGGCGTCATGACCATGGTCACCGACACCGGCGAACCCGACGTGCCGCCCGGCACCGAACCCCTGCTGATCAACATCTCGACGCTGGACCTCGCCTACGAAAAGAACCTGATCGACAAGTACCAGATGCAGGCCGGCCGCTTCACCCTGCTGCCCCGGACACCCGGCATGTCCAGCCTGCCGGTGGCCAACAGCGAGGGGCGCATCGTCGCCTTCTATGAATGGATGGCGGAACGACCGGGCCAGGAGATTCTCGACCGTGCCCTGCCCGCAGTCATCCTCGCGCTTTCCGTGCTTGGCGGCCTGACCGTCACGCTTCTGCTCCGGCTCTGGCACTCCTCAGTCGAGCTCGACAACAAGCGCCGCGACGCCGAACGTCTTGCTCGCGAGGACATGCTCACCGGCCTGCCCAATCGGCTGAGCCTCGAACAGCAGTTCCAGCTGATGCAGCGCCAGTCAGGCGCCGATACCGAATCCCTGTGGCTGTTCATGCTCGACCTCGATCGGTTCAAGCAGGTCAACGACACCTTTGGACATCACACTGGCGACGACCTGATCCGTGCCGTCGCCGCAAGGATCGGCGAGGTGATTGCCCCCGATGACCTGCTGGCGCGCCTGGGCGGCGACGAGTTCGCCATCCTCATGCGCCGCGACTCGGCTTCCGCCTCCGCGATCGGCGCGCGCATTCTCGCCAGCATTTCCCGCCCGTTTCGCGTCCAGGGCGTTGAGATCTATGCCGGCGTGAGCATCGGCGCCGTCATGGCCAACCCCGGACCGCACAGCTGGACCGAGCTGTCGCGCAAGGCCGACATCGCGCTCTACGAGGCCAAGGCCGGCGGTCGCAACCGCCTGGTCATCTACGAGGAGACCATGGACGACGATGTCCAGGGCCGCCACCAGATCGAGGCCGAATTGCGCGAAGCCCTGCGCGCCGACGACGGCCAGCTCTGGCTCGCCTTCCAGCCGCTCTATTGCGGGTCCAATCTCAAGCTGCACGGGGCTGAAGCGCTCGTGCGCTGGACCCATCCTCGCCTGGGGCTGGTGTCTCCGGCCCGCTTCATCCCCATCGCCGAGAGTGCCGGCCTGATCGAGCCGCTCGGGCGCCTCGTCTTCCGCGAAGCCTGCAGGCTTGGTGCACGCTGGCCGGGCATGATCATTGCAGTCAACGTCTCCCCCGCGCAGTTGCGCAATGCCGACTTCGTGCCATGGGTTTTCGATCTGCTCTCCACCAGCGGCATGCGCCCCGAAGACCTCGAGCTCGAAATCACCGAAGGCATCCTGATCGACGACGAGCAGAGCAGCGCCGCCGCCATCCGCCAGTTGCGCGAGGCCGGCATCCGCATCGCGCTGGACGATTTCGGCACTGGCTACTCTTCGCTGAACTACCTCAAGCGCTACCCGGTCGACCGCATCAAGATCGACCGCTCTTTCGTCAGCCCGCTGGCCTATGGCAGCAAGGCGAACGCGATCGTCGAGGCCATGATCACCCTCTCGCACGCCCTCGACATGGCCGTGACCGCCGAAGGCGTCGAGTCGGTGGAACAACGCGACATCCTCGTGGCCCTCGGCTGCAACACCCTGCAGGGCTACCTGCTGTCGGCACCCGTCTCCGCCGAGCGCGTCGAGCGCCTGTTCGCCCGCCAGGCCGAGCTCGCCCGCAGCGTCGCCTGACCCGCCGTTAGCCAGCCAATAACCAGCCCAAGCGATGGCGCTTGCCCGGTAACCCGATGTTGCCCCACCGCGCTTAGCGTCTGGGTCGATTGATCTCCGGCCCCGGAGACAAGAGGGTGATGGGGGTTCCAATGCCTGCAAGAGCCATACGGTCCCGCGACTTCTCCGCCACTGTGGTGTTCACCATGCTGGCGGCGATCCTGCTGCTCGCCGGCCTCGCCGCCGGGTTCATCATCTTTTCGACCACCAAGAGCGATGACCGCGCCCTCGAACGGCAGTCGCGGCTGGTCGCCCATATGCTCGATCGCACGCGCGCCCAGATGATCGGCCAGCAGGTCTACACCGCCGCCTGGGACGACGCGGTCATCGCCCTGTCGGGGCAGATCGATATGGCCTGGGTCGCCGAAAATCTCGGCTACGACACCTTTGCCGACTACGGCTACAACCGCATCTATGTGCTCGATCCGGGCGGCAAGCCCGTCTACGCCATGCGCGATGGCGGCGATGTGCCGGCCGAAAGCTGGTCGGAGGCGGCGGGCACCATCCAGCCCATCGTCGATCGCCTCGCCCACCTCGATGCCGTAGCCGCCATCTCGGCTTACAACAATGACTTCGCCGACATCCCCGACGCCACCGACATCGCGCCGGTCGAAGGCCGGCCGGCCCTGGTCAGCGCCGTCCCCGTCCTTTCGGAAACCGAAGAACACCTGGTCGCGCCCGGCACCGCCTACACCCTCGTCGCGGTCCGTTTCCTCGACGACGTGCTCGCCCAGGAGCTTCAGGACCAGTTCCTGCTGGAAGGCGCTGCGTTCACCACCGACCCCACGCCCGGCGTCGGCACGGCCCTTGCCCCCATCAACGATGTCGCGGGCAACACCGTCGCATGGTTCCGCTGGCAGCCGGACCGGCCGGGCGCAGTACTCCTCGCCGAAACCATGCCCCTGTTTGGCGGCGCTCTGGCGATCGCCGCCGCCTTCATCTGGTGGCTGATCCGGCGGCTTCACCGCTCTTCAGCTGAACTCGAAGCCGCCCGCAGCGAGGCCCAGCACCGCGCGCTCCACGACCCGCTCACCGGCCTCGCCAACCGCGCCATGTTCCAGGAGCGACTGACCCTCGCCATTGAACGGCTCGGCAAAGGCGGCGACCCCATCGCGCTGCTGGCCCTCGACCTCGACCGCTTCAAGCAGGTCAACGACACGCTCGGCCACGAAGCCGGAGACGAATTGCTCCGTCAGGTTGCCCAGCGCCTCGCCGCGCTGCTATCCGACAACGACACCCTCGCCCGTCTCGGCGGCGACGAGTTCGTCATCCTGCAGGACGCGATCAAGACCGTGTCCCAATCGCAGAGCCTATCCGAAAAGATCATCTCCCGAATCTCCGAGCCCTATCGCCTCGCCGGCACCGAAGTCCGTATCGGCGTCTCCATCGGCGTGGCGCTGGCCGCCGACGCAGCCCGCGACGGCCTCGACCTGCCGGCGCGCGCCGATTTTGCCCTGTACCAGGCCAAGGAATCGGGTCGCAACCAGTACCGGCTTTACGACACCGCCGAAGCTCCGCCACAGCGCGATGCAAAGTCGAACGCCGCCTGATCCTTGTGCTTCGGGTCGGCGGAACTTGGTCTCAAGACCCTTCTGGGATGCCCCGAACGCTACGGCACCACCGCCAGCACCGCGCACAAGCGCGCCTCGCGCTGCCGCAGCCCCCGTGACGCGTCATCGCCGGCAGACCACAGCTGACCGAGCTTGCCCTTCTCGAACAGCGCGAACAGGCAAGGCGCCACATAGCTGGTGCGGCACACGGTCGGCGTGTTCTGGAGGAACGCCGCTACCTGGCGAACCACCCCCGCGACCTGACGCTTTCGTCCGGACACGCTCTCGGCCCGTTCCAGAGCCGCCAAAGCCTCCCCGGCCCGCGCCGACGCGTGGAACGTCCGGAAATCCTTGGCCCGGATCGCCAGCCCTGTCACATCGCGCAGATAACGGTTGATCTCGTCGGTCCTGAGGTTGCGCGGCTTGCCCAGCCCGTCGCGATACATCAGCAGCCGCTTGCCCGGCACGCTCCTGATCGCGACAATCGCTCGCGCCAGCCGGCCGTCGCGCACGCAGTAGCGCGCGGCCTTGCCGCTCTTGGCCGGAAAGGTCAGGCACACGTCGTCCCCCTCGACGGTAACGTCCTTGACGAACAATGTCCCGGCACCACGCGTCCCGCTGGTTTCCAGATAGCGCTCGCGCCCGATGCGCATCGCCGTACCATCGATCAGCGTCGCCGCAATTGCCAGCGCCAGCACCTTGCTGCCCGACTCGGCCTCGAGGTCGGCGCGCAGCCGCCGCCGCAGCTTCGGCAACGCGTCCACCATCAGCCGCAATTGCCCCTGCTTGCGCCGAACCCGCCGTGCCTCCCAGTCCCGATGATAGATATATTGCCGCCGTCCCGCCACGTCCGTGCCGAGCGCCTGGATATGCCCCAGCGGGTCCGGCGCCACCCACACATCCGTCCAGGCTGGCGGCACCGCAAGCGCCCGGATGCGTGCGACGGCCGCGGCATCCCGGATTGGCCGGCCCGTTGCATCCAGCAACCGCCGTCCGCGCCCATGCCGCTGCCAGCGCCATTCCAGCGCTTCCGGCGTGACCCGTCGCAGTCGAGCGCCCATCGCGAAACCTAGACGCCCGCCGGCGCGGCGGCGAAAAACACCAGGTAAATCACCGCGAACAGCCCCACGATCCCAACCGTCGAGATCAACAGCACCCGCAGGTTCATCTTGCGCCCATCGCCCTGGCGCGCCTCGGTCGGGGTTTCTTCGATCCTGTCCGGCATGGTCCGATGCTCCTGTTGTTCCTGCTCACAACGGCGACCCGGCCAACCCGTTCCTTTCCGGCGCGCACGCCGCGTTGCCCCTTGACCGCAAAGCGTCGGCAAGTGACGCTTGCGGCATGATAACTCCCGAACTTCTCACCCGCATGATCCGGGCCGGCGCCGGCGAAGTGCCTGCCGATGTGGTCATCAAGAATGTCCGTATGCTCGATGTGATCACCGGCGCGGTGACCCACACCGACATCGCCATCGTCGCCGACCGCATCGTCGGCACCTATGGCTATTACAACGGCAAGCAGCTCATCGAAGGCGACAACCGCTACGCCGTTCCGGGCTTCATCGACACGCACCTCCACATCGAATCCTCGCTGGTGACCCCCTACGAGTTCGACCGCTGCGTGCTGCCACACGGTGTCACCACCGCCATCTGCGATCCGCACGAGATCGCCAATGTCCTCGGCGCTCCGGGCATCCGCTACTTCCTCGAATGCGCCGAACACGCGGTCATGGATATCCGCGTCAATCTGAGTTCCTGCGTGCCCGCGACCCCACACGAGACTTCAGGCGCGCGCCTCGAAATCGCCGATCTCGAAAAACTCCGGCCCCATCCCAAGGTGCTCGGCCTCGCCGAAGTGATGAACTTCCCCGGTGTCCTCGCCGGCGATCCCGGCATGGTGGCCAAGCTCCTCGCCTTCCAGGGTGGGCACATCGATGGCCACGCGCCGCTCCTCAGCGACCTGGGGCTCAACGGCTACCTCGCCGCCGGCATCCGCACCGACCACGAAGCGACCAGCGCCGCCGAAGCGCGCGAGAAGCTGAAAAAGGGCATGGCCATCCTCATCCGCGAGGGCTCGGTCTCCAAGGACCTCAACGCCCTCGCCGAGATCCTCGACGCCAACACCTCGGCCTATGTCGCGCTGTGCACCGATGATCGCAACCCGCTCGATATCCTCGAGGAAGGCCACCTCGATAGCTCCATCCGCCGGCTGATCGCCATGGGCCGGCCGCTGCATCACGTCTACCGTGCCGCCAGCCACTCGGCCGCCCGCATTTTCGGCCTCAGGGATCGCGGCCTCGTCGCCCCCGGCTATCGCGCCGATATCGCGCTCCTCGACAGCCTCGAGGATTGCCGCGTCGCCGAAGTGATTTCCGCCGGCCGCCTCGTCCGCCCCGAGCTGTTCGAAGCCCGTCCCAGCGTCCCGCCGGTCGGCCTCTCCTCGATGAAGGCCAGCCGCGTCACCCCCGACACCTTCATCGTCCCCGTCGACAACCGCCGCAACGAAACCCCCGTCATCGCGGTCAAACCGGGCCTCATCCTCACCTTCCGCGACAGCGCCGTGCTCGAGATTTCCGATCGCGGAACGCTGCCCGACCTCGAAAACGACGTCATCAAGATCGCTGTTATCGAGCGCCACGGCATCAACGGCAATGTTGCCTTGAGCTTCGCCCGCGGTTTTGGCCTCAAGCGCGGCGCCATCGCCTCTTCCGTCGGCCACGACAGCCACAACATCACCGTCGTCGGCGCCACCGACGCGGACATGGCGCTGGCCGTCAACCGCCTCATCGAGCTGGGCGGTGGCTTTGCCGTCGCCGACAGTGGCGTGATCACCGCCGAACTCGCCCTGCCCATCGCCGGGTTGATGAGCCTGCTCAGTTTCGAGGCCGTCGCCGACAAGCTCCACCACCTGCGCGAAGCCGCCTTCGATCTCGGCTGTACCCTGCCCGAGCCGTTCCTTCAGGTCGCGTTCCTTGCCCTCCCGGTGATCCCGCACCTCAAGATGACCGACAAGGGCCTGTTCGACGTCGACCGGTTCGCCTTCGTCACATGAGCCTCGGCAGCCGCTTCCTCGCGTCGCTTTACAAGCTGCCGCGCCGCAAGTGCCGCGCCCGCCGCACCGCCAACATCCGCATCCCGATGGATGATGGCGTCGAGCTGGCCACGCTCCTCTACGAGCCCGTGCTCCCGGGTCCGCACCCCACCATCCTGATGCGCGAGCCCTATGGGCTCTCCGGCTTTTCCACCGTCGCCGAGGCCTATGCCGAGCGCGGCTACAATGTCGTGCTCCAGGCCTGCCGCGGCACCGATCGCTCCGGCGGCACCTTCGAGCCCTTCATCCACGAACGCGAGGACGGGCTCGCCACCCTTGCCTGGATCAGGAAGCAGGCCTGGTACGATGGTCGCCTCGGCACCTCCGGGCCCAGCTATCTCGGCTACGCGCAATGGGCCATCTGCGACGCGCTGCCCCGGCAGTCGGCCATGGCCATCAAGGTGACGAGCGCCGAGTTCCGCACGGTGGTCTTTCCGGGCAACAGCTTCCATCTCGGCCTCTGGCTAAGCTGGATCCAGACCATCGAGGGCCTGCGCGGCAATCCGGCCCGCACTGCCCGCCGCATGTTCTCGGGCGGCATCGAGCGCATGACCCTCAAAGCCTCAATGAAGCTCCCGCTCGCCGATGCCGACAAGCGCGCCACCGGCCACCAGGTCACCTTCTGGAAGCGCTGGATGAGCGACGCCATCGGCAATGACGAGTTCTGGCGCCCGCTCGACCACACCCATCGCCTGAGCCCGCGCACCCCGCCGGTCAGCTTCACCTCGGGCTGGCACGATTTCATGCTCGATCAGCTGCTGCGCGACTACCAGACCCTCGTCGAAATGGGCCACACGCCGCAGCTGACCATCGGCCCCTGGGTGCACGTTGCGTCGGATTTGCAGAAGGAATCGGTACTTCAGACTCTCAACTGGATGGATGCCAAGCTTCTCGGCGATGCCACGGCGCTTCCCGAAAAACCGGTCCGCCTCCACATCTCCGGCCTCGATGAATGGCGTGACTACGACCAGTTCCCGCCCGGTCCCCTCGACAGCCAGATCTGGCACCTCCACCCCGACAAGGTGCTGTCGCTCCGCCCGGTCAGCGCCTCGCCCCCTGATCGTTACCGCTACGACCCCGCCGATCCCACGCCGGCCATTGGTGGCGCCATGTTCGCCTTTGTCGGCGCCGGCCCGGTCGACAATGCCCCGCTCGAAAAGCGCGCCGACGTACTGAGCTATTCCTCGGAGGCGCTATTCAACCCGGTCTGCCTCATGGGCAATGTCCGCATCACGCTCTACGCGCGCTCGAGCCTCACCAACACCGACTTCTTCGTCCGGCTCTGCGATGTCGATGAAAATGGCGTCTCGACCAATATCTGCGACGGGATCATCCGGAAAAGCTCGGCCGATCCGGCCGTCCCGGACGACATCTGGAAGCTCAGCTTCAAGATGCATGCCGCCGCGCATGTCTTCCGCCGCAACCATCGGCTGCGTGTCCTCGTCGCCTCGGGCGCCCACCCGCGCTACGCCCGCAACACCGGTACCGACGAGCCCATCGGCACCGCCACTACTCTGGCTGCCGCCGACATCGAGATTTTCCACGACCCCCGGCACCCCAGCACCATCACCTTGCCGGTGTACGAACTGGAGGGGATCGGCGGGTTGTAGTCAGCGGCTCAGGGCAGCCCGGCGTTCCGGCACTCCTGATAGGTCAGCGAATAGAGGTTGATTGTCCGCACCCGGTGAGCATTCCCGCTCGGCACCAGATCCTCGTTGGGATCGGGGTCGTTTTCGATATTGCTGTTCCCCCACTCCCGCGCCTGCAACGTCGCGCATTGCGACTGCACGAACGGCAACTCGCTCTCGGGGATGACCCGGTCCTTGATGACCACCTCGGCCATCGCCGGGGCCACCATGGCGGCAACCAGCGCGGTCGATAGTGCGACAAGACGCAATGACATGGCAAAACTCCTCTGGCCTCGTTGACCTAACGTCGTGAGCCAGAGCCAAGTTTCAACCCTGCGGCAAGCTAACTGCCCTTAATGTGCTGCCTTCACCCGCTCGCGTGCCGCATGCAGGATCGGCTCGGTATAGCCCGACGGCTGCGCAGCGCCGTCCAGAGCCAGTGCCAGCGCCGCCTGATACGCGATCGAGCTGTCGAAATGCCCGGCCATTGGCTGGTACAGCGCATCGCTGGCGTTCTGCCCATCCACCACCGCTGCCATCTTCTCGAACGAGGCGCGCACGTCCTCGGCGCTGATCAGCCCATGGGCCAGCCAGTTCGCCACCGCCTGCGAGGAAATCCGGCAGGTGGCGCGATCTTCCATCAGCCCGACATCGTTGATGTCCGGCACCTTCGAGCAGCCGACGCCCTGGTCGACCCAGCGCACCACATAGCCGAGAATGCCCTGGGCATTGTTGTCGAGCTCGCGCAGCACCGCCTCGCGGCTGAGCGTCTTGGCATCCAGCACC
Organism: uncultured Devosia sp.; assembly: GCA_964399695.1. Lineage (GTDB taxonomy): Bacteria > Pseudomonadota > Alphaproteobacteria > Rhizobiales > Devosiaceae > Devosia_A. Next base: position 300,375 of record CAYNRZ010000002.1, on the reverse strand, counting down.
GGCATCGAGAACAGCTCACCGAGCCCCGGCGTCGCATGGTTGTGCCGCCGCTGCTGCGCCGCGAACACATCGACCTCGTGATAGTGCAGCGCATGCAGCGTCGCCGCCGTCGGCGATGGCACCCAGGCCGTATTCGCCCCGGCGTTGGGATGCGCAGCCTTCGCCGCCAGCATCGCCGCCATGTCATCCGGCCGCGCCCACATCCCCTTGCCGATCTGCGCCCGACCCGAGAACCCGGCCGCGAGCCCGATCAAAACGTTCCGGTCTTCATAGGACTGGATCCACTTTTCGGCCTTCACGTCATCCTTGCGCAGCACCGGCCCGGCCAGCATCGAGGTGTGGATTTCGTCTCCGGTCCGGTCGAGGAAGCCGGTATTGATGAAGAACACCCGCTTCCGGGCCGCGAAGATCGCCGCCTTGAGGTTCGCCGAGGTGCGCCGCTCCTCGTCCATGATGCCGATCTTGATCGTTTCGGGCTTCAGCCCGAGGAACTGCTCGACCCGCCCGAAAATCTCGCAGGCGAACGCCACCTCGTCCGGCCCGTGCATCTTGGGCTTGACCACATAGATCGCCCCGGTGGTCGAATTGACCTTGTCGCTCATCGCGCAGAGCGCCGTCACCGCCGCATCCATCAGCCCTTCGCCGATCGGCTGCCCGTCGGTGCCGAGCACGGCCTTGGTCGTCATCAGGTGCCCGACATTGCGCACCAGCAGCAGCGCCCGACCCTTCAGCGCCAGCGGCTTGCCATCGACACCCGTGTAGCTGCGATCCGGATTCAGCCGCCGCGTCACCGGCATGCCGCCCTTCTCGAACGTGTCCTCCAGCGAGCCGTTCATCAGCCCGAGCCAGTTGCGATACACTCCGACCTTGTCCTCGGCATCCACTGCCGCGACCGAATCCTCGCAGTCCTGGATCGTCGTCAGCGCCGATTCCACCACCACATCGGCGAGCCCGGCCTTGTGCCCCTGCCCCACCGGATGCGCCCGGTCGATCACCAGCTCCATGTGCAGCCCGTGATGCTTCAACAGGATCGAGGCGCGCGCCCCATCCTGCTTCCAGCCGACGAACTGGCCCGGATCGGCCAATACCGTCGGCCCGGCAGCGGTGTCGATCGCCAGGGCCGCAACGCCGGCCGTCTCCACCACCACATAGGCCGTCACGTCGGCATGGCTGCCCTTCTTGAGCGGAAACGCCCCGTCCAGTACGGCGGCCGCCCGCGCGAACACCGCCTGGCCGCGGGCCGGATTGTAGCCCTTGCCCGGCGCCAGCTCGCCATCGCGCGCAATCGCGTCGGTGCCATACAGTGCATCGTACAGCGAGCCCCAACGCGCATTCGCCGCGTTCAGCGCGTAGCGCGCGTTCGACACCGGCACCACCAGCTGCGGCCCGCAGAACGATGAAATCTCGGGATCCAGTCCCGTGGTCTCGATGGTAAAATCCGCCGGCTCGGCAACGAGATAGCCGATCTCCTTGAGAAACGCCTGATACCCGTCGGGATCGGCAGACACCGGTCCGTTCGCCTTGTGCCAGGCATCGATCTGGCCCTGCATCTTGTCGCGAATGGCCAGCAGCGCCCGGTTCTTCGGCGCGAGGTCCGCGACCATCCCGGCAAGGCCCGACCAGAACCCGTCCGCCGTCACCCCGGTCCCCGGCAGCGCCTCGGCCTCGATGAAATCGGCCAGCAACTGGTCGACCTTCAATCCGGACTTCTCGACGTAACCCATCACACCTCTCCCGCGGCCATGAGACGGCCGTCTCATGCCGCGATCAGGCGGCAGACGCAAGCGTCGATTTCATCGGCTTGCCCTTCACATAGGTCTCCACCACCGCCCGGTCGTCCCCGCAGGTCTGGAGCAGGAACAATTCCTGCTCGAGGCTGTCGACCGTCTCCATCCGCAGCGCCATCTGCGGCGTCGCGCGCGCGTCCAGCACGGCGATATCGGCTTCCATCCCCGCCGCAAGCGTCCCGATCCGGTGCTCGAGGCTCATCGCCCGCGCGTTGCCCAGCGTGAGGTGGTAGAACGAGCGCAGCGGCGTCAGCCGCTGGCCGCGCAGCTGCATCACCTTGTAGCCCTCGTCCATTGTCCTCAGCATCGAGTACGAACTGCCGCCGCCGACATCGGTTGCCGTGGCGATCCGCACCCCATGCTCGTGCAGCCGGTCATAGTCGAACAGCCCCGAACCGATGAACAGGTTGGACGTCGGGCAGAACACCGCCACCGACCGCGTCTCCGCCAGCACCTGCGTCTCGCGATGGCTCAGGTGGATGGCGTGCCCTAGCAGCGTCTTCGGACCCAGGAGGTGGAACTTCTCGTAGATGCCGACATAGTCGCCATAGTTGGGATAGAGCTCGTTGGCGAAGGCGATCTCGGCGAGGTTCTCGCTGACATGCGTCTGGATATGCAGGTCCGGAAACTCCCGCGCCAGCGCCTCGGCCATCGCCATCTGCTCATGCGTCGAGGTGATCGCAAACCGCGGCGTGATCGCATAATGCGCCCGCCCGCGCCCGTGCCACTTCGCAATCCCCGCCTTGGTGTCGTCATAGCCAGACTGCGGCGTGTCGAGCAGCCCCGGCGGCGCGTTGCGGTCCATCATCACCTTGCCCGCAACCATCAACATGTCGCGCGCCTCGGCTTCCTCGAAAAACGCATCCACCGATTGCGGATGCACCGAGCAATAGGCCGCCGCCGTCGTCGTCCCATGCCGGATCAGCTCATCGAAGAACCGCGACGCGATCCGCTTGGCATGCGCGAAATCCGCAAACCGCTGCTCTTCGACGAACGTGTAGGTGTTCAGCCACTCGAGCAGCGCCGCCGCATAGGCGCCGATCACCTGCATCTGCGGGAAATGGATATGCATATCGATAAAGCCGGGCAGGATCAGATGCGGCCGGTGGTCGATCACCGTGGTCGCAGCGTCACGCGCCCCGGCGAAATCGCCGACCGAAACGATCACGCCGTCTTCGATCTCGACCGCGCCGTCCTCGAAATAACGGTAGGCGCCGTGGTCGTCGCGCGACTGCGGCTCCTCGACGAAAGTCAGGACCCGCCCGCGCAGGATCGTCCGCGTCACTGGCTGCCCTCGCGATACCACGCGACCAGCACCGCACGCTCCTCGGCGGTCATCTCGGTCACGTTCCCCGGCGGCATCGCATGCGAATATCCCGCCTGGATGGCGATCTCATGCCCCCAGTTCGCAATCGCCACCGGGTTGTCGAGAATGACGTTCTTGGGCGCCTCATAGACCCCCTCCCACGCCGGCTCTGCCGTGTGGCACATCGGGCAGCGCGATAGCACCGCCTGCGTCACCGCCTCAAAATGCGGGCTTTCCATCAGCCGCAACGCCATCGGCGACGGCACCTCGGCCGCCCCCGGCATCTCCTTCGGCGAACTCGACAGCCACGCGATCAGGACGAAAATCGCCACCACGACACCCCACGTCCAGTGCGGGGTGCCCTTCCTTGCGTGCTTGGAATTGAAATAGTGCCGGATCAGCACGCCGCAGAGGAAGATCAGCCCCGCGATCAGCCAGTTCCACTGCGTCGCGAACGCCAGCGGATAGTGACTGCTCAGCATGAAGAAGATCACCGGCAGGGTGAGGTAATTGTTGTGCAGGCTCCGCTGCTTGGCGATCTTGCCATACTTGGCGTCCGGCACCCGGCCCGCCTTCAGGTCCGCCACCACGATCTTCTGGTTGGGGATGATGATCATGAACACGTTGGCGCTCATGATCGTCGCGGTGAACACCCCCATATGCAGCATGGCCGCCCGGCCGGTGAACACCTGCGTATAGGCCCAGGCCATGGCAACGAGGATCGCGAACAAGACGCCCATCAACCCATAGGTCGATTCACCCAGCTTCGACTTGCACAGCGTGTCGTAGACCAGCCAGCCGCCCGCGATCGAGCCCATCGAAATGGCAATCGCCACCCAGTTCGGCACGTCCAGCACATTGCGGTCGATGAGGAACAGGTCGGCCCCGACATAATAGACGATGACCAGCAGCGTGAAGCCGCTCAGCCAGGTGGCATAGCTCTCCCATTTGAACCAGGTCAGGTGCTCGGGCAAAAACTCCGGCGCCACCAGGTATTTCTGGATGTGGTAGAACCCGCCGCCATGCACCTGCCATTCCTCGCCATGCGCCAAGGGCGGCAGGCTCGGGGTCTTGCGCAGCCCCAGGTCGAGCGCGATGAAGTAAAAGCTCGAGCCGATCCAGGCGATGGCGACGATCACATGCGTCCACCGCGCCGCAAAGCTCAGCCATTCCCAGAAAATCGCGTAGTCAGGCATCTGTCCTTCGCCCCTTGATCAGAGCCTGTGATGTGGCGATGGGACTCGTGCCCCACCGCCGATGTTCGAGAACAGACTTACGAGGCGCTCTCGACGCCCTTGACGAACCAGTCGATGGTCGCCAGCTGGTCGAGCCCCATCACTTCGCCTTCTGCGACCTTGAGGTTGCCCTCGGTGTCGTAGATCGGGCCGGTGAAGATATCGAAGCTGCCGTCCATGTAGCCGGCCTTGATCTTGTCCGCCTCGGCAACGACGTCCGCCGGAACCGCGGCGTTGTACGGCGACACCACCACCGTGCCGTCGACCATGCCGTCCCAGGTATTGGCCGAGGCCCAGGTGCCGTCGAGAATCGCCTGGGCGCGCAGGATATAGTACGGCCCCCAGATGTCCTCGATGGCAGTGAGGTGGGCGTTCGGGGCGAACGACGACATGTCGGCGCCCTGCCCGAAGCCGTAGAGCCCACGCTGTTCCAGAATCTGCAGCGCCGCCGGCGAGTCGGTGTGGGTGGTGACGATGTCGGCGCCGAGGTTGAGCAGCGTCTCGGTGGCAGCAGCCTCCTTCGGCGGGTCGAACCAGCTGTCGATGAACACCAGCTTCAGCGTCGCCGCCGGGTTCTTCTTCTGCGCCGCGAGCAGGAACGAGTTCACGCCCAGCACCACTTCGGGCACCTTGTACGAGCCGAGATAGCCCAGCGTGCCCGACTTGCTCATCATCCCGGCAATGGTGCCCAGCACGGCGCGGCCTTCGTGGAAGCGCGAGTTATATACCGAGACGTTCTCGGCCATCTTGAAGCCCGTGCAGTGCTCGAACTTCACGTCCGGGAACTCCGACGCGACCTGGATGGTCTGGTCCATATAACCGTACGAGGTCGTGAAGATCAGCTTGCAGCCCTGCTGGGCGAGGTCGCGCATCACCGGGATCGCGGACGCATCTTCGGCGACGTTCTCGACATAGACGGTTTCGACCTTGTCGCCGAGCGCGGCTTCCAGCGCCTCGCGGCCCTTGTTGTGGGCCCAGGTCCAGCCATAGTCGCCGATCGGGCCGAGGAACACGAAGCCGACCTTCAGCTTTTCCTGCGCGAAGGCGCGGGACCCGACCAGCGGCAGCGCGGCGGCTGCGGCACCGGTCTTCAGCAAGGTACGGCGATTGAGAATTGCCATGGACGTCTCCTGTTGGATTTTTGGCGTTTCTAGGTTGCGGGGAGGAAGGGCTTGCCGAGGCAAGCTGGCGCGTTGAGCCCGGCCCGATTGCGCATGGAAATCAGGGTGAGGACCACAACGGTCATGAGGTAGGGCATCGCTGCCCAGAACTGCGAAGGAATGGCCTGTGCACCGGGGATGAACGACAGCCCGCCGGCCTTGGCGTTGAGCTCGAGCCACATCAGGATGCCGAAGAAATACGCCCCGACCAGCAGCCGCGGCGCCTTCCAGCTGGCAAACACCACCAGCGCCAGCGCGATCCAACCGCGGCCGGCGGTCATCCGCTCGGCCCACATCGGGGTGATCACCAGCGAGAAATACGCCCCGCCGATCCCGGCCATCGCGCCGCCAAAGGCAATCGCCGCGTAGCGCACGCCGATGACATTGTAGCCGATCGAGTGGGCCGACAAATCATTCTCGCCCACCGCGCGAAGGATCAGCCCGGCCCGCGTCGATTTGAGGAACCAGGCGACCAGCACCACCATAAGCAGCGCGAAATAGACGATCGGCGAATAGCCGAACAGCACCTTCAGCACCGGGTCGCGCGCCAGCTCCGGCGGAAACACCGAGCCGAACTGCGGCACGATCCGGCCGACGAAACTCAGCCCGATCAGCGAGCTCAGCCCCGTGCCGAAAATCGTCAGCGCCAGCCCGGTCGCCACCTGGTTGGAGCGCAGAGTCAGAACGAAGAACCCGAACAGCAGCCCCGACAGTGCCCCGCACAGCGCCGCGCCCAGCACCCCGATCCACGGGCTGCCCGAATAGACATTGATCGCGAACCCGGCGATGGCGCCCACCAGCATCATCCCCTCGACGCCGAGGTTGAGGACGCCGGATTTCTCCACCACCAGCTCGCCGAGCCCGGCGAGGAGGATCGGCGTCGAGATGCCGACAATCGTGATGATCGCAAGGATCAGGAAATCCCAGTTCATCATCACTCTCCCGCCGCCGGATGGGGGGCCGTTTTCGCCGACCGGACGATGCGGATGCGGTTGCGCACTAGCACGTCGCTGGCAAGGATGAAGAACAGCATCAGCGCCTGGAAAATCCCCGCCGTCGCGTTGGGGATCTTCACCGTCGTCTGCGCCACCTGCCCGCCGACATAGGTGATGGCCAAGACGATCCCCGCGATCAGCACCCCGATCGGATGCAGCCGCCCGAGGAACGCCACGATGATCGCCGTGAACCCGTAGCCCGACGGGAACCCCAGGTTGATCGCCTTCAGCGCCCCGGCAAATTCCAGCGCGCCCGCCAGCCCCGCCATGCAGCCGCCGATCAGCATCGACAGCCACACCGTCTGGTTGCTGTCGAAGCCGCCATGTCGCGCCGCATTTGGCGCACTGCCGACCACCCGCACCTGATAGCCGAACACCGAGCGCGACATCACCAGCCAGAAGACGAACGGCAACACCAGCGCAATCAGGATACCCAGATGCACCGTGGTTCCGGGAATGAGGATCGGCAAGGTCTGTTCGGGTTGCAGCGGCGCCGTCGCCGGGAAGTTCCGCCCGTTCGGGTCCTTCCACGGCCCACCGACGAGGAAGCCCAGCACCTGTACCGCCACATAGGTCAGCATCAGGCTCGAAAGGATTTCGTTGACTCCGAACTTCGTCTTCAGCGCCGCCGGCACCGAGGCCCAGGCCGTTCCGCCCACCATGCCGGCCAGCAGCATGACGAGGATGATAAGCGGCCCGCCAGCCGTGCCCGCCGCAATCCCTATCCCGGCCGCGCACAGCGCTCCGATGATGTATTGCCCCTCGGCGCCGATGTTCCAGACATTGGCCCGGTTGCCGATGCTCAGCCCCAGCGCGATGATGATCAGCGGCGCCGCCTTCACCGCCACATCCTGCCACTTGTAGGTGAGCAGGATCGGCGAAATGAAGATGTCGACCACCGCCCGGAACCCGTCGATCCCGAGCAGGTCGAAGACGATCACCCCGATGGCCATGGTCACCAGCACCGAGGCAATCGGCGTCACCACCAGCATCAGCCGGCTCGGTTCCGGGCGTTTCTCGAGCTTAAACTGCATGCGCAGCCTCCGCGTGCGGCGCCGTCTCGCCGTGTATGCCGCCCATCAACAGCCCGATCTCCTGCACATCCGCCTCACTGACCTGCATCGCCGCCGACAGCCGCCCGCCATTGATCACCGCCAGCGAGTCGCAAAGGCTCAGGAGCTCATCGAGGTCCTGGCTGATCACCACCACCGCCGAGCCCGCCACCGCCAGATCGACGATCGCCTGATGGATCGCCGCCGCCGCGCCCGCATCGACGCCCCAGGTCGGCTGACTCACCACCAGGACGCTCGGCTTCTGGAGTATTTCGCGGCCCATGATGTATTTCTGCAGGTTCCCGCCCGACAGCGACCCCGCCATCGACGCCGGCCCCAGCGCCTTCACCCCGAACGCCGTGATCACCTCGCCGGCATAGGTCTTGGCCATGCTCGACTTGATCAGCCCCGCCGAAACCATCCCCAGCCGGTCGCGCGCCGTCAGGATCGTGTTGTCAGATAGCGTGAAGTCTGGCACCGCCGCATGCCCGTTCCGCTCTTCCGGCACGCTCGCGAGCCCCTTCATCCGCCGCTGCTTGGCCGGCAGCATCCCGACCGGCGCCCCGTCAATGGTGATCGCCTCCGCATCGCCCGACAGTTCCTCACCCGACAGCGCCAGCAGCAGCGCGTTCTGCCCATTGCCGGCCACCCCGGCGATCCCGAAGATCTCCCCGGCCTTGACCGTGAACGTCACATCCTTGAGCGGAATCCCGAACGGCCCGTCGCCCTTGAGGTTCAGCCGGTTCACCACCAGCCGCTCGCGGCCCATCTGCCGGCCGGCCGGCTTCGAAATATCCTTGAGCCCCGCCCCGATCATCTTTTCGGCCATCGAGCGCGACGTCTCGACCTTGGGATCGCAGGTGTCGACGAGCTTGCCGCCCCTGAGGATCGTCGCCGTGTCGCACAGCGCTTTGATCTCATGCAGCTTGTGCGAAATGTAGAGGATCGAGCAGCCTTCCTTGGCGAGCTGCCTCAGCACCACGAACAGCTGCTCCACCTCCTGCGGCGTCAGCACCGAGGTCGGCTCGTCCATGATCAGCAGTTTCGGGTTGAGCAGGAGCGCCCGCACGATCTCGATGCGCTGCCTTTCGCCCACCGACAGCGTCGTCACCGTCCGGTGCGGGTCGAGCATCAGCCCATATTGCGTCATCACCGCCCGGATCTTCGCCTCGAGCTCCCGCGCCGGGATCTTGGCGTCCATCCCCAGCGCGATGTTCTCCAGCACCGTCATCGCGTCGAACAGGCTGAAATGCTGGAACACCATGCCGATGCCGAGCTTCCGCGCTGCCTTGGGGTTGGCGATCTGCATCGCCTCGCCGTTCCAGCGGATTTCGCCCGCATCCGGCTGCATGATCCCGTAGATCATCTTGACCAGCGTCGACTTGCCGGCGCCGTTCTCACCCAAAAGTGCGTGGATTTCTCCGGGCAGTACGGAGAAGCTGACATTGTCATTCGCCAACACGCCCGGAAAGCGCTTGGTGATGCCGGTGAGTTCAAGGCGCGGCGCGACCTTAGTGTCCAACAACGGCTCCCGACTTGGTTTCGGTGGCCGGCCTCGCCGCAATATCAGATGCTTCCCGCCGGCCAGCATGGACGATAATTTCTGCCGCCGCCAGTGCGGCAATCACTTCGGGCCGCTTGTCCCCAAGCCCTGCCGGATAGGCCTGCCCGCCAATCGGCAGCACCAGCCGCTCCAGCGCCGCCGGGTCATAGCCCTCGGACCGATACCAGCTCGAAAACCGCGCCCGCTTGGTCGCCGATCCCACCATGCCGACATAGGGCGCATCACGCCGCTCCAGCGCTTCCGCCGCAATCAGGAAATCCAGCGCATGGTCATGGGTCAGGATCACGTAGGAGCTTCCTGCCGGCGCCGTCCGCACGACAGCCTCCGGCATGGCCGCGGCAATCGCATCGACCGCTTCGGGCAATCCGGCCAGCTCTTCGCGTCGCGTATCGACGACATGCACCCGCAGCGGCAACAGCAGCAGCGCGTTGACCAACGCCCGCCCCACATGCCCCGCCCCGAACACGAACACATGCGGCCGCGCCGCAGACTCGGCCTCCAGCCGAGCGACCAGCGCCGCCGCGAGGTCCGGCGTCACCAGCTTTAGCGCCACATCCACCCGCCCGCCGCAGCACTGCCCGATCTCGGGCCCGAGCGGTATATCGAGCGCATCGCCCGCCTCGCCCGACCGCAGCACCTGCCGCGCCCGGTCGATCACCATATATTCCAGCGCCCCGCCCCCGATGGTGCCGATCTGCTCCAGGGCGGACACCACCATGAACGCCCCCGCCTCCCGCGGCGAAGACCCGCGCACGGCAGTGAGTTCGGCGACGACAGCCGCCGGATGGGCGGCAAGGAATGCGTTCAGTGTGGAACCAGAGAGGCTCATTCGCGCCGCTCCCCATCCAGCGGCGTCGCGGCCCCATCGCCTTCTCCCTGGATGGGAGAAGGTGCCCGAAGGGCGGATGAGGGTGGTGCAACCTGCTCCATGAGCGCCCAGTAGATCGCCTCCAGCACCCCATCGCGATTGTCGTTGAGTTCCGTGTTCCAAACCCGGAGCACACGGAACCCACGAGCCTTCAGCTCGGCGTCCCGTCGCGTATTGCGCACACTCTCTAGGTGCTGCGAACCATCAAGCTCGACGACCAATCGGCTCTCGTAGCATGCGAAATCAGCGAAATAGCGCCCAATGGGCACCTGACGCCTGAACTTGTGTCCGGCAAACCGCCGATCGCGCAGCAAGGCCCAGAGTTTCTTCTCCACTTCAGTGGACCGCCGCCGGAGCGCGCGGGCACGAGCTGCAGATGCCGCCCCACCCTCATCCGGCCTTCGGCCACCTTCTCCCATCAAGGGAGAAGGCGAAGGAACCGCCGAGTCACCGCTTTGAGTTGGCCCGGATGCCGCAGCGTCCCCTTCTCCCCTCGTGGGAGAAGGTGGCCGAAGGCCGGATGAGGGGGCTTCCGTGTTTGGAACCAACTCAGCCAATCCCCCGCATCCGCTCCACCGCCATCAGCACCCGCTCCGGGGTTGCCGGCATGTCGAGTTTCGGCGCATGCCGGTAGTCGGCCAACGCCGCCACCGCCATGCCCAGCGCCTCGACCACCGAATAGCCGAGCACCAGCGGCGGCTCACCCACCGCCTTGGAACGCCCGATGGCCGGCTCCTTGTTTACGCTCCACTCGGCCAGCCAGACGTTGAACTGCCGCGGCACGTCGGAGGCGAGCGGGATCTTGTAGGTCGAGGGCGCATGCGTCCTCAGCTGGCCCTTGGCGTCCCACCACAGCTCTTCGGTGGTCAGCCAGCCCATGCCCTGCACGAACCCGCCTTCCACCTGCCCGATATCGATGGCCGGGTTAAGCGAGCGGCCCACATCCTCAAGCACATCAGCCCGGTCGACCACATATTCGCCGGTCAGCGTATCGACGGTCACCTCGGCCACCGCCGCGCCATAGGCGAAGTAATAGAACGGCCGCCCGCGTCCGGTCGCCCGGTCCCAGTGGATCTTCGGCGTCTTGTAGAACCCGGCAGCGCTCAATTGCACCCGGTTCATCCAGCACGAGGTGGCGAGCTCGGCGAACGGCACGAACTGCTGCCCGGCGCGGATCCCGCCGAACTCCCAGCGCACGTCCTTGGGCTCCACCTCGTAGATGAACGCGGCGTGCGCCTCCATCCGCTCCTTGATCTGCCGACAGGCATCGAACGCCGCCATGCTGTTGAGATCGGTGCCCGACGACGCCGCCGTCGCCGAAGTGTTCGGCACCTTCCCCGTGTTCGACGCCGTGATCTGTACCCGGTCGACCGGAATGCCGAAGCAATCGGCCACCACCTGCGCCACCTTGATGTGCAGCCCCTGCCCCATCTCGGTGCCGCCATGGCTCAGGTGCACCGAGCCATCGCGATAGACATGCACCAGCGCCCCGGCCTGGTTGTGCCAGGTCGCCGTGAACGAGATGCCGAACTTCACCGGCACCAGCGCAATGCCCTTCTTCAGCACCCGGTTGGCGGCATTGAACTCAAGGATCGCCTGCCGCCGCGCCTGGTAATCGGACTTCGTCTCCAGCTCCTCCACCACGCGATGGATGACATTGTCCTCCACCGTCTGGTGGTACGGCGTCACATTGTCCGTCTCGGTGCCGTAGAAATTCGCCTTGCGGATCTCGAGCGGGTCCTTGCCCAGCGCGTAGCCGATCTCGGCGATCCAGCGCTCCGCCGCGACGATTCCCTGCGGCCCGCCAAAGCCCCGGAACGCCGTGTTCGACACCGTGTTGGTGAACAGCGGCAGCGATTTCGCCCGTACCGCCGGATACCAGTAGGCATTGTCGCAATGGAACAGCGCCCGGTCCGTCACCGGCCCGCTCAGGTCCGCCGAATAGCCCGACCGCGCCGCAAAGGTCGCATCGACCGCGAGGATCTTGCCGGTGTCGTCGTAGCCGACATCATAGTCGACCGCGAAATCGTGCCGCTTGCCGGTGATCTGGAAGTCGTCATCCCGGTCCGGCCTGAGCTTCACCGCCCGCCCAAGCTTCTTCGCCGCGATCGCCGCCACCGCCGCGAACAGGTTGCCCTGCGTTTCCTTGCCGCCGAACCCGCCGCCCATCCGGCGCATGTTCACCGTCACCGCAGCGTGCGGGATGCCGAGCACCTGCGCCACCATCACCTGGATTTCGGTCGGGTGCTGGCTCGAGGCCTGGATCAGCATCTCGTCGCCTTCGCCCGGAATGGCGAGCGCGATCTGGCTTTCGAGGTAGAAATGCTCCTGCCCGCCGATCACCGCCCGGCCCTTCAGCCGCCGCGGTGCCGCGGCAAGCCCCGCCTCGACATCGCCGCGCTCGAGCTTCAGCGGCTTGGTCACCAGCTTGCCGCCGGCCGCAAGCGCCCCGTCGATATCCGTGAAATGCGGCAGCTCGCGATAGGTAATCTGCGCCAGCTTCGCCGCCCGCCGCGCTGCGTCGCGCGTCTCGCCGATCACGGCAAACAACGGTTGCCCCCAGGTCAGCACTCGCGTCGTCGCAAACACCGGCTCGTCATGGGTATGCCCGGAACTGATGTCGTTCTCCGCCGGCACATCCGCCGCCGTCAGCACCGCCACCACGCCTGGCGCCGAGCGCACCGCATCGAGGTCCATGGCCGCGATATCGGCATGCGGCTTGGTCGAGAGCCCCAGATAGGCGTGCAGCGTGCCCACCGGCTCGACCAGGTCGTCGATATACTCGGCCCGTCCGGCCACCTGCTTGGCCGCGGAATCGTGCGGCACCGAAACATGCAACTGCGACGCCGTGATGGGAGCCTGCTTGTTCATCTCGCTCACGCCACCTCTCGCGTCAACCGCTGACCCGCGCCGGTCGTCTCGAGGAAGAACCGCCGCAGCAGGTTCTGCGCCACCAGCATCCGGTATTCCGCGCTGGCCCGCATGTCGGTGAGCGGCTGATAGTCCGCCGGATACTCCAGCACCGCCGCCTCGACGCTCGCCGCACTCCACGGCTTGCCGATCAGCGCTGCCTCCACCGCCTTCGCCCGCTTCGGCGTCGCCGCCATGCCGCCATAGGCGATAACGGCTTTCGCCACGGTGCCGTCGGCCGCCAGTTCCACCCGGAACGCTCCGCACAGCGACGAGATATCCTCGTCCCGGCGCTTGGAAATCTTGTAGCAGGCGAAATGCGCCCCCTCGGCCCGCGCCGGCACGAACACGGACTCGACGAACTCGCCCGGCTGCCGGTCCTGCTTTCCATAGGCGATGAAGAAGTCCTCGAGCGCCAGCGTCCGCCGTTCGCCGCCCTTCCTCAGGGTCACCGCCGCCCCCAGCGCGATCAGCGGCGGCGGCGTGTCGCCGATCGGCGAACCATTGGCGATGTTCGCCCCGACCGTCCCGACATTGCGCACCTGCTCGCCGGCAATCCGGTCCCACAGTTCCGCGAGCTGCGGGAACCGCTTCACCATGGCCGCCCGCGCCGCCGTATAGGTGACATTGGCGCCCAGCGTCAGCCCCTCCGGCGCGTCGGTGATGCCTGAAAGCTCAGGCACCTGCCCGATATAGATCATCGGCCCGATGTCGCGCATGAACTTGGTGACCCACAGCCCCACATCGGTTGCGCCCGCCACCAGCGTGGCGCCCGGGTTCTCGGCATAAACCTCGGCGAGGTCGGCAACCGAGGCCGGCACCACGATCCGGTCCTTGCCCGCGCCCATGTCGAGGCGCTTGCCATCCTTCAGCGCCGTCAAGCGCGCGATGATATCCGCCCGCTCCACGACCAGCCTGTCATTGGCCGGCGCGCCATAGCTCGCCATCGCCTGCCCGGCCTTGATGATCGGCGCATAACCCGTGCAGCGGCACAAATTCCCCTGCAGCGACGTCTCGATGGCCCCCACGCTCGGCGCGGGATTGCGCATCCACAGCGCATAAAGCGACATTACGATGCCCGGCGTGCAGAAGCCGCACTGGCTGCCATGCAGGTCGACCATCGCCTGCTGCACCGGATGCAGCGGCCCCTCGGCCCGCGACAGATGTTCGATCGTTACCACATGCGCCCCATCGAGCGAGCCGACGAACGCGATGCAGGCATTCACCGTCTGGTAGCTGAGTTCGCCGCCCTTGAGCCGCCCGACCAGCACCGTGCACGCCCCGCAATCGCCCTCGGCGCAGCCTTCCTTCGAGCCCACCAGCCGCCGGTCGAGCCGCAGGTAGTCCAGCAGCGTCCGTGTGGCGGAAATCTCTGAGAGCACCACATCCTCGTCGTTCAGCACGAACCGCAGTTGCCGGCGAACTTCAACCATGCGCAATGCCTCTCAAGTCAATCTCAACGGGGGCAGACCGGCGCAACTGCGCCAACCTCAGCTGCCCCGATAGGTCGAATAGCCGAACGGTGAGACCAGCAGCGGCACGTGGTAGTGCGCCATCTCGCTCATCACGAACCGCACCGGCACCATGTCGAGGAACGGCGTTTCGAGCTCGACGCCGATCCGCTCGAAATACTGCCCGACATGGAAGATCAGCTCATAGGCGCCGAGGTGGAATCGGTCGCCATCCAGCAGCCCACCCTCGACCCTGCCGTCAGCATTGGTCGACGCCGTCAGCACGTGGTGGGTATGGTCGCCATGCACCATCAGCAGGTCGATCCGCATCCCATGCGCCGGCTTGCCATGCGCCGTATCGAGGACATGCGTCGTAAGGCGCCCGAGAGCCGCCATGTTCAGTTCCCTTTCTCGCCCATCGCCGGGATCGCCCGTCCGACAGGCACAACCCCGCCTTTGCCTGACTATTGAGCAATTTTTCGCGGCTTCCAATAGGGTCGATAGCGGTTTTTACCAACTGGTCCACTTTTGGCAGCCTTGCGCCGGTCATCGGCGCGGGCCTAGATGGCGGATCAGACCGACTTCCGGAGTGCGATCCATGCGTTATCCCCGCAACCTGCTTGGCTATGGTCCCAATCCGCCGGACGCCAAATGGCCGGGCGGCGCCCGCATCGCCGTGCAGCTCGTGCTCAACTACGAAGAAGGTGGCGAGAACAACATCCTGCATGGCGATGCCGCCTCCGAGGCCTTCCTCGCCGACGTCATCGGTGCCGTCCCCTGGCAGGGCAAGCGCCACTGGAACGTCGAGTCGATGTACGAGTACGGCGCCCGCGCCGGCTTCTGGCGCCTGCATCGCCTGTTCACCTCGCGCAACCTGCCGGCCACGGTTTACGGCGTCGCGACCGCCCTGCAACGCTCCCCGACCCAGGTGAAGGCCATGCTCGATGCCGGCTGGGAGATCGCCAGCCACGGCCTCAGGTGGATCGACTATCGCGACCACGACATCGAGCACGAGCGCGAAGACCTGCACGAGGCCATCCGCCTCCACACCGAAGTCGTCGGCACCCGCCCCACCGGCTGGTATTGCGGCCGCACCTCGGTCAACACCGTCGATCTCGCCTCCGAGGAAGGCGGCTTCACCTATGTCTCCGACACCTATGACGACGACCTGCCCTACTACCGCGAGCACATGGGCAACCCGCAGCTGATCATCCCCTACTCGCTCGCCACCAACGACATGCGCTTCGTCACCGCCTCGGGCTTCACCAATGGCGAAGACTACTTCCAGATGCTCAAGGACACCTTCGATGTCCTCTATGCAGAGGGCGAAGCCGGCAGCGCCAAGATGATGTCGCTCGGCCTCCACTGCCGCCTTGTCGGCATGCCCGGCCGCATCGCCGGCCTCATCCGCTTTCTCGACTATATCGCCACCAAGGATCGCGTCTGGGTCGCCACCCGCCAGGAGATCGCCGAGCACTGGCTGCGCACACATCCCTACGAAAAGCCGGCCATCGTTCCGTCCGAACTGGCCTATGACGACTTCAGCCAGCTCTTCGGCGGCATTTTCGAGCATTCCGAGTGGATCGCCGAACGCGCCTTCAAGCGCCAGCTTGGCCCGGCGCACGACACCGCCACCGGCCTCCACGCCGTCATGTGCCAGGTGTTCCGGTCCGCGACCGGGGAAGAGCGCCTCGAAGTGCTCCAGGCCCACCCCGACCTCGCCGGCAAGCTCGCTGCCGCCAAACGCCTCACCGATGCCTCAAGCGCCGAACAATCCTCGGCCGGCCTCGATGCACTGACCGACGCTGAACGGGCGAAATTCACTGAGCTGAATCAGGCTTACGTCGAAAAGTTCGGCTTCCCCTTCATCATCGCCGTCCGCGATCACACCAAGTCGCGCATCCTCCACCTCTTCGAAGCGCGCCTCAACAACGACCGCGCCACCGAATTCGCCACCGCCTGCAAGCAGGTCGAACGCATCGCCGAACTGCGCCTGCAGCAGATCCTGCCGGGCTGAGCTACTCCCGGCGCTCCGAACGAGGTCACCGGGGGTTGAGAGGCTCGCATGATGCACAACTCTCTCCCCCTCATCACCGGGCTTGTCCCGGTGATCCAGCCGCTCCGCGTCCGCGGAGCGAGGGACTCTACAACCCAATCAACCAAGGGCTCAGGTCATTCCAGTCCGGGTTCATCTCCTCGATGAGATTGAGCTTCCACTTGCGAGGGTACTTCTTGATGTTCTTCTCGCGCTGGATAGCGGCCGTCAGCAGGTCATGCTCCTCGAACCACACCAGCGTCTTGACGCCGTAGCGCGACGTGAAGCCCGGTGTCAGCTCTTCCTGGTGTTCAAACCAGCGCCTCGACAAGTCACGTGTGACGCCAACATAGAGCGTCCCATTCCGACTAGACGCGAGAATGTAGACATAGCCTTTCATGGCTCGGCCCTCTCGAGATCACCGCCCCCTCATCACCGGGCTTGTCCCGGTGATCCAGCTATTGCCGCACACACTGGATTGCCGGGACACGCCCGGCAATGAGGGCCGCCGGGAATCCTCCGAACATTGCAGGAGTGTCGCCGACTGCCCGCTTGACATAATCACCCTGTTTACATAACCATATCGTTATATAAAACGACGGTTATAGAAACATGACGCCCGCCAATCTCGACCTGACCTTCGCCGCCCTCGCCGATCCCACCCGTCGCGCCATCCTCGCGCGGTTGGCGAAGGGCGAGGCCTCGGTCAACGAGCTGGTCGAGCCCTTCCCGCTCAGCCAGCCCGCCATCTCGCGCCACCTCAAGGTGCTGGAGAACGCCGGCCTCGTCAGCCGCGGCCGCGACGCGCAGCGCCGTCCCGTCCGCATCGAGGCCGCCCCGCTCGCCGAAGCCGTCGGCTGGCTCGAGACCTACCGGCAGTTCTGGGAACAGAGCTACGCACGCCTCGATGGCCTGCTTTCCGAACTGCAAAACCTCACGCCCGACAGCAAGAACTGAGGACCATCGCGATGCCGCCGCTCACCATCACCCTGCCGTCGGACCGCGAAATCCGGGTCACCCGCGATTTCGCCGCCCCGCCCGACCTCGTTTTCGATTGCTGGACCATTCCGGCCCTGATCCGCCGCTGGCTCGGCCCACCCGACTGGGAAATGCTGACCTGCGAGTTCGACGCCCGCGTCGGCGGCACCTGGCGCTTTGTCTCGCGCGGCCCCAATGGCTTCGAGATGGGCCATGGCGGCACCATCCTCGAGCTCGAGCGCCCGCGCTGGCTCAAGACCACCGAGCGCTACGACATGGACTGGACCGGCGGCGAGACCCTCAACACCAACGCCTTCACCGCCGTCGCCACCGGCACCCGCTCCGTCCTCACCGTCCTCTATGCCAGCAAGGAAGCCCGCGACGGCGCCGCCGCCACCCCGATGGCAGAGGGCATGGAGATGGGGTTCCAGCGCCTCGACGCCATTCTCGCCGAAACCGCCGCCTGACCACCCAACCACCAGAAACCGAGGAGACCACCCATGCCCAAGATCATGCCATGCCTGTGGATCGACGACCGCATCGAGGAGATGGTCAACTTCTACGTCACGACCTTCAAGGATGCCGAGATCCTCTCGAAAACCCCCGGCCCGGGCGGCGGCACCCTCACCATGACCTTCCGCCTGAAGGACCAGCACTTCATGGCGCTGAACGGCGGCCCCGGCCCGCGGTTCAAGTTTAACGAATCCATCTCGTTCAGCGTCGATTGCGCCGACCAGGCCGAGATCGACTACTACTGGGATGCACTCACCGCCGATGGCGGCGAGGAATCCATGTGCGGCTGGCTCAAGGACAAGTTCGGCCTCAGCTGGCAGATCGTCCCCTATAACGCCATGCAGATGATCTGGGACCCCAACAACCCCGAGGGCTCCGCCCGCGCGCAACAGGCCATGTTCCAGATGCGCAAGCTCGTCATCGCCGATCTCGAAGCCGCCCGCGACGGCCGCTAGCGGCAGGTCAGTCGGGGACGGCACCCGGCATCAGTCCCCGCCGCCGTCTCCGCCATCGCCATCTGTCGCGCTGCCCAGCACATCGTCCACGGACTGCGCGGCCCGACGCGGCTCGATATCCAGCACGAAATACAGCCAGAACGCAAACAGCCCCAGCGGGATCACCCACCAGAATTGCGCCAACAGCGCCATCGCCGGCTCGCGAAACCCCTGCTGGATGTCGCGCAGCCACTCCATGGCTACATCACCCGCGGCCCGCCGGACTCGTCTTCCGGCTCGCCGTCTTCCCATGCGATGTCGTCGGCAACGCGCGCCGACGCCCGACGTGCCACGATCCGGGCCTTCAGCGCATCCAGCCACCGCCGCACGGCGCGGCCCGCCGCCTCCATGCGCTGCAGATCGATGCTGGACCCGGCCCGGCCGGAATTGCCACTCGTGCTCATGTCCCGGAGTGTGCCGGGCGATTGCTAAGGATTGCTGACGGCCATTCAGTAAACTTGCAACCTCTTTGGCAACCTCTGGTTAGGCTGACGGCTCGCTACTTGTAGAAGCCGTCCCTCAGGTTGATGCCGTACTCGACATAAACCTTCATCGCGCACAACATCCCTGTCCAGCCCTCGGTATTGCCCAGGCATGCCTCGAGCGCCTTGTCGGTCACCGGCCACCCGGCCTCGGCAATCGTCACCAGCGTCCGCCCGTCCTCCAATGCCTCGAACTCCATCGTCACAATGGTTTTGCCGGCCGCGCCGCGGTCGTCCTCCATGCCCGGCGCCTCCCAGCGGAGCACGATGCGCTTGTCCTGCACCACCTCGTCCACCCACACCGGAAACGCCCCGGGGAAATCCGCGAAATCCCAGGTCACCTGCGCGCCCGTCTCGAGCCGGCCCTGCGCCCCGCCCGTGGTGAAATAGCCCGACAGCTTCTTGGGGTCCGCCACCGCCTCGAACACCTCATGCACCGGCCGCGCAATACGCCCGGAAACCTTCAGCTTGATCTCCATCGTCCCACTCCTCGCTTGCATCCGGACCAATTATGTTATAGATTTATAACATGTCAACCGAAGACCAGAACGACCGGCTGTTCAAGGCCCTGGGCCATCAGGTGCGCCGCGCCATGCTCGATGCAATGAAGGACGAGCCGTTGACCACCGGCGCCCTCTGCGCCCGGTTCCCCTCGCTCGATCGCTGCACGGTCATGCAGCACCTCGGCGTCCTCGAAGACGCGGGCCTGCTCATCGTCCGCCGCGTCGGCCGCGAGCGGTGGAACCACCTCAACGTCCTCCCCATCTGGGAAATCCACGAGCGCTGGATCGGCCCCTACGCCGCCTATGCCGCCGAACGGCTGGGCAAGCTCAAGCTCGGCCTCGAGGCCTGACCCGCTTGCCGCCGGTCCCGCGAACGCGCTAGCAAGCCTCAACGCATGGAGGCGTCCGCGATGTTCACCCTCATTATCGGCAACAAGAACTATTCGACCTGGTCGCTGCGCCCCTGGGTGCTGCTCAAGGCCCTCGACATCCCGTTCACCGAGCGGCTCGAACCCTTCATTGCCCATGGCAGCCACGACACCTTCCGCGCCTTCTCGCCCACCGGCCGCGTCCCCTGCCTCATCGATGGCGACACCTTCGTGTGGGATTCCCTCGGCATCACCGAATACATCGCCGAGCAATATCCCGCCGCCTGGCCCGCCGATCGTGCCGCCCGCGCCTGGGCCCGCTCTGTTGCCGCCGAAATGCACTCCGGCTTCTCCACCCTGCGCAACACCTGCGGCATGAGCTGTGGCCTCCGCGTCGAACTGTTCGAGCGCTCGCCGGCCCTTGAAGCCGACCTCGCCCGCATCGACGAGATCTGGCGCGATGGCCTCGCCCGCTTCGGCGGCCCCTTCCTCGCCGGTCCCGCCTTCACCGCCGCCGACGCCTTCTTCGCCCCCGTCGCCTTCCGGCTGATGACCTACGGCCTGTCGCTGAGCCCCGAGGCCGACGCCTATGCCCAGCGCCTCCGCGATCTGCCTGCCATGCGCGACTGGTACGAGGCCGGCATCGCCGAAACCTGGCGCGAGCCGAACCACGAGGCCGAAGTCCGCGCCGCTGGCCGCATCATCGCCGATCTCCGCGCCACCGCCTGACGCGCCGCCCGAACTGGGCTATCAATCATCTGACGCCCACCGGAACCGAGTCCTAATGGCCCCGACCTACGCCTCCCCGATCGCCGGCTTGCCCGGCCAGATGGCTCTCCACACCGGCCGCGCCGTGTTCACCGAGGCCTATGCGCTCATCCCGCACGGCGTCATGCGCGACATTGTCACCTCCTACCTGCCCAACTGGAAGGAGGAGCGCTGCTGGGTCATCGCCCGCCCGATGTCCGGCTTCTCCGAGACCTTCTCGCAATACATCATGGAAGTGATGCCCGGCGGCGGCAGCGACAATCCCGAGCCCAATCCGGATGCCGAGGGCGTGCTCTTCGTCGTCGAAGGCCAGGTGAACATCACCATCGCCGGCAAGTCGCACCTCCTCAAGCCCGGCGGCTACGCCTACCTGCCCCCCGGCTGCGCCTGGACAATGCGAAACCGCTTCGACGTCCCGGTTCGCTTCCACTGGATCCGCAAGCGCTATGAGCGCGTCGAGGGCCTCGAGCCGCCCGAGGCCTTCGTTGCCAGCGACGTCGATGAACCGGTGATCTGGATGCCCGGCACCAAGAACACCTGGGGCACCACCCGGTTCGTCGCGCCCACCGACATGCGCCACGACATGCACGTCAACATCGTGACCCTTGAGCCGGGCGCCGTGATCCCCTTCGAGGAAACCCACGTCATGGAGCACGGGCTCTATGTCCTCGAGGGGAAGGCCGTCTACCGCCTCAACCGCGACTGGGTCGAGGTCGAGGCCGGCGATTTCATGTGGCTCCGCGCCTTCTGCCCCCAGGCCTGCTACGCCGGCCCCGAGCGCTTCCGCTACCTGCTCTACAAGGACGTCAACCGGCACGCCAAATTGCCATTCTGAGCCCCTGCCAAACTCGACCCCGTCCTCGAACCGATGAGCCGCACATGACCTGGAACACCGTCCGGACCATCCTTTTCGCCGCGGCCCTTTTCGGCACCGCGCCGGCCTTGGCCGAGGACGCGACTCCGCCCGCCTACCAGAACCTGCTGACCAAGCTGCTGCAGTCCGGCACCGATGTCCTCGGCGCGCCGCTCGTCTATCCGGCGGGCACTCCAAGCATCACCTCGGCCACCGTCACCATCCCGCCCGGTGGCGAGACTGGCTGGCACCAGCACGAAGTGCCGCTCTTCGCCTATATCCTCACTGGTGAACTCACCGTCGACTACGGCGAAAAGGGCACCCGCATCTACCGCGCCGGTGATGCCGTGCTCGAAGCCATGAACTGGCCGCACAACGGCACCAATACCGGCACCGTCCCGATGACGCTTCTCGCCGTCTATATGGGCAGCGACAGCGCCGCCAACACCGTCGCCGTCGATCATCCCTGATCGCGCCGCAAGCGTCGGCGAAAGGAACCAGCCATGTCTGAAATCGTCGTCGAACCGCTGACCCGCGAGGCCTTCGCGCCCTTCGGCCAGGTCATCGCCGCCGACGACAATGCCCATCACTACCCGATCAATGCCGGCATGACCGAGCGCTACCACGATCTCGCCCGCGTCGAGCTAGGCGGCGTCCACGCCCGGGCGCTGATCTCGATCTTTCGCGGCCAGCCCTACACCCTGCCGCTGACCCTCAAGCTGCTTGAGCGCCACCCGCTGGGCAGCCAGGCCTTCTTTCCGCTGTCGCCGCAGCCCTTCCTCTCCATCGTCGCCCCCGACGAACATGGAGTACCCGGCCGGCCCCGCGCCTTCCTCGTGCCGCCGCACCATGGCGTCAACATCGCCATCAACACCTGGCACGGCGTCCTCACCCCGCTCGACGAGCCCGCCGATTTCCTCGTGGTCGATCGTGGCGGCGACGGCAACAACCTCGAGGAATACTTGCTCGACCCACCATTCCTCGTCGTCACGAGCGCGTGAACAATTCACCTTGTCTTGTTCGACGCGTCGCTTTGTCGTCGCAAGTGCCTCATAATATTGTCAGCGATGATCGAAAAGCGTCTTGGGAGGGATGTGATGCGTTCCGGATTTCAGCTCGTTCTGGCGCTTGTCGCGCTGCTGGTTTCGGCCATGCCGTCCCTGGCCGACAAGCTGACGCTCAGCGGCGAAGTCACCTATCGCGAGCGCATCGCGCTGCCGCCCGGCGCCACGCTCTCGGTTGGCCTCGTCGATCTCGCCGCGCCGGCGACGCCGCGTATCGCCGCGAAAGCCGCCCTTGCCTCGCCCGGCGAGGTGCCGCTCAACTTCAACCTCAATTTCGACGACACCGTGCTTGTCGATGGCGCCAGCTACGGCATCGTCGCCGAAATCGCAGGCGAGGACGGCGCCGTCTGGTTTCGCAACCCGGAACCCTACGCCGTCGATCCGCGCGCCCCCGCCGGCCCCATTCTGATCGTTGTCACCTTCACCGGCCAGACCGAAGCCAGCACGCCCGTTGCCCCCGTGACGCCCGCCATCCTCGACATCACCTGGATCGCCGACACCATCGGCGGCAATCCGGTGGCGCCTAACATCCAGTCCTCGCTCTCCATCGCCGCCGACATGCGCGCCGGTGGGCGCGGCGGCTGCAATTCCTGGTTTGCCCAGGCCGAGCTTGGTGAAGGCACGCTGGTCTTCTCGGCCGTCGCCGCCACCCGCATGGCCTGCGTTTCCGAAGCCGCGACCGCCCAGGAAACCGCCTGGTTCGCCGCCCTCGCCGCCACCCGCACCTACCGGCTCGACGGCGACAACCTGGTGCTCATCGACGAAGCCCGCAGCGAGCTCGCCACCCTCAGCCCCAGCCGGTTCTAGGCTATTTTGGCCTCTAGGCGAGAGACGCGCCCCTGTTCCCTTCTCCCCTGAGGGGAGAAGGTGGCCCGAAGGGCCGGATGAGGGGTTCAGCGGCGAGGTCAAGCCGTACGGCATTCACCCCTCACCCAACCCTCTCCCCTGAGGGGAGAGGGGCGCAAGAGCCGATGACCCAGTCGTTGCCTGGAGGTACATGGCCGCCCCAACCTGATGCCCCCGCCGCCCCTTGCCACCGCCACCCCTCTGCGGCCATCATCGGCGCATGAGCACCCCAGCCCTCCCCGACTCCGCCACCCTCGTCTCCCGCTTTCTCGACATCATCGAGTTCGACATCGCGCCCATGACCCAGCGCGGCGTCGGCACCGGCAACAAGCTTTTCGGCGCCGCGATCCTCAGGAAATCCGACCTGTCGCTGGTCCTCGCCGAGACCAACAACGAGTCCGAAAACCCGCTCTGGCACGGCGAAATCCACGCCATCAAGCGCTTCTACGAGCTCCCCGCCGACACCCGCCCCAACCCGCGCGATTGCATCTTCCTCGCCACCCACGAGCCCTGCTCGCTTTGCCTGTCCGGCATCACCTGGGGCGGGTTCGACAATTTCTACTACCTGTTCAGCTACGAGCAGACCCGCGACGCTTTCGGCATCCCGCACGACATCCGCATCCTCCGCGAGGTCTACGCCGTCCCCGACCCCGATCGCGACGAGGCCCCGGCGGATCGCCCGCTCTACAACCGCATCAACGCCTTCTTTCAAAGCCATGATATCCAGCAGATGATCGCCGCGCTCGATCGCAGCCACAAGGAGCTGCTGGTCGCCCGGGTCGACGATCTCAACGCCGCTTACAACAACCTCTCCGCCGTCTATCAGCGCGACAAAGGCAAGGCCGGCATCCCGCTCGATTGAGGCTATAGCGGCCGCCGCGCGTCCCGCTCAGCTCATACCAGCCTCCCAGGCACAACCATTTCGGCCTTCGGGCGTTGCATCTTGGAACCCATGATGTGACCCGAGGGGACAGATGATGTCCGAAACGCCCGCCAGTGCCGGCGCGACCACGCCGCCAATTGCCGTCTTCACCGATTTCGATGGCACACTCGTCGAGATCGCCGATGCCCCCGACGCGGTCAGCGTGGCCGACGAACTGCGCGAGCGCCTCAGCCAGACCATCGATGCCTGCGATCAGGCCTTCGCCGTCATCACCGGCCGAGAGATCGACGATGTCGACCGCTACCTCGCGCCGCTGCACCTGCCGGTCGCCGGCGCCCATGGCGCCCAGCGCCGCCGCGCCGATGGCACGCTCGAAGAGCCAGACCTCGCCATTGTCGCCGCTGCCCGCGAGATCGCGGAAACCGTCATCCCCCTCGCCCGTTCGCACAATGGCCTCGTCGTCGAGGCCAAGCACGGCGCCGTCGCGCTGCACTATCGGCTCGCCCCGGCGCTGGCCGAAGCCTGCCGCTTTGCCATGGAGCAGGCCGTCAAGGCCCACGAAGGCTTCAAGCTTGTCGCCGGCAAGATGGTCTACGAGGCCCGCCCGCTTGGCACCGACAAGGGCACCGCACTCCGCGCCTTCATGCAGGAAGCCCCCTTTTCCGGCCGCGTCCCCATCTTCGTCGGCGACGACGTCACCGACGAGGACG
Source organism: uncultured Devosia sp. (assembly GCA_964399695.1). Taxonomy (GTDB): domain Bacteria; phylum Pseudomonadota; class Alphaproteobacteria; order Rhizobiales; family Devosiaceae; genus Devosia_A. The sequence goes on along the minus strand of CAYNRZ010000002.1, from coordinate 275,550 downwards.
GTTTTCGCGCCGCGCAGGAACTCGGCGGCGTCGGCATCAAGATCGGCGAGGGCGACACCATCGCGCGCCTGCGCGTCGCCGATGTCGCGGCCGCACACAACTTGATCTCCATTCTCGGCCGCATCGCGGCAAGGAAGGGCACCCCGACCGCGGTGCCGTCCCCCGCGCGCCCGCGCACCGACAACTGATCACCGGTCGGCCACCCGGCCACCACCCATCCACTCCAGGAGTCCAGGCCAGCAAGGGGCAGTCCATGAGCCGCATCGTCATTGTTTCCAACCGCACACCCGGCAAGGAGACCGCCGCCGGCGGCCTCGCCGTCGCCCTCCGCAAGGTGCTGAGCCGGCGCGAGGGCCTGTGGTTCGGCTGGTCCGGCAAGCTGGTGGAGCAGCCCTCGCCCACCGCGCGGCTCGAACACATCGATGGGCTCACCGTCGCCCAGCTCGATCTCGATCGCGACGATCACCGCGCCTACTATTCCGGCTTCTCCAACTCCATCCTGTGGCCGAGCTTCCACCTCCGGCTCGATCTCGCCAATATCGAGGGCCACTGGTACGAGGGCTATCGCCGGGTCAACGCCCAGTTCGCCCGCGCGCTCCAGCCGCTGCTCCGTCCCGACGACGTCATCTGGGTGCACGACTACCACCTGATCCCGCTTGCCACCGAGTTGCGCAATCTGGGTGTGCGCAACCGGATCGGCTTTTACCTTCACATCCCCTTTCCCACCGCCGATGCGCTCTACGCCATCCCGCACCACGAGGAGCTGATGCGCGACCTGTCGCGCTACGACCTCGTCGGCTTCCAGGCCAATCGCGACGTCGCCGCCTTCACCGAATTCGCCGAGCATCAGGCGCCCTCCACCTTCGGAGGCCGCACTGCCGTCGATATCGACTTCAGCCGCACCGAAATCGCCGCCTTTCCCATCGGCTCCGATCCCGATGCCTTCGCCCGCCTCGCCGTCAGCCCCGCCGCCTCGAAAATGGTGCTGCGCATGCAGCGCGCCCTGGGCGACCAGCAACTCATCATCGGCGTCGACCGGCTCGACTACTCCAAGGGCCTGCCGCAGCGCATCGAGGCCTACGAAAAGCTCCTCGCCCACAACCCCCGCCTCCGCCGAGAAGTCCACCTCCTGCAGATCGCCCCGCCATCGCGCGACACCATCCGCGAGTACCAGCAGACCTCCGAAGCGCTCGATGCCATTTGCGGCCGCGTCATGGGCCAGTTCTCCGAGCCCGACTGGCAACCGCTGACCTATGTGAAGCGCGCCTATGGCCAGCCGAGCCTCGCCGGCCTCTATCGCCTCGCCCGCGTCGGCCTCGTCACCCCGCTCCGCGACGGCATGAACCTTGTCGCCCACGAGTTCGTGGGGGCCCAGAACCCGGCCGATCCGGGGGTGCTCATTCTCTCGCGCTTCGCTGGCGCCGCCGAGATCTTCCCCGATGCGCTCTTGGTCAATCCGTTCGATACCGACGAAACCGCCGAAGCTCTTCGCCTCGCGCTTGACATGCCGCTCGGCGAACGCGTCGAGCGCTGGCAGTCGCTGCTCAGTGCCGCAAGGCGCCACAACATCGACGACTGGGCGACGAGCTTTCTCGATCGCCTCGCCCCCGCCACGCCCAAAGATGCTTCGCCGGAACGCGACATCCTCTGGCTGGCCTCTGTGGCCTGATCTGTAGCTGAATTGTTGCGGCTCTCAGGCGGGTACGGTGCTGGCCAGCATCAGGGCCAGCGCCATCAGGCCCGTTGCCAGCAGCAACAGCGCCGCGACCTTGGCAGCGGTGCGAGACCACCACCAGGTCGCGTTAGCCCGGCGCACTGCGATTGCCCGGGTCTTCATCGCCTCAACCGAGGCTTGCAATCGTGTTGGTCGGCGCATCGACCGGCAGCCCCGAGGCCGCAAAGGTCAGCGTGGCCATCGTGGCAACAAACAGTGCAATCAGCGAAATCTTGCGCATTCGAACCCCCTGGTCGTCACCGGCATCGCCGGCTTGTGGTCTTCTGAGGTCTGTAATGCACGAGGCCGCTTGAACGTTGCCGCAATGCGGCATTTATCTGGCGTTCATGTGGCGTACCGCCACGGCACACCCAATTGCCACCCGCCAGGCGTGATCTCCGGAAGGCCTCATCCTGAGCCTGTCGAAGGACGAGGACCCAATCCGCCAGCGACCCGGTTACGCACACCATGCCAGCAAAAAGGGCGGCCCTCGCGGACCGCCCCTCTCATTGCCTGGACGCCACTCAGTCGAGCGGCTTGATCTCTCTCGGGCCCGGCCGCGGCAGCGGGTTCAGCAGCGGGTCGGACGCCGGCGGCATGCCAGGGATCGGACCCTCCGGCAAGTCCACCTCCGGCACATCCTCGTCCGGCACTTCGACGATACCCGGATTGGGGCGATCCTCGACCTGCGGGTCCGGATGCAAGGGGTCGGGCTTGCCCGGCTCGGGTGTCTTGGGGTCGGCCATCTGCTCCTCCGTTGCTCGAAATCCTCAAGCTCAACGAGGGGCAGACAGGTTCGTTCCGACTCCGGTCTTGGCCGTTACGCCGACGCGCGGCCGTTCTCGGCGCGTCGCGCCTTGCCCGCTTCCTTCTGCTTCTTGTCCCAGCGCGCCTTGGGCGGACGGGCACCGTTCGGGCCGACTTCGCCGGTCGGGCGTTCCCACCAGCCGGCCGCCGTCGCAGGGGCGCCACCCGGTCCGGCGTTCTCGCGCGGCGGGTTCTTGCCCTTGCGGCCATCCATGATCGCCGCTTTCTTCGCGCCCGAGAAGTGCCGGCCGGCATTGGCCTGCTTGCGCTGCGGGTTGGCCCGCTCACCTTCGTTGCGGCGCTGCTGCGGGGCCCGGGCCGGACGCAGTTCCGCGCCACCAGGCATCACGCCCGTATCGTTGGCCAGCGCCAGATCGCCGCTCACCGGCAGGGTCTTGCGGATCAGCCGCTCGACATCGCGGAGCTTCGAACGCTCCGTGCCGTCGACCAGCGTGATCGCATGGCCCGACGCGCCGTTCCGCGCCGTCCGCCCGATGCGGTGCACATAGTTCTCCGCATCGTCCGGCAGCTCGTAATTGATCACATGCGTAATGTTGGGCACGTCGATGCCGCGCGCCGCGATATCGGTGGCCACAAGGATCCGCACATTGCCCGAGGCAAAGCCCTTGAGCGCCGCCTGCCGGGCGTTCTGGCTCTTGTTGCCGTGGATCGCGGCCGCCTCATGCCCGTCGATGGCAAGGTTCTTGGCCACCCGGTCGGCGCCATGCTTGGTGCGCGAGAAGATGATGACGCGTTCCAGCGCCGCATCGGCCAGAAGCTCGTTGAGCACGCCGCGCTTCGCCTTCGAACCGGCAAGGATCACCCGCTGCTCGATCGTCCCCACCGTCTGCGACGGCGGATTGGCCTCGATGCGCACCGGCTCGTTGAGCAGCGACTGCGCCAGCTTGGCGATCTCGGGCGCCATCGTCGCCGAGAACATCACCGTCTGCCGCTTCGGGCCGATGGCGGCCGCCACGGCGCGGATGGCATTGATGAAACCCATGTCGAGCATGCGGTCGGCTTCGTCGAGCACCAGCCAGCGCGTCTCGTTGAGCCGGAGCTTGCCGTCATCGACGAGGTCCTTCAGCCGGCCCGGCGTGGCGATCACCACGTCGACGCCGCGGGCGATCTTCTGCACCTGCGCGCCGCGCGACATGCCGCCCAGCACCAGCACGGTCGAAAGCTTCATCCCGCTCGCCAGCTTGCGCAGCACTTCGTCGATCTGCACGGCGAGTTCGCGGGTCGGCGCAAGGATCAGCGCCCGCGTCGTCATCGGCCGCGCCGGCCCGTTGAGCTGCGCCAGCCCGGAAAGGATCGGCAGGCAGAACGCCGCCGTCTTGCCCGAGCCGGTCTGGGCAATGCCCATGATGTCCCGACGCTCCAGCTGGGCCGGAATGGACTTGGCCTGGATGGCCGTGGGGGTATCGAACCCGGCTGCACTCAGCGCGCTCACGAGCTGCGCGGAAAGGCCGAGTTCGGAAAACGAATTGGTCAAGTTGTGTCTTTCTATGGCGCGCAGCCTGCCAGGGGGCGCACGCTAAGTCCCGGACATGGTTAGCCCGGTGTGGATCGATGCAATGGCGACGGGATTGCCGCACGGTTGCGCTGTCTCCCGGTACAAGGACCAATCCGCAACGCTAGAAAGCGCGACAGACCTGCTGGTCCGACCGGGGCACTTCGCCGCTCACCGTTCTGGCCGATAAGAAGAGAAGTCCATCGCCACTTTGCGCCGAACGCCCACTACGGGGATAACTCGGCAAGGCGAATGCGCTCCATATGGGCCAAGCCACGCCAAATAGCAACCCGACGCGCCACAGGGGAGCTATGCAGCGGCGCGGCCGGCGCCCACATTTGTTGTCGTCGCGGCCTCCTTCGCGCCCGAAATTGCAGCATATCCGCTGGAAACCGTGCTTTACTTGTGGTTAACTATAATCACTTGGTCCATGGGAGTGACTTCGCATGAACAGACCAAACACAAAGCCGGTACAGCGGCGCCTTACACTTTTCCTGCCCCCCCTGTTGTTGGGGTCGCCCGCAACCACACTGGCAGCCGATGCCGTGCGGGGACAGGAGCTCGCCAAGCTCTGCACGGTCTGTCACGCTGCAGATGGCGATGCCGTCAACCCGCTGGTGCCCAAGCTTGCCGGCCAGAACACCATGTATCTCATCAAGGCCATGCAGGAATTCCGCGACAAGAAGCGCATCAGCTCGTCGATGAACGCCCTGTTCGGCAAGAAGTCCGACGCCGACATCGAGGACCTCGCGGCCTGGTTCAACTCCATCCCGATCCGGATTGGCGAGTAAGGCCCCGCTCCCCACCCAGCGGTGTCATACCGGCGAAGGCCGGTATCCAAGCCCAATAATGGAATAACTTGCTCCTCTGGTCCCTTACAGAACCCCCAGGAAGTGGCCAGAGTGGATCTTTATTCGTCAGAGCGGAGATTTGCGTTGATTTTCTTTTGAAATCTAAACAGAAACAATTGCCAGTTGATTGGGGGACATATTGGACAAAATCACTATAATTGGGCGTGTTTATCCGTCAGGATATATCTTAAATACATTAGGTAAGAATATTTCTTTTAGATCCGACGATGGAACACTTAATGGTATCATATCTATAAAAGTGAAGAACTCAGATATTTCGGTCGTGTGGGAAATAGAAAACTACACAGCGGAACAACTCACCGCGGTTTGGAATCACTCCAGGAAACTTGTGACGGCTATGGTGGACCTAATCTCATTCAGATTGGGTGCGGCAGCAATTGTAGTCCTCGATCGATACATCGACAGCGCAGGAAACGCGGACAATCTAGCAATACTAGAGCCATCGGTTGCGGGAATCTCAAGCTCTTTTCCAGACGATTCCTCCCTAGATCGTGTGTTCAATATTCTAATTAAGGAGCAACACCTTATGGTGATAATGGAAGATTTGATTTCCGGCATCTCTATTCAGTACCACAAAACAATCAACTGCGCCAGGTGCGTAGAAGCTATTCGCCAGATTATTGCGGGTTACGAGATTAGCACAAGTGAGCAGTGGAAATTGATGCGAGGGGCTCTTAATGTAGAGCGTGAATATCTAGAGCTAATAATGAACAGCGCAAAATACAACCGCCACGGGAATCCCGTCTCGACAGATGATGCGGTTATCGCCGAGGTGATGAGGCGCACCTGGACGATTGTTGATCGGTTTTTTCATTACAGAATCGGGGGCAACCGTGAATTGGGCGGCGCGCAATTTCCTCTATTGGCCGACTAGGCCTACAGGAGGTCTCCTGCTCCATCTCGAATGGGTCTCGATAGTCAATCCTAGTCAATAATAACCGCCCGCCCCTCCCGCTCCAGCCGCGCCAATCCCTCGCGCATCGCCTCAAGCTGCTCAGGCGTGTGCCCGACCCAGCCCTCCACCTCCCCCACCACCCGCAACGGCTGCTGTGAGCGATAGGACCTGGTCGGGTTGCCGGGAAACTTCTTGTCGGTGAGATTGGGGTCGTCGACAAATGTGCCGGTCGGTTCGACGATATAGATGCGTCCCGGCCCGTCGCCCGTGGCCAGCTCCGCGCCCCAGATCGCCGCCTCGAGCGTCGCCGCGAAGTAAATCCAGGACGAGCGCATCTGGGCCCAAAAGTTCGACTGGCGTCCCGCGACCAGCAGGTCGCCGACCTCAAGTTGCGCCCGCGTCCCGTGATAAAACGGGCCGCCGCTGCGTGCTTCGTCTGTCATCATGCGTCCCCATGGCTGGCTCCAAGGGTCCGGACACTACGCGAGCCGCCGGGGCTTGAAGCAAGCCCCTTGCGCGCCATATCTGAGAGTGGGCGGCAAGCCCCCCTCAAATCCCGCCATACCACTCATAACCGGCATCCGGCCAATAACCGCCTTTGCCGCGTCCGAAGCTGGCAAAACTCTCCACAAGTTCCACCGTGTGCACATATTTCGGTTGCTTGTAGCCCAGCGCCCGTTCGATCCTGACGCGCACCGGCGCGCCGTTCGCCACCGGCAGCGTTTCGTCGTTGAGCCCATAGGCCGCGATCGTCTGCGGGTGGAAGGCGTCGATCAGGTCGCAGCTCTCATAGTAGGGCAGCGGACCGCTCAGGCCCCCGCCGAGCAGGTCGTAGCAGTGGAACACCACGAACTTCGCCCTGGCCTGCACCCCGGCCTCGTCCAGCAGCCGGCTCAGCGGCACGCCCGTCCACTTGGCGATGCAGCTCCAGCCCTCGACGCAATCGTGCCGGGTGATCTGCGTCCGCGCCGGCATGTTGCGCAGCTCGCTGAGCGTATATTCCTTCGGCGCATCCACCAGCCCGGTGATCTTCAGCCTGTAATCGGCGAACCCCGTCTCGACCATCGCCCGATAGGCCTCGACATTGGTGGTCGGGTCGGTCGAGCCATTCGGCTTCTGCCCCTGCCGGATCTCGCTTTCCGAGTACTCGCGCGCCAGCACCTGCTCGCCCACCAGCGCCCGCTGCGCCGCGTAGGTCAGCTCATTGGCCCGCTCGAGGAAATCCCGCACCGGGTTGTCGCGCTGCGTGAGGAAGTCGAACTGGTTGCACCCGGCCAGCACCAGCGAGGACGCCGATGCCGCTCCCAGCCCCAGCAACCGCCGCCGGTTCAAAATCAGCTTACCCACGGCGCGTCTCCTTCTCGTCCGCCGGCACCCCTGGGCTCGCCCGATAATAGCCGGTGATCATCGAGCGCAATTCGTTGAACGGCCCGGCAAGGATCACCATCGCGATATGCACGATGAAGAACCCTACAAAACCCAGCATCGCGACGAAGTGGATCGTCCGCGCCGTCTGCCGCCCGCCGAACACATCCAGCAGCCACGGCCACGCCGCGTTCATCCCCGGCGACATCGACAGCCCGGTCAATATGATCAGCGGGAACAGGATCACCATCACCACGAAATAGGCGAGCTTCTGCAGCGGCGAATACGTCCGCCCATGGTGAAACCGGAATTTCAGGTGCTGCCAGATATCCCGCGGCAGCTCACGGATATCCCGCGGCTTCAGGATGATGTCGCGCCACAGATGCCGGTTGACGAGGCTGGCCACCAGCCACATCGCCAGCGTACCCACCAGCAGCCAGCCAAAGAAGAAATGCACCACCCGCCCCGTGGCGAGGTCGCGCACCGAGGGGATCGTCGCCCAACCGGGAAAGCCGACATATTCCGGCCGCGCTGCCGGCCCGCTCATCCCGAACACGCCCGTCGTGTCGAACTTCTGCCCGAAGATGGTCGTGAACCCGCGCGGCCCCTCCGGCGTGTTCTCCGCCCCGATCCTGAGCACCGAGTTGTCGTACTCGAACCCGCTTTCCTGCCCGATATAGAGGTTGGGGTGCGCGTTGAATATCTGCAGGCCACTGAGCAGCAGGAAGAACATCGCGATCACCCACACCCAGTGGGTCAGCCGCGTGAAAATCGACTGCCGGAAAATCAGCGGCCCTTTGACCTTTGGCCCGGGTTTCGCCGCAAGGCCGTCCGCCTCGCCCGCCGCCTGTTCCGCCGCCATCGCCATTCGCGCCCCCCGAACCTGGTTCCTGCTAGGAGATACGGCAGGCGAGCCGGCGATGTTTCGCCATCACGACAATGTCACCGGCCCGACGGAACCGCCTTCACGCCTCCGGCCGCGCCGCCCAGTTGATGCCACGCCTCAGGATCGTCGCCATCTCCGGCACTTCGAACTCCTTGGCCTGGTGCCCAAGCGTCGAGTGGAACACCCGCCCGGCCCCATACATCCGCTTCCACACCACCGGCATCACCACGCCCTTGGTCCACGGGGCGTGCAGCCCCGAAAACGTCGTCGTCGCCAGCACTTCGACCGAGGGGTCCATATGCATGTAGTACTGCTCGGAGGTGTAGTCGAAGCTCGGCTTGATCCCGGCCATGATCGGGTCGTCAGGCTTGGTCACATCCACCTTGTAGTCGATGATGTTGCCCGGGTGCGCCACCCACTGCCCGCCCACCATGAACTGATAGTCCACCGCGTCGCGGAACGCGTCGCTCATCCCGCCATGATGCCCGGCGAGACCCACGCCGCCTTCCACCGCCTTGACGAAGTTCGCCAGCGGCTCCTTCTCGATCTTGCTCATCGTGTAGATCGGAACGATCAGGCTCAGGCTGTGGATTGCCGGGTCGGCCAGCACATTGAGATCGGTCTCCACCCGCACCGAGAACCCGTCCTCGTGCAGCCAGCGGCGATAGATCGCCGCGCATTCCTCGGGGTCATGGCCGTTCCAGCCGCCCCACACGATCAAAGCGCTACGCATCGCAAAAACTCCTGCCGCCCTCAGGGCGCCCTCGGGAAAAGCTGCTGACTTTCCCACCTCGAAGGCGCGACTATTCGGAGCTTCGAGCCCCCTCGCGACCGCAACGAAGCGGCCCGGTCGGCTCGAAAACCGTCGCGAAGATTACCCCATGCGATCGGTGTGGCCACCGGTAAAATCAGTAGCCAGCCGCCAAGTCCGGTCTTGCGGTCGAGATTTGTTGGAACCGCGCCGCGCGCGGAATCCGCTCGGGAATCATCGGCGGCAGAGGCTCAGGCGGCCGCGTGCCGGGCAAACGCCCACAGGCGCAGCACCATGAAATTCACCGCCGCGATCAACACGATCACCAGCACCGAGCCGTAGAGCGACGGCACGCCGAACACCGAATAGAACAGCCAGCTGAACAGCGCCGCCAGTCCCACCGCCATCATCTGCACCGCCATGTATCGCGGCAGCGCCACCCGATGCGCGGTGTCCGACTGGAACGAGAACCGCCGGTGCATCAGGTAAACCGGCACCACCAGCACGGCATAGCTCGCCGCGCCCGTCACCCAGCGGGGCCAGGGCAACCCCAGCGCCATCAGCGAGGTGCTCAGCAGCACGTAGCAGAGCGCCCCGCCCGCCCCCACCAGGAGGAACGCCAGCAGGTCGCCCAGCGGGCCTCGTCCCACCGCGCGACCGCCATCGTCGGGCATCAGGCTTTCCAGCGCGGCATTCATCGTGTCTTGGCCCCATTGCCCGCAGCGCCCTGTGCGCCAGCCTGGCATTGCAGTTAAGCTATGACAGCTTGGCGAATTCTCACCGCCAGCGCTCGCGTCCAGCAATTGTCGTCGCTGTAGTTGATGCGATGTGAACGGCACCTGAGCACGTCACCCGGCGGAACCGGCTTTCGCTTGCCCGACAAACGTAGTTAACTCTCTTCACCACTGCCGTTGCGGCCAGAGGGATAACAGCGTTCCAGTGCCTGCCGGGCGTTGCGCCGAACCGCGTGCCCCGGCTGCCAGCGAGATGGGCCATCGGCCCATCGCTGTTACGTCGGCGTTGCAAAGCGGTGTCACAAAGGGCCCCGACCAATCGGGCCCGCCACGAAAGGACAGGGAAATGAAAAAGCTACTCTGGGGCGCCTCGGCACTGGCGCTGACCGTCGGATTCTCCGGCGCCGCCTACGCCGACTTCTCCCTCACCATCCTGCACTTCAACGATTTCCACTCGCGCTTCGAATCGATCACCGGTTCGGACTCGACCTGCGATGCCGAAGGCGAAGCCGCCGGCGAGTGCTTCGGTGGCATCGCCCGCCTGAAGACCGCCATCGATACCCAGCGCGCTGCCGCCACCGCCGCCGGCGAAAACGTCGTGCTGTTCTCGGCTGGCGACGAGTTCCAGGGCTCGCTGTTCTATACCCAGTACAAGTCGCAGATCATCGCTGACTTCCTCAACGACCTCGATATCGACGTGGCCGCCACCGGCAACCACGAATTCGACGACGGTCCCGAGGAGTTCGCCAAATATATCGATGCGGTCGAGCACCCCATCATCGGCGGCAATTTCGATGTGTCCGCCGAGCCGCTGCTGGCCGGCAAGATCAACGGCGTCATCGTCCTCAACATCGGCGGTGAGCAGGTCGGCGTTATCGGCGCCCTCGCAGAGGACACGGTCGATACCTCCTCGCCTGGCCCCAACGTCAAGTTCGAAAGTGCCATCGACTACGTCAACGGCGCGTCCGCCGCGCTGGCCGAAGCCGGCGTCGACAAGGTGATCCTGCTCAGCCACCTGGGCCTGCCCACCGACAAGGAACTGGCTGCTGCCGTGACCGGCGTCGATCTCATCGTCGGCGGCCATTCGCACACCCTGCTCTCCAACACCGACGAGAAGGCCGCGGGCCCCTATCCCACGCTGGTCGCCGATGCCGGTGGCACCGACGTGCCGATCGTCCAGGCCGGCGCCTACGCCAAGTATCTGGGCGAGCTCAAGGTCACCTGGGACGACGCCGGCAATGTCATCTCCGCCGCCGGCAACCCGATCCTGCTCGACGCCTCCGTCACCCCCGATGCCGGCTTTACCGAACGCCTCACCGTCGCTGCCGCGCCGCTTGAAGAACTCAAGGCCGAGGTCGTGGGCGAGGCCACCGCCGCCATCGAAGGCAACCGCGACGTCTGCCGCGTCATGGAATGCGCCATGGGCAACCTCGTCGCCGATGCGCAGCTCGACCGCGTGAAGGATCAGGGCGTCACCATCTCCATCGCCAACTCGGGCGGCCTGCGCGCCTCCATCGATGCCGGCGAAATCACCATGGGCGAAGTGCTGACGGTGCTGCCCTTCTCCAACACCCTCGCCACCTTCCAGATCACCGGAGCCGACCTCATCGCTTCGCTCGAAAACGGCCTGAGCCAGATCGAGGACGTTGCCGGCCGCTTCCCGCAGGTCGCGGGCCTCAAGTACACCTTTGACAAGTCCCAGCCTGCCGGCGCGCGTCTCGTCGGTGATGTCCTCGTCGGTTCGGGCGACACCTGGGCCCCGATCGACCCGGCCGCCACCTATGGCGTGGTGACCAACAACTATGTCCGCGGCGGCGGCGACGGCTACGCGCTCTTTGCCGGCAACGCCACCAATGTCTACGACTTCGGCCCGCCGCTCGAGCAGGTCGTCGCCGACTACATCGAAAAGCTCGGTGGGGCCTACACGCCGTTCACCGATGGCCGCATCACCGATGCGTCGCCGGCCCCGGCTCCCGAGCCGGCTGCTGAACCGGCTCCGGCCGAAGCCCCCGCCGCCACCGAAGCTCCTGCCGCCACCGAGGCCCCGGCCATGGAAGCTCCGGCCATGGAAGCTCCCGCCATGGAGGCCCCTGCAATGGAGGCGCCCGCGATGGAAGCCCCGGCCATGGAAGCGCCTGCAATGGAAGCTCCGGCGCCCGCCGCGCAGTAATCATCGCCGCAACCAAACCGAAGGGCGCCTCTCGGGGCGCCCTTTTTCTATGCGTTGATCCCGCTCATGCCATCAACTCGCCGCCCCATCGCCCCCAGTCCCCGCCCCTATCGCCCCCTCGCCCCTTGTGGGAGAGGGCCGGGGCGAGGGGAACTGGAGTGCCAGAAATGGGCGTAAAGCTCACCGCTCCAGCAGCACCACCTTGGTCCCGCCATAGTCCGTCCGCGCAAACTCCTTGAACCCGAGCTTGCCTGCCACCCGCAGCGACGCCTGGTTGTCCGGGTCGATCATGCAGGTCATCCGCTGCCCGGCAAACGTCGCCGTGGCCCAGCCGATCGCCGCCTGCATCGCCTCGGTGGCATAGCCCCAGCCCTGTGCCGATGGCATCAGCGCCCAGCCCGCCTCGAGCGTTCCTTCCAGCGGCGGTGTGATGCTCCGCCGCGCCTCGTGGAACCCGGCCTCACCCACAAGTTGCCCTGATACCTTCTCGATCACCGCGAAGAACCCGAACCCCATGGCGCCCCAGCCGCCCTGGCGCGCCAGGAACCGCTGCCAGCTCTGCTCGCGCGTCGACACCTTGCCGCCGATGAAGCGCACCACGTCCTCGTCGGCCCACATCGCCGCATAGGGCTCGAAATCCGCCGCCGTATAGCCGCGCAGGATCAGCCGCTCCGTCTGGATCTGAGGGGTCATCGTGTCAGCGCGCCCGGGCCAGTTGCCGCCACGCGATCAGCACGATGATCGCCCCGAACAGCGCCCCGATGAAGCCCGCATTCTCGCCCGGGTGGTACCATCCGATGGCCTGCCCCAGCCAGGTGGCCACCAGCGCACCGACAATCCCCAGCACCGTCGTCAGGATGAAGCCGCGCGGCTTTGGGTCCCCCGGCGTCACCAGCTTGGCGATCACGCCGACGATGAACCCGATCAGGATCGCCCCGATGACACTCATCTCAAAACCTCCAGCATTGTCCGGCGCCTAGATGGCCCTTGCCACGGCCCGATGCAACCGCCTCGTCATGCCACCGCCTGGGCTTTTTGCGCCCGTTCCAGGTTGTCGAACAACCGGTGGCTCACCAGCCGCAGGAAATAGTAGGCAAAGCTCGGATTGGAAAAATACAGCTGCTTGACATCGAAGTAGGAAACCCGCCCCACCACGCCGTCCGCCACGCATTCCAGCGTCATCGTGCGGGTGTTTCCCGGCGACAGGAACCCCAGTTCACCCACCAGCTCGCCATGCCCCAGCGCAATATCGGCCTCTTTCAGCCGAAAGCTGCCCGAGCGGATCAGCAGCAGATACTCGGCTTCCTCGCCAGCGGCGAACACCACCTCGCCGGCCCGGCACTGCTGCTCCCTCGCAAATGGCGCCAGCCAGTCCGCCGACAGCTCGCCATTGGCGGCGTTCTCGACCTGCTTGACCAGCCGCAGCACCTGATAGAGCCGGATCGTATTGAGCGGCAGGATGATCAGCTCGGTGATCAGCACCGGCCATGACTGGATGATCGCCCCGTAAATGATGAACATCACCGAGGCAATAACCCCGGCAACCCGCAACGGGATGATCGTACGCATCCCGTAGCTGGCGATGGTGAACACGGTTCCACCATAGCCGATCGCCTCGACAACCCAGTGCTCCATCGCGCCCGCACATCGCCAGAACTTGCAACAATCCGGCAAACCTAGCGATGGGACCCCAGGCTGTCGCTGCAATTGTTGCTGCGCCAGCATTGGCAGCGTTCAAATGCTGTGGAGCACCGGCAATGCCGCCACCGTTCCCTCAGCGCGCCGCGATCTCGCGATGGTCGCGGTCAGACGCGACGGCGATATCCAGCACCTTTTGCAGGTTCGCTGCATGCCTGAAGCTCGGCTCGGCCATCACCCCGGTCTTCACCGCCTCGGCAAACCGCTGATAGTTGGTCGGCACCGGCTCGACCTCCATCGGCTGCCAGGTCGCCGTTTCCGCGTCCGCCCCGAGGCAGACGAACAGTTCCGAGCCATTGTGCCGATGCCGCACCTCCACCGCGCCCTTGTCGCCATAGACGCGCAGCCGCAACTCGTTCAGGTGCCCGGTCGCCCAGCGGCTGGCGTGGATCACGCCCAGCGCGCCGTTCTCGAAATCCACCGCCATGGTGAAGCTGTCATTGGCGTCGAGTTCATACTCGCCGATCTTGTTGTCGATCGCCTTGTCGAAGGTCTTCAGCTTGGCGAACACATGGTCCACCTCCAGCCCCGCGCCATAGGAGGCGAAGTCGACGATATGCACGCCGATATCGCCCAACACGCCGTTCGAGCCATGCTTGCGGCTCAGCCGCCACAGCCACTGGCTCTCCGTGCGCCAGTCGCCCCAGGCCTTCGAGACCAGCCAGCTTTGCAGGTAGCTCGCCTCGACATGCTTGACCGATCCGATCTCGCCCAACTTGACGATCTCGCGCGCCTTCTGCAGCTGCGCCACGTTGCGATAGGTGAGGTTGACCATGTTGATCAGCCCGGCGCTTTCGGCCACCTCCACCATCTCGAACGCCTTGGCGGCGTCGGTCGCCAGCGGCTTCTCGCAGAACACGTGCTTGCCCGCCCTGAGCGCGGTGATCGAGGTCGGATGGTGGATCGCATCCGGCGTCACGTTCGCCACGGCATCGAACTCGCCCCAGGCTATCGCCGCGTCCAGCGAGGCAAAACCGTTGGGGATGTTGTGCGTGGTGTTGAACTTCTCCAGCCGCACCGGGTCTACGTCGACGCCGGCCACCACCTGAACACCATCGATGGCGGCAAAGTGCTTGGCGTGCTGCGCGGCCATGCCGCCCGTGCCGAGGATGAGAATGCGCATTCGTTCGCTCTTTCTTGCGTAGGCCGGCCCGCGCCCTGCAGATCCGGCTAAACCCTGTGTTCGTTGCGGTCCTGCCCGGCGACCAGCGCCAGGTCGAGCAGCCTTTGCAGCTTGGCGGCGTGCCGGAACGACGGCCAGTCGGCCGGGACCTCCGTCATCTTGGCGTCCACCGCCTCGGCAAAGCGCCGGTAGTTGGTCTTGACTGGCGCCGCTTCGACCGCGCGCCAGGTACCTGCCGCCGCGTCTTCCCCCAGCGACACGCGCAGCAGCGTGCCCCAGTGGCCGTGGCTCAGTTCCAGCCCGCCCTTTTCGCCATAAACGCGCAGCCGCTGGTCATTGGCATGCCCCGAGGCCCAGCGGCTCGAATGGATCGTGCCAATGGCCCCGTTCGAGAATTCCGCGCTGATCACGAAGCTGTCGTTGGCATCCAGCACATATTCGCCCAGCCGGTCGCCCGCGACCTTGCCGAAGGTCTGCAGCCGGCAATGCATCGCACTCACGTCCAGCCCCGTCGCAAACATGGTGAAATCGAGGATGTGGATGCCGATATCGCCCAGCGTCCCGTTCGAGCCATGCCCGGTGCTCAAGCGCCACAGCCACGGGCCCGGATCGCTGAAATCTCTGAGCGCCACCCAGTGCTGCAGGTAGCTCGCCTCGATATGCTTCACCGTCCCGATCGCGCCCGAGGCGATGATCTCCCGCGCCCTGTGGAGTTCGGCGACGTTGCGATAGGTCAGGTTGACCATGTTGATGACGCCGGCCGCCTCGGCGGCCTCGACCATCTCGTCGGCCAGCGCATGGTTGGTGGCCAGCGGCTTCTCGCAGAAGATGTGCTTGCCCGCCGCAATCACCGCCATCGTCGTCGGATGGTGGATGGCGTCGGGCGTGATGTTGTCCACCGCGTCGAACTGGCCCCAGGCGAGCGCCGCATCCAGCGTCGCAAACCGCTGCCCGATCCCCCATTCGTCGGCAAACGCCGCGAGCCCGTCCGGCGACGTATCGACCGCGCCGACGACCTCGACGCCGTCGACGCCCTGGTAGCCCCGCATATGGTTGTGGGCCATCCGGCCCGTACCCAGTATCAGCAGGCGCATCTGCCAACCCACTCCGGCCCAACCGCGAGGCCACGGCTGTGGCCCCGCGCGTCCCGCTTCGCCTTACGCCTTGGGGTGGTGCGTCAGCTTGGCGCCGCGCTCGACGATCTTTTCGATCGCCTGCTCCACCGGCCGGTTCGGCGCCTTCAGCAGATGCGCGTGGCTGGTCGGGTTATAGGCCCAGTTCACCGCATTGCGCAGCACCTTGCCCACCATCGGATCGTGATAGGTCGGGTAGGTCTCGTGGCCCGGGCGGAAGTAGAAGATATTGCCGGCGCCGCGGCGATAGGTCAGGCCCGAGCGGAACACTTCGCCGCCCTGGAACCACGAGACGAACACCGTCTCCAGCGGCTCCGGCACCGAGAAGGGCTCGCCATACATCTCTTCGAACTCGAGCTCGAAATAGGGCGGCAGCCCCTGCGCGATCGGATGGCCCGGGTTCACCACCCAGATGCGTTCGCGTTCGCCGGCCTCGCGCCAGTGGAGGTTCGCTGGCGTGCCCATCAGCCGCTTGAACAGCTTGGAATGATGGCCCGAGTGCAGCACGATCAGGCCCATGCCCTCCCAGACCCGCTTCATGATGCGCTCGACAATCTCGTCCTGCACTTCGTTATGCGCGGTGTGGCCCCACCAGACCAGCACGTCGGTCTCGGCGAGCTTGGCCTCGGTCATCCCGTGCTCGGGGTCCTGCAGCGTCACGGTCGTCGGGGTGAGGTTCTTGTCTTCGCCGATCAGCTTGGCGATCTGTCCGTGCATGCCGATCGGATAGTTCTCGGCCACCGCCTTGTTCTTCTGTTCGTGGACATTCTCGCCCCAAACGGTCACCCTGATCGACATCATGCACTCCTCGGTTCGTTGAAAAGGGCCGGAGCACGGCTCCGACCCCTTGGTCTGGTTCCCGCTCAAAGCGGTTTGAATGGCTGGCGATTCACTGCATCTGCTTTGCGTCATAAGCAAGGGGGCGCACGCTCAAACCGGCGAATATTGTCGCGTTCAGTGCCGGATCGGCCGCCCGCTCTCGTCGAAGCGGTACACCTTGTCCGGCACCGGCGCGATCGAGATCGGCGTGTCGGGAACGAAGTGGCGAATGCCCTCCTGCCGCACCACCAGCGGCTCGGTGCCGCCGATATCGACATAGACGTAGCTGTCCGCGCCAAGATTCTCCGAGTGAACGACCTTGCCCTGCCAGGCCCCGTCGCGGTCGGTGATCTCGATATGCTCGGGCCTGACGCCGACCGTCGATGCTCCCAGCTTTGCCGCCATCGCGCCATTGAGGAAGTTCATCTTCGGCGAACCGATGAAGCCTGCAACGAACAGCGACTGCGGGCTCTCGTAGAGCTCGAGCGGTGTGCCCACCTGCTCGATCTTGCCGGCACCGAGCACGCAGATGCGGTCGGCCAGCGTCATGGCCTCCACCTGGTCATGCGTGACATAGATCATCGTCGACTTCTTCATCTGGTGATGCAGCTGCGCGATCTCGAGCCGGGTCGCGACGCGCAGCGCCGCATCGAGGTTCGAGAGCGGCTCGTCGAACAGGAACACCTTGGGGTCGCGCACGATCGCGCGGCCGATCGCGACACGCTGGCGCTGCCCGCCCGACAACTGCCCCGGCAGCCGGTTGAGATAGGGCACCAGCTGCAGCTTCTCGGCCGCCGCGTTCACCTTGCGCTGCAGCTCGTCCTTGGGCGTGTTCTGCAGCTTGAGCGCGTAGGCCATGTTGTCGAACACGTTCATGTGCGGATAGAGCGCGTAGCTCTGGAACACCATGGCGATACCGCGCTTGGACGGCGCCCGGTCGTTCACCACCTCGCCGTCGATCTCCAGCGTACCGGAGGTGATCGTCTCCAGCCCGGCGATCGAGCGCAGCAGCGTGGACTTGCCGCAGCCCGAGGGCCCGACGAACACCATGAACTCGCCCGAGTGGATCTCGAGGTTGATGTCCTTGAGCACATGGACGTTGCCATAGGCCTTGTTGACATTGGTGAGCTTGAGTTGTGACACGATCCGCCCTTCTTTCCTTGTCGTCGCGGGCGCCTTGGGCGCGCCGCGCCAGTCCGTTTCCTGTCTACTTCACCGATCCGGCCAGCAGCCCGCGCACGAAGTAGCGCTGCAAGGCAAAGAACACGATCAGCGGCACCACGATGGTGATGAACGCCCCTGCCGTCAGGATTTCCCAGTTGTTGCCGCGCGAGCCGAGCAGGCTCACCAGCTTGCCCGTCAGCACCAGCCGGTCCTGCTGCGCCCCGAGGAACACCATGGCGACCAACAGGTCGTTCCACACCCACAGGAACTGGAAGATCGAGAACGAGGCCAGCGCCGGAAAGCTCAGCGGCAGCACCATGCCGGTGAATATCTTGAAGTGGCTGGCGCCATCGATGCGCGCCGATTCCATGATCTCCTTGGGCAGCCCGGCCATGTAGTTGCGGAGCAGGTAGATGGCGAGCGGCAACCCGAACGCCGTATGCGCCAGCCAGATGCCCAGATAGGTCTTGCCGTCCTCGGCACCGAACGCCTTCGCAATGCCATTGTAGAGGCTGAGCAGCGGGATCAGCGACATCTGCAGCGGCACGACCAACAGGCCCACCACCACCGCCACGATCAGCCCGCGTCCCGGAAACCGCATCCAGGCCAGCGCATAGGCCGCAAACGCCGCGATCAGGATCGGAATGATCGTTGCCGGGATCGTCACCGTGAACGAGTTGATGAAGCTCCGCCCCACCCCGTTCGCGGTCAGCACCTCGACATAATTGTCCAGCGTGAACCGCGGCGCGATCTCGCTCAGATAAAAGATGCGCGGGCCGCGCGTGTGGGTGAACTCGGTGTCCGACACCCACTCGAACGCCCCATCACGCTGCACGGTGATCGTGCCGCCATCGCTCATGGCGAGGCTCGCGCCCGGTTCCGCCTCGGCCGGCGCCGAGTTCGACAGCCCGAACCCGCCCAGCGTCTTGTTGGTGTCGGTGCCGAACACATTGCCACGGATGACGTACTTGCCGCCCTCCTCGGTCTGGTCGTCGGCGGTTCCGATACGGGTCACCCCCAGCGATTCCGAGGTGGTCAGCGCCGTCCACCAACCGGACACTGCCAGCTGGTCCTTGTCGCGCAGCGACGAGATCAGCAGGCCCGCCGTCGGCAGCGTCCACAGCAACACGAGGAACAGCAGCGCCAGGTGCGTCATCACCTTGCCAAGGCTGATCCGCTTGAGCCAGCTTGGCCGGCCGGTGGTCACACGCGGCAGTTCGGCATTTTCCGCTACAGTGGTCATCAGCGCGTCCCCTGCTCGGCATTGGCCCGGCGGATGTTCCAGATCATGATCGGCAGCACCGCCAGCATGATCACCACGGCAATGGCCGAGCCGCGGCCATAGTCGAAGTTCACGAACATCCACTTGAACATCAGGTTGGCCAGCACTTCGGTGTCCCACTGGCCGTTGGTCATCGCGAATATGATGTCGAACACCTTGAGCACGACGATGGTGATCGTTGTCCACACCACCACGATCGTCCCCCAAACCTGCGGGATCATGATGTCGAAAAAGATCCGGAAATCATTGGCGCCGTCTATGCGCGCCGCCTCGATGGTCTCCTCGGGAATGCCGCGCAGCGCCGCCGACAGGATCACCATGGCAAAGCCGGTCTGGATCCAGATCAGGATGACCATCAGGAAGATCGAGTTCCACACCGGCAGCGTGATCCACGCCTGCGGTGGCATGCCGAGCCCGGTGATGATGGCATTGAGGATGCCGATCTGCGTGTCGCCCTCGCCACGATAATCATAGACGAACCGCCAGATCACCGAGGCGCCCACGAATGAGATCGCCATCGGCATGAACACCAGCGACTTGGCGATATTGCCCCACCACAGCCGGTCCGCCAGCACCGCGATCACCAGCCCGAAGGCCGTCGCGAACGACGGCACGATGATCAGCCACATAATGTTGTTGAGGATGGAGCGCTGGAAGTTCGGGTCGCCGAACGCCCAGAAATAGTTGGCAAAACCAACGAACTGCAGCCCGGTCTTGTCGAAAAAGCTCAGCCGCAGCGTCTCGAACACCGGATAGACCAGGTACACCGACAGGAACAGCAGCGCCGGGAACAGAAACAGCCACGGCCGCACCTGCGATCGCAGGTTGTCGCGCCGCGTCGCCGCGTCGCCGGTCGCCGTGGCACTGCCCAGCGATTTGTCGAGCAGCCAGTTGGTGCCCCAGAAATACGCGACGCACCCCGCAAGCGCGATCACGATGGCGAAGATGCCGCCGAACAACTGCTGGAAGATGTCGCCCACCTGCCGGCCCTCCCCAGTGCCGAACCCCGACGTCACCCGAAAAAGCCGGAACGCTTCTACCGGGCAGCCGTCACTACAACTCGCCTCGGCGGAACCTGGCCGCTCCCCGATTGGCGACCCCCGGCTCCGGAAGGCGGAACCGGCACGAAACGCGCCGGTCCCGAAGCTTGCAGCAAAGGCTGCCTTACTTGATGCCGTCCCAGCTGGCCTGGATCTGGTCGGCCACTTCCTGGGCGGACTTGCCGCCGACGAAGTCGACCATGCCGGTCCAGAAGCTGCCGGCGCCGATGGCACCCGGCATCAGGTCGGAACCGTCGAACCGGAACGTCGTGGCGTTCAGCAGGATCTCGCCTTCACCCTTGAGCGTGTCGTTGCCATAGGTCTCGACATTGGCAGCCTTGAGCGTCGACAGGAACCCCGACTGCGCCATCCAGATCTCGTTCGAGATCGGGTTGAGCGTGAACTCGATGAACGCCTGCGCGGCCGGCGAGTCCTTGGTGATCACGGCGAGCGTGCCGGCGCCAAGCACCGGGTTGCCGAGGTCACGTTCGGTCGAGGCCGGGAAGTAGAAGAAGTCGGCGTCCGTGCCCAGTTCCGTGCCTTCCGGGAAGAACGACGGGATGAACGAAGCCTGGTGGTGCATGAAGCAGGCGGGCGGCACCGAGAACAGACCCAGCGGGCTCTCGCGGAAGTCCGTCGTGCCCACGGCGGCAGCGCCACCGGCAACATTGGCGTCGTTCTTGGCAAACCAGCCGAACTCTTCAAGCGCGGCCACGACCTTGGGGTCGTTGAACTTCAGGTCGTTGGTGACCCAGGCGTCATAGTCCTCGGCCGGGTACATGCGCAGCATGATGTCCTCGACCCAGTCGGTCGCCGGCCAGCCGGTTGCACCGCCCGAACCGAGCCCGATGCACCACGGCGTGTTGCCGTCGGCCACCATCTTCTCGGTCAGCGCCTTCAGGTCCTCATACGAGCCGGGCACTTCGTAGCCGGCATCGGCGAAGTTGTCCGGCGAGTACCAGACCAGCGACTTCAGGTCGGACTTGTAGGGCACCGCATAGAAGGTCGGGTTGCCCGAGGCGTCCTTGTACGTGCCCAGCGACACGAACGAGGAACCGGCAGCGTGCTCGGCTTCGACGCGAGCCTTCAGCTCGTCCGACAGCGGCACCAGATAGCCCTTGGAGGCCATGTCGGCCAACAGGCCCGGCTGCGGCAGCACGGTGATGTTGGCGGACGAACCGGCAGCAGCGTCGATCTGTGCCTGCTGCTCGTAGTTTTCCGACGAGGCGTAGTTCACCTTCACGCCGGTGGCGTCTTCGAAATAGGCCAGCACGGTCAGGAACTGTTCCTGATCCCCGCCCTCGCGCCACGGGCCCCAGATGGTCAGTTCCTGACCAGCCAGATCCTTGTGCGCGTCGGCAAATGCCTGCAGCGCGTCCCAGCTGAACGCACCTTCGCCTTTGGGGAATTTCAGTTCCTGCGCCTGCGCGGCCACGACGCTGAGCGTGGTGGCGGCAAGCAGGCCGGCAACCAGAGTCTTGAGCTTCATGAGGTCCTCCCGATGGATGGCTCTGTTCCGGGAGGATAAGCGACATCAGCGCCTCGCAGCGCCAACACCCCCACAGCTCCTCCCACCAAACGCTTCAGCCCGCCGGGTACGCCGGACAGACATTCAAAGCGCTTTGAGCGGCAAGCTATTCATCCTCGCGAAAGCCTGTCAAGCGGGATTCGCTGACGCCTCGCGACGATGCCGTTGCTCGCCGTTCAAACTCTTGCAATCGATTACATCGCCTATTTTGCAGGCTGATCGCCGCTTTGCAACCCCTTTTTTGCAGGCCGATGCCACCGCGCCACCCCATTGTGGGTGCAAGCGTCTTGCACAGTTTTTCCAAATCGCTTTGAATGGACCAAAGAGGAGGAGCGGCAGCTTGACCCGGCCCCACCATTGCGCCACTGCGCATGGGGCCACGGTCCACGATGCCGCCGGAAACACGCATGAAACTCAAGGAACTGGCGGCAGAGCTCGGTCTATCGCAGACCACGGTCAGCCGCGCGCTCAACGGCTATCCGGAAGTTGCCGAGTCGACCCGGCAGCGGGTCGATGAAGCCGCACGCCGCCACGGCTACCGGGCCAATGCCAATGCCAGGCGCCTCGCCACCGGCCAGGCCGGCGCCATCGGCGTCGCCCTGCCGCTGCAGCGGTCCCTGCATTTCGGACCGCATGTTTCCGAGTTTCTCTCCGGCATCAGCGAGCGGCTGGCCCAGCAGGAGATCGACATCGTTGTCGCCCCCATCGAGGCCGATGACGAAATGCCGGTCTATCGCCGCCTCGCTGCCTCCAAGCGCGTTGATGCGGTCATCATCTCGGCCCCCACTCCCGACGATCGTCGCATCGGCGAGCTGACCCGGCTGGGCCTGCCCTTCGTGCTGCATGGCCGCACCGAGCTGGCCCTGCCCCATGCCTGGCTCGATATCGACAACGAAGGCGCCATTCGCCGCGCCACCGAGCACCTGATCGATCTCGGCCACCGCCGCATTGCCATGATCAACGGCCCCCGCGACCAGACCTTTGCCATCCACCGTGAACGCGGTTTCCGTAGCGCCTTGCTGGCCCGCGGCCTCACCCCCGATCCGCAACTGATCGGCGGCGGCCGCTTCACCGACGAGAACGGCTTCCGCCTCGCCAAGGAATATCTCGAGCGTACGCCGCGCCCCACCGCCTTCCTCGCCGGCTCGATGATGACTGCGCTCGGTGTCTTCCGCGCCATCCGCTCCGCCGGGCTCGAACTCGGCCGCGACGTCTCGATGATCGCCCACGACGACGTCTTCCCCTATCTGAACGCCGACAACATGGTCCCCTCCATGTCCACGACGCGCTCCTCCATCCGCGCTGCCGGCTTCCGCGTCGCCGAACTGCTGTTGCAACTGCTCGAAGGCAAACCCGCCAGCTCCATCGCCGAACTCTGGCCGGTCGAACTGGTGCTCCGCGAGTCCACCGGACCCGCCCCGGATCGGTGATCTTTCGCGTTCCTGGCCCGAAAATTTGTTCAGGTAGCGTTCATCATCATGGCAAATGTGGCGAAATCCGCCGGCAAACGCGGCAGCCGCCGCTGATTTCGCTGGCGAATTTCCCACGAATTGTGGCCGGCGGGGACAAGTAGACCTCAACGGACTCCGGAAGATTCCGCCTCGGCGCGAAACTTATCCCCGTGGCCGCAGTCTCAGGTGATTATCGAACCTGAGGTCGAACTGCCGTTCCGCCGCTGCGGATCCGGCAAACCCCACCAGCGCGCCTTCGCCGCTCGAGGCCAGCAGCCCTGCCCCGTCGCCGGCAATGCCGCAGACATTGGTGAGCGCCAGGCTCGCCACCACTTCCCCGGCATCCGGATCGATGGCAATGACGCTGTTGCCCTCGGGCGACGACACCCCGATCAGCCCGCCATCGGCCGTCGCCGCCAGCGATCCCACATAGTTCCGCAAGCCGCCCAGCACCGACTCCGGCAATGATATCAATCGGATATCACCATCCAGCGTCGCATAGCCCACCAGTTGCGGCCGTTCGGAGCTATCGCCCCTGTACTGGCAGCCGAACCAGGCCCGGCCCATCCGGTCAATCGCCATGTGCCGGATCGACAGCTGGTGCAGCCCGCCACTGAGCCGCAGCTGCCCGAGCAGGCGCCCGTCCCTTCGGTCGACGAAGGCAATCGAAGGGTCCATGCTGTCGAGATTGAGCTCCGCCCGCCCGTAATCCGGATGCGTCTCGATCCCGCCATTGGCGATCACCAGCGTCACCCCATCGGGCATCAGCAGCATCTCATGCGGCCCGATCCCGCCGGTGTCGAACTCCCCGATCCGCCGGTATCCCCCGGCCACGTCGAACACCCCAACCACCCCGCGGGCATTGTCGAAATCATTCTCGGTCGCATAAAGCAGCCGCCCGTCCGGCGAAAAGCTGCCATGCCCGAAGAAGTGTCTTCCTGCTGTGCTTTCAAGCACTTGCGGCGGCGCCTTGCCGGCCGGGTCGAATACCACCGCAAACGTGCCCGGCTGCCGCGCAAACACCACGCCCTGCCCGCCATCGGGCGAAAACACGATGTCATGCCCCCGCTCCGGCAGGTCGACGCTGGCGATCACCGCGCCGGTTTCGTTGACCAGCGCCGCCGCGTATCCGCCGCCCGCCTTCTGCGCCGCGCTGGCAAATACCAGTTCGCCCTGCTCCAGCGCCTCGGCACCGCGCGGCAGCAGCAGCCCGGCAAACCCGGCCCCTGCCGCCCTGAGGAACGCCCGGCGCTGCCACATCTCAGTCGCCATCCAGCGACGAAAAGCCCACCGAAAGCCCCAGCGCCGCCGGCAGGTTCTCGCCCAGGATCGTCCCCAGCGATTGCGTCACCAGCACCAGATAATCATAGGCATGCCGCTGCTTGGGGTCCGTCAGCGCCTGCTCGACCGGCTTGGTCAGGAGCGCCAAACCCCTTTCGGCATTGCGAAACTCAAAGCCGCCCGTATTGGCGACCCAGGCGTTTTCCGCGCCTCCCGCCACATCCAGCCCGGAACCCTGAAACAGCGTCTCGAGCCCCTCGAAATTGCCTGCCACCGACGCCGCCGTCAGCCCCGAACGCCAGAACAGCGCCGACTTCGGCTTGGCCGGCGCCCCGTCGCGCCCAAGGAAGGGCAACAACCGCTCGTCGCGGATCAGTTCCACCCCATGCGCCAGAAGCCCGCTCAGTTCCTCGGCAACTTCCCGGGGATTGCGATAGTCCGGATCGGAATCCGTTGGGGAAATCAATCGCTTGGAGATGCCCATAGGGTCGTCCCATTGGGCCGACATATCGGCCGCGGTGCCGGCCAGCAGCGTGCCGATCGCCCCGGCATAGCGGCAGCGGAACCCGCCTTCCGCGCCTGCCAGGCTCTCCGCCCCGGTGCCCCACAGCAGATATTCCAGCGCCCCCAGCCCCTGCACCGCCACCGACTTGCCCATCAGCGTCGCCGGGTCCGTGGCGGTCTCGTCCGCTTGAGCCAGGATCTGCTGCACCTGCCTGAGCGCGATCCCCTTGCGATCTGGCCAGAACAGAATGTGTTCGCTGCGGTTATCCTCGCGAAGCGGCCCTATGCTATAAAGCTCGATACGCGACCACGCCGCCACCGTTTCGGCAAACGCGTCGCGCGAAATCTCCAGCGTGTCGCCACCCGGCGCCGCGCACAGCGTATCGAAGCTGGCATCCAGTTGGGCCGTGGCCTCGGCATAGGCGGCAAAGCCAGGACGAAACACGTCCTCCACCGCCCGCCGCGCCACCTCGGCCAAAGGCACGGCATCCTGCGCCACTGCGCCGCAACTCATTGCAAAAACAGCGAAAATCGGCGCAAGTAACCGCACTACAGCGACTCCAGGAAAGCCAGCAGATCGCCGCGCTCCTCAGCCGACATCGCCGCAAACCGGTCGCGCGCCGCCTGCGCCTCGCCGCCATGCCACAGGATCGCCTCGGTCAGGTTGCGGGCCCGCCCATCATGCAGGAATTCGGTATGCCCAGACACCGTCTCGGTCAATCCGATCCCCCACAGCGGCGCCGTCCGCCACTCGTATCCGTCGGCCTGCCCCTCCGGCCGATGGTCCGCCAGCCCCTCGCCCATATCGTGCAGCAGCATGTCCGAATACGGCCAGATCAGCTGGAATCTCAAAGCCTTGGTCGGCGCCTCCCGCGACGTCACGAACTTCGGCGTGTGGCAGGCAACGCACCCTGCCTCATAGAACCCGGCCTTGCCGCGCAGCACCTGCGCGTCGCCGACATCCCGCCGCTGCGGCAGCCCGAGATTCTGCGAGTAGAACGTCACCAGTTCCAGCACCGGATCGGGCGCCTCCGACGGCCCCAGCCGCGCCTGTTCCCCGGTCGGCGCCGCAAGGCAGGCCGCCTGGGCCGACGTACAGTCGCCATGCGGGTGGTTCACCCGCGGCGTCGCAATGCCGATATCCCCGGCAAAGGCATCCGCCGACTGCTCCTCGATGCTCGCTGCACCGGCCTTCCAGCCAAACCGCCCCAGCACCCGCTGCCCGCTCGCTGCATCCAGCACCATGTTCGGTCGGCCTGAGATTCCGTCACCATCTGCATCGTCGGGGTCGGCATGCTCGAGGATGTCCTCGGCCGGCACCTGCTCCAGGAGCCCGAGCCCGGCCATCTGCGGCGCGACGCGCGGCGACAGCATCACATCCTCTGCCATCGGTCCGTAACCGAGGTCGGCCACGCCATAGCTGGGCCGCCTCAGGCTGACCACCGTGCCATCGCCCAGCGTCACCGGCTCCTCGACATAGTCGATCACCATCCGCCCCTCGGCGCTAAGCCCCTGTACCGCAAAGTCTTGCAGCTGCCCGCCATAGGTCGGCTCGGCAATCACCTTCAGCGCGCCGCTCTCCAGCGCCGCCTGCTCCTCGGCCGTCTGCGCCGGCACCGACAGCCTGAGGAACATCGACACCGCGTCGTCCTCGGCGCCATTCGGCACATGCCCGCGCCCGTCCTTCAGGTGGCAGTTCTGGCAACCGCGCGCATTGAACAGCGGCCCCAGTCCGTCCGACGCCTCGGTCGAAGCTGGCGACGACACCCAGAGCTTGCGGAACAGCGCATTGCCGAGCTTGAACCGTTCCTCTTCCTCAAAGCTCAGCCCGGCCGAGGAGAACGAGAAGATGTCCTGGTTGATTCGCTTCCGGATGGTCGCCCCACCGCCGGTCATCTGCTCGAAGTTCTCGGGCGCGGAGAAGTCGGTTGTCGGGGCAATGACCGCGCGCACGCGCGCCAGGTCCTCATCCGTCAGGTCGGGCCGGTTCGCACCGGCAAAGGCCATGCCGCTCACGAGGATCATGGCCAGGGCTGCAGTCAAGCGCACGTGCATGTCAGCACCTAAAGGCACCCCCGGCCACGCCGGGAGCAAAGGGGCCGCCGCAGATTCTGTCCACCCGCGACGGCGAAAAAGCTTGGGAAAACAGTGTTACTGGAACACCGCATCCGGGTTGGTCAGGCTGTCGGACTGTTCGATCGTCACCGCATCGCCCAACTCCAGCAGCGCCACGGCACGCTCGATACCGCGGGTCTGCGCAATCAGCCCGTCGATGGCGGCCTGCACCACGGCGTTGCCCTCGGCATTGCCCTCGGCGATCATCTGGTCATAGGCCTCGACGCTTTTGCCGCGCTCGGCCATGGCTTCCATCTTGCTCACGGTGTCGTCGAGCAGCGCCTTGATCTCGCTGTCGAGCGCCGCATCACGCGCTGCGATCAACTCGGAGATCGACGGGCCTTCGACCACGCTGCCATCATCGCGCACATACTTGCCCAGGTAGACGTTACGCACGCCAACCGCGTCGTAGAGGTGCGAGTTGTAAGTGTTGTCCGAGAAGCAGTCGTGCTCCTCTTCCGGATCGTGCAGCAGCAGCCCCAGCTTCATGCGCTCGCCCGCCAGTTCGCCGAAGCTCAACGAGCCCATGCCGGTCAGGATCGTCGCGAGCCCGTTTCCGGCCAGATCCGCCCGCGCCGGCCCGCCCACCTGCCAGCTTGCCACCATCTCCTCGAGATCGGTGACCAGCAGGTCCGTCGCCGCATCGAGATACTGGCCACGCCGCAACGCATTGGTGTCGGTCGAGTAGTCCGTTGCCGGACGGGCGCCGGCGCCCGGGCCGGTACCATTGAGGTCCTGCCCCCACAGCAGGAACTCGATCGCATGATAGCCGGTCGCGACATTGGCCTCGATCCCGCCTGCCTCCTGCAGCACGTCCTTGAGGAACGCCGGGGTGATCTCCGTCGCATCGACCTCACTGCCGTCGATGATCAGCTTGGCATTGGCAATGACATTGGCGGTGTACAGCCCGTTCTCGTCGCTCTCGACGCCATAGCTCTGATCGACATAGTCGATCAGCCCCTCGTCGAGCGGCCAGGCATTCACCTTACCTTCCCATTCATCGACGATGGCGTTGCCGAAACGGAATGCTTCGGTCTGCTGGTACGATGGGCGCGAGGCCAGCCAAGCGGCCTTGGCAGCTTCCAGCGTCTCCTGGCTCGGGCTCGCGATCAATGCATCGGCCGCCGCATCCAGCGCCTTCGCAGCCACCAGCGCGTCCTCGTACCCGGCCAGCGCAATGTTGGCATAGGTATCGAGAATGGCCTCTGCGCCCGGCTCCGCCGCCACCGCCCCCATTGTTGCTGACCCGGCGCACGCCGCCCCAATCACCAGTGCCCGCACTGTCGTCCTGAACATCGCGCTCTCCTTGAAACCCGCACCAAATGCAAATTTTGCGGCGGGAGTATCAAAGTGGATGACGCGGTTCAAGAAATAACGCCCCAGTTTGGAAGTGTTCCAGACTGCCGCCTTCGGAGTTCGCCCCGTCTCGACTCCGGCAAGTAAAGCGGGCACTGTCACAATTGTCACAATCGACCTTGAGGGGGGCGGGCCGCACAAAATCCGACATCGGGGAAGCCACGGATTGCCGAGCGTTTCGGTCTCGATCGGCCCACCCGTCAGCTGTCATGCAGTTGTCATGTCGGACACATAGTGGAAGCGCGGCTATCGACGCTCCTGAGAAGTCAGGACAAAAAAGCCAGAATCCCAGGGAGACGCAGAAATGCTCATCAAGAATGCGCTCGTCGCTTCGGTCTCGGTCGCGGCCCTCGCCGCTTCGACCTTAACCGTCTCGGCGCAGACCGATCTGAATGCCCTCTACGAAGCCGCCAAGGCGGAAGGCCAGCTCACCACCATCGCCCTGCCCCATGACTGGTGCGGCTACGGCGCCATCATCGATGCCTTCAAAGCCAAGTATCCCGGCATCACCATCAATGAGCTGAACCCCGACGCCGGTTCGGCCGACGAGATCGAGGCCATCAAGGCCAACAAGGGCAATACCGGCCCGCAGGCCCCCGACGTCATCGACGTGGGCCTCAGCTTCGGCCCGTCCTCCAAGGCCGAAGGCCTGATCCAGCCCTACAAGGTCGCGACCTGGGACACCATTCCGGACTCCGCCAAGGATGCCGAAGGCTACTGGTACGGCGACTATTACGGCGTCCTGTCGTTCCTCGTGAACACCGACCTCGTTTCGAAAGTCCCGACCTCCTGGGCCGATCTGAAGTCGTCCGACTACGCCAATGCCGTCGCCCTCGCCGGTGATCCGCGGGCCTCCAACCAGGCCATCCAGGCCGTCTACGGTGCGGGCCTCGCTGCCGGCGCCGCCGACGCCGCTGCTGCTGGCGAAGCCGGCCTCGCCTACTTCGCCGAACTGAACGCCGCGGGCAACTTCGTCCCGGTCATCGGCAAGGCCGCTTCCGTCGCCCAGGGCACCACCCCGATCGTCGTCGCATGGGACTATAACGCCCTGTCGTGGCGCGATGGTTTTGCCGGCAACCCGGCGGCGCAGGTTGTCGTACCGTCCGACTCCGTGGTCGCGGGCGTCTATGTCCAGGCCATCTCGGCCTATGCCCCGCACCCCAATGCCGCCAAGCTCTGGATGGAATATCTCTACTCCGACGAAGGCCAGCTCGGCTTCCTCGCCGGCTACTGCCACCCGATCCGCTTCAACGATCTCGCCGCCAACGGCAAGATCCCGCAGGATCTGCTCGACAAGCTGCCGCCGGCCGAAGCCTATGCCAAGGCCGTCTTCCCCACGCTCGACGAGCAGGCTGCCGCCAAGGAAGTCATCACCACCAAGTGGGATGCCGTGGTCGGAGCCAACGTCCAGTAATATGACTGATGTCAGCTCCCCTGCTGGCACCCTCGCCGGCCCGGCTCACCCCGGGCCGGCGAGATTTCGTTTGCGGCGCCTCGGCATCGGCGCCTGGCTCGGCGTGCTGCCGTTCATCCTGTTTGCCCTGCTGTTCCTGATCGTGCCGACGCTGTTCCTCGTCAGCACCGCCTTCATCGGCCCCGACGGCGGCTTCACCTTCCAGAACATCCTCGATCTGGGCACCGACCAGGTCATTAGTGCCTTCTCGATTTCCATCCGGATTTCCGCCGCCTCGGCCATCTTCGGTGCGCTGATCGGGCTCGCCATCGCCCTCGCCATCATCCGCGGGCGACTGCCGACGGCCATCCGCTCGACCGTGATGACCTTTTCCGGCGTCGCCTCGAACTTCGCCGGCCTGCCGCTGGCCTTCGCCTTCATTGCCACTCTGGGGCGCCTCGGCATCGTCACGGTGATCCTCAAGACCGTCTTCGGCTTCGATATCTATCGCTCCGGCTTCAACCTGCTGAGCTTCACCGGCCTGACGCTGACCTACCTCTATTTCCAGATCCCGCTGATGATCCTCATCATCGCGCCGGCCATTGACGGGCTAAAGAAGGAGTGGAGCGAGGCTGCTGCCACCCTGGGCGCCTCACGCCTGCAGTTCTGGCTGCATATCGGCCTGCCGGTGCTCTGGCCAAACCTGCTCGGCACCCTGTCGCTGCTGTTTGCCAACGCCTTCGGCGCCATCGCCACCGCCTACGCGCTGACCGGGTCCTCGCTCAACATCGTGCCCATCCTGCTCTATGCGCAGATTCGCGGCGACGTGTTGCACAACCCGGGCCTCGGCGCCGCGCTGGCCCTCGGCATGATCGCCATCACCGCGCTTGCCAACATCATCTACATCGTCGTCCGCACACGTGCCGAACGGTGGCTGAAATGATCGCGCGACGCTTCTGGGCCTGGGTGGTGTTCGGTCTCGGCGCCGGCTATTTCCTGCTGCCGCTGGTCGCCACCTTCATCTTCTCCATCCAGATGCGGCGCGACCGGCTGACCTTCGATGCCTATCTCTCGGTCTTCGCCGACGAGCGCTTTCAGTCGACCTTCAGCTACTCCCTTGTCTGCGCCGTCTTCGCCATCCTTGTCGGCCTCGCCATCATCGTGCCGGCAGCCTATTTCGTCCGGCTCCGGCTGCAGTTCCTGCGCCCGGTGATGGAGTTCATCACCCTGCTGCCGCTGATCGTGCCACCGATCATCCTCGTGTTCGGCCACATCAAGCTGTTCAACTCCTCCTCAATCCTGCCGCTTACCAACTCGACCTTCGGCACCGACCTGCTGCTGGTCTGCGGTTATGTCACCCTCTCGCTGCCCTACATGTACCGCGCCATCGACACGGGCCTGCGCACCATCGATGTGCAGACCCTCACCGAAGCCGCGACCAGCCTCGGTGCCGGCCCGGTCCGCACCATGGTGCAGGTGATCTTTCCCAACATCTTCATCGCCGTGCTGTCGGGCGCCTTCCTGACCTTCGCCATCGTCATCGGCGAGTTCGTCCTCGCCAGCCTGCTCAATCGGCCGGCCTTTGGCGTCTACATGCAGAACATCGGCGCCAACCGCGCCTACGAGCCGTCGGCGCTGGCCATCATCTCCTTTGTCCTCACCTGGGGCGCCATGGGCATGATCCAGTTGCTCGACCGCTTCGCCCCAAAAACCAGCCGCAGGGACTGACCATGGCCGACACGTTCCTTCGCATCGAGCGGCTGGTGAAGACCTTTGGCGGCAACACCGTGGTCAAAGGCGTCGACCTCAGCTTCGACAAGGGCGAATTCGTCACCCTGCTCGGCCCCTCCGGCTGCGGCAAGACCACCATCCTCCGTATGATCGCCGGCTTCGAGTATCCCGACTCCGGCCGCATCCTCGTCGAGGGCCAGGACGTCACCGACATCCCGCCCAACCGCCGCAAAATCGGCATGGTCTTCCAGGCCTATGCCCTGTTCCCCAACATGAACGTGGCCGACAATATCGGCTTCGGTCTGAAGGTCGCCGGCCGCCCGCGCGCCGAGCGCGAGGCCCGCACCGAGGAGATGCTCAAGCTCATCGGTCTGTCCGGCTTCGGCAAGCGCTTCCCCTTCGAGTTGTCGGGTGGCCAGCAGCAGCGTGTCGCGCTGGCCCGCGCCGTCGCGCCCAGTCCATCCATGCTGCTGCTTGACGAGCCGCTTTCGGCTCTCGACGCCAAGATCCGCGTGTCGCTGCGCGAACAGATCCGTGAAATCCAGCGCGAGCTGGGCATCACCACCGTCTTCGTGACCCACGATCAGGAAGAGGCGTTGTCGATATCCGACCGCATCGTGGTGATGAATGCCGGCAACGTCGAGCAGTTCGGCCAGCCCTTCGATATCTACAACCGGCCACAGACCCGCTTCGTCGCCACGTTTGTGGGCACCCTGAACACGCTGCAGGCCAGCGTCGTCGACCCAGCCACCCAAACGGTCGCCATCGAGGGGCGCAACTTCGTTGTTCCCGCCCTCCCCGCCACCGCCTCTGCTGGCCAGGCCATCTCACTGACCATGCGCCCGGAAGCCGTCAGCCTCTCGACCGAAGGCCGGGACATCCAGCTCGACGGCCGTGTTGCCGAAGTCAGCTTCCTCGGCTCCGTCATCCGCCTCAAGGTCGATCTCGGCCACAACAGCGTCAGCCTCGATACCTTCAACGACCAGCGCACGCCCCCGCCGGCCCACGGCGCCCCGGTCAAGGTCGCCATCGCCGCCAGCGACGTACTCGTGCTCGACAGTTGACCGAGGACGACGGCTCGGGCCAGATCAGCGGCATGACCGATCCTTTCGTCTCCACCGCCTGGCTCGCGGACCATCTCGCCGACCCTGGCCTCGTCGTCGTGGATGGCAGCTGGTACCTGCCCGCGGCCAACCGCGACCCACA
The DNA here is from genome assembly GCA_964399695.1 of uncultured Devosia sp. Lineage (GTDB taxonomy): Bacteria > Pseudomonadota > Alphaproteobacteria > Rhizobiales > Devosiaceae > Devosia_A. The sequence continues at coordinate 243,019 of CAYNRZ010000002.1, read as the reverse complement.
CGGCGAGTTCCTCACCGGCCACATCCCCGGCGCCGTCTTCTTCGATGTCGACGGCATCGCCGACACCGCCTCGGGCCTCCCCCACATGCTGCTCGCCCCAGCTGACTTTGCGGCCGCCGTTGGCGCTCTCGGCATTGGCGACGGCATGCGTATCGTCGTGTATGACGGCGAGGGGCTGTTCTCCGCCCCGCGGGTTCGCTGGAACTTCATGGTCATGGGGGCGTCGGATGTTCGCATCCTCGAAGGCGGCCTGCCGAAATGGCGCACCGAAGGCCGCCCGCTTGAGTCGGGCCCGTCTCCTCGCGCGCCGGTGCGCTTCACGTCGCGCTTCAATGCATCCGCCGTCGCCGATCTCTCCCAGATGCGCACGACCAGCCGCCAGATCGCTGACGCTCGCCCGGCGGGCCGCTTCTCCGGCGAAGTTCCTGAGCCCCGTGCGGGCCTCCGCTCTGGCCACATGCCAGGCGCCAGGAGCGCACCGTCTCCCAGCCTCGTCGAAAACGGCACGCTGAAATCCGCCGAGGCGCTGCGCGCCCAGTTCGCTGCCGCAGGCATCGATCTCGAAGCGCCCACCGTCACCACCTGCGGTTCGGGGGTGACCGCAGCCATCCTGAAGCTCGCGCTCGAGCGGGCCGGTGCCACCGACGTCATCCTCTACGATGGCTCCTGGGCCGAGTGGGGGAGCCGCGACGACACCCCCGTCGAAACCGGCTGACTACTTCCGCGTCAGCCGCCAGCTCCGCACCTCGAATGGCCTGAGATCGGGCCCTTCTGCGCGCTCCATCGGCTCTTCGAGGATGGAAACGCTGTCGCCAACCGTCCAGTCCTTCGGCGCCCGGATGTCGAAATCGCCACGTCGGCCTGCCGGCTCGTACACCCGGAAGATCAGGCCATTGCCGTCTTCGGCCGGCTTGAAGCCGGAGAGCGCCGCCGGAATCCCGTCGAGCGCCAGGAGCTGCACGCTGATCCCGGCAACGCCGCTGGCATTGGCCGCGAGCAACGGCTGGTTGAGGTCCTCGGCCTCCTCACGCACCCGCCCCTCGTACCAGTCCCCGGCATGCGGATAGAGCGAATAGGTGAAGCGCTGCCCGCCTTCATCGGCCAGTGGATCCGGATAAACCGGTGACCGCACGAGGCTCAAACCCAGCACATTACCCTTGGCGCTATGCCCGTATTTGGCATCGTTGAGCAGCGCCACGCCGAAGCCCGGCTCGCTCATGTCCACGAAGCGGTGCCCCGGCACCTCGTATTGCGCCTGGTCCCAGCTGGTATTGTCGTGCGTCGTCCGCTTCACCACGCCATTGGCGTGCTCGAAGGTCGCATGCATCGTCCGCACGTCGACCGGCGTCATCGTCCGCAACAGGCAATGCCGGTCGTGCCAGTCGATCTCGGTGACAATATCGAGCCGGGTGCCGTTGGCATCGAGCACATAGGTCTGCGTCACCGTCGAGGCCCGGAACCGCCGGACCACCCGGACCGAAGCCCGCGTCGGCGTGTTCTCGACCACCTTGATGCTCTCGGGCCGATCGAGTTCCACGCCCTTCCTGCCGTAGTCGTCCTCGAAGTCCCACGCGTCCCAGTTCCGCGGCTTGTCGGCGGGGTACACCCAAAGCTGGTTGCCCCGCTCCGCCAGGGCCTCCCGTCCCGTGGCCTTGTGCACGAGGCTCGTCACTGTGCCATCCTTGCCGATGGTCGCCTTCAGGTGCGCATTCTCTAGGTGTCCCTCGCTCACCGACAGCCCCGGCAGCGGCTCGAGCGAGGCGCGCGTAAACACCCGCACTCCAAGTGGCGGCACCACGTCAGAGGACGAGAAATGCACCCCGTCCGTCGTCGTCACCCGCACCGGCCGTCGGCTCAGCGAGGGGTTCACCACCACCACCGCGTCAGCCACGTCCCCGTCCGGCAGGTGGCTGACGATCGCGGACAGCGCGAACTGCTGTCGCGCCAGTGCCCGCCCGATCGCATCGTTCAGCTCGCGCTCGGCATCCTCATAGACTTCCGCGATCGAGGAGCCTGGCAGAATGTCGTGGAACTCGTTCTTCAGCACCACCCGCCAGATGTGTTCGAGGCTTTCCGGCTGCTCGCCGCCCATCAGCGCCGCCATCGATCCCAGCGTCTCCGCCGTGATCAGCGCGCGCTCGGCCTGCCTGTGCGCCTTCTTCACCGCGCTCTGCGTCGTCAGCGTCGCGCGATGCAGTTCTAGATAGATATCCCCGCTCCACACGGGCAGCGTATTGTTCTGCGCAGTCTGATGTGCGCGCTGGAAGAAATCAGCGACCTTGGACCAACGGACGCGCGGAATGGCAGGGAAGTCCCTGAGCTGCATCTCGCGTTCGATATAGGCCGGCGTCACCCCGCCGCCGCCATCGCCGTACCCAACGGCGAGCAAGGTTTCCGGGTGCACGTCCTTCTGGCGGAAATTCCGCCAGGTCTGGACGACGCACTCGCCATTGACGGCGCCGTTATAGCCCTCGCCGGGGTTATTGAACGTATGCGCCAGCACCCGGCTGCCATCGATCCCTTCCCACCAGAACAAGTCACCGGGGATCTTGTTGCTCTCGTTCCAGTTCACCTTGATGGTGAAGAAGGAGTCGATACCGCCCTGTTTCAGCAGCTGTGGCAGCCCGCCGGAGAACCCGAAGCAGTCGGGCAGCCAGCACACGTTGTGCCGAACCCCGAACTTCTGCTCGAAATAGCGCTGCCCGTAGAGGATCTGCCGGGCGAGACTTTCACCCGTCGGCATGTTGGTGTCAGGCTCCACCCACATCCCGCCGATGGTTTCCCAGCCGCCGGCCTTGACCTTGGCCCGCACCTTCTCGAACAGCGCCGGGTCGTCTTCCTCAAGCTGTTGATAATACTGAGCTGTTGACTGGTTGAACCGGAACCCCGAGTTCGCCAGGTACTCGTTGCCGCCTTCCATCAGCGACACCGCCGTCGAGAAGGTCCGCCGCACCTTTCGCCGCGTCTCGGCATAGGGCCAGAGCCACGCGAGGTCGATATGCGCATGCCCGGTCAGGGCGACCTCCCCCTGCTGCGGGAAGCGCTTCTGCAGCGCCCGCAGTTGCTCGGCCAGCGCCTCATCGGCCGCCACCACGCTCGCCCGCTGCGTCTCGTTCAACCCGGGCGGATTGTCCTTGAGCTTGGGCAGTTGCCAGATGCTCTGCTGCCCGCGCTGCGGCGCAAACCGGGCATTGTAATCGGCCGTCCCCGACGGCCAGTCCAGCGCATAGAACGCCGCCTCCGCTGCTTCCAGCAGATGCGGCACCACGTCGTGCCCCTCAAGCTGCTCGCAGACTTCGGCGATCAGCAGCAACCGCATGTGCAGCCTGTCGACCGGAAGATCCAGCCAGACCAGCCGTGCTGCGTTCAGGTGCGGCGACCGCACTGGCTGCCCGAACGGCAACCGCGCCACCGACTCCGCAGCGATGCTAAGCTCATGACCGCGCAGCGGAAACTCGCGATGGTATGGGTCGTTGCCGAAGCCAACCTCTTCGCCACCGTCAAAGCGAACCGTCACCAGCCCCTCGCCGCCGAGGTCGAGATAAAGGCGGGACTCCGCCAGAATCCAGTGCGCCGGCACCTTGGCCGCGGCCACCAACTGATGCACCCCATCCTTGGCCGGCCACGCCGCCCCGAGCGCCAGTGGCGCCCCGTCGAACGTCCAGCCGTCAACGGCCACGGACTCCCGTTCGCGCCAATACTTGAGCTCGTCGAGCCGGACCACCATCCGTTCGAGCCGCTGCCGAATAGTCCGAGTCATGGTCGCCTATGCCTTGAAATCCGCCCCGAAATGCGTCCGGACGTAAGCACACCTGTCTGCCACACGCTAGGCGCAGGCCAACAAAAGGCCCGGCTTCCACAACAGTGGAACCCGGGCCGAACTGACGGGCCACCAGTCTCGTTGCGGCTCAGCCCTTGTTCTTGTTGTACAAGTCGAAGAACACGGCGGCCAGCAACACCACACCCTTGATCATCTGCTGCAGGTCGATGTTGATGCCCATGATCGACATGCCGTTGTTCAACACGCCCATGATGAATGCGCCGATCACGGCGCCGGCCACCTGCCCCACACCACCCAGCGCCGAGGCGCCGCCGATGAACACGGCAGCAATCACGTCCAGCTCCAGCCCCTGCCCGGCCTTCGGGGTCGCCGAGTTGAGGCGCGCCGCATAGATCATGCCGGCAAGCGCCGCCAGGGCGCCCATGATGGCGAAGATGTAGAAGGTCAGCCGCTCGGTCTTGATGCCAGACAGCGCCGCCGCCTTGGGGTTGCCGCCGATGGCATAGATGCGCCGCCCGAACGTCAGGCGCTTGGTCAGGAAAACGAAGCCGGCAATCAGCACCGCCATCACCACGAGCACGTTCGGCAGGCCTTTGTACGACGCAAGCATGTAGGTGAAGAACAGCACCAGCGCAGCGATCACGATGTTCTTGATCGCAAAAAAGCCGAACGGCTCGGTCTCGTAGCCGCGCGCCATGCGGCGGGATCGAGTGCGCAGCGCCAGCAGCACCATGCCGACAACAGCGGCGACGCCGATGGCAAGCGTCGCCCCATGCAGCACCACCGGCTGCACTCCCTCGCTCGCGGCGACCAGCGTGATGGGACCGACGAAATCGGGAATGAAGCCCGCCGACAGCATCTGGAACTCAGCCGGGAACGGACCGACCGACTGGCCGGCGAGAATGGCCAGCGACAAGCCCTTGAAGATCAGCATGCCGGCCAGCGTCACAATGAAGCTGGGGATCCGGTGATAGGCGATCAGGTAGCCCTGCGCCGCGCCGATGGCTGCGCCGACGACGATACAGATGGCGCCCGCGACGAACGGATTGGCGAGAAAGGCCAGTTCCGGCGGGAAATCCCAGCCGATCATCAGCATGGCCGCCAGCGCCCCGATGAAGCCGGAGACCGAACCGACGCTGAGGTCGATATGGCCGGCCACGATCACCAGCAACATGCCCAGCGCCATCACGATGATGTAGCTGTTCTGGAGGATGATGTTGGTGAGGTTCAGCGGCTTGAACAGCACGCCGCCGGTCGTCCACTGGAAGAACAGCATGATCAGGACCAGCACCAGCAGCAGGCCATAGTCTCGGATATTGGCCTGCAGGGCGCTCATCATCGAGGACGGCTGGACCTTGCCGATCTCTGCATCGCCCCTCGGGGCGGTTTCCGTGGTCATGATGCTGCCTTCCCTTCCGCGCGGACGATCGCGCGCATGATCTTTTCCTGGCTGGCCTCGGGCGTGGGCATCTCCCCCACGATCCGTCCTTCATTCATCACGTAGACCCGGTCGGTAATGCCCAGCAGTTCGGGCATCTCCGACGAGATCACGATGATCGCTTTCCCCTGCGCCGCCAGCTGCGCGATGATGGTGTAGATTTCATACTTCGCGCCGACGTCGATGCCGCGCGTCGGCTCGTCGAGGATCAGCACTTCCGGATTGGCGAACAGCCACTTCGAAAGTACCACCTTCTGCTGGTTCCCCCCCGACAAGTTCCCGGTCGTCTGGTAGACACTGGACGAGCGGATATTGGTCTTCTTGCGATAGTCGTTGGCGACATCCAGCTCTGCGAGGTCGTCGATCACACCCCATCGCGACACGCCCACGAGGTTGGCGAGCGTGGTGTTGTGCTTGATGTGGTCGATCAGGTTGAGCCCGAAGGTCTTGCGGTCTTCCGTGGCGTAGGCAATGCCGTGCGACACCGCCTTGCCCACCGTCGACGTGTCCACCTTCTTGCCGTGCAGCAGCACGTCGCCGCTGATCCTGACACCGTAGGATCGGCCGAACACGCTCATCGCGAACTCTGTGCGGCCCGAACCCATCAGGCCGGCGATCCCGACCACTTCGCCTTTGCGGACGTTCAGATCGATACCCTTGATGACCTGCCGGTCCCGATGTTGCGGATGATAGACCGACCAGTTCCTGACCTCGAACACCACCTCGCCAATGTTCGGGGACCTTGGCGGATAGCGGTCGTCGAGCGGACGCCCGACCATCGAGGTGATGATCCGGTCTTCGCTGATATCGGCCTTGTCCATCGTCTCGATGCTGCGCCCGTCCCGGATCACGGTGATGCGGTCGGCGACCTTCGAGACCTCATTGAGCTTGTGGGAAATCAGGATGCAGGAAATGCCCTGTGCCTTGAACCCGAGCAGCAGGTTCAGCAGCGCGTCGCTGTCCTTTTCAGAGAGGCTCGCCGTGGGCTCGTCGAGGATCAGCAGCTTGACCTGCTTGCTCAGCGCCTTGGCGATCTCGACCAGTTGCTGCTTGCCGGTGCCAATATTGGTAACCAGCGTATCGGGGTCTTCCTTCAGCCCGACCTTGTCGAGGACAGCCCGCGCACCCAGCCGCGTCTCGTCCCAGTCGACGATGCCCGCCGTGGCGCGCTCGTTTCCGAGGTAGATGTTCTCGGCGATCGAGAGGAGCGGCACCAGTGCCAGCTCCTGGTGAATGATCACGATGCCCTTGTGCTCGCTGTCGCGGATCGAGCGGAAGTGGCATTCCTCGCCATTGTAGATGATCTGCCCCTCGTAGGAGCCATGCGGATAGACGCCGGAGAGCACCTTCATCAGGGTCGATTTGCCAGCGCCGTTCTCGCCCACGATGGCGTGAATCTCGCCCGCCCGGATATCCAGATTGACGTTCTGGAGCGCCTTAACACCGGGAAAGGTCTTGGTGATGTCGCGCATCTCCAGGATGGTGTCGGTCATAGCAGGCCTTCTTGGCTAGATCGGGTCACCGCCCCTTCGGTGTCCGGCAATCCTGGTATCTACTAAAGTCGCAGAGGTGCGGAAAGGGCCTCGCGTCGCCGCGAGGCCCTTCCGTGCTGGAGACCTTACTTCAGGTCTTCAGCCTTGATGTAACCCGAGCCGACCACGAGTTCTTCGTAGTTGGTGATATCGACGTCGTACGGGGTCAGGAGGTACGACGGAACCACCTTCACGCCGTTGTCGTACGTCTCGGTGTCGTTGATCTCTGGCGTGCCGCCGGAGACAGCCGCGTCGACGAGGTCAGCTGTCACCTTGGCCAGTTCGCGCGTGTCCTTGAACACGGTCGAATACTGCTCGCCGGCAATGATCGCCTTGACGGAAGGGGTCTCGGCGTCCTGGCCGGTCACGATCGGCCAGCTCAGGTCGCCTGAGCCATAGCCGACGCCACGCAGCGACGAGATGATGCCGCGGCTCAGCCCGTCATAGGGGGCCAACACGCCATGCACACGGCTGCCGTCCGAGTAGTTGGCCGACAGAATGTTATCCATTCGGGCCTGGGCAACGGCGCCATCCCAGCGGAGGGTACCGACCTGGTCCATGCCCTGCTGGCCGGACTTGATGACGATATCGCCGGCATCGATCATCGGCTGCAGCACCGACATCGCACCGTCGTAGAAGAAGAAGGCGTTGTTGTCGTCGGGCGAACCGCCGAACAGTTCGACGTTCCACGGCTTCACGTCCGCGAAGCGCTCCTTGAGGCCCTTCACCAGCGAGTTGGCCTGGAGCACACCCACCTGGAAGTTGTCGAAGGTGGTGTAGTAGTCGACATTGGCGCTTTCACGGATCAGGCGGTCATAGGCGACGACCTTGATGCCCGAATCCGCTGCCTGCTGCAGCACGGCCGACAGCGTCGTGCCATCGATCGAGGCAATAACCAGGGCCTTCACGCCCTTGGTGACCATGTTCTCGATCTGGGCCAGCTGGTTCGGAATATCGTCTTCAGCGTACTGCAGATCCACGCTGTAGCCCTTGGCCTCGAGCGCGGCCTTCAGGGAATCGCCGTCCGAAATCCAGCGGAGCGACGACTTGGTCGGCATCGCGATGCCGATGGCGCCCTTGTCTTGGGCAAACGCCTGGCCGGAGAGCGCGATCGCGCCGACCGTGATGGCGGTCATAAGGAACTTAAGAGCTTTCACTGGCTTCCTCCCGGGGTAACCATTGGGTTGAGTGCATTCGTGGCCGTGCCAACGGATGCGGGAGGATCGAACACCATTGGGAAATACCGACCGACAGCTGTCGGGGCGCCTCCCCCTGCGTCCTTGACGCCCGCATATGCGGCGTCTGCGCATCCTCCCACGCGCCGGCGGAACCTAGAGTAGTCAGATATTGCTGTAAAGATGTCCGGTGATGGCGGCCCATCGCCGCCGTAATGCCAACGACCTATTGCCTTCAATGCCTTCAGGAAGCTAGGTTTTCCGAATTGAGGGCGTCGACGAAGAGCCGGAAAGGCCGGGTCGGCGTGAGGAACTTATCAGATAGGTTGCGGTATTATGACGAAGAGCGGCGGCAACGCCCGGCGGGGGGACGATTCCACCAGTGCGGCCGAGGACGTGGCTAACCAGTTGGCCGGCACGATTCTCGCAGAACTGATGCCGGGGGCCAGTATTCCAAGTGAGGCGGACCTGTCCGCTCGCTTCGAAGTGAGCAGGCTGACCATTCGCGAGGCGCTAAAGATTCTGGTCGGCCGGGGCTTGCTGGACATGGGCCGAGGTCGCCGCGCAATGGTCAGGGAGCCCGACAGCGCCGTGTTCGCCGGGCTGCTGGTGGCGATTGTCCGCAACAACCCCAAGGGCCTGTTCGACCTGATCGAATTGCGCATGGCGATGGAAACTCTGTCGAGCGCGCTGGCTGCGAGGCGGGTCAGCCGCGCCGGGCTTCAGGCAATCGAAGGCGCCATGGAAACCATGCGCCGCTGGGCGGCCGAAGAGCCTGCCGGCGAGGACGCCGAAGCAGAGCTGCGTTTCCACGAAGCCGACCTGCAGTTCCATGAAGCGATCGCCGCAGCCAGCGGCAACAGGGTCATCTCCTTCATCTTCGAGGCCATGGCGCAGCCATTGCGTGAGAGCTTTGTCATGAGCCGCCGCGGTCAGTCGCTGCGGGGAGCCGGCCGTGAGGACACGGTGATCGCGCACCAGGCGGTGCTCGACGCCATCCGCGCTGGAGACCAGCGGGCGGCGTCCGAAGCCATGCGCCAGCACCTGCACAGCACCGAACTGGACATTCGCTCGCATGTGGCGAGTGGCACGACGGCTGAACGGCCAACCTGAAATCGGCTTCCGAACGCGACTTCGGCCGCGCTGGTCTGTTGCCTTGGCCCAATTCTGCGCTATGTCCCCGTGACAATGAACTCGGAGGCCTGAGATGAGCAGCCGCGCCCACACCCCAGTTGCGATGGAACGTCGTGTCCGCCGGCTTGGACGCCCCTTCAATGTCAGCCTGCTGGTTGCGCAGAAACGCAATGCCAAGATCGAAGAGCATGGCGGCTACATGCTGCGCGACGACGACACCAAGCAGATCGTTTTCGGCAATGCCGGCTACGACTTCAGCGCGACGCTCGATGAGGTAGAGGCCTTCCTGACCGAGTCGCGCGATGCCATGCACGCGGCGCGCAAGAAAAAGTAGCTCACCTGAGACTTTCGATGGCTCTGCGCCACCACGAGGCAACGGCTCGCGCCAGCCGCACCGCCTGTTTCCAGCCGACGGTCGACCGGGCCAGCGCAATGGCACGGTCCCTGAGCCCGAACAGCCAACCCAGTAGCGCCTGCAACCAACCGATACGCATCAGCGGCCGATATGCCGCATGAAAGATGCGCTCGCAAACCAGCAATGACAGCACCTGCGCCACCAGCAGCAGGATCGCGCCTTGCACGATGTGCCCCTGCGCCGCCCGCCAGAGCGCGAGCAACTTTGCAGGCTCGATGACGACAAGCGGCACGGCGAGGGCGACGAGTGCCACGTAGGGCGGCAGGCGTCCGAGCGCCGCACCGATCCGCTGGAACAGCCTCAACCCGGTGAGCCACACAATGAGCGGCCGGAACAGCGGAAACAGCAGTTCATCCAGAATGGTGTAGCCCACCACGGCCAGCACCACCACGAAACGGCCGATACCGCGCAACACGCGCTGCCAGCCCGGACTATGCTTTCCCTCGTTCACGGCTGAACTCAATCCAGATTCGAACACTGGCGGCATCCGGCTTCTGCCGCTATCGTTGGGTCGGGAAGTATCTGTGCCTCAGTGAGCATCCGACCATATGTCGATTAAAGCTGCGATCTACCACCTGACGCACTACAAATATGACCGGCCGGTCGTCCTGCAGCCCCAGATCATCCGATTGCAGCCGGCGCCGCAGAGCAAGACCAAGGTTCTGAGCCACTCGCTGCGGGTCAGTCCCGCCAATCACTTCGTCAACCTGCAGCAGGACCCATATGGCAACTACCTGAGCCGCCACGTCTTTCCCGAGCCGGTGACCGAGCTGAAGATCGAGGTCGACCTCGTCGCGGACATGACGGTCTACAACCCTTTCGACTTTTTCGTTGAAGAGAGCGCGGAAACCTGGCCCTTCGTCTATCCTGACGACCTGCGCGACGACCTGTCGATCTACATGACGCCGGAACCGGCTGGCGCGTTGCTCCAGAGGTTTCTCGCCGGGGTCGACAGGTCACCGACCAACACGGTGAACTTCATCACCGCGCTCAATGCCCGAGTGCAGCAGGAAATCGGCTATATCGTCCGCCTTGAGGCCGGGGTGCTCACCCCGGAAGAAACCCTGCAGCGCGCACAGGGCTCGTGCCGGGATTCCAGCTGGCTGCTGGTGCAGGCGTTCCGCAATCTCGGCTTTGCGGCCCGTTTCGTCTCGGGCTACCTCATCCAGCTGAAGCCCGATCTGGTGTCGCTCGACGGACCGGCCGGGACCGACCACGACTTCACGGACCTGCATGCCTGGTGCGAAGTCTATCTCCCCGGCGCCGGCTGGATCGGTCTCGACCCGACATCCGGTCTGCTGGCGGGCGAGAGCCACATCCCGCTCGCCGCCACCCCGCACTATCGCAACGCCGCGCCGATCTCGGGATATGCGAGCTTTGCCAATGTCGATTTCAACTTCGACATGCGGGTCAGCCGTGTGGCGGAGCACCCGCGCATCACCAAGCCCTTCTCCGATGAGAGCTGGGACCGGCTGAATGCGCTCGGCCGCCGGGTCGATGAAGAACTCGTCAAGCACGACGTCCGCTTGACCATGGGCGGCGAGCCGACCTTCGTGTCCATCGACGACTTTGAGGCCGGCGAGTGGAACGCCGATGCTGTAGGCCCGACCAAGCGGCGTCTCGCCGACCAGTTGATCCGACGGCTCCGCGAGCGTTTCGCGCCGGGGGGTCTGCTCCATTATGGGCAGGGCAAATGGTACCCCGGTGAAACCCTGCCGCGCTGGACTTTCTCGCTCTACTGGCGCCGGGACGGGAAGCCGGTCTGGCAGAATGAGCATCTGTTCGCGCATGAAGGTGTCCCCACCGCGGCCAAGCCCGGTGACGACAAACGCCTGCTCAGTGAGATCGCGCTCAATCTCGGGCTTGGTGGCGACACCATCGATGCCGCTTATGAGGACCCGGGCGACTGGCTGGTGAAGGAAGCCCGCCTGCCCCCCAATGTCGACCCGGCGAACTCCGAACTCGCGGACCCCGAGGCCAGGGCCCGTATGGCCAAGGTCTTCGACCACGGGCTGAACAACGCCACCGGTTACGTCCTGCCTGTCCAGCGCTGGAACGCGCAGGCGAACACATCGCGCTGGATCACCGAGAAATGGAAGACCCGTCGCGGCAAACTTTTCCTCGCGCCCGGCGACTCGCCCGTCGGCTACCGCCTGCCGCTCAGCTCGCTGAAGCACGTCGAGCCGACGGCCTACCCGCATGTCGTCCCGCGCGACCCGCTGGTGGCCGTAGCCGACCTGCCGGAGGTCGAGGAACTGCTGCGGCACAAGGTCGAGGTCCGGGTTGGCCACCATGCCCAGCCATCGACCTTCACCGCCGACCCAACCATCGGCCAGCAGATCAACGAGCAGGTCCTCGACGAGATCGACAGTGTCGTGCGCACCGCCATCACGGTCGAACTCCGTGAGGGCCGGCTCTGCGTGTTCCTGCCGCCCGTCTCCACCGTCGAGGACTATCTCGAGCTGATCACCGCTGCCGAACAGGCAGCCAAGACCATCGATCTGCCAATCCATGTCGAGGGCTATGCGCCACCCTACGATCCTCGCCTCAACGTCATCCGCGTTGCGCCGGATCCGGGCGTGATCGAGGTCAATATTCATCCCGCAGCGACCTGGGAGGAATGCGTCGCAACCACGACAGCCGTCTACGAGGAGGCCCGCCTTTGCCGCCTCGGCGCCGACAAGTTCATGATCGACGGCAAGCACACCGGTACGGGCGGCGGCAACCATGTCGTCGTCGGCGGTTCAACCCCCGCCGACAGCCCATTCCTTCGCCGGCCCGATCTGCTCAAGAGCCTGGTGCTGCACTGGCAACAGCACCCTTCGCTTTCTTACCTGTTCTCCGGCCTGTTCATTGGCCCCACATCGCAGGCGCCGCGCATCGACGAAGCGCGCCACGACTCCCTTTACGAGCTCGAAATTGCACTGAAGCAGGTCCCCTTCCCAGGCGAGGGTCCGGCGCCTCTGCCCTGGCTGGTCGACCGGCTGTTCCGCAACCTCCTGGTCGACGTCACCGGCAACACGCACCGCTCGGAAATCTGCATCGACAAGCTCTACTCGCCGGACGGCCCGACCGGGCGGCTCGGTCTGGTCGAGTTCCGCGGCTTCGAGATGCCGCCAAATGCACGGATGAATCTGGCGCAGCAACTGCTGGTCCGCTCGCTGATCGCCCGCTTCTGGAAGAACCCGCGCGACGGCCGTTTCGTGCGTTGGGGGACGACCCTCCATGACCGCTTCATGCTGCCGCACTTTGTCTGGCAGGACTTCCTCGAGGTGCTTGCGGATCTCAAGGAACACGGCTTCGACCTCGAACCGGAGTGGTTCGCAGCTCAGCTCGAGTTCCGTTTTCCCTTCTGCGGCGAAGTCGAGACCGACGGCATCAAGCTGACGCTCAACCAGGCTCTGGAACCTTGGCACGTCATGGGTGAGCAAGGTGCCATCGGTGGTACTGTGCGCTTTGTTGACTCATCGGTTGAACGACTTCAGGTGAAGCTTGAAGGTATCAATCCAGGCCGCTATGAAGTCGCCTGCAACGGCAGGAAAGTGCCACTGGCGGTGACGGGGCAGTCCGGCGTGTCAGTTGGGGGTGTCCGCTTCAAGGCGTGGCAGCCCGCTTCCGGCATGCACCCGGCGCTGCCTATGAACGCGCCGCTGCATTTCGACATCTACGACACCTGGTCGCGGCGCGCCGTAGGCGGCTGCACCTACCACAGCGCCCATCCCGGCGGGCGAAACTACGAGACGTTCCCGGTCAACGGCAACGAAGCCGAGGCCCGTCGTCTGGCGCGCTTCGTGCCGCATGGGCACACACCAGGCGGCTACACGCCGCCGGCGGAAACCCCATCGGCGGAGTACCCGATGACACTGGACCTCAGGGTACCACTCTGACCACCCGGCAACTTGCGCAGACGATTCTGCGCAAGTCCCCGCGCAGCGCGCAGATTTTTTTGACCGTTCAGTCGAAAACCGCTTGCGCTTCGCCCGCCAGACGCTAGCGCTATTGAACGATGGAAAAGCGGAATCAGCGTCAGCCGGCGGGCAAGCGCGGGGCAGCGGGCCTCGTGGCCGGCTATTCGCTGCTCCCTGGCGTCCCCGATGAAATGATCGATGCTGCCGGCCAGGTTCGCCCCGGCTGGCTTCCGCTGATTTCGGCTTTGGATGAGATGGGGCCCACCGAAGCCGCCTCGCGCTTCGATCGGGCCGATCAGTACCTTCGCGACGCCGGTGTCTTCTACCGCAAATATGACAGTGCCGAAGGCAAGGATCGCGCCTGGCCGTTGGCGCACCTGCCGCTGATTATCGAGGAAGCCGAGTGGCAGCGCATCTCGCACGGCCTTGTGCAGCGCGTCGAACTGCTCGAACGGATCGTCGCCGATATCTATGGCGACAACGAACTGGTACGCCGTGGCCTGCTGCCCCCGGAACTGGTGGCGCGCAACAGTGAATTCCTGCGCCCGGTCGTCGGCATCAAGCCGGCGAGTGGTCATTTCCTGCACTTCTGCGCCTTTGAGCTGGGGCGCGGCCCCGACGGTGGGTGGTGGGTATTGGGTGACCGCACCCAGGCCCCGTCGGGCGCCGGCTTCGCCCTTGAGAACCGTGTGGCCACGACGCGGGCGCTCTCCGACATCTATGGCAAGATGCACGTCCACCGGCTGGCCGGCTTCTTCCGCGATTTCCGCGACACCCTGAACGGCATCGCCCGAAACGGCGATGGCCGGGTTGGCATCCTCACCCCCGGCATCCATAACGAGACCTATTTCGAGCACGCCTATATCGCCCGCTATCTCGGTTTCATGCTGCTCGAAGGCGAAGACCTCGTGGTCGACAAGGGCCAGGTCATGGTGCGCACCGTGTCCGGACTGAAGCCAATCAGTGTGCTCTGGCGCCGACTCGACGCGAACTTCGCCGATCCCCTCGAACTGCGCACCGACAGCCACATTGGCACGCCGGGCATGGTCGAAGCGCTGCGTTCGGGCTCGATATCGATCGTCAATGCGCTGGGCACCGGAATTCTGGAGACCCGTGCGCTTTCGGCGTTCATGCCCAGCTTCAGCCGCGCGCTGCTGGGCGACGAGCTGGAATTGCCCACCATCGCCACCTGGTGGTGCGGCCAACCCGCCGAGCGCCAGCACGTGATTGCCAATCTCGACCAGATGATGGTCGGCCCGGCATTCAACACCGGGCTCGCGATCGACGATCCGCAATCTGCCGTACTCGGCGCCGACCTGACAGCGGGCGACCGCGCCAGCTTACTGGAGCGGTTGCGTCTGCAAGGCAGCGATTTCGTCGGCCAGGAGCCGGTGCACCTGTCGACGGCGCCCGTCTATGTCGACGGGCGCCTCGAGCCACGTCCGATCACGCTCCGGGTCTATGCAGCCCGAACCCCGAGCGGCTGGACCATCATGCCGGGCGGCTTTGCCCGGGTTGGGCAGACCCCCGACACCACCGCCATCGCCATGCAGCGCGGCGGCCAGGCGGCAGACGTCTGGGTGGTCAGCGACAAGCCGGTCGAACGCGTGTCGCTGCTGCCGCCAGAGGGCTCCAAACTCGAGCGGGTATCGGCCGGAAGCCTGCCCAGCCGCGCCGCCGACAACCTGATCTGGCTCGGGCGCTATGCCGAGCGCTGCGAGGCGACGGTGCGCATCCTGCGGGCCTACAATTCGCGCCTCGCCGAGGCTTCCAACCCGGATCAGCCGATTCTGAAGGACACGCGCGCTTATCTCGAGGGGCTCGGTGTCGACGCCGAACAGGCACTGCCGGACGGGCTGCTGGCCGCTATCGACAGCGCTGTCGGCAGCGCTGGCCAGATCCGTGACCGCTTCTCGCCCGATGGCTGGCTGGCGCTCAATGACTTGCGGAAGACCGCTCGCAACTTCGCCATGCGTGTCCGACCTGGCGACGACGCCACGCGCGCCATGACCGTCCTGCTGCGCAAGCTGGCCGGCTTCTCCGGCCTTGTGCACGAAAACATGTACCGCTTTGCCGGCTGGCGCTTCCTCGAGATCGGCCGCCGCCTCGAACGCGCCATTCAGCTTGCCGGCGTGGTGACCTGGTTCACCCGGCCGAATGCACCCGAGGGGGCGCTCGACATGCTGCTGGAGATTGGCGACAGCGTGATGACCCACCGCCGCCGCTACGCGGTCAGCGCCGGCGTGGATTCATATATCGACCTGCTGGTCCTCGATCCGCTGAACCCGCGCTCGGTTCGGTTCCAGATCGCGGAACTGCGCGAACAGATAGAGCGCTTGCCTGGCGGTATCGAGGACGGCCACCTCTCCGAAGCCAGCAAGGCGGCGCTGTCGCTCTACACGGACTTGCGCATCGCCGAGCCGCATGAACTCACCACCAAGAAGCTCAACCGGCTTGGCATAGATATCACCAGTCTGGCGACCCTGATCGCCCATACCTACTTCGCCTAGGAGGACCGGGCCGTGCTCTATGACGTCCGGCTCGAATTGCACTACGACTACGAGGCGTCCGTGCATGGCGACCGCCATCTCGTACGTGTAGCTCCCATCTCGATCCCCCAGGTGCAGCGGGTCATAGCGGCGTCGCTGTCGTTCGACCCGAAACCGGAACAGGAGTCGAGCTTTGTCGACTTCTTCGGCAATCAGGTCACGACGATTGCCTATTCCGGCTATCACGACCATCTCGATGTCCGGCTCACGGCACGAGTTCAGGTAGAGGACCTGCATAGTCCCGCGGACTTCTCCCCGACAGTTGCCGGCCTGCAGCAGGAAATCGCCGCCATCTGGTCGATCGCACCGGACTCCCCGCATCATTTCCTTGCGGGCTCGCCAAGGGTTGCCGTCGACCCCGATATCACCGCCTACGCGCGCCAGAGTGCGGAGCGCACCTTCTCGGTGCAGGCGGCGGCGATGGACCTCTGCCTCTCGATTCATCGCGACTTCAGATACGACAAGGATGTCACCAAGGTGGACACCAGCCCCAGCGAAGCCTTCCGGCTGCGCGGCGGCGTCTGCCAGGACTTTGCCCATGTGATGATCGCAGGCTTGCGCGGCATCGGCATCCCTGCGGGCTATGTCTCGGGCTTCCTCAGGACCATACCGCCCAAGGGCAAGCAGCGGCTCGCGGGCGCCGATGCCATGCATGCCTGGGTGCGCGTATGGTGCGGACAGCACACGGGCTGGGTCGAGTTCGATCCAACCAACGCCATGCTGGCCGGCCCCGACCACATCACCATCGGCCACGGCCGCGACTATTCCGACATTTCACCCATTGTCGGGGTGCTGCGCACGAGCGGCGACCATCGCGCCAAGCAGGCGGTCGACGTCATACGGGTGGAATAGGACCTCAGTCTTCGAGCAGATAGGCACCCTTGCGGGTCGGCAGGATGCTGGTGCCAACGATCTTCATGATGGAGTTGCCGCGCGTCACATATTTCCGGCTGAGGCGCGACAGCACGAAGCCATCCGTGCCCGCGATGATGGGAAGCCGTTCGACAAAGGCCTGTGGCCCATCGAGGACGATCAGGTCGGCGATGGGCTGTCCCTTGCTGACCCGCTCGCCAAGCTCGACTCGATAGGCAATGAGGCCCGGCCGGTCCACCCGCACGATCTCGGTCGCCTCGAACGGCGTGCCTCCGGCCACCCGACCCGGCCGCGGACCGGGATCGGCGTCGATCAGGTTGCGCTCGCACAGAAAACCCCAGAGCCGCCGTGCATCGTCGGCCCCGAGATGGTCGAACACTTCGGCCTGCCCTCGATACTCAAGCGTCGCCGTGGCACTCGCCATCGGTACCGGCTTGCCAGGATTGGCTTGCGCCAGCTTGCGATAAAGCTGCGGCAGGATCTCGTCGAAGGACCCTCCGCCGGAATCCGTCGCGGTCAGCGTGGCTGCAGCGCCCATCCAGTCGGCAAGGTCCTGGAGTTCCGGCATCAGCTCGGGCGATGTGAAGATGTGGATGAGCGAGTCATCGTCGCAATGGAGGTCGAGCACGAACTCTGCATCATACGCCTCGCGGAGAATAAGCAGCCGCAACCGCTCAGCGGCCGTCTGCGGCTGCTGGCTGTCGATCCATTGCAGGACGGCGCGACGGATCAGGTTGACGTTGAATCGCTCGTCTTCGCTCAGCCGTCCTGCCAACTGGCTGCGGATCGCCGAGAACAGGTCTGGCCAGCGCCGGTTGTAGTTGACGCCGGTATTGCTGTCGTACCGGCCGATCTGGTGGCGCAGCGTGAGGTTGGCAAGGCCCAGCGGATTGGCGATCGGCATGACCGTGAAGCGGGCCCGGAGCAGCCCCTGCTCGTCGGCCTCCCGCAGCAAAGGCAACAGGTGGTGCAACACCATCGTGCCCGGATGCTCGTCGGCATGCAGCGCTGCCTGCAAATGCACCTTCTCGGGCGCCGTCTTCGGCCCCACGTGGTAGTAAGTGAAGTCCGTTGACTGTCCTGGTGCGTCCCCTTCGAGACGCACGACCTTGCGTTCGAAACTCATCGCTCGCCCCGCCACCTCCGGCGCGTCGCGAATCGCCGGTGCGCCCTACCGTCGTCAGAACACTATCTGGCCACGTCGCGTCGGCCCCGAAAAGCGTCACCTCGCGAGGTCGTCCGCCCCGAGCCAAAACACTTCCCCTTCGCTTAGTTCGGTGTCGAGCCACACGAAGGGCAGGTCATACTCCGCTTCCAGTAACTCACGACCCGTGCCAATCTCGCAAATGATGCCGCCACCGGGATTGAGGTGATCGCCGGCCTCCTCGAGGATGCGGCGCACAAGGTCGAGACCGTCCTCCCCGCCCAGATGCGCCATCTCCGGCTCGTGTCGATACTCATCGGGAAATGCTGCGACTTCCGCCGCGGCAACATAGGGCGGATTGGTGATGATCAGATCGTAGCGGCGGCCTCCCAGCGGTGCGAACAGATCCCCTCCGTAGAGACGGATCCGATCCTCCATCTGGTGCAGAGCCACGTTGCGGCGTGCCACTGCCAGTGCCTGCGGCGAGAGGTCGACGGCGTCGACTTCCGCTGTCCCGAACTGCATGGCCGCCATCACGGCGAGACACCCAGACCCGGTACACAGGTCGAGCACAGTGGTGACCGACTCGGGCTCCGGGATCAGCCCCAGCCCATCCGGCCCCAGCGCCCCAGTGGCCATCAGCTCGGCGATGAACGAGCGGGGAACGATCACCCCCTGCTCGACGAAGAACGGCAGGCCATGGAGATAAGCCTTGCCCACCAGGTACGCCGCGGGTTGCCGCGTCTGGACGCGGCTATCGATCAGGCCGAGGAGGCGCTCCCGCTCTGCGAGAAGCAGCCGCGCGTCCAGCCACGGATTGATATCATCGATGGGCAAGCGAAGCCCTTCGAGGATCAGGAACGCCGCCTCGTCCAGCGCGTTGGCCGCGCCGTGTCCGAAGCTGAGCTCGGCAGCCGAAAACCGGCTGACGGCGTGGCGCAACAGATCGCGGATGGTGATGAGTTCATGGGCAGGGCTGTTCATTGCTCCACTCAAAGCGGAGCAGGCCGGACAAGGCAATAGCGTTGCCCCAAAATGAAGACCGACCCCGTTCGCGAGGAACGAAGCCGGTCCGCACTCTCAGGCTCGGGCGAAGGGCGCATTCACCCGTGAGGAGAGCTAGGCCTTCCTGAACAGACCGGCGACCAGCGAAACCACCAGCAGAACGAGGAAAACAAAGAACAGGATCTGCGCGATGCCCGAGGCAGCGCCCGCAATGCCGCCGAAACCCAACAGGCCGGCAACAATCGCAATGACCAGGAAAAGCAGTGCGTACTGCAGCATCGTTACTCTCCGTTGCAAGAACCAATTCAACGACAACGCCCCGGACCAGACAAAGTTCCAGATAGATCCGTGCGGTCCGGCCGGGACTGATCCCGGCCGGACTAAACTCAGGCGGCGGCGCGGGAGTTCTCGTCAAAGAACAGCGCCTGGCTGATCAGCGCCTTCACCATGTCCGGGTTGAACGGCTTGGTGACGAGGAAGGTCGGCTCCGGCCGCTCACCGGTGAGCAGGCGCTCCGGGAAGGCCGTGATGAAGATCACCGGAACGGCATGGCTGTTGAGAATGTCGTTGACCGCATCGATACCCGACGAGCCATCGGCCAGCTGGATGTCGGCCAAGACCATGCGCGGCTGGGTGCGCTGGAAGAGCGCCACCGCTTCCTTGTGCGTGCGCGCGATGCCGACAACACGATGCCCTAGGCCTTCGACCATCTGCTCGATGTCCATCGCGATCAGCGGCTCATCCTCGATGATGAGGATATCAGTGGCCACCTGGCGGGAAATCTCGGACGACGCTTCGTCGAGCAGGCGGGCGAACTCGGGCTCGCTGACGTCGAGCACCTCCGCCGCCTCTGCGTTGGAGAACCCTTCGACCGCTACAAGGAGGAAAGCCTGGCGGGGCTTGGCCGGCAGGTTCGCGAGGTTGGCGGCAGCCCTTGCCTCCCATGGGAAGCTGGAAGAGGGCGGCGAGACGCGAACGGCAGTGGTGCTGAACAGCTTCGAAAACAGCTTGTAGAGCGCAATCCGATCGTTGCTGGCTTCGGGAAAGATCGACAGGTCGGCGATGATCGCTTCGAGCGTCGCCGCGACATATGCGTCCCCCGAAGTCTGCGATCCTGTGACGGCGCGCGAAAAACGGCGCAGGTAGGGAAGATGCGGCGCGATCCGCGTGGACAAGGACATGGACGGTTAACTCCCGTGACGCTGTTAGGCCTTACGAACACCAAAACGCGCCTTCTCAACAAAGGTTGCAACCAATGTGGAACTATTTTCGTTCGCGCGCATTTCATGCACAACGGCGGATAACCAGGGGCGGTGATCCGGCGATGAGGCGCGACTAGATGCGAGACAAGACCAGCATGAACAATCTCTCCAACGCCACGCGCAAAGGCCGCGACGACGGTCTCGGGCCGAACTCGGATATCGGAAATCGGCTGCGCGCGCTGTACGGCGCCGTGCAGGAAGAAGGCATTCCACCAAAGCTTCTCGATCTCCTGGAGCAGCTCGACGCGGCCGAGAGCGCGCGCGACGCGACAAAGACCACCGGGAAAGAGGGCTGACGCCATGGCCGCCATCCCGATGACCAGCATGTCGAAGGCCACCCCTCCAGCGCCCGTCGCTGCCGCCGAGGCACCGAACTTCAAGCGGGAGCTGCTCGCGACCCTGCCCAGCCTGCGTGCCTTCGCCGTGTCGCTCAGCGGCCGTCACGACAAGGCGGACGACCTGGTGCAGGATACTGTCATGAAGGCCTGGGCCAAGCAGGAGAGCTTCGAGCTCGGCACCAACATCAAGGCCTGGCTGTTCACTATCCTGCGCAACGAGTTCTACAGCCAGATGCGCAAGCGTGGCCGTGAGGTGCAGGA
This sequence comes from uncultured Devosia sp., assembly GCA_964399695.1. Lineage (GTDB taxonomy): Bacteria > Pseudomonadota > Alphaproteobacteria > Rhizobiales > Devosiaceae > Devosia_A. Next base: position 222,204 of record CAYNRZ010000002.1, on the reverse strand, counting down.
CAGCGATGGCCTGTTCACCGAGCGCATGGCGGTGCACCCATCCCAGCATGGCAGCATGGATATGGCAGACTTCAAGAAGGCCCTGGATCGGCTGCCGGACGACCAGCGTGAGGCCATCGTCCTGATCGGCGCCTCCGGGTTTTCCTACGAGGAGGCCGCGGAAATCTGCAATTGCGCCATTGGCACCATGAAGAGCCGCGTCAGCCGTGCGCGCACCCGTCTGCAGCAGGATCTGCAGGTCACTGGCGAGTCCGACTACGGGCCGGACGGGATATCGGCGCAGGTCGCCAACAACACCTTCAGAGGCTGATACCGCCATGGGGTGGGCCGGAATGCGGCCCATCCCAACGCCCTGCCGATGCGTCCGAAAACCGACTTTCGGGCGATCGACATCCATGACATTTTGCCTGGGAACCGAACCAATTGAGCTCCGCCCTGGCCCCCATGGAATCGCGAAAAATCCCGTGCGAAGCGTGCCCGCTTCGGGTGAACCCGCAGTTCCGGACGTTTTCGACCGAGGAGTTGAAGTTCGTGAGCCGCTTCAAGCGCGGCGAACTCGTGGCCGAGGCCAATTCGACAATTCTCACCGAAGGGGCACATAGCGCGCAACTTTTTACGCTGCTGTCGGGCTGGGCCTTCCGCTACAAAATGCTGGCTGACGGCCGGCGCCAGATCCTCAACTACCTGCTGCCGGGGGACCTGGTTGGGCTGCAGGGCTCGGTGATCGGCGAGATGCAGCATTCCGTGGAGACGCTGTCGCCGGCGGTGTTCTGCGTCTTTCAGCGCGATACGCTTTCAACCCTGTTCGAGAACCACCCTGGCCTCGCCTTCGACATCACCTGGCTGGCCTCACGCGAAGAGCGAATGCTTGACGAACACCTGCTGAGCGTGGGGCGCCGCAGCGCGCTCGAAAGGGCGGCCTACCTGATTGCCTTCATCCATGAACGCGCGGTGCGCATCGGCCTGCCGGAGGACAAGCGACTGTTCATCCCCATCACCCAGCAGCACGTCGCCGACACCCTCGGGCTGTCGATCGTGCACACCAACAAGACGCTGCGGCGTCTCGGCGACCAGGGATTGATCCAGTGGCATGAACGCGCCTGCGAGGTCATCGACGCCGGCGGGCTGCGCGACATCGCCGAATGGGATGGCCTGGGCGAAGGAAAGCGGCCTTTGATCTAGGCATGGGAACCAGTCCCGTGTGCCGCCGTTTCTGAACTGGCCGCGTGGTTTCCGGCACCGCTGATCGCAGGATTGACAATGCACTTCGTCGCGATCTTCAACCAGGACGGCGGCACATTCCGCACCTTGGATCTTGCCGAATTCGCCAGCGACGCCGAACGCATATTCACCGCCGCAGGTCACACCATAAACTGCCGCCCGGTGAGCGGGGATAAGTTGCCACAAGCATTGCTGACCGCCGCACAGGACGACGCGGTCGATGTGCTGGTGGCCGGTGGCGGCGACGGAACGATTTCGGCCGCCGCCGCAGCATGCTTTGAAAGCGGCAAGCCGCTGGCGGTGCTTCCGGCCGGCACCATGAACCTGTTTGCCCGGTCATTGGGTATGCCGCTCGACCTGCTGGCAGCGCTCGAGGCGATTGCGACCGGCGAGCTCTGCGAGGTCGACATTGCCACCGCCAACGGCCGCCCTTTCGTCCATCAGTACTCGGTGGGCCTGCACAGCCGCCTTGTGCGCATCCGCAATGGCCTCGAATACTCGAACCGCCTGGGCAAGATCATCGCCAGCGTCCGCGCGGTAGGTGAGGCCTTGCGCCGGCCGCTGCGTTTCGACGCCGTGATCCGCACCGGAACGCGGATCGAAACCCGTCGCGCTACAGCCATTTCAGTCTCGAACAACCCGCTTTCGGAAGGGCATGTGCCCTATGCAGAGGTTATCGATGGGGGCGTGCTCGGCGTCTATGTCGTACGCCCGATGAGCGCCCTCGCACTCGCAAGACTGCTGTTCGGTCTGGTGCTGGGAAGATGGAAGCTGCATCCCCTCGTGGCCGAAACCGAGGTCAAGGAAGTGACTCTCGCCTTTCCCCGCCGCAAGCGTTCGGCTCGCGCGGTGATCGATGGCGAACTGGTGCCGCTCCCCGCTGAGGTGAAGATTGTTATCCAGCCCCGCGCCCTGCGCGTAGTGAAACCAGCGTCGGTCGCAACAGTGCCGGAGCTGGCCGCCTGACAAGGCCAGCACGCGTAAAGGCCCCGCTCCTGCGGGGCCCCTGGACGATTTCAGCGGAATAGAGGGCAGGTCTTGACGCTAGAGCGTCGCAGCACCCGCATCGACTGGCTCTTCTCCGAGCCGCCGCAAAGCCATCTCGATAGTCTTGAGATCTTCGCCGTCATCGCCATCAACGGGCACCATGCCCTCGGTGGCGCTGCGTTCCTTGCTGATGGAGTCAGCTTCCAGCTGCCGGAGAATGACGATCTTCTCTGCGTCCGGGGTCTGCTCGTCGTTGAGAATGCTGACGATCTTCCGCTTGATGTGCGTCATGGTTCACACTCCTGGGATCAATCCCTTGCCAATGAAATCCACCTTGTCGAGGCTTCATCCGTGCAGCGCATAACGGTCGGGGGGGGCGCCCGGTTGCATCACTCGTCGTCGGAACCGATCAGCGGAGAGTCGCTGTTGCCTCGCGGCAACCGCAGCAGGTAGAGCGCGGCAAGCGCGCCACCAATGGGCAGCCCGACATTGCGCATGAGCCCGGACTTCAGCAGCAGCGGCAAGGCTGAAACGGCGGCCGTGGTGACAAGCGCCGTGCGCTCAAGGCGGTGCTTCTGCGCGACGATACGGCGCTCTGTCACCCCGCCCACAATACGCATGCCCAGATAGAACAGGCCGGCAAGCACCAGTGCCCCGCCACCCAGCGCCAGTGGCGCAAGCACCGGGCCCCAGAACTGCGTGAGCCAGGCATTCAGCGCCACAAGGAGGAACACGAGCCCCACCAGGCAGAATGCCGAGACGGTGCCGTAGACCACGGCACCGCGCTTGAGCTTTTGGCCGAGCTGCCCGACCTCAAGGCCAAGCAGCGATGCCAGCGGAACGAGGAGGTTCATGACGTTACCGGCTGATGACGGCCAGCACGAACCCCAGGGCGATGGCGCCCGCGACCGCCGTGAGCGGACGGTCGCGAATGGTATCCTTGATCTGCCGCTCGAGATGGCCGAACTCGTCCTGCACATCCTCTACGGCATGCATGCCGGTCCGCGCGGCATTTTTCACCTCGCGCTTGGCGAGCCGCTGCACGTCGCTGACCTTGTCTTCCGCCAGGCGACCCAGGGTCTCGGTGATCGACTTGAGGTCATACTGCAACTGCTGCACTTGCGCACCGAGCTGATCCTCGCGCGACTTGCGGGTGCTCCGACGCGGCGCGGAACTGGTGGACGATGCGCGGCGCGAGCCGTTGGTGCGGGCGGGCGCCATGTCTGTGGTGGTAGCCATTGGAATCTCCCTTGGTTTGTCCACTAAACGCCTGCTGCGGCAGGTGGTTCCGCCAGGCGCTCAAAAGAAGGCACCCCGGCTCGGGCAGAGGCCGGGGTGCGGTGCGAACCAAGGATGGGGCATTCCGGTTCGCGGGGGCTCGTGAAGCCGAGGAACTAGAAGACGCGGAGAAGGACCAGAATGATCACCACCACGAGCACGGCGCCCAGAATCCCGGAGGGATAGGGGCCCCATGCGCGAGAATAGGGCCAGGCCGGAATGGCGCCGATGAGCAGCAGGATCAGCAAAATGATGAGAATTGTGCCAAGTGTCATGTCGGCCTCCTACAGCATGCCGGAAAGCAATGTGACGGCAACTGCAATAATGCCGACGGCCGGGAGTGTTGCGGCAATGACGGCACCATAGTGCGTCTTGCCGTCATATCCGACAGGAGACCAACCAAAACTTGTCCGGCTGGCATGTTCGAGATTGGCGATCTCGATCTGGGTCATGGCATCCTCGCTGTGTGTTCACCGCCACAAGGCGTTTGTGCTCACATAACTCGGATGCCGTATTTTGGTTGCGCCGCCACGTGCAATTGTGGCGGCGCCGGACCTTGGAAGCCGCGATCAGAGACCGTATTGGCCGTGGCTCAGGGCTGTCATCACGCCGCGGAGCTCGGCGAGGCCCTTGAGCCGGCCGATGGTCGGGTAGCCAGGTTGTGCCTGCCGGCCGAGATCGTCGACGATGTCCTGCCCATGGTCCGGCCGGAACGGGATGTTCCAGTCGGCACGGCCTTCGGCACGGCGTCGGGCCTCTTCCTTCAGGATCTCGGCAATAAGCGCGACCATGTCGGTATCGCCGCCCAGATGCTCGGCCTCAAAGAACGAGCCGACCATGGCGTCGCTGTCGCGCTTGACGTTGCGGAGGTGGATAAAGTGCACACGCGGCCCGAACGCCGCCATGATCGCTGGCAGATCGTTGTCCGGCCGCGCGCCGAACGAGCCGGAGCACAACGTCATGCCGTTCGACGGGCTCGGTACCGCATCGAGAATGCGACTGTAGTCGGCCGGCGTCGACATGATGCGCGGCAGGCCCAGCAGCGCGAACGGCGGGTCGTCGGGGTGGCAGCAGAGCTTCACGCCCACTTCCTCCGCCACCGGCACCACTTCGGACAAAAAGTCGATGAAGTGCTGGCGCAGCTGGTCGGGCGAGATGCCGTCATATTGCGCCAGATGCTCGCGGACGCGATCCAGCGTCATCACCTCGGTCGATCCGGGAAGACCGAAGGTCACATTGCGGGAGAGCGCCAGCTTGGCCGCATCGTCCATGGCGAGGAAGCGCCTCTCTGCCTCCTCGGCGACGTCCGGCGCAAAAGACTCCCGCGCCCCGGCCCGCGCGAGAATGAAGATATCGAACGCCGCGAAATCGTAGATATCGAAGCGCATGCAGGTGCCACCGTGACTGACCCGGTAGCGGAGATCCGTGCGGGTCCAGTCGAGAACCGGCATGAAGTTGTAGCAGACCACCTCGAGCCCGGCCGCGGCGACATTGCGGAGGCTGGTCTTGTAGTTGGCGATATGCTCGCGCCAGTTGAGCTTCTGCTTCTTGATGTCCTCGCTGACGGGCAGGCTCTCGATCACCTCCCAGGCAATGCCGGAGGGCGAGCCATCCTTGCGCCGGCCGATCTCGCGCTGGCGCTGTGCAATCGCCTCGGGCGTCCACACGGCGCCATTGGGCACGTGATGGAGTGCGCTGACCACGCCCTCGACCCCGGCCTGCAACATGTCGTCTACGCTCGCGAGATCCTTCGGCCCGAACCAGCGCCAAGTCTGCCGCATCGCTACTCTCCTCCCTGAATCCGGTTTTGGGTCAGCCCATAGCCGCTTCGAGCAGGGCGCGATAGTCGGCAGCGCTCGGCGTACGCGGGTTGGTGGCGTGGCTGTGGTCGGCCAGCGCGCGCTCCACCACCCAGTCGAAGTGGCCCGGCGTCACGCCCATCGCCCTGAGCCCCGATGGCAGGCCAAGTCGCTGGTTGAGCTGCTCCAGTTCCGTGGCCAGGTCGGCACCGGCAGCGAGCCCCATTGCGGCTTGCAGGCGTCCGAGGCGGGCGCCGAGGACCGGAGCGTTGAAGCGCAGCACCGGCGGCATGATGATCGCGTTCAGGGTACCGTGGTGGAGGCTGACATCCTTGAGCCCACCGAGTGCGTGGCTGAGCGCATGCACGGCGCCGAGCCCCTTCTGGAAGGCGAGCCCGCCCATGACGGCACCCATCATCATCTCGGTTCGCGCCGCAAGGTCGCTGCCTGTGGTGCAGGCCCGCTCGATCGCCCCACAGATCCGCCCTGCCCCATCAAGCGCAATGGCGTCTGCCGGCGGATTGAAGCGCGGCGACGAGAAGGTCTCGATACAGTGGCTGAGCGCGTCGAGGCCGGTCGCAGCCGTCAGCCCCCGCGGCAGGCCGAGCGTCAGCTCCGGATCGCAGATGGCCCGCTTGGGGATGAGGTGCGGCGAGATGAAGCCGAGCTTCCTCCCGTCGGTGAGGGTGAGGAGCGCGGCGCGCCCCACCTCCGCGCCGGTGCCGGCGGTGGTCGGGATGGCGATGATCGGCGCCACGCGACCGGTGATGCGGTCGAGCCCGCCATAGATCACCGCGTATTGCTCCAGCGGCCCGTCATGCGTGGCGAGGAGCGCCACACCCTTGGCCAGATCGATGGGCGAGCCGCCGCCCAGCGCCACCACGCCGTCGGCACCGCTGGAGCGGTAAAGCGCCAGCGCTTCGAGCACCGCCTCCTCGGTCGGGTTGCTCGGCGTGCCGTCATAGACCGGCGTATCGGCCGGCAGCAGCGCCTGCGCCCGGCCGGCAAGCCCGGCCGCGATCACCCCCTTGTCGGCGATCAGCAGCGGCCGCTTTACCCCGAGTTCGCTGAGCGTTTGAGGCAGCGTGGCAATGGCACCGGGCTCGAACTCGATGCCGGTGAGATAGGTGATGCGGGCCATGGCGATTCTCGCTCTTTCAATTGCTGTTGCGGAAATGGTTTGGACTGGCGGGGGAGCGCGGCCCGACGGCCGGCGCTTGAAGACAATAACCCTGCATCAACGCAGGTCCTTGTCGTAGACGAATTTCGGCATTTCGAGCCGGAAGACGATGGCCAGCACGCGGAAGGTGAAGCCGATCAGCACCACGGCGACGATCACCAGGTCCTGCGGCAGGCCGGCGCGGACGCCGAGCGTGTAGAGCAGCCCGGCGACGATGGCGACGGTGGCATAGAGCTCGGACGAGAACACCAGCGGCACGTCATTGCACAGCACATCGCGCAGGATACCGCCGACGATGCCGGTGATCAGGCCCGAAACGATGACGATGATCAGCGGCTGCCCCATCTCCATGGCGACGTTGCAGCCGATGATGGTGAACACCACAAGGCCCACCGCATCGAGCAGCAGGAACGGCCAGCGCAGCGCCGCCATGAAGCGGGCGAGCGCGATGGTCGTCAGGGCAGCGCCGCAGCAGATCACCAGCAGCCAGGGGTTCTCGACCCAGGTCAGCGGATAGTGGCCGAGCAAGGTGTCGCGCATGGTACCGCCGCCCAGCGCCGTGACGCAGGCCAGAACGCAGACACCGAACCAGTCCATCTTTCGCCGGCCCGCAGCCAGCGCTGCCGTCATCGCCTCGGCGGCGATGGCAACGTAGAATATCGTTTCGAGCAGCATGCCCCCTCGCTCCCGTACCCGCCGAGTAAAGCAGATGCCGGCCCTCAAATGCTAGTCGGGCATCGTCTGGACTGCGACGATCCTGACATCGAAGTCGCTGCAGGTGTCGTCGACACACATGCCGTTGAGCCAAACCTCGCCGGCGCCAAACATCACGCCCTCGGCGTTGACGAACAGCGTCTCCCAGGTTTGCGCCGCCACCGTGTCCACGACCTCCGGGGTGAACACCTCCTCATAGGCGGCAGCGAAATCGGCCTCACTATCGAACACCCGTTCGGCACCATGGATGAAGATGGGTGAGCCGTATGGAATGTACTCCGCAAGCGTCGCCGCATCGTCATCGGCCACCGCCGCCTGGATCGCGTCGAAGGCATCCCGGTATTTCTGGTGGTCGCCGAGGACCGTGTCGATGGCTGCATCGGTATCCGCAGTCGTCTGCGCCAGCGCCACTGGCGCGGCCAGCCCGGCAAGGGCGGCAAGAAGGATTGCCAGTCGGCGCATCAAGGTCTCCACTGCTAGGTGCAAGACCATACGATACCCCAGCCGCAGCACAGTCGGAAAGTCTGCCCCGTCAACGCGTGACAGTGTGCCGACAAGCCGTTACGCCTGATAGGAAAACTGGAGGATAGCCGCATGACCACCCATCGTTTCGTCGCTGACCGCTGGTACAATGTGCTGGGCACCGTGCCGCCGGCGCTGATCATCAAGTCTGGCGACACCGTCATCACCGAAACCATCGACGCCAATGGCTGGGACAAGCATGGCGAGAAGGTTGCGGACGGGCCCAACCCGATGAATGGCCCGATCCTCGTTGAAGGCGCCGAGGCGGGCGATGCGCTGCGCGTCGACATCCTGCGGATGACGCCGAACCGCTCGACCGGCTGGACCCGCGGGTCGCTGGCCGGCAATGTCGTCGACCCCGAAGTGGTGCGCGATCTGCCCTCGCGGGAGCGGGTGAACTGGCACATCGACCAGCAGGCCGGCACGGCAACGCTCGATCCGCCGGTGCCCGGTCTCGAGCATATGGTGCTGCCGCTGGAGCCGATGATCGGCTGCTTCGGCGTCGCCCCTGCCCTCGGGCAGGCCTTTTCCACCGCCACCAGCGCCCAGAACGGCGGCAACATGGACTATCGCGGCTTCGGTCCCGGCGCCACGGTGTGGTTCCCGGTCGCGGCGGCCGGCGCGCTGTTCTTTGTCGGCGATTGCCACGCCATCCAGGGCGACGGCGAGATCGTCGGGACCGGCGTCGAGACGAGCTACGAAGTCGAGCTGCGTCTGACCGTAGAAAAGCAGCAGCCGCTGGTCTGGCCGCGCGGTGAGACGGAATCCGAGATCTTAACGGTCGGCAATGCCCGTCCGCTCGACCAGGCGCTGCAGCACGCCACCACCGAGATGTACAACTGGCTGATGGGCGGATACGGGCTCAGCAAGGCCGCCGCCTCCCACCTGATGGGACAACTGGTCCGCTACGAAGTCGGCAATGTCTACGACCCGGCCTACACCATGGTGTGCAAGATGCCCAAGAAGTGGTTGCCCAAGCGCTGAGACGGCCTGCCCGGTCGCCGCATGGACGGCGGCCGGAAGCCTGCTGTCACCGGCTACTGTAGCATTTCCCGATCGCCCGGCGCCCAGAGGCGAATGCCGCCGCGACGCCGGCCTGCAGCGCCGATGTTCCAGCCGATCGAGCGCAGCTTGGGCCGCATCTTGGTCATCTGCACCGCCATCTGGTTCTCGCCCGATTCCGGGCCACCTGATGGATCCAGCGCGTAGACCCGGTCCGCGATCTCGCGGGCCGATGCCGTGCGGGGATAAATCTCGATCATCGCGTCGAGAATCTTGCGCTGCGTCGGCGTGACTTCGAGAAACCGGAGCGCGTCGATACCGAACGTCGCCATCGGCCCACCGCAACACGGACACGTGCGGGCACGAACTGCTCGCAAACGAGGACCATTGCGGACCGAGCTTCGCTCGGCGCGCACACTAACTGCTGATTGCATCTTTCCGCCCGTAAAGATGTTGACGTCCCATTTTGACACAGCGGGTCGTGTCAACTTTGTGGCGGCCGGATTTGCCTAGAGTTTTCCGAGTGTTGCCGGAGAGGCACAGCAGGTTCGAAACCCGACTCAGGGCGATTGACGGCGGAAATGCGGCGGCGATTCGCGTCGCAAGCAGTGATTCGGATCGCCCGGGGAAGCGGTTCGCGGCAGGCTTCCGCCGCGAACCAGATGGTTCAGCCGCCGATGCGGCCGCCGAGCTCGTCCTCGATGTGAATGCGGATGATCTCGTCAAAACTCTTCTCAGCCGTGAAACCCAGCGCCTCGGCTCGCTTTGCCGCAAAGTTCTTCGGCCAGCCATCGACCATGCCGATGATACGGGCGTCAGGCTCCTCGCGGATAAGTTTCACGGCCTTGTCGCCGGCGACGCGACGCAGCGCCTCGATCTCCTCGCCGACCGTGGCCGACAGGCCTGGCACCGAGAGTGTCCGGCGCCAGCCGAGCTTCTTGGTGTCCAGTGTCGCGGCATGGGTCAGGAACCCGATCGCGGCGCGCGGGCTGGCAAACCAGTGGCGCACGTCTTTCGACACCGGCAGCACCGCCTCCTGCCCCACCAGCGGCTCGCGCAGGATATTGGAGAAGAAGCCCGAGGCCGCAGCGTTGGGCTTGCCAGGACGAATGGTGATGGTCGGCAACCGGATGCCGATGCCGTCGACGAAGCCCTTGCGCGAATAGTCGTTGAGCAGCAGCTCGCAAATCGCCTTTTGCGTGCCGTAGCTGGTCAACGGCGTGTTGAAGAACTCGTCGCCGATGGCATCGGGGAACGGCGCACCGAAGACCGCGATGGACGAGGTGAAGACCAGCCGCGGCACGTAGGGCGACTTCGCCCCCTCGAGCCGGATCGCCTCGAGCAGGTAACGTGTGCCATCGAGGTTGATGCGATAGCCCTTCTCGAAATTGGCTTCCGCCTCGCCCGACACGATCGCGGCGAGGTGGAAGATCAGGTCCGGGCGGCCGGCGATCAGCTTGGCGGCAGAGCCCGGCTCCGAGAGATCGATGGCGTGGGCATCGACGGTGCCTGAAAACGCAAAGGCCTCGGGCGCAACCACGTCGGCCAAGGTGAACCTGGTGATGGACTTGCCGCCGATTTCGCCCGCCTTGACCAGGGCGGCACTGAGCTTGCGGCCGACCATGCCGGCCGCGCCAATAATGAGAATATGCATGAGGTTCCCCTGAGATTTTGGGGGCGGAGATTAGCTATTCGCGCCGTTGGTGCAAGGCGTCAAGCGCGGGATCGGTGCGGATTCTGGCGAGCTTTTTCACTCGACGGCACCAGGAGCAGGTGCAACAAAAAGCATGCCTTGTAGTAACGCCGGACTAGTCTGATGTTTCACTCAAATTCAAACCTGACTCGGATGCTCGTTTTCTGCCTCGCAGCTTGGTGCGTCGCAACGGGGGCAAGTGCAGGCGTTTCCTTCGCAACCTACAGTTTCTACCGACGTCTTGATGCGGGCACTTTTGCATCACAGGAACAAATTGAGGCCGAGGCGGGGTGGATTGATGCTGTCGTGCCAGCGCTCGCCTGGGCCTCCGTCGGGATTTTTCTTGCCACAGTAGTTGTGTTCTGCCTGTGGACCTACCGGGCTGCCGCGAACGCCAAGCTGCTCTCGTCGCTACCGATGCGCATCTCGCCAGGCTGGGCTGTTGGCTGGTACTTTGTGCCCTTCGCAAATTTCTGGATGCCCTTTCGGGGTATGCGGGAGATTTGGATGCGAAGTGCCTGGCCACCGAAGAAATATGCGCCTGTAGCTCTGAATCTCTGGTGGATACTCTGGATCGCTGTCAGTTTCCTGAACGGGGCGGTCAATCGGAACGCACCGACCGAGAACCTCAATATCCTGGCCACCTTTGAGGCAATCGCCGGCATCGTTTCGGCAATCTGGTTGATCCCAACCGCCCTCCTGATCTGGATCGTGCTCAGGGTTCAGGCCATGCAGGTTGCCAAGCACACCGCGAATCCCGACGGCCCGCCCGAGGCGATGCGCGCATTTGAAGAAGCTTCAACAAAACCAGTGAGTGCAGTCTAGGAGGTTCGGCTCAGCACATTGTCTCGAAGCGCTCCACACAGGTGCGGACCACTTCGTCGCCACTCCGCTTCCACCAGTTGTCGCGGCTGAAGATTTCGACTTCCTGCGGGCCGTGATAGCCAGCGGCCTCGATCATGGCGCGAATAGCTTTGAGGTCGATGACGCCATCGCCCATCATGCCGCGATCGAGCAGCATGTCGCCTGTCGGCACCAGCCAGTCGCAGATGTGGTGGGCAAGGATGCGCTGCTCGCGCCCGGCCCGGGCGATGGCGGCGGCAAGGTTCGGGTCCCACCAGACATGGTAGACGTCGATGGCGACGCCGACGCCGTCGCCCAGCTTGCCGGCAATGTCGAGGGCCTGATCGATGGTGTTCACGCAGGCACGGTCGGCGGCGTACATCGGATGCAGCGGCTCGATGGCCAGCGGCACCCCTGCAGCGCGGGCATGCGGCAGCATGGCGGCAATACCGTCGGCCACCATGGCGCGGGCGCCCGCAATGTCCTTGCTGGCACCAGGCAGGCCGCCGACGACCAAAACGAGGCAATCGGCCCCCAGCGTTGCCGCTTCGTCGATGGCCCGCAGATTGTCGTCAATGGCCGCCTGCCGGCCCTCGCTGGTCTCCGACGGAAACATGCCACCGCGGCAAAGCCCAGTGACGCGCAGGCCGTTGGACTTGACGATGCGGGCCGCCTCGGCGAGGCCGACCGCGCCGACCTGGTCGCGCCAGGGCGAAATCGCGGATACGCCACGCCGCAGACAGTCGTCGACCATCTGCGCAAAGCTCGCGCCATTGCGCAGGGTCGCAAGGTTCATCGAAAGCTGGCCCATGGCCACGTCAGGTCACCCCGTGGATCGCGAGGAGTTGGCGCATCCGGGCAACCGCCAGCGGCGGATCGGTGAGCACCCGCGCCCGGTCGGCCAGCCGGAACAGTTCGGCGAAATGCTGCAGCGATCGTGTCGATTGCTGACCGCCGATCATGGTGAAGTGGTCCTGCAAGCCATTGAGCCAGGCAAGAAACACCACGCCGGTCTTGTAGAACCGGGTCGGCGCCTTGAAGATGTGCCGGCTGAGCGGCACGGTCGGCTCCAGCAGTTCGAAGAACGCGTTGTCGCTGCCGCGTCCGAGTTCAGCGAGCGCCGCCGACGCGGCAGGAGCGATGGCGTCGAAGATGCCGAGCAGCGCGTCGGAATGGCCCTCGGCGTCACCCGCGATCAGCTCGGCATAGTTGAAGTCGTCGCCGGTATACATCCGCACGCCGGCCGGAAGCCGGCGGCGCATGGCGATCTCTTTCTCTTTGGAGAGGAGAGAGATCTTGATGCCGTCGACCTTGTCGGCATGGGCGGCGATGACATCGAGGCAGACGTCCATGGCCGCCTCGTGGTCGGCCCTGCCCCAGTAGCCTTCGAGCGCCGGATCGAACATTTCGCCCAGCCAGTGCAGCACCACCGGCTGCTTTACCTGCCTGAGGATGCGCCCATAGACGCGGGCGTAGTCGTCGGGCGAGCGGGCCGCCTTGGCCAGAGCCCGCGACGCCATCAGGATGACGCGGCCGCCCTCGGCCTCGACGAAGCCGACCTGCTCCTCATAGGCGGCGATGATGTCGTCGATCGTGACCTCCGGCCCCGGCAGCAGGTGGTCTGTGCCCGCGCCATAGGCGATCAGCGCGTCGTCACGTGTCCGCGCTTCGGCCTGCGCGCGCCGGATCAGCTGCTGCGCCTCGGCCCAGCCGAGCCCCATGCCGCGCTGGGCGGTGTCCATTGCCTCGGCGACGCCAAGGCCCAGATCCCACAGGCGATGGCGGAACTTCAGCGTGGTGTCCCAATCGATGGCGGGGGTCAGCCACGGATCGTTGTCGGCCAGCGGATCGGCGACGACGTGGGCGGCGGCATAGGCTATGCGATTGAAATCGCTGGCCTTGTGCTTGACGAACGGGATCGGGGTGCCCACCAGTTTGTAGGCACCGATCGAGCGATCCGGATTGGGAAGCTGAACATCCATCGTCAGATCCCCAGCGCCGGCACGTCGAGCCAGCGCCGCTCCTTCCAGCTTTGCAGCCCGAGCACTGCGAGCTGCACGCCCTTGGCGCCGGCCTCAAGCCCATAGGGCCACGGCGCATCCTCGGCCACGTGCTTGAGGAACATCTCCCATTGCGCCTTGAAGCCGTTCTGGGGCGGGAAATTGTCAGGCACTTCTTCCCAGTTCTGGAAGAAGTCGATGGTCTGCGGCTGGTCCGGATTCCACACCGGCTTCGGCGTGTTGACCCGGTGCTGGGTGAAGCACTTGTGCAGCCCAGCGACGGCTGAGCCGTGGGTGCCGTCGACCTGGAAGGTGACGAGATCGTCGCGCCGCACCCGCACGTCCCAACTGGAATTGATCTGGGCGATCACCCCGCCCTCGAGCTGGAAGGTGGCATAGGCGGCGTCGTCGGCATCGGCGGTATAGACTTGGCCCTTCTCGTCGACGCGGGACGGAATATGCGTTGCGCCAAGGCAGCTTACGGCCTGAACCTCGCCGAACAGGTTGTCGAGCACGTAGCGCCAGTGGCAGAGCATGTCGAGGATGATGCCGCCGCCATCGGCGGTGCGGTAGTTCCAGCTGGGGCGCTGGGCCGGCTGGCCCCAGTCGCCCTCGAACACCCAGTAGCCAAATTCGCCGCGCACCGAGAGAATACGGCCGAAGAACCCGGAATCCTTGAGCATCTTGATCTTGAGCAGGCCGGGGAGGAACAGCTTGTCCTGCACCACGCCGTGCTTGATGCCGGCCGATTTCGCCTTCTTGGCCAATGCGGTCGCGCTGTGCAGGTCATCGGAGACCGGCTTCTCGCAGTAGACGTGCTTGCCCGCATCGATGGCACGACCGAGCAGGCTTGCCCGCATCTGCGTGGTGCCGGCATCGAAGAACACTTCGTCGTCCGGATTGGACAGGGCCGCTTCGAGATCGGTGGACCAGCGCTGGATGTGGTGCTTTTCGGCAAGCCGTTGAATCTTGTCGCGATCCCGGCCGACGATGATCGGATCGACCACCAGCCGGTCGCCATTGGAGAGCACCACACCGCCCTGGTCGCGGATCGCGAGGATCGAGCGCACCAGATGCTGATTGTACCCCATCCGGCCGGTCACGCCATGCATGATCAGCCCAAGCCGCCGCTCGGCCATTGCACCTTCCTCCCATCGCGTTTTGTAACTGCTTGGTTACTTCGATATACGCGGCTAGGATGGACCGTCAAGAGGCGGCTGAGCGGACTGAACGAAAGAACGATATCCGTTCAGTTCGACAGGCATTTTTTCAACGTTACCGCGCTTGTGCATCGTAAGCGTGGCGCGGCATTGATAGCAGTAGACTATATACTGGCGGACGCTGGAGGGGGACTGATGGCAAGCGAGGCGGTGGTGAAGACGCGGCGTGCAACCGCGTCATCGACCCAGGCGCGCCCCAGCCAGGCCCGTCCGCGCGACGCCGAGCGCACCAAGGCCGCCATCCTGAAGGCGGCGCGCGACGAGTTCTGCGAGGAGGGCTTCAACGGCGCCCGCGTCGACTCGATCGCTGCCCGCGCCAAGGCCAACAAGCGCTTGCTCTACCACTATTTCGGCAACAAGGAGGCCCTGTACGAGGCCGTGTTGCTGGATGCCTACCAGGAGATCCGGCGCGGCGAACGCGAGCTGCGGATCGGGCAATATGACCCGATCGAAGCCATCGACCGCGTCATCCGCTTCACCTTCCGGCACTTTCTTGCCAACCCCTGGTTTCCGCGGCTGCTCTCTGTGGAAAACCTGCAAAACGCCAGGTTCGTCAAGAAGATAAAGAACCTCGACGAGATCCGCTCGCCCATTGTCGGCGAATTGCACGACATCGTGAAGCGCGGGCATGAACTCGGAATTTTCCGAACCGACGTCGACCCGATGCAGCTCTATATCTCGATCATTTCGCTTTGCTATTTCTACGTATCGAACATGCAGACCCTGTCGGTGGTTTTCGGCAAGGATCTCAGCCAGTTCGCCCTGATCCAGGACCGCGAGGCCCAGGCGGTTCAGATGGTCGTCGACTACCTGCGCACCCGCCGCTGAGCCCGCCCCGACCGGTTTTCGACACCGCGCCGCCATCATTCCCATCGACCTGAACGCTGTCTGAACGGGAATGCGCGCGCTTTTTCGCACGCTTGACAGACGGCTACATCCCGGATCATGGTTGTAACCAGTTGGTTATTTAGCGCCACAAAGAGCGCAGCCATTCCCCCGGGCACCGCGCGGGGGCGAGATGCAAGGGAGGATTTGCATGACACTATCTCTCGACCGACGTCAGTTTCTCATGGGCAGCACCGCGCTGCTCGCCGCTGCCGGCATCTCGCCGGCGCTCGCGCAGGACGTCCGCCTGCGCCAGCTGTTCTGGGGCGGCCAGAACCGCGCCGAACGCACCTATGGCGTCAACGACCTGTTCAAGGCGGCCCCCGGCGGCGCCGAGGTCGATGGCAGCGTGCTGAGCTGGGGCGACTACTGGCCCAAGCTCGCCACCGAGACGGCCGGCGGCAACGCCCCCGACGTCATCCAGATGGACTACCGCTATATCGTTGAATACGCCAATCGCGGTGCCATTGCGCCGCTCGACGACTATGTCGGCGGCGTACTGAAACTGGACGATTTCGACCAGGACCAGCTCGAGGGCGGCCGCGTCGGCGGCAAGCTATATGGTATCAGCCTCGGCGCCAACTCGGTGGCCCAGCTGGTCAACCTGAATGCCTTCGAAGAGGCCGGTGTCGAGCCACCCAACCGCGACACCACCTATGATGAGCTGCGCGCCAAAGGCGAGGCCTTCCTCAAGGCCAATATCCGCGACGGCATGAAGCTGATCGCCGATGGCTCGGGTGTCGAGCCAATGCTCGAGAACTGGCTGCGTCAGCAGGGCCTGGCCCTCTACACCGCAGACGGCAAGCTCGGCTTCGAGGCTGACAAGGCTATCGAGTGGTTCACCCTGTGGGACGAACTGCGCAAGGCCGGTGTCTGCGTCGATGCCGAGACCCAGGCTCTCGACCAGAACGGTCCGATGGAAACGACGATGGTGGTCTCCGGCCACGCCGCTATGATGGCCTCGAACTCGAACCAGCTCGTCGCCTACCAGTCGCTGATGACCGACAAGCTGACCATCTCCAGCTATCCGCGCATTGCCGCCGGCACGGGTGGCGGCCACTACCGCAAGCCCTCGATGTTCTTCTCGGTGGGCGGTACGGCCGCCAACAAGGAGCTTGCTGCAGCCTATCTCAGCTTCTTCGTCAACGACCCGGAGGCCGGCAAGGTGCTCGGCGTCGAGCGTGGCATTCCCTGCTCGGCCGCCGTGCGCGACGTGGTCTCCCCCACTCTCGACGAGCAGAGCAAGATCGCCCTGGAGTTCGTCTCCAACCTGGGCGACCTGCTCGGCGCACTGCCCCCGCCGCCGCCGGCTGCCGCCGGCGAAGTCGACAGCTCGCTGCTGCGTGTCCTCAGCCAGGAAGTCGCCTTCGGCGCCCGCACTCCCGAGGATGCCGGTCAGTACTTCGTGACCGAGGCCACCAACATCCTCAATCGTGCTGTCTGAGCAAGGTTAGGGAATGACCGCCTATTCGACGACGTCCAACGCCTCGCAAGGGGCGGTCAGAACTTCAAGCTGGTCAGGGGTGTGGCAGAACCACGCCCCTGGCTATCTGTTCCTTCTGCCGTGGTTCATCGGCTTTCTCGGCCTGACGATTGGCCCGATCCTGTATTCCTTCTACCTCAGCTTCACCAATTTCGACCTGCTGACCCCCCCGCGCTGGGCCGGGCTCGAAAATTACGTCCGCATGTTCACTGCGGACCCGAAATTCGCGACGTCCATGCGGGTGACGCTGTTCTTCGTGATCTTCTCTGTCCCGCTCAAGCTGGCTTTCGCGCTCTGCGTCGCTCTGCTGCTCAATCGCGGCATGAGGGGCCTGCCGATCTATCGGGCCGTGTTCTACCTGCCGAGCCTGCTCGGCGCTTCGGTGGCCATCGCGATCCTTTGGCACCAGATCTTTGCGGGCGATGGGCTGGTCAACCAGTTGCTGGCGCTGGTGGGCATCGAGGGCCCCAGCTGGATCTCCAATCCACGCTATTCGCTGTGGACGCTGATCATTCTGAGCATCTGGCAGTTCGGCTCGCCGATGATCATCTTCCTCGCCGGTCTCAGGCAGATTCCGCAGGACATGTATGAAGCGGCCAGCCTCGACGGCGCCAGCAAGTGGCGGCAGTTCTGGAAGATCACCCTGCCGATGCTGACCCCCGTGGTGTTCTTCAACGCCATCATCCAGACCATCGAGGCCTTCAAGAGCTTCACGCCGGCCTTCATCATCTCGGGCGGCACCGGCGCTCCCATCAACTCGACGCTGTTCTACACGCTGTATCTCTACCAGGAGGCGTTCGCGTTCTTCCGCATGGGCTACGCCTCGGCACTGGCCTGGGTACTCCTGGCCATCGTCGCGGTCTTCACCGCCTTCTCCTTCCTGACATCGAAGTTCTGGGTGCACTATGACGACTGATGTGCACAGGCTGACCGTCGTCGGCGAGGACGATCCGGGGCGACGCCTGCGGCGCAGGGTCATGTCGGTCGTGGCGCATGTCCTGCTGATCGGCGCCTCGATCCTGATGCTCTATCCACTGCTGTGGTTGCTGGCATCGTCGTTCCGGCCCGAAAACGAGATTTTCAGCTCCGGCATCTCGTTGCTGCCCAACATGAACTGGAGCCTCGACTCCTATTTCCGCGGCTGGAATGGCCTGCGGGTCAGCTTCAGCACGTTCTTTGCCAACTCGTTCATCATCTCCGTGCTGTGCGTGATCGGCAACGTGGTGGCCTGCTCACTGGCAGCCTTCGCCTTTGCCCGGCTGGAGTTCGCCGGCCGGCGCTTCTGGTTTGCCATGATGCTGATGACGCTGATGCTGCCCTACCAGGTAACGCTCATCCCGCAATATGTGCTGTTTCTCAACCTGGGCTGGGTGAACACCTTCCTGCCGCTGATCGTGCCGAAATTCCTCGCGGCGGATGCGTTCTTCATCTTCCTCATGGTGCAGTTCTTCCGCGGCCTGCCGCGCGAACTCGACGAGGCGGCGCGCATGGACGGCGCCGGACCGTGGCGCATCTACTGGAAGATCATCCTGCCGCTCTCGACGCCGGTGTTGGCAACGGCCGCCATCTTCACCTTCATCTGGACGTGGGACGACTTCTTCGGCCCCCTGATCTACCTCAGCGAGCTGAAGGACTACACCGTCATGCTCGGCCTCAGGACCTTCACCGACTCCACCGGCGAGAGCGATTATGGCGGGCTGTTTGCCATGAGCGTGCTCAGCCTCGTGCCGATCTTCGTGTTCTTCCTCGCCTTCCAGCGCCTGCTCATCGAGGGCATCGCGACGACGGGGATGAAGCGGTGACCCCCTCCAACCGACGCTAGCACCATGACCATCAAATTTGCCGCCATCGGCCTCAACCATTCCCACATCTACGGACAGGTGGAATGCCTCTTGCGCGAAGGCGCCGAGCTGGTGGCGTTCCACTCGCCCGAAGAGGACCTTGCCGCCGACTTTGGCGCCAAGTTCCCGCAGGCCAAGCGCGCTGCCGATCGTCGGACAATCCTTGACGACAGGAGCATTCCGCTGGTCCTGACCGCCGCCATTCCGGCCGACCGGGCCGGCATCGCCATCGAGGCGATGCGGCACGGCAAGGACGTGATGACCGACAAGCCCGGCATGACGACGTTCGAGCAGCTGGCCGAGCTGCGCCGCGTGCAGGCCGAGACCGGCCGCATCTATTCGATCTGCTATTCCGAGCACTTCGAGACCAAGGCGACAGTGAAGGCCGGCGAGCTGGTCGCGGCCGGTGCCATCGGCACGGTGGTCCACACGCTGGGGCTGGGACCGCACCAGATCCGCAACAACCAGCGACCGGACTGGTTTTACGACCGCAAGCGTTATGGCGGCATTCTCTGCGATATCGGCGCGCACCAGTGCGAGCAGTTCCTGTTCTTTTCCGGCACCGACACCGAGGGCGAGGTGATCTCGGCGACGGTCAACAACCGCGGCAATCCGGGAAAGCCTGGGCTGCAGGATGTTGGCGACATGCACCTCAAGACCCCGACCACCACGGGCTATGTCCGGCTCGACTGGTTCACGCCCGATGGCCTTGGCACCTGGGGTGACGGGCGGCTGACCATCCTCGGCACCGAGGGCTATATCGAGCTCCGCAAGTACATCGACATCGCCGGCCGGCCCGGCAAGGACCACCTGTTCCTGGTCGACAAACACGGCACCCACTACATCGACTGCGCGTCGCAGGACCTGCCCTATGGCCGGCAACTGATCGCCGATGTGCTCAACCGCACCGAAACGGCCATGCCGCAGGTGCGCTGTTTCAAGGCGATGGAACTGGCGCTGACGGCGCAGAAAATGGCTGAAATCGGAACGGTCTGGCAGCAATGAGCAGAGTTTATACAGTAGGGGTTGTTGGCGGTGGCATCGGCCGCAGCCATATCGTCGAGGGCTACCTGCCCAATGCCGACCGCTTCAAGGTCATCGCCATCTGCGATCTCGACGCCGGACGACGCGATGCGCTCGCCGACGAGTTCGGCATCGAGCGGCGGGTTGCCAATTTCGACGACCTGCTGGCGATGGACGATCTCGACATCATCGATGTCTGCACGCCGCCCATGGTCCACTACCCCATGGTGATGGCGGCGCTTCAGGCCGGCAAGCACGTCGTCTGCGAGAAGCCGCTGGTCGGCAGCCTCAAGGAAGTCGACGAGGTCATCGCCCTCGAGAAGGTGTCGAAGGGCCGGCTGATGCCGGTGTTCCAGTACCGTTTCGGCAACGGCATCCAGCAGGCCAAGGCCATCATCGATGCCGGTATTGCCGGCAAGCCCTATGTCGGCACGGTGGAGACGCTGTGGCGGCGCGAGGCGCCCTACTATGCCGTGCCCTGGCGCGGCAAATGGAAGACCGAGCTGGGCGGCGTGCTGATGGGCCATGCCATCCACCCCCACGACATCTTCACCTACTTGATGGGTGCACCGAAATCGCTGTTCGGCCGCGTGGCTACGCGGGTCAACCCGATCGAGGTCGAGGACTGTGTTTCTGCCTCGCTGGAAATGCAGTCGGGCGCGCTGGCGAGCTTCACCGCCACGCTCGGTTCGGCCGACGAGATCAGCCGCATCCGGCTCGCCTTCGAGAATGTCACCATCGAAAGCGACCACGAGGCCTATAATCCCGGCAAGGCGCTGTGGAAAATCCTGCCGCGCAGCGATGAGACCAAGGCAAAGATCGATGCGCTGCTGGCCAATTGGCAGGACGTGCCGTCGCGCTTCACCACCCAGATGCGCCGCTTCTGGGATGCGCTGGAGACTGGTGGCGAGTTGCCGGTGACCTCGGCGGATTCACGCCGCGCCCTTGAGATCGTCACCGCGTTCTATCATTCCAGCCAGACCCATACCGAGGTGCAATTCCCCATCGGACCGGGCCACCCGATGTATGACAGCTGGCTGCCGGAGGGGTTCCGGTGAAGGGCGTGCCGCAACGATCGGCAAACGGAGGAAACACCTGATGTCCACGAGCGTCGAGCTGCGCAAGGTCGTCAAGCGCTATGGTGAGATCGAAGTGATCCACGGCATCGACCTCACCATCGATCCGGGTGAGTTCACCGTGTTCGTCGGCCCGTCCGGCTGCGGGAAGTCGACGCTGCTGCGCATGATCGCCGGGCTGGAGCCGATCTCGGGCGGCGACATGCTGATCGACGGCCAGCGGATGAACGAGGTGCCGGCGGCCAAGCGTGGCATCGCCATGGTGTTCCAGTCCTACGCGCTCTACCCGCACATGAGCGTCTACCAGAACCTCGCCTTCGGGCTGGAAACGGCAAAATTCCCCAAGGCCGAAATCCAGCAGCGGGTGCAGAAGGCAGCCGAGATCCTGAGGATCGAGCCGCTGCTCAAGCGCAAGCCCAAGCAGCTCTCGGGCGGCCAGCGCCAGCGCGTCGCCATCGGCCGCGCCATCGTGCGCGAGCCCAAGATCTTCCTGTTCGACGAACCGCTCTCGAACCTCGATGCCGAGTTGCGCGTGCAGATGCGGGTGGAGATCGCCAAGCTCCACCGCGACCTCGGCAACACCATGATCTACGTGACCCATGACCAGGTCGAGGCCATGACCATGGCCGACAAGATCGTGGTGCTGCAGGCCGGCATCATCGAGCAGGTCGGCGCGCCGCTCGAGCTCTACAACAACCCCAAAAACCAGTTCGTCGCCGGCTTCATCGGTTCGCCCAAGATGAACTTCCTCACCGCCGAGGTCGAAGGCGCCGACGGAGCGGGCACCAAGCTCAGGGTCGGTGGCAGCGCCGCGGTGGTCGCCCGCAAGCTCGATACCAATGGCAAGGTCACCTTCGGCGTTCGGCCGGAACATATCGGCATCACCGAAGGCTCGGGCGTGCCGCTGGCCGAGGTCACAGTCGAACTGGTCGAGCAATTGGGCGGCCAGACCATGGTCTACACCACCACTGCCGATGGCCAGTCGCTGACAATCGCGGTCGATGGCCAGCAGAACGTGGGAATGGGCGCCAAGCTCACGGCGTATGTCGATCCGGCGCGCTACCACGTCTTCGCGGCGGACGGGCGGGCGGTTTAGCCTGCTGCGAGAAGTTCCGCATTGCCACCGCTGGCTGTGGTGTCTACCGAGACGTGCCGTTCGGTGATCAGCCGCTCGGCGTCGGCAGGCCGGGTGATCAGCGGGATGATCGGGCCCTCGCGGCGGGCAATGGCCTGCCGCCAGGGGCGGAGCGTGTCTTCGGTGCCGAAGTGCATTACGGCATCGACCGCAAGGCCCGCCTCCATGGCGGCGGGGCTAAGCTTCTTGTCGAGCCCGCCGATGGGCTCGCCATTCTCGCCCAGTTCCAGCGCGATGCGGGTTCCGCCCGGCGCGACGACCAGCACCCCATTGCCCAGCTCCAACGCCAGCCGCGCCTGCTCGCGGGCGCTGTCGGAGTCCGGCCCGAGGCAAAGCACGACGCCACGTGGCCAGGTGTAGAGCGTGTTGCGCTCGCCGGTGGGACCGCGCAGGTCCTCGGCAAAGGGCTCGATGCCCACTTTCTCGATGGCCGCACGCACCTGATCCACTGCCGCGATGGCAAAGCCGATGGACAGGCCCGAGAGCGGATTGACCCCCGATGAGGGGGTGAAAGGCTGGGCGACGCGACCCCAGGGCTTCAGGCTGTTCGGCCCGCCGGCCTTGGGTCCGGTGCCGCTGAGCCCCTCGCCGCCGAAGGGCTGGACGCCGACTACCGCGCCGATCTGGTTGCGGTTGACATAGACATTGCCGGCGCGGAGGCGCGCAGCGATCTCTTCGGCGCGGCCATCGATGCGGGTGTGGAGCGCGAAGGTCAGCCCGTAGCCCGTTGCATTGATTCCGGAAATCACCGCGTCGAGTTCGGACGCCTTGAAGGTCGCGACATGCAGCACCGGCCCGAACACTTCCTCGGGCACCTCGGCAAGGCCGCCGACCCTGATCAGCGTCGGGGCAACGAAACTGCCGGTTTCGGGCACTGGAGTGCGGTGCAGCACGGCGCCGGCTTCGGCGAATTTGCTGACATGCGCCTCGATGCGGTCGCGCGCGACGGGGTCGATCACCGGCCCGATATCGGTGGCCGGATCCCAGGGGTCGCCGAGGCGCAACTCGTCCATGGCGCCCTGCAGCATTTCGAGAATGCGCGGCGCGGAATCCTCCTGCAGGTAAAGGACGCGCAGGGCGGAGCAGCGCTGGCCGGCGGACTGGAACGCCGAGGCGATCACGTCGCGCACCACCTGCTCGGCGAGCGCAGTGGAATCGACCACCATGCAGTTGACCCCGCCAGTTTCGGCCACGAACGGGGCTCCCGCCGCAAGGTGATCCGACATCGCCTGGTCGATGGCCTTGGCGGTCTTCAGCGAGCCGGTGAAGGCGACCCCGTCGACGCGGGGATCGGACACCAGCGCCAGCCCGACGGTACTCCCCCTGCCCGGCAGCAGCTGCACCACGTCCTCGCCGATCCCCGCCTCGTACATCAGCGCGATGGCGCGGGCGGCGATCAGCGGCGTGGTCTCGGCCGGCTTGGCGATGACGACATTGCCGGCAGCCAGCGCCGCCGCGATCTGGCCGGTGAAGATCGCCAGCGGGAAGTTCCATGGCGAGATGGCGGCGACGACACCGAGTGGCTCGCGCGCACCATAGCGCTCGGCCTCGTCGGCGTAGAAGCGGAGGAAGTCGACAGCCTCGCGCAGTTCCGACACGGCGTCGGGCAAGGTGCGACCGGCCTCGCGCGCCAGTAGCGCGAAGAACTCGGCGGCATTGCGCTCATAGAGGTCGGCAATGTGGCGGAGCAGCGTCGCCCGTTCGGACACCGGATGCGCCACCCAGTCGGCGACGGCTTCGCGCGCCCGGGCCAGCGCAAGCTCGATGGTCTTGGGCCCGGCGCCAATGGCCTCGCCGACCGGCTGGCCCGTTGCGGGGCTGACGATCTCGAACTTCTCGCCATACTCGCCGGAAACCAGGGCCGAGGACGCCGCGAACCAGCGCTTGTTATCCGGGCTGAAGCGGTCACGCTCCGCCAGCAGCGCGTCGAGCCCCAGCGGATCGGTCAGGTCGAAGCCCTTGCCGTTGCGGCGCGGCAAGTGCAGGTCGGCGCCGGTCGCGAGACGGCGTTGCGTCGGCAAGGCCGCAAACGGATCTGCCACGACCACCGCAGCCGGCACCTCGTGATCGGCGATCTGGTGCACGAAGCTGCCATTGGCGCCGTTCTCCAGCAGCCGCCGCACCAGATAGGCCAACAGGTCGGCATGCTGCCCGACCGGCGCATAGATGCGGGTGCGGGTGCCGGCCTCGGCGCTGACCAAATCGTGCAGGCGCTCGCCCATGCCGTGCAGGCGCTGGAACTCGAAGCGGTGCGGCTCGATCCGGAGCTCGCGCGCCATGGCGAGCACGGCAGCGACGGTGTGGGCATTATGGGTGGCAAATTGCGGGTAGAGCCGGTCGGCGCGTTTCAGGAGCTTCCGCGCATTGGCGATGTAGCTGACATCGGTCAGCGCCTTTGAGGTAAACACCGCAAAGCCATCGAGCCCCAGCACCTGGGCGCGCTTGATTTCGGTGTCCCAATACGCCCCTTTGACCAGCCGCACCATCAGGCGCCGGTCGAGGCCCTGCGCCAGCGCCGCCAGCCAGTCGATCACCGCGCCGGTGCGCGGTCCATAGGCCTGCACCACGACGCCGAACCCATCCCAGCCGGCGAGCCGCGGATCGGCAAGGACCGCGGCGATGACATCGAGCGACAGGTCGAGCCGGTCGGACTCTTCGGCATCGATGTTGAAACCCATATTGGCGCCGCGCGCCATCAGCGCCAGCGCCCGGACTCGCTCGACCAGCTCGTCCATGACGCGATCACGCTGGCTGTACTCGTAGCGCGGATGCAGCGCCGAGAGCTTGACCGACACGCCCGGATTGTCGCGTACGCTGCCAGCGGCAGCCCGGGTGGCGAGGACGGCAATGGCTTCGGCATAGGCGGCGCGATAGCGACGGGCATCGGCCTCGGTGCGCGCGGCTTCGCCCAGCATGTCGTAGGAAAAGGTGTTACCGTCCTTTTCGTAACGACGGGCGAGCTTGGTCGCCTCCTCGATATCGCGGCCGAGGACGAACTGGCCGCCAAGGATCTTCATCGCCTTGACCACGGCCGAGCGGATCACCGGCTCGCCCAGCCGCTGCACGAAGCCCTTGATCAGCCCGGAAATGCCGGCGCCGCCATCGCGCAGCACCTCGCCGGTCAGGGTCAGTGCCAGGGTGGAGAGATTGACCAGCGGTGCGTTGCCGCCATCGAGGTGATCGAGCCAGCGCGCATCGGCAAGCTTGTCCTCGATCAGCGCATCGATGGTGTCGGCATCGGGCACGCGCAGCAGCGCCTCGGCAAGGCACATCAGCGCCACGCCCTCATGGCTGGAGAGCGCATACTCGGAGAGAAACGACTCGAGCATGTTCGCAGGCGGCTCGGCACGCACCTTCTCGACCAGTTCCGCCGCCCGGGCCACCACTGCAGCGCGCGCGTCTTGATCCAGCCCGGCTTCAGCTGTCAGCCGATGGCCCGCCTCGGCCTCGTCGGCCAGCAGCATGGCGCGGATGCGGGCGCGAAGCTCGCTCAAGGATTCCATGGACGTCCCCCTTAGCAGCCAGCACGCCTGTCTGAATTATGTGGGCAAAATGTGATGGATGGAACAACCGAGGCAAAGCCGCTAGCACTGAGCAGATTGCCTGAGCGACCCCGAGATAGGGAATTTTCCAAATGCGCCTGTTTTGCATTGGCCACAAGCCTCCGGCCTTCCAGCTCGCCCATGACTACACCTTCGTGACGCCCAATGCGGTCGCTGGCCTCAACAACCTGCATGTGCCGGACGACAAGTACGGTCCGGGCTTCGATGGCCGGATCGTTGCCGAGTACACGCAATTGCGGGCCCTCGCCGACATGCTGGAACAGGAGGGAGCCGATGATGACATTTACGTCATGCAGTACCGGCGTTTCCTCGGGGTTGAGCGGCCGCTCCGGATCAGCAGCAACCTGCCCTTTGCCTATGCCACGCGACCCATAGAGGCGCCCGGCCTGTTCCCCGGCAAGTCGGACCTGCGGGCGCTCGCGGGGACACGTCTGGTTTGCCCACTTGCAGCCCTTCGCAAGACCCTCTCGGGTCAGTACGCCGACCTGCACCCGGCCGAAGATATCGCCTGCTTCGCGATGGCACTCGCCGAAGTCGACGGCTTCGACCGAAAGCGGCGGCAGCACTTCCTCAGCCTCAACCAGCACTTCCCTTCACCCTCGCTCGGCATCATGCGCCCGCAGCTGCTGATCGGGCACATGAGACTGCTGGTGGCCGCTTGGGACGTGTTCTACCAGCATTACTACGTGCCACGGCAGGGGCCGCAGCGACGCGTCGGCGGGTTTCTGCTGGAGCGCCTGCAGAGCTTCCTGCTGTTCGAGGAGCTCGAGAGCGGCGTCGAGATGTCCGAAGGCTATCTCAACATTATCAGCGACACCGACGAGATCACGGCAACGGTGTAGTCGGGCGAACACGGCCGCCGCAGCATTGGCACCGGCACCATCCGCCCACCGCAGATCCGAACGGACATTTTGTGTGGGCAAGCACCGATGCGACCGGCACCGGCCTTTCGGCCATGCCGATCCCGTTCCAAACTCGAAAGGTCGATCAAAACCATTAAGCTAGCCGTCCTGCGGCGCGCTGGGCGCGTCACCTGACCGGCCGCCGGGAGTTCCCATGCCGTTTCGTCCGGACCGAGACACGCTGGTCACCATCGGCTTCCACCTGCTGATGCTGCTGGGCGTCTGGTTCTATGGCTGGAACGCCTATTCGCTGCTGATCCTCTACTGGCTGGAAACGCTGATCATCGGCATCTGGACCGTGCTGGTCGTCGCCGCGATGCCCAAGCAGTCCATCCGGCTGTTCTCAAGCCCTGCCCATCCCGCCCATACCGGCATCGGCATGGCGCTGTTCGTGCTGGCCCATGCCGGCATCTTCATGTTCGTGCACCTGTTCTTCCTGCAGGGTGTCTTCGGCATGGAGATAATGACCGGCGATGCTGTCGATACGGCCAGCCTCGTGGCCCTGGTGCTTGACGGCAGGCTTTGGCTGCCCCTTGCGGGGCTGTTCATCATTCGAGCGCTGATCGCGATCGAGGCCCTGCGCAAGCGCGACAACGTCGACCGGCAGTTGATCGGCTTCTATTTCCGCATCGTCGTGATGCAACTGGCCATCATCGGCGGCGGCTTTCTCGTCATCCTTCTCGGCGCGCAGGCGGCGCTGATCATGCTGGTGATCGTGCGCGTCGGGTTCGAGCTGGCCGTGCCCAGCGTGGAGGACTATGTCGAGGCACATATGGCCCAGCTACATTCGGCAGCCGGGCCAAAACGATCCGGGGAGCGGGACTAGGCGTCCCCTCAGAATTCCTCGTGCGTGCGCGGATCGCCATCGAATAGCCGGCCATTGACGCGGGTGAGCGTCGCGATGGCGGCCATGTCGGCATCGTCGAGCTGGAAATCGGTGACACCGAGATTCTCGACCTGGCGCGCCGGCGTTGCCGATTTCGGGATCGGCAGCACGCCCAGTTGCAGGTGCCAGCGGAGCACCACTTGCGCAGGCGTCCGGGAGTGCTTGTTGGCGATATCGACGATGACGCCTTCGGCGAGAAGCGCGGTACCCTTGCCGATGGGGGTCCAAGCCTGGGTGAGGACACCGCGCGCCTTGTCGGCGGCGCGCTGCTCGGCCTGGTTGAAGTAGGGATGCAACTCGATCTGGTTGACGCTCGGCGCGACCCCGGTTTTCGCGATAAGCTCGTCGAGATACTCGGGCAGGAAGTTCGACACGCCGATGGAGCGGACGAGGCCGCGCTCGCGCGCCTCGATCATCCCTTCCCAGGCCTCGACGAACAGTTCCTGGCTCGGGTTCGGCCAGTGGATCAGGTAGAGGTCGATATAGTCTAGCCCCATGCGCTGCACCGATTCCTCGATGCACCAGGTGACATTGGGCTTCTTGTGGTGCCGGCCGGGCAGTTTTGAGGTCACGCGGATCTGCTCGCGCGGAACGCCAGACAGCCGGACGGCCTGGCCGACAGCGCCTTCGTTCTCGTAGTTCACGGCCGAGTCGAGCAAACGGTAACCCTTGCGGAGGGCCTCGGCCATCGCCTCCGCGCCCGGGAGGCCCCGGAGCGCATAGGTGCCAAGGCCGACCATCGGCAAGGTGGTCCCGTCATTGAGCGTGTGGTGGGTTGCCATGCTGCTGCTTCCTGTTGGACTTGGCGCCGTCGCCAGCGCAGGGGCGGGCTGGGCCCGGTTGCGGAACTAAGTCGCCTTGCCTACGACCGTCGCGGCCATGTCTTCGGCGTTCTCGGGCAGGTCGTCGAAGCTCGAATAGTTCATGGTGTAGAGCCGCGAATAAAGCCCCTTTTGCTCCATCAGTTCATCGTGGTTGCCGCTCTCCAGCATTTCGCCGTTCTGCAACACGATGATGCGGTCGGCCCCGCGGATCGTCGCAAGGCGGTGGGCGATGACGAGGCCGGTGCGGCCTTCGAGCAGCTTCTTCAAGGCCCGCTGGATCAGCATTTCGGTGTAGCTGTCGATGCTGGCGGTCGCCTCGTCGAGGACGAGGATCTTGGCATCGGCGACCAGCGCCCGCGCAAAGCTGATCAGCTGGCGCTGGCCGAGCGAGATGTTGCCGCCACGCTGCTCGAGCTTGGTGTCATAGCCATCGGCCATCGACATGATGAAATCATGTGCGCCAACCGCTTTGGCAGCCTCGATCACCTGCTCACGCGTTGCATCTTCCTTGTTGTAGCGGATGTTCTCCAGCACCGTACCGGTGAACAGGAACGGCTCCTGCAGCACCATGGCCACCTGCTGGCCCAGCGAGTCCTGGGTGACGTCGCGCACGTCGTGGCCGCCGACCGTCACCGAGCCGTCCCAGACGTCGTAGAAGCGGTGCACGAGCGACATGCAGCTGGATTTGCCCGAACCCGTTGGGCCGACCAGCGCCACCGTCTCCCCCGGATTGACCCGGAAGCTGACATTCTTGAGCACCGGCTGATCCTTGCGGTAGCCGAAAACCACGTTCTTGAACTCGACCGAGCCATCCATGTCGCGGGTCAGCGCCACGGCATCCGGCTTGTCCTCGATGCTGACCGGCACATCGAGCACTTCGACGATGCGGGTGCCCGAGCTCATGGCGCGCTGGAACACCGAATACTGCATGGTCAGCGAGCGGATCGGGTCGAAGAAGCGCTGGATGTAGAACAGGAACGCCACCATCACGCCGACATCGACCTGGTGGTTGAGCACCATCTGGCCTCCGACGACGATGACCGTCGCCATCGAGATGCCGGTGAGCGTATCGACGATCGGCACCATCACCTGGGCGAACTTGGCGGCGCGCAGATGCGCCTTGAGATTGGCGCGGGCCTTTTCTTCGTAGAGGTCGAAGTTCACGCGCTGCCGATCGAGGCTCTGCACCGTCCGCACACCATTGATGCCCTCGGCAAGCGCGCCATTGGCCGACGAATTGGTGTGGTGCGCCGCCATGAAGCTGACCTTGGCCGGCGGCAGCCAGAACAGCCGCACGATGAACAGCACCGGCATGGTGGCCATGGTGATGGCACCCAGCACCGGATCGAGCCAGAGCAGCACCGCGATGATGCCGAACAGCAGGACGATGTCACCGACGGAAAGCACCGAGGTTTCAAGGAACTCCTGCATGGAGTTCACATCGCCCATCAGGCGGGACATCAGCCGGCCGACTTCGGTCTTGTCCATCCAGCTCAGCGACACCCGTTGCAAGTGCGCGAACATGGCGCGGCGCATGTCGAACAGCACGTTCTCGGCCGCCTTGCCGACGACCGACTCCTGCACCCAGCTGGCCGCCGAATTGACGAGGATGGTGGCAAAGAACCCGGTCACCGCCCAGTAAAGCACCACCCGACCACCGCCGCCCGCCGCCATGCCGTTATCGATGGCAAAGCGGATGATCAGCGGTATGGCAAGCTGGGTCAGCGTGAAGATCAGCACCGCGCCGACCGAGACGTAGATCTGCACCTGATAGGGCTTCACATAGGCCCAGATGCGCCTGACGATGCGGGGATCATAGGCCTTGCCGAACACCTCTTCCTCGCGGTCGAGGCTGGAGCCGACCACGGCACGGGGTGGCCGGCGGCGGCGGTCTTCGCTGTCGTCATCGGCATTGAGTGCGGCTTCGGTCATTCTGCGGCCTCCAGCTGGTCGTCGCCGGGCTTGACCTGCAGGTCGTAGAGCGCGCGATAGCGGCCGCCCAGCGCCAGCAGTTCCTCATGGGTGCCCTGCTCGGCAATGACCCCATCCTCGATGAAGAGGATCTGGTCGGCATGCATCAGCGAGCTCAACCGATGCGAAATGACGATGGTGACGCGATCCTTCGCGAACCGCTTCATCGCCTGCCGGATGCGCTGTTCGGTGCCGGCGTCCACGGCGGCGGTCGAATCGTCGAACACCATCACGGCGGGCCTGAGCATCAGCGAGCGCGCGATGTTGAGGCGCTGGCGCTGCCCGCCCGAGAGCGACACGCCGCGCTCGCCCACGATCGTCTCGTAGCCGGTGGGGAGGCCCATGATGTAGTTGTGCAGCTGGGCGAACTCGGAGGCGCGGGCGATGCGGGCTTCCTTCGCCCAGGGGTCGCCATAGGCGATGTTGTTCTCGATATTGGTGGTGAACAGGAACGAGTCCTGCTGCACCACGGCCACCGCCTGCCGGAGGCTGCCGAGCTTCAGCGAGCGCACATCCTGGCCATCGATGGTGACCCGGCCGCCGGTGACATCGTAAAAGCGCGGGATCAGGTGGGCGATGGTCGACTTCCCCGAGCCGGGCTGGCCGACGATGCCGATGGTCTCGCCGCGCTTTGCCTCAAACGAAATGCCGCGCAGCACTGGACGGAACGGCGCGCTGGGATAGGCGAAATCGACATTCTCGAAGCGCAGCGTGCCCTCGGTCAGCTTGAGCGGCTGCGCGCCCGGCTCATCCTTGATCTCGATGTCGAGATCGAGGAAGGCAAACAGCCGGTTGCCGCAGGTGGACGCCCGCGCAAAGGAATTGACCAGGAGGCCGAGCTGGCGCACCGGCATCTGCAGGATGGTCATGAAGGTGAGAAAACTCGCCAGCGTGCCCACGCTCATCTCGCCGGCCAGCACCTTCTCGCCGCCGATCAGCAGCACGAGGCACATCGAGGCGAAGAATGAGAGGTTCATCCACGACGTGCTGCGCACGCGGATATTGACGCGCTCATGCGCCAGCCGCAGCGCCTCGTCGGAGGCGTGCTGGTATTTGTCCATCTCGTGCTTCTGGCCGGCAAAGGCCCGGACGACGCGGATGCCGCCGAGGTTTTCCTCCATCACCCTGCTGAGATTCTGCAGCATTTCCTGCAATGTCAGCCAGGTGGCGCGCAGAGTGAGCTGCGTGCGAGACGAATTCCAGCCCACGAATG
The DNA here is from genome assembly GCA_964399695.1 of uncultured Devosia sp. GTDB lineage: Bacteria > Pseudomonadota > Alphaproteobacteria > Rhizobiales > Devosiaceae > Devosia_A. The sequence goes on along the minus strand of CAYNRZ010000002.1, from coordinate 190,943 downwards.
GCGCAAAGCTCAGCGCCAGCAGCCCCAGCACCAGGTCGATGCTGATCAGCATATAGGCGCCAACACCGATCAGGATGCCGAGCAGGACGACGCGCAGCACGCCTGTGGCAAAGAACATCCTGACGCCCTCGAGATCGAGCATACCCACCGTGATCAGGTCGCCGGTATGGACGCGGTCATGGTAGGAAAAACTGAGGCGCTGGATCTTCTCGTAGACGGCGAGCCGCAGCTCGTAGGCGGTGTGGTGGCCGACGGCCTCGCCATAGTAATTGTGCAGCATGGTGAAGATGCCGCGCCCGATGGCGAGCAGCAGCAGCAGCCACGCCGTGGTCCACAGCGCCGCCACCGTCCCTGCCCCACCATCGAGCACGCCCTCGGCGAGATCGACAGCCTGGCCCAGCAGTGGCGGTATCGCCAGCTGCATGCCGCAGGCGATGATGGTCGAGAGGATGGTGACAGTGACCTGCCAAGGGTGGCGCATGGTCAGCACCATGATGCGCCACAGCGTATTGAGCCCGCGCCCGCGCTGCGCAGCTTCGACATGTGTGAACGCGTCGCCGCGCGGGTAAGCGCCGACCCCTGTGGGACTACTCAATCCTCAAATCCAGACATGATGTTCTGCCGTCCCGCCGCATGGGGCTGGGACCGGGCCCGATCGAACCAATTGAATAATGTACTATTCGCCCCGATTTGCGTTCGGTTCAAGGCGCCCGTGCACTTTTTTTGGGCGAAGTGCGACCAATTGATCAGATGGTGTGGACCCGCGCCGCATCAGCGGCGACGCCACCACAACAGCGACGTCATTAGAGCCCCCAGCCCGATCCCCACGCCGCCACCAAGGAGCTTCACCATCATGTCGCGAACATGGGCGTGCCGCGTGCCGGCGAAAAGCTGCAGCACTTCGAACCCGACGGCCGCTCCCACCATCAGGACGATGACCAGCAGCAGGCGTCGCGGATAGGCCAGGGAAAACAGCAGCCCGGCGGCAAGAAAGCTCAGCAGCCGCTCCCAGTTGGCCGACAACGGGCTATGCGGCCGCAGCTCGATCGGGACGACCGTCGACAGCAGGATGGCAGCCAGCGACAGCCACGCGGCCGCTACCAGCACCTGCCGGCCCGCCGGCAACCGCAGGCTAGAAGGCATTGCGGCCGGACTTGGGGGAGAACACCGTCAGCAGGATGATCCAGCAGTCGAGCAGAAGCGACCAGTTGTCCACATAGTAAAGGTCGCAGAGCGTCCGGCCCTCGACCTGGGCGAAGGTCTTGGTCTCGCCGCGGAAGCCATTGACCTGGGCCCAGCCAGTGATTCCCGGCTTGATGCGCTGGCGATGCGCATAGCTCGCCAGTTGTTCGGCCAGCTCATTGTCATGCGCAACCGCATGCGGCCGCGGGCCAACCAGACTCATTTCGCCGCGCAGCACATTGATCAGTTGCGGCAACTCGTCGATCGACAACCGACGGATGACACGGCCGACCGCGGTAATGCGGTCATCATCCTTTTCCGCCTGCTTCATCGCCGAGCCGGGCTCGGTGACGCGCATCGACCGGAACTTCCAGATGTGAAAGCTCTCGCCGTTGAAGCCCCGCCGTTCCTGCCGGTAGATGATCGGGCCGGGGCTATCGAGCGCGATGGCGAGCGACACCAGCGCCAGCAGTGGCGCCAGCAGAACCAGTCCAAAGCTCGCTCCCGCGAGGTCGAAGGCCCGCTTGGCGAGCACGGCGCAGTCGCCCATCGGCTTGCGCAGGAACCTCAGGGCATTGTTGCTGCCCACTGGCACCACATCGATATACTTGAAAGCGGTATTGGCCGTCGCCGGCGCGCAGATGGCGTTGAGCGCGAAGCGCTTGAGCTCGGAGGACAGCCGGTCGAGCCCGTCCACATCACCGACATCGCCCACGACGATGACGTTTTCGACACCGGCGGCCACCCAGCGCCGCGCCGCGGCCACCACTGCAGCAGCATCGAGCCCACCATCATCGGCCATCGCCTCTTCGCGATAGAGTGTACCGGCCAGCTGGTAACCCGACTGCGCGAGGCGCCCGTTGACGAGGAAGCGCAGCACCTCGTCGCGGCCACCGACCACCGCGACCCGATGATAGTGCAACTGCCCAGAGCGAATCCTTGCCATCAGCCGGCCATGCAGCGCGCTGCGCAGCATCAGCATGGCCGGCAGCCCGCCGGCAAAGGCCACTGTGAGAGAAACGCGCGACAGGTCGCCCGCCGACCCCGCGAGGAACGCCAGCAGCAGTCCGCCGCCAAAGGCCGCGGTCCAGCCCGCCGCCGCGTCGGTCAGGATAGCCACCTGCGAGCGCGACCGATCCAGCAGCCGCGCCGTCGCCATGGCCGAAAAGACCGCGTAGATCAGGCCCACGGTGAGGCCGTACTCGAGGTAGAATGCGACCGGCAGCCGAGCCGCCGGCGCCTTCAGCACCAGCGCATGGTACCCGATAGCCACGCCAAGCAGCAGCAATGCCGCCGCCAGCCCCTCGACGAGGGCAATGCCTGCACTCAGCCCGACACGACTGGACACCCGAAGGTTGTCCGCCGCCGCGCCGGCCAGCATGCCGCGATGTTCGATGTTCTGTTCTGCCAAGTCGCTACCGCCAGTGGTTGCAGCAAGAATGCCCGTCGCATCGTCGGGCGGAAGAGCTAGCACGGGGCGGGTTCACTCCCAAACCCGTGGTAAAGGAACAGTTAATGCCCAAAAGACAAGCAGAAATGAACGCCACGTTCGACCAAGTCGTTGCCAAGTCCTCAGCAATAGTGAATGCCGACACAGTGGCCCGAGCGCCTGTCTGCAGAGCCCTGCGCGAGCTTACCCCCCTCGAGGAGCTGCGATCCAGACACGCAATTGCGCCGGCATCAGGGCATTGTGACAGGGCCGGAGGCGGCCGGTAGCGTTTCGCGCCCGGACCACGCGCCAGCGCCCCCGCCGCCGCTTGACACCCACCGCCCCCACACCTAATAAGGCGCCGCGCCGCGGGCCTTGCCCGCTCGCCCCGCAACGGGCGAAACCGGGGCGGAGTAGCTCAGTTGGTTAGAGCAGCGGAATCATAATCCGTGTGTCGGGGGTTCAAATCCCTCCTCCGCTACCATCCCCCAAATGACAGAAACCGCGAAGTCCGCAGGCATCGCCCGGCTCTGTTCTCCGCGAGGCCGCACAGCAGCCAAGAACCCGCCACCGCAGGCTGCCTGACGACAGGCCGACAATGCAGCAGTGCGCCTCAGCCGGCCGGCGGTTCGGCCGCTAGAGCGTTTTCAGGAAAAGTTGCAGACTTTTCCTGAAAGCGCGACAGAACAAAGACTTGGAACATTTCGCCGCTTCTACCAAACGGTGAAATGATCTAGGCGCCCGCGGACCCCGCGATCCGGGCATCGGCAAGCTTTGCCGCGATGATGGCCCGCGCGGCGACGGGATCGGGGGGCAGGACGGCGTTTCGCAGCGCTCGCGAATAGCTGTGCGTGGGGCTGCCCAGCACGGTCTTTGCGTCCCCGCCTTCCACCACCTCGCCGCGGTGCATGATGATCACGCGGTCCGAAATGTAGAAGGCCGTCGAAAGGTCATGCGTGATGTAGATGATCGACACCCCGAGCCGGTCGCGCAATTCGCGGAACAGATTGACGATCGACATGCGCAGCGAGGCATCGACCATCGACACGGGCTCGTCGGCGACAATCAGCTTGGGATCGGGGATCAGCGCCCGGGCCACGGCGATGCGCTGCAGCTGGCCGCCCGACAACTCGTGCGAGTAGCGGCCACGGACCTCGGCGAGGGTCAGGCCGACCTGGTTGAGCGCCCGGTCGACGGCGGCATCGACCGCGGCCTGGTCCTTCAGCCCGAGAAAGCGGCGGGCGGTGGTGAACAGGAAGTAGTCGAGCGTTGTCAGAGGATTGAACGCCTCGAACGGATTCTGGAAGATGGGCTGTGCCTTGGCCATGAAGGCCAGCCGGTCGCGGCGCGAGCGGATGGCGGCAATGTCCTTGCCCAGGAAACGCAGGGTGCCGCTGGTGGGCACCTCGTTGCCCAGAATCATCCGTGCGGTCGTGGTCTTGCCGCTGCCGGACTCGCCCACGATGGTGAAGATTTCCGGCCGGTCCGCCTCGACGGTGAAGCTGACATTCTTCACGGCATTGAGGGTGGAGCGGTCGAGAAAGCCACCGATGCGATAGTCCTTGCAGACATTGCTCAATTCGAGAAGCGCGGTCATGGGGCTTCCACCTCCCCGGCGCGCCAGCAGGCGACGCGGCCGCTTTGGCGGGCGACCAGCGGCGGATTCTCGGACTTGCATCGATCGATCGCCAGCGGGCAGCGCGGGTGGAACCGGCAGCCGGGGGGCGGATCGGCAAGATTGGGCGGCTTGCCGGGCAGCGCCTTGCGCGTGCGCGTGTCGCCGATGCGCGGCAGGCTGGCGATGAGGTGCGCAGTATAAGGGTGCTGCGGCCGGCCGAACACATCGCCCGTCGGCCCCTCCTCCACCAGGCGCCCGGCATAGACAATGCCGATTCGATCGGCGATGGCCGCGTGCACCGTCATGTCGTGGGTCACAAAGATGATCGAAGCGCCCATGCGCTGCTGCACATCCTTGATCAGCGCCAGCACGTCCTGCTGCACCAGCACATCGAGCGCGGTCGTCGGTTCGTCTGCGATGATGAACTCGGGCTCGCACACGGTGGCCAGTGCAATGGTGAGGCGCTGGCGCATGCCGCCCGAGAGCTGGTGCGGAAAGGACTCGAGCACGCGCGGATCGAGCCCGATGCGCCTGAGGTGCGTCCCGACGCGCTGCCGGAACGCCTCCTCGGACAGGCCCATGTGCCGGAAAGCGAAATCGTGGAACGAGTGCTTCACCCGGCGCACCGGGTTCAGCACGTTCATCGAGCCCTGCATGATGTAGCTGAGGTTGCGCCAGCGCGCCGACTTGATCTCGCGGGGCGACGCGTAGACGTCGACCGTCCGGTCATCGAAATCGAACTTCACCGAACCGCCCACGACCCGCAGCGGCGGCGTGATGGCGCCGGCGATGGTCTTGATCAGCGACGATTTGCCCGACGAGGACTCCCCGGCAATGCCGTAGATCTCGTTGCGGCCGATGGTCAGCGTGATGTCGTCCACGGCCCGCACTTCGCGCTGCACGCCGAAATAGTTCATCTGGTAATACGCCTTGAGGCCTTCGACCCTGAGCACCGGTTGCGTCCTGGCCGTTGCGCTGGCGGGAGCTGTATCGAGCATTCTCACACTCCCATCCGGCTGAGGCGGCTGCGCGGATCGATATACTCGTTGACCGAGATGGCGAGCAGGAACAGGCCGAGGAACAGCACCACCACGGCCGCGATCGGGAAGGTGATCCACCACCAGATGCCGGCAATGATCGCCTGATGCTGGTTGGCCCAGTAGATCATCCCGCCGATGGTGGGACGGTTGATGTCGGAAAAGCCGAGCACCGAAAGCGTCACCTCGAGCCCGATGGCCCAGATCAGGTTGTTCATGGCGGTAAAGAAGATGACCGGCATCACATAGGGCAGATGCTGGCGTACGAGGATCTGCCAGACGCTCATGCCGGCGAACACGGCGTGCCGGGTGAACTCGCGGTTGCGCAGGCTGAGGGTCACCGAGCGGACGAGCCGCGCGTCATAGTTCCAGCCCAGCAGCGCCGCAGTGAGCGCCAGAATGGGCCAGCTCATCTGGTCACGCATGACGAAGTAGACGAGGAGCAGGATCGGGATGTTGGGCAGCGCGATCATGGTGTCGTTGATCGTCATCAGCGCCTCGTCCCACTTGCCGCCGAGGTAGCCGGAGACCATGCCGACGGCGAGCGCGAACAGGCGACTGAGGATGGTTACGGTGAGGCCGAACAGCATGGTGTTCCAGATGGCCGAGCTCATCTGCCAGAGCACGTCCTGGCCACGCGAGGTCGTGCCGAACCAGTACTGGGCAGAAGGCGGCATGTCCGGCGGCAGGAGGTAGATCGCCGTATCGGGCAGCGGAGCCGAGAAATGCGCCAGGGCGAACAGCACGATGCCGAAGGTCAGAACGAAACCGATGGCGAACTCGATATTGTAGCGCAGCAGGTCACGCAGAATCTTGAACATGGTCAGCCCAGCCTCACGCGCGGGTCGATAAGCGGATAAACGAGATCGATGATGAACACCGCCACGGCGACGGCGATGATCGACATGGTGGTGACGCCGAGGACGAGCGAATAGTCGCCACGATAGATGCCCTGGATGAGCAGGCGCCCGACGCCGGGATAGTTGAACAGGAACTCGGTGATGACGGCGCCGCCGAAGACGTTGCCGAGGCTCAGCGCGAGACCGGTCAGTTGCGGCAGGAGCGCGTTGCGCGCCACGTACTGGCTGAAGATCTTGCCGGAGGCGACGCCGCCCAGCTCCGCATAGACGACGTGGTCATCGGTGACGATGTTGGAGACCAGGGAGCGCATGGAGATGAACCAGCTGCCGATCCCTACCAGCACGAGGGTGAGCGCCGGCAGGGTGCCGTGGATGATCAGCGAGCGGATGTATTCGAGACTGAAGGCGGGCTGCAGGTTCATTTGCGCACCACCCGAGATCGGCAGCAGCGGCCAGATAAAGCCGAAACAGAGCAGCAGCATCAGGCCGATGATGTAGGCAGGAACCGGATGCAGCGCCATCACCGCGGCGCCCGCGAGCTTGAGCAGCAGGTTGCTGCGGTAATAGCCGGCGAGCGCGCCGAGGAGGTTGCCCAGTGACCAGGAGAAGGCCAGCGCCAGCGTCAGCAGGCCGATGGTCCAGGGCAGCGCCGCCATGATCAGCGACATCACCGGGGTGGGAAAGGACGAGAGCGAGGGGCCGAAATCGCCGCACAGCACGCGCCCCCAGAACGAGAAGTACTGCTCGAGCAGCGAGCCCTCAAGGCCGTAGAGTTCCTTGAGGGCGGAGCGCATCAGGTCCACCGCGCGCGGATCCGTGGCGCCGAAATTGGTCATCAGCGCCACCGACTGCTCAACCGGATCGACCGGGGACAGCTTGGTGATGAGGAAGGCCAGCGACACGCCCAGGAAGATCACGAGGAAAAACTGGAAGAAGCGCCGGGCCAGATACTTGGCGAAGCCGTCCATCTGCAATCCGCTCTTGAGAGAGAGTGGTGAGGGCGGGGAAACAGTCCCCGCCCTCGCTTTCGGCTACTGCGCAGCGGGCGCGTTCGGGTTCGGCTGCAGGGCCACGATCATGTAGCGCAGGTTCGACCAGAACGGTCCGGAGGCCGAGTACGGATTGGCCGCGCTCGGGAAACCGGTCCAGTAGGTCGTGTCGAACGGAGCGAACTTGTTGTAGGCCATCAGGGGAATGAACGGCATCTCCTCGACCGCGAGCTTGAGATAGTCCATGCCCAGCTGGACCACCTCGGGCGAGTCGAATGCCACTTTGCGGTTGGCTTCGATGATCGCGTCGAGGCGCGGATCGCTCCAGCGTTGCAGATTGCGGGGCGGCTGCACCTCACCCGGCTGCTTGATGAAGGCCGAGTGGTAGCTCTCGAGGAAGAAGCTGAGGTCGGGGTGACCGCCCCAGGTCTCCACGGTCCAGTAGATGGCGACTTCATAGTCGCCCGCACCGAGGCGCTGGCCGTTGGTCGGGCCCGCAACGTCGACGGTCGTCTGGACGCCTTCCATCGACCACTGCTGGGCAATGATCGTGCCGGCACGGGCAAGCGTCGGGATGTTGTCGCCTTCAACCATCAGCTTGACGGTGAAGGGCGTACCATCGGGCTTCATCCACTGGTTGCCCTGCTTGGTGAAGCCGGCCTTCTCCAGAAGTTCCTTGGCAGCCTGCAGGTCCTGCTTCCACCAGCCATAGCCGAACATGGCCTTCAGCTGGTCCGGATCGGACGGGATGTCGTCGCCCCATTGCGGACGGACGAGGGCGGCGATCTGCTCGGAAACAGTCCCGTCATACGGCTTGATCTTGCGGGCGCCGGTGTCGAGTTCGTAATTGCCCAGCCACTCCTGCATCGGCTGGTAGTAGTCGACGATGGCCGTACCGGTCGGCGGTGTCGACAGCGCGGCGAGGTTGGCAGCGCCGCGATAGGAGCCGAGCGCCACCGCGCGGATGTCAATCATCATGGCGAGCGCCCAGCGCACATCCTTGTTGTCGAACGGCGCGACCTGATGATTGAACAGCACCGAAGGCAGCGTCGGATCGGGATGGGCAAAGGGGAAGCCCGGGAACCAGGTGGCGGTATTGTCGCTGGCATCGCGGGCGATGGTGAACATGCCCTCGGGGGCGATGTCGTTGATGACGTCGAGATTGTGGTTGAGCTGCTCGATGACGCGGGCGTCCGGGTTGCCGGCGTTGCGATAGACCACGTATTTCACCTTGGGCGCCTCGCTCAGCGTCATGCCGATCGAGGTGCGCTGCCAGTCGTCGCGCAGCTTCCAGATCACCCAATTGCCCGCCGGATCGTGGCTGTGAAGTATGTAGGCGGACAGCGAGACGGGCGGATTGGCGTTATAGGTCAGCGGATCGTCGACGGTCTCGAACACATGCTTGGGCATGATCCAGGCCGCGTTCCAGCGCACCGTGAACAAGGTGTGGAAGCGCGAGTTGGGGGCCTTGAGGTTGAACACCACAGTGTTGCGGTCAGGCGCCTCGACGCTGGCCACGTTCACCGTGAACGGCGCGCTCCAGCCCATGCCGGGATGCTCGATCTGGGTATTGACCGTGTACACCACGTCGTCGGCGGTGAATTCGACGCCGTCGCTCCAGTAGATGCCTTCCTTCAGCTTCACTGTCAGCTGGGTGAAGTCGTCGTTGTAGACCGGCTTGTCGGCGGCCAGCGCATTGGTCCAGGCGGCGTCGCCGGTGCCTTCGGGATTGATGAACCAGAAGGTGTCGGCAGTCAGCTGCTGCAGACCATTGTTGGAGGCACCACCACCGGGCGCCCACAGGTTGAACCACTCGGCGTTCTGCGCCGCGGGTCCCTGGATGATGAGGGCCTCGTTGCGCGGGATGCCCGCGATGAAGTCCTGCGCGGCAGCCGGCACCACCGCGGCGGCGATGGCAAATGCGGCTGCGGCCAGCGTCTTTAACAGCATGGTCGTTCCTCCTTGTTCCCATGATGGGCGGAAAGCCGGCTGGCCGCGGGGCCGTCGTCGCCGTTCTCCTGTCGATGACACGGCACCACGCTTTCCTCCCGCAGCCCGGTCGGCGGCCTTTATCGACAATTTCATCCGCAAGGGCAACAAGATTATCGACAAAGATGTGCCCATCTTCGGTGATAAGTGCTGGTTGATGGGCTATTGACCGGATTTCCACCTTCGCATTATTGACAAAGCGATCCGTCGACGTAGGGTTGATGTCGACGATCCATGCCGATCAGGCTATGGTGGATTCTCTCGGGAACAGGGTGGAGAAGAGCAATGACAGCGACTTACGACGTCCGTATCGACGTCGATGCGGGCGCGAGCCGCGGGGCGTACCGGCCGTTGTGGAACTGGTTCGGCTACGACGAGCCCAACTACACCTACACCGAGAACGGGCGAAAGTTGCTGCGGGAGCTGACCGAGCTCAGCCCGGAGCCGCCGCGCGTGCGCACGCACAACCTGCTCACCTCGGGAGACGGCAAGGCGGCGCTCAAGTGGGGCTCGACCAACGCTTACAGCGAGGATGCCGACGGCAACCCGGTCTACGACTGGACCATCATGGACCGCATCTTCGATGCCTATGTCGAGGCAGGCAACATCCCGTTCGTGCAGGTGGGCTTCACGCCCGAGGCACTGTCCGGCTGCGACGGACAATACCGCCACAACTGGTCGCTGACCGACCGCTCGATCAGCATCACGGCGGGCTGGGCATGGCCGCCCAATGACCTCGACAAGTGGAGCCGGCTGATCACGGCCTGGGCACGGCACCTGTGTGACCGCTATGGCGAGGACACAGTGCGCGGCTGGCCATGGGAAGTGTGGAACGAGCCCGACGGGCTCTACTGGACCGGGTCAATCCGGGAATTCTGCGACATGTATGCGGCCACGGCCAAGGCCATCAAGGCGGCCATTCCCGGTGCGCGCGTCGGCGGGCCGCACACCTGCGGCGCGTTCAAGAACGAGAAGGCCTCGACCTTCCTGCGCGAGTTCCTGCAATACGTCTCCGACAACGACACGCCGATCGACTTCGTGGCGTTCCACGCCAAGGGGCAGCCGACGGTGGTGGGCGACCATGTCCAGATGGGGCTCGGCAAGCAGCTCAACGACATCGCGCAAAACCTCGCCATCATGAACGAGTTCCCAAAGCTGAGGCACCTGCCGGCGATTCTCGGCGAGTCCGACCCGGAGGGCTGTGCCGCCTGCTCGGCCCGGGTGTTCCCGCAGAATGGCTATCGCAACGGACCGCTTTATGGCGTCTACGCGGTGCAGAGCATGCTCAGGACCTATGAACTGTCGCAACGCGCCGGCATCACCATCGAAGGCGCGGTGACCTGGGCCTTCATGTTCGATGAGCAGCCGTGGTTCGACGGCTTCCGCGACCTCGCCACCAACGGTGTCGACAAGGCCGTACTGAACGGCTTCCGCATGCTGGGCAAGCTCGGCGGCGAATGGGTGGAAACGCACAGCGACCACGCCATCGATATCGAAACCATCATGACCGAGGGCGTCCGCGGACAACCCGACGTCAATGCGGTGGCAACTCGGGACGACAAGGGCGTGAGCATCCTGGTCTGGAACTACCACGACGAGGATGTGGTCGACGGGGCCGCCAACGTGACTGTGGCAATTGCCGGGCTGAGGCCGGGCCGGCACCGCTTCACCCACTTCCGCATGGACCACGAGCATTCCAACGCCTACCGGGTGTGGAAGGAGATGGGCTCACCGCAACAGATCACCGGCGCGGCGTTCAGCAAGCTCGAGGCGGCCGGCAAGCTCGAAACGCTGGAGACGGGTTCGCTCGATGCGGCGAACGGGACGACGACGCTCAGCACCCACCTGCCGCGGCAGGGCGTCTCCCTCTACCGCATCGAATACTGAATGAGCGGCCGCGTCCCCTTTCCTCCCCGGGGGGCGCGGTCAGCTCGCCACGAATTCGAGATAGCGGCGCTTGGACGGCTGCAGATGATCCACGCACAGTTGCGCCAGCACCCAGTTGTCCCGCCCCGACAACATGTCGATCATCAGGTTGTGCTGGCTATGGGCAATGTCGAGTGCGCCGCGATCGGACATGGAATTGGCGCGCACCGGCAGGCTGTAGCGCATGTAGAGCTCGATGGTCTGCACCAGATACTTGTTGCCGCAGGCCCCGAACAGCTTGAGGTGAAAGCGGTCATTGGTCTCGTGCACCCCACGCAGGTAGCCGCTCTCGATGTGGCGGCCGTGTTCCTCGTGAATGACCAGCAGATCCTCGATCAGGTCTTGCGGCGCGGGCAGCGGGATCATCAGCGCCGCCTGCCGCTGCACCAGCTCACGCACCGCATAGATCTGCTGCACTTCCTCGGGGGTCAGGGTGCGGACGGTCGCGCCTTTGTTGCGCTCGCGGACGACGATGCCCATCTGCTCGAGTTGCACCAGCGCCTGGCGCACAAAATGGCGCGTAACCGGGAAGCGGGAGAGCAGCGAGTCTTCGGTGAGGCGCGTTCCGGGCGCAAGCCGGCCGAAAATGATGTCTTCCTCGAGCGCACGCACGATGCGCACATCGTCGAGGTCCGTGTCGTAAGCACCGTCTGTCATCGCCGTCGTTTCCCGCCACCGCACGTCGCCCCATCAGATCGATGGCTGCGGGACAAATCCACCCATCTCGTAGGCAGCTTCCACAAGGCGCAGCGTCTCCAGATTGTCTGCCGGGGCCGTCTCGAACGCCCGGCCTGCCGCGAGGCAGGCGACGAAATGCGCAATCGCCGCGTCATAGGAGGCCTGATAGCCGGTCGCCGCATCGAAAGCGAGCGCCCGCGGCCTCGCCCCGAGCAGATGCAGGTTCGAGCCGTCGACATGGATGGTGCCCTGGCTGCCCCAGATCCACATCTGGTCGGCTGGGGCGGGTGGCGCGTCATGGGCGGCGAGGTTGCCCGAAACGGTGAGCGGCACGCCGTCTTCGCGACGCGACAGGCCAAGGATGGCGCTGTCTTCGCCAACGATGTCGTCGTTGCTGCGGCCGAGCCGGGCGGATCGCAGGTCGAATTCGCCAAGCAGGAAGCGCAGCGTATCGAGGTGATGAACCAGCACCTCCATGACCAGCAGGCGCCGCTCGGAGCGGAAGAAGGGCTGGCGGATCAGCGCCGGACGGCCTTCGGGCCGCGCGATCATGCCGCTCGAGTGGAAGTCGAGCCGCACCGATGTCACCTCGCCGACGACATCGTCTTCGAGCCAGCGCTTCAACTCGCGATACCAGGGGCGGAAGCGCCAGTTCTCGTGCACCATCAGCGGCACCTGCGTGCCGATCTGGGCCACCACCGTTTCGGCCTCGGCGAGGTCGACGCCCAGCGGCTTCTGGCACAGCATCGGCAGTCCCGCTGTCGCGCCGGCCAGCACGTGGGCGGCATGAAAACGCCGCGGGGACGCGATGTCGAGCGCATCGAGGCCGCCCGCTGCCAGCATCTCCGCCATCTCCCCGTAGCGCCGCGGGATCGCATGCCGATCGGCACGCGCAGCGAGCGCCGCAGGGTCCGGATCGCAGATGGCCACCACCTCCACACCGGGCAGGCGCTGCCACGCAGGCAGGTGAAACTGGGTGACCCATCCGGCACCGACGATCCCTACCCGCACCTGCGAAACCTCACGTTGTCAATAATTGAGCCTTGCGCCGTGGCCGAAGCGATATGCCAAGACGCGCTTGTGGCGCGCATATTAGGGCAACACAGCAGCGGTTCGCAATGACAGAATTCATGGCACCAGGTCATATTATTGACAATCCGGCAAATGGCTGTACCAATGGCCGACAACGCCGCGCGCTGATGCGGCAAGGAGAACCAGTGTGACCCGCGGGCTTCGCAGACGTTTGACGAGCTATGGCGACCAGGACTTCTCGCTGTTCTTGCGCAAGGCCTTCATCAAGGCGATGGGCTATTCCGACGACGCGCTCGACCGACCGATCGTGGGCATCACCAACACCTACTCGGACTACAACCCCTGCCACGGCAACGTGCCGCAACTGATCGAGGCCGCCAAGCGTGGCGTCATGTTGGCGGGGGGAATGCCGATGGTGTTTCCCACCATGTCGATCCACGAGAGTTTCGCATCGCCGACCTCGATGTTCCTGCGCAACCTGATGGCGATGGAAACCGAGGAGATGGTGCGGGCCCAGCCGATGGATTCGGTGATCCTGATCGGGGGCTGCGACAAGACCATTCCGGCCCAGGTGCTGGCAGCGGCGAGCAGCGAAGTGCCGGCCATCGTGCTGCCGACCGGCCCGATGGACACCGGCAACCATCGCGGCGAGCGGCTGGGCGCCTGCACCGACTGCCGCCGCGTCTGGGCGCAGTATCGCGCCGAACAGATCGACGAGGAGGAGGTCACCCAGATCAACGGACGACTCGCCAGTTCGGTGGGGACCTGCACCGTGATGGGCACCGCGTCGACCATGGCGACGCTGATGGAGGCGATGGGGCTGGCGCTGCCCATGGCCGGCTCGGCCCCCGCAACATCGTCGGAGCGGCACCGGCTGGCCGAAGAAACCGGCCGCGCCGCCGTGGCCATGACGGAAACCGGGCTCACCACGGCGGAAGTGCTGACGCCGGCGGCGTTGCGCAACGGCCTGGTGCTGCTGCAGGCGATGGGCGGCTCGACCAATGCAGTCGTGCACCTCGCCGCCCTCTACCGGCGGCTTGGACGCAAGCTCGACATGGCCGAATTCGACGCGATCGGGCGCGATGTACCGGTGCTGGTCGACCTCAAGCCCTCCGGCAGCGGCTATATGGGCGACTTCCACAATGCGGGCGGCGTGCCCAGGCTGTTGGCCGAACTGGCAGACCTCTTCGATCTGAGCGCCCCACGCGCCTTCGGTGGAACGCTGGCCGATACCATCGGCCAGTTGCCGGCGCGCCACGAGGACCGCATCATCCGCACGCGTGGCAACCCGATCTCGCCGACCGGCGGCATCGCTGTCCTCAGCGGCAACCTCGCGCCACGCGGCGCGGTGATCAAGCACTCCAGTGCCGACCCCCGGCTGCTCGTCCACGAGGGGCGCGCCGTGGTGTTCGAGTCGGTGCGCGACATGACCGAACGGCTCGACGATCCGGCCCTCGAGATCACCGCCGACGACATGCTGGTGCTGCGCAATGCCGGCCCCAAGGGGGCGCCCGGCATGCCCGAGGCCGGCTATATGCCGATTCCCCGGCACCTTGCCCGACAGGGGGTCAAGGACATGGTTCGCATCTCCGATGCCCGCATGAGCGGCACCGCTTACGGCACGATCGTGTTGCACATCACGCCGGAATCCGCCGATGGCGGGCCGCTGGCGGCGGTGCGCACGGGCGATCGCATCCGGCTCGACGTGCCCCGGCGCCGGCTGGAACTGCTAATCGATGAGGCCGAACTCGCCGCGCGCATGGCAAAGCTGCCACCGCCGCCGGCGACGCCGGCGCGCGGTTATGCGCGGCTCTACGATCAGCACGTGTCGCAGGCCGACGAGGGGCTGGACTTCGACTTCCTGATGGCCGCACCCGATGCCTGAGGCGCTGGAGGCACCACTCTGCCTGCCGCCGCGCCCGCTTCGCAATGCCGCGGGGCTGACGCTGCCCCCAGTGACGTGCGACAGCCATTTCCACGTGTTCGCAGCCGGGGCGCCGCTCGCCGTGCCGCGCAGCTATACGCCGCAAATGACAGGGCTGGACGGCTGGCTGGCCCTGGCCGACAGCTTCGGTATCGGCAAGGGCGTGCTGGTGCAACCGAGCGTCTATGGCACCGACAACCGGGTGCTGCTCGCGGCACTGGCGGAACTGCCGCAACGACTGCGGGGCATCGTGGTGGTACCGGCAGACACCGCAGCGGCCGAACTCGCGCGGCTCGACCGGCTCGGCGTCCGCGGCGTTCGCATCAATCTGCGCAACAAGGCCGGCATCGGCCTCGAGGCGCTGGATAGGCTGGCGCCGCGCCTGCGCGCGCTAGGTTGGCATGCACAGTTCCAGGTTGGACCCGAAGCGGTCGGCATGGTCGCGGAACTGGTCAGGCGGCACGAAATCCCGGGCGTCATCGACCACCTGGCGTTCATGTCGCTTCACCCCACCGGACCGGCGCTCGATGATCTGCGGCGCGCGCTCGACGGTGGCCGGGTCTACACCAAGATATCGGCCCCATATCGGCTGGTCGACAGCGCGGGCGCCGAGGGTTATCGCGCCGTCGTGGCGACGCTCGCAGCCAGCCACGCCGAGCGCCTGCTGTGGGGCAGCGACTGGCCGCACACCGAACTGTTCACCGCCGTACCCGAGGACGACGAACTGGTCCGGCTCAGCCTCGAGGCCACGCCCACCGCGGCGCGCGAACCCGTGTTCGCACGAAACGCCCAAACCCTGTACTGGTCGCACTGACCGCACCTGACCGGAGATATCGGATGCCACTGCTCACCGAGGATGCCAAGGGCGTCTACGTCATTGCCGTCACACCCTTTACCGAGGAAGGGGCCGTGGATTGGGAGAGCGTCGACCGCATGGTCGACTTCTACGCCGAAAAGGGCGCCACCGGGCTCACCATCCTGGGCCAGTTGGGCGAGGCACCCAAGCTGACGGCCGAGGAATCGCGCGGCATCGCCAAGCGCGTGATCGACAGGACGTCCGGCAAGCTGCCAATCGTTGTCGGCGTCACCGCGCCGGGTCTGGCGCCCATGCGCGAGCTGGCCGATTCGGTGATGGACATGGGCGCGGCGGGCGTGATGGTCGCGCCACCCTGGACGCTGAAGACCGACGACCAGATTTACGCGTACTTCGTGTCGGTCGGCGAGGCCTTGGGCAAGACGCCCTGGGTGCTGCAGGACTACCCGCTGACAACCGGAATCACCATCGCTCCAAAGGTGATCGAGCGCATCGTCACCGACGTCGAGAGCTGCGTCATGCTCAAGCACGAAGACTGGCCGGGACTGGGAAAGATCAGCGCCCTGCGGGCCGCGAGCGACAAGGGCACGACGCGACGCATCTCGATCCTGTGCGGCAATGGTGGGCTGTTCCTGCCCGAGGAAATGGGGCGTGGCGCCGATGGCGCGATGACCGGCTTCTGCTACCCCGAAATGATGGTGGGCGTGGTGGAAAACTACGGCAAGGGCGACCCCGAGCGGGCCCACGACATCTTCGATGCCTACCTGCCGCTCGCCCGCTATGAACAGCAGCAGGGGGTGGGTCTCGCCTGCCGGAAATACGTGCTGGCCAAGCGCGGCGTGATCGCGTCGGCGGCCTTGCGCAAGCCGGGGGCAGCGCTGGGCAAGCTGGACATCACCGACGTCGAGCGTTTGCTGGCCCGGCAGGCGCGGCGGTTGGCGGAGATCGGCGCATGAGGCTCGGACTCGAGAACAAGCGCGCCGTTGTGCTCGGCGCCAGCAGGGGTCTGGGCGCGAGCATCGCCATTGCGCTGGCCAATGAGGGTTGCGAGGTCATCGGCGCCGCGCGTTCGATTGATGCAATTGCTGCCCTGGCCGACCAGCTCGATGCCGGCGCGACGGGCCGCATCACCGCGCGATCGCTGGATCTGGCCGATCCACAATCCGTGGCCGCGTTCATTGCCACCATCCTAGCCGAGGGTGGCGCCGATATCGTGATCAACAATTCCGGCGGACCGCCGCCGGGCGAAGCCGGCACAGTGCCGGCGACCGAATTCTCGAGGCAGTTCGACGTCCTCATTGCCCCGATCATTGCCATCACCCAGTCGCTGTTGCCGGGTATGCGGCAACGCAAGTGGGGCCGGATCATCACGTTGACCTCGTCCGGTGTCGAGGCCCCCATCCCGCGCCTCGCCATCTCCAATGCGCTGCGCCAGACGCTGGTGGGATGGAGCAAGACACTGGCCAGCGAAGTCGCGGCGGACAGCATCACCGCCAATGTCATCGTGCAGGGCCGTATCCACACCGCCCGGGTCGACGAACTTGACCAGGCTGCGGCCAAGCGGCTGGACAAGACCGTCGACGAGGTCCGTGCCGATTCCATCGCCGCCATTCCTGTGGGCCGCTACGGCCGCCCCGAGGAGCTGGCCGATGTGGTGACATTTCTCGCCAGCACGCTGGCCTCCTACGTGACCGGCAGCATCGTGCGTGTCGATGGAGGCATGATCCGGTCCATCTGAGTTCCGACGGCGCTGGGAGACTGGACATCCCCGGTCGAGGGATCGATCATGCGCACCATGACCGAGTCCTCCCCACACGCCAGCTTCGCCGACGCCCTTGCCACCTATCGCTCCGAGCGCGACGTCGGCGTCGCGCTGCATCGGCTGGCCGAAGCCACTGTCGGGGTGAAGCTCTTCACCATGACCGCGGACAACCCGGCCGCAGGCTATGTGCGGCGGGTCTATTCGAGCGACGAGACCGCCTACCCAGTGCTCGGCACCAAGCCGATCGTCTTCGACGAGACCTATCGCAAGATGACCGAGGAGCGCTTCGTCTATGTGGTGAACTCGGTCGAGGCGATGCGCGCAGACTTTCCCGATCTCGACCTCATCGTGTCGCTGGGCTGCGGTTCGGCCATCAACATGCCGATCGTCGCCGGCGGCGAAATGCTCGGCAGCGTCAACCTATTGCACCAAGAGGGCTGGTACACGCCCGAGCGCGTCGAGGCAGCGAGACTCCTCACCGTCCCCGCCATCGCCTGTTTCCTCATCCTGCGCAGCCGCTTCGTCATCTGACAGTTGCGTGGCCGGCGCCAAGGTGATGATATGCCCCGGACTATAGTGGGGCTAAAGTTGGTGATGGCGGGAAGAGCGAGGCGGTCGGCATGACCGCCTATGTCTTGCAGCGGCTGGCGCTGATGCTGGTGACGCTGTTCGCCATCATCACCCTCACCTTTTTCCTGATGCACGCCGTGCCCGGCGGGCCGTTCGTCTCCGACAAGATGATGGCGCCGGAAATCCAGGCGGCCCTCAATGCCAAATACCATCTCGATGACCCGATCTGGGTGCAATACCTCAACTACCTGAGGAGCATTGCGAGCTTAGACCTTGGGCCCTCGTTCAAATATGCGGGGAGAAGCGTCAACCAGATTATCGCCGAAGGGCTGCCGACGACGCTGCAGGTTGGCGTACTGGCGCTGATTTGCGTGGTCTCGCTCGGCATCCCGCTGGGGATCGTCGCGGCGCTCAATCGCAACCGCTGGCCCGATACGCTGGTGATGGTCATCGCCACCATCGGCGTCGCCGTGCCATCCTATGTCATCGCCACGGTGGCGCTTTACGTCTTCGCCTTGCGACTGGGCTGGGTGCCGACATTCGGGCTCGATGACTGGCGCGGCTATTTCCTGCCGGTCTTCGCGCTCTCCGGCTTCTGGATCTCCTTCATCGCCCGCCTCGCCCGTTCGAGCCTGCTCGAGACGCTGCAGCTCGACTATATGGTCACTGCCAAGGCCAAGGGCCTCTCGCCCGGCCAGATCCTGTTCAAGCATGGCCTGCGCAATTCGCTGATCCCGGTCGTGACGGTGCTGGGCCCAGTGGTGGCCAACCTCATTACCGGCTCCTTCGTCATCGAGCAGATCTTCGCCCTGCCCGGCATTGGCCGGCACTTCGTGCTCTCGATCACCAATCGCGACTACACCGCCATCATGGGCATCACCATCTTCTATGCCGCGGTGCTGATGGTGATGATCTTCATCGTCGACATGCTCTATCTCGTGCTCGACCCGCGCATCAAATACCGCGAGGCGCGATGACCGACATCCCCGTCGCACCTCAGATGTGGCAGCCGGCCGCAAGAGTCGCCGGCGCCGCCGAGCAGATCACCACCCCGAGCCTCACCTATTGGCAGGACGTGCGCCAGCGCCTGTGGCGCAACCGGCCCGCCATGCTCGGGCTGGGCTTCCTTGTCTTGCTTGTGCTGGCGGCGATCTTCGGCCCCATGGTCTCGCCGCACAACTACTACGACCAGGACCTAAAGCTCTCCAACATCCCGCCGGTCTTCCAAGTCTACGACGTCACCGATGGCAGCGGCGAGACCACCCGCTTCTTCTTCAACTCCGGCAACCTCAACCTCTACGAGGTCACGGCCGGGGGCGAGATCGCGGGGCTGCTCCGCGGCAAGAAGGACCTGATCAAAAAGCAGACAATGTTCAGCTTCGGCGACGCCCAGGTGACGCTCAACACGGCCACGCAGACGCTGGTCGGCGCCGACGGCACCGCGCTCGCTCCCCGCGGCTGGCAGTGGAACATGAGCTACCTGTTCGGCACCGACCAGCTGGGACGCGACGTGCTGGCCCGCCAGCTCTATGGCGCGCGCATCTCGCTCACGGTCGCTTTTGTCGCAACGCTGGTGAACTTCTTCATCGGGGTGTTTTACGGCGGCATCGCCGGCTACCTCGGCGGCCGTGTCGATACGCTGATGATGCGCTTTGTCGAGGTGATCTCCACCATCCCGCTGACGCTCTACGTCATCCTGATCATGGTGGTGTTCAACTCCGGCTTCTACTCGGTGATCATCGCCATCGGCTCGGTCTACTGGGTCGACATGGCTCGCATCGTGCGCGGCCAGATCCTCACGCTGAAGCAGCAGGACTATGTCGCCGCCGCGCGCACCATGGGCGCCTCGACCAGCCGTATCCTCGTGCGGCACCTGCTGCCCAATTCCATTGGCCCGATCCTCGTGGCGCTCACCATGCTGATCCCCAGTGCCATCTTCATCGAGAGCTTCATGAGCTTCATCGGGCTGGGCGTCACCCCGCCGGAAGCCAGCTGGGGCACGCTGACCTCGGAGGCCGTCGAGACCTTGCGCGCCTACCCCTACCAGATGTTCTTCCCCGCGGCCGCGATCAGCCTCACCATGTTCGCCTTCAACTTCCTCGGCGATGGTCTGCGGGACGCGCTCGACCCGAGGCTCAGGACATGAGCGCTCCCCTGCTCTCGGTCACCGACCTGCGCGCCAGCTTCTTCACCTCCCGCGGCGAGGTGCAGGCGGTACGCGGCGTCTCGTTCGAGCTCCGTCCCGGCGAAATCCTCGGCATTGTCGGTGAAAGCGGCTCGGGCAAGTCGATCACCTGCATGAGTCTGCTCGGCCTGCTCAAGGCCAATGGCAAGGTGGTCGCCGGCTCCGCCCTGTTCGAGGGCCGGGATCTGCTGAAACTCGACGATGGGGAATTGCGCAAGCTGCGCGGCGACGAGATCGGCATGATCTTCCAGGACCCGATGACCTCGCTCAACCCCACGCTCACCGTCGGCGAGCAGGTGATCGAGACCATCCTGCGCCATCGCCGCATCTCTCGCGCCGAAGCGCGCGGGCGCGCCATCGAACTGTTCGAGCTCGTCCGGATTCCTTCGGCCGAGAAGCGGCTCAAGTCCTACCCCCACGAGTTCTCGGGCGGCATGCGGCAGCGGGTCATGATCGCGATGGCGCTCAGCTGCGACCCCAAGCTGCTGATTGCCGACGAGCCCACCACCGCGCTCGACGTCACCATCCAGCGCCAGATCCTCGCGTTGCTCAAGGAGCTGCAGTCGCGCCTCGGCATGGCAGTGATCCTGATCACCCACGACCTCGGCGTCATCGCCGAAACCGCCGACCGGGTGCTGGTGATGTATGGCGGCATGGTGATGGAAGAGGCACCGGTACGCCGCATCTTCGCCCGGCCGAGCCACCCTTACACCAACGGCCTCCTCGCCTCGATCCCCGACCTCCGCTCCGGCATGCACAGGCGGCTGACCCCAATCCCCGGCTCGCCGCCGGACATGCGCCACCCGCCCGCGGGCTGCCCCTTCGCCCCGCGCTGCGCCCACGCCATGGCGCAATGCACGGTCGCCCTGCCGCCGATCTACGCGGTAGAAGCCGGCCATGGCTCGCGCTGCTGGCTGCACCATGCCGAGGCGCCGCGTGTTCCCGGACTCAACGCCGAGGTGGCCGCATGAGCGACACCCCGCTGATCGAGCTGCGCAACCTCGCCAAACACTTCAACCTCTCGAGTGGCCTGTTCGGCCGCAATCGCACCGTGCTGCGGGCGGTGGACGGCGTCGACCTCACCATCCGGCGCGGCGAAACCCTCGGCCTCGTCGGCGAGAGCGGTTGCGGCAAGTCCACCCTCGCGCGCACCCTCGTCCGGCTGGTCCGTCCGACCAGCGGCGAGATGCGATTCGACGGCACCGACATCGCCGGGCTCGGCGAACGCCAGCTTGCCCCCTACCGCCGCCGCATGCAGATGATCTTCCAGGACCCCTATGCCTCGCTCAACGGACGGATGACGGTCGCCGACCTGATCGCCGAGCCGCTCGAGATTGCCGGGATCGGCGATGCCGCCGGGCGCCGCGCCCGGGTCGACGAACTGCTCGCCAAGGTGGGGCTCAATCCCGACCACGCCACCCGCTTTCCGCACGAGTTCTCCGGCGGCCAGCGCCAGCGCATCGGCATCGCCCGCGCCATTGCGCTCAACCCCGAACTGGTGATCTGCGACGAGCCGATTTCCGCCCTCGACGTCTCGATCCAGGCCCAGGTCGTCAACATGCTCGAGGACCTGCAGGACGAGCTCGGCCTCACCTATCTGTTCATCACCCACGACCTGTCGATGGTTCGCCACATCTCCGACCGCATCGGCGTGATGTACCTGGGCAAGATCGTCGAGATCGCGCCCAACGAAGCGCTGTACCGCGCGCCTGCACACCCCTACACCCAGGCGCTGCTCGCCTCGATCCCGGTCGCCGACCCGACCGCGCGGCGCGACGTCGCCCCGATGCGCGGCGAGATTCCCACCGCCATCGATATCCCGTCGGGCTGCCGCTTCCGCACGCGCTGCCCCTTCGCCACCGAGCTTTGCGCTTCCGTCGAACCGCCATTGCGCGAACTCGACGGAGGGCATTTCGCCGCTTGCCACTACGCCGACAGCGTGATGGCGGGACAGATGGAGGTCGCGTGATGCCACGCGGCCGCCGATTTTTGCCGGACCGGACTTGGGGTCCAGTTTCAACAGGGAGTTACGTCATGCTGAACAAAGCGCTGCTGCCCGCCCTGGCCGCATTGCTGTTTGCCTCCACCAGCCCGGTCTGGGCGGCGGGCGAACTGACCTATGTGGTCAACAACGAGTCCGCGAAATACGATCCCGGCACCACCGCCGAGACCTTCGCCACGCCGATCATCGGCAATGCCTTCGAGGGCCTGGTGAAATATGCGCCCGATGGCTCCATCGTTCCGGCGCTGGCCGAAAGCTGGACCGTCTCGGATGATGGCCTCACCTACACCTTCACACTGCGCGCCGACGCCAAGTGGTCGGACGGCAAGCCGGTCACCGCCGGCGATTTCGTCTATGCCTGGAAGCGTGTACTGACCCCGGCCTCGGGTGCCATGAATGCGTCGATGCTCTATTCCATCGTCGGTGCGGAGGAATATTTCGCCGACCAGAGCACCGACGGCGTCGCAATCAGCGCCACCGACGACAAGACCCTGACCTTCACGCTCAAGCAGCGCGTGCCCTACATGCTGCAGCTGCTGGGCTACTCGACCTTCTTCCCGGTGCGCGAGGATATCGTCACCGCGGACCCGGAGGGCTGGACCACCAAGCCCGAGACCTATATCGGCACCGGCCCGTTCAAGGTCACCGAGATGAAGTTCGGCGAATCCGTCGTGCTGGAAAAGAACCCCGAATACTACAACGCCGCCAATGTCAGCCTCGACAAGCTGACCTTCCGGCTGATCCCCGACCCCGCGACCGCGCTCGCCGCCTATGAGGCCGGGGACGTCGATGGCATCGAGGCCGTGCCCGCGCCGGAAATCCCGCGGCTCTCGTCCGAGGATGGCAACGGCTTCCTGGTCGTGCCGGCGCTCGGCACCACCTATGCCTTCTTCAACCCGGCACAGAAGCCGCTCGATGACGTCCGCGTCCGCAAGGCGCTCTCGATGGCCATCGACCGCGAGGAGATCGTCGAGTTCGTGCTGCAGTCGGCCGACCAGCCGGCCATGGCACTTGTGCCGCCGGGGATGAGTGTTGCCGGCGAGGATTTCACCGAAGGCCGTGAGACCTTCGGCCTTGCCCCCACCGCCGAGGTCGAGGCGGCCAAGGCGCTGCTCGCCGAAGCGGGCTATCCGGATGGCGCGGGCTTCCCGGACACGGTCTACGCCACCTACTCGTCGCCGCCGATCGAGAAGCTGCTCGAGGCGATCCAGCAGATGTGGAAGAAGAACCTCAATATCGACGTCAAGATCCAGGCGTCGGAGTGGCAGGTCTACTACCCCGAAGTGCAGAAGGTTCAGTACCAGATCGCGCAGATGGGCTGGGGCGCCGACTACCCGCACCCGATGACCTTCCTCGACAACTTCGTCACCGGCAGCCCGAACAACCTCGCCGGCTGGTCGAACCCCGACTACGACAAGCTGATCGCCGATGCCAAGGCCACCGGCGATGAGAAGGCATCTCTCGATGCGATGCGCCAGGCCGAGGCGCTGATCATGAACGACATGGTGATCCTGCCCCAGTATCACCGCAACCAGTACATGATGATGAAGCCTTACGTGAAAGGCTTCTGGCGCTCGTCGCTCAACACCCCGTATTTCGACGCGGTGACGATCGAAAAGTAGGCACTCCGAGGGGCCCGGCAACAGCTGGGCCCCCACCTTGGTCGCAACTGTGCCGCCACCGGAAGGCTGCCAGCCCCCAGCAAAGTCTCGCTCCGCCAGACGCGTCCCCGGCCGGATGCGAGGGGACCGACGCTCCCCTGTGCGCCAAAAATCTCACCCCTTGTGTTAAAGATACTAGACATAACGTAAAGAATGATCGATATAGCGCCAAGCAAACTTTGCATGGAGCGCATCGAATGTCCTTCCGCGAGAAAACCGCATGGATCGCCGTCGTCACCACGCTGGTGGTGTGGGGATACTATTTTTCTGAGGTCTGGCGCGGCGTCGGCGCGCGTGCGCTGGATGGGCAGGCGCTTTGGACGCTGTTCCTCGTCTGCATGGGGATCACGCTGGTTGGGATGCTGGGCCTGAACCTCCTCGCCGCCCGGCGACGGCTCAGGGATTTCGGCGCCAGCCCCGACGAACTGGAAAGGCAGATGGAGGGCAGCGCGGCGCGGATCAGCAAGCCGCTGTTCGAGCTGGCCGTGCTGGGCATCTCGGCGTCGGCCCTGCTCTGGGGCCGGGACTTCGCCGCCGGCTTTCCGGCCGATCCTGTCGGCAGCTTTGCCATCGTCATGGCCAACGCGCTGCTCTTTGCTGCCGTCGCGACCAACGTGCTGGGCGAAATCGTCATCATCATCCGCTTTCGGGTGCTGAGCTGATGGCCGCGCCACCGATTTCCAACTCCATCCGCCGACTGCGCTTCGAGAACGGTGAGATGACGCAGCAGGAACTGGCCGATCGCATCGGCATGACCCGGCAGACCATCGCCGCCATCGAGCAGAACAAGTACTCACCATCGCTGGAAGCTGCGTTCCGCATCGCCGAGGTGTTCGGCGTGGCGATCGGCGAGGTCTTCCAATGGAAGGCCGGACCGCCCAAGGGCTGACGGCCGACCCCGAGCCGACCTCGAGTCAAAATCCAGTCCGACACCCCGCACCCCTTTGAAGGAGGATGCCATGAGAGCTGCTGTCTATGACAAATACGGCCCACCCGATGTCGTTTCGATCGCGGAGGTGCCCAAGCCCACCCCGGGCAAGCACGATCTGCTCGTCAAGCTGGCGGCCAGTTCGGTCACGTCTGGCGACGCACGGATGCGGGCGTTCAACCTGCCCAGGCCGTTCGCCATCCCCGGCCGGCTGATGCTCGGAATCTTCGGGCCGCGGCGGAAGGTGCTGGGCGTCGAGTTTGCCGGCACCATCGAGGCGGTCGGCAGCGCGGTGACCAGGTTCCGACCCGGCGACCGGGTGTTCGGCATCGACGTCTTTGGCTGCCATGCGGAATACAAGCTGGTCCGCGAAACCGAGTGCGTCGCGCCGATGCCGGAAGGCCTGTCGTTCGAGGACGCGGCAGGCGTGCCGTTCGGGGGCGTCACCGCACTGGACTTTCTCAACCGGGGCGGAATCCGGCCGGGGCAGAAGGTGCTGGTCAATGGGGCCTCGGGCTGCGTCGGCGCCTATGCCGTGCAGCTGGCCAGGCATTTCGGCGCGGAAGTCACCGGGGTGTGCAGTGCCGGCAATGCCGAACTGGTGCGCACGCTCGGCGCCGACCGGGTGATCGACTATGCGGCCATCGATTTTGCCAAAGAGGACAAGGCCTATGACCTGATCATGGACACGGTCGGCAACGCGCCCTTCGCCCGAAGCGAAGCGGTCCTCTCACCTACGGGCGCGCTGCTGACCGTGCTCGGCGTGCCCGAAGACCTGCTCCGGCGTCCCAAGGGCGGCCGGCGGATCATCGGCGGCACCTCGGCCGAGCGGCCGGAGGACCTGCGGCTGCTGGCAGAACTCCTGGCCGCCGGGACCATCAGGCCGGTGATCGACCGCGTCTATCGGCTCGACGAGATCCGGTCGGCCTATTCCTATGTCGATAGCGGCCGCAAACGTGGGGCAGTGGTGCTGAAGATCTAGCGAGAGCGCTTTCAGGAAAAGTTGCAGACTCTTCCGGTTGGAAAGCGCGACAAAACAAAGACTTGGGTCACTTTTCCGTTTCTACCAAACGGCGAGCTGATCTGGAACATCGGGGACCACGACCCTGCCCTATTCAGCCAGCTCGGGCAGATTGCGGTAGAGCGCGAGGCACTCGGGATTGGCGAGCGCGGTGTCGTTTGCAATCGGCCGGCCATGGATGGTGTCGCGCACTGCCACCTCGGAAATCTTGCCCGAGCGGGTGCGGGGGATTTCGGCAATGGCAATGATCCGCGCCGGGACGTGGCGCGGCGTTGCGCCGGTCCGGATGCGCTGGCGGATGGTCTTCTCCAGATCCTCGCTGAGGCTGGCGCCCTCGCGCAACCGCACGAACAGCACGATGCGCTGGTCTCCGTCCCACTCCTGTCCGACCGCGATGGCTTCGAGCACTTCGGAAACCGCCTCGACCTGTCGGTAAATCTCCGCAGTCCCGATCCGCACGCCGCCGGGATTGAGCGTGGTGTCGCTACGCCCCAGGATGACATAGCCGCCCGACGCGCGATGCTCGGCAAAGTCGCCATGCGCCCACACGCCCGCAAACCGCTCGAAATAGGCCGCGAGATACTTCTGGTTAGCGACATCGCCCCAGAAGCCGAGCGGCATCGAGACATGCGGCGCCCGCGAAACCAGCTCGGCGGCGACGCCCTCGACCTCGCGTCCGTCGCTGTCGAGCGTGGCTATCTCCATGCCCAGCATGGCGCCCTGCAACTCCCCGCGCCGCACCGGCAGGACCGGAACCCCGCCGAGGAAGCAGCCGCAGATGTCTGTGCCACCGGAAATCGATGCCAGATGCACGTCAGGCTTCCAGGCCTCGTAGATGTAGTCGAAACTCTCGGGCAGCAGCGGCGAGCCGGTGGAAAGGATGGTCCTCAGCCGCGTCAGCCGATGCGTCTCGCGCGGCACGAGCCCCGCCTTGCGGCAGCTGTCGATGTATTTCGCCGACGTGCCGAAGATGGCGATGTCCTCGGCATCGATCAGGTCCGCCAGCCGCGCCGGCCCCGGGTAAGCCGGATTGCCGTCGAACGTGACCAATGTTGCGCCGCTGGCGAGGCCACTCAACAGCCAGTTCCACATCATCCAGCCGCAGGTGGTGTAGTAGAACAGCCGGTCGCCCGCCCGCACTCCGCAATGCAGGACCTGCTCCTTCTTGTGCTGCAGCAGCAGTCCGCCAGCGCGGTGGACGATGCACTTCGGCTTCCCGGTCGTTCCCGAGGAAAACAGGATGGCCAGCGGCGCGTCGAACGGCTGCCGAACATAGCGGATTGGCGCGGCAACGAATGGCGCCAGCCAGTCCGCCAGCGTCAGCGCCGGACGCGCGTAGACGGCATCTGCCGGACATTCGCCGAGCAGGACGATCTGCCCCGCATTGCCGGCCTCGGCGACAGCGTTGATCGTCTCGGTGATGGTGAAGCGCTTGCCCGCATAGCCATAGCCGGGAACCGCGAGCACCAGCTTGGGTTCGATCTGCCCAAGCCGGTCCGCGGCGCCGCCCGGCCCGAAATCCGGCGAACACGAGGCCCAGACCGCTCCGATGGCCGCCGTCGCCAGCGCGCAGGCAATGGCCTCGATGTCATTGGTGACAATGGCGGCAACCCGATCGCCGGGACCCACTCCGGAGGCTTCCATCGCCTGGCTGAGGCGTGAGACAAGATCGCGGAGGTCCCGCCAGTCGAGTTCCCGCCGCGTGCCATTGTCGCGATGGGCGATGATCGCCGGACCGGTGCCACCGTGGGCGAGGAGGTTCTCGGCATAGTTGAGGCTCGCGTCAGGGAAGAACCGCGCCTCGATCTGGTGCGCCCCGGGCAGACAGGCGCGATCGCCCTTGTCGCCAATGATGCCGACAAAATCCCAGAGCGCGCTGTAGAACGCCTCGGGCTCAGTGACTGACCAGCGATGCAGGGCAGCGTAGTCGGTTGCGGCATGGCCGGTTTCGACGGCAAAGCGCGCCATCGCGCTGTTGGCGATTTGCGCGGCATCGGGCTGCCAGAGGATGTCGGCGGGATCAGTCACGCTGCACCGCCAGCGCAATGCCCATGCCACCGCCAATGCACAGCGTCGCCACGCCGCGACGCGCCTCACGCCGCCCCATTTCATGCAACAGGGTCACGAGGACACGGGCGCCGGACGCCCCGATCGGGTGGCCCAGCGCGATGGCGCCACCATTGACATTGACCCGCTCCGGGTCGAGCCCGAGTTCGCTGACCACCGCGAGGCTCTGCGCCGCGAACGCCTCGTTGATCTCCCACAGATCCACGTCGCCCACCGCCCAGCCGGCCCGGGCCAGCGCCTTGCGGCTGGCAGGAATGGGACCGAGCCCCATCACCTGCGGATCGACACCGGCATGGGCCCACCCCGCAATGCGTGCCAGCGGCCGCAGCCCCCGGCGCTCCGCCTCCGCAGCCGCCATCAGCACCAGCGCCGCCGCGCCGTCGTTGATGCCGGACGCATTGGCGGCAGTGACCGTACCCCCTTCGCGGAATGCCGGTTTGAGCTTGGCCATGGCCTCGAGACTCGCATCGTGCCGGATGTGCTCGTCAGCCGTAACGACGACCGACCCCTTCCGACCCTCAATCGTCACCGGCACGATCTCGTCTGCAAAGCGCCCTGCCCGGCTGGCGGCCGAGGCCTTGTGCTGCGACGCAAGCGCGAAACCGTCCTGGGCCTCACGCGTGATCTGATGGGCCCGGGCAACGTTCTCGGCGGTAACGCCCATCGGATAGCCGTAGAAGGCATCATTGAGCCCGTCACTGGCGACGGTATCGCGAAAGGCCACGTCTCCGAACTTGCGGCCCTGACGCAGGTGGGCGACATGGGGCGCATTGCTCATCGATTCCTGCCCACCCGCGACGACGATCGTGGCACTGCCGGTCTCGATCTGCTGATGCGCGAGGATGACCGCGCGCAGGCCGGAGCCGCAGACCTGGTTGACCAGTGCGGCGGGAGCGGCATCGGTGATGCCGGCGAGACGCGCCGCCTGCCGGGCCGGGTTCATTCCCTGCCCGCCCGTCAGCACCTGCCCCAGAATGGTTTCAGCGACGACGTCGGGCGCAAGGCCCGCATCACCCATGGCGGCACCTATGGCGATGGCGCCGAGTTCGTGGCCCGCCAGCGCAGCGAGCGCGCCATTGAGCGAGCCGATCGGGGTGCGCCGGGCAGCAACGATGACAGTAGCATTGGCACTCATCTTGCCGTCCAGCCCCCGTCGATCGAGATCGCGGATCCGGTGATGGAACGCGCCATGTCGCCACACAGGTAAGCCGCCAGTTCGGCGATCTCCTCGGGTTGGACGAATTGCCGGGTCGGCTGCGGCGCGAGGATGACACTGCGGATCACCTCGTCCTCGCTGATGCCGTGGACCAGCGCCTGGTCGGCGACTTGCTT
The DNA here is from genome assembly GCA_964399695.1 of uncultured Devosia sp. Lineage (GTDB taxonomy): Bacteria > Pseudomonadota > Alphaproteobacteria > Rhizobiales > Devosiaceae > Devosia_A. Next base: position 161,937 of record CAYNRZ010000002.1, on the reverse strand, counting down.
CGCCACCAGCGGCGTCCACACATAGCCCGGGCAGATGGCGTTGACCGTTACCCCCTTTTCCGCCGCCTCGAGCGCCACCGTCTTGGTGAGCCCGACAACGCCGTGCTTGGTCGCCACATAGGCCGACTTGAACGGCGAGGCCCGGAGACCATGGGCCGAGGCGATGTTGATGATGCGGCCCCAGCCGCGCGCCGCCATGCCCGGCAGGGCCGCGCGGATGGTGTGAAACGCGGCGTCGAGGCTTACGGCGCGGATCCGGTCCCAGTCGGCGGGCGGCAGGTCCTCGATCGCAGCGACCTTCTGGATGCCGGCATTGTTCACGAGAATATCCAGTTGGCCGAAAGCGGCGATCACCTGCCCCACCAGCGCATGGGCCGCCACGGGGTCGGCGAGGTCGGCGCGAAAGTAGCGCACGTCACCGGCGACGCTGGCCAGCACCTCGGTCACCTCGGCTTCCGGCTCGAAACTGTTGACGGCCACGGCATAGCCCATCGCCGCGAATTTCTGCGCGATGGCGAGCCCGATACCGCTGGTTGACCCGGTGACCAGCGCCACCCGCCTGCCACTGTGCACGCGTTTCTCCACCCTGCTGCGGCGGCCCTGCAATGAGCCGCTCGTTGAGTCAGCTGCAGGTATAATCCCAACCAAGGCAAAGTGGGATCATCTCTTCGACCAAGCCCTCGCCCCCAGCTCGCCCAAGCCGCCGCGGTCGCTGCAGCAGCGCAAAACCCAACCGGATCAAGGCACGCGCAGGGCTGTTTTCTATTTTAGAATTCCATTTGACTTAATAGAAAGTCCGGCCCTAGTCTCGTCCTCAGCACAGGGAGACGCGCTTGGGCTTGCGAGGCACCAATCAGGAGTTTGGGCGGCCGTATAACCGTCGCATCGTCCTCGAGGCGATCCGGCGCGATGCCCCGACCACGCGCAACCGCATCGCCGAACAGGTCGGCCTCACCGTCCAGACGGTCTCCACCATCATCCGCGAACTCGAAGAGCAGGGCTTCGTGCTCTCGGGCCGCGACGAACCGCGCGGCCGCGGCCTGCCGCCCAGCCAATTGCGCATCAATCCCGAGGGCGGCTATGCCATCGGCTTGCACGTCACGCCCATCGGGCTCGATGCCGCGCTGATCAACCTGAGCGGCGACATTGTCGCCTCGCGCCACCGCGACGCCCCGGCAGTGACACCCGACGAAGCCTTCACCCTGATCCGGCAACTGGTGACCGAACTGCGCGCCGAGCGCATCGGCGGCCGCATGCTCGGCGTCGGCCTCGCCCTGCCCGGCCCCTTCGGCGTCGAGGCAATGAGCTTTGTCGGCCCCACCACCATGACGGGCTGGGACAATGTGGACCTCAGCGAACGCCTCGCCGACGCCACGGGCCTCCCCGCCGTCTACGAGAACGTGGTTTCCGCCGCCGCGCTCGGTGAGCAGCTCTACGGCCTCGGCGCCGGTCGCAACAACTACTACTACCTGTTCCTTGGCGTCGGCCTCGGTGGCGCCCTGATGCACGACGGGGCACCCCTGCGCGGCGCCTGGGGCAATGCCGTCGAACTCGGGCACATCCCGTTGGTGCCCGACGGCGAGCTCTGTCCGTGCGGCAATCGCGGCTGCCTCGAACGCTACATCTCGCTCGAAGCCCATGCCCGCCGCCCGGCCGGCATGAGCGACAGCGACTGGGTCGCCAGCATCACCCCGCTCTTCCGCTCGGCGCTGATCACCATCGAGAATTTGTTCGACCCCGAAACCATCGTTCTGGGCGGCGTCGCGCCGCGCAGCCTGCTCGAAGGCCTCGCCGAGGCGGCCGCAGACCTGCCGGTTTCCGTTGCCGCCCGCCGCGATCGCCAGACGCCGCGCCTGCTGATTTCCAACGAGGGCCAGCAAAGCGTGCTGCGCGGTGCGGCCGCCCTCGCCGTCGCCGATGCGCTGTCCCCGCGCTTCGGTCAGCTGTTTTCGCCCCAGCGCGATCGCCAGAACCGCCCCCTGCTCTCCCACAAGGGCCTCGCCGCATGAGCACTTTCGAACCCCTGCTCGTCCTTGACGACATCCGCAAGAACTATGGCGCCATCGAAGCGCTGAAGGGCATCTCGTTCACCATCGGCAAGGGCGAGGTCGTGGCTCTGCTTGGCGACAACGGCGCCGGCAAGTCCACGCTGGTCAAGATCATCTCGGGCGGGCTTGAGCCCACCTCCGGCAGGATGCTGTTCGAGGGCCAGCCCTTCCAGGCCCGCACCCCGTCGGAAGCCAAGGCCGCCGGCATCGAGACGGTCTACCAGGACCTGTCGCTCGCCACCAATGTCGACGTGGTCGGCAACTTCTTCATGGGCCGCGAACTGACCCGCAGCGTGCTCGGCCTCAAGGTCCTCGACGAAAAACGCATGGAGGCCGAGGTCGCCAAGGCCATGCAGAGCGCCGGCACCCGCATCCCCTCGCTGCGCACCAAGGTCGAACACCTCTCGGGCGGCCAGCGTCAGGCCATCGAACTCAACCGCTTCGTCCATTGGGGCGGCAAGCTCGTCCTGCTCGACGAGCCCTTCGCCGCACTCGGTGTCGAGCAGACCCGCCGTGGCCTCGAAACCATCCGCCATGTCGCCAACCAGGGCATCGGCGTCGTCATCATCACCCACATCATGCAGCAGGCCTTCCAGGTCGCCGACCGGATCGTGGTGATCCGCCAGGGCGTCGTGGCCGGCAATGTGGCGACCAAGAACACCAGTCCCGATGCGGTAATCGCCATGATCACCGGAGAAAGCCTTGCCGGAGCCGGAGCGGCAGGCTGACGGGACCGAGAGGGATCCGGCGCAACAGGAGCGAACGATATGAAGCGAATACTTCTAGCATTGTTCGGCGTTCTGGCAGCGGCGCTCGCCCTGCTGTCGCCGGCCTACGCCCAGGACAAGGGCAAGGTCTACTATCTCGTCCCCACCCTGCTCGATGAGTTCCAGACCGGCTCGGTCTCGGCGCTTGAGATGTTCCTCGGCCAGGTGGGCTACGAGATGGAAACGCTCAACGCCGACAACAAGACGGACGTCCAGCAGAGCCAGATGAACGACGTCATTGCGTTGAAGCCGGCCGCGATCATTCTCGCCGCCGTCGATTTCAACGCGCTGAAGCCGGGCATTGAAGCCGCGATGGCCGCCGGCATCCCGGTGGTCGAGTTCGACCGCCAGATTACGTCGACGCCCTCGGCTTTCACCTCGGTCGCCGGCACCATCGAGATCGGCTATGTGGCCGCCGCCGAGGCCGAAAAGCTGCTGACGGCCAAGTACGGCTCGGTCAAGGGCAAGGTCCTGCAGATCCTCGGCGATCCGGGCGATCCCTACACGCTCGATATCCAGAAGGGTTTCGAGGAGAAGATGGCGGCCTTCCCGGACGTCCAGATCATCTCGCTGCCCGCCATGCTGTGGGAAGCCAGCAACGCCGGCACCATCGCCGCCGACCAGCTGGTCGCCAACCCCGACATCGACCTGATCTTCTCGCATGCCGCGCACCTCTCGGTGGCCGTGGTGGCGGCCCTCGAGTCGGCCGGCAAGCAGCCGGGCGATATCATGCTGATGAGCTCGAACGGTGCGCCTGTCGGCCTCGACCTGATCCGCAAGGGTTGGCTGAATGTGGAAGTCGAGCAGCCGCTCTACGCTCAGGCCGCCGCCGTCGCCGCCTTCATGGACAAGATCGTCAACAAGCAGCCTATCGAGCCGGGCACCTACGACATCATCGGGCTCACCGGCACGGTGACCGAGGAGGCCTGGGGCCCGAACATCAAGCTGCCGGGCGCAGCCATCGACAAGTCCAACGTCGATGACCCCAAGTTCTGGGGCAATCTCAAGCCCCCGACCGACACCGTCAAGTCGATCGAGTAACGGACCGAAGGCTCCCCCATCGCCCCCTCTCCCAATGGGGAGAGGGTTGGGGTGAGGGGGCCTTTCTCACGCACGGTGCCCGTTGAGGGCCCCCTCACCTGGCGCATTGCGCCGACCTCTCCCCCAAGGGCGAGGTGACCCCGCAGCATCGACCGGACGTAGCGAGCCAATGAACCTGAGCACCCGCCGCAGCCTCGAATTCGTGCTTGATAACCTCGTCTGGTTCATCCTGATCGCGGTGCTGGCCATCTTCTCGATCTTCGTGCCGAACTATTTCCAGCTCGGCATCTTCGCCAACATCATCGAGCAGTCGACAGTGCTCGGCGTGCTCTCCATCGGCCTCGCGCTGGTCATCATCGCCGGGCACATGGATCTCTCGGTCGAATCCACCGCCGCGCTCAGCGCCATGGTCACCGGCATCCTGTTCTGCAATGCCGGCATCGGCATCGGCCTCGACCTGACGCCCGAATGGCTGGCGGTGCCGGTTTCGCTGGCCATCGGCCTCGCCGTGGGCGGCCTGATCGGCCTGATCAACGGCTATCTCGTCGTCAAGCTGAAGATGACAGCCTTCATCGTCACCCTCGCCTCGTTCATCTGGGTGCGCGGCCTCGTGGTGGCATTGTCCGGTGGCCGCTCGGCACAGGACCTCGCACCGGCGATCCGCTGGCTCGGCGTGCAGCGCCTGGTCGGCGTGCCGCTGACGGCATGGATCGCCATCGCCTGCTTCGTCGCCTTCTCGTTCATCCTTGCCAAGACCCGCTTCGGCCGCCACCTGATCATCATCGGCGGCAACGAGCAGGCGGCCTTCCGCGCCGGCATCAAGGTCCGCGGCATCCTGATTGCCGCGTTCGTCCTTGCCGGCGCCATCGCCGCCTTGGCCGGCTGGCTCCTCGCCATCCGCACCTCCGGCGCGACCGCCAATCTCGGCACCGGCATGCTGTTCAACGCCTTCGCCGCCGTGGTGATCGGCGGCATCAGCCTCAAGGGCGGCGTCGGCTCGCTCCCGGGCGTTTACGCGGGTGTGCTGCTGCTCTCGGCCATCAACACCGCCATCAACCTGATGGGCCTCCAGGCCCAGTATACCCAGATGATCCACGGCTTCCTCGTCCTCGCCGCCGTGCTGCTCGACACCCTGAAACTCCGCATCCGGCAGAAACTCGCATGACCCGACGCCTCGAAGGAAAATCCGCTCTCGTCATTGGCGCCGCCAGCGGCATCGGCAAGGCGACAGTTGTCCGCTTTCTCGAAGCAGGCGCCAACGTCGTTCTCGCCGACTGGCAGGCCGACGCAGGGGCGGCCACAGCTGCCGAACTCGGCATCCCGTTCATCGCCACCGATGTGTCGAAACTCGCCGACGCCGAGGCCGCCGTTGCGCTGGCTGTCGAACGCTATGGCCGGCTCGACATCATCGTGCAGAACGCCGGCATCTATCCCTGGCAATTGCTGGAGCAGACCTCGGTCGAGGACTGGGATCGCGTGCTCGCAACCAACCTTCGCGGCAGCTTCATTGCGGCCCGCGCCGCGTTGCCGGTGATGAAACGGCAGGGTGGTGGTCGCATCCTCTACACCTCATCGATCACCGGTCCGCATGTGACCAGCCCCGGCCATGGCCACTACTCGGCCAGCAAAGCCGGCATCAACGGCCTGATCCGCGCCGCGGCGCTCGAATTCGCCGGCTACGGCATCACCGTCAACGGTGTCGAGCCCGGCAACATCCTCACCGAGGCCATTCAGGAGCACCGCTCGCCCGAATTCATCAAGGGCATGGAAGACGCCATTCCGCTCGGCCGCCTCGGCAGCCCGCGCGACGTCGCCAACGCCTTCCTGTTCCTCGCCTCGGACGATGCGGCCTACATCACCGGTACCACCATCGTTGTCGACGGCGGCCAGCTGCTGCCGGAGGGTGCCGATTTCCGCATCATGCCGGATCGGCCATAGCCGAAGCATCGCCTTTGGAAAAATTCTTAACGGCATCTGTCGAATTGGAAATCTGCCGGAGCCTGCGGCTTAACACGGCCAGCTTATGGTCTCTGTACCACCAGAGAGGCCAACATGCTCAGGTCAACCGCCGCCGCCTTCGCACTATTCCTGCTGGCCGCACCCGCCTCTGCTGAAAGCAGCGCGATTGCAGCGAAACTGGCCGCAATGGCGGCGACATTGGATGGCTCGCCGCAATGTGGTCCGATGTCCCTTACCGACGGCGAGGGCAACATCCTGAACCTCAACGACTTCAGTCAGCCGCAGACTGCCACTCAAGAGGCTGTGGCCGCGTTACAGGCGCAGTTGCAGCGAATAGCCAACAGCACCGCCTACAACGGCCTGACGATCGAAGAGCCCGAGAGCCCTCCGTCGTCCATCGCCTTTACCGATGGCCCCGACCCGGGACAACCCATCACGGTCACGCTGAACAATCCCGACCCCGGCTCCTGCGATCCCAGCCTGCCGGGCTGCAGCACCACGGACTAGCCAAGCGGCGTCACCATGAACGTCGTGTGCCGCGGCAGCGATGCGTGCTTCAGCGCCGCAAAGCCGAGCGTCTTGTAGAACTTCTGCGCCCCCCGGTTGGTCGGGCTGACCTGCAGGTGCATGCCGTTGCAGCCGGCTTCGGCGAGCTTCCCCATCAGGTGGCGCATGCCGCGCTGGCCGATATGCCGGCCACGCGCCTCGGGCAACAGGTCGATATGCCCGTGGGCGACATATGGGTGCAACACCTCGGGATAGACAAATTCGGGGTGGTGGATGGCGCGACGCGCCCAGTCGCTCCCCTGCCACCGGCGTTCGTCCGGCCCGGGATCGGCCAGCCGCGCAGCAAGCGGCGGGAACCACTCGCGCTGCATACGCGCATAGAGACCCGGCGTGTCCGGCGTCCCCAGGATATAGCCGCACACCCCGTCCGGTCCCTCGACGACGAAGGCGTAGGCGGGCGCATAGACCTGGTAGGGCACCGCGTAGATCAGCCCGAGCAGGTCCGGGTCGTCTTCCCGCGCGGTAGCGTCCTGGCCGGAATCCCCGGTCCTTAGGCAGACAAGCTTGAGCGCGTCATGATCGTCCGCCCGCGCCTGCCGCAGGCTGAATCCATCGCCGAACTCAAGCAACATGCCGGTAGCGTCCATCCCGGTTACGCGGCAGCAGTTCCTGCACCGCCACGGTGAAGCCGCGCCGATAGAAATTGTAGATGCGCTCGCGATCGGGGAACACCGCGTCAGGCGCCGGCTTCTCGCGCAGCCAGCCCAGGTAGGTGCAAAGGTGCACCACCTCCTCGCGCGCCTCCCACAAATAGGGGTGGAAAGCATAGAACAGGTCGCGGTTCTCCAGCTCCGTCATCCGCTCGAACAGCGCCCGGATCCGGTCGCGCAGCTCGACCAGCCGGTGAAAGCCCGCTTGCCAGTGGGGCGAGTCCACATCCGGCCGGGCAACCGACAGCATATCGCGCGCCATATCGAGCAGGGCCTCGATCTCGGGCCCGCACTTGAATGGCTGGTGGAACAGCTCGGTCAGGAGCCGGATTTCCTCGATCGTCAGCGTGTCGATCGGCGAGGTGTAGGCCAGCGTGAACCGCTCCCGCCAGGCTTCGAGCGCCTCCGACCAGGCGGTGGTCTCGTCATAGGCCCCACGCGCGAATGCACCGGTGGTACGGACTGGCACGAAATCGGCCTCGAACTCATTGTTCGGGTTGGTGATGATCCCGTCGATCCATTCGAGGATATCACTGCCGCGTCCGCCAAGCGGGCCGGCATAGACGCGACGGATGTCATAGTCGTTGGCGTGAAAGTTCTCCCAGATCACCGGACGGCGGCGCAGCACGCTGCCGACCTCCTCGAGCGAGGTGGCCGTGATCGTCTCCGAGACGATATCCGGCCCGGTCCAGAACACCCCGATTTCCGGATCCAGTTCGGCCCCCAGCACATTGAGGTAGGCAGAATCCTTGACCTTGTGGCCAGTGAACGCCGCGCAATATTCAGTCGGGCAGAACAGCATTTTGCCGTCGGGAACCTGCGCTTTCAGGTGGGCGAACGCGGCATTGGCGACATGGCACTGCGCTGCCGCGAAGGACGGAAAGACGGCGGCGTCCACCTCGCTCAGCCGGTTCGGGATATCATCGAACAGCAGTGCGATATGGTGGACGCCCAGTTGCAGGAGCTGGTCGATACGCCGCTTCAGCGTCTCGACTTCGAACGCGTCCGAATAGGTGATGTCGAGACAGGGGGCGATGGCCACCATGAAGGTGAGCCCCCGCTCCGAAGCAGCATCGACCAGCTCCCGAAGCTTTGCGGCTTCTGCCGCGTCATAGGTTTCGCGCCAGCGGGCGCGCAGTTTGATGTCGTCCTTGGGGGCGTAAACGAAGGTGTTCATGCCCGCCGACCGGATCCAGTCGAGCATCTCGACACGCTGCGGCCCCGTCCACGCGCGGCCATAGAAACCTTCGATCACACCACTGAAAAACATCGAGAATACCTAGTCCATCGCCGTGGCGGTCAGCCCGGCAATCACTTGTTTTTGGAGAAAGAAATAGAGGATCAGCACCGGCACCGTGGTGATGGTCAGCGCCGCGAACACCAGCGCGTAGTCGGTGCTGTGATAGCCGTAGAACCGCACCAGCCCGACCGGCAGCGTGCGCTTGTCTTCGTCTACGACGAACAGCAGCGCGAACAGCAGCTCGTTCCAGATGTTGATGGTGTTGATGACGATCATCGTCAGCATCGCCGGCCAAACCATCGGCACCGAGATCGAAAAGAAGATCTGCCAGGTCCCGGCTCCGTCGATCCGCGCCGCCTCCTCCATGTCCGGTCGAACCGAGTTGAAATAGGCGCGCATCAGGAACACCGTCAGCGACAGCGACCATGCCGCGCCTGGCAGGATCAGCGCCCACAGCGTGTTGAGCAGCCCCATATCGCGCAATTGCACGAACAGCGGGATCGCCACTGTCGGCGGCGGCAGCAGCAGCCCGATCAGCATCACCCGGTAGGTGATGCGCCGGCCCGGGAACTCGAGCCTCGTAAACGCGAAGGCCGCAGCCGTGGCGCAGCACACGCACAGCGTCACCGCCGCCGAGGTGACGATCAGCGAGTTCATGTAGAGATTGCCCATCCCGCCCAGTTCCCAGGCGGTGGCGAAGTTCTCCCAGCGCCACACCGAGGGCAGCGCAAAGGGTTGGCGGAAGATCTCGCGATCGTTCTTGAGCGCCGACAGCACCATCCACACCGTCGGATAGAACATGGCGGCGACCAGCACGGCCCCAACGCCGAACTGCAGCCATTCCCCGGCATTCCGCGGTTTCTCAATAGCGCGTGACATTGGCGCGCTCTGAGAAGCGGAGGTAAATCAGGGAGATGGCGATGACGACCACGGTGAGGATCACCGTCAGCGTGATGCCATAGCTCAGCTGGTTCTGGTCGAACGCCTGCTTCATGATCCAGGTCGCAGGCACTTCGGTGGCGCTGAACGGGCCGCCATTGGTCATGGTGAAGAACAGGTCGAACCCGGCAAAGCCGCCGGTGATGGCGAGCAGCACAGCCACCAGCACGTTCTGCCTGAGCAGCGGCACGGTGATGTAGAAGAACTGGGTAAAGGCCCCTGCCCCGTCGAGCCGGGCCGCCTCATAGAGGTTGCGCGGGATGCGCCGAAGCGCCGCAAAGAAGATCACCATGTAGAAGCCGGCATATTTCCAGCCCGAGACGAACATGATGGCGATCAGCGCCGTCGAGCCTTGCGATAGCCAGGGCTGCGCCCAGTCGCCCAGACCGATCGCCTTCAGCGTCGAGTTGAGCAGCCCAGAGCGATAATCGAGGACGAACGCCCACAGGACGCCCGCCGCCGTCATCGACAGCACCACGGGCGAAAAGAACATGCCGCGCATCAGGGCAAAACCGCGCCGGTCCGAATTGAGCAGCACCGCGACCGCCAGCCCGAAGCTCACCTCCAGCACCAGCGTGCCGAGGATATAGAGCGTCACGTGCAGGTAGCTCATCAGGTGGGTGATGTCGCCGAACGCCCGCTGGAAGTTCGCGAGGCCGATCCATACCGGCGCCGTATAGCCATCCCACCTGGTGAAGGCGAAGTAGAAGGCCGATAGCATCGGCCACAGGACGAATATCCCGAACAGCAAGACGGCCGGCGCCACGAACAACATGTTCGCTACGCCGGACGCAATGGGTGCGGCCCGGTCTTCGCTGGGGCGGTCGTCGGACACGAAGCTGGGCCCGTTACTGCGGACCCATCGCGGCGATGGTCTCGTCCAGCCAGACCAGCGCGTCGGCCGGCGACCTCTCACCCACGGCGACCATGGCCGCGGCCTGGTAATAGGCCTCGGCCACCGGCACCGGATAGGTCGTGTCCGGCGGCGGTACCAGCGCGGTGGCGTTCGCCAGCATGCCGGCCATCTGCTTGGTCTGCTCGTCGAGGTTCGCCGCTTCGTTGACCCCGGCGACCGGGCTCAGCGAGCCGGCCTCGGCGCGTTTGATCTGGTTTTCCGTGTTCGTGTAGAACTTGAGGAACCTGATCGCCTCGTCCTTGTGCTGGCTGTTGGCATGCACGATGAAGCCGGTGACCACGCCGATGGCGCTGTCCTTGAGCGGGTGGGTGTCGTCGATGACCGGGGTGTCGAAGCTGGAGTAGCGGAAATCGGCGTCGCCCATCTCCTTGGCCGTGCCGATCAGCCAAGAACCGATGGCGTGCATCGCAGCCTGCCCCTCGATGAAGCTGGCCATGGCCGGGTCGGCCCCGAGTCCCTGCATATCCTTGTTGAAGGCGCCGGCATCCTTGAGCTCGGCGATGTGCTCAAGGGCCTTGAGGAAGCCCGGGGTGTTGAACTTGCCGGTCTGCTGGAAGGCGGCGGTGTACTCGTCCACCGGCACCACCTTGGCCGCAATATGCGAGGCCCAGTTGCCGAAGGGCCAGAACTCGTTATTGCCCTCGATGATGGGGGTCTCGCCCGCTGCGGCCAGTACCTTGATCACTTCGAGGAACTCGGCCCACGTCTTGGGCGGGGTGAGCCCGTTCTCTTCAAAGATCGTCTGGTTGTACCAGATGGTGTTGGTCACATCGAGCGAGGTGGGGATCAGGTAGGGCTTGCCATCGACCATGGTGCCGGCGCCGGCCGTCCAGACGGAACCGAGGAAACTGTCGCCCCACCCGTCGGAAGCAAGCGCCTCCGTCAGATCGGCAGCGTAGCCTGCACTGACGTCGCGCGCGACCGGGTAGCCAGCCCACTGGAAATAGATGTCGGGCACATCGGTGCCCTGCAACTGGGTGATCAGACCCGTGTCCGAATACAGGTCATCGTCGAACGGGATCTGCTTGACCTTGATATCGGGATTGGCCGCCTCGAAGGCCGCGACGATCTCGTCGAGCACAACTTTTTCGGTGCCGCCGGTGGTCGCATGCGTTATGCGGATTTCCGTCTGCGCCAGGGCCGTGCCGGCCATCAGGAGCGCGGACAGCGCCACGAGAGAAAATGTCAAAGCCTTCATGAAACACACCTTTCCAGCAAACTCGCCAGACGGATCCGCCCGCCACCAACTGGTATGATATTGGTTTGCCCGATTTTGTCCAGTCGTGAAATCCAAGTGCCGTTACGTGCTCATACGGCTTGCATCTACCGAACCAAAAGCATACCAGTCGCTCGCCTGTCGGTAGACATGCCGGAGTAAACGTGGACCTTTACGCTGCCCTGAAGGAACGGATGGAGCGCCAGCATGGCCCCTTGGGCGACCGGCTGCGCAATGCGCTGGTGTCCGCCATCGACCTCGGCCTGATCGCCGCGGGCGAGGCCCTGCCTTCCGAGCGTGAAATGGCCGAAAAGCTTGATGTCTCCCGCTCCACGGTCCGTCAGGGGTTGAAAGAACTCGGGCAGATGGGTCTGACGGCGACGCGTCCCGGCGCGGGCACGGTCGTCCTTGGCCACGTCCCCAAGTCATTGTCGCAGCTCTCCGGTTTCACCGAAGACATGCAACTGCGCGGGCTGGTGCCATCCTCGCGCGTGCTCGAATGCAGCGTTGGCGCGGTCACCGCCGAAGCGGCCTTTCGCACGGGTCTGCCGCTCGGCACCCGCGTGTTGACGCTGGTCCGCCTTCGCCTGGCCGGCGGTGAGGCGCTGTCCTACGAACGTGCCGTTGTGCCTGTTGCCGCGGTGGGCGAGGACTATGACGGCACCGGCTCGCTCTACGAGCGCATGGACGCGCGCAAGGCTCGGCCGCGCCGGATCCTTCAGAGCCTCAAGGCCACCGAGGCCACCGACGAGATCGCCACTCAGTTGCAGATCCGCCCCGGTGCCGCGGTGCTCGAAATCACCCAGCTCGGCTACGACGCCGACGGCGGCGTGGTCGAAGACGCGATCAGTTGGTACCGCGGCGACCGCTACAAGTATGTCGGCGAAATCAGGGGATAGTCATGGCCGGACTGCGCAGGCGCTATCGCGATCAGGTCGTCGGCATTCTCGACGAAATCCTCGATACCCAGAGCGAGGCTCTGGACGCCGCCCGCGACGCGGTCGTTGCCGCCCTGGCCGCCGACCGGCTGGTCTACGTTGCCGGCAGCGGCCACTCGCATCTGATCGCGGAAGAGGCCTTCTACCGCGCCGGCGGCATTGCTGCCGCCCAGGCCATTCTCGACCCCGACCTGATGCTGCACGCCGGCGCCCGCCGCTCGACGCAGATCGAACGCGAGGAAGGCCGCGCCGAAACCGTGCTGTCGGACTATCCGATCGGGCCGGGAGACGTGGTCTTCGTCGCCTCGAACTCTGGCCGAAACGCCTACCCCGTCGAATTGGCGCTCGGCGCCAAGGCACGCGGCGCCACCACCATTGCGCTGACCTCGCTGCGTCACGCCACCGCCACCTCGTCGCGGCACAAGACCGGCAAGCGCCTGTTCGAGGTCACCGACATCGTCATCGACAACGGCGGCGTCTATGGCGACGCCGGCCTGCCGGTCGGCGACGGCCAGGTCAGCATGGGACCGACCTCCACCATCGTGGGCGCGTTCGTTATCAATGCCATCCTGGCCGAGGCCGTCGACAAGCTGGCAGGCATGGGCATCAAGGCCGACGTCTACCAGAGCGCCAACAGGCAGGGGGCCGAGGACCACGCCGACACCATCATCGACCGCTGGCAAGGCCGCATCCGCGGGCTGTAGCCCCGCCTACTTCTCCAGTCTCGCAAACAGGCTGGAGGTATCCCAGCGCTTGCCGCCCATCTTCTGCACTTCGGCGTAGAACTGGTCGACCAGCGCGGTGACGGGCAGCGTCGAGCCATTGGCCCGCGCCTCCTCGAGCACGATCGACAGGTCCTTGCGCATCCAGTCCACGGCGAAGCCGAAGTCGAACTTGCCCGCCAGCATGGTCTTGTAGCGGTTTTCCATCTGCCAGGACTGCGCCGCGCCCTTCGAGATCACCTCGATCACCGCTTCGCAGTCGAGCCCGGCCTTCCTGCCGAAATGCAGCGCTTCGGCCAGCCCCTGCACCACCCCGGCAATGCAGATCTGGTTCATCATCTTGGCGAGCTGGCCCGAACCGGACGGCCCCAGCAACCTGCAGGCCCGCGCAAAGCTGGCGATCACTGGCTCCGCCCTCGCGAAATCGGCCTCCGCCCCGCCGACCATGACCGTCAGCTGCCCGTTCTCGGCGCCCGCCTGTCCACCCGAGACGGGCGCGTCGAGGAAGCCGAAGCCCGCCGCCCGTGCCGCAGCATCGAGCTCGCGCGCCACTTGTGCGGACGCCGTGGTGTGGTCGACGAAAAGGCCGCCAGCCGTCATCGCGCCAAAGGCCCCGTTCGCCCCGATGGTCACCTGCCTGAGGTCGTCATCGTTGCCCACGCAGGCAAACACGATGTCCTGCCCCGCGGCCGCCGCGGCCGGCGTCGGCGCCGAACGCCCGCCATGCGCCGCGACCCAGGCCTCGGCTTTCGCGGCCGTGCGGTTATAGACGGTGACCTCGTGCCCCTTGGCCACGAGATGTCGCGCCATCGGCGCCCCCATCACACCCAAACCGAGGAATGCTGCCTTGACCATGAATCTGCCTTTCGGGGACTGCGCATCGAAAACCGAGCCGGGACCGTAAAGCCCTCCCCCGCCGCGTTCAACCTCGCTTGACCTAGGTCAATGCGGCCTTGCTCCGCCCCGCTAGCCTCAACAGCCTTCGGGGGAGTCTGCCGATGGACGCCGGGAACCTTTTCAATGCTGCAACAATCGCCAGAACAGTTCGTCCACGACATGGGGCCCGTCGTGTCGCGTCATGACGATGGCCTGATGCTCCAGGTCGGTGAGAATCACAGCAAGCTCATGGCGCTGTGCGCGCATCTGGAGGACTTCGCCGACGCCCTGCCCGACGCCGTCGACCGGCAGGAATGCCTGATCATGTCGCGGGCGCTGGGCCCGATGATCCACCGCATCCACGACTTCGAGGAACAGCATGTCTTCCCGGTGCTGCTGGCCTGGCAGGCGATCCGCCCCGAGATGAGCGAAACCATCGATCGGCTAAAGATCGAGCACCAGCTCGATTCGTGCTACGCCGAGGACCTGCAGGATATGCTGCGCAGCCTCGGCGAGGGCCGTCCCAACCTGTCGCCGGACGCTGCCGGGTTCATGCTGCGCGGCTTTTTCGAGGCCATGCGGCGCCATGTGGCGTTCGAGCAGCAGTTCGTCGTGCCGCTTCTCGAACTGGCGATGCGCCATGCGCCAGCCATCAGGGGCCGGAACTAGCCCGCCAGCGTCCGCAACCGCTCGATGTCGGTGACTTCGACATGGCGGTTGTTCTCGATATGGATGGCGCCGCTCTGGCGCAGCTTGGTCATCTGGCGCGAGACCGTCTCGATGGTGAGACCGAGGAAATCGGCAATGTCGGCCCGACTGAGCGGCAGTTCGAACCGCATATTCTGCTTCACATGCGTCGGGTCGGCGTGGCTGGCGATCAGGTAGAGAAAGCTCGCCACCTTCTCCTGCGCAGTCTTGCGTCCCAGCGTCACCATCCAGTCGCGCGCTTCGTCCAGCTCACGCAGCGTCTGCTGCATCAGCCGGTGCTCGAGCGCCGGATTGTCGGTCATCAGCGCTTCCAGCGCGCGCTTGGGGACCACGCAGAGGTCGACCTCCGAAGCGGCCTCGGCCGTGACGACGCTCTCGGTCGCGAACAGCCGGCCGAGGAAGTCCGGCGCGAACTGCAGCCCCACCAGCTGCTGCCTTCCATCCTCCAGCACCTTGGAAAGCTTCACCACGCCCTTCATCACATTGGCGTAGCTGCGGATTTCGGTGCTGTCCCCGATCAGCTCGCTGCCCGGCGCATGCCGCGCCTTGTGGGTGTGCCGCGCCAGCTCGACCAGCTCGTCCGGGTTCAGCACGCCACACATGCCGCGATGCCGCGCCTCGCAACTCTGGCACAGGATCGGCACGTCCGAATTGTGGATATCCCTGCGATCAGATGCCATGTGCGCTCCTGGGCGGGGAGGTAAGTCGGCGGCAGGGAAGCCGCAACGGGGCAAAGCGTCGCGAGGAGTTTAGCGGCATCGGTCGCCAGCCACAACCTCGCATGGCGGGACTGAGCAATTACTGCTCAGCTGTCGGATAATAGTGCTCGCCACCACGAAAGTCGGTGATCAGGTGCCCGCCCGGCTCTGCGGCAGCGGCCGAGGCTGCGATCGGCGCCTTGCCGTGCCCGCCCGGAATATCCAGCACATAGGTCGGCTGGCACAGCCCGGAGATGCGTCCGCGCAGCGCCGCGACAATTGCCTGACCCTCCGCGATCGACAGTCGGAAATGCGCCGTGCCGGGGGCAAGGTCGGGATGATGGAGGTAATAGGGCTTCACCCTGGCCGCCACGAGCGCCCGCATCAAGGCGCCCAGCACCTCGACATCATCATTGACCCCGCGCAGCAGTACGGTCTGACCCAGCAGCACCACCCCGGCATCCGCCAGCCGCGCCAGCGCATTCCGCGCCTCATCGGTCAGCTCGCGGGGATGGTTGGCGTGCACCGCGACATAGCTCGCCTTGCCCGAAGCCTTGAGTGCCCCGATCAGCCGCTCGTCGATGCGCGCCGGTTCCACCACCGGCACCCGGCTATGCACCCGCACCACCTGCACATGCGGGATATCGCGCAGCCGAACCACCAGCTCTTCCAGCCGCCGCGCCGACAGCACCAGCGGGTCGCCGCCGGTGAGGATGACTTCCCAGATCTCGGGATGGCTGGCGATGTAGTCGAAGGCGCGGTCCAGCGCCTCCGGCGCCAAGGTCCCCAGACCTTCCGGCCCGACCATCTCGCGACGGAAGCAGAACCGGCAATAGACCGGGCAGACATGCACCGCCTTCAGCAGCACCCGGTCGGGATAGCGATGGACGATCCCCTCGACCGGCGAGTGGGTCAGGTCGCCGATCGGGTCGGCCCGCTCCTCCGGCCTTGTGTCGAGCTCGCGTTCGTCGGGAATGAACTGGAGCGCGATGGGGTCATTGGGATCGGCAGCATCGATCAGCCCCGCCATGTTCGGCGTCACCGCCACTGCATAGCGCGCCGCCACCGCCTCCAGCGCCGTTGCCGAGGTCGCGGAGGCCAGTCCAGCCTCGACCAGTTGGCCAACCGTCCGCAGCGTCCGATCCAGCTTCATCTGTCCCCTCCCGCAACCGGCACCCACAGCACTTCGTCGATGCGTGGGGCCCCTGTCGCCAGCATCACCAGCCGGTCGAAACCGAGCGCGACACCCGAACTTTCCGGCATAAGTGTCAGCGCAGCCAGAAGATCTTCATCGATGGGATAACGCTCGCCATAAAGCCGCTGCTTTTCCTCCATCTCGGCGACGAACCGCCGACGCTGCTCGTCCGGGTCCGTCAATTCGCCAAAACCATTGGCGAGTTCGACCCCCGCCGCATACAGTTCGAAGCGTTCGGCGACCCGCGGGTCATCGGCACAACGCCGCGCCAGTGCCGCCTCCGCTGCCGGGTAGCGATCGAGCACGGTGATCCGGCCGTTGCCGAGCTGCGGCTCGACCCTGCCGGTCAGGATCAGGCTGAACAGATATGACCACGTCGCATCATCGGGGATGGCCATGCCTTGCCCCCGCATCTGCCCGGCGAGCGCTGCCGCGTCGGTTACGCCGCCGCTATCCATGGTCGCGAACAGGTCGATCCCGGCATGTCGGCGGAACGCCTCCAGCACCGAAACCCGCTCGGGCTCGGCGAGGGGATCGGCACTCCGATCGCGATAACGCAGCGCGCTCGCCCCGGCCACCGCCGCTGCGTGCCGGATGATCGCGATGCAGTCGTCGATGACGCTCTGATACGGCTCGCCCGCCCGATACCATTCCAGCATGGTGAACTCGGGATGGTGCAGCGGCCCACGCTCGCGGTTGCGCCAGACATGCCCGATATGGGCGATGCGCTGCTCCCCGGCCGCCAGCAGCTTCTTCATCGAGAATTCCGGCGACGTATGGAGATAGCGCGGCACCGCGTTCCCATCGTTCCCGATCGCCGCCGTGGCAAAGGCATGCAGATGCGTCTCGTTGCCGGGGCTCACCTGCAACCCCGGCGGGTCGACCAGCACGAAATCGGCGTCGGCAAAATACCCCCGCACCGCCAGCTCGATGCGGTTGCGCGCCAGGAGCAACGGCCGCCGATCGGCATGCCGGGCAGGCGACCACCAGGGCGAGGCATTCGGCGATGTGGGCGAGGCAGGCAAAGCGCGGAGTTTCCGATCGGGACTGGCGGATTTCGTCGAATTGGGGTATCGGGCCACCCACATCGAGATATCGGTGCGTCCGGCCCGGCCTGTTGTTCGTCATCTAGGCCGCCGCCTGCACCCGAACAAGGAAGAAATAATGGTCAAGGTCATCGCCTCTTCGCTGCGCAAGGGCAATGTGGTCGAGCACGACGACGGCAAACTCTACGTTGTGCTGTTCGCCGAAAACATCCACCCTGGCAAGGGCAACTCGGTGACCAAGGTCGACATGCGCCGCATTTCGGACGGCGTGAAGGTCGCAGCCAGCTGGCGCACGGTCGAGATGGTCGAAAAGGCCGACGTGGACGAGCGCGCCTATAACTTTCTCTACAACGATGACGAGGGCTTCCACTTCATGGAGCCCCAGACCTACGAGCAGATCGTCGTCTCCAAGGACGTCGCCGGTGACCAGGCCGCCTACCTGACCGATGGCATGGAAGTCTTCATCAAGACCTTCGAAGGCGTCTCGCTCTCCATCGAACTGCCGCAGCGCGTCACGCTCGAAATCGTTGAGACCGAGCCGGTGGTGAAGGGCCAGACGGCTTCTTCGTCGTTCAAGCCGGCGGTGCTCAACAATGGCGTCAAGACCATGGTCCCGCCCCATATCGGCGTGGGTACCCGCGTCGTCGTGATGACCGAAGACGGCAGCTACGTCGAACGCGCCAAGGACTGAGAACCGGCCGACGCGAACGCGTCGGCAAAATCCTTTCCGTGGACTGATTTCAGGTTCGAAGACCCTGAGACCTTTGGTCGAAGGGTGGATCGGCCGACCGCCTTCGGCGGTCAAGTCGGTCCGGTGGACTGATCTGACGGGGTCAGGCCCGGCGACCTTAACTCGAAAGGCGCCAGACCTGCGCAAGGCGGTCGGGCTCGGCCTTTACCCCATCTGAATCAACACATGACGCCCCGCCCGCAACGTCTTGACCTGTGGGGCGTTTTTCCGCTTCATCCCTGCATGGGAATGCTGGCTGTCCTTCGCGCCGCGCTGATCGGCCTCACGCTGCTTGCCTCCGCACCGGCAGGCGCGGTCGACCTTTTGCTCGACGTCCGGGTGAACGAAGCGCTCGCCGCAGGTAATCCCGACGCGGCTGTGGCGGAACTGCAGGCCGCGCTTTCCACGGCAACCGATAGCCAGTCTGAACAGGCCGTCCGCGAACGACTGGCCGAGCTGCTCACCGCGCTCGACCGGCATGCCGAAGCCGCCGTCGAGTTCGAAGCCTTGGCCGAACTGCGCGCCGCGCAGTTGGGACCCACCGCGCCGGAAGTTGCCGCCGCATGGCAGCAGGCGGCCTCCGCCTGGCGAAGTGACGGTGACACGATCAAGGCCGTGGCCGCCTGGTCCAACGCGTTGCGGATCGACACGGCCAACGGCATCGCGCCCGAAACCAACCCAGCCATGGTCGAAGCCGAAGCCGCGCTTGCCGCCATCGCCTCGCCCCGCGAACGCCGCCGCCTCGAGATGGGGCTGCAGAGCATCGTCACGCAGAACGCTTCGACCCAGGCAGCCAGCGTCCCATCAGGCGACGAGGGCTACTGGGCGGTCAAGATCTACTATGCTACCAACCGCGCCCGCACCGGCGACCCCCGCCCGAGCGACATCTACCGCGCCGACCGCGGCCCGCTCGACTACGGCACTGCACTCGTCACCATCCCCAAGATTCACACGCCGGGAGCGCTTGAAGCCCCTTCGATCTTCAGCTTCGACGTGGTCGAAGATCCCGGCCGCCACCTGATCCTCAAGTCGGTCAGCCCGTCCGACAAGGACACCGTCTTTGCCGAGATGCGCGACCATGTGGCGACGACCGGCAGCAACGAGGCCTTCGTCTTCATCCACGGCTTCAACGTCACTTTCTCGGATGCCGCGCGCCGCACCGCGCAGATCGCCCACGATATGGATTTCGACGGGCTGCCGATCCTCTTCTCCTGGCCCTCGCAGGGCAACATGCTCGGCTATCTCGCCGACGGCGCCGTGGTGCAACTGTCCGGCCGGCTGCTCGAAGAATTCCTCGAACAGGTCGTCGCGGAGTCCGGTGCCACCCGCATCCACCTTGTCGCCCACTCGATGGGCAATCGCGCGTTGACCGAGGCGCTGGAACTGTTTGCGCTGAAACATGTCGGCGCACCGCCCGCCTTCGATCAGGTGCTGTTCACCGCACCAGACCTCGATGCCGGTCTCTTCGCCAAGATGGTCGAGACCATCCGCCCGGCAGTAGGGCGCATGACGCTCTACACCTCAAAGAACGACTGGGCCCTCCGCGTCTCCAACCAGCTGAATGGCGGTGCCCCGCGCGCCGGCGAAGGCGCCGACGGCGTCACCATGCCGGCCAGTGTCGACAGCATCGACATGTCGGTCCTGGGCGAGGACATGCTGGCCCATTCGTACTTCGCCGACGACACCTCGGCCCTGACCGATATCCTGTCGCTGTTCTGGCGCGATGCCCCACCGGCGCGCCGTTGCGGCATGACCCCGAGTCCCGCCGGCACCACCTCGGCCGACTGGAGCCTCGAGCCGACGCTTTGCGATGGCGGCGCCATGCTGGCGGCCCTCCGCCTGCTCCGCGCCCAGCGCATCGGCAATCTCAGCGACGCCATCGCCGTGATCGAGACGCAGTTCCCCGAAGCGACGGCAGAGCACCGTTCCGCCGTCGAAACCGCACTGCGCCGGTTGTTTGAATAGCCGGATGTCTGCCGGGCGCCGAGGCGCTTGACCGCACGAGGCATTCCTCACAAAGCTGGCGGCACCGCACCGGTCACGAGGCCTTCCGTGTCGCCACAAGCCGCTGAGCCCTCGACCGCCGCCGAGCGCTACGCCCTGATCGCCATCGTGATCGTCGCCGCGGCACTGCGCCTGCCGATGCTCGGTGTGCAGAGCCTGTGGTTCGATGAAGCGGCGACCTGGTTCCAGGTCAGCGGCACGCTCGGCAACCTGCTCTATCGCACTGCGGCCGACAATTATCCGCCGCTTTACAACCTGCTCGCCTGGGCCGGTGTACAGGTGCTGGGCGATGCCGAATGGGTCTTGCGCCTGCCGGCCGCGCTGCTCGGCATTGCCAACGTGCCGCTGCTCTACCTGCTTGGCCGGAAGTTTGCCGGTCCGACGGCCGGGCTGCTCGCGGCCGCCCTCCTCGCGCTCTCCGGCTATCACGTCTGGTATTCCGAGGAAGCGCGCATGTACACGCTGCTCGCTTTCGCTGCGACAGCCTATGGCTGGGCCACGTTCCGGGCGCTGGAGCGCAGCGGCCCATGGCCCGCCGCCCTGCTCGCCGCCACCGGCGCATTGCTGGTCTACAGCCATCCCTATGGTGCCCTGACCGGGGCCGGCATCGGGCTTGGCGCCCTCGTCGTTCTCCTGCAACAGCGCGACTGGACCGGACTGGCCTGGCTGGTCGGCGCTGGAGCCGCCACGGCGCTCGCCTTCCTGCCCTGGGCGCTGATCCTGCTGGGGCGCGCCCAGGTGATCGAAAGCACCGGCTTCTGGATCGCGCCGCCGACGGTGCTGAGCATCGGCGCAGATCTCTTCGAACTGACCGGCTGGCTCGCCGCCCTTGTCGCCATCGCTGTGCCACTGCTCCTCGCGAGGCGTCACCGGCTGGTGCCGCCGCGCCTCGACGTCGCGCCGGTGGTTCTGGCGTCCTGGGTCGCGGTGCCGGCACTGCTGGGTGTTATCGGCTCGCTGCTGTTCGAACCGATCTTCCTGCCGCGCTACCTGCTCGGCACGCTGCCAGCCTGGTTGCTGCTCTATGCGCTCGCACTCGTCTCGCTGCTCGCCTCATTGGGCGCCCGCGCTATCGCCGTCGCCCTGTCGCTGCTTGTCAGCATCCTTGTGCTGATCTTCGACTCCCCCGGCCCCCGCACCGACTGGCGTGACGCTGTTGCCGACGCCAAAGCGCTCTACCAGCCCGGTGACTGCGTACTTGTGGACTTCGACTACCACCGCGTCGCTCTCGACTACTACTGGCGCGACCCGGACCGCTGCATCATACCGGGCGATGCATCGGCGGAACTCGCGGCGGCCGAAGCTCCGGCCGGCCGGCTGTTCGTATTCACCGATATGGGCACCGAAGGCAGCGACGCTCTCGCCGTCGACATCGGCAGGGTCCTCGAACTCGAGGACACCATCACCTACGAAGGCATCGAACTCCTCATCTTCGGAAACGATCCTGCGCGCTGATCGTTCGCATTTGCCGAACAGTCAGTCAGGCGGCTCAGGGTTTCCGCACAACAGCAGAGCCCCTAAGTGAGGGGCCAGACCAATGCGGAGGCACACATGACACTCGAACTCGGTGGCATCCACCATCTGACCGCCATCACCGCCCAGGCGGCCAGGAACGTGCAGTTCTACACCAAGACGCTCGGCATGCGGCTCATCAAGAAGACCGTGAACCAGGACGACGTCAGCGCCTATCACCTGTTCTACGGCGACGCCGTCGCTTCGCCCGGCGCCGACCTCACCTTCTTCGACTGGCCGGCGGCGCCCGAAAAGCGCGGCGCCCACTCGATCTCGCGCACCGGTTTGCGCGTGAAGTCGGAGGCCGACCTCGAATGGTGGAAGGCCCATCTGTCGGATGCCGGCGTCTCCTCCGGCAACATCAAGGACCGCGCCGGCCATCTCTCGCTCGACTTCGAGGATTTCGAGGGCCAGCGCTTCCGCCTGCTCGTCGACCCCAAGGCTGAAGCCGGCCACCCGTGGGACCGCAGCCCCATCCCCGCCGAACGCCAGATCCTCGGCCTCGGCCCGATCACGCTGACCGTGCCCGAACTCGGTCGCACCGCCCGCGTCCTCACCGAAGTGATGAACATGCGCGAGGTACGCACCTACCCTGCCCGCGAAAAGAATGGCACCATCCACGTCTTCGAGATGGGTCCGGGCGGCGCCCCGGCCGAGCTGCATGTCGAGGTCAATCCCGACCTGCCTCAGGCCCGTCAGGGCGCGGGTGGCGTGCACCACGTCGCCTTCCGCACCCCGAACCCGGAAGAGTTCAACGAGTGGGTAAAGCGCACCGCCGGCTTCGGCATCCGCTCTTCGGGCGAGGTTGAGCGCTACTACTTCAAGTCGCTCTATTTCCGCGAGCCCAACGGTATCCTGTTCGAGATCGCCACCGACGGCCCCGGCTTCACTGCCGATGAGCCGCTGGAAAGCCTCGGCGAGCGCCTCGCCCTGCCGCCCTTCCTCGAGCCGCGGCGTGCCGAGATCGAGGCCGGACTGAAGCCGATCTGACCAACGCATTTCGAGCGCGGCTCCGTCAGCAGCGGAACCGCGCTCTAAGCGCCGCGGGGGGCGGTCGGCGCTGTCTCGTCGATCACCTCACCGGCAGTTGCGATTGCCTTCCGGCGCCGTGCACAGGTACTCGCCGCCGGTGAGGTCGCTGGCCAGCCCGATCAGCTGCATGAACTCCGCCCGGTAGCCCTCCGGGTCCTCGCCGCGTGCCCCCTGCGCCAGATCGAGAATTTCGCGCCAATCCATCTGCACGTACTCCGAGCCCTTGAGCTTCTGC
Source organism: uncultured Devosia sp. (assembly GCA_964399695.1). GTDB lineage: Bacteria > Pseudomonadota > Alphaproteobacteria > Rhizobiales > Devosiaceae > Devosia_A. The sequence goes on along the minus strand of CAYNRZ010000002.1, from coordinate 138,898 downwards.
CCGAAGGCCGCGACGGCGGCCGCAAAGCGCGCGTCATCCGGCGCCGCATCGAGGCTGGCAAAGGCCGCCTCGGCGCGGATCGGTGTCTCGATCAACTGGCTTGTATCCGAACCCGGCGCCTTGTAGCGCAGCTTCAGGAAGCCGATCTCGTCGCTCGGTCCAGCCGCCGCCGTCGCCTCGGCACCATAGCGCAGCGGGTCGTTCAGCGCTCCGGCCGCGCCCACCGGCGTGATCTCGTAGAGCGCCGTCACCGTTGTGCCCGCGCCGATCTCGCCGGCATCGACCTTGTCGTTGTTGAAGTCCTCGCGGTTGAGCGCCCGGGTCTCGTAACCGATCAGCCGGTACTCCTGCACCGCCGCCGGGTTGAACTCCACCTGGATCTTCACATCCTTGGCGATGGTCTCGAGCGTGCCGCCGCCTTCCGCCACCAGCACTTTGCGAGCCTCCTGGAAGCTGTCGATATAGCTGGCATTGCCATTGCCGTTCTGGGCCAGCGCCTGCATCGTCGCGTCGTCGAGATTGCCCTGACCGAAGCCGAGCACCGACAGATAGACGCCATTGTCACGCCGCGCCTTGATGAAGTCCTTCAACGCCTCCGGGTCGTCGATCCCCACGTTGAAGTCGCCATCGGTGGCAAGGATCACCCGGTTCACCCCGCCATCCACCTTGGCCTCCTCGGCCAGTTGGTAGGCGAGCGCGATGCCCTCGGCGCCTGCGGTGGAGCCACCGGCAGCAAGGTTTTCGAGCGCCGCGAGGATTGTTGCCTTTTCGGTGGCCTTGGTCGGCTTCAGCACCACGCCCGCCGAACCGGCATAGGCGACGATCGACACCGTGTCGTTGCCCGTGAGTCGCTCGACCAGCAGCGAGAACGCCCGCTTGAGGAGCGGCAGCTTGTCCGGCTCATCCATCGACCCCGACGTGTCGATGAGGAACACGAGGTTACTCGGCTTGTCCTCGGCCACCGGCGGCACGTAGCCCTTGATGCCGATCTGCACGATCTGCTTTTCCGCCGCCCAGGGCGAGGGATAGACCATCACCGTCGGCTCGAACGGCCGCGCGCTGTCGGTCGGGGTCGCATAGTCATAGCGGAAATAGTTGATCAGTTCCTCGATGCGTACCGCATCGGGTTCCGGCACATAGCCATCGCTCAGCAACCGCCGCACATAGCTGTAGGACGCGGTGTCGACATCGATGGAGAAGGTCGAGACCGGCGCCTCTGCGGTCACCTTCACCGGCGATTCCTCGAACGCCTCGAAGCTGTCACCGCTCGGCTCGGCCGGCTGCGCCAGCATGCGGGTCGGCGCCGGCGCGAACTCGGCCATCGGCTCGGCCATGCCCACTTCCATCTCCGTCGTCGCCGAGGTGACCGGTGCCGCTGAGGCCACTGCGTCTGCCGCGGCCTCGCCGCCGAGCTTGAGCTGGGCCTGCGGCACGGCCGCCGATGCGGCGCCATTGGCCGTCACCGTCACGGTTTCCTGCCGCGCAGCATCGGCGCGGCCCAGTTCCACCGGCGCCGGCTCGGGCGCCGCGACGATCTCCGGCTGCCTCGTCAGCGGCGAGAACGCCGTGCTGGAATAAAGCTGGTAGCCGATCGGCAGCAGCAACAGCGCCACCGCGGCCGTGCCCAGGCCGTATGAGAGACGGGTATCCATGGTCCAGGTTCCTTTCAACCAATCGAACATGGACCTGAGACGGCCGCGCCCCTGAACTCCTTTGGCCGGTGCCGAGCTGGCCTTTTGCGCCTCGTCATAGGCGAGCATGGCCATGTCAAGCGCCCGCTGGCGCGCCGCCTCCGAGGGGGCGGGCGTCGCGAGGCCGGCCAGGGCCTTCAGCTTGTCGTCGGGAGTTGGGGCGCTCATAGCAGACCTCTCAGCGTCTTCTTGGCTTCGTGGACATGCCAGGAGACGGTTGCCTCCTTGCAGCCCAGGATCACGCCGGCTTCGGCGTGGTTCATCCCCTCCGAGTAGACCAGCAGCACCGCATCCCGTTGCTGGGCGGGAAGTTTGCGGACGGCATCCCATAGTTCCTTGGCGGCGGCCGAATCCTCCTGGTCAGGCAGGTACTCGTCCGGTGCCACCTCGGCATACCGATCGACATTGCGTCCGCGCCGTGTCCGCGCGCGCTGCATGTCGCGCACCGCGTTCAGCGTGACCCGGTAGAGCCAGCTGGTGAACGCGCTGCGATTGTCGAAGCTCTTCAGTATCGTCGCGAGTTTGACGCACACGTCCTGTGCAATGTCCTCGGCGTCCGAGGCCTTGCCGCACCACTTGCAGGCCGTGCGGAAGATGAAGTCGTAGTGGCGCTCCACCAGCATGGCGAAGGCCTGCCGGTCGCCGCGCACCGCGCGGGCAATCAGCGTTTCGTCGGCCAGTGGCGGCACGCGCGCACCCGTTTCGATGAATTCAGGCGACAAGGATCTCAGCACCTGTGCTCGGTCTCCGGCGACACTTATGAGTGTGACGGTCGTGCCCTGGCAATCCTTGGGGCAACTCCGGATTTTTCTCGATCTGCGCCGATCCGTCGCCACGGCAATGGCGGTTTCGGCTTTCAAGCAGGCCCGCGCGCCGCTACCATTGGCACCATGAGCACGCCCGAGCCGCCCAAAGACAACCCGTTCCGCCTCAACCGCTCCCGCATCACCCTGCTGCTGCTGATCGGGCTGGCGCTGGTTTCGATCATCGGCGCACTCAGCGGCGGTCTCACCGGCTACCAGGAGTTACGCGAAGGCACGCTGGAGCAGCAGGCGCAGTAGCGCCTACGCCACCAGCGCCCGCGGCACCGCTTCGGCAATAAACCCGCCGCCCAGCACCTGGCTGGTCGTCGCGTCGTCGGCATAAAACACACAGGCCTGTCCCGGCGAAATGCCGTACTCGCCGCCAGTCAGCGTCACGAATACCTCGTCGCCCTCGACATGAACGACGCCGGCCTGCGGCGGCCGGGTGGACCGCACCTTGACTTCCACCGGCATGCCGTTGCCGCCGGCGCTCGCCGCGATCGGCGCCGCCCCCAGCCAGTTGACGTCGCGCAGCCGCACCGTATGCGTCAGCAGCGCCTCACGCGGCCCCACCACCACGCGTCCGGCGCGATGGTCGAGCTTGAGCACGTAGAGCGCTTCGCCGGTCGCGACGCCGAGACCCTTCCGCTGTCCGATCGTGTAGTTGACGATCCCCTCATGCCGGCCCAGCACACGGCCGTCGAGGTGCACGATTTCGCCGCCGGCATGCGCTTCCGGATGCATCTTGCGGATCACGTCGGCATACTTGCCCTGCGGCACGAAGCAGATGTCCTGGCTGTCGTGCTTTTCGGCGATTTCCAGCCCGAATTCCCGCGCCAGTTCGCGCACCGCCGGCTTGGTCATGCCGCCCAGTGGAAACCGCAGGAAATCCAGCTGCGCCTGCGTCGTCGCAAACAGGAAATAGCTCTGGTCGCGGCTGTCATCGACCGGCCGGAACAGCTGACGCTGGCCATCGACCAGCCGCGACTGCACGTAGTGCCCGGTCGCCAGAACATCGGCGCCCAGGTCGCGCGCCACTTCCATCAGGTCGACGAACTTGACGCTCTGGTTGCACGCAATGCACGGCACCGGTGTCTCGCCCTGCTGGTAGGCATTGGCGAATGGCGCGATCACCGCGTCCCGGAAGCGCTGCTCGTAGTCCAGCACGTAGTGCGGAACGCCAAGTGCCTGCGCCACGCGGCGCGCATCATGGATGTCCTGCCCGGCACAGCACGCCCCTTTGCGGTGCGTCGCCTCGCCATGGTCGTAGAGCTGCAGCGTCACCCCCACCACATCGTAGCCCTGACGGGCCAAGAGGCCGGCAACCACCGAGCTGTCGACGCCGCCCGACATCGCGACGACGACGCGCGTGTCTTCGGGGCGCTTGGGGAGATCAAGCGAATTGAGGTCCATGTCTGTCATCCGGATGGGTTCAAGGGCCACTTTGGATTTCGAAGGTCCACCAGGCGGAGCACCAGCGGACGCGCCGATATAGCCGCTGCCCCTGCTCCCCACAACTACGCCGCTCGCTCTCGCCCGGCAGATTCTGCCGCCCGGCGGCCGATCCTGCCGGGTCCAAACGCCCGCTGCAGCCACAAGCCATTGAACAGCATCGCTTTTCCGATCGGCACGCCGATTGCATGTTCCTGAGTGGACGATTGCGTCTTCGGAGCGATGTCGTGACCGCAGCGATCACAGTGGGATTTCAGCCGGCAGCCATGCCGGTGGTCGGCGCGCCGGGAACGGCGACGGCGACGGCTGCCAGTGCTCCTGCCGGTGGGGGCGACCTCTTCGCGGCGCTTCTCGCCATGCTGACTCCGGGTGCCGACGCGACGACCGCGAACCTCGCCCTGCCCGAGACCGTCGTCGCACCCCTGCAGCAGGGCCTCGCCAAGGCGAAGGCCCTGACGCCCGAAGACCTCGAGGCCCAACTCTCCGCATCGGCCGAGAAGCTGGGGATCGACCTGTCTGCGCTTGCCGATCTGCTCGCGGGATCCGGGCCGTCGACGGAGACTTCGACAGACCCTGCGACATTCGCCAATGCCATCACCCGCCTGGTCCAGGCACTCGACAACCTGGGCGAGGCTCCGTCGGACGCAGAGGGTAAGGATGTCGTCGGCGAGGACAAGCTCGAGGCCGCGGTCGACGCGCTGCTCGACCTGGTCGGCGCCACCCTGCCCACACCAACCCCTCCGCCGACGACCGGCGAGACTTTCAAGGAGCTGGTCGGGGACCTCACCGCTTCGCTCACCGGCCGTGACAACCTCAGCGATGCGCCCGCGGCGCCCTCCCTGCCTGACGCGACCACGTCGGCCGGCGCCACTGCCCCGGCCGCGTCGGCCGGCTCGGTTCCTGCCACCGATACGGCACCAGCCCAAGGCGACCGCCCGGCCGTGATCGGGCGACTGACCCAGCTGCTCGACAAGACCGCTGAGGCCGTTGCGGCGACCAATCCGCAACTGGCCGAAAAGCTGACAGCGCTCGCCAGGGCGCTTCCTACCCTTCCCGACAAATTGCTCGCTGCACTCGAAGCCACTGCTGGCGCAGACGCCTCGGACGAAGCCGCCCCGGAACTCGCAACCCTGATCGAGCTGGCGGCGCGCGCGCGCCCGGCGCAGCGCAGCACCACGGCTCCAACCTTTGCCGCCCCGACCCTGGCCGTTCCGGTTCCGGACGAAAGCGACAGTCGAGCATCCATCCCGGAGACCAAGGCTTCGGACAGGGCCCCGTCGCTCGACAAGCCCGATCTCGAACCCAAGCCGGCGACAGGCCCCGCATCCCGACCGGAATCCTCGCAGCCACGCGCTGCTAGCGCGCAGTCGGCACCAGCCCCGATTGCGGCCGAAGCAGCGACCGATACCCCCGCAGATCAGGCACCTGTGCCCACCGGCACGGCGTCGGCGCAGCAGCCACCTGTCGCGGCCCCCGCCGCATACCGCGCCGTGCAGGCGGCCTATCAGCCGCCCGCGAACCCGATCAACGTGCCGCAGGTGGCCTTCGAGATCGTCCGCCAGTTCGAGGCCGGCAATTCCCGCTTCCAGATCCGGCTCGACCCGGCAGAACTCGGTCGCATCGACGTGCAGCTCGATGTGGATCGCGCGGGCAATGTGAATGCCCGCATGGTGGTGGAACGTCCCGAAACGCTGGACCTGATGCAACGCGATCACCGCAGCCTGCAGCAGGCCCTGCAGCAGGCGGGGCTTGATGCCAACCGGACCAATCTCGAATTCTCGCTGCGCCAGAACCCGTTTGCCGGCGACGGAGCTTCCGATGGTCGCCACCAGGGGCAATCCGGACGCCAGGGCGGCGATGCGCTCGGCGGAGAGGGCGCCACCGATCCCATTCCCGACATTTATCGAGGCACCGCCGCACCCGGCGCCCTCAACCTCTTTGTGTAGGAGACCACGATGGCCATCACCGGCGTCGGCTCGACATCGACCAGTTCCCTCGACACCACCCGCACCACCATGGCGGAGAATTTCGACACGTTCCTGCAACTGCTGACGACGCAGCTGAAGAACCAGAACCCGCTGGACCCCCTCGATACCAACGCCTTCACCCAGCAGCTTGTGCAGTTCTCCGGCGTCGAGCAGCAGCTCAAGACCAATGAGTTCCTCGAGGCCATGGTGCTGTCGACCCAGACCGCCAACAGCGCCCAGGCCGTCAGCTATGTCGGCAAGGTGGTGACGGCGTCCGGCTCCAAGACCGAGATGGTGGACAGCGCCGCCGTCTGGCACTTTGCCGTCGAGGAGGCCGCCGACATTACCGCCACCGTGCGCGATGCCGACGGCAATGTCGTCTTCACCAAGACGGGCAGCGTCAACCAGGGCGAGAGCGTCTTCACCTGGGACGGCAAGGGCAACGATGGCAAGCAGCGCGCCGACGGCTCCTATTCGGTGACCATCGAGGCCCGCAACAAGGAAGGCAAGCTGGTCTCGGTCGCCACCGAGATGACCGGAGAAGTGACGGGCGTCGACTTCAGCGGAACAGAGCCGGTGCTCATCGTCGGCAATGCCCGCGTCAACCTGTCGGCCGTGCTGTCGGTGCGCGCCAAGACCGCGGCCGACACCACCACTGAAGAAACGGCCGCCCTCTGACGCCTATTCGACGAACCCGGTCGGCAATCCGTCCATGCTGACGAGGTTCTTGTCCTGCCGGTATGCCACGATCCCATCGGGCCCCTTGGCCTCGGCCCAGCGATCCATGGTGTCGCGCTCGCCCTGATAGTCCATCAGCGGCACGCCATAGCCGCACGATGTCTTGACGAGGTCGAAATCGATCCGGACGATCTGTCGCGCCCCCACTGGCTCCACCCCGCCAAACGGGCCGGCCAAGAGTTCCGCGTACTCCGCGCTGGACCGCGCAATCACCCGCCCGTGTCCGTAGAGCCTCAGGATCAGCGGCGGCCCCTCCACCGCGCAGAACATCACCGTCATCCGCCCGTCGGCCCGCAGATGCGCCGAGGTCTCGTTGCCGCTACCGGTGCGATCGAGATAGCAGGCGGCATTGTCGCCGAGCACCCGGAACTGGTCGGTGGATCGTGGCGAGATGTTGACCCGGCTGCCCGGCGCCGCAGACGCGACGAAGAAGATGTGCTGGCGGTCGATGAAGTCACGAAGATGCGCCGTGAGCGCCGGATAGTCCTTGGCCATCTGTCTGAATGTTCCGATTTGCCCTCGAAATCGGCCGCCCAAGCCCGCGCGGGTTAATGCGCCTCAAGCCGATCCCGTCCGTGTTTTAACGCATTGTAAGCGATGTCTTAGGCGAATTTTAAGCGCGATGTCCTAGGCTTCGCGGGTGGTCAGGTTGAGTAAGTGAGTACGATGACCGTTCAGATGCGTCCCCGCGTGAAGTACGTTATTGGTCCGGACGGCAGTCCGCTGACAATAGCGGACCTTCCCCCGAAGAATACCCGCCGTTGGGTCATCCGCCGCAAGGCGGAAGTGGTCGCCGCCGTTCGCGGTGGCCTGTTGAGCCTCGAAGAGGCTTGCCAACGCTATACGCTGTCAGTTGACGAGTTCCTCAACTGGCAGGCGGCAATCGACAAGCATGGCCTTGCCGGCCTGCGCACGACCTGGATCCAGCATTACCGCGAAGGCTGATTTCCGCCCTTCGGTTGAATCGATACTTCAGGTCATTGCCATCCGACATCAAGACCCGCCCGGAACCTCCTGGCGGGTCTCGGTATTTTGGCACCACGTTACGGCACATCCGCCCGTAGGTGACGCAAACCCGCCTCGGTCTGCTGCATCATCGCGTGATGGACAACCACCGCCGGCAGGTCCGGCTTGTCGAATTCCGTCAGCAGCCAGCGGTGGCTCGACAGCGCAATCACGATATCGGCGAGGCTGACCCGGCCATTGGCGACAAAGCCGCCGGTGCCCGCAAGATGCCGCTCGAGGAGCAGCATCGCCTTGTTCCAGTTCCCGATCGACTTCGCGATGAGATCGACATCGGTGAAGGCCGGGTTCCGCCGAAGCAGCGCCTGGTGCGCATACACCCACGCCGGATTGAGTTCGCTCACCTGCCAGGTCAGCCATTGGTCCACCAACCCGCGCTCCCTGGCATCGACCGGCCACAACCCGCTGCGCCGGCTCTCGGCGAGATAGCGCACGATGGCGTTGCTCTCCCACAGCACATAGTCGCCATCAACGATCACCGGCACCTGTCCATTGGGATTGAGCGCCAGGAACTCGGGCACATTGGGGTCGCGCACCGGCAGTCCCCATGGTTCGTTCTCGTACGCGATGCCGATGAGATCGGCCGCCCACAGCACCTTGCGCACGTTGATCGATGTGCTGCGCCCGAGGATTCGGAGCCGTCCGTCGTTCATCATCGGTTTACCTCTCCCGGCAATTCGTGCCGGATTTCGCATTCTGCACTCGGCAGTTAATCACTTGTTTACCATCAGCTGGGTAATTTTTGCCTATGGGCTCGGTGCGTTCTCAAGCGCCGTATGACAGGTGCGGGTAACAGCGTGGACGGTGTGCTTCAGTTCTTCAACCGCCTGGGGTTGGCGCGGGTTGCCGCGATGGCCACTATTGCGGTGCTGATGCTGGGCTTTTTTGCCTTCCTGATGATGCGCGCCGCCACGCCCGTCATGGGGCCGCTCTATACCGGGCTGACCTTCGAGGATTCGGCGGCGATCGTCACCGAACTGCAGGCCCAGAACATCCCCTACGAGTTGCGTGGCGAAGGCGAGTCGATCCTCGTCCCCCGCGACCAGATCACCCAGATCAGGATGACGCTGGCCCAGGATGGCCTGCCCTCGCGCGGCCAGGTCGGCTATGAGATCTTCGACCAGCAGTCGAGCCTGGGCGCCACCAGCTTTGTGCAGAACATCAACAATATCCGCGCCCTCGAGGGCGAGCTGGCCCGCACCATCTCGTCGCTGGCCCGCATCAAGAGCGCCCGCGTCCACCTGGTGCTTCCCGAACGGCCGCTGTTCAGCCGCGAGGAAAAGAGCCCGACCGCCTCGATCGTCCTCTCGGTCCGCGGCGAACTTTCCGCCGGCGAGATTCGCGCCATCCAGCACCTGACCGCCTCCGCCATCGAAGGCCTCACCCCCACCCGCGTCTCGGTCGTCGACGACACCGGTCGCCTGCTCGCCTCGGGTGCCGGCAATGGCGAGGAATCGGTGCTCGCCGGTGAAGCGGAGGAGCGGGCGCTTGCCGTCGAGAATCGCCTCAGGACCCGCGTTGAAGACCTGCTCGCCAATATTGTCGGTGCCGGTCGTGCCCGCGTCGAAGTCAGCGCCGAGCTGGACCTCAGCCGGCTGACCCGCACCTCGGAGACCTTCGATCCAAATGGGCAGGTCGTGCGGTCCACCCAGACGCGCGAACTCGCCAACAGCGCCCAGGGCGCTGCCGACAGCGGCCAGGTCTCCGTCTCCACCGAACTGCCAGGCGCCAGCGCCAACCAGGGCGCCGGCGGCACCAGCGAACAGGCCTCGACCACCGAGGAGACCACCAACTACGAGATCTCCAAGACCACTCAGACCGAGATGGTCGATGGCGGCAACATCAAGCGGCTCTCCATCGCCGTCGTTGTCGACGGCGTCTACACCACCGATGCCAGCGGCAATGCCACCTACGCCCCGCGTGACCAGGCCCAGCTCGACCAGCTGACCGCCCTCGTCCGCTCCGCCGTCGGCTTCGACGAGGCTCGTGGCGACCAGGTCGAGGTTGCCAACCTGCAGTTTGCCGAGCGGCCGGGACTCACCAGCGAAGGCACCTCCGAGGCCGGTCTCTTCGACTTCACCCGCGACGACCTGATGTCGGCCGCCGAAATGGCCGTGACCCTGCTGATCGCTCTCGCGCTGGTGTTCTTCGTCCTCCGGCCGCTGCTGAAGCGCGTGCTCACCCCGGAAAAGGCCCCGCTGGCCCTGCCGACCAGCGCCGAGGTCAACCCGGGCGCGTCGGGCGAGATGGGAATTCCGTTCAGCGGCGCACCGATGTCGCAGTTGCAGGCCGGCTCGGGTGAAGGCGAAGCCCAGCCCGCCGAACGCGTCCCGGCCTGGATGAACAGTGCCAAGTCGATGGGCGAAGCCCAGGCCCGCACCCTCCGCACCGTCGGCGAGCTCGTCGATGAAAACCCTAAGCAGGCAGCCTTGATCGTTCGCGATTGGCTGACCACCCCATCGTGACGGAGCAAAGCTGAATGGCCGCCGCCGCTCAGGACCTCGCGGTCCCCTCCGCCCAGGGCACCTTGGCGAGCAAGCAGCTCGTCGTCGGCCGGGACGCGGCCCAGCGCAATCTGACGGGCGACGAGAAAGCGGCCGTGCTGTTGCTGGCGCTTGGCCCCGATTTCGGCAAGCCGATCCTGCAGGAACTGGACGAAATGGAAATCCGCACCCTGTCGCGGGCCATGGTCCGGCTCGGCCCGATCACCCAGGAAATGCTCGACAGCCTGCTGGTTGAGTTCGTCACCACCATTTCCTCCAACGGCACCATCGCCGGCAATTCGGACTCCACCCAGCGCCTGCTGATGAGCTTCCTGCCGCCCGAGCGCGTCGACGCCATCATGGAGGAAATCCGCGGCCCGGCCGGCCGCAACATGTGGGAAAAGCTGAGCAACGTGCAGGAAGACGTGCTCGCCAACTACCTGAAGAACGAATACCCGCAGACCATCGCCGTGGTGCTGTCCAAGATCGCCTCCGACCACGCTAGCAAGGTGCTCGCCTTCCTCCCCGAGGAACTGGCGATGGACGTGGTGCAGCGCATGCTCGGCCTTGAGCCGGTGCAGAAGGAAATCCTCGAAAAGATCGAGAGCACCCTGCGCACCGAGTTCATGTCGACGCTCTCGACCACCAAGCGCCGCGACAGCCACGAGCAGATGGCCGAGATCTTCAACTCCTTCGACCGGCAGACCGAGGCGCGCTTCATCACCACCCTCGAAGAGCGCGACCGCGAGGCAGCCGAGCGCATCAAGGCGCTGATGTTCACCTTCGAGGATCTGGCCAAGCTCGAGGGCGCCGCCATTCAGGTGCTGGTGCAAAAGCTCGACAAGAAGGATCTGGCGCTGGCGCTCAAGGGCGCCAACGATCAGGTCAAGGACGCGTTCTTCAAGAACATGTCCGCCCGCGCCGGCAAGATGCTGAAGGACGACATGGACGCCATGGGTCCGGTGCGGCTCAAGGACGTCGACGAATCGCAGGGCCGCATGGTGTCGACTGCCAAGGATCTCGCGGCCCGCGGCGAAATCGTCATCGCCAAGGGCAAGGCCGATGAGGAGATGATCCTCTGATGGCCAGCCCCGCCCGCTTCAATTTCGATCTCGATCTGGGCACACCGCGCAACCACAGCGCCGTGATCAGCGAGAGCGCCATGGCCAGCCTGATCGAGGCCGCCCGCGAGGAAGCCCGCGTCGCCGGCATTGCGGAAGGCGAACGTGCTGCGTCTGCCCGCGCCGCCAAGCAGCTTGCTGCCGCTGCCGAACGCCTCGCCGACCAGGCCGCTGCCCTTGCTGCGGCCTCGGACGACGCGCTGAAGCAGGCGTTGGCCGATGGCGTCAAACTCGCCATCACTGCCGCCCACCGGCTGGCCGGCGGCCTGATCGCCCGCGAGCCGGTCGCCGAGATCGAAGCCTTGCTGATCGAGTGCCTCTCGAACCTCGACGGCGTGCCGCATCTTGTCGTGCGCTGCCACCCCGATCTGGCCGATGCTGTGCGCGACATGGCGACGGCTCGCATCCAGACCTCCGGCTTCACCGGCCGGCTTGTCGTCCTCGGCGAGCCCGAGCTCGCGCTTGGCGATGCCCGTCTCGAGTGGGCCGATGGCGGCATTGTGCGCGACATCGACGCCATTTCTGCCCGGATCGACGCAGCCGTCGCCACCTATTTCGCGGCGCGCGGCATCGCCGCCGCCACCAGGGAGACTGATACGCCATGAGCACCGAGCTGGACGGCGGTATCGCCTTTGAAGAAATGACCGCCTCCGGGCGTGAGGGCGGCCCGCAATATGGCGAAAAGACCGCCGGCGACCTCGAAGCCGTCTTCGACGTCCCCGTACGCATTTCCGTCGTCCTTGGGCGCACGCGCGTACCGGTGGCCGACCTGCTGCGCATGGATGTCGGCACAGTGGTCGAGCTCGATCGCCAGGTCGGCGAGGCCGTCGAAATCTACGTGAACGACCGCCTGGTGGCGCGCGGCGAGATCGTGCTGGTCGAAAGCCGTCTCGGCGTCACCATGACCGAAATCATCAAGGCCGCGTGAGGAGTACCAAATGAGACTGTTGATCGTCGGCGCCCTCGAGGGCCAGCTCTCCACCGCCACCAAGCTCGCCATGGAAGGCGGCGCCAAGGTGGCGCACGCCCCCTCGGTCGAAATCGCCCTCGCCAGCCTCCGCGCCGGCCGCGGCGCCGACCTGCTGCTGGTCGACGTGATGATGGACATCGCCGGCCTCATCGCCGCCCTCGAAGCCGAACGCATCGTCCTGCCGGTCGTCGCCTGCGGCACCGAGAGCAACGCCGCTGCTGCCGTGAGCGCCATTCGCGCCGGCGCCAAGGAATATATCCCGCTGCCGCCCGACGCCGAGCTGATCGCCGCGATCATCGCCGCCGTGGTGCGCGAGTCGAGCGACATGCTCTATCGCGATCCGTCCATGGCCCGCGTCGTCAAGCTCGCCGAGCAGGTCGCGCCCTCCGACGCCTCGGTGCTGATCACCGGCGAGAGCGGCACCGGCAAGGAAGTGATGGCGAAGTTCCTGCACGCGCGCTCGCGCCGCGCCAGTCGCGCCTTCATCTCGGTCAACTGCGCCGCCATTCCCGAACAGCTGCTCGAATCCGAGCTGTTCGGCCACGAGAAGGGCGCCTTCACCGGCGCCATCGCCCGTCGCATCGGCAAGTTCGAGGAAGCCTCCGGCGGCACCCTGCTCCTCGACGAAATCAGCGAAATGGACGTGCGCCTGCAGGCCAAGCTCCTCCGCGCCATCCAGGAGCGGCTGATCGACCGCGTCGGCGGCACCAAGCCCGTTCCCGTCGACATTCGCATCATCGCGACCTCGAACCGCAACCTCGCCGAGGCGGTGAAGGAGGGCAGCTTCCGCGAAGACCTGCTGTTCCGGCTCAACGTCGTCAATCTCAAGCTGCCGCCGCTGCGCGACCGGCCCGCCGACACGCTGGCGCTAGCCGACCATTTCGTCGAGAAATACACCAAGGCCAACGGCCTCGGGCGCCGCGTCCTCGCCCCCGAAGCCCGCGACGCCTTGCTCAAGGCCCCGTGGCCCGGCAACGTCCGCGAATTGGAAAACACCCTGCACCGCGCCGTGCTGCTCTCGGGCGGTGAGATCATCGGCGTCGATGCCATTTCCATGCCCGACGGCACCGGACTTGGCGAAGTCGCCGCCATGGCCTCGGTGGCGCGCAACGCCGCGCAAACCGCCGAAACCATCTCGCGCGCCATGGTCGGGCGCACCGTCGCCGAGGTCGAGCGCGAGCTGATCCTCGACACGCTCGACCACGTGCTGGGCAACCGCACCCATGCCGCCAACATCCTTGGCATCTCGATCCGGACGCTGCGCAACAAGCTCAACCAGTACGCCGACGAAGGCATCGCCATCGCCGCGCCTGGCGAGCAGCGCAATACGGCCGCGTGATCCGAACAAGGGCGAAGTGACCACCCATGGCTGATCTATCCGCCCCAAACTCGGGTTCAGGCTTCCGCTTCCCCACCTTTGCCGAGCTTCGGCGGACGCTGGGCGGTTCCGATATCGCGCTCGCGATCGGCATCATGGGCATCATCATTGTCCTGATCCTGCCGCTGCCGCCACTGCTGCTCGATGGCCTGCTCGCCATTTCGATCGTCTTCTCGGTGCTGATCCTGATGACGGCGCTGTTCATCCAGACGCCGCTCGAATTCTCCGCCTTCCCCACCGTGCTGCTGATCGCCACGATGCTGCGGCTGGCGCTCAACCTCGCCACCACCCGCCTGATCCTCTCGGAAGGTCACAGCGGCACCGACGCTGCCGGCCACGTCATCGAGGCCTTCGGCAACTTCGTCATGCGCGGCAATTTCATCATCGGCGTGGTGGTGTTCGCCATCCTGGTGATCGTCAATTTCATCGTCATCACCAAGGGCTCGGGCCGCATCGCCGAAGTCGCGGCGCGCTTCAACCTCGATGCCATGCCCGGCAAGCAGATGGCCATCGATGCCGACCTCTCCGCCGGCCTCATCGACGAAGCCACCGCCAAGAAGCGCCGCCAGAACCTCGAAGGCGAAAGCGCCTTCTTCGGCAACATGGACGGCGCCTCCAAGTTCGTGCGCGGCGACGCCATCGCAGGCCTGCTCATCACCTTCATCAACATCGTCGCCGGCATGGTCATCGGCATGATGCAGGAGGGCCTGAGTTTCCAGGAGGCCGGCAACAACTACACCCTGCTCACCGTCGGCGACGGCCTCGTCAGCCAGATCCCGGCGCTGATCGTATCCACCGCCGCCGGTATCCTCGTTTCGAAGACCGGCGTCATAGGCTCGGCCGACAAGGCGCTGGTCGCCCAGTTCACCGGCTATCCCAAGGCGCTTGGGATGTCCTCGGCCGTCGTCGGCGCGCTGGCCTTCCTGCCTGGCATGCCGGTGCTGCCCTTCCTCGCGCTCTCCGTCGGCGCGGGCTGGCTTGCCTACAAGTCCGGCAAGAAGAACAAGGCCACCGCCGACAACGAGGCCATCGCCAACGCCCTCGCCCAGCCGCAGACGGCCGCCGCCGGCCCGCGCGACGAGGCCCCGATCAGCGAAACGCTGAAGATCGATGAGCTCAAGCTCGAACTCGGCTATGGCCTGCTCAGCCTCGTCAAGGAAGACGACAGCGGCACCGACCGGCTCACCGAGCAGATCAAGGCGCTGCGCCGCCAGCTCGCCACCGACCTCGGCTTCGTCATGCCGCCGGTCCGCATCCTCGACAACATGCAGCTCGAACCCAACGAGTATCGCGTGCGCATCAAAGAGGTCGAGGCGGGCCAGGGCCGCATCTTCGCCAGCCAGTTCATGGTGATGGACCCCATGGGCGGCCAGATCAAGCTGCCCGGCATCCATACCACCGAGCCGACCTTTGGCCTCCCCGCCACCTGGATCGAGCCGGCGCTGCGCGACGAAGCCGAACTGCTCGGCTACTCGATCATCGACCCCTCGACGGTGATCTCCACTCACCTCACCGAGGTGCTGAAGTCGAACGTCTCCGAGCTGCTGAGCTACTCCAACGTGCAGTCGCTGCTCTCGGGCCTGCCCAAGGAGCAGCAGAAGCTGGTCGAGGACATCATCCCGGGCCAGATCACCGTCTCCGGCGTGCAGCGCGTGCTGCAGGCGCTGCTCACCGAGCGCATCTCGATCCGCGATCTGCCCACCATCCTCGAGGGCATCGCCGAGGTCGCCGGCCCGGGCCGCACCCCGCAGGCCGTCGCCGAACACGTTCGCAGCCGCCTCGCCCGCCAGATCTGCGGCGCCAATCTCGGCCCCGACGGCAACCTGCCGCTCGTCACCCTGTCCCCGCAATGGGAGCGCGATTTCGCCGATGCCATGGTCGGCGACGGGCCGGAGCGCCACCTCGCCATGGCGCCGTCGCGCCTGCAGCAGTTCATCGTTGCCGTGCAGAAGAGCTTCGAGAGCGCCGCCCAGCAGGGCGAGATCCCGGTGCTGATCACCTCGCCCTCGATCCGCCCGCATGTCCGCGCCATCATCGAGCGCTTCCGCCCTCAGACCGTGGTGATGAGCCAGAACGAGGTGCACCCCCGCGTCCGGCTCAAGACCATCGGCAGCGTGTAGCCATGACGCAAAAAGGCCCGCCGAAGCGGGCCTTTTCATCACCTGAAGCTCAGGCTTAGTTGGTGGTGGTCGCCGGCGCAGCCGGGTCGACCACCGTCGTATCGGCCGGAGCCATCGGGTCGGCCGGGGCGGCCGTGCCGTCCATCGGAGCGGCGCTATCGCGCGTCTCGAAGTCCGGGGCCGCTTCCAGTGCCTCCTTGGTGGTCGGCAGCACGAAGCGCTCCGAACCATCCTCGGCGGTCACCCACTCGAGTTCGGCAAAGTTCACCGCGACGTTCTTCTCGCCAATCCCGAGGAAGCCGCCAACGCCGATAATCACGGCGTTGATCTGGCCGTTGTCGCCGATGACGAAGTTGTTGACGTCACCGATGTGCTCGGCATCCGAGGCGGAGGACGAGTAGACCTGCTTGCCCATGATTTCGGTGGCGAGGCTGTCTTCATCCACGATCGTGTAGCCGGTGGCGAGAATACCGGTGGTGGTCGCGGGCGTGACGGTTTCGACGGCCGGAGCATCCATGGCCGGCGCTTCGGTGGCCGGGGCCTCCATGGCGGGCGCTTCGGTCGCGGGCGCAGTGGTGTCCTGGGCAATCGCACCGGTTGCGAGCAGTGTGATCACCGCGGTGGTGGTCATGAGGCGCTTCAGCATTGTAGTGTTCCTTCGTTCGTGGGTTCCATGAACAAGGCCGTGCGGCACATCGCTTTCCCGTGGCGTGCCGTACGGCCGATGCATGGATAACTGCCAACCCGGCTCACGGTTCCGAAACCGGAGCGAACAAATCCCGATGGGCAGTGCCCGAACTGGCAGCCGGCAAGCAAAAGGCCGGCCCCATGGGGACCGGCCCTTGTCCGCCTCCCGGGCGGGTTCTCTGGATTTTGCGGGACCGTCGTAGCGTGCGATCCCCTGCATCGCTGAGCCTAGCGGAGAATCCGGGGAGAGCCAGCCCGCTACGGGTTAACGGGTAAACGCGGACATAACGGCACCTGTCCTATGCTGCCGCCATTCGTGTGTTTGGGCGGGGTATGGCATTCGGTGCAACAGGTGACTTCACAGATGAGATTGATCGGCTGCTACGGGTTCGGCAGAGACCCGTGGCGTCTGGTAGAAGTGTTTTTTTATGATTTGGAACAACCACTTGACTTGACCCGCGTCGTTTCGAGCAACGGTCGTCCGGTGCCCGTCCATGATCTGCACGTGCTGGACGCAACCGGCACCCGCGCCCTGCATGGCGGCGTCGCGGGCTTGGGAGACGAACCGCAGTTGATCGGCGATGTACGGGTGTGCTTCTTCGTGGACAACGCCGAGGATGTGCTGCTCCGCACCGCCTATGGCGAGGTCTGCCTCAATGCGGCCACCGCCAAACCGCACCGGCTGCGTTTCGTCGAGTTCTATCCGCCCTGAGACGCAGTCATCGCGATGTGCATGATCCCCGAGCCGTCGTCGAACGGCTCGCCATGCGCCGCAAAGCCAAGCCGCTCGTAAAAGCCCTGCTTGTCGACCTGGGCGTCGAGGCGAAACCGCGTCCGCCCCGCCCCCGCTTCGTGCTCCATGGCATGGCGCATCAACTTGAGCGCAATCCCCTGCCCGCGATACGCCTGCGCGACGGCGACCCGCCCGATCCGCACCGTCACGGGCTCGGCAATCAGCCGGAGCGTTCCAACCACATGCCCGCCCTGCACGGCCACCAGATGCTGCGCCACAAGGTCATGCGCATCGAACTCTTCGGCCTCCGCGATCTGCTGCTCGATGACGAACACCTCGCGCCTCAGGGCAAACGCAAGATTGCCGAGGGGCGAGAACACCGGGACGAAAAGCAGTACCGTATCGTCGTTCAGGGCCTTGCTCACCCGCGCTCTCCCATCGCCGCTTGACCGCGGCCGCGGCCGGGCCAAGACTGCGGCATGTTCCTGTCGGTCTTCGATATCTTCAAGGTCAGCGTTGGCCCCTCATCGTCCCATACCATGGGACCGATGCTGGCTGCCAAGCGCTTCCGCGATCTCGTCGCCGCCATGCCGTCGGCCAGCGGCGCCAGCATCGAGTGCCGGCTCTATGGCTCGCTCGCCTATACCGGCGAAGGCCACGGCACCCATCGCGCCGTGCTCTGCGGCCTCATCGGCATGGCGCCAGAAACCTACGATCGCGACCTTGCGAGCGCCGAACTCGCCGCGCTGGCCGAACAAAAGACCACCACCATCGGCCGCCACCGCATCGTTCTCGATCCCGCCCATGCCATCATCGCGGAGCGCGGCAAGAGCCTCCCCGGCCATCCCAACGGCATGCAGTTCCGTCTGCTGCGCGGCGACCCCGACCTGCTCTCCGAGATCTACTACTCCGTCGGAGGCGGCTTTGTCTTGAGCGAGGCGGAACTCGCCGCCGATGCCCGCGGCGGCAGCCCACCCACCAACGTTCCCTTCCCCTTCGCCACCGCCGCAGAGATGCTGGCCATGTCGTCCGAAAGCGGCCTCTCCATCGCCGAAATGAAGCGCCACAACGAAGCGCTGGCCCATCCTGGCCCGCTGCTCGATGCCCGGCTCATGGCCATCTGGGACGTGATGAGCCGCTGCATCGACCGCGGGCTGAGCACCGCTGGCACCCTGCCCGGTGGCCTCAATGTCCGCCGCCGCGCCGCCGGGATGGAGAACCGGCTGCGCTTGGCCACGCCGGGCAATGCCATGCCGCTCCACTCCGCCGTCGACTGGCTCTCGGCCTATGCCATGGCCGTCAACGAGGAGAACGCCGATGGTGGCCAGGTCGTCACCGCGCCCACCAATGGCGCCGCCGGCGTCATCCCGGCGGTGATCCGCTACTATCTCGATCTGGTGCCCGGCGCTTCGACAGACCGGGTCCCCGACATGCTGCTGACCGCTGCGGCGATTGGCGGGCTGATCAAGGCCAACGCTTCGATTTCCGGCGCCGAAGTCGGCTGCCAGGGCGAGGTGGGCTCGGCCTCGGCCATGGCAGCCGCGGCACTCTGCGCCGTGCTCGGCGGCACCAGCGAGCAGGTCGAGAATGCCGCCGAGATCGCCCTCGAGCATCATCTCGGCATGACCTGCGACCCGATCCGCGGCCTCGTCCAGGTCCCCTGCATCGAGCGCAACGGCATGGGCGCGGTCAAGGCGGTTGCTGCCGCCTCGCTGGCGCTGCTCGGCGATGGCCGGCACATCGTGCCGCTCGATGCCTGCATCGAAACCATGCGCCAGACCGGCCGCGACATGGATTCCCGCTACAAGGAAACCTCCCTCGCCGGCCTCAGCGTCAGCCTGCCCGAGTGCTAGCCTTTACCCATTGGGCCGGTTGATCGGCATCGGGCCATTCGGCCCCGGCACCGTCCATTGCGCCGCCCCTGCCGCTTGCACCAGGTCGGCGATGAAGCCGACCTTGGCGACGATCTTGGCGGTCAGGACGAACGGATAGGCGTCCGGTTGGCCCACCGCGCGGTTGAGGTTGTTGATCAGCGACGCCAGCGGCACCCAGTTTTCGACCAGCGCCTCGATGCCGCCGCCGTCATAGGGATCGAAGTCGAGCCGCGCCGCGAGGAGGCCCTTCTCGTCCACCTTGGGCCGCATCCTGACCCCGAAGGCTGCTGCCATCTCGGTGGTGTCGACGAGGTGCAGGTAGTGCGCGAACGTCTCGGCGAAATCCTCCCAGGGGTGCGCCGTGGCATAGGCCGACACATGGTCCTGTTGCCAGCCCGGAGGCGGCCCGTTCTGGTAGTGGGCCTCGAGCGCGGCATTGTAGTCGGCGCTCTCATCGCCGAACAGGGCGCGGAACTCCGCATGCGCCGCCTGCCCACCGACGAGAATATCCCAGTAGTGGTGACCGATCTCGTGCCGGAAGTGCCCCAGCAGCGTGCGATAGGGCTCGTTCAGCTGTGTCCGGCGATATTCCCGCGCCGCGTCATCGGCTTCCAGCAACGCGATGGTGATGGTGCCGCTGCTATGCCCGGTCATCACCGGGTTCGGCGCGATGTCCTCGCGCGGGAATTCGAAGGCCAACCCGTGTACCGGGTCCTCGTTCCGCGTCGCCAGCGGCAGCCGCAGCCGCAGCAGCGAGTAGACCAGCCGCTTCTTGGCCCGCTCGATCACCTGCCAGCGCGACAGATCGGCCGGGTCCTCCACCGGCGGCACCAATGCGTTGTGCCGGCACGCCCGGCAGAACGGATCGCCGCCCGGCGCATGCGGCACCAGCCAGTTGCAGGCGCCGTACTGCGCGTTGCTGCAGAACACGAACGCCGCACCGCCAAGTGCCGGCGCGGTCCATATTTCCGGGCCACCGTCCAGCGAAACCAGTGCGTTCGCCTCCGGCTCATAACCGAGGCGGTGCCCGCAATTCTCGCAACGGATGTTCTCGAAATACAGCAGTTGCCCGCAATGGTCGCACTGAAACAGCTTCATGTTTGCCCCTGGCCTGACGCGTGCGACCGAACGTTGCCGCAGGCATGGCAGTTCCGTACCGACATGCCCGACAGGGCACATTCTTAACCGCAGATCGCGACACTGGCCGCATGGATACTGCTCCACCGACCCTGATGCTCACCACGCGGCTTGCCCGCCTGTCGCGCCCCGCAAGGCTGGCCCTGCTGTTCGGCTTCGCCCTGTTCGCCATCGGCCTGCTGCTCGCCGCGCTGGGCACCGCACCTCCGCCAACCGACCCGGCCGCTCCCCTCCACGGCGACGCAGCGACCTATGCCGAGATCGTCACCCGCATGCGCTCGGGAGCCCCCTACTACGACGCAGCCCACCAGGTCCTGCGTACCAATGGCTACGGCACCGCCTCGATTTTCAACTGGCGCTTCCCGCTATGGCCAACCCTGTTGGCGCTGCTACCAGGGCTCGGCTGGGCGCAGGCCCTGCTCGGCCTGCTGGGCTTGGCCGCCATTGCCCTTGTCGCCAATGAGTGGCGGACGACGCTTGGCGTTCCGGGCACCGCCATCGCAGCGCTCCTTGCCACCATAAGCCTCGGCGGCCTGCTGGCAACGGAATCGGTGCTGTTCGCCGAAGTTGCGGCCGGCGTGCTGATCCTCTTGTCGTTCGGAGCCTACGCCGCTGACCGGCGCTGGCTTGGCGTCGGTGCTGCGCTGCTCGCCCTGTTCGTGCGCGAGCTCGCGGCGCCCGCCGTGTTGGTCGCCCTGCTGTTCGCCGTGCGTGACCATCGCCCACGCGAGGTGGTCGTGCTGCTGCTGGGCGTCGCCGCCTTCGCCGCAGCGTATGTCCTGCATGCAGCGGCCGTGCTCTCCCGCCTCGGGCCGGAGGACCTCGCCTATGCCGAGGGCTGGCTGCAGTTCGGTGGTCTGGGCTTCCTCGTCCGCGCCGGGCAGTTCAACGGTCTCTTCGCCCTGGCCCCGGTCTGGCTGGCCGCGCTGCTGCTGCCACTGGGGCTGCTCGGCGCACTGGCGGCGCTGCCCAATCTGCGGGCCGCCCTGGTGCTGGTGCTGTTCGTTGCGGCCTTCACCGTGATCGGCAAGCCGTTCAACACCTACTGGGGCGCGCTGTTCACGCCCCTCATGTCGATTTGCGTCGTGTGGTCGGTGCCGGCGATACGCGATCTGCTCCGCCGCTGACCGCTACCGGCGGATATGCCTCAGCCGGCCGAGCTCGTCATATTCGGACTGTTCGGCCTTGGCCTCTTCCGCCAGTTCGCGGCCATGCTCGCGCTGGTCCAGCAACTCGACCTTCTTGAGGTCTTCCACGGCCTCGGCAAGCGCATCCTGCGCCACTTCCAGCTGCGATTTCATGTCGTTGGCCGACGCCAGGAGGTTATCGCGGCGCGCCGCCGCCGCCTTGGCGAAGGTGGAATAGGCAAAATGCGCGATGTCGGAAATGCCGGTCTTGGTCTGCTCGATTTCGATCTGCTGGTCGAGCTCACCTGCCATGCGCTCGAAATCGGCGATCATCATCTCGATCTGCGTGACCTGGCGGCGCTTCTCGTCGACCTGGAACTTCTTGAGCCGGATCAGGCTCTCGCTGCGCGATTTCACGACTTGTACTCCTTACACACTCAAGTCAGCACAGGTGCGGTCATGGCCCTGCCCCCGCCTTCTCCACGATCGCCGCCAGCATGGTGTAGCCGTCGGCGATCGAGGTCCTCTCCTCCCTTTGCTGGGTCAAGAACGACTCCAGCGCCGGTTGGATGGCGATAGCTCGGTCCACGCCTGGATCCGATCCCTTCCGGTAAGCCCCCAGCCGGATCAGTTCCTCCATGTCGGCAAACGTCGACATTAACTCCCGCGCCTTTGACAGAAGCGGCCGGACATCTTCCGGCACGCATCCCGGCATGGTGCGCGAGATGGACCGGAGCACGTTCACCGCCGGGTATCTCCCCCGTTCGGCAATGCCGCGCTCCATCACGATGTGCCCGTCGAGAATGCCGCGAACGGCGTCCGCAATGGGCTCATTGTGATCGTCACCTTCCACCAAAACGGTAAACAGACCGGTAATGGAGCCCGAACCGACCAGCCCCGGCCCCGCCCGTTCCAGCAGCCGCGGCAACTCGTTGAACACCGTGGGCGGATAGCCTTTCGCCGTCGGCGGCTCGCCGATCGCCAACCCGATCTCGCGCTGCGCCATGGCAAAGCGTGTCAGGCTGTCCATCATCACGAGGACCCGCTGCCCCTGGTCGCGGAAATACTCGGCCAAGGCCAGCGTCAGGTACGCCGCCTGCCGCCGCATCAACGCCGCCTCGTCCGAGGTGGCCACCACGACGATTGCCCGCTTCAGCCCGACTTCGCCCAGATAGTCGGTGACGAATTCCTGCACCTCGCGACCGCGCTCGCCGATCAGCCCGATCACCGCCACATCGACCTGCGCATTACGCGCCAGCATGCTCATCAGCACCGACTTGCCGACGCCCGAGCCGGCGAAAATGCCCATGCGCTGGCCCTCGCACATGGTGGTGAAGGTGTTGAGCGTCCGCACCCCGAGATCCAGCGGCTCGCCCACCCGCGCCCGCTCATGCGCCGGCAGCGGCTGCTGCCGCAGCGGATAGGCCAGCGCCCCCGTCAACAGCGGCCCCTTGCCGTCGATCGGCCGCGCATTGGCATCGATCACCCGACCCAGCCAGCTATCGGCCGGCTGCACCATCCCGTCATGCTTCTGGAACACCGCGCGGCAGCCGAGCCGCACACCGGTCAGCGGCCCGAACGGCAGGCACATCGCGTGCCCGTCGCGAAACCCGATGATCTCCGCCGCCAGCCGCTCGCCACCGGTGGTCTCGATGCTGACGCGCCCGCCGACCCTCAGTTCGCGCACCGGCCCGACGATCTCGATCAGCAGCCCCTGCACCGTCCTGACGCGGCCGAACACTTCGACGTCGTCAACAGCCTCCACAGCGGCGATCAGCGATTGCATGGGCTGCCCCGGCTTCCCGAATCGGTATGAAGCCAAGGTAACCGAACGTTAAGCAAAATGCGTTAACCCTGAGACCGGCGCGGTCCGTCAACCGCGATCCTCGCTTCGGCGTTTTCCCCACTCCATTCCTGCAAATCCCTGAGTCGAAAGAGTCGTCTGGAGGGGTTTCTTAACCTAAAAAATTAAGTCCGATACGGCCATTTTTGCGTTCATTTTCAATGGTTTAACATATTGCAAACCATATCTCATTTGCACCTTGCGGATCAGAATTAAACTTTGTTAACTCTTTCCAGTTAGGTTTGGGTCATATCCAGTAGGGTTCGGTTAATGGTGAAGGTCGAAAGCCCTTCGCCGGGTTCCAGCAGGAACGACTAAAGGGGATCGACGGCATGCGTGTACTCTTGATCGAGGACGACAGCGCGACAGCGCAGAGCATCGAGTTGATGCTCAAATCGGAGAGCTTCAACGTCTATACGACCGACCTCGGCGAGGAAGGCGTGGACCTTGGCAAGCTCTACGATTACGACATCATCCTGCTCGATCTGAACCTCCCCGACATGTCGGGCTACGAAGTGCTGCGCACGCTGCGTGTCGCCAAGGTGCAGACCCCCATTCTCATCCTCTCCGGCCTCGCCGGCATCGAGGACAAGGTGCGCGGCCTCGGTTTCGGCGCCGACGACTACATGACCAAGCCCTTCCACAAGGATGAACTGGTCGCCCGCATCCACGCCATCGTCCGCCGTTCCAAGGGCCATGCGCAGTCGGTCATCTCCACCGGCGACCTGACCGTCAACCTCGACACCAAGACCGTCGAAGTCCAGACCCAGCGCGTGCACCTGACCGGCAAGGAATACCAGATGCTGGAGCTGCTCTCGCTGCGCAAGGGCACCACGCTCACCAAGGAAATGTTCCTCAACCACCTCTATGGCGGCATGGACGAGCCTGAGCTGAAGATCATCGACGTCTTCATCTGCAAGCTGAGAAAGAAGCTCTCGGTTGCCACCGGCGGCAAGAACTACATCGAAACCGTCTGGGGCCGCGGCTACGTCCTGCGCGAGCCCGACGATGCCGATATGGAATCTTCCGTCGCCTAACTTCGAGCCGTCCCTAGCTGGTGCAAATCGGTCCGGTGGACCGATTTGAGACGACTTCGAGGGATCAGAAATCGGTCCAGTGGACCGATTTTCCCGAGAAGGCCACGAGAGCTAAGCTTGAGTGGCATGCATCCAAGGTCCCCACCTTATCACAAGCCCCGCCATCCAGCGGGGCTTTTGCTATTGTGAGCCTTGGCCACCGCCGCCCTGCCGTGGCCTTGAGCCCAATGGTCGGGAGCTGCCTGCATGCCAATAGCCGCCGCCCCGCCATGGGTCGCCCCGTCCGCCGAGGCCGTCGTCGCCGCCCTCGGGCTCTCGCTCCCCGCCGCCGCGCTGCGCATCGAACCGCGCGACGACAAGTTCGCCGCCTTCCTGCCGGACCACCGGATCGCCTGGTTTCCCACCAGCGACGCCGGCGCCGAGCGGCTGGAGCGCGAGGCGCGCGTCCTCGAGCTGATTGCGCGCCACTGCAGCTTCGCCACACCGCGACTGCTCGAACGCGGCCCCAACTGGCAGCTC
The DNA here is from genome assembly GCA_964399695.1 of uncultured Devosia sp. Lineage (GTDB taxonomy): Bacteria > Pseudomonadota > Alphaproteobacteria > Rhizobiales > Devosiaceae > Devosia_A. The sequence continues at coordinate 114,195 of CAYNRZ010000002.1, read as the reverse complement.
CGCCAGTCCGTCCCCGGCGAAGTCGCCCCGTGGGCGCGCTATCGCCAACTGCAGCAGGACCCGGTGTTCGCGCGCGACCTCGGCACGCAACTCGGCACCATGCTGGCCGATCAGCATCTCTCGATCCCTGCCCCGTCCCTCACCGGCTGGCTGCCACAGCGCCGCTCCTGGCCCTATCCCTACCCGACCATCGCCGCCGACCTGCCCCATGTCGCGCCCCCCGACCTGCTGCCGCAGGCGCTCGAAGTCATCCGGCGCTACGAGACCACCTGTGCCGACACCATCGCCCCGGTGCTCGTCCACAGCGATCTCGGCCTCCACAACCTCGCCTTTGCCCCCGACGACGCGGTGGCCGGCATCTTCGACTACGCCGACGCCGCCTTCGCCGACCGCCACCACGACTTCCGCTATCTGCTGTTCGACACCACCGATGACACGCTGCTGACATCCGCCATCGCCGCCTACCGCACCGCCGGCGGCGCACCGATCGACCGGCAGCGGGTGGCCCTCTTCAACGCCGCTGCGGCCATCGGCTTTCTCGCCTTCCGCCGTGGCACCGGTCCTGACGATCGGCCCGCCGGCAGAACTCTCGCTGAGGACCTCGCCTGGACTCGGCTGGCCATCGAGCGGCTCGACTAAACAGGAACCCGCGCCTCGCCCCTTGACCTTTGTCCCATCATGTAACATTTAGAGTTGCATGAAACAGGACAACCGCCTCTCCGCCGTTCTCCATGCGCTGCTGCACATGGCCGACCATGGCGGTCCACTCACCTCGGCCGACCTCGCCAAGATGATGAGCACCAACCCCGTCGTCGTCCGCCGCACCATGGCGGGGCTGCGCGACGCCGGCTTCGTGCGCTCCGAGAAGGGCCATGGCGGCGGCTGGGAACTCGCCCGCCCGCTCGATGAGATCACGCTGCGTCAGATTTACGATGCGCTTGGCGCGCCGCGCCTCATCGCGATGGGCATCCCGCTCGCCCACCCCGGCTGCCTTGTCGAGCAATCGGTCAACCGCGCGCTCGGCAGCGCTTTCGCCGATGCCGAAGCCCTGCTTGTCGCCCGTCTCGGCAGCGTAACCCTCGCCCAACTCGCGGCCGATTTCAGCGCCGGCATGACCGCGCACCGCCACAACCATTTTCATCGTCAGGATCATTGATATGTTCGATACCATCGTCATCGGCGGCAGCTATGCCGGCCTCGCCGCCGCGCTGCAGCTGGCCCGCGCCCGCCGCAAGGTCGCTATCGTCGATGCCGGCCAGCGCCGCAATCGCTTCGCCAGCCACTCGCACGGCTTCCTCACCCAGGACGGCGTCCACCCCGCCGCGATCGCCGCCACCGCCCGCGCCCAGATCCTCGCCTACCCGACCGTCACCTGGTTCCAGGGCGAAGCAACGCGGGCCGCAGGGACAATCGACAACTTCAGCGTCACCGTGAACGACGAGGACAGCATCGCTGGCCGCCGTCTGATCCTCGCCACCGGCGTTCGCGACGAACTGCCCGCCGTTGAAGGCCTCGCCGAGCGCTGGGGCCGGAGCGTCTTCCACTGCCCTTATTGCCATGGCTACGAGGTCGATGGTCCGATCGGCGTGCTTTCGGTCTCGCCCCTCTCCATCCACCACGCCCAGATGCTGCCCGACTGGGGCCCGACCACCTATTTCCTCAACGGCAACCCGCCGCCAACCGACGAAGAACTGGCCGATCTCGCCCGCCGCGGCACCAAGCTCGAGCCCGCCCGTATCCGCCGCCTCGTCGGCCCCAATGCCGATATCGAACTCGCCGACGGCCGCATTGTGCCGGTAGCGGGTCTGTTCACCGCCACCCGCACCAGCCCGTCGAGCCCGCTCGCCGAACAGCTCGGCTGCAATCTCGCCACCTCGCCGACCGGCCGCTACATCGCCAACGACGAAATGAAGCAGACCAGCGTCCCCGGCATTTTCGCCTGCGGTGATGCGGCCCGGCCCTTCGGCTCGGTCTCGCTCGCCGTCGGCGATGGCGCCATGACCGGCGCTTCCACGCACCGTTCCCTGCTGTTTCCAGGGCACTAGCCTCAGCCCGCGCCTGTGCTAGGAAACGGCAAACCTCCGACAGGCCACGACATGACCGATTTCACCATCAAGCCCGAGGATCCCGGCCAGCCCGAGATCCTCGCCCTTCTCGCCGATGGCGAAGCCTATGGCGCCGCGCTCTATCCCGCCGAGAGCAACCATTACCTGCCTCTCGACGCCCTGCGCGCCGGCAATGTGCTGTTTCTCGTCGCGCGCGACGCCGCGGGCGTGGCCGTTGGCACCGCCGCCCTCGCCGGCAATGGTGACTGGGCCGAGATCAAGCGCATGTGGGTCGCCCCCGCCGCCCGCGGCCAGGGTCTCTCCCGCCGGCTTCTCGCTGCCCTCGAAACCCACGCCCAAACCGAGGGCATCGCCGTCATCCGCCTCGAAACCGGCATCCACAACACCGAGGCGCTCGGCCTCTACCGCCGCACCGGTTATCTGGAGCGCGCCGCCTTCGCGCCCTATGGCCCCGATCCCCTTAGCATCTTCATGGAGAAGCGGCTGGGCTGAGCGCCCGCAGAAATTTCCGCAGGTGCTGTCGAACCGCGCTCACCCTGTTCGTCGCTCTGGTACTGGCAGCCCGGGCTGCCGCAACCAGAGGAGAGCATCATGTCCCGTATTCTTGCCCTGGCACTGGCACTCGGCATCACCGCCGCGCCGGCCTTCGCCGCCGAACCCGCCGGCAGGACCGTGCCGATCAACGGCATGCAGATGTATTACGAGGTCTCCGGCAGCGGCGAACCGCTGATCGTCCTGCATGGCGCCTACATGAACATTCCCACCATGGGCGAGATCATCCCGCTGCTGGCCGAGACGCACACCGTCTACGCCCTGGAACTGCAGGGCCACGGCCGCACCAACGATATCGACCGCCCGATCACCTATCCGAACCTGACCGATGACGTCGCCGCATTCATGGATGCAGTCGGGATCGCGAAGGCCGACGTCTTCGGTTACTCGATGGGCGCCGCGGTCGCGCTCCGGCTGGCGGTCGAGCACCCGGAAAAGGTCGATCAGCTGATTGCCGCCTCCGTCGCCTACGACCTCTCGGGCATGCAGCCCGAATACAACGCCATGGTGCCTACCATGGCGCCAGAAATGTTCGTCGGCACCCCGATGGAAGACGCTTGGAAGCAGTATGCACCAAACCCCGATGGCTTCCGGCCGTTCGTCGAACGCATGATCGCGCTGGAGCATGAACCCCTGGCATGGGAGGCAGACGTCAAGGCCCTCAGGGCCCCCGTTCTGCTCATTGCCGGCGACGCCGATGTGATGACACTCGAACACACTGTTTCGATGTTCCGCCTGCTCGGCGGTGGCGCCATGGGTGATATGGGCCAGCCCCTCCCCGCCTCGCGTCTCGCGGTTCTGCCGGCCACATCCCACACGGCGGTGATCGGCCAGTCCGAACTGCTACACCAGCTCATCGAGCCGTTCCTCAATGGCACCGCGCCCAAGGGCATGTTCCAGTGACCGACCATGGGGCCGGCGCACGACTCCGGCCCCGCGACAACTGCGCGCTGGTACCCGGCGCCCGCACTGACTACATCGGGGCTCAGTCAACCGGAGCGCAATTGTCTTGAGCGACTTCCCACCGGGCCAGCGCCTCCATCCCACCGGCCGCCTGATCCCGCCCGATCTCGACGACAAGATGATCCGCGCTGTCGTCGACCTGTTCTATGCCCGCGCCCGCCGCGACGACGTCATCGGCCCGGTGTTCAACCGCGTCATAGCCGAGGACGAGTGGCCGGCGCACCTTTCGACCATCGCGGATTTCTGGTCATCCATGCTGCTGGGCACTGGACGTTACCTCGGCCGGCCTATGCCCAAGCATATCGCCATACCGGAACTGTCGGACGCACATTTCCAGCGCTGGCTGGGCCTGTTCCGGCAAACGGTGGAAGAACTCTGCCCGGCAGACGTCGCCGCGCTGTTTGTCGAGCGCGCCGAACGCATCGGCAACAATTTCAGGATCAGGATCGCGCAGTTTCGTGGCGAAGATCCCGCAAGACTCGCCTATATGCGAGCTGGCTACACCGACTAGGCCCGGGCTCGGGAAGACCCTAAGCTTTGCGCAGAACCGAATTCGGATCCTGCGGTCAGCCTCGCTTGAGCGGCCGGAGGTCAGGCAGCAGCAGGTCGATTGGTAGTGGAGGCCCCTCGATCGGCTGGCCGCGACGGAACATCGAAAGCGTGGCATAGCCATGCACCACCGCCCAGACCCTCAACTCGTTGACACCCGGGCCTGCCGTATCGGGTTCGAACAGGGAACAGACATCGACCAATACATTGTATGCGCGTTCCGACGCTGCCTGCAGTTCGCCATCCGGGTGGTTCTTGTACTCGAAGCTGAAGTTCAGCCGGAACAACGCCGGCTGCTCGCGCGAGAAGCGGAGATAGCCGCGTGAAATGCCGATCAACTGGTCGCGTGGCGTCGCCCCGAGCAGATATCGATCCTCCAACATGTAGTCCCGGAACCGGTCAAACCCATGCGCGGCGATGGCGACGAACAGCCCGTCGCGATTGGCGAAATGATGCGCGGGCGCCGCATGCGACACCCCGGCCCTCGCCGCCACCTTGCGCAAGCTCAAGCCCTCGAGACCATCACGCTCGAGGATCTCGAGCCCGGCCCGTATCAGTGTGTTCCGGAGATCCCCATGATGGTAGTCGGAGAGAGTCATCGGTTTTCCGCATCTTGACACCGTAAAGATCGAACTCTATTCAAGGTCGATCTTTACATTGTCTAGATGAGGTCGGCATGTCGCTGCAACCCGCTTATCGTGGTTTATTCTGGTTCTTCTCGCTCGGCATCGCGCTGTTCTCGCTCACAGTCATGCTGCTGGCCGCGACCCTGGGCTTCGCCGAGGTGGCGCCGCACCTCACCCACTATCTCGCCGGGCATGACGTGCCGCTCTACGCCCACGTCCTGTTCGGCCCTCTTGCCTTGCTGCTGATGCCGTTCCAGTTCTGGGCCGGCCTCCGCAACCGCCACCGCGTCGTGCACCGCGTGTTGGGCTACGCCTATGTCGTCTCCATCGCGGTCGCGAGCCTCGCCGCGCTACTGCTGCTGTCCGCTTTTCAGGGCTCGACCTGGGCGGCCGTGGGCTTCGCCCTTCTTGCCATACTGTGGATTGGCACCACGGCGCGAGCATTGTTTCTGGCTAGGGCCGGACGCACCGACTTGCACCGCGCGTGGATGATTCGCTCTGCGGCACTGACCTTTGCGGCCGTCACCCTGCGGCTGATGATGTTGCCGTTGATGGCGGCCGGCATGAGCTTCAACGGCACGTACGACATAACGGCGTGGGCCAGCTGGTTGATTCCGCTCGCTTTTGTCGAATGGAGGTTGCGGCGACGCAGCGACGCGCGCCTGCTGCGGTCATCGGCCGTGTGACGCTGCGGCAAGCTGGCTTCAGCCGGCAACGCGTTCCAGTTCCCTCAGGTCGAACTTGCCCTCGAGGATGTCACGGTCGAACGGCTTCATCATGTAGTCCGAAGCACCTGACTTCAGCGCCATGGCGATCTGGCCCACATCGTTCTCGGTGACGCAGAACACCACATAGGGCTTGTCGCCACCCACATAGCCGCGCAGCAGCTTCAGGAACTCGATGCCGCTCATCACCGGCATCTGCCAGTCGAGCAGGATCGCATCGGGCATTTCCTGCCGGCACTTGTCGAAGGCTTCCTGTCCGTCCTCGGCCTCATCGACCACATAGTCGATGTCCTCGAGGATGCGGCGGGCAACTTTCCGCACCACGCTGGAATCGTCGACAACAAGGCAGGATTTCATGACGCAGTTCTCCGCCCAACTAGCGCTAGAGGCTCGCCGCAACTATTGCGCAAATCTCACTACGAATAGTTAGCAAGGCATGAAAACAGCATTATGCGGCAGCTGAGATCGCCTTGGGCGTTGCCGTGAAGGTGAACGTGTCCCCCTCGACCGCGATCTTCAGCTCCATGTCGGTCATCCGGGCAAGGATCCCGGTATAGAACGGCTGGATGCCACGCGCATCGACACCGCCCTCGGGTGAGCCGAACAGCAGCCCTTCGGCGCCCGACGGCATCAAGGTCTTCTGCCGCTTCTCCGGGTCCGACTTCGAGGTGAAGGTGAACACTTCCGCGCCGGCCGGTCCCTCGACCTTGGCCGTCACCACGCCACCGCGCGGCACCGCCATCGCTGCGATCAACAGCATGTTCATCATCAGCTTGGCTTTGTGCTTGGGCAACAGGATCAGCGGCACCTGCCAGTCGAGTTCGGCTTTCTCGATCTCGAAATAGAGCTTGGCCACCCGCTCGCACTCGCGCGTGTCGAAATCCGTGCCCGCCGTCGACGACGCGCCATAGGCCAGCCGCGCGAACTCCAGCTTGGCCCTGGCCTGCTTGGCGGCGTTGGCGATCAGTTCCTGCGCGCCTTCGGCCATCGCCGCCTGCGTCGGATCGCCCAGCACCTCGAGCCCATTGCCAATCGCCCCGACCGGGTTGATCAGATCGTGGCAGACCCGAGAACAGAGCATGGCCGCCAGATCGGTCGCCTTGAGCTCGATGAAATCCGCCATGTCCAGCCACTCCGCCGTCGAATCAATTTCGGCTACAGTACAAACAACCGTTGCCGCGCCCTAGTGCGTTTGCCTGCTGGCCTCAGTGGGCGGCGTCCGTGGCATGCGCCTCTGGCGCTGCCGTCGCCGGCGCCGCCTCGTCCCGCTCGACGAGGGCATCGACGACGCGGGGCTCCTCGCCGACCAGCGACTGCTCGAGCCCTGGCCAGTTCTTCGCCGCGCCACTGGTCAGCGCGCGCTCGCTCGCGAGAAAGGCCTCGCGATTGGCGACCGAATAAAAGAAGTAGAGCTTCAGTTTGCGGATCAGGAACAGCCGGGGCTTGCCGTCGGAGAGGTAACCGCGCGCAAGGCTGGTGGCGCAGTGGCCGCCGAACTGCGGTGCATAGATCTCCGGATTTCTGACGAACACGTCGCGATTGGCGGCAGTGGCGAAGTACCACGGCACCCCACCCCATTCGGCGGTGAACTCGGGCAGGCCGGGTCGCGGCTCCTCGTCGGTGAAGTAGCTCACCGGGTCGAAACCCTCGATCGCCACCCCGGTCAGGGGGTCGGCGACAATCCGGCCAACCAGGGCCGCGGCAAAGACAGCAGGAGCCAGCATCAGCGTCAGCGCAGCGAACGCAAACAGCCACGCTATGGTTAAGATTTTTTTACGCTTTTGCCGCATCATTGCCGCCTTGAGAGCCCAAGGTGCCGTTGCCGTCTGTGGCTCGAGACGCGAGCCTAACCGGATACGGTAAGCACGGCGTAAAGGAGGGCCGGCGTCCTGCCGCGCTACGGAGTGTCCCGATGGTCAAGCGCCTGTTGAACTATGTTCTTGCCACAGCCATGGCCCTCGCCATGCTGGTCCCGCAGGTTGCCACCGCCCAGTCGGGATCGGTCGGCGACACCTACTCGGGCGAGGAGCTGGTCCAGACCGGCTCCGCCTTCTTCGGTTCGGTCGCCCAGGGCCTCGCCTCACTGGTGGAGCGGGCCGTCAGCCAGTTCGGCCTGCCCAATGCCTATGTGCTCGGCGAAGAAGCCGGCGGGGCGATCTTTGCCGGCGCCCGCTACGGCGAAGGCACCATGTATACCCGCAACCAGGGCGAACATGCCGTGTTCTGGCAGGGCCCGACCGTCGGCCTCGATTTTGGCGGCGACGGCTCCAAGGTGATGATGCTGGTCTACAACCTGTCGTCGGTGTCCGACATCTACGGGCGCTACCCGGGCGTCGATGGCTCGGCCTACGTCGTCGGCGGCCTTGGCATGACCGTGCTGAAGTTCGGCGACGTCGTGCTGGTTCCCATCCGCTCCGGCGTCGGTGCTCGCCTCGGCATCAATGTTGGTTACCTTAAATTCACCCAGGAGCCCACCTGGAATCCGTTCTGATCTATACCGTTCAGAACCCGTTCATCATCATGGCAATAATGGCGATGAAGCGGCAGGGCCATGGCGGCCATGCTCGGGGAGTTGGTGACCGGCCTTGCCCATTGCGCTAGGCTAGCCTTGCGGGGAGGCTCGAGTCACCACGAACCGCGAGGGCTTCGGTATGGTGTTGGAAAACCTCATGTACTTTGCGCTGGGGCTGCTCATTGCAGCTCTGGGGGCGCTGATCCTCCTCCCAGCCGTCTGGCGCCGCGCCGTCCGCCTGACCAAAAAGCGCATCGAAGCCGCCACCCCCATCACCATGTCGGAATTTCGCGCCGACAAGGACCAGCTCCGCGCCGAATTCGCCTTGCAGACCAGGCGGTTGGAGATGACCGTCGAAACCCTCCGCAAGCGCCTCGCCGACCAGTTGCGGGATGTCAATCGCAGCAAGCAGGAAATGGAAGGGCTCGACGGCGAGCGCTCCCGACACCAGCAGGTCACCGCGGAGTTCGAGGAGCGCGAGGCAGCCCAGCGCCAGCGCATCCTCGGCCTCGAAAAGGAAATCGCCGACCTGTCGCAGAAGTTGCGCATGCGCGAACGCGAGCTTGGCGACAAGGTCGCGCAGCTCAACGAGGCCAGGCAGGCTGCCGGCCACAAGGAGCAACGCGTCTTCATGCTCGATGGCGCCCGGCTCTCGGGCAGTTACGATGCCGATGTCGAAACACTGCTCGCCAGGCTCGAAGCTGCGCGCACGGAGGTTGCTGAGGCGCAACGTCGGGCGGAGGTCGCCTCAACGCGCCCCGCAGACCCGAAGACTGCGGCAAGCGAGATGACCGCGGCGCTCGACCGCAGTGACTTCGGCGAACTGCAGCAGGCCGAGGCGCACATGGCCGATGCCGAAGAACGGGTCATCTCACTGCTCGCGGAGACAGAACGGTCTGCCGACGAAACCCCGGCCGGCTCCCACCTCGCTGAACGGCTGGACTACGAAAGCGAGCTCGCTGCGACCCAGGCCAATGTTGCCTCGGTGGAACGCGACGTCATCGCCGACTGGGGAACCGATCGGGTCAACAAGGACGAGTTGCGCAACCGACTGGGCGAAATTGCCACCGGGGTCAGCCGCCTGGTCCATGCCCTCGAAGGCAAAGACCCGCCGCAGGGGCCACAGGCCGAAGAGAGCCTTTACGATCGGGTGCAGAAGTTTGTTGGCGCCGCCGACGCCATCGAGCCAGCGCAACCTGGCCGTCCGCGCCCGCCGGCCGGACTGGTTTCCGACCGGCTTACGGCGCTCGAACAGCTGCAGGACCGAACCTGATCTACTCGCTGACCACCGGCATTTCGGCAATCAGCGCGCCAGTCCTGCCGTCATAGATGCGCACACTGGTCATTGCGCCCTGCCGGATGGTCACTGTGAGCTTGCCATCCGCCGCCACCGCCGCGACGACCTCGGCACCCTGTGGCACCGGCAGTTCCGAAATGACGTAGTCGCTGCCAGCCGCCAGCGCGTTGCTCTGCGACGTGCGGTAGACAACTGCTCCCAGCACGGCGATAAGGCCGATACCCAGCAGGCCGACCGAAACCGCGAAGGACTTTCGCGCCCGCGTCAGGACGGCCCTGGCTTCCGGTGTCAGTTCCGGCGGCGCGGTGGAATTGTCAGGATCGCTCATGCACGAAGGCCCCGGTGAAGAACAGGAATACGAACTGGCCGTCGGCCCGGACGAGGCAGGCGACCGGCTCGATGCCGCCCTGGCTCGCGCCGTGCCCGTCTTTTCGCGCAGCCGCATCAAGGACCTGATACTGGCCGGCGCCGTCTCGATCAATGGCCGGGCGGCAACGGAACCGAAATACCGGTTGCGCGACGGCGAACTGGTGTTGCTCATCGCGCCCGAGCCCGAGGACGCTGAGCCCGAGCCCGAGGACATCCCGCTCTCGATCCTCTACGAGGACGACGCGCTGATCGTCATCGACAAGCCGGTGGGGCTTGTCGTCCATCCAGCACCGGGCAACTACTCCGGCACACTGGTCAACGCGCTGCTGTTCCACTGCGGCACCAGCCTCAAGGGCATCGGCGGCGTCAAGCGCCCTGGCATCGTCCACCGGCTCGACAAAGACACATCCGGCGTCATGGTCGTCGCCAAGACCGAGGCCGCGCATCAGCACCTCGCCGCCCAGTTTGCCGACCATGGTCGCTCCGGTCCGCTGCATCGTGCCTATCTCGCCTGGGCCTGGGGCCGAACGCAGCAGGCCCGCGGCACGGTGGAGGCCCCGCTCGGCCGCGACGCCAATAACCGCCTGCGGCAGGCGGTGCGACGCGATGGTCGTGAAGCCATCACCCACTACACCGTTGAGCGACGCTATGGCGGCGACGGCTGGGACATCACCCGCATTCGCTGCGAACTTGAAACTGGCCGGACCCACCAGATCCGCGTGCACATGGCCCATATCGGCCACCCTCTGGTTGCAGATCCTCTCTACGCAATGGGCTTTGCCACCAAGCGCAACCGCCTGCCCGAGAGCATCGCGGCCCCCGTCGACGCACTCGGTCGGCAGGCGCTCCACGCTGCTGAACTCGGGTTCGAGCACCCGGACACGGGTGAGGAGATCTACTTCGAATCCCCGCTCCCGCCGGACCTCGAACGCCTCGAGGGGTCCCTTGCAGAGTTCGACCTCGCACGGCTGCGCTAGCACAGACCGCCGACGCAGCACTGCGTTGCGCCCAGTACAACCCCCGGGCCTTATCAAGGCCAGATTTCGAACTATATATCGACGACGGACCGCTGCGTGCCGATCGCGGATGCGGCGGCAATTGCCCGCTACGGGGGAAGGACGAGGGTGCATTATGGCCCAGACCAATCTGCCGAGTCTTTCGGTTGAAGGCGGCCTAAACCGCTATCTCCAGGAAATCCGCAAGTTCCCCATGCTGGAACCGGATGAGGAGTTCATGCTCGCCAAGCGCTACAAGGAGCACGCCGATCCGGCGGCCGCCCAGCGCCTGATCACGTCGCACCTGCGGCTGGTCGCCAAGATTGCCATGGGGTATCGCGGCTACGGTCTGCCGATCTCAGAGGTCATCTCGGAAGGCAATGTCGGGCTGATGCATGCGGTGAAGCGCTTCGAGCCGGACAAGGGCTTCCGGCTGGCCACCTACGCCATGTGGTGGATCCGGGCGGCCATCCAGGAATACGTGTTGCGCTCGTGGAGCCTCGTCAAGATTGGCACTACGGCAGCGCAGAAGCGACTTTTCTTCAACCTGCGCAAGATCAAGGGGCAGATCGCCGCCCTCGACGACGGCAACCTGCATCCGGACCAGATCAAGCAGATCGCGACGACGCTTTCGGTCAGCGAGGAGGATGTCGTTTCGATGAACCAGCGTCTTTCCGGCGATACCTCGCTGAACGCGCCGATGCGCGCCGACGAGGGGAGTTCGGAGTGGCAGGACTGGCTGGTGGACGACACCCCGGACCAGGAAACCACGCTGGGTGAGACCGAGGAATACAGCGAGCGTATGCAACTGCTCAACTCGGCCATGCAGGACCTGAACGACCGCGAGAAGGCGATCTTCCAGGCCCGTCGGCTGCGCGACGAGCCGGCAACGCTGGAGGAACTGGCGCAGGAATACAGCGTCAGTCGCGAGCGCATCCGCCAGATAGAGGTCCGTGCGTTCGAAAAGGTGCAGGAGGCGGTGCAGAAGGCCGCCCATGCCCGCGACCGCGAGTCGGCGTAAAGCCTTACCTGGACCGCACGACGGGGCCGCCTTCGGGCGGTCCTTTTCGTTTCTGGCCGGCTGCCCGGAACTCATCGCGACACTGCTCGACCAGTCCCATCAGGTGCGCTCGGGCGAGGATCAACAGGAAGGGTGCCGCGATCCCCTCCTCCGGCACGATGGTGAACGGGCCATCGATGGCAGCGTTGGACGTCCCGGTGCGCACCCCGGGGGCCAGCCGCACCGCATCGAGCGGATACTCCAGCCCGTCCGACCGCCAGAAGGTCACCGGCGCGAGCGGATGGATGGAAACGCGCTCTCCCGGCCCTACCCGAAAGCTGAACTTGGCCGTGAGGGCCATCGCCACATCATCCTCGTCGACGAGGATGATCCGGCGTCGTGCAGCATAGCGCGTGACGGCATCGAGTGCTGCGAGCGTATGGTCGAAGCGCCGTCCGGTCATCCCGAGCGCCACAGTCAGCGGCGCCCGGGTCGAGTAGAGTACCTTTTCGAAATCGGTGGTCTCCTGCTCGCTGAGCTGCATCAACTGCGTGCGCCCAAGCCAGGATGCCGGACTCTTCAGCGAATCGAGATCCCCGACGATCAGTTCGGGCTTCAGTCCCGCGGCGACAATCTGGTCAGCGCCACCGTCCGCCCCTACCAGGTGACCTCCCGCCGCATGGAGCTGCCGCAGCACCGCGAAATCGACGGTTCCGCCGCCAACCACGACCATCAGATCGTCGAATGCTACGACCGAAGACTGAGGCGGGTGCGCTTGCAAGGGGTCTGAACTCTGTTTATCTACGGGATGTCTCGCTGGGGTGTTCCGGAGTTTTCCGGGGCTGAGAGTTACCCATAGAACCTGAACCAGGTCATGCTGGCGGAGGAAGTTCGAGATGGCAAGGGGCCCTCGCGGCCACCGGACCATTGACGTTCTCTTCAATCCACATGGCCGCAACCGAAGGAACGTTTATGAACGCGTTCAAGCACTTCGCGTTGGCGGCATCACTTTGCGCCATCGCCTTGCCTACCCTCGCCCAGGACAAGCCTGTGCTCGAGGTCTACACCTATGACAGCTTTGCCGCCGAGTGGGGGCCCGGGCCCGCGTTGAAAGCCGGCTTCGAAGCAACCTGCGGTTGCACCGTGAATTTCGTCACCTCCGAGGACGCGATTTCCACCCTGCGCAAGCTTCAGCTTGAGGGTGCGACCTCAACCGCCGATGTCGTCGTCGGACTCGACACTGCAACCGCCGGGGAAGCCCGGGCCACCCGCCTGTTCGCCAACCATGAGCTCGAGCTGCCGGCGTTCGACCTGCCGACAGCCTGGACCGATGCCCAGTTCGTGCCGTTCGACTTCGGCTACTTCGCCTTCGTCTACAACACCGAGACCACCCCAATCCCGCCTACCTCGTTCGAAGCGCTGATCGCGCTGCCGGACAGCTTCAAGATCGTCATTCAGGACCCTCGCTCCTCGACGCCAGGCCTCGGTTTGGTGCTGTGGATTGCCGAAGCCTATGGCGATCGCGCCCCGGAAATCTGGGCGGGGCTGAAGCCGCATGTGCTGACCGTGACCAAGGGATGGTCTGAGGCCTATGGCCTGTTCCTTGAAGGCGAAGCGGACATGGTGCTGAGCTACACCACATCACCGGCCTATCATGCAGTGGCCGAGAACGATCCCAAGTACGCCTATGCGCCATTCGCGGAGGGCTTTGTGGCGCAGGTGGAAGTGGCGGGCATCACTGCCTCGACCGACCAGCCCGAGTTGGCCCGGCAGTTCCTTGAATATCTCGTCGGACCGGAAGCACAACGTGTCATCCCCACCACCAACTGGATGTACCCCGTGATCGATATCGGCGCTGACCTGCCGGCGGCCTTCGGTGCGCGCCCGGAGAAGATACTGCCGGTCGATGAAGCCGAACTTGCCAGCAACGGCCGGTCATGGATCGATGCAGCGCTCGACGCACTTCAATAGCGTGCCGCCAAGGCCGCTCCGGCGTCTCGCCGGTGCGGTCCTGGCGCTCGGAATCGCGGGGCTCGTCATCGCGGTACTCCTGGCGCTGCTGGCGGCGGCGGGCGACGCCGCGCCCGCCGGCCGAAAGCTGGATATTGTACACCTCGTGGTGATGACCAGCACCCAAGCGGGACTCAGCACGTTGTTCGCCCTCGTGGTGGGGATCGCCCTCGCCTGGGCGCTCAGTCGCCTTCGCTTTGCTGGCAGAGACGTGGTCGTGGGGCTGTTCGCCACCGCCATCGTCACCCCGGGGCTCGTGCTGGCCTTCGGACTGCTTGCGGTATGGGGACGGGCCGGCTGGGTGAACCAGACCACAGTCGCTTTGACCGGCCAGCCGTTCGAGCTGCCGATCTTCGGCCTCTTCGGCATTCTGATGGCGCACACCATCCTCGATGGTGCCTTTGCAGCACGCATCCTGCTGGCACGGCTGGATACAATCTCCGACCGGCGCCTGAAGACTGGACAAAGCCTGGGACTTACGCCCTGGCAGCGTTTCCGGCTGATTGACTGGCCAGCGATGGCGCCGAGCCTGCCGGGATTGGCCGCCATCATCTTCCTGCTGGCGTTCACCAGCTTCCCCATCGTTCTCTTGCTGGGTGGTGGTCCGGCCAACCAGACTCTGGAAGTGGCCATCTACTCGGCTGTCCGCCTGGACTTCGACCTGCGCAGCGGCGTTATGCTGGCGCTGGTGCAGATTGGCATTTGCAGCGCTGTGGTTGTACTGGCGGCCGCTTCCGCACCAGTCTCGGCGCGTGTGGCGCCATCGCGGCCGTCTGCCTGGCGCGACGCACCATGGGCACGATGGCTGCAATGGTGTGTGCTTGCTGCTGCCCTAGTGGGATTCGCGCTGCCGCAGCTCGCCATCCTCTTTGACGGCATCGCTGGCCTTATGCACGACTTCGCGTCCAGACAGACGCCGCTGCTCGAACGGCCGGCCTTCTGGCAGAGCCTGGCCACCAGCCTGCTCATCGGCGGGACATCGGCCACCTTGGCGCTGACCCTCGCTATCGTGATTTCGCTCGCCCGAGCCGCGACACCCCGTCAACTGGAGCGTCTAGCGGTGTCGGCACCCGCCTATGCCTATCTCGCCGTGCCCGCGGTGGTGCTGTCCTTCGGGTTATTCCTTGTTGTCCGCAATGCCGGGATTGCCCCCACCCAGATGGCGCCCGTTGTGGTGGTTCTGGCCAATGCGCTGCTTTCGTTGCCCTTTGCGCTGGCGACCCTGGCGCCGCCGATGGACGCAGTGATCAGGACGAAGGGGCAATTGATCCGCTCCCTCGACCTCGGCGGCGTACGTCAGTTCACCGACGTCGAATGGCCGCTGATCAGGCGCGAGGCCGGCATCGTCACCGCACTGGCCTTCTGCTTCTCCCTGGGCGACCTCGGAGTCATCGCGTTGTTCGGGACGCAGGATTTCGCCACGCTGCCCCTGCTGATGTATCGGGCCCTCGGCACCTATCGGACCAACGACGCTGCCATAATTGCCGCCGTACTGCTGACGCTGACACTCGCCGCCTTTGTGCTCCTGCCTCGCCTCTTTTCGGGACCGAACCATGCTGACCGCTGACAGGCTGACCTTCGCCTATCCCGGGTCCGACCAGACCTACAGCTTCAGCTTCGAGGCACGAGCCGGCGAGGTGACCGCCATCTCGGGATCCAGTGGATCAGGCAAGTCGACGCTGCTCGACCTTGTTTCCGGCTTTCTGTCACCAGCCAGCGGCAGCCTTCGGCTCGACCAGCTCGACCTGCTGCCATTGCCGCCCGAACGTCGCCCGGTCTCGATCCTGTTCCAGAGCGAGTCACTGTTCGAGCATCTGTCGGCCGAGCGCAATGTCGAGCTTGGGCTGCCGACCTCGCTGCCGGCTGGCACAAGGCGACAATTGGTACAGTCGGCCCTGCAGCAGGTCGGCCTCGCGCAACGGGGCCGACAGCGGGCCGAAACCCTATCCGGAGGAGAAAAGCAGCGCGTCGCCCTGGCACGTACGCTGGTGCGCGACCGACCAGTGCTGCTGCTGGACGAACCATTCTCGGCGCTCGACGACAGCAGCCGACAGGCCATCCGGACCCTGGTGGGCAAACTCACCCTCGAACGGAAGTGGGTGACCTTGCTGGTCACCCATCATCAGGACGATATCGAGGCCATAGCCAGCCGGCACTATTGTCTCGCAGCCGGCCAACTCACCGAGAACGGTCGTTAGCCGGTATTCCCCGCCGGAGCCGGAGCGGCCAACCATGCCTGCACGACCTCGTTGAAGAGGGCCTGCGCATCGGCGTCCTTTTCGAGCGTGATGATCGCCCGCTTGCCTGTCGCGTAGATCAGCGCCAGATCCATCCACTTGCGCTGCACCAGCATGTTGATGTTGTTGGCGACATCGGGCGCCGACGCACTCAGCGCGAACAGGAACGAGTTGCCAACCACGCGGGCCGAGGCGCCGATCAACGGCGCGCCCTGCACCAGCTCCTCATTCTTCAGCAACACGCCGGGCAGGCCCGCAATCGAGCCCCCGATGAAGCTGTCGGAAACCTTGAAGTTAATTTCCATCAGGTGGCTGGCGGGCAGGCTCGGATCGGAATTCTTGCGGATCAGCAGTTCCACGCCGAGATTTCGGGCCGGAATGCTGGCCTTGCCGATCAGCGTCGGCAGACCGGTTTCGTCAGTACCCTTGCTCCACTCCACCGTGCCCGAGAACGGGACAGCACCGGTGGTGCCGGAATCCGACGCTTCCAGCAGCAGCGACTGGCTGCCTGCGAGATTGGTCGGGTCGACCGCGGCGACAGCAGCCTCCGCTGCGGCTTCGGCGTCGGTACCCTGCCCCGTGAGGCGTTCCTCAACGGGAGCTTCCGTAAGAGCAAGAGCCGGAGAATCCGTGGCGGCGGTCGTGCCAAGCCGCTCTTCGCCGCCCAGTTCTGCCGCCGGAGCAACACCATCGGTACGCGTATCGGTGTTGCCCGGACCTGTGGCCGGGGCATCTGCCGTCGCGCCCGGCATTTGCGGAGCGGTCGTCGCTGCCTGCTCGGTGGTGACGGCCGCTCGGCCAAACATGGCGTCCAGGTTGATATAGCCCTCGCGCCAGGCCCAGATGCCGGCGCCGCCCGCTGCAACAAGCAGCACCGCAAACACGATCAGAAAGACCGTAACCGCGCCAACGCCGCCACGCTCGGCGTCCCGCCGGGTGCGGGCCGCGGTCGCTGTGTCTGCGATCCGGCGGGGCTTGGCCTTGTCTTTGCGAACGATGCTGGCGGCCGAAACGGCGCTACCGTCTCGCGATGCGCGGAGGACTGCCGACTGCTCATCGCTGCCCAGTGCATGGCCGTTCTTGGTTGCTGGGCGCGAACCGGTGTCTTCTTCGCCTTCGCCCTCGCCGCGAGCTTCGCGATCGAGCGCCGCAATCGCCCGATCAATCGTGCTTTGCGGATCGGCGACCGGCGCTTCGACCTCGACCTCCCGGACAGCCGACATCGCAGCCGGCACCGACGTGGGCTCGAAGAGCGCGGCCGGCGCCTCCACCTGACGCGCCGCGACCGCCTGCTGTGCGCCGCGGACGGCAGAGAGATCCCGCCTTGGTTCGATCATGGGGCCGCGTGACGGGCCACTGGGCGCAATCCCCGGCCGGTTCCGCATGGCCTCGGCCCGCGCGACAATCGAAGGCACCGGGCGGCCGACGGGGCCACGAGCAGGCGCAGGCGGGACGGGTTGGTCCCCGGCCGCAGCCTCGCGCTCATCATCCTGCCCGTCTTCGTGCCGAACCTCGCTGATGGCAGCACGGCCACTGGCGCCGGCCGGAACCAGCTTGGGCAGCGGCTTGCCCACCGGCTTGCCATCGGTGCGCACCATGCTGCGGGCGGCGTCCGGAACCGCCGAGTGCTCGGCATTGGCGGCGGCGATGATCTCTTCAATGGAGTCGCCCGGCGGCAGCGGCTTGGGCGGTTCCTTGACGGGGGTGGTGGGCGCCTTTGCCACCGGCTTGGCCACCTGGGGCGCCAGCTTTTTGGCGGACGATTCGAGGAAAACAGGTGCCGGAGGCGACGGAGGGGCCTCCTCGCGCGGCGCACCCAGGCCCGCAATCACCGCCTCGCTGGCTTCCTGCTCGACCTGACGGATGCAATCCTCAAGCTGCAGGCGATGGGCGGTGATGTCGCGCGCCGCCAGCGGCGGATTGATCGCACGCAACTGGCCAACCAGGGCCGCGCGCGCCTTCTCGTAAACCGCGCGGCGGGCCGCACCGTTGTTTTCGGGCAGCGCCTCGACCGCTCTACGAAGCAGCTCTTTGTAGTCCGCCATTCGTTACACGATGTCCGTAATCTGCGGGCGCAATTTCTACCCAAATTCTCTTAATCTTGAAACGGGTCTTGCACCAGAATGGTGTCGACCCGCTCCGGGCTCGTAGACAGCATGGCGACCGGCGCGCCAATCAGCTCTTCGATATACCGGACGTACTTGACCGCCTGTGCGGGCAATTCTGACCAGCTACGGGCCCCGGCCGTCGTTTCCGACCACCCCTCCAGGGTTTCGTAGATCGGCTTCACCGCCGCCTGCGCACCCATAGAGGCTGGCAAGAAGTCAATTTTTTGACCGTTAAGTTCATAGCCGACACAAACTTTGAGCTCTTTGAGGCCGTCAAGAACATCCAGTTTGGTCAGCGCGATGCCGTTTATCCCCGAGGTTTTGACGGTTTGGCGCACCAGAACGGCATCAAACCACCCACAACGCCGCGGTCGGCCGGTATTGACGCCCACTTCACGTCCCACCGTGGAGAGGTGTCGGCCGATATCGTCGAACAGCTCGCACGGGAACGGGCCCTCGCCGACGCGAGTCGTATATGCCTTGGTAATCCCGAGCACATAGCCGATCGCCGTCGGCCCCAGACCGGAGCCTGCTGAGGCCTGGCCAGCCACGGTGTTGGACGAGGTGACGAACGGATAGGTGCCGTGGTCGTTGTCGAGCAGCGCGCCCTGCGCGCCCTCGAACAGGATACGAGCCCCCGACCGGCGCTTGTCGTCAAGCAGCCGCCAGACCTGGTCGACGAAGGGCAGCACCTGGTCGGCGACGGCCAGCAACTCGGCATGAAGGGCACTGGCCTCGATTTCCGCCAGCCCCATGCCGCGGCGCAGCGCATTGTGGTGCGCCAGCAGCCGCTCGATCTTGGGCATCAGCGTCTCCGGCTCAGCCAGGTCGCAGACGCGAATGGCGCGACGGCCGACCTTGTCCTCGTAGGCCGGACCGATGCCCCGCTTCGTGGTGCCGATCTTGAGGCCCGAGTTGGCGTTCTCGCGCACGGCGTCGAGTTCACGGTGGAGGCTGAGGATCAACGGAGCATTGTCGGCGATGCGCAGCACCTCCGGCGTCACATCGACGCCCTGGGCCTTGAGCTTGGACAGCTCTTCCACGAAGTGGTGCGGATCGACCACGACCCCATTGCCGATGATGCTGAGCTTGCCGCGCACTACGCCTGACGGGAGCAGGGCCAGCTTGTAGCTGGTCCCATCGATGACCAGCGTATGGCCGGCATTGTGACCACCCTGGTAGCGCACGACCACATCGGCCCGCTCGCTCAACCAGTCGACGATCTTGCCCTTGCCTTCGTCACCCCACTGGCTGCCGACGACAATAACATTAGCCATAAAGTCTGCCCCTCAAGCGCCAAGGCCCGGCAGCGCAATTTGCGCTGGTCGCGGGCCGCAAAAACCTGTCTATGTTCGGCGCACCTGCCAGCGTGGCCGTTTCGGCCCGATTTATCCATTGCCCGCAGTTGCGGAAGACCCATAGACCAGACCACGTCCGATGACAAATGCTCCGAGTGCGCCACGAGGCCACGCCGGGACCGGTTTCTTTTCCCGTCCCTACCTTATCCTTACACTGACCAGCCTGTTCTGGGGCGGCAATGTCGTCGCCGGCAAGCTCGCCGTCGGGCACGTCGATGCCCATTCGCTGATGATTCTGCGCTGGACCGGGGCCCTGTTGGTCATCCTGCCCTTCGCCGTTCCGCGGTTGCGGCAGGACTGGCCGGTGCTCAAGCGCAAGTGGTGGCTCTATCTGTTCTACGGCGCGGCCGGCTACGCCACCTTCAATGTCTTTGTGTACTTTGCCGCCTACCACACCTCCGGCGTCAACAGCGCGCTGGAACAGGTTTCGGTCAACATCTTCGTATTGCTGCTGAATTTCGCCCTGTTCCGGCTGCGGATCAGCGTCGGCGAATTGGTCGGCGTGGTCATCACCATCCTCGGCGTGGCCGTGATTGCCACCCATGGTGAGCTCACACGCATCCTCGCACTCGAGGTCAATATCGGCGACGCCATGGTGGTCTTCGCCTGCTTTGCCTACGCCGTTTACTCAGTGTCACTGCGCTGGCGCCCGAAGACCCATTGGCTGAGCTTTCTGGCGGCATCCTTCACCGGTGCAATCCTCGCCTCGTTCGGCTACCAGTCGGTGCTCGGAGAGGGCCTGTCATCGCTGCCCGCGGCTCTCTCCTCGATTGACCTGCAGGGTTGGATGGTGGTGGCCTATACCGTGTTCTTCCCCTCGATCATTTCGCAGGTCTTCTTTGTGCGGGGCGTCGAACTGATCGGTTCGAATCGGGCCAGCCTCTTCGTCAACCTGATCCCGCTGTTCGGGACCATCGGGTCGGTGCTGATTCTGGGGGAGAGCTTGCAGCTGTTCCACATCACCGCCGCCCTGCTGATAGCCGCGGGCATCGTCCTGGCAGAGTGGAGCGCCAGAAGTGCAAAGGGCCGGACGCAAACGTCCGGCCCAATAAAAGCTATTTAAAATCAGATAGTTAGAACCTAAGCGCCTTGGCTTGGCGCACCCCCGGCAGGGCCGCGATCTGCGCCAGTTGCTCTCCAGTTACGGACCCATCGATCGAAAGCAGCGCAATCGCGTCGCCCCCGATATCGGCACGGCCGAGATTGAAGTTGGCGATGTTGATGCCGAGATCGCCGAGAAGCGTCCCCAGCCGGCCGATATGGCCCGGCTTGTCCTCGTTGGTAACATAGAGCATCGCGGGCGTCAGTTCGGCATCCATGTTGATACCCTTGACCTGGATGATCCGCGACTTGCCATTGGCGAACAGCGTGCCGGCAATGCCGCGCTCCTGCCGCTCGGTGACCACGGTCAGCCGGATATAGCCCTCATAGGCGCCCTGCTGGTCGCGATTGACCACCTCGACGGTGATCCCACGATCCTTGGCGATCTGCGGCGCCGAAACCATGTTCACATCACCCAGAGACGGCTTCAGCAACCCGTTGATGGCCGCAGCAATCATCGGCTTGGTGTTGAGCCCGGCGACCGAACCTTCGAACTCGAGCTTGACGCCCTTGATCGCAGTTTCGGTGAGCTGGCCGGCAAACGAGCCCAGTGTTTCGGCGAGCTTGATCCACGGCGTCAGGCGCGGCGCTTCTTCACCGGTGATCGAGGGGAAGTTCAGCGCGTTGGCGATCTCGCCGGTGTTGAGATAGGCCGAAATCTGCTCTGCCACCTGCAGCGCAACGTTTTCCTGCGCTTCAGTGGTCGATGCTCCCAGATGCGGGGTGCAAATGACATTGGGCAGCTCGAACAACGGATTGTTGACCGCCGGCTCTTCCAGAAACACGTCGAGCGCCGCGCCGGCGACCTTGCCCGACTTGAGACCTTCATAGAGCGCAGCCTCGTCGACCAGCCCACCGCGGGCGCAGTTGATGATGCGAACGCCCGGCTTCATCTTGGCGATGGCATCGGCCGAAATGATGTTGCGGGTCGCCTCGATCAGCGGCGTGTGGATGGTGATGAAGTCGGCTCGAGCGAACAGCTCGTCGAGTTCGACCTTCTCAACGCCCAAAGTCACGGCGCGGTCGGGTGTCAGGAATGGATCGAAGGCGATGACCTTCATCTTGAGGCCCTGCGCCCGGTCAGCGACAATGGAGCCGATGTTGCCCGCGCCGATCAAGCCAAGTGTCTTGTTGGTGATTTCGACGCCCATGAAGCGGTTCTTTTCCCACTTCGATGCCTTGGTCGAGGCATCGGCTTCGGGCAGTTGCCGGGCCAGCGCCATCATCATCGAGATCGCATGCTCCGCCGTGGTGATCGAGTTGCCGAAGGGCGTGTTCATCACGATGATGCCCTTCTTGGTGGCCGCGGGGATATCCACGTTGTCGACGCCGATGCCGGCCCGGCCGATCACCTTCAGGTTATTGGCAGCGTTGATGATTTTCTCGGTGACCTTGGTCGCCGAGCGAATGGCGAGACCGTCGTACTGACCGATCACCTCGAGCAGCTTGTCCTTGTCCTTGCCAAGGTCGGGCAGGTAGTCGACGTCGATATTGTTGTCCTTGAAGATCTGGACAGCCGTCTTCGACAGCTTGTCCGAAACGAGCACCTTGGGCATGACGCCCTCCTTTTGCCGCGGGTTTGCCCCACAGATGAACGGAAAATAACGAAGATGAACGCCCGCGCGGCGGGCGCTCGAAAGCTTAGGCGGCGGCCTTGCCCAGTGCGGACTTCTCGACCGCGAAAGCGTGGTCCAGCCACGGCGTCAGTGCCTTGAGGTCGGACGTCTCGACCGTGGAGCCGGCCCAGATCCTGAGGCCGGTCGGGGCATCGCGATAGCCGCCGATGTCATAGGCGACGCCGGCCTTGTCGAGGCGCGAGACGATGGCCTTGGCGAACGCGGCCTGCGCCTCGTCGCTGAGGGCAGTGATCTCGGGATCCTTGATCACGAGGCAGACCGAGGTGTTCGAACGCTCGGCCTCGTTCCTGGCGAGGAAGGCCGCCCAGTCGGACTTGGCCACCCAGTCGCTCAGCACCTTGAAGTTGGCGTCGGCGCGCGCCTGCATGGCCTTGAGCCCACCGACCGACTTGCCCCACTCCATGGCGTCGACCGCGTCCTCGATGCAGATCATCGAGACGGTGTTGATCGTTGCGCCTTCGAAGATGTCGGCCATGAGCTTGCCGCCCTTGGTCATGCGGAAGATCTTGGGCAGCGGGCGATCCGGCTTGAAGGTCTCGAGACGTTCGACCGCGCGGGGCGAGAGAATGAGGATGCCGTGCGCCGCTTCACCGCCAAGCGCCTTCTGCCAGGAGAAGGTCACGACATCGAGCTTGGAGAAGTCGAGGTTCTGCGCAAAGGCGGCCGAAGTGGCGTCGCAGATGGTGAGGCCCTTGCGGTTGGCCGGGATCCAGTCGGCGTTCGGCACCCGGACGCCCGAAGTGGTGCCATTCCAGGTGAAGACCACGTCGTTGTCGAAGTTGACGGTGCTCAAATCCGGCAATTCGCCATAGGGCGCCTTGAGGACGCGGACGTTGTCGAGCTTGAGCTGCTTCTGCACATCGGTCACCCAGCCTTCGCCGAACGACTCCCAGGCCAGCATGTCGACACCGCGGGCGCCCAGCATCGACCACATCGCCATCTCGACGGCCCCGGTATCGGAAGCCGGCACGATACCGATCAGATAGTCGGCCGGTACCTCAAGCAGCTCGCGGGTCAGCGCGATGGCCTTCTCGATCCGCGCCTTGGCGGGCTTGGCCCGGTGCGAGCGGCCAACGAGCGCGTTGGCGAGCGCGTTTACCGTCCAGCCAGGACGCTTGGCACAGGGACCCGACGAAAAATTGGGGTTAGCCGGTTTCACTGCCGGCGCAGTCAGGGGCATATCAGCCATGGCGACCCTCCCAGGTCGAAAGCCTTGCGTTAGGGCAAGGTGTCCTGAGGCGGGAGTTAGTCCCTGCTGCGCCAGCCTGTCAATGGCACTGTTGGTGCGACCTGTTGGCAGCATCCGATATGACGCGGGCGCGAGCGGCGGACCGTAACGCCCGCATCACGTCACGTCTGCTAGCATCTCTTCACGGTAAAGGAATTCGGGACCTGCGCCGGACGCGTCTCCGATTTGGAGATGGCGGTTCTCTCCAAACGACGACCTCCATGCCTGGGCAGATTCATGCCCGCCCTGTTGCGCAGGCGCCTTCCCGCAAGGGAAGGCGCCGACTTTTTTGGGTCGAGGCTAGAGTATCAGTCGACTGAGTCTTGAGACCCAAGACGCAGCGAATCAGGCGGTCGCTTTGGCGCGCCCGCGGCGAGCGGGTGCAGCCTCGGGCTTGCGGCCGAGGCCGATGCTCTTGGCGAGACGCGACCTTGCCTCGGAATAATTGGGAGCCACCATCGGGTAGTCGGGCGGCAAGCCCCACTTGGTCCTGTATTCGTCAGGCGACATGTCGTACTCGACACGCAGGTGACGCTTCAGCGACTTGAATTTTTTGCCGTCTTCGAGGCAGATCAAATAGTCCGGCGTAATCGATTTCTTCGGCGATATTGCAGGCTTCAGCTCAGGCGCGGCCTCCGGAGCCGCAGGCCCGGCCAAATCATTGAGCGCGAGATGAACTTGCGCGATGAGCTTGGGCAAGTCAGCCGCGCTGAGCGCATTATGACTGACATAGGCACTAACAATCGCGGCGCTGAGCTCGATCGTCCTGTCATACTTGCTTTCGCCTGTCGCACCACTGACCGCGACAGAGCCTTGCGCGCTCGATTCCATTTTTGACCTCGGTAGCCTGATCTAGACTGTTGCCGCCTCATCATGCGGTCACTACGGATCCCAGTTCCGTAGAAACCGTCCTATGCTTGCACATGGTGATTCGAGACGTGGGTTTACTGTTTTCCGTTATGCGCCCGTTATCTGGGGTACACATACCGCTTTACTTCGTCAAGGGAACTTATGCCTGTTTGCATAAACAAACCCGGATTGTGAACAAGTGATGCTGGTGGCGCCGGTGACATTGCGGCTACTCGGGACCCCAGTGCTGCATCTTGGCGATGGAACGGCGGTTGAGTTGCGCCAGAAGGCGTATGTACTCGCGGCGCTGCTTCACCTTGAGTATCAAGGACGCGTACGCCGCTCTACGGTTGCGGAGCGTCTCTGGGAGACCAGCAGCGGCGAACAGGCAATGAACAATATGCGGCAAACTTTGCTGCAGACCCGGCGCCTTGAAGAGCGACTTGGGTTTCGCCTGTTCAAGTCCGATTCAACCCATGTTGAGCTGGACCCCTCGATCACTGTCGACTTGCGCGAACTTGGCCGTGTGCGGCTGGCCAAGTCGGGCAGCGAACTCGCAATTCTGGTACAGTACTATCGCGGTGATCTGATTGGAGATGCTGGCGAGATGGGCCCCGAACTGGCGCATTGGCGGCAGGCCGAGCGCGCCCGTATCGAGCAGCAGTTCGCGACACAGGCGAGCGAGGCAGCGCTTCGGATCGGCGGGCGCGAGGCGCTGGCTGCCCTCGATGACCTCGCAACGCGCATGCCGCTGTCCGAGGAGGTCTGCCGGGCGCAACTGCAGCTATTGCTCCGTGACGGCAACATCCTCGCGGCCCGCGCCTTGCTGGAAACCTTCGCCGGCCGCATGCTCCACGAACTGGGGATTGGGCCGGCGCCCGAGACCACTGCCCTGCTCGATCCTGTGCCCGAGCGCCCGTCGGCCACCATACATCAGTTTGCGGACGCACGCGGCCGCAACGAGCCGGCGCCCTCGCGAGCGCCCTTTGTGCCACGTGTCGTGCTGCTGCCACCGCTGCAGGACGCCAAGCAGTCCGGCGTCCGCAAGCACCTTGCCCCGGCATTGATCGATGATGTCACCATCCGGCTCACCCGGCTGCGCTCGGTGTCGGTGATCGCCCCGCACACCGCCTGGAACCTCGACCCCTTCAGTGCACTGGACGACGCCCGTTCGCACCAGATCGACTATGCGGTGGAAAGCCGGATTGCCCCCGACTTTGCCGCTGACATCCTGACCATCGGCATCCGCCTCGTCCGCACCGCCACCCGTGAGATCGTCTGGGCCGACAAGTTCGCGTTCAAGCTCGACTCGGCGCCGGAGCTCTATTGGGACTTTGCCAACGGCATTGCCCGCTCGCTGGCCGACAATATCGAGGCGTCCGAACTGGCGCATGAGCGGACGCTTCGCGACGCCAACGCCTATGCGCACTATCTCGACGGGCGGCATCATCTGAAGACCTTCGACCTGCCCAAGATCCGGCGAGGGCGGAAGTCGCTGCGGCTGGCGCGCGAGATCGACCCCGAACAGGCCTCGATCGAAAGCGCGCTGGCGCGGAGCTACGTTGTCGAGTGGGTGCTCCGCGCCGGCTCGGATCGTTCGCTTCTGGACAAGGCACGGCTGCACGCCGAACGTGCCGTGGCGATCGACCCCAATGACGGCACCGCCTATCGGGAACTCGGCCGCGCCGCGCTGTTCGATCGCGACCTCGACCTGAGCCTTGAACACATGGAGCGCGCGGCGCAACTGGCGCCGCACCATGCCGACGTGCTGGCGGACTATGCCGATACTCTGGTGCACAACTCGCAGCACGTGGCCGCGCAGGCAAAGATCGAAGAAGCCATCCGGCTCAACCCGGTGCCACCGGACGAGTATCACTGGACCTTTGCCGGTGTGGCGTTCCTGCGCGGGCGGTTCGAGGAAACGCTAGGCCATCTCAACCAGATGCGGAACCCGGAGCCGGCGATGCGCTTGATGGCCGCCGCGGCGGCCATGGCCGGGCAGCACGAACTGGCGCGAAAGTGCCGCATGCAGGTGCTGGAGCAGCAACCGGATTTTTCCATCATGCGGTGGACTTCCCGCATGCCGCAACGGAGCCCGAACGATGTCGAGCTCTATATTGAAGCCCTCAGGCGGGCTGGTTTCCGGTAGGCAACAGGAGGATTTTCAATGAAGTACGTTCTGATCAAGCAGACCGACAGCGCTCAGGTGCTGGTGGTAAACACCGAGCAGTTGACGGTGACGGCGATCGCCGCCGGTACGGTCCTGCCTGCCAGTGTACAAAGCGCACTGGATGCCGGTGGCACGGTGTTCGAAGGCGTCGATATCGCCGTCAGCGCCGATCCGCGCGCCGAGGGCAGCGCGATGTGGCTGTTCCAGGGCAGCTAGGCGTGCACGCAACGGGGCGCCATGAGGCACCGGCCGGCTCCGACGACGCTTCGACCATTGGCTCCGCGGCCTTGCTGCGGAGCCTCAGGCCCAACCTCCATGAACTTGGCATCACCCGCCTCGCCATCCAGACTGGCCTCGATCGGATCGGCATTCCCTGCTGCGCGGCGATCCGGCCGAATTCGGCAACGATTGCCACCCACCACGGTAAAGGCATCGACCTGGTGTCGGCCGAGATTTCGGCCATCATGGAAGCGGCTGAATATGCCTTCGCCGAGGCGCCAGTAGGTGAAACACTGCAGATAGGCGTTACCGAGGCCAGCGCGGCAGGAGGTGTTCCGCTCGACTTCCATCACCTGATGCCGCATGGCTGGACAAGCGACCACCGGCCGCTGACCTGGCTGCGGGGCACCTGGCTGGGAGACGGAGAGCCCGCGCTGGTGCCCCTCGATGCCGTAAGGATCGGCTCGCCGCCGGTCGAACTGCCAGGTATTTCGCAATCGACCAATGGTCTTGCCGCCGGACCGACGCCGGACCACGCACTGCTGCACGCGCTGCTGGAGCTGATCGAACGCGACGCCATTTGCCTTTGGGGGTTTCGCCGCGACGCCGCGGCGCTGGCCAGCGCGTTCGATCCGGCGACGCTGAACAACCGGACTATCGACGGCCTCGTTTCGCTGCTGAACGCGCGCGGCTTTCGGATCAACTTGTTCGACATGACCACCGATATTGGCGTTCCCGCCGTTTATGCCGTGCTTGCCGACGCCAATGGGACCAGCCGGCACTTCGATGTCGCCACCGGCGCCGCTTGCCATCCGTTGGCCGCCATCGCGGCGCAGCGGGCCATCATCGAGGCGGCACAGACCCGGATCAGCATCATCTCAGGCTCGCGCGACGACATCGTTGCTTGGGACTACCTAGCCGGCTTGAGCCGCGACGTCTCGGTGCTCGCGGCGCCGCTTTCGACGCAACGGCGCGGTCCGGGCGACCTGCCAGTGGCAAGGCGTAAGGCCGCGCTGCTTCAGGCAGTGAGGGACGCGCTGGACCGCGCGGGCCTTGGGCAAATAGCCAGCTTCCCGCTCGGGGGCGAGCGGCTGGGCATTCATGTGCTGCGGGCGTTTGTGCCCGGCCTGGAAGATCGGCTCAGCAACCGGAACTGGCGGCCCGGGCCCCGCGCCGCGCGAGCTATGCTGGGGCTCGCATGAAGGTGGTGTTTGCAGGACCATCGCTGTGCCGCGCGCGCGTCGATTTGACGGGAATTAACCTGCGACCACCGGCCCGGCAGGGGGACATTCTCCGGGCGGTGCGGGACGGCGCGGTCGCCATCGGGCTGGTCGATGGCGTCTTCGGCTTCGTTCCCTCGGTTTGGCACAAGGAGATCCTGTTTGCCCTGAGCGAAGGTGTCGCCGTCCTCGGGGCGGCCTCGCTGGGAGCGCTTCGGGCCGCCGAGTGCCACCCGTTCGGCATGCAGCCGATTGGAACGATCGCCGCCGAATATGTCGCGGGCACCCGCCGTGACGACGGCGATGTGTGTCTCGTCCATGGCCCAGCCGAGCTGGATTTCATGCCATTGAGCGAGCCGCTGGTCGATGTCGAAGCAACGATTGCGGCCATGGTGGCCGCCAGCGCCGCGACCGATGCGGAGGCAGGGGCGCTGCTGGAGGCGGCGCGCACGCTCTACTTCGGCGACCGCGACCTCGAGCGGCTATGTGCCGAGGCGGGACTTCCCACGTTCGCCCAGCGCTACGACCGGCATCGCGTAGGCGCGAAGACGCGCGACGCGCTGGAACTGGTGGCTGAGTTGCGGCAGTGTTCGGATCAGCGCGGCTCGCGGCCGGACTGGGATTTCGTCGCATCCGACCCGTGGCGGAGCTATCTCAGCCGGCGGGAACGGGGGGCGAGCGATGAGTGACGACATCGAGAAGATCGAAGCCTACCTGGCGGCCTTGCCGGCTCAGCACCGGCAGTTGCTGCAGCATGTACGGGCAACCATTGCCAGGGTGGCACCCGCGGCCGTCGAGAGCTTCGGCTACGGCATTCCCGGCTTCAAGCTGGAAGGCGCCCTGCTCTCCTACGGCGCTGCGAAGGCCCATTGTGCCGTCTACGGCCAGAGCCCGCTGACGCAGGAGAAGCTGGCGGAGCGGCTGAAGGATTTCGACACAGCGAAGGGGACCATCCGCTTCACCCCGGAACACCCCCTGCCCGATGACGTGCTGGTGGAGTTCGTGCGGCTGCGCGTCGCCGAAAACCGCGAACGCGCAGAGCGGCGCCGCGCCAGCCGTCGAAAGACCGCCGGCAGCTGAACCCCGCCGTTGACGAACAAAACGAGAATAGGCTCGATGGGCGCTTGAACCATCGGGAGCGATTCGCGTGCCGGTCAGCACTGCCTATCTCGACAAGCTGAACGCCGAGCAACGCACCGCCGTCGAGCACACGGGCGGCCCGCTGCTGGTGATTGCAGGGGCCGGATCGGGCAAGACCAACACGCTCGCGCATCGGGTGGCGCACCTGATCGTCAACGGGGCCGACCCGCACCGCATCCTGCTGATGACCTTCTCGCGTCGGGCCGCAGCGGAGATGGGTCGGAGGGTGGAGCGACTGGTGGCGCAGGTGCTAGGCCAGGGCAGCGCCGTGACCGCCGATGTGCTGCACTGGTCCGGCACCTTCCACGGCATCGGTGCGCGGCTGCTGCGCGAGTTCGCGCCGATGATCGGGCTCGACCCGACCTTTTCGATTCATGATCGGGAGGACTCGGCCGACCTGATGAACATCATCCGGCACGAGCGCGGCCTGTCGGAAAGCAAACAGCGGTTCCCGACCAAGGGCACGTGCCTCGCGATCTACTCGCGCGCAGTGAATGCCAACACGCCGCTGGAGGAGGTGCTGAAGACCAGCTTCCCCTGGGTCGCCATGTGGCGCGACGAACTGGAAAAGCTGTTTGCCGACTATGTCGAAGCCAAGCAGCGCCAGGGCGTGCTCGATTACGACGACCTGCTGCTCTACTGGAGCGCCATGATGCAGGCGCCCGGCATTGCCGCCGAACTGGGCGGGCGCTTCGACCATGTGCTGGTCGATGAGTACCAGGACACCAACCGGCTGCAATCCTCGATCCTGCTGGCGCTGAAACCGCAGGGCGAAGGGCTGACAGTGGTGGGTGACGACGCGCAGTCGATCTACTCGTTCAGGGCGGCCACCGTCCGCAACATTCTCGAGTTTCCGACGGCCTTCACGCCGGCGGCCCGCATCGTGACGCTCGAGCGGAACTACCGCTCGACCCAGCCTATCCTCAGCGCGGCCAATGCAGTGATCTCCGAGGCCACGGAGCGCTTCACCAAGAACCTCTGGACCGACCGCGCCGCCACCGAGAAGCCGCGGCTGGTGACCATCAAGGACGTCTCCGATCAGTCACGCTATGTCGTCGAGCAGATTCTCGCGGCGCGTGAGGCGGGAACACTGCTCAAGCAACAGGCGGTGCTGTTCCGCACCTCGTCGCATTCGGCCGAACTCGAAATCGAGCTGACCCGGCGCAACATCCCCTTCGTCAAGTTCGGCGGGCTGAAGTTCCTTGAAGCCTCGCATGTCAAAGACCTGCTGTCGCTGCTGCGCTTCGTTGAGAACCCGCGCGACCGGGTGGCGGGCTTTCGCATACTGCAATTGCTGCCCGGCATCGGTCCGGCAGCGGCGGGCCGCGTGCTCGACGCCATGGACGAGGCCGCCAACCCACTGGCGGCACTGCGTGATTTGCCCGCCCCACCGCGCGCTTCGGAGGCGTGGCCAGCGCTGACCGAGGCCATCGGCCACCTCGCTGGAGGTAATTGGCCGGCCGACATGCAGCGCGCACGCCTGTGGTACGAACCGCTGCTCGAGGCCAATTATGAGGATGCGGAGGTCCGCCGCGACGATCTTCATCAGCTCGAGCAGATCGCCATGGGGTACCCGAGCCGCGAGCGCTTCCTGACCGAACTGACGCTTGATCCGCCGGAGGCGACCTCGGACCGGCCCGGCGTGCCGCTGCTCGACGAGGACTATCTGATCCTTTCCACGATCCATTCGGCCAAGGGTCAGGAATGGAGATCAGTGCATGTGCTCAATGTCGTCGACGGCGCGATCCCCTCCGATCTTGGCACCGGTTCGACCCACGAGTTGGAGGAGGAGCGGCGCCTGCTCTACGTGGCGATGACGCGGGCGCGCGACGAGTTGCACCTGATGGTGCCGCAGCGCTTCTATGTGAAGACGCAGACGCCCTATGGCGACAAGCATGTCTATGCGCAGCGCAGCCGGTTCATCACGCGGGCGATGTTGTCCCACTTCGAGGACATGTTCTGGCCGGCAGTGAAACCCGCTGCCATCGCGGGGCTGTCGCCGACGGGCCCGGCCATCGACCTCAGCGCGCAGATGCGTGCCATGTGGCGAAAGTGATCGGGCGTCGATGAAGGCACCGATCACCATCGACCAGCGAGCCGCCCGCGGAATCTGGCTGAGGGCGCAGCGGCTCGATAGCCGGGCTCCGTTCGGCGCTGGTCCGGAGGCCACGCGAGCGGCGATAGAGCACCTTGGCTACGTCCAGATCGACACGATCAGCGTCGTCGAGCGCGCCCACCACCACATCCTGTTTTCCCGCATCCCCGACTATCGGCGGGAGGACCTGACGGTCGCCCAGAGCGGGAACAAGTCGGTCTTCGAATACTGGACGCACGCCCTATCCTATGTTCCGACCCGGGACCTGCGCTACTTTCTGCCCGAGATGAAGCGCCACGAGGCGCAGCCGTCGCGGTGGTTCGCCAACGCCGATCCTGCCGAACTGGCGAAGGTACTTCGACGAATCCGCCGGGACGGTGCCATTTCGATCCGCGATGTCGACGACGACCAATTGCAGGACAAGGATCACCCCTGGGCGTCACGCAAGCCGACCAAGCGCATCTTGCAACTGGGCTTCTACAATGGCCAGCTGGCCATTGCCGAGCGGCAGGGCATGGTGAAGAGCTACGAGGTGATCGACCGCCACTTCGGGTGGCCGCCGCGCCCCCGCGCCGCGACGCCCGGGCAAGTCGCCGAGTACCTGCTCGACCGGGCCATCCGGTCGCAGGGCCTGATCAGCGCCGCTTCGGTGATGTACCCCTGGCTGCGGTTCTCACCCCAGATCGCGGCGCTGATCGAAGCCCGTGTGCGACAAAAGCGGCTTGTGCCGGTGCAGATTGGAGACGACCCCACCCCGCATTTCGCGACAGCGGAGGCGCTGGAGACCCCGCCGGTCGAGGTGGAACTGGTGCACGTGCTCTCGCCCTTCGACCCACTGATCATCCAGCGCCGCCGCACCGAACAGTTCTTCGGCTACGACCATGTGTTCGAGGCCTATCTGCCCAAGGCCAAGCGGCGCTTCGGCTATTTCACGCTGCCCGTGCTCCATGGCGACGAGATCGTTGCGGTGCTGGACCTCAAGACCGATCGCATCGCCGGCCGGATGCTGATTCAGGCCTGGCACTGGGTGGGACGCGGCAACGAGCGGACGGATAAGGCCGCCATTGAGGCCGAACTCGATCGTTTCGAGCGCTTCCAGTTGGGAAACTGACCCCAAAACGAAATCGGCGCCCAGTGGGCGCCGATGAACGAGCTGACCTGTGCGAAAGGTCAGTCGAAGCGGTAGCGAACGGTGCCGCGGACTTCGTGAATGAAGTTGTTGTCGATCTCGTAGTACTGGTCGGGATCGCTGGTCGGGCTGTTGTTGATCTGGTTGATATAGAGACCGCGATAGCCGACGTCGGCAACCCAGCTGCCCATATCGTAGCCGACACCGGCCATTACTGCCGCGGCGGCGCTGACATTGGTGCCCGTCGGCACCGGGGCGGTGACCGGAGCATTGACCTCCGCATGGTTCCAGGCAACGCCGGCGCCCGCGCCGACATAGCCGAACGTGCCGGCACCCGAATATCCGAAGCCGCCGCTGCCGAAGCTGAAATCGTAGTAGACGTTGGCGAGCGCCACGGTGGAGCGCAGCATCAGCGTGTAATCACCATCAAGATCGGGATCTGCGACATCCTTGGTAATCTGGAGGCCGGTGGTCTCGACCTGGTCGATGGTGGCGTCGAAGCGCAGGCCCGTGCCGGTCTCATAGCCGAAGCCGGCGCCGACGCTGTAGCCGTAGCCGTATTCGACGGTTTCCCAGGTCTCATCGATGTCCGGATGCGTCACTTCCTTGGCGTAGTGCCAGTTCAGGCCGCCGCTGCCGCGCAGGTAGAAGGAACCACCAATATCGTAGTCGACTTCGGGAATATCGGGGATGATGGGCATGTCGGCAGCCAGTGCCTGTCCGCCCAGCAGTACGGCAGCCCCCGCTGCCAGTGAAGCAATGATCTTGCGCATCGAAACGGTCCTTGTTGCCGCGACGACTCCTGTCGTTGCCAGCAATAGTGACCGTGCTTGGTTAAAGCCGGCTTAACCCTAACGCTTAACCCTAATATTGGCTGAAGACCCGGCCGGACGGCGCGCGCTGGCAGCCCAGCGCGGTCACCAGCTGCGTGGCCGTCAGGCGACTTTCTTGATGGTCGCGGCGATCTCGCCGACGATCGCGGCGACAAGGCCCTCGTCGTCGCTTTCCGCCATGACCCGGATGACCGGTTCGGTACCGGACTCGCGGATGACAAGGCGCCCGCCTTCGCCCAACCGCGCGCGGCTCTCGCTGATCGCCTGCTGCACCAGCTTGTGCTCCAGCGGCTTGCCTTCGCGGTAACGCACCGACTGCAGCAACTGCGGGACCTTGTCGAAGCGACGACAGATCGCGGAAATCTGACGGTCGGCCTGCTTGGCCACGGCCAGCAGTTGCAGGGCTGCGATCAGTCCGTCGCCGGTGGTGGTGAAGTCGGAGAGAATGATGTGCCCGCTCTGCTCGCCGCCGACGTTGAAACCCTTGGCACGCATGGCTTCCAGCACGTAGCGGTCGCCAACCTGGGTGCGTTCGAGCGCGAGACCGATGCCACCGAG
This sequence comes from uncultured Devosia sp., assembly GCA_964399695.1. Classification (GTDB taxonomy): domain Bacteria; phylum Pseudomonadota; class Alphaproteobacteria; order Rhizobiales; family Devosiaceae; genus Devosia_A. The sequence goes on along the minus strand of CAYNRZ010000002.1, from coordinate 80,649 downwards.
GTAGCGCTCCAGCCCGAGATTGCTCATCACGGTTGCCACAAGCCCACCGCCGCGAAGGTCTCCGCGGCTGTGCCAGCTCTCGGCAATGACGGCCATGAACTGGTCGCCATCGACGATCTCGCCCTTCTCGTCGACGATGATGACGCGGTCGGCGTCACCGTCCAGCGCGATGCCGATATCGGCGCGCACTTCCTTCACCTTTGCGCGCAGCGCCTCGGGCGCCGTAGAGCCGACCTTGTCGTTGATATTGAAGCCATCGGGCTCGTTGCCGATGGTGAACACTTCGGCACCCAGCTCCCAGAGCGCGGTCGGCGCGACCTTGTAGGCGGCGCCATTGGCGCAATCGACCACGACCCTCAGGCCGCTGAGGTCGACATTCTTGGGCAGCGTGCGCTTGGCATATTCGATGTAGCGGGTCTGGGCGGCCTCGTCGCGATGCGCCCGGCCGATCTCCCTGCCCCGCGACAGCTGGGCGGTCATGTCGGAGTCGATCAGTCGCTCGATATCGTCTTCGAGCGCGTCGGAGAGCTTGTAGCCGTCGGAGCGGAACAGCTTGATGCCGTTGTCGTCATAGGGGTTGTGCGAGGCCGAGATCATCACGCCCAGGTCGGCGCGCAGCGACCGGGTCAGCATCGCCACCGCCGGCGTCGGCATCGGGCCGAGCAGGTACACATCCATCCCGACGGCCGTGAATCCCGCTGTCAGGGCGTTCTCGAGCATGTAGCCGGATCGCCGGGTGTCCTTGCCGATCACCACGCGATTGCGATGGTCGCCATTGACGAATTTCAGGCCGGCCGCCATGCCGACCTTCATCGCCAGCTCCGGCGTCAGCTTGCCGCCATTGGCCAGGCCACGAATCCCGTCGGTGCCGAAATACTTGCGTGCCATTTGAAACCCTCATGCGACCGGCGCAGCGCAACTCTAGCGCCGACGACTCAGCATTTGAACCCGGATCGGGTATATTTCGTTAACTGGAGCTGTCCGTGGCGATTCAAGCAAAACCGTGTCGGTGAAACGCAAAGGGCCGCCCCGAGGGGCGGCCCTTCGACGATTGGTGCGGGATCAACTGCCCGGCTGCGGCTCGGGCGCGCCATCCGGCTCGGCGTCGGGACGCTTCTTGCCCGACTTGCCGGCAGTCGGCACGCCGGTCGACTTCGGCGGCAGGTCGGCATCGGTCGGGCGGTACGGGGTCTTGCCGTCCATCAGGCCGCGGATTTCGTCGCCGGTCAGCGTCTCGTACTCGATCAGCGCCTTGGCGATGGTGTGCAGATCATCGATGTTTTCGCGAATGACCTTCTGCGCCGTCTGGTAGCCTTCCTCGACGAAGCGCTTGACCTCGGCATCAACCACCTGCTGCGTCTCGTCCGACATGTGGACGGAACGCTGCATCATCGAGCGTCCGAGGAACACCTCGTCCTGGTTGTCGCCGTAAAGCAGCGGACCAAGCTTGTCCGACATGCCCCATTCGGTCGCCATGGCACGGGCGAGGCCCGTCGCCATCTTGATGTCGGCCGAAGCGCCGGAGGTCACCTTGTCATGGCCGAAGATTTCCTCCTCGGCGACACGGCCACCCATGGCGACTGCGAGGTCGGCATAGGCCTTGCGGCGGGTGAGCGACACCTGGTCGCGTTCCGGCAACCGCATCACCATGCCCAGCGCACGACCGCGCGGGATGATGGTGGCCTTATGGATCGGGTCCGAGGCTTCCATCTTGATGGCAAGCAGCGCGTGGCCGGCTTCGTGATAGGCAGTGAGCTTCTTGTCTTCCTCGGTCAGGCTGAGGGTGCGACGCTCGGCGCCCATCATCAGCTTGTCCTTGGCATCCTCGAACTCGGCCATGGTGACGAAGCGCTTGTTGCGGCGAGCCGCCAGCAGCGCACCCTCGTTGACGAGGTTCATCAGGTCCGCGCCCGAGAAACCGGGCGTGCCACGGGCGAGCACCTTGAGGTCGACATCGGGAGCCAGCGGCACCTTGCGGACGTGGACCTTGAGGATCTTCTCGCGGCCCGAAACGTCGGGGTTGGGCACGACGACCTGGCGGTCGAAGCGGCCCGGGCGCAGCAGCGCCGGGTCGAGCACGTCGGGACGGTTGGTCGCGGCGATGAGGATGATCCCCTCATTGGCCTCGAAGCCGTCCATTTCGACGAGCAACTGGTTGAGCGTCTGCTCGCGCTCGTCATTGCCACCGCCGAGACCGGCGCCGCGGTGACGGCCGACCGCATCGATTTCGTCGATGAAGATGATGCACGGCGCGTTCTTCTTGGCCTGCTCGAACATGTCGCGGACGCGGGACGCACCCACGCCGACGAACATTTCCACGAAGTCGGAGCCCGAGATGGTGAAGAACGGCACATTGGCTTCGCCGGCAACGGCGCGGGCGATGAGCGTCTTACCGGTACCCGGCGGGCCGACCAGCAGCACGCCGCGCGGAATCTTGCCGCCCAGCCGCTGGAACTTGCCCGGATCGCGCAGGAACTCGACGATTTCCTCGAGGTCCTGCTTGGCCTCGTCGACGCCGGCGACATCCTCGAAGGTGATCTTGCCCTGCGCCTCGGTCAGCATCTTGGCGCGCGACTTGCCAAAGCCCATCGCGCCGCCACGACCGCCACCCTGCATCTGCCGGATGAAGAAGAACCACACGCCGATGATGACGAGGAACGGCAGCCAGCTGGAGAGCAGGATCGACCAGAACGGGCTCGATTCCGGGGCGCGAGCCGTGATCTGCACGCCCTTTTCCTCGAGGCGATCGACTACATTGGCGCCCTGCGGGATGATGGTTTCAAAGCGGGTGCCGTCGCTCAGGGCGCCGGACACCACATCATTGGTGATGGTGACGGTCCGGACGATGCCGGCATCCACATCGGAGACGAACTGGCTATAGCTCTTTTCAGAGACCGAAGTGCTCCGCGTCGATGACTGAAAGACCTGGAACAGGCCCATCAGCATGAACAGGATCACCAGCCAGATGGCGAAGTTCCGGAAATTGACGTTCATCAAACCTGTCCTGAAGCCCGGCACGCCCAGTGCCGGTTGTTGACCGCGAATGTATGCCCGGCACTAAGGCCATACAAGGGCGCGGCCAGATCATCGTGATGCGGCGCTTTGCCCATTTAGTCGAGGGATCATCGCCAGATCAGGTTAATTCAACGTCACGGCACCGCGTTGCGCAGCCTCCGCTTTTCCGACGCACGCCGCGGCCCCTCCGGCCGGATCATCAGTTGCGTGCCCTGCACCGCGATCACGCAACCGTGCATAGTGCTGGTCCTGAACGGTCTTTCATTGGCGATGCGTGCGCAGAGCGCCTCCAGCGGCGCCAGCGGCACCGGGCTGCGATTGCCCGACACGTAACCAAGGATGCTCTCCAGCAATGCCGCCCGGACCAAAGGGTTGAGCACCGAGAACCGGCCCCGCGGCAAAGACGTGCGTCCTTCGCCAAGCGGCGTGACCAGATCGCGATGCGCGATGTCCGCACTGTCATTGATGAGATCGGCCGCGTCGGACACGCGATCCGAGAAGACGCTGAGCCGCTCGATGGTCAGCCCCATAGCATCCAGCTGTGGCTGAAATTGCCGCCAGCGCACCCGTTCGTAGTGCGGATCGTTGTTTGAGGGATCCTGCGCAGGCACCAGCCCGGCGTCGCGAACGACCTGCCGCAGGATTTCGGGACGGACCCCCAGCAAAGGGCGCGAGACGCGGCAGCCCTCGACGAAGCTGAGGCCGTTCATGCCTTTCAGCCCCTCGATGCCGCTGCCATGCGCGAGCCGCATCAGCACCGTTTCGGCCTGATCGGCCATGTGGTGGGCGGTGACGAGATCGACCTTGTCATCCTCCCGCATGGCCGCGGCCATCAGCCGGTAGCGGACCGTGCGGGCAGCAGCCTGGATGCCGGTAGCAGGCTTGTCGCCCTCCCAGGCAAGGGCGCGGGCCGAAAACCCCATGCTGCGGGCGGTGCGAACGACATAGGCAGCCTCGGCGGCGGCTTCAGGCCGCAGCCGGTGATCGACGGAGTAGACCATAATGCTGTCGGGACTGGCACCGACACGGTCGGCCGCCTGTCGCATCAACACCATCAGGGCGAGGCTGTCTGCCCCGCCCGAAACGGCCAGCGCGGTACGACCGGTTTCGGCCAGCCAGTTGAGCTGTGGCTCGGCGGCGCTCAGCCCACTGGCGGACATTGCGCCTTCTGAGTCTCTTCATCGAGGCGCTGGCGGAAAGCCGTCGACAGCTCCGGATAGCGGTCGCGCAGCGTCTGGAAGGTGCGGCAGCCGACTTCCACCTGCTCGGCCCCGACCAGCGCCACGCCAAGCTTCAGCAGCATATCGGGCGCCCGCCGGCTCTCGCGATACTTGGTATAGCCGTCGGCAAGGACCTGAGCCGCATCGGTATAGGCGCCTCGTTGCAGCAGCGCTTCGCCCAACCAGTTGGTGGCATCGGCAGCCTGCGGATCATCAGGATAGAGCGCGATGAACTGGGTGAACTGCTCCTCGGCAAAGGCATAGTCGCCACGGGTCATGGCATCATAGCCGGCCTGATACTGCGCGGCGGCATCGCCGGCGGAGATCAGGCCACCAGACTGGTCGAGATCCATCGGCCGCGCCGGCGCAATGGTCAACTGATCCTCGGTGAGGGTGCCGAGCTGATCGATACCGCCACCGAGCAGCGGATCCTGAGAATCCTCAAGCGCGAAATCCATCGGCGGCGCAGCACCCTCGGCGGCGGACGGCGCGTCGGCAGGCAGCCGATCGGCCGCGGCGGGGGCATTGGCAGTCTGGGTTGAATCAGGCGACAGCGGCTGGGACGGCGTAACGCCGTCAGTTGGCGCTGTCGCCTGAGGTTTTCCCGGCGCACCGCCTTCCAGTTGCTGGAAGCGGAACTCGTTGTCCTCGGTCATCCGCTCGATAAGCGTCTGCATCTGCGTGAGCTGAAACTGCAGGCCCTCGATCTGACCGGTCATCGTGCGGATCTGGGCCTCAAGGTCCTGAATCCGGACGAGAAGTTCGGCCGTACTCTGCTGATTCTGCGCCACCAGAATGCGGCCATCCGCGATCTCGGCCGGCGGCACCGGCGCGGGGGCAAAGGACGCGGCGGCAAAGGCCGGCCCGGCGATCGAGCCGGCCATCGCAAGGGCAAGGACAATACGCGCCCCCCTGCCATTGCCGATCGGTCGGCGAGAGTTCTTGTGGTTCACTGTTCGAGCTCCGTGGGGCCTGGACTGTGAAGCGCTGGCGCCTCACGGTTCCGACTTAGCCCACGATTTCGACAAAAAGAAAGCGCCGGGCGCGATTTCCGCACCCGGCGCTCCTGCCTCCAGTCGAGATGGCTTGCGCCAGCCCGAACCTATTGTACGACAGTCACAGCACGGCGGTTTTGTGACCAGCACGAGATATCGTTACAGATCGCCACAGGCCGCTCCTTGCCGAACGACTTCTGCGTGATGCGACGGCTGTCGACGCCGCGCGACACGAGGTAGTTGACCACGACCGAGGCGCGGCGGGCGCCCAGTGCGATGTTGTACTCACGGGTGCCGCGCTCGTCGGCATGGCCTTCGATCAGGATGCGGTAGTTGGTGTACTGGTTCAGCCAGGCCGCCTGCTTGTCCAGCGTCGCGGTGGCCGTCGGCGTGAGGTTGGACGAGTCCGTCTCGAAGAAGACACGGTCGCCGACCGACACCAGGAACTCCTGCTGGCTGCCAGGAGCGCCGCCGCCCGGGCCGAGATTGCCGACACCAGTGCCCGAACCGCTGCGCGCACAGGCAGCAACGGTGAGAACAAGCAGGATGAGCGCCGCTGTGCGCAGGATTCCAGAAATGGGCGTTGCAGAACGCATCCGAGAAGACTCCGAGACAATGAAATTGTTGGGCCGACTTTTACCGCCCGTTATCTTAAGGCGCGGTTGTCCTGCGTGGTTAATTGTTCCCTATTCAGGCTGCAATGTGGCCGGAATCCGGGCTTTTTCGTGATGTTGCAGAAGCGCAACGGATGCTGGTCGCGCGACTGCTGTGGTAAACAGTTCAGGCGCGTTCGATCCGGTAGAGCGCGAGTTCCCCATCCTCGGGATCGGTTCGGGTGCCCACAGTGGCGAAACCCATCTTTGCAAGCAGCGCCCGCGATGCAGTCGCTGTCAGCGGGGTCTCGGCGGTGACGCGACTGACACGTCTGTCACCAAACGCCTGCACCAGCAGCAGGCCAACGGCCGCGGATCCGATCCCCATGCGATGGTAGGCGGGAACGATGGAATAGCCGATCTCCACCATGCCATCGTGGTCAGGGGGACCCTTGTACCCAGCAGTACCGACGAGCGTCTCGTCGCCGTTTCGCGTGTGCACGATGTAGTGACCCAGCCACGGCGCAAGCGATGGGTCAGCCGCCAGTTGCTTGCGGAACCAGTTACGGACGCCTGAATCGCCAAAAGGCGGCGGCCAATCGACGGGCGCAGCAACACCCATCTGCTGGCAAAGCGCCCCGACGGAGACGGCCTCCGCATCGAGCAACGCGACTGAAAAAGGCAGCAGCCGCGTTGCCAATGGAGTTAGCTCCTCAGCGGCGACCAGCTTGGGTCGGAGGCGAACGACTCCGTCCGGAGTTGCTGTTCGTTCCTACCCCAGATGTCGACCGACCACAGGCTCGGGCCGGCATCGCCACCCGGATCGCGGAAGAACATGATGACCCGGCCGTTGGGGGCCCAGGTCGGCCCCTCCTGCACCTGGCCGGAGGCCGAGAGGATGCGTTCGCTGGAGCCGTCCGGGTTCATGGTGCCGATCTGGAACTGGCCGCCGGACTGGCGGGTGAAGGCGATGAGATCGCCCGTCGGGGCCCAGACCGGGGTCGAATAGGTGCCCTCGCCATAAGAGATTCGCTGCGCCCCGCCACCGCCGGCGCCCATGACGTAGATCTGCGGGCTGCCGCCGCGATCGCTTTCGAACGCGATGCGCGAGCCATCCGGCGAGTAGCTGGGCGAGGTGTCGATGGCCGCCCCGCTGGTCAGTTGCGACGGACTGCCGCCGCTCGCGCCGGCTGCGTAAATGTTGGTGGTGCCGCCATTGGACACCGAGAAGGCGACTGTGCCGCCATCTGGCGAAAACCGCGGCGCGAATGACATCGGCGCGTTGTCGATCAGCTTGCGCGAGGCGCCGCCAAGGCCGGAGATATAGACCTGCGGGTTGCCGTCTTCATAGGAGGTGAACGCGATGGCATCGCCCCGCGGCGAAAAACGCGGGCCAAGCGTGAGTGACTTGCCCGAGGTGAGATACTGGATGTTGGCGCCATCCTGATCCATCAGCGCGAGGCGCTTGACGCGATTGGCCTTGGGGCCGCTTTCGGCGACGTAGAGCACACGGGTATCGAAGTAGCCCGAGCCGCCGGACAGCGCCGTATAGATCGCGTCCGACGCAATATGGGCGATGCGCCGATAGTTCTGCGCATCGGTCTTCAGCGCCTTGCCGGCGACCTGGGCGGAGGCTTGGGTGTCCCAGACCCGCACCTGCGAGGAGACTTCAGCCCCGCGCTCGACCGAGCCCATCACCAGCGCATCGACGGTGGCCGCCCGCCAGGTGGCGAAATCGGGCTCGTTGGCGACGTCACCCACGCGCACCGGCAGCGAGGCCGGATCCAGCGGCACGAACAGTCCGGACCGACGCAGGTTGTCTCGCACGATCTGCGCGATCTCGGCCCCGAAGGCGGGATCGGCCGAGGCGAAATCCGGAATGGCGATGGGCAGCGGCGTGAAATTGCCACCGCTGACGACGATCTCGACCAGCGCCCTGGCAGGCGTCGTCAACGACAGCGCGCCGGCGGCGAGGCCAAGCTGCAGCGCGTTGCGCCGGGTGAAAAGGGTCATCTCATGTCTCCGTGGTCAAAGCGCGCATAGGGCGACATTTTGGCGAAAAGGGGGTTCGGCACGCTGGCTTCAGAATTCTCTGGGGTCGAATGTGGCGCGGACCTGCTGGTCAGCTACCGCGTAGGGGCCACAACGCATGACGGCGCGCTGGGCTGCAGAAGCATATGCCTGCTGCAGCGCATCAGCGGGCGCCGAGACGAGTCGCGGCATCTGGGTGACCATGCCGCTGGCGTCGATACTAAACTCAAGCTGCGCGGTGATCCCGGCTTCGGCAGCCCCGGCCGGGACATTCAGGCACTGCCTGATCTGCGCCACGAGGCCATCGATCTGGGACTTCGACAGCGTTGCGGAGCGACCATCCTCGCGGCCGAGCGTCGCCTCGCCGCCCTGCCCCGTGGTACCGCCACGGGATTCCTCCTGGTTGATCAGGTTGGCGACCTCGTCGGCCAGCTTCTGCGCCTCGTCGGCCTTGGCCTGTTCGATGCGCTTCTGCTCCTCGAGCTTCTTCTGCTCGGCCGCTTTCTTCGCAGCCTCGTCTGCCTTCTTCTTGTCCTCGGCCGCCTGCTTGGCTGCCGCTTCCTGAGCAGCCTGCTGCTTCTGGTAGTCGGCGCGCTTCTGATCGATGGCCGCTGTGCGCACACGTGGCTGCGGAGCGACCTCGGTCGGCTCGGTGGGCGCCTCGGGGGTAGCAAGGGTCGGTGTTGCCTCGACCGGCTCCGGCACCGGGGCCGGCTCGGGAACCGGTTCGGGTGCCGGCGTCGGCGGCTCGACCGGCGCGGGTTCGGGTACCGGTTCGGGCTCGGGGGCCGGTTCAGGCGCGGTCTGCTCGGGCACCGGCGCGGTCTGCTCGGTGGGGGCGGGGGTCGGGGTCGGGTTATCGGCCGGCGTCGGCTGATCCTCCGCGGTGTTTCCCGTCGGCTGGGCGATCTCGGCAGGGGTCTCGGTGTCGACAGCCGACGGCGCCTCGGTCTCGACAATGGTCGAGTCGAGCGACCCCATGCGGATGTTGGAGAACTCCGAGAGCGGCACAAGGTCGACCGCAATGGATTCCACCACCGTCGGCTCGAGCGGCCGCCCCATGCCGATTCCGACGACCGCGAGCACGATCAGTCCGGCATGGCCAAGAGCGGAGACTGTCAGCCCCGCGCGCACGCCCCTACTGAGCCTCCGCCTGCTCGGTGATCAGACCGATCTTTGCGAAACCAGCACCGGACAGGGCGCCCATGACTTCCATGACCGCACCGTAGTTCGCGGCAAGATCGCCGCGGACATAGACGCGATCCTCGGTGCCGTTGGTAGCGCGGGCGGTGACCTCGGCAATCAGCGCTTCAAGGGCCACCGGCTCCTCACCGAGGAAAATCGCTCCGGTATTGGTGACCGAAATGGTGATCGGCTCGCGCTCGCTGTTGAGTTGCTGCGCCTGGGTTTGTGGCAGGTCGATGGGCACCCCGGCCGTCATCATCGGCGCCGCCACCATGAAGATGATCAGCAGCACCAGCATGACGTCGACCATCGGGGTGACGTTGATTTCGCTCATCGGCTTGTTGCCGCCGCGCCGACGGCCACGCCGGCGTCCGCTGCCGCCGCCCCCGCCGGAAACTGCCATTGCCATCAGTGGCCACCCCGGGCTTCGAGCTGACGTGAGAGGATGGTGGAGAACTCGTCGGCAAAGCCTTCAAGCCGGCCGACCATCTTGTTGGCGTCGCTGGAGAGCTTGTTGTAGGCGATGACCGCGGGAATGGCCGCGGCAAGACCGATCGCGGTTGCGAACAGCGCCTCGGCGATGGGACCGGCGACAACCGACAGATTGGTGCTCGAGGCCGCAGCGATGGCGGTAAATGCGTTCATGATGCCCCATACCGTGCCAAAAAGGCCAATGAAGGGCGCGGCAGAGCCGATGGTGGCAAGAAAGCCGAGATTCTTTTCCAGCAGCTCGCTCTCGCGGGCGATGGCCACGTCGAGCACCTTTTCCAGCCGCGCCTGCACGCCGACAAAGCTGGAGGCGTTCTGCTCGTGGCTGCGCTTCCACTCCTTCATGGCGGCAACGAAGACATTGCCGAGGCCTGCCGATGGTTGTTCGGACATCTGCTGGTAGAGTTCTTCCAGCGACTGGCCGGACCAGAACACCCGCTCGAACCGGTTCATTTCACGCTTGGTGCGGCCATAGAGCATCGACTTGTCGACGATGATCGCCCAGCACCAGACCGAGGCCGCCAGCAGGCCGATCATCACCGTCTTCACGACGAGATCGGCCTGCATGAACAGTGCCCAGATCGACAGGTCGGCATGCGGGGCGACCGTGCCCACCGCTTCGATTGCGTCCATGTGAGGATCCTTTCGGCCCGGCCACGTCGACTGAGCCACAGGGGCCGGTCGTTGCGGTTCAAATTTGTCAAATTTAAGAGAAAAGCCCGGTTTCCCGGAGCTCCGGCAGCCGGGGTCCGGCCACTGCCCCACTTATGGTCAACAACAGGTTAACAAAGCGATTCCGTCGCGGCTGATGACCGCGCAATCAGCCGGATGTGACCAGCCGCCGCAGCCCTTCGGGCAGGCGCGTGGCGCCGCCATTGAGCCTGATGGCCACCACCTGCACCTCGGCGCGCGTGATTTCCGCACCGTCTCGACGGATGGTTTGAATAAGGTTCAGCCGCGCGGCAGTCGCAGACGCGACTTCGGTCGACACCGCCAGCAAGTCATCGATATGGGCGGCGGCGATGAAGTCGATGTGCATGGAGCGGACCGCGAAGGCGATACCGTCCTTCACCAGTTCCGAGTGGTGGACGCCGAGGTCGCGCAGGAACTCGGTGCGGCCACGTTCGAAGAAATGGAGATAGGCGGCGTGGTAGACATTGCCGGAGAAATCAGTGTCTTCGTAATAGACGCGGATGGAGAGGTGGTGCGGCTCAGACATCGAGCAGTGTCCAGCTCTGCTCCTTGAACACACGGTGCTGGAAGGCCTTCCCGAGTGCCGCCAACTCGTCCCCCAGCGCCATTGGCCGAAACGCATTGGCCCTGAGCACCGCCGGCTCAACAGGGAGCCATCGGAACTCCAGCTCGGCGTCCCCATCCTGTCCACGGTGGCAGACTTCACCATCCCGCTGGAAGGGAAAGCTCTCAGGCAGCGTTGCACGGTAGTAGTAGGCGAGCTCGTGGAACCGCTTTCCTTCGTAGCTGAAGAAGTTCTCCATGACTGTCACGAGGTCTCCGATCTCGCCCGCGACGCCGAGTTCTTCAAACAGCTCTCGCTCTGCGGTATCTCGGGTCGACTCTCCCCATTCGACGCGCCCGCCAGGCAGATACCAGATCGCCTCGGAGGTTGTGTGACCGACCAGTACATGCTCCTCCCGCATCACTACTACGGCAGCGCGAAGGTTGAAGCGGCCGTCGGGCATGTCATAGGCAATCATCTGCCGGCTCATTCGCCCTCCCCTTCCTCGAACAGGCTCGCCTGACTGCCGATGAAACCCTGCGGCACGGCGAGACCCAGGTGCTGGAAGGCAACGCCGGTGAGCATGCGGCCGCGCGGGGTGCGCTGGATGAAGCCTTGCTGGATCAGGTAGGGCTCGACGATCTCCTCAAGCGCATCGCGCGGCTCACTGAGCGCGGCGGCGATGGTCTCGATACCGACCGGGCCGCCATTGTAGAATTCGGCGATGACCTTGAGATAACGCCGGTCGAGCTGGTCAAGCCCGCGCGCATCGACGTCGAGGCGCAGCAGGGCTTTGTCGGCCACCGCCCGGGTGACTTCCGCAACGCCATCAACCAAGGCGAAATCGGTGACGCGGCGCAGCAGCCGGCCGGCGATACGCGGGGTACCGCGCGAACGGCGGGCGATCTCCATGGCGCCATCGGGAGCCATGCCAACCCCGAGGAGCCGAGCGCCGCGCTCGACGATCTTCACCAGCTCCTCGGGCGTATAGAAATTCAGCCGGATCGGGATGCCGAAACGGTCGCGCAGCGGTGTGGTCAGCAGGCCGGCGCGGGTAGTGGCGCCGACCAAGGTGAACTTGGCAAGATCGATCCGCACCGAGCGGGCGGCAGGCCCCTCGCCGATGATCAGGTCGAGCTGATAGTCCTCCATGGCGGGATAGAGGATCTCTTCGACCGCCGGATTGAGCCGGTGGATCTCATCGATGAACAGGACATCGCGATCCTCGAGGTTGGTCAGCAGCGCCGCGAGGTCTCCTGCCTTGGCGATCACCGGACCTGAGGTGGCGCGAAAGCCGACGCCGAGTTCGCGCGCGACGATCTGGGCGAGCGTGGTCTTGCCGAGACCGGGTGGGCCGACAAACAGCACGTGATCGAGCGCGGCCTTGCGCTGCCGGGCGGCGGAGATGAACACTTCGAGATTGGCGCGTGCCTCGGCCTGCCCCACGAAATCGGCAAAGCCGGAGGGGCGCAGCGAGACATCGAGCGGATCGTCGCGACCGGCGGTGGCGGAGGTGAGGTCGGTCATTTCCTCATCCGCGCGGCGATCAGTCCGAGTGCAAAAAGCAGTTTGGCTTCCCGTTCATTGTCAGTGAAGCCACCAAAGCCATCGACGGAACCATCGTACAGCTCCTCATCGCCAGCGCAGGGATAGCTTATCCGCATGCCGCCGTGCCGCACCCGAATGTATCCTGATGGCGCACCATCATTTAGAACTTCGTACTGCTCGGGAACCGACACGGACGTAAGCTGCAACGTCAAGCCAAGTCGCGACGCCACTTCTAGCACCGGCGCCGGAATACTCGGCGCGGTCACCTTGGGGAGATCCAGACTTTCAATGCTTTCAATGAAAGACGACATGACGTTCACCGCGGAATTCACAGCCTCGCTCTAGACTAGGCGCGAATAATCCTCAACTCGCAAGGAGCCCGGTACCGCGCAGGATCGCACCCATTCGGGCTCGAAGCCGCCCCAAAGACTCTCGTACACACTGGCCAACTGAGGCCTCAGTCGCTTGATTTCTCGATAACACTCAATAAAGCCTCGTCGCGGATAATCTTCTTGCCCAACCAAGAACTCGTGCTCGTGAGCGTATCGCCAGTCCTCAAAGTATAGACGCATATCCACCACGCATTCCCCAATATGGGGGAGTTTATTCCGAACATCCTCCGGTAGCGCGTCGAACAACTTCTTTAGGTCGTGCCCTCGCACCTCTGTGTTGCGCGATAGGGCATGAATGATCTTCAGAGCGAGCTCGACCGCGAAAGCATAGTTTGTGAGGGTGGGAGATCCTATCGAGTGAACGCCGTAGGCGCCGAACTTCATCTCGATGGAGCATCTTTCACCAGCCAGGAAATAGGCCGTGGCGATATCAAGCTGCCGTTGAATGTCGATACTCAACTGCTCAATTCCCTGAGCCCCAGCCGGATCAGCTTGTCGGTGGCCACGCCGTCGCCTTCGCGCCCAACCACCCGGGCAACCGCCGCCGAAGCCTGAGCGCTGGAATAGCCGAGATTGGTCAGAGCCGAGACGGCGTCGGCGACATTGCTGCCGGCCACGCCTTCGCCAAGCGCGGCTTGCAGGCCGATGACGCCCGGATCGATGCTGCCATCGGCAGCCGGCAGTTTGCCTTTGAGCTCGGTGACGATGCGGAGCGCCAGTTTCGGGCCGACGCCATTGGCGCGGCCCACCATGGCCTTGTCCTGCAGCGCAATGGCGCTGGCGAGTTCGGACGTCGACAGCACCGAGAGGATCGACAGCGCCACCCGCGCGCCAACGCCCTGCACGGTCATCAGGGTATTGAACCAGGCCTTCTCGGCGGCACTGGCAAAGCCGTAGAGACGGATCATGTCTTCGCGAACGATCATTTCGACATGTACCACTGCCGCCTGCCCGACCTGAGGCAGTGCGGCGAGCGTCCGGGCCGAGCAGTAGGCCTCGTAGACGACGCCGTTGACGTCGAGATGGACGAGATCGTCGCCGAAGCCGTCGACCAGTCCCTTGAGCTTGCCAATCATGCTGAGGCCCTGAGCATGCGCATGCCGCGATGGTGCGCGTGACAGATGGCGATGGCCAACGCGTCGGCCGCGTCGGCGCCCTTGAAATCCGCGGCGGGCAGCAGAATCCGGACCATCGCCTGCACCTGCGCCTTATCGGCATGGCCCGTGCCGACCACGGACTTCTTGATGAGGTTGGCAGCATATTCGCCGACAGGCAGCCCGCGCCGCGCCGGCGTCATCAAGACGACACCGCGGGCCTGACCCAGTTGTAGCGCAGAGCGGGCGCCGGCAGAAACGAAGGTCTCTTCGACCGCCGCTTCGTGGGGCGAAAAGCGGTCGATCACCTCTTCGAGCCCGCGATTCAACTGCACAAGGCGCTCCGGCAGGCCATCGTCGACGCTCGGCTGGATGGTGCCCGAGGCGACATAGACGAGCCGGTTGCCGATGCTCTCGATCACACCCCAGCCGCAGCGCCGCAGGCCGGGGTCGATACCGATGATTCTCACTGCATCTGCCATGGGCCACCCTTACGCGAACCCTGGAACGCTACCAAGCCGGAAGTGAACAAAACCAAAACATCTGCGATCGGAACAAATCGTTCGATTTTGAATCGAGTTTGCCGGGTGAGGGCAAGCGGCCTGCAAGCCGCGGCGTTCACAATGCGAGCATGCACAAATGGAACTCCAGTGGTGGCCTTCTTGACCTCTCGCCGACGGGGCGGGGGCGCGTCTATCTGTTTACGGTGCTGGGCACGCTCGGCTGCATGGCGGTCGCCTTGGGCATCGATTCCCTCAACTTCCACAATCTCAACCCAGCGCAACTGCAACGCGCCATCGCCATGAACACCCTGATCCCCCTGGGGCTGGCGGGGCCGATGCTGTACTTCCTGTTGAGCAAGTTGCGGCAGCTCAATCTTGCCAAAGCCAATCTGGCGGTGCTGGCATCGACAGATGGTCTCACCGGGTTGCTAAACCGCCATGGGTTCATGTCAGCCGTGGAACTGGCCATGCGCGACGCCAAGGGCGACGCCGCACAGCGCGGCGCCCTGTTGATCGTCGACGCCGACAATTTCAAGCAGATCAATGATCGCTTCGGCCACACCGCGGGCGACAGCGCCCTGCGGCTATTGGCCGACAACATGACGCGCATGCTCAGGCCCGAGGACCGGCTGGGCCGGATCGGCGGCGAGGAATTCGCCATCTACCTGCCCGCACTTTCGGCGCTGGCTGCGGAGACGGTGGCCGAGCGTGTGCGCCACGCCGTCGCCACGGCCGACTTCGCCCCCGAGAACAGCCGCGAGCCGCTGACCGTCAGCATCGGTGGCGCGGCCTTCGAGCATCCGACCAGCTTTGCCGAGCTGTTCAGGCTGGCCGACAGGCAGCTCTATCGGGCCAAGGCTGAGGGCAGGAACCGGGTGGTGTTCACCACCGCCCCTGCCGCCCCCGGCATCGCCGCAGCAGCTTAGGCGCCAAGCTTGGCGGCCGCCTCGTCGCTGAGTTCGAAATTGGCGTAGACGTTCTGCACGTCGTCATCCTCTTCGAGAATGCCGATCAAGCGCATCAGCGACTCGCCGCGCTCGGCGTCGACCTCGACAGAGTTCTGCGGCTTCCAGATCGCCTTGACCTGCTTGGCCTCGCCAAGCACCTTCTCAAGGGCTGCGGCAACCTCGGTCATCGCCTCGAACGAGGTGTAGATCCAGTGGCCTTCCTCGTCGCTTTCGACATCGTCGGCGCCGGCCTCAATGGCGGCTTCCATGACCTTGTCTTCGCTGCCGGCCTCGGGGCCGTACTCGATCTCGCCGACCCGATCGAACATGAACCCGACCGAGTTGGTTTCGCCCAGGGCACCGCCATTCTTGGAAAAGGTGGAGCGGACGTTGGACGCGGTGCGGTTGCGGTTGTCAGTCAACGCCTCGACGATGATGGCAATGCCGCCCGGGCCATAGCCCTCATACCGAATCTCTTCGTAGTTCTCGGTGTCCGCCCCGCTCGCCTTCTTGATGGCACGCTCGATATTATCGCGCGGCATCGACTGCGCCCGCGCATTGGTCACCGCCAGCCGGAGCCGAGCGTTGAAGGCCGGGTCCGGCATCCCGAGCTTGGCCGCGACGGTAATTTCGCGCGCGAGCTTGGAAAAGACTTTAGAGCGCGCCGCGTCGGACTTGCCCTTGCGATGCATGATGTTCTTGGCGTGCGAATGGCCGGCCATGCGGTCACCCCTATTGATGGCGCGTGAAGATTGGTGGCGGGTTATAGGCAAGCACGTGACGATTGTGAAGCCGAGCTAGCGGGCAAACCGCTGCACCATCACCGGCAGGGTGACGACCCCGGTAACGCCATCGGTTGCCGCCACCCGGTCGCGCACGGCCTGGAGGGCGGCGGGGTCGCGGGCTGCAACGGTCAACACCATGTCGGTCTCGCCGGCCACCGAGTCACAGCGGACGATCTCGGCGATGCCGAGTAGAAGCGGCGCGACGGTTGCGCACTGCTTGCCGGCGGTGGTCACCAGCATGTAGGCGCGGGCGCCGGTTTCGGCCGGACCGCGGCGAATGGAGAATCCGGCAATGGTGCCAGCTGCCACCAGCCGCGCGATCCGCTCCTGAACGCTCGAGACGGAGAGGCCGACCTGGGCGGCAATGTGCTTGAGCGGGGCCCGGCTATCTACGCCGAGCGCATCGAGAATGGCGTCGTCCTTGGCATCGGGCACGGCAACCTCCCGGAAAACGACCGGGTCTGGCCGGACGCTTTCCGGACTTAGCCGAGGCCGAGCTGTGTCACAAGCACAGGCGCGACCGGAGGCACGCCATGCTCGAGATCAGACCCAACTGCGAACGCTGCGATGCGGACCTGCCGCCGACGGCCGCCAATGCCCGCATCTGCAGCTATGAGTGCACCTTCTGTGCCGACTGCGTCGACAACGTGCTCCACAATGTCTGCCCCAATTGTGGTGGCGGCTTTGTGCCGCGACCGATCAGGCCGGCCGGGGAGTGGCGTCCCGGTGAAGGCCTTGCCCACCATCCTGCCGGGACCCGGCGACGCCAGATGAACTACCCTGCCGATGCGGTGGCAGAGCTCACGGAACGGCTGAAGGGCGTGCCGCCTAGGGAACGCTAGCCGAACGCCGGCTCGACCTGCATCAGCGAACCGCCGACGCGAACCGGGGAGAGCTTCCGCACCAGCCCGGTGCGCGGATCGGTCTCGATGGCGATGCCCGAAAGTGTCGCCTCGCCCTCGGCCGGCGTGAAGCGGCCATTGGCGATGCCGGTCAGGAAGCGGTTCAGCGGCTCGTCGACTTCGACACCGATCACCGAGTCATAGTCGCCGCACATGCCCGCATCCGCCATGAGCGCAGTCCCACCCTTGAGGATCCGATGGTCCGAGGTGGGGATATGCGTGTGGGTGCCGACAACCAGGCTGACCTTGCCATCAAGGAAATGTCCCATGGCCTGGATTTCCGAAGTGGCCTCGGTGTGGAAATCGAGAATGATGGCATCGGCCTGTTCTCCCAGCGGACAGGCGGCGACGGCCGCTTCCACGGCGCGGAACGGATCATCCACCGGCTCCATGAACACTCGGCCCTGGGCATTGATGACCAGCACCCGATGCCCGCCACGGCTTTCATAGAGATTGGCGCCGCGGCCGGGCGTGCCCGGCGCCAGATTGATCGGCCGAAGCAGGGTTGGTTCGCGCGCGATGTAGGTGAGCGTGTCACGCTGGTCGAAGGCATGGTCGCCGAGCGTCACCACATCGGCACCGGCGGCCCTGATGTCGTTGAAGTGCCCTTCGGTCAGGCCACGGCCGTGACTGGCATTTTCGCCATTGACCACGACGAAGTCGAAGCCGTGCTTGCGGATCAGCTCCGGCAGCCGATCGGACACCCCGTCGCGCCCAGCCCGGCCGACCACGTCACCCAGAAACAGAATTCTCACCGCGCCGTGCCTCGCCCCGAAAACTGCCGCACGCCGATCTCGGTGACGACCATGTCGAGTGGGATATCGTGCGGCTGGCGAGGAATCTCGTCGAACTGCTGGCACGAAAAGGCGAAGCCGACGAGACGCGGCTTCGTTGCGAGCTTGGCCAGCGTCCGGTCGTAGTAGCCACCGCCGTAGCCGAGACGGGTGCCCTGACGGTCGAAGCCGAGCAGTGGCATCAGGATGACGTCGGGAACCACGACAGGCGCGCCATCCTCTGGGGCAAGGGTACCGAACCCAGCGGGGTACAATGGGGCGGCAGGCTGCCAGTGGCGCAACTCCAGCGGCAGTTCATCGCCCAGCACCACCGGCAGGCACACGGGCTGTCCGGCATCCATCAGGCGGATGATCAGTGGCTTGAGATCGAGTTCATCGCGGATGGGCCAGTAGCCGGCGACCATCTCGCCAGGCGCCAGCACTTCGGCATCGAGAAAATGCCGCCCAGCGGCTGCCGAAGCCTCGGCGCGCTCGCCGGCGTGCATCTGTGCCCGGCGCTTGTGCGCTGCGCTGCGCAGGCCCGCCTTGATCTCTTCGTCCGTCTCGCTCATCGGCCTTCCCGGGCATTGTTCGCCGCCACTGTGGCAGCAGGCCGCAAGGCGGCCGGATCATGCCCGCAAGAACTGGACAGAATCAGGTGCCGCCCTGGCCGTGGGATACAGATCCTGGGAACCTACTTACGTAGGTGGGCGCCGTGTGCCCGAACCCACGGGTCCGGGCGGGGACAGCTCCCTTAAGGATCAGTACGGCCCCAGGGAAAAATGATCCAACACGCACCGGGCAGCGACGCTGAATATAAGGCTGCAATGACCCAAGCGCAAAGCCGATTGTGAAATCAATCAGGCGGGCTGTCCGGCCGCACCCGTCTCGTCGATCACCGTGGCGATCGCCTCGATCTTCCGAGCCGCTTCGTTGAGACGCCGAGCCACACGCTGTTCCAGTGCCTCGGCGTCGCGAGCGATGGCCTCGCCAGCATCGGTAAGGCGGGCAACCTCCCCCTGCAGCTGCGCGATGCGCCTTTCGGCTTCCGCCAGTTCGTCGAGCACCGCGATGCCGGCCATCACCGTCAGCCGATTGTCGCCGATTTCGCCAAACGTGCCCTTGAAGCCTTCGATGTGACCGTTGAAGCGGTCGGCCAGCCCGAGCAGATGGGCCTCCTGCCCCTCCTCGCACGCCATGCGGTACTTGCGGCCGTTGATCTCGACATTGACCTCGGGCATGGCCTCAGTTGTCCTTTGCCGGCGACTGCGCCATGACCTGGCGCACGGTCTCCATGGCGGTGATGAGGCGGCGCCCGACTTCCCCCGCGCTGTCGTCGAGCCGCTTGGCTCGCGCGCTGGCCTTGTCGAGCTC
Source organism: uncultured Devosia sp. (assembly GCA_964399695.1). Lineage (GTDB taxonomy): Bacteria > Pseudomonadota > Alphaproteobacteria > Rhizobiales > Devosiaceae > Devosia_A. Next base: position 61,566 of record CAYNRZ010000002.1, on the reverse strand, counting down.
GGAGGCCAGACGCGCACGCTCGGCCAGCAGCTTCTGGGTATCGGCCTCGATGCGGGCATGCGCCCGCACGCGCCCATTGAGGCTGCGCACGCTTGCTTCAAGCCGGGAAAAGGCTCGGTCGAGCCGCGCGGCCGCCGCGTCGATACCGTCGTCGGAACTTGGCTCTGCCAACCGCGCTCTCCCGCAAATAGGGCCGATTCCTGAACAGACTATAGCGCAAAGCTGCAGCGTGATGGCAACGCCTTCAGGCGATTGTTGAGGTGGGAGCCAACATTGACTAGTCATCGGAACCTGTTAAGCCTCGGCGCCACTCGGACAGGCTGGCGCGAAGCGGCCGGTTTTCCGGCAATGCGACCCCACTGCGAGGGAACCAAGATGCCCAATTCCAAGACGGCCAATGACATGGCCAACGCCATCCGCTCCCTGGCAATGGACGCGGTCGAGAAGGCCAATTCCGGCCATCCGGGCCTGCCGATGGGCGTTGCGGACATCGCGACCGTCCTGTTCACCAAGGTGATGAAGTTCGACCCCGCCGCCCCCCACTGGCCGGATCGCGATCGCTTCATCCTGTCGGCCGGACACGGCTCGATGCTGCTTTATGCGGCGCTGTATCTCCTCGGCTACGAGGACATGACGATCGACCAGATCAAACAATTCCGGCAGCTTGGCTCCAAGACCGCCGGGCACCCGGAATATGGCTATGCTGCCGGCATCGAGACGACCACCGGGCCGCTCGGCCAGGGCATTGCCAACTCCGTTGGATTTGCCGTTGCGGAAGCCAAGCTTGCCGCAGAATTCGGTTCGGATCTCGTCGATCACCATACTTGGGTGATCGCGGGCGACGGCTGCCTGATGGAGGGCATCAGCCAGGAGGCGATCTCTCTTGCCGGGCACCTTAAGCTCAACAAGCTGACGGTGATCTGGGACAACAACAACATCACCATCGATGGCCGCGTATCGAACGCCGACTCCACCGACCAGATCGCCCGCTTCAAGGCCTGCGGCTGGGACACCATCGAGATCGATGGGCTCGACCAGGAGCAGGTCGAAAAGGCGCTGCTGAAGGCCAAGACCGCCACCCGGCCGACGCTGATCGCCGCCAAGACCATCATTGGTTATGGCGCGCCCAAGAAGGCGGATTCGCACAGCGTGCACGGCTCGCCTCTCGGCGCCGAGGAACTGGCGGCAGCCAAGGCCAAGCTGGGCATCGACTACCCTGCCTTCGAGATCCCGCCACACATCCTCAACGCCTGGCGCGCCGCCGGTACCCGCTCCGCCAACGCGCGCGGTGACTGGGAAGGCCGCCTCGCTGCCACCGACGCCGGCAAGCGCAGCGAGTTCGAGCGCCGCATCAAGGGCGACCTGCCCGCCGACTGGGCCGGCGCCATTGCCGCATTCAAATCCAAGCTGGTTGCCGACAAGCCCAAGGTCGCGACGCGCAAGTCGAGCCAGATGGCGCTGGAGGTGATCAACAAGGTGCTGCCCGAGACCATCGGCGGCTCCGCCGACCTCACCGGCTCGAACCTCACCAACACGCCCGAGACCCTGCCCTTCACCGCCGAGGACCGCACCGGCCGCTACATGCGCTACGGCATCCGCGAGCACGAGATGGCGGCGGCCATGAACGGCATCGCGTTGCATGGCGGCCTGATCCCCTATGGCGGGACATTCATGGTGTTCACCGACTACGCGCGCCCCTCGATCCGGCTCTCGGCGCTGATGCACCAGCGCGTCATCTATGTGATGACCCATGACTCGATCGGTCTCGGCGAGGACGGGCCGACCCACCAGCCGGTGGAGCACCTGACGGCGCTCCGCGCCATTCCGAACCTCCTGGTCATGCGCCCCGCCGACGCCGTCGAAACGCTCGAATGCTGGCAGATCGCCATCGAGCAGCAGCACCGTCCCTCGATCCTGGCGCTGAGCCGCCAGAACCTTCCGGCGCTGCGCACCACCGAGGTGAGCGGCAACCCATCCGCCAAGGGCGCCTATGTGATTGCCGGCGATGCCAATGCCGATGCGGCGATTTTCGCCACCGGCTCGGAAGTGGCCATTGCGGTCGCGTGCCTCGAGTTGCTGAAGGCGCAGGGCATTTCCGCCAAGGTCATCTCGGTGCCCTCGATGGAACTGTTCGCCGAGCAATCCGCCGACTACCGCGCCGAGGTGATCGGTACGCCCAGGGCCAAGGTCGCCATCGAGGCGGGGCTCGAGATGAGCTGGTCCAAGCTGCTCGGCGACAAGGGCCGCTTCGTCGGCATGCACGGCTTCGGCGCCAGCGCGCCGGCAGAAAAGTTGTACGAACACTTCGGTATTACGGCAGAGGCGATCGTCGAAGCGGTGACTGCGCAGCTGTAGCCCAAGCAGGGTGCCTGACGATCATGCTGATCCTTCCGGGCCGGCTCCATGAGCTGGCCCTTCTGCTTTGGCATGCCGCAAATTCCACGGCTGCAACTGTCGGCCAGTTGAAGCTGTCATGGCGCGGATGTAAGAGACCGGCACCTGCCGTCCTGAACTTCCTCAGCATAAGGAGCCACCATGGCTGTCCGCGTCGCAATCAACGGCTTTGGCCGCATCGGTCGTAACATCCTTCGCGCCATCGTCGAGAGCGGCCGCACCGATATCCAGGTGGTGGCAGTGAACGATCTCGGGCCGGTGGAGACCAATGCCCACCTGCTGCGCTACGACAGCGTCCATGGCCGCTTCCCGCATGAGGTGAAGGTCAACGGCGACACCATCACCGCCGGCAACCAGAGCTTCAAGGTCACTGCGGTCAAGGACCCGGCCCAGCTGCCGCACAAGGAACTCGGCGTCGAGATCGTGCTCGAGTGCACCGGCATCTTCACATCCAAGGAAAAGGCCTCGGCGCACCTGGCCGCTGGCGCGAAGAAGGTCATCATCTCGGCCCCCGGCGAAGGCGCCGACAAGACCATTGTCTACGGCATCAACCATGCCCTGCTCGGCAAGGACGACGTGGTGATCTCGAACGGCTCGTGCACCACCAACTGCCTCGCCCCGATGGCCAAGGTGATGAACGACCTCGTCGGCATCGAGAAGGGGATGATGACCACCATCCACTCCTACACCGGTGACCAGCCCACGCTCGACACCATGCACAAGGACCTCTACCGCGCCCGTGCCGCGGCGCTGAGCCAGATTCCGACCTCGACCGGTGCTGCCAAGGCCATCGGCCTTGTGCTCCCCGAACTGAAGGGCAAGCTCGATGGCATCTCGATCCGCGTGCCGACCCCTAACGTGTCGCTGGTCGATCTGAAGTTCATTTCGAAGCGCCCGACCACGGTGCAGGAGGTCAACGATGCCCTGATCGCCGCCTCCGAAGGCAAGCTCAAGGGCGTGATGACCTACACGCTCCACCCGCTGGTCTCGTCCGACCTCAACCACGACCCGCACTCGGCGACGATGCTGCTCGACCAGACCAAGGTGATGGACGGCAACTTCGTCAACATCCTCGGCTGGTACGACAACGAGTGGGGCTTCTCCAACCGCATGGCCGACGTCACGGCCCTGTTCGCCAAGACCCTGTAGTTCGTGCCGCTCGAGCTCGACCTTCGCTGGCAGGCGCTGGCCTGGACCGGGCTCGAGCATTGCCACATCAAGGAGACTGCGGACGGCGTTGTCGTGCGCAGTTCCCTCATCGGGGAACGCGACGGGGTCCGCTTCGGCGCGTTCTACGAAATCCAGCTTGAGCCGAACTGGACGTTCCGTTCACTCACGCTGCGGCGTCATGACGGGCGCGTGCTGCGGCTGCTGTCGAACGGCGCCGGTGACTGGAAGATCGACGGACAGCGCGCGCCGCAGCTTGAGGGCTGCGTTGATATCGACATTTCTGGCAGCCCCTTCACCAATACCCTGCCAATCCGCCGGACGCGGTTCGAAGCCGGCGAGCCGCGTCAGTTCGACATGGCCTGGATCCCGCTCGACAGCCTCGAGGCGCTTCGCGATGGGCAGATCTATACCAAGCTCGACGATGCGCATTTCCACTACGCGGCTGCGGATCGCAGCTTCACCGAGGTGCTGACAGTCGATGAGCACGGACTGGTCGTCGACTACCCAACGCTGTTTCGGCGGGCCTGACGGTCACCGCGCGTTAAGAATTTGTTCGCCGAACTGTTACGCACGGGCGGTATATTCCCCGGCGTCTGATCACTGATTTGGGTCGGTTGCCGTGCGCGAGATCGAGCGCCTGATGATCCTGGCCAATGTCCTCGGCAGTCTGTTCGCCGGCACGGTCCACGACGCCTCCTGGTTTGCCGTGCTGCTGGTCGGACAGGCCCTGCACGTCGTGCTCGCTGATCGCGCACTGCGTCGCCAGATCGGGGCGCGGCACTGGCCGAGCGAGGGCTATGCCCGCTTTGCCTTCAACACCAACCTGTACTTTGCCTTCCGGCAATTTCTGCTCGCCGCCGTGCTGTTTGCCAGCGTCGGCACGCTTTCGGGCCTGTTCGGCGGTTAGCGTGTGTTGCGGGGGCGGCGGCGCTTGCTCTATAGCAGGCCATCGCCTCCAACGAGCAGCGGAAGACCACCATGGCCGCCTTCAAGACCCTCGACGATTTCGACCTCGCCGGCAAACGCGTGCTGGTACGTGCCGACCTGAATGTGCCGGTCGCCGACGGCAAGGTGACCGACGCCACCCGCATCGAGCGGCTGGTGCCCACGATACGCGAGATCATCAAGGTCGACGGCAAGGCCATCATCCTGAGCCATTTCGGCCGGCCCAAGGGCAAGGTGAACCCGGAGTTCTCGCTGGAAATGGTGGTGCCCGCCGTTGCCGACGAGACGGGCCACCCGGTGGGCTTCATCGCCACCGACTGGACCGATGTGACGAAGGCCAAGCAGGCCATCGACGAGGCGCCGGCAGGCTCGATCCTCGTGCTGGAGAACACCCGTTTCCACCCGGGCGAGGAAGACAACGACGTCGAGTTGGCGCAGCGCATGGCAACGCTGGGTGACATCTATGTCAATGACGCCTTCTCGGCAGCGCACCGCGCCCATGCCTCGACCGAAGCCATTGCACACCTGCTACCATCGGCGGCCGGGCGCGCCATGCAGGCTGAACTCGAAGCGCTCGAAAAGGGGCTCGGCAAGCCGCAGCGGCCCGTGATTGCCATTGTCGGCGGCGCAAAGGTTTCGACCAAGCTGGAACTGCTCGGCAACCTGATCAACAAGGTGGAGGCCCTGGTGATCGGCGGCGCCATGGCCAACACCTTCCTGCATGCTGGCGGCCTTGGCGTCGGCAAGTCGCTGGCGGAAAAGGATCTCGCGGAGACTGCCAACACCATCCGCGACAAGGCGGAGGCCGCCAAATGTGCGGTGATCCTGCCGATCGACGCGACGGTCGCCTGGCACTTCGAAGCCAATGCCCCGCATCGCTACTATGGCGCCGACGCCATCGATCCGGACGGCATGATCCTCGATATCGGCCCCGGTTCCATCGAACGGATCAAGGGCGCCATCGACGAGGCCAAGACGGTGGTGTGGAACGGTCCGCTCGGAGCTTTCGAGATGCAGCCTTTCGACCAAGGCACGGTTGAAATCGCGCGCTATGTCGCCGAGCGCACCAAAGCCGGCAAGCTGGTATCGGTCGCGGGCGGCGGCGATACGGTTGGGGCACTGGCCCATGCCGGGGTGAAGGACCAGTTCAGCTACGTCTCGACCGCTGGTGGCGCCTTCCTCGAGTGGATGGAGGGCAAGCCGCTCCCCGGCGTAGAGGCCCTGAAAACCTGAGCCGACCGGCGGCGGAATCTCCCAGGAATTGGGGATCGGCGGCATTGCCGTCGGTCGGTGCGGCATGCCCACGCCTATCAGCATTTGGTCTCTTACCAGAACGTCTAATCGCCTTGCGACGCTCGCTGCGGCATCTTCCCGGAAACGGAACAGATGAGAGGGTCAGGCAATGGCATCGCTGAACGCAATCGCCAGAAAGCTCGTCGCCAAGGGCACGGGAATTCTTGCCGCCGATGAATCGGAAGGCACGATTGCCAAGCGCTTTGCGCTGATTGGACTGCCAGTGACGCTGGAAACGCGGCGCGATTACCGCGAAATGCTGTTCCGCTCCAAAGAAGCGATGAGCAAGTACATCTCCGGCGTCATCCTCACCGAGGAGACCCTGAAGCAGGAGGCCCGCGACGGCACCCCGTTCCGCGACATTCTCGCGGAAGCCGATGTGATCCCCGGCATCAAGGTCGACCGCGGCGCCTTTCCCATGCCTGGCAGCAAGGACGAGAAGATCACCGAGGGCCTCGACGGCCTGCGCCAGCGTCTGGCCCACTATGCCGAAGTCGGTGCAGGCTTTGCCAAGTGGCGCGGCGTCATTGCGATCACCAGCTACGCGCCGTCGCGAAACGGCATCCGCGCCAATGCCCACGTGCTGGCGCGCTACGCCATGCTGTGCCAGGAAGCCGGGATCGTTCCCGTGGTCGAGCCTGAAGTCCTTGCCGACGGCGAGCCCGGCGACCACTCGATCCAGCGCTGCGAGGAAGTGACCGGCGAAACGCTGGAGGCGGTGTTCAAGGAACTGCGGCTCGCGGGTGTTGACCTCAGCGGCATGCTGTTGAAGCCCAACATGGTGACGCCGGGCCTCCGCTCCCGCGATCGCGTCAGCGTCGATGAAGTGGCGCGCCGCACCGTGGATACGCTTCGCAAGTTCGTGCCGGCGGCGGTGCCCGGGGTGGCGTTCCTCTCGGGCGGCCAGTCCGACGAGGAAGCGACCGCGCACCTGTCGGCCATGAACCAGATCCCCGACCTGCCCTGGGCGCTGACCTTCTCGTACGGCCGTGCGCTGCAGACTGCGGCGCTGGTGGCCTGGAACGGCGAGGACGCCAACGTGCCGATGGCGCAGGCCGCGTTCACCCATCGCGCCAGGATGAACGCGCTCGCCGCGCTCGGTGAGTACCGGCCGGAACTCGACCTCGCCGCCTGACGCGGCCAAGCCATCGACCTCCCGTCGACTGGGGGCGCGTCCTTTGCCGGGCGCGCCCCTTCCTTGTTGTGGGGCCGATGCGCGAATCCGCCTCCCATTCGGCGCATTGGCCGCTATAAGTCACCGCCATGTCCGCGCAATTGTTCCTCATTGTTCCGCCCCTTTCCGCCCCCGCCCAGACGCTCGCCGCTCTCGGACGGATCGCGGAAACCACTGAGATTGCTGCCCTGCTGCTGCGGCGCGGCGATATGGCGGAGAACGCCTACAAGACAATGGTCAAGGCCATTGCACCGGACGCACAGGCGCTAGGCGCCGCCGTGCTGATCGAAGGCGAGCCCGGGTGGGTCCGCCTGCTGGGCGCCGACGGACTGCATGTCTCGGGCGGCCTGAAAGCGGTCCGCGATGCAGTGGTCGCGCTCAAACCCGACATGATCGTCGGGGCTGGCGATATCGGCTCGCGCCACGATGCCATGCAAAAGGGCGAACTGGAGATCGACTACATCCTATTTGGGCCGCTTTCAGGTGCCATCTCCGAACCCGAACGCGATCTGGCGCGCTGGTGGGCCGAGACGATGCAGGTACCAAGTGTTCTTTCCGATCCCGAGGCGAACCTCGCTGGCCACGATGCCGGCGACTGCGAGTTCATCGGGTTGACACTGCCGACCGAGGGCGCTGCGTGAGTTCGCGCCGCGTCGCTACGGCACTGGGACTGCTGCTGGCCATGGCGGGTGCCGCCGTGGCCCAACGCACCGACTTCGAGGATCTGCGCCCCGAGGATATGCGCTTTCCCGACAACATGACGCTCGAGGAACTGCCGATCGGACCGGTTCCGGAGAACCTCGTACCGCAGGAGCCCAACGCGGCGGTGGCGATCAGCGACCAGATCTTCGGCCAGAAGGTCGATGAAGCCTACGGTGCCTTCCAGCGCGGCTACTTCCTCACAGCCCTGGCGCTGGCCCTGCCGCGTGCCCAGAGCGGCGACCGGAATGCCCAGACGCTGATCGGCGAGATCTATTCCAAGGGCCTTGGCGTCGCCGAGGACGCCAAGACAGCCGCCGGATGGTACCAGCTCGGCAGCGACGCCGGCGACCCGCTCGCCACCTTCGAGCTGGCGATGATGTATCAGGAGGGCCGCGGCGTCGAAAAGGACCGCAAGCTGGCTGCCAGCCTGTTCGAGAAGGCCGCCAACGCCGGCAACCCCATGGCCAAGTACAATCTTGGGCTGCTGCATATTGAAGGCACCTATGCCACGCCGAACCTGGTCAAGGCGGCCGCACTGATCGGCGCGGCCGCTGAGGCGGGAATTGCCGAGGCGCAGTACGATTTCGGCACGATGCTGAGTGAAGGCGCAGGCGTTGCGCCGGACCTCAAGCGCGCCGCCGAACAGTTTCGCCTCGCTGCGGAGGGGGGACTGACCGCGGCGCAGATCGAATATGCGACGGCCCTCTATCTGGGCAAGGGCGTGGAGCCGGACCGGGTTGCCGCAGCGCTGTGGTATCAGCGGGCGGCGGAAGCCGGCAATCCGGTGGCACAGAACCGCTATGCCAAGCTGCTCGCTGCCGGTGAAGGAGTGACCCTGGACCTCGAAAGCGCCGCGATGTGGCGCGCCCTCGCCCGCCGGCAGGGGCTCTCCGACCCGCAGCTCGACAAGCTGCTGGTTTCGATACGTCCCGAGAAGCTGGCGCGGGCCGAGGAACGCGCCCGCTTCTGGCCGTCGGAGCCGCCCACCAGCGTTGCCCAAGCTCAGGCTGCCCCGGCAACCCAGGCTCCAGCCACGCCCTGACCGGCGGGCGCTGCCGCCGTGACCCTTGAACTTCGCGGGGTTCTGAGGCACAAGGCGGCCCTTCCAGTCCAATGACGGCATTCAGCCAGTTTCACGCTGCGTAGCGTCCTTGGGCACCCGATTTCCGACGTGAGGCCGTCCGGCGAAGTCCGACACTTCGTTCCGCCTCGCCCTTGACCCGGTGACACCGCATGCGCTCGGCGCTTCTCAACATCATGGTCCAGGCCGCCACCAAGGCCGGTCGCTCCCTCGCCAAGGATTTCGGCGAGGTAGAGAACCTGCAGGTTTCGGTGAAAGGCCCTGCCGATTTCGTCTCCAACGCCGACCGGCGCGCCGAACAGATCGTCTTCGAAGAGCTGCAGAAGGCCCGCCCGACCTACGGGTTTCTGGGCGAGGAAGGCACCGAAGTCACCGGCAGCGACGGCCAGCATCGCTGGATCGTCGATCCGCTCGACGGCACCACCAACTTCCTTCATGGCATTCCTCTTTTCGCTTGTGCGATTGCGCTCGAGCGCAACACCGAGATCGTTGCCTCGGTGATCTTCAACCCCGTGATGGATGAGCTCTACACCGCCGAAAAGGGCGGCGGCGCCTGGCTGAATGATCGCAAGCGCCTCCGCGTGGCCAACCGCAAGCACCTTGCGGACTGCGTGGTGGCCACCGGCATCAATTCGCGCGGGCGCGCCACCGACCTGCTGCAACTGCGCCAGTTGGCGATGATCAACCCGGCAGTGGCCGGCATCCGACGCTCCGGCTCGGCCTCCACCGACCTCGCCTGGGTCGCTGCAGGACGCTTCGATGCCTATTGGGAAGCCGGTCTCGCCCCATGGGACGTCGCGCCGGGTTGGCTGCTGCTGCGCGAAGCCGGCGGCACCATGTCGGATTTCAGCGGCAAGCCCGGCTCGGTCTGGAACGGCGAGGTCATCGCAGCCAACGAGACCATCCAGGGCCAGTTGCTCAAGGCGATCAAGGCCGTGAACTGACCGCGCGGTCACGATCAGGTCGCATTACCGGGATTTCATGGGGTTAACCTGGCTGAGCCGGCCCGGCGTGTTGCGCCGGGACGGCGAAACGCACTAGGATTCGTTAACGAGTTCACGCCCCAGCCGAGGCCGCGACATGTCGCAAACCTACGATCCCTACCGCCTCGCGACCCCTACGGTCTATCTGTTCAAGATGATCATCTTCCTGGTGCTGGTCGCACTGGTGGCATTGATCCTGTCGGCACAGCTGATCGAGTTCTTCTGGGCCAACCCGTTCATCAACGCGCTGATCCTGCTGACGCTGGCCATCGGCATCGTGCTGAGCTTCCGCCAGGTCGTGCGGCTGTTTCCCGAGATCCGCTGGGTGAATGCCCTGCAGGAGGGCCGGATCCCGCAGGTTGAGCCGCGCCTGCTGGCACCGGTGGCCAACCTGTTGCGGGATCGTCTCGGGGAGGCGGTGATCACACCCTCTTCGATGCGGTCGATCCTCGATTCCGTCGGCAACCGCCTCGACGAAGCCAAGGACACCTCACGCTACCTGACGGGCCTGCTGGTCTTCCTCGGCCTGCTCGGTACGTTCTACGGCCTGCTCGAAACGGTCACCAATGTCGCAGCGACCATTCAGGCGCTGGATGCCACGGCGGGCGATACGGCGAGCCTCTTCACCAATCTCAAGGAAGGGCTGTCGGCGCCGCTCTCCGGCATGGGCACGGCGTTCTCGGCGTCGCTGCTCGGCCTTTCCGGCTCGCTGATCCTCGGTTTCCTCGACTTGCAGACCAGCCAGGCGCAGAACGCCTTCTACACCGACCTCGAGGACTGGATGACCTCGATGACCGAACTCGACCATCCGGTGAGCCAGATGCAGGCGGCGGGGCTCGGCGTATCGGGTGAGGAGATGTCGGAGCTGTTCGCGCAGTTCGCCAGCACGCAGAACGCCAGTTCCTCGCAGAACGCCATCCGCGCCATGGCGGAGCTGGCCCGGGGCATCGATGGCCTCGTCAAGCACATCCGGGCCGAGCAGGACGACCTGCGCGGCCACATCATCCAGCAGGGCGAGACCAACAAGAAGCTACAGGACTTGATGGAGGCCATGCTGCGCGAAGGCGAGAACGACCGGCGGCCGAACTAGGCCGCGAGGAGAGAGCGAACCATGGCAGTGTCCAGCCGCTCGCGGCGCTCGCAAACCACCAACTATTGGCCGGGCTTCGTCGATGCGCTGTCGAGCCTCCTGCTCGTCATCATCTTCCTGCTGTCGCTTTTCATGCTGAGCCAGTTTTTCCTCAGCCAGGAAATCTCCGGCCGCGACACGGCGATGAGCCGGCTGAACGCGCAGATCGCCGAGCTGACTGAGCTGCTGCAGCTCGAGCGCGCCGGCGCCTCCGATCTCGAGACCACGATCGCGACGCTGCAAGCCACCTTGACCAGCACGACGGGCGAGCGCGATCGCCTCGCGGCCGAGCTCGCCGGCCTGGGCGCGGGCGCTGGCGACAAGGACGCCGAGATTGCCGAGCTGACCGCCGACCTCGATGCCGAACAGAAGCTCTCCGATGAAGCGACAGCGCAGGTGGCGCTGCTCAACCAGCAACTGGCGGCACTCCGTACCCAGATCGCCGCACTGGAGCAGGCGCTGGAGGCTTCGGAGGCCGCTGATACTTCGAACCGAACCCAGATCGCCGATCTGGGTCGCCGGCTGAACCTGGCGCTGGCCCAGCGGGTGCAGGACCTCAGCCGCTACCGCTCGGACTTCTTCGGCAAGCTGCGCGAGATTCTCGAGGGCCGCGCCGATGTGCGCGTCGTCGGCGACCGCTTCGTGTTTCAGTCGGAGGTGCTGTTCGGGGCCGGCGAGGCCGCCATCTCGCCAGAGGGTGAAGTCGAGCTCGCCAAGCTCGCCGACGCGATCAAGGAGTTGGAGACCCAGATACCGGCGGACGTGAACTGGGTGCTGCGCATCGACGGCCACACCGACAAGCGCCCGATCAACACCCCGGAATTCCCTTCGAACTGGGAACTGAGCGCTGCCCGCTCCATCGCGGTGACCAAATATCTCGTCGCCGCCGGCGTTTCGGCTCAGCATCTGGTGGCCGCCGGATTTGGCGACAGCCGGCCGATCGACGCCGGTGAAACCGAGGAAGCCTATGCCCGCAACCGCCGGATCGAGTTCAAGCTGACCGAGTAACGGCGCAAGCCAGCACCGCCCTACTCCGCCACCTGCGGAAGCACGCTTTCCCGGAACTGCAGACGGGCGAGTTCGGCATAGCGGCCACCCTTGCGCACCAGCTCGTCATGCGTGCCTTCGTCGATCAGCCGGCCCTTGTCGAGGACGAGGATGCGGCTGGCATCCCGAATGGTGGCCAGGCGGTGGGCGATAACCAGCGTCGTACGACCGGCCATCAGCCGTTCGAGCGCCACCTGCACCAGTCTCTCGCTTTCTGCGTCGAGGGCCGATGTCGCCTCGTCGAGCAGCAGGATCGGGGCGTTTTTGAGCAGCGCGCGGGCGATCGCCAGCCGTTGCTTCTGGCCGCCCGAAAGCATCACGCCACGCTCGCCTACGATGGACTCGTAGCCATCCGGCAGGTCGACGACGAAGTCGTGGACCAGGGCGGCGCGTGCGGCGGCCTTGATCTCTTCGAACCCGGCCTCGGGCTTGCCGAAGCGGATGTTCTCGCGGATCGTGCCAGCAAAGATCGTCGGCTCCTGCTCGACATAGGCGAAGTGACGCCGAAGCACTGCGGTGTCGACCTCGCGAACATCGCAGCCATCGACCACCACCCGACCGCTCGACACGTCGTAGAAGCGCTGCGCCAGTGCGAACACCGTGGACTTGCCGGCGCCCGAGGCGCCAACCAGAGCATAGGTAGCCCCGGCCGGGACGGCGAAGCTGACGCCGTCAAGCACCACATCATTGTCCCGGGTGTCGTAGCGGAACGATACATCTTCAAAGCGCACGGTGCCGAGCGGCGGCATCGGCATGGCGAGCGGCGCGGCTGGCGACTTGATCGCCGGCTGGGTGTCGAGAATCTCGATCAGGCGCTCTGTAGCGCCGGCGACTGTCTGTAGCGACCCGGTGATTTCGGACAGCGTCGTGAGGGCGTTTGAGGCCATCAGGGCGTAGATCATGAACTGCGCCAGCTCGCCCGCCGTCACAGTGCCGTCGAACACCGATTTGGCACCCCACCAGATCAGGACGACGAGGGCGGCGGTGCCCATGAACATCATCGACCCGAGCAGTGCTGCACGGGCGCCAAGCCGGGTCACTTCGGCCCGGAACGAGTTCTCGGCACGATCCGCATAGAGCTTGGACTGCTCGGGCTCCTGCACGAAGCTCTTGATCGTCTTGGTGGCCCCCAGCGCCTCGGTGGCCATGGCCGACATCTCGGCGAGCGCGTCCTGGGTGCGGCGGGACATCTTGCGGAGCCGCCGCGCGATGAACACCACCGGCAGAATGATCGTCGGCGCGATCACCACCACAGCGAGCGTGAGCACAGGGCTGGTCAAAGCCATCAATACCAGTGCGCCGGTGAGGGTCACCATACCGCGCAGTGCCATCGAAAGGCTGGAGCCGATGGCGCCGCGAATGGTCGCAACATCGCCATTCAGCCGCGAGGTCAGCTCGCCGACCCGGTGCATGTCGAAGAAAGTCGCATCGAGCAGCAGCAGGTGATCGAACACCGCGCGCCTCAGATCGGTCAGCACCCGCTCGCCCAGAATCGACACGAAATAGAAGCGCGCGCCGCTGGCAATAGCCATGACAGCCGCAATGACAATGGCCCAGATGCCATACTGGCCGACCTGATCGAGATTCTGCTCGATGAAGCCCCGATCGATGATCTGGCCGGCAATGGCCGGAATCCCCAGCGACGACAGGGCAGCGATCAGCAGAAAGCCGATGGTGAGTGCCAGCCGGACGGGATAGCGCAGTATGAAGGGCAGCAGCCGGCGCAGCGGCTTCAGGTCGCGGGGCGCAGTCGTGCTGACCCCACCGCGCCTGCCGGCCCGCGTGCCGCGATCGTCCTGCCCAAATAGTCTTGAAGCTCGTGCCAAAGTGGGAGTGGTATAAGGAGGTGCGGCGTTGAGGGCAACCGTGCCCAGCAGCCGCATTGCCGCATACCCGCCCCTTGCACAGGTGCCGCTTTTTCTCTATGGAACCGGCCAAGTTGAATTCGGCTCGTCCGGGCGCCCCTGGCGCCCGTTTGATTTGAGGCAGTGCCATGAAGCAGAACATCCATCCCGACTACCACATGATCACGGTCACCATGACTGATGGCACCACCTACCAGACCCGTTCGACCTACGGGAAGGAAGGCGATGTGCTGCAGCTCGACATCGACCCCAAGACCCATCCGGCCTGGACCGGCGTGACCGGCAACCTGCTGGACCGCGGCGGCCGCGTGACCCGCTTCAAGGACAAGTTCAAAGGCCTCGGCCTCTGAGCCTTCGTCTCTTTCGGTTTCGATTAGCCCGGCCATCGTGCCGGGCTTTTTGTTGCCGCGAACCGCTTGAACGCGGCTTGCAGGAGGCATGATCTGCGTCGACTGCACCCAAAGACGGGACGATATCAGTCCTTCAGGCGGCCGAATGCGGCCCGCAGCCGGCTGAGCTGGTCGGCAATGCCGCCGGTTGGGCCCTCGCTGGGCTCTGGCACATTGCCGCGCTCGAGCTTGTCATATTGCTGCACCCGCTCGAACAGCCGGTCGCCCTTGGCAATGAACTCCTTGAGCCGCTCGGGCAATTCCTCATAGCCCGGACCGCCGCGTTGTGACGGAGTGGCCGAAAAGCGGACTTTCTCTTTTTCGACGCGGGCGTTCTCGGCCGTCAATTCGCCCTCGTTGACCGCACGCTGCAACAGCAGCCAGGAGGCCAGTTGCATGAGCCGCGTGGTCAGCCGCATCGACTCGGTCGCATAAACGAAGGAGGCCTCGCGCGGGAGGCCCCGACTTTCGCCCCGGCCATCGCTGTCCAGATAGGCCGCGACCTCCTCGATCAGCCCCATGCCCTCGCGATACAACAGGTCGAACCCGCCTGACGCCACGATGCGGGGCCCCAGGGCAACGGCCTGCTGCTTGTCACGATTGTCGTCCACGCGTCGCGTCCACTCCTGCCCGGGCAAGCCCGGCACCTGCATAGGTAATGCGGCCAATCAGCTTATGGGAGGCTTAACGCGGCGCCTGTTGCGACAAAAAGAAAGAGCCGTCGAAACGGCTCTCGAAAGTTAACAGGGAGGCGTCAAACAGAGGGAGAAGACCGCTCTGTGAAATCCAGAGAACTGGATGACCTTGAAGTTAACGCGACCCGATTAATCCGAGGTTAACAGGACTCGCTTTCTTAACCTTGGCGATTCCTCAACAGCGACTGCGGCCCCATCAACTAGAGTTTGAACACCGATTCCGCGGCCGCGCGGGTTCGTTGACGCGCGGCAACTGCCCCTTGCAGACGCTCGATTTCGGCGCGAAGCATCCCGATGCGCTCCTGCAACTCCTCGACGCCCATGCTGTCGATCGGCATGCCAACCTCGTGCCCCTTGGGCACTTTGCGTTCCTCATCATCGAACATTGCATGCTCCCACGCGTTACTCGCAGAGCGATTTTAGCCGACGCGTTGAGCGGCGCAACCGCGCCGGGGCCTATGCGCCGTCGCGACCGCTTGCCTATTCGAGGTCCTCGGGACTAGCTAGCGCCATGACCATTCCCGCCGAAATGACCGCCATCGCCATCACCACGCCCGGTGGCCCCGAAGTGCTGCAGCCGGTGACGCTACCCGTTCCGCAGCCCGGGCCGGGCGAAGTCCTGATCCGGGTCGCTGCGGCGGGACTCAATGCCCCCGACGCGGCGCAGCGGCGGGGCAGCTATACGCCGCCAGTCGATGCCTCCGCCCTGCCCGGCCTTGAAGTTGCTGGCGAGGTGGTGGCAACCGGAGCTGGTGTCGTTGGATTGGCCCTCGGCACGCGGGTGGCAGCCTTGTGCAATGGTGGCGGCTATGCCGAGTACGTCACCGTGCCGGCCGCACAGGTGCTGGAAGTTCCAGCGAACTTGTCACTGGCGGCGGCCGCCGCCCTGCCGGAGACATTTTTCACCGTCACCCAGTCGCTGGTGATGCGGGCCGGCCTGGAGGCCGGCATGTGGGTACTGATCCACGGCGCCGCCGGTGGCATCGGCGGTGCCGCAATCCTGATCTCGACGCTGTTGGGCGCCCGGCCGATCGCGGTGGTCTCGAACGCCGAGAAAGCCGCCTATGCCCTGTCGCTGGGCGCCGAGGCAACAATTGACCACTCCCGCGAGGATTTCGTCGAGCGTACGCTGGAGATCACCACAAAGCATGGTGCCGACCGCGTCGTCGATATTGCCGGCGGGCCGACGCTCGACCGCAACATTTCGGCCAGCGCCCGCTTCGGTCACATTGTCCTGGTCTCGACCCAGGCGGGAGGTATGGCCGAGATCAACGCCGGCCGGCTGATGATGAAGCAGTTGACCCTCTCCGGCTCGACGCTTCGTCCGCAGACCCGCGAGACCAAGGCGGCGATCGCCGATACGCTTCGCCGCGAGATCTGGCCGGGCCTTGCGACTGGCGCCGTTCACCGACCCCGCATCCGATCGGTGCCTTTGGCGGAGGCGGCGCGGGCCCATGTGGGGCTGGAGCGCCGCGACAATTATGGCAAGCTGGTGCTGCTGACCGATTGGGGGCGGAGCCTGCCACCCGCTCCGGGCGATCATGACAATCCGATTGAATCGCTCTGAACCCGCGCGTATATAGGCGGTTATTCCCCTCATCGTGACCCTCGAGGCGGAGCGAACGGTTGGAACCGTCCGCGCCCAAAGGAGAGATTTATCATGGCGACACAGCTTCTGATGCCCAAGGCCACCGCCGTCTGGCTGGTCGACAACACGTCGCTGTCCTTCGACCAGATCGCCGCCTTCTGCAACCTGCACCCGCTTGAAGTGCAGGGTGTAGCCGATGGCGACGTGGCCACCGGCATCATGGGGGTGAACCCCATCCAGAACGGCCAGTTGACCCGCGAGGAAATCGAGAAGGCCGAGGCCGATCCGAACTATCGCATGAAGGTGAGCGACCCGAAGGTCCGCGTGGCGGCGCCCAAGCGCCGCGGCCCGCGCTACACCCCGATTTCGCGCCGCAACGAGCGTCCCAACGCCATCAAGTGGCTGCTGCGCAATCATCCGGAGATGAAGGACGCCCAGCTGATGCGGCTCGTCGGGACCACCAAGTCGACCATCGACTCGGTGCGTGATGGCACCCACTGGAACAATGCCAACATCACCCCGATGGACCCGGTGACTCTGGGCCTGTGCAGCCAGATCGATCTCGATCTTGAAGTGTCGCGCGCGTCGAAGGGCCAGGCGCCCGCCGAAGTGGCCGAAGAAGGCACCATGCTGCTCACCGCCGAGGAAGCCCTGGCCGGTGCCGGGCGCGGCGGTCACATGGCCGACGAATCCGAGACGGATCATCGTCCGGAGCGTGAAGAGGAACTTGACGCTGATTCGGTGTTTGCGAAACTCAAGTCACTGAAGTCCGACCTGGACGACTGATCTAAAGGCCACAGCGCCGGCAAGGATGCGATGGACGGAAACATCCTGGTTGCCATACTCGTGCTGCTGGTGGCCACCGTGCTGCTGGTCCCGCTCGCCAAATGGGCGGGACTGGGCACCGTGTTGGGATATATCGCTGCCGGCGTCCTGATTGGCCCATACGGGCTCTCCCTCGTCTCCGACAGCGAGCAGATCCGTCACGTTGCCGAGTTCGGTATCGTCATGATGCTGTTTCTCATCGGCCTCGAGGTCGATGGCAGCGAATTGTGGCGCATGCGCCATCATGTCCTGGGCATGGGCCTCACCCAGATGGCGGTGACCAGTGCCGTGCTCGGCGGCATCTTCTATCTGATCGGTTTCGCCTGGCCAGCGGCGGTGATTGTCGGGCTGACATTGGCGATGAGCTCGACCGCCATTGCCATCCAGACTGTGGCGCAACGTGGCCTTTCCCGTACCGATACCGGGCGATCGACCCTTTCGATCCTCCTCGTCCAGGACGTCGCGGTGATCCCGATACTGGCGATCGTGCCGCTGCTGGCATCGGTTGTCATCAGCGGCGCCGGGGCGGTGGGCGAAGAGGTGCTCGAGGTCGTCGAGAACCCGTTCGACTGGTGGGTCGCCGTGGGCCTCGTTCTTGCATTTCTCGGGGCGCTGGTTGGCAGCCGCTACGTCGTTCGCCCGATGATGCGCTGGATCGCCATCGCCAAGGTGCCGGAGGCGTTCACCGCCTTTGCGCTAGCCCTGGTGATCGGGGCCGCGCTCATGACCCAGATGTTCGGGCTCTCACCGGCGCTCGGGGCCTTTCTGGGTGGGGTCCTGCTCGCCGACAGCGAATATCGGCATGAGCTCGAGAGCAATATCGAGCCGTTCAAGGGCCTGCTGCTCGGGCTTTTCTTCATCTCGGTGGGGATGTCGATCGCGTTCAACATCGTGGTCGAGCATCCGCTGATGGTGCTGGCGCTGGTCGGTGTGCTGGTTGCCGTCAAGATGATGGTGCTGTTTGGCCTCGCGACGCTGTTCCGCATGCATATTGCCGAGCGACTGATTCTCGCGGTGCTGCTGAGCCAGGCCGGCGAGTTCGCCTTTGTCGTCCTCGAGTTCGCCCGTTCCGCCGGAACGCTGCAGGTCGCCGATGCCGAGTTGCTGACGGTGGTGGTGGCATTGTCCATGGCCACGACTCCGTTCCTGCTGTTCCTGTTCGACCGCCTGTGGGCGCCGCGCCTTGCCACGCACAAGCAAACCGGACGTTCAGGCGACGAGCCGGAACAAGCCATGGACTCGCGCGACAAGGTCATCGTGCTCGGCTATGGCCGCTTCGGTCAGATCGTCACGCGCCTGCTGCGCTCGCAAGGCTATGAGATGACCCTGATCGACGATGACGCCGCCCAGATCGAGCTGGTCCGGCGTTTCGGCGTTAAGGTGTTCTATGGTGACGCCTCGCGGCCGGAAATCCTGCGCGCCGCCGGGGCGCACGAGGCCAAGATGATCGTCATCGCGGTGGCCGGGGCAGAGCGCATCCTTGCCATCGCCGACCAGGTGCGCCGCAGCTATCCGGGCGTCATCATCGCAGCCCGAGCGGTCGATCGCTCGCATGCCCACGACCTGATGGCCCGCGGGGTCGAAGTGTTCGAGCGCGAGACCTTCCAGTCGGCCATCCGGCTTGGACAGAAAGCGCTGGTCGCGCTTGGCCAGGACGAGGATGAAGCAAAGGCGGTGGCCGCCGCCTTCGAGCGGCACGACCTGCGCATGCTTGAAGAAAGCTACGCCGTGCGTCACGACCAGGCGGCCTATATCGGCCTTGTCCGTCGCTCGACCGAAATGCTGGATGAAGTCATGCGCGCCGACCGGGTGCGTGGGGCAAACCCCGAGGATGACCAGCCCACCGATATTGACAACCAGAGGCGCGAAGCGTCCGAGTAGCGGCCCCTCCTGCCGCCGGTTTTCCCCTTATGCCCGATCTCTACTTCTGGTTTGTCGCGGTTCTGGCCGTGCTCATTGTCGCGCTTTCGAAGTCGGGGCTCGTCGGCAGCCTGGGTCTTGTTGGCGTGCCCCTGCTCTCGCTGGTGATGCCGGCCCGCGACGCCGCCGGCATGCTGCTGCCGCTGCTGCTGGTCATGGATGCAATTGCCGTCTGGACCTACCGCAAGGATGCCGACTGGCGCATCCTCAAGATCATGCTGCCGGGCGCCTTCATCGGCACCGCCATCGGCTGGGCGCTCTGGAGCGTCGTCAGCGACGCCATGGTGCTGCTGTTCGTTGGCGTCATCACCCTGATCTTCATCCTCGACGCCCTGCTGCCGCTGCGCAAGAAGCTCGAGGGTCTGCCACCCTCCAAGCCATGGGGCGCCTTCTGGGGCGGCTTTGCTGGCTTTACCAGCTTCATCAGCCACACCGGCGGCCCGCCCTTCCAGATCTACGTGCTGCCACAACGGCTGACACCAGTGAACTATTCGGGCACGACCGCCTTCTTCTTCGCGATCGTCAACTCCGCCAAGCTGATCCCCTACTTCTTCCTCGGGCAGTTGAACGTCTCGAACCTGACCCACGCCGCCTTCCTCGCGCCGGTGGCGATCCTCGGCGTGCTGCTCGGGGTGTTCCTCGTGCGCCGCATCTCGGTGAAGCGCTTCTACCAGCTGACCTACTGGCTGGTGTTTCTCTTGGCGCTGAAGCTGATCTACGATGGTGTGTTCGAAGTGTTCCTGAGCGGCCCAGTGGCTGCCTGACGGCGGGGTGACATTGGATGGACTATCGGCTCGACCACATCGCGCTCCTGGTGCGCGACCTCGAGGAAACGCGGGATTTCCTCACGCGCGTGCTCGGTATCCGGCAGATCGCCAACCCGATGGGCGGCACTGAAATCCTGTGGTTCGAGATCGGCTCGGGCCAGCGGTTCCACGTGCAGGCCGGCGACATCAGCCGCACGCATGTGGAGAAACGCACACACTTTGCTTTGTCCGCTTCCGACCTCGACGCGGTGCTCGCGCATCTGGCGGCGCTGGAGGTGGCCTATTCGGACATGAAAGGCACGCCGGGCGCCATCAACGTGCGCCCGGACGGCATGCGTGCAGTGTTCGTCGAGGACCCCAACGGCTACTGGTTCGAGATCAACGATTTCCAGCCGTAGCGCGCTAGCGGGCGCACAAACAAAAAAGGCCGCGGCGTCTGCCGTGGCCCTGCCTGCTTGCCATTGGGTCGGGACTGCCCATCAATGGGCGTCTTGCAGCTTTGCCAGCTCGTCCTTGATTTCCAGCTTCTTTCGCTTGAGCGCTGCGATGTAGAGGTCATCCTGGCTGGGATGGGTCATCTCGCTTTCGATCTTGCGATCGAGTTCACGGTGCCGCCGCGCGAGTGCTTCGATGTGGCCTTCTGTCGTCATGACAACTCCTCTCAGGCTAATCAACGAGGAGGATCGTCACAAAAATTACATGCTTTGTCGATGCGTAACGGCCGGTATCCAACCGCGCTGGTGCGAAACCGAGTGCAAAACTTCGTGTGATCGGTTAACCGGAGGTAACGACCGTCAGGCTCGCAAACCTCGGATATCGAAGCTCGAAATGCTGCCGCTGGACAAGGAACAGGAAGCCGCTCTTGGGTTGGAACTGGCCGCCAAGCGCCAGGAGCACGCAGATCTCGACTCCGCCATCCACATGATGACCACCTCGGGCTATTCCGACCAGATGCTGATCCAGCGCATGAAGAAGCGCAAGCTCGCGCTGAAGGACCGCATCGTACAGCTCGAGAACATCCTGCTGCCAGACATCATCGCCTGAAAATCGAGGCGGCGCGGACCTCTCGTCAACGTCCGGAAGCTGTGCTAGATGCTGAACCGACCGACGGTCGGTCGCTTTCGCGTGGAGACAGCATGCCCCTCCCCCACCTGGTCAAGCCGGCGCACGCACGCCGTGACGAACTGCTGGACGCCGCCCTGCAACTGTTCGCGCGGGATGGCTACGACGCGACCTCGATCAACCGCATCATCGAGGCGGTAGGCGTGTCGAAGGGCGCCTTCTACCACCACTTTGCCGCCAAGGAAGACCTGGTGACCGCACTGGCCGAGCGTCATGCCCGGCGTACCGCCGAGGCCGCCCAGTCGGTGGTGGATGACCCGACACTCGATTCGTTCGCACGGCTCGTGGGCTTTCTCGAAGTGATGCGCGCGCAGAAGTTGCGTGATGCTCGGGATCTTCGCGCGGCGTTCGCGCCGATTCTGCGGACCGAAAACCGTCAGATGTTCGACTGCATCCACGCGACCACCTCGGGCATCGTCAGGCCACTGATGGTCAGGATCATCGCGGAGGGCGTGGCCGAACGGACGTTTGATACCGCCGATCCGGAAGCGGCCACCGACGTGATCCTGCACCTGATGACGAGCCAACGCGAACTGGCCACGGCCCTGTTCGACGCCAGGGACCGGACCACCTTTGACGCCGCAGCGAGCGCAATGCTGAAGCGACTCACCTTCCTGGGAACGGTGATCGACCGCATCCTCGGCTTGCCCGAGGGCAGCATCGAATTGGCGGACGCGTCACTGATCGCGGCGCTGGCGGACGATCTCGAGGAGCATGCCGCCTGAAGCCGGCTTGCGCCGGCGCCCTGCGCCGCATAGGGATGACCAATCGCGCACCCACCGATGGGGAACAACATCGTGCCGACCTCGCCGCCCGTCGCCATCGTCATGGGCAGCCAGTCTGACTGGCCGACCATGCGCGTCGCCGCCGAAATGCTCGACAATCTCAAGATCGACTATGAGGCGCGCATCGTTTCGGCCCATCGGACCCCGGAACGGATGTATGACTTTGCCCAGAACGCCCGTGCGGAGGGCTTCAAGGTGATCATCGCCGGCGCTGGCGGCGCGGCGCACCTTCCGGGCATGATCGCAGCACTGACCCCGTTGCCGGTGCTCGGCGTGCCGGTACGCTCCAAGGCCCTGTCCGGCCAGGACAGCCTGCTCTCGATTGTGCAGATGCCCACTGGCATTCCTGTCGGGACCCTGGCCATCGGCGAGGCGGGCGCTGGCAATGCAGCCCTGCTCGCCGCCGCAATCCTGGCGCTGAACGATCCGGAACTTGCCGCGCGACTCGACATGCATCGCCGCAACCAGACCGACTCCGTCCCGGAATATCCCGCAGATGACAATGATTGAGGCGCCGCTGCCCCTGGGCAGCATCGTCGGAATTCTCGGGGGTGGCCAGTTGGGCCGCATGCTGGCCCTCGCCGCCGCACGGCTTGGGATGAAGACACACATCTACTGCCCCGACGCCGAGAGCCCCGCCTTCGAGGTGACGCCGCGAAAGACCGTGGCCGCTTATGATGACGAAGCCGCGCTGCAGGCGTTTGCCGAGGCGGTCGATGTCATCACCTACGAGTTCGAGAACGTGCCGGCGGCCACCGCGGAATTCCTCGCCCGGCTGAAGCCGCTCCGGCCCGGCGCGCGGGCGCTGGCAGTGGCCCAGGATCGCCTTGCCGAGAAGGCGTTTCTGACCATCAGCCGTATTCCTGTCGCACCCTTTGCGGCCATCACCGACCTCGATCGGCTCGAGGAGGAACTGACAGAGATCGGCGCCCCGGCCGTGCTGAAGACCACGCGTCTCGGCTATGACGGCAAGGGCCAGCGCATGGTGCGCAACATGGAGGAAGCCGCGCTCGCCTGGGAAACCCTGGCCCCGCACCCATTGGTGCTGGAAGGCTTCATCGAGTTCGAGCGCGAGATCTCGGTGGTGGTGGCGCGCAACCCCGCCGGCGAAGTCAAGGCGTTCGATCCGGCAGAGAACGTGCATCGCGACCACATCCTGAAGACCAGCACGGTCCCGGCCGATATCGGCAAGAAGACCGCCCGCGAGGCGCTGAAAATTGCCGCCGAGATCGTCGAGGCGCTGGACTATGTCGGCGTTCTCGGAGTGGAGTTCTTCGTGCTGCCCAGCGGCAAACTGCTGGTCAACGAGATCGCGCCGCGTGTGCACAATTCCGGCCACTGGACGGAAGCGGTGTGCCTGACCGACCAGTTCGAACAGCATATCCGCGCGGTTCTGGGCTGGCCGCTGGGCGACACCACACGGTTGGCCGACGTGGTGATGGAGAACCTGATCGGCGACGAGATTGCAGGTGTGCCCGCCCGACTCGCCGAAATCGAGCGCCCGCACGTCTACGGCAAGGCCGAGGCGCGCAAGGGCCGCAAGATGGGCCACATCAACCGCGTTCAGCTGAAAAAGCGCGAAAAATAGCGCTTTTGCTGCCGCTGGCGGTGTGGACAAGCCATATCGATTGGCCTATATAGCCGCTCCACGAGGACCGGCTCTGCTGGTCGGCGCATTTGGTCTTGACCGGATGCGTAGACACCAAACAGGCATCTGACGAATTTCGAAGGGCGGTAGCGCTTGCAAGTAGTTGTTCGCGATAACAATGTGGATCAGGCGCTCCGGGCGCTGAAGAAGAAGCTTCAGCGTGAAGGCGTCTTCCGCGAGATGAAGCTCCGCAATTACTACGAGAAGCCGTCTGAGAAGAAGGCGCGCCAGAAGGCCGAGGCCGTGCGCCGCGCCCGCAAGCTGGCCCGCAAGCGTGCCCAGCGCGAAGGTGGCCTGCCCGCCCCCGCCGCGGCAGCCCGTCCCGCGCGCCCGTAAGCGCCGGTCAGATCGAATCCAGCAACGCCGCCGTCAAGGCGGCGTTTCTGTTAGTATGTCCAGGTTGACCGGACGATGCTGTCCGGCGGACCAAAGGACAACGGGGGCCTTGTCCGATTTGCGGCAATGGATAGAGTCGCCCGCGGGGTGCAGCAACAACAACGCGTCAAACTCCTGAGGGACAAAATGAAGAAGCTTTTCGCCGCGGCGCTTGCCGCCCTTGCCATGCTGGTCACCGTGCCGGCCCAGGCCGACACCCGCGTGCAGGTCGGTGTGCTGCATTGCTCGGTCGATCCGGGCATCGGCCTGATCATCGTGTCGCGCAAGGACATGACCTGCAAGTTCAAGCGAGACGGCCACAAGACCGAGACCTATCAGGGCGATATCTCCAAGCTCGGCATCGACATCGGCGTCACCGGGCGCACCGAGATCGTCTGGCTGGTCTTCTCGGCCTCCTCGACCAAGTACGGCCCCGGCTCGCTGGCCGGCACCTATGTTGGCGGTTCGGCTGAAGCCACGCTCGGCGTCGGCCTCGGCGGCAACTGGCTGATCGGCGGCTCGCGCAAGGGCTATGCCCTGCAGCCGTGGAGCATCCAGGGCCAGGTCGGGCTGAACTACTCGGTCGCCGTGTCGGCCCTGCAGCTCTACAAGTAAGCCGTTCTATCTGTTGCGAAATTTCCGAGCGCCGGCCCATGTGGCCGGCGTTCTGCTTTCAGAGCACCACTCCGGCAAAGAAGGCCCGGGCGCGATCCCAGAGCCCGCGCTCCCACAGGCCGGAATGACCGGCACCCGGCTCGACCCAGAGTTCGACCGGATTGGGCGCCAGCGCAAAGACATCCTCCCCGTGATGGACGGGGATGGTCGTGTCGGCCGTGCCATGCGCCACCATCACCGGCTCGGTGACCGCCACGATCCACTGATCGACCCGGAACTGATCGTGCATCAAGAGCCCGACCGGCAGCACCGGATAACGCTCGGCGGCCACCGCGACGGCCGACCGGAACGGCGTTTCGAGCAGCAACGCCCTCGCGTCGCGTTGCGAGGCCACATAGCTCGCCGGCCCGGACCCCAGTGAGCGGCCCCAGATCACGAGGTCGAAACCCTTCGCCGCAGCCCAATCATAGGCGGCAAGCGCGTCCGCGAGGATAAGTTCCTCGCCGATCTCGCCGGGCGAACCGGGAAAGCCACGATAATCGAAGGCAACAAAGCCATAGCCATCGGCGCTAAAAGCTTCGTAGCGCTCATGTTCCCGCGAAAAACTCTGGGCGTTGCCACGGTAGTAGACGATGAGCGGCTTGCCGGGCTGAGGCGGCTGATACCAGCCAGTGACGAAAGCCCCGCCACCGACCGGAATCTGCACCAGTTCTGCGTCAGTCAGGCGGGTTTCGGCGAGGTCGAACAGGCGGCCGCTGCGATCATACTGAAAGTCGCGCTGGAAGACATACAGCACGAGCAGCGCCGCGAGCCACGCGCCCGCAAGACCAATGGCGATGACGATGGCGAGGCGTTTGAACCAGCGTGGCATCGAGACCCTCCAACCCTAGAGGTGGCATGGGGCGCGCCTCGGGTAAAGGCTCAGCCCTGCGCCTGCTCCGGGTTGAGCGCGAGGAAGAAGGCCCGGTCGAACATCGCGTCCGGCTGAGCCCCGGAGAGCGCAAACCGTTGATCGAAAACGAAGAACGGCACGCCCTGAATACCCTGTTGCGCCGCCGACATGGCGCGCTCGTGCGTGATGGCCAACGCGGCCGGATCGGCAACGGCAGCCAGCGCCTCGTCGCGCGCGAACCCGTGGCCGCTGGCGATTTCGGCGAGGATGGCGTCGTCATTCACCTGACGGTGCTCGAGGAAATAGGCCTCCGCGATGGCATTGGCGAGCGCGTGCTGGGTGCCTTTGTCGCGGGCCAGCCGGATCAGCGTATGCGGCTTCTGGGTGGGGAAGGACCGGGGCTGCCGGCTGAGGTCGAGCGCGATGCCGGCGGCCTGGGCCTGCTCCTCGACACGAGCCCATAACTCCTTGGGATCACGGCCATATTTGGCGCGCAGCATCTCACCGACGTCGACGCCTTCAGCGGGCGTGTTGGGATCGAGATAGAACGGGTGGTTCTCGACATCGACGCGGACGTCGGCCGGCAGGCGGGCAATGGCCTGATCGAGGCGGGCCGAACCGACGAGGCACCAGGGGCAGACAATATCGGTGAACAGGTCGACCTTGAGGGTGCGGGCCATTGGCGCCTCCATTGCAAGCGCCGAGCCATGCCGCGAAGGCAGAAAAAGCGCAAGCACGCACGCTGGAGTAACCTGGTTACCGGCCCGGCTCGCGGCCCGTCCCTGCCACATTTGCCATGATGATGAACGCTATCTGAACGACTATTTGGGTGCCCTTAGCACCCGCTTTCCATCGAGATCGAGCGCCGCGCGCAGCAGCGCGATGTGCTCGGGCGGATTGGCCGGATCGTAGCTCTTGTGCCAGAACCAGTAGCGGGTGTGGGTAAAGATGCGATCGAGCAGCGGCACCCAGCCGGGACGGCGAATGGCCACGTTGTGGTCCCAGATGGCCGGGCCAAATGTCGGCCGCACCGGTCCCGAGACGACGTCGCCGAGCGCCGGGAACCAGCAATCGTCGTGGATATTGGTCCAGCGCACCGCGGCGAACGGCGCGGCAAAATGCGCGAACGGCCCCTGCCCGGTGGTGTTGTCCATGTAGAGCATGCTCGCCGGGGCGCCCTGCACCGGGTCGGGCCGCGGCGGCGAGGAGGCGAAACGCCGCTGCTCGAAGCTGTCGGCCAGCTCATCCTCGGTGTCAACGACGAGGAACTCGGAGTGGATCAGCGGCGAGCCCAGCGTGATCAGGTCTGAAATCCGCCAGTTGAGTGGGCTGTCGCGCAGCGCGTCGAACACCGCGGCCTGCGCGTTGCGGTAGGCCTGATGATTGAACTGCGAGCGCGGAATAGCGCCGCCCAGCCCTGCCCCCGGCGTCCAGGTGGCGTTGACGAACTGGTCAACCTGGCCCAGCGCCGTAGCGAGGTCGAGGCTGACCTGCTTGAGCTGATGATGATCAGGCCCGGACTTGACCCAGTAGTGCAGCAACAGGTCATAGGCGACCATGGTGCCCAGGCTGTGCCCGACGATGACGATGCGATCATATTCCGGCGTCGTGCCGTCGCTTGACCGCTTATTGTGGAGGGCATCGAGCAGGTCTAGCCCGCGCTGGCGCACCAGCGCCCGGCGCTCGACCGTGCGCGGCGTGGCGCGAACGAAGCGGACCACATCGCCGAAATACGGCCCGACAAAGGTCGAGAACAGCCAGCTGACACCGAAGGTGACGATACCGGCCCAGACGCGCGCATCGCTGACCAGCTCGGCCGGCACCAACCACAGGGCGCCACCAAGCGCGATCAGCACCAGCGGCATACCGAGCTTGAGCTTGCGCGGCGACTCCATGGTGAAGAGGCGAAACAGCAGGACAATGATGCCGATACCGAGGATCGCCATGCCCGCAAACCACCGCCACTGGGCGATGAAGCTGGCGAGCTCCGGCAGTCCCCACACATAGTTGGCCGCTTCCGGCACGACCATGATTGCAGTCGCAGTGCCGACAACGAGCGCCAGCAGCCAGAGCACCACCCACAGGATCCTCACCTGCACCCGGCGCGGCAGCCGGAACGGCGAGCGCAGCAGCAGCGCGGCGAGCCAGGCGGTGACGACATCCAGCGGGTTATCGTCCATGATGTCGGCATAGTAGAATTCGTAGAAGTCCGTGCGCTTGCTGCCATCCTTGGGATGGGTGGTGATGCGCCTCAGCTCCGCAGATCCGGTGGCGGGATCGGGCACCAGGGAGGTGAGGTTGTCGACATCCTTGACCGCGGCACCGGCATAGGCCGGATCACGCTTGTAGACGGTGTCGACAAAGTCGCCGATGGTCTCGAGCGGCACCTGCTCGCCCATGCCATGAATGATGACCACCGCCTGCTTGGCCGGCGCAGGATGCTCGCCCTTACCCCGCCGCGGCGGCGCCGTGCGTCCGCTCTGCCGCCGTTCCGTTCCTGGACTGACCTTTGCCGCCGCCTGTTCCTGCGCCATTGCTGCCCCCTCGCCGCCTAGGCAAGACTAGGAGCAATCTACAGCATCGTCCACTTGGCGAAGATAAGTAGGATATCGGATCAATTTGAAACCATTGCCAGGGCCGCCGCTGAACTGAAGTACTTGCTGCGAGAGCTTGCTACTGAATTTGGTCCCGTTTGATCCGGGGTCGCTGCTGCGAATCGACAGCTGCCGCAGGCACCCGGTGCGAAAGGCGTGAGAGTGCCCAGACACCCGGGACCGGTGGACAAGTAGTTTTGCGGATGATGCCCCCTGACTCAATGTTGCGGCAGAGCCACAGTTGATCGGCGACGTCGAACCGACACGAGATCCTTGTGAGGTCGCACTTTTCTTCGGATCCCGAAAAAAGCAGAATGCGGAATGAGATTCGTTTGTTATTCGGGGGCCACCATGTACAAACTCGCCATAGCGGCTGGCGCAGCACTGCTTTCAAGTTCGGCGCTTGCAGCCGACCTCATTATCGAGGCGCCCGAGGACGTTGTCGTCGTCGAGCAGTCGTCGAACTGGCGCGGCATTGTCGAAGTGGGTGGCCTGGCCCGCTTTGCCCAGGACTGGGACTCGGACGGCAACCTCGATGCCGAGGTCTGGTACCCGGGCGCCTATGCCTCGTTCGCCCTGTGGGGCGACCTTGGCGCGGTCAAGCTGGGGCTCGATGGCTATGGCGAGATCCTGAGCGGCGATTTTGAGGAAGATGATCGCACCAACGCCAACCTCGGCGTACTGGGCGTGCACCTGGGCACCGGCGACGACATGTATGCCGGTATCTTCGGTGCGGTTGCCACCTATCCCGATGACGATGCAGCCAACAACTATGGCGGCGCGGCACTCGGCGTCGAAGGCATCCTCTCGCTCGACGCGGCCAAGCTCATCGGCCGCATCGGCTATGCCTATGCGCCCAACCGCGACTATGACTTCGATGGTGAAGGCTTCGAGGGCCTGTTTGTCGAAGGCGCCGTGCAGTACGCCGTCAGCGATGACCTGGCTCTTGAGGCCAATGCCGGCGTCGGTTACTCCGAAACCTTCGACACCGGTGGCGAGGCCGGCGGTTATGTGAACTGGGGCGTGAAGGCCGTCTACGCCCTTCCGACCGACTTCGCGATCAATCTCGTCGCGGCCTACGAAGGCATCGCGACCTACGACGAGGTCGACGCGGAAGAGCGCGTGGTAAACCACACCTTCAAACTTGGCGTATCGATCCCGTTCGGCGGCGACAGCACCGCCTCGGACAGCCTGAACCCGCTCGCTTCCCCGCGTGCCCCGTTCCAGGCTTCGACGCTCTCCGACGTGATGTAAGCGACAGCTTGCAGCGCAGGATTTCGAAGGGCGCCCTTGTGGCGCCCTTTCTCTTTGCCGAGTGGAATGAGGTGCTGCGGCGAGCGCCGGCCCCCGTCCCCGCCGCGATCCTCCGCGGTCGCGCGACAACTGCACGCTGAGACGCGGCGCGAGCAGCCACGCGATCGGCGCAGCAACAACAAAGCTGGCCGCTATCACGGCTACCAGCAGCGCAGGGATGTTTTCGGGGCGATGCTGAGGACGGCCACAGAACGCAGCCGAACAGCACGACATGGACCATCGGGCAGTGGACTTGTGACCAGGGGTGAAGCGCTTGCACCGTGGGCAATCTCGGCTTGCCTACCTGACAGAACGCCCGGCAGGAGACCGAGTGTTCCCTGCCCTCAGTGGCCCAGCGCCTTGACGATGTCTTCGGTGACCTTCTTGGCGTCGCCGAACAGCATCATGGTGTTGTCGCGGAAGAACAATTCGTTCTGGACGCCGGCATAGCCCGCCGCCATGCCGCGCTTGATGAACAGCACCGTGCCCGCGTCTTCGACATTGAGCACCGGCATGCCGTAGATCGGCGAGGTCTTGTCGGTCTTGGCGGCAGGGTTGGTCACGTCATTGGCGCCGATGACAAAGGCGACATCGCTGCCTTTGAACTCGGAATTGATGTCCTCGAGCTCGAACACCTCATCGTACGGCACGTTCGCCTCGGCGAGCAGCACGTTCATGTGGCCGGGCATGCGGCCCGCCACCGGATGGATGGCGTATTTGACCTCGACGCCGGCGGCCTTCAACTGATCGGCCATTTCGCGCAGCGCGTGCTGCGCCTGGGCAACCGCCATGCCGTAGCCAGGGACGATGATGACCTTGCTGGCGTTCTTCATCAGATAGGCGGCGTCGTCGGCAGCGCCTTGCTTCACCGGCCGGGTCTCTTCTTCGCCCGAGCCGGCGGCAGCGGCATCGCCACCGAAGCCGCCAAGGATGACCGAGATGAAACTGCGGTTCATCGCCTTGCACATGATGTAGCTGAGGATGGCGCCCGACGAGCCGACCAGTGCGCCGGTGATGATGAGCGCGCTGTTGCCGAGCGTGAAGCCGATGCCCGCCGCCGCCCAGCCCGAGTAGGAATTGAGCATGGAAACGACGACCGGCATGTCGGCGCCGCCGATGGGGATGATCATCAACCCGCCCAGCACCAGCGCGAGCAGCGTGATGGCCCAGAACCAGATCGGGTCGGCCGAAATAAAGAACAGCACCAGCAGCACCACCAGCAGCGCGCCGAGCGCGATGTGGATCACGTGGCGGCTGGGGAGCAGGATCGGCTTGCCGCTCATGTTGCCGTTGAGCTTGGCAAATGCGATCACCGAGCCGGTGAAGGTGAAGGCACCGATGGCGGCGCCGAGGCTCATTTCGATGAGGCTCTGCGGGTGGATATGGCCATGCGTGCCGATGCCGAAACTTTCGGGCGCATAGAGTGCTGCGGCGGCGACGAACACCGCGGCAAGCCCGACCAGCGAGTGGAAAGCGGCAACCAGCTGCGGCATGTCGGTCATCTTGACCTGCCGCGCCATTACGGCGCCGATGACGCCACCGATGCCGAGACCGCCGATGATCAGCGCCCAGCTGAGGAGGTCCGATGGACCGGCCACCGCCAGCGTCGTGAGGATGGCCAGAGCCATGCCCACCATGCCGAAATTGTTGCCCTGACGCGCCGTGGCTGGGCTGGACAGCCCGCGCAGCGCCAGGATGAACAGGACGCCCGCGATCAGGTAGGCAAGGGCGGCGATATCGGCGGAGATCATCTCAGGTCTTCTCCTCGGGCCTCTTGCCGTTGAGGCGAGCCGCGGCGCGGCGGAAGTCTGACAGCACCTGCGCATCGGTCGGCGAACCGGGCAGTTTCGGCCACGGCTCGTCGAAACGGCCGAGGAGGCGCTGCGCATGAGCGCGCAGCATGTCGTCGTCATTGTCGTCCGGCGCCCGGAGGGACGGATCGGGCGAATAGGCATCGACCTCGTAGAACATCAGGTCAACGGCGTAGGGTACCGACTCGCCGGCCGCGACAGCGGTGCGATGCGCATCGAGGAAGGCTCGCTCGAAATCGGGGGCGGCGACGCCGCCCTCGACGAAGTCTTGCAGCAATCGGCGCCAGTCCCTCAGCTTCACTTCGCAACCCCTGCGCGCGAGGCGAGGAACAGCCCGACGGTGACCAGCACCGCGGCGACGAAATAGCTGATGCCGCCCAGCGTCAGCATCTCGGCCGCGCCGGAAAAGCTCGACTCGGCCGTACCGCGCGACATCAGGAAATTGCCCAGGGCGACGATGATCAGCGAAAAGGCAACGACCTTGCCCCACAGCGGCCTCAGGGCGCCGGGGGCGAGAAACCGCACCACCAGCAGCAGCGCAAAGCTGAGGCCGGTCAGGATCTCAAAGGTCGGCGGCAACATGGCCGCGGCTTGCGCGGGCGACAGCATCAGCTCTTCTTCTTGTACATCGCCAGCATGCGCTGGGTGACGAGGAAGCCGCCAAAGATGTTCACGCTCGCAAGGATCAGCGCGAAGAACCCGAAGATCTTCGAGGCCCAGTTGACCTCGCCCACCTGGTTGACGCCGACCGCGAGCAGCGCGCCGACGACGATGACCGAGCTGATGGCGTTGGTCACGCTCATCAGCGGCGTGTGCAGCGCCGGGGTCACCGACCAGATGACGAAGTAGCCGACGAAGATCGCCAGAACGAAAATCGACAGCTGGAAGACGAAGGGGTCGATCGCACCCATCTACTTGCTCTCCTTGGCGGCAGGCTTGCGGACGGCCTTGGGTTTCGTGGCCGCCTTGGCTTCGACGGTAGCCGGGGCATTAGCCTTGGCGGGCGCTTTGGCAGCGGCCTTTGGCGGCGCCTTGCTGGCAGCGCCAGTCTTCGCGGGGGCAGCCGGTTTTGGCGCGCTGGCGGCGGCCTTCGGGCCGGCGGCGGGCTTGGCGGCCGGAACTGCTGCGGTGGCACCGGTCTTCCGCGGCTTGGCGGCAACCGGCATTTCGAGCGCAGGGGCAGCGGCGCTGCCGTCCGGGACCTTGATGTTGGGATGGACGATGGCGCCATCGCGGGTCAGGACGGTGGCTTTCACCAGTTCGTCCTCCCAGTCGATGGCGAAGGCCTTGGTCTTCTTGTCGAAAAAGATCTCGAGGAAGGCGACGAGGTTCCGCGCATAGAGCTGGCTGGCCGAGGTGGCAAGCCGGCCGGCGACATTGGTGTGGCCGATGATGGTGACACCGTTGGCGGTGGTGACGACCTTGCCCGGCTCGGTGAGGGCGACATTGCCGCCGCGCTCGGCCGCGAGATCGACGATGACCGAACCCGGCGCCATCGATTCGACCATGGCCTTGCTGACCAGCGCCGGGGCCGGTCGGCCGGGGATCAGCGCGGTGGTGATGACGATATCCTGCTTGGCGATATGGCCGGCGACCAGCTCGGCCTGCGCCGCCTTCTCGGTGTCGGTCAGCTCTCGCGCATAGCCACCGCTGCCCGAGGCATCCTTGAGGGCATCGGTCATGATGAACTTGGCGCCAAGCGATTCCACCTGCTCGCCGGCCGCAGCGCGCACGTCGGTGGCGGTGACGACGGCGCCGAGGCGGCGGGCGGTGGCAATCGCCTGGAGCCCGGCAACGCCGGCGCCCATCACGAAGACCTTGGCGGGGCGAACCGTACCCGCCGCCGTCATCATCATCGGCATGGCGCGCTCGAACTGCGCGGCAGCATCGATGACGGCCTGGTAGCCGGCGAGATTGGCCTGGCTGGAGAGAATATCCATCACCTGCGCGCGGGTGATGCGCGGCATGAACTCCATGGCGACGGCGGTGACGCCGGCCTGGGCGAGGGCAAGGATATCGGCCTCATGGCCATAAGGATCGAGCGCGCCAATAACCAGCGCGCCGGGCGCAACGCCCTTGAGCTGGGTGGCCGTCGGGCGGCGAACGGCAAGAACGATGGCCGCATCCTTGACGGCGGCGGCTGTCGATGCCGCGAGGCTGGCGCCGGCGGTGACGTAGTCGGCATCGGGGAACCGCGCCAGGGCCCCGGCGCCGGCTTCGACCACCACTTCGGCACCAAGGCCGCTGAGCTTGGCGACGGTTTCGGGCGTCGCGGCGACTCGGGTTTCGCCTTCGGCCTGCTCGCGCAGCACGGCGATCTTCATAGGCGTCTCCTCCACGCTCCCTTGGAAGCGTCGGCGACGCCCCGGGCGCTACCGTGTTCTTGTCAGGCGGTTCTGCCGCTCTTGCTGCTCTTGCCCATCACCGCACCGGCGATGGGGACGACGACCATCAGCACGAGGAGCACGAGGCCGAGGATCGGCTGATGCCCCTCGATGAAGGCGTAGAGCGCGAGGACGAGGAACGCCATCGAGACGATGCCCCACTTCACCATGCCCAGAAACAGCTCGTAGGTCGCTTCGTGCTGGGGATAATCCATCTCGGGCACGGCCTGGGCTGCGGCAGTGGATTGGGTGGTTTTCTTGGCCATGTCGTCCTCGCTCAGTTCGGGTCGGTCGCTTCGAGTTCGCCGATGAGACGTTCGATCATCGACAGCCCGAGAGACCAGAATTGCGGGTCGCGTGCATCGAGCCCGAAAGGCTTGAGCAGCTCGGAATGATGCTTGCTTCCCCCGGCCCTGAGGAGCTCAAGATAGCGCCCCGCAAAGCCCTCATGCGACTTCTCATACTGTGCGTAGAGGGAGTTCACAAGACAGTCGCCGAACGCGTAGGCGTACACGTAGAACGGCGAGTGGATGAAGTGCGGGATATAGGCCCAGAAGATATCGTAGCCCTCGTTGAGCTCGATCGAAGGCCCTAGGCTTTCGCGGGCGATGTCCAGCCAGATGGCGTTCAGATCCTCGGTGGTCAGCTCGCCGTCCTTGCGGCGGGTATGGACCTCGCGCTCGAAGGTGTAGAAGGCAATCTGCCGCACCACGGTGTTGAGCATGTCCTCGACCTTGCTCGAGAGCATGGCGAAGCGCTGCTTCTTGTCGGTGGTCTTGGCGAGCATCGAGCGGAAGGTCAGCATTTCGCCAAACACCGAGGCGGTTTCCGCAAGCGTCAGCGGCGTCGGCGCCATCAGCGCCCCCTGCCCGGCGGCCAGCACCTGGTGGACGCCATGGCCAAGCTCATGCGCGAGCGTCATCACGTCGCGCGCTTTGCCCAGATAGTTGAGCATCAGGTAGGGATGCGCCGAGGGAACGGTGGGGTGGGCGAAGGCACCGGGTGACTTGCCGGCCTGGGTCGGCGCGTCGATCCAGCCCTTTTCGAAGAAGGGCTTGGCGATTTCGACCAGCTCCGGCGAGAAGGCGCCATAGGCCTCGAGCACCGTGTCGGTGGCGCTCTTCCAGTCATAAATGCGGTCGTCGGCGGTGGGGAGCGGCGCATTGCGGTCCCAGGCGTTGAGCTTCTCCTTGCCGAACCACTTGGCCTTCATCGCATAGTAGCGGTGGCTGAGGCGCGGATAGGCCTCGCGCACCGCGGTCTGCAGCGCATCGACCACTTCGCGCTCGACCGAATTCTCGAGGTGGCGGCTGTCGGCGATGTCCTTGAAGCCATGCCAGCGGTCGGAAATCTCCTTGTCCTTGGCGAGGACATTGGTGATGTGGGTGAACAGCTTCTCGTTGTCGTGCAGGGTCTTGGACAGCGCGTGGAAACCCGCCTCGCGCTTGGTATCGTCACGATCGGAAAGGAGGTTGAGGACGCCCTCGAGGTTGAGATCCTCACCATCGACGGGGAACTTGAGGCTGGCCATGGTCTCGTCGAACAGCCGGTTCCACGCCTGGGCGCCGGTGACCGACTTTTCGTGGAACAGCTCCTCGGTACGATCATCGAGCTGGTAGGGCTTGGCCTTGCGCAATTCCTCGAACCACGGGCGGTAGCGCGCGAGGTCGGCACTGCCGGCGAACGCCGATTCCAGCGCCGCTTCATCGATGCGGTTGAGCTCGAGACCGAAGAAGATCAGGCCGGTGGAAAGATCGGTCAGCGCCTGGCTGGTATCGCCGAGGAACTTCACCCGCGCTCCGTCCTGGGTGAAACGCACATATTGCAGGAACGCGTAGGAGCCGAGCCGGCCGGTAAGGTCGCTCAGCGCCTCGTAGCGCTTGATCGCCTCGATCAGCCTGCCCTCGGCGGTGAGCGTCGCGAGCTTGCCCTTGTAGTCGGTCTCGAACGCCTTGGCCTCGGCCCGCGCCTTGGCGAGATCGAGCTTGAGCTGGTTCGAGTCGTTGCCGGGATAGAGATCGTCGAGGTTCCACTGCGGCAGCTTGCCGAACTGGTTGTGGCCCTTCTGGGCGGCGGTTTCGGCGGCACGCGGCAGGTTGCGCAAGTCCATAGGTCACCTCGGCGGAAATCAGCGGGGCGGACCATATCAGACGCTGCCATGATTTGAAGTGCGGCGCGTTCGCTGAAGTCGACAAGACGAAGATTGCCGCCATCGCACCGATTTCACTAGCCTTAATCGCCGCTTAACCCCCTCCGACCATTCTGCCTCAAAACGGCACAGCACGATTCGACCTGCCGGTCGGCGTCGCGAAGGTTCGGGCCGTTCAAGCTGTCTGGGGGAATATGACTCGCGTTCTGATTGTGGATGACGACCTCGTGCAACTTCGCCTCACCTCTGAGGTGACGCAACGCGCCGGGTTTGCGACCCTGACCGCCACCAACGGGCGGCAGGCGCTGGAGCTGATGCGGGCCGATCACGGCATCGGCGTCATCGTGCTTGACCTCGTGATGCCCGATCTCGACGGCATGTCGGTGATGGAGACGATGCGGCGCGAAGGCATGACCACGCCGGTGATCGTCCAGACCGCCCATTCCTCGCTCGAAACCGTGGTCAGCGCCATGCGGCAGGGCGCGACCGATTTCTTCGTCAAGCCCGTGGCGCCCGAGCGGCTGATGATCTCGCTGCGCAATGCGCTCAAGCTGGGCGAACTCGAGACCGCCGTCCGCCTCGACCGCGGCCGGCATGCGGGAACGCTGGGCGTTGCCGACATCATCACCCGCGCGCCGGCGATGGACCGGGTGCTGTCGCTTTGTCACAAGGCGGCCAAGAGCACCATTCCCGTGCTGATCGAGGGCGAGACCGGCGTCGGCAAGGAGATGATCGCCCGCGCCATCCAGGGCGAAGGCGACCGCGCCGGAAAGCCATTTGTGACCGTCAATTGCGGCGCCATCCCTGCCGATCTCGTCGAGTCGACGCTGTTCGGTCACAAGAAGGGCGCCTTCACCGGCGCGATCGCCGACCATGCCGGCAAGTTTGCCGAAGCCCATGGCGGCACCATCTTTCTCGACGAAGTCGGCGAATTGCCGACGGAGACCCAGGTCAAGCTGCTGCGCGTGATCCAGGAGGGCGAGATCGAGCCGGTCGGCGGCGACCGCACCGTCAAGGTGAATGTCCGGATCATCTCGGCGACCAATCGCCGGCTGCTCAACCTCGCGCGGGTCGGCACGTTCCGCGAAGATCTCTACTACCGGCTCAACGTCTTTCCGATCTATGTGCCGCCGTTGCGTGACCGGCCCGAGGACATTGCGCCGCTGGTCCATCATTTCGTCGCCCGGCTTTCGGCTGAGGCGAGCAAGCGCGTTACCGGCATTTCGGACGCGGCAATGGCGCTGCTGAAGCGCCACGACTGGCCCGGCAATGTCAGACAGCTGGAGAACGCCGTCTATCGCGCCGTGGTGCTGTGCGAAGGCTCGACGCTCGAGCCGATCGACTTCCCGCAGATCGTTGCCAGCGAAGGCGGGCGCAGCGAGGTGCTGCGGCTGCCGATGGGGGCGCTTTCAGGTCCGGTTCATATCGATGATGCCAGCCTTGTCACACAGCGCATGTCGAGCCAGGCCGCGCCGCCGGACCGCTTCATCGGCAAGGATGGCGAGGTGGCGACGCTTGTCGATGTCGAACGCGACCTTATCGTCTTCGCGCTGACCCAGTACGGCTACCGCATGTCGCGGGTGGCGCGGGCGCTTGGTATCGGGCGGTCGACGCTGTATCGCAAGCTGCGCGAGTATGGCCTCGATGGTGGGCTGGAGAGTGATGCGGCGTGAGGCCGTTGCGCCAAATCCACAGCTGCGCCTCACAAAATCGCGAGCAATTGTCAGTGTTAAGCAATGTGGGCTAAGCAAAATCCAACCTACGGCAAAGCGCGTCCAACCTCCCCGGCCCGCTCTGCCGGTTCGGACGGCCCGCGAGGCACGGAGCAGACGATGTCACGACTGAATTCGGCGCTGCTGGGCGGCAGCCTTGCAGCCCTGATGATGCTGGTCCCGGGCGGCGTTTCGGCTCAGGAAGTGGTGACGATCGCCGGTGTCGAGGCAACGCGCGTGGTGATCGCGCCGCCGCGCAGCGAACTGGCCCGCATCATCAAGTCGGGCCTGTCTGCGGCCTATTTCGCGGCCGACAAGGGCTCGCGTGCCTACGAGCAGGCGCAGAAGCTCTACTATTTCTACGGTGCCCGGCATTTCGAGCCGCTATGGCTGCAGACGGACGATGCCGGCAAGGTGGCGTTCTCCACCAAGGCCAACGCGATTCTGGAGGTGTTCCGCACCTCCGAGCGCGAAGGCTTCCGCCCTGCCGACTATCTGACCCCGGACCTCGACGTGGCCGCAGCCGGCACCGATCCGACCAAGCTCGCGGCGCTGGAGACAGCGTTTTCCGCCTCGGTCACCCGCTACGCCCAGGACGCCTATGGGGGCCGGGTCAAGCCGACCGACGTGATCAGCACCTGGACCATCGCACCCAAGCGGCTCAATGAGGCCGAGTTCCTGGTCAAGCTCGCCGCCAGCGACACGCCGGACGCCGTGCTGCGCGACCTGTCGCCAAAGCACCGCGAGTTCCTGGGATTGAAGGCCGCGCTGGCCAAGTTCTACGACGGCTCCGTGATCGACGCCGCCGTGACCATTCCCGAAGGCAAGCTGCTGAAGCCCGGCATGCAGGACGAGCGCGTCACGCTGCTGCGGCAGCGGCTCGATGTGCCGGAGCCCGAGATCCCGGAAACCGCCGGGGCAGAAGCCGTGGCGGACATCAATTACGATGAGGCGCTGGTTGCGGCGGTCAAGGCGTTCCAGGAGAGCCTTGGCCTCAACGCCGACGGCGTTATCGGGCCGGCGACGGTGGCGGCGCTGAATGGCGGCTCGGCGACCACCAAGGAAGACATCATCGCCAACATGGAGCGCTGGCGCTGGGAGCCTGAAGAGTTCGGCGATTTCCAGGTGACGGTGAACATCCCCGAGTTCCGCCTGTGGATCATGAACAAGGACGAGGTGCACTACACGACGCGCGTCGTCGTAGGCACGCCCAAGCACCAGACGCCGGTGTTCAACGACGAGATCGAGCACATCGTCGTCAATCCGTACTGGAACGTGCCGGCCTCGATTGCCGTCAACGAGATCCGGCCCAACCTGCTCGCCAATCCCGGCTACCTCGCCAGCCAGAACATGGAAATGCTCTATGGCGGCAAGGTGGTGAATGCCTCGACCATCGACTGGTCGCAGACCAATATCCGCAGCTTCCACATCCGCCAGCGGCCGGGCGAGCGCAATGCGCTGGGACGGGTGAAGTTCCTGTTCCCCAACCAGCACGACGTCTACCTGCACGACACCCCGTCCAAGTCGCTGTTTGCCCGCTCCTACCGTGCCTATAGCCATGGCTGCGTGCGCGTCGAAAACCCGATGGAGTTCGCCGACGCGCTGCTGGCGATCGAGCCCGACATGACGGGTTCGGCGCTCGAGGCGATGTTCGGCGACAAGGAGCGCTGGGTGAACCTCGAAAACCACATCCCGGTGCACATCTCGTACTTCACCCTGCGTGTCGACGCGGACGGACAGATCCGCTCCTATGGCGATGTCTACGGCGCCAACCAGCGGTTGATTGAGCTGCTGAACGGCTAGTCGCGGTTCGCGCCGGCGACTAGTCTGGTGGTTGGCCGTGATCGAACGGCCGACGGGAATGTCCATGGCGAGCGCATGCAGACACCGCGCCGCTGTTTAAGCCTGCGTTTACTTGTGCTTAGGATTTCGGCCTTGGTTCGGCCGCGTTTCCCGCCTAGATATTGTGAGATGGAGTGATCGTCGGGGGCGGCGGTCACGCCGGGTTAGCGTTAACAGACTCTCATCGTCTTGGCGCTAGACTGGCTCCTATGTCGTATCATCTACGGGCAGTTCGGGGCGTGTTGGGGAACTTGACCGGTCTAGTGCGAAACCTGTCGCGGCTGCTGCTGGCCGTGCTCGTCGCCGTCGCGACGCTGGTGCCGCCTGCGGTCGTACCCGCCTATGCCGCCGGCGAAGAACGCACCCTCTACCTGCACCACACCCACACCGGCCAGACCGGCAAATTCACCTTCAAGCGCAACGGCAAATACGATGCCAAGGTGCTGAAGGAACTCAACGTGTTCCTTGCCGACTGGCGCACCAAGGAACCGACCAAGATGGACCCCGCGCTGTTCGACCTGTTGTGGTCGGTCTATCGCGAGGTCGGCGGCAAGCAGCCGATCAACGTCGTCTCGTCCTATCGCTCGCCCAAGACCAACGCCATGCTGGCCTCGAAATCCTCAGGTGTCGCGGACAATTCGCAGCACATGCGCGGCAAGGCGATGGACTTCTTCATCCCCGGCATCAACCTCTCGACACTGCGCGCAGTGGCGATGAAGCACCAGGTCGGTGGCGTCGGGTTCTACCCGACATCCGGCAGCCCGTTTGTGCATCTCGATACAGGCAGCGTGCGCGCCTGGCCGCGCATGACGCGGGCGCAGCTGAAAAAGGTGTTCCCGGACGGCAAGACCCTGCACCTGCCCACCGACGGCAAGCCGCTTTCCGCCGAAGGCCGCGCCTATGCGCAGGCGCAGTGGACCAAGTGCCACGCCGTGCCCTGCGACGGCCGCGTGACCTTTGACAACAACCCCGGGATCATGGTGGCCGAAGCCGATGGCGGCATCGCCCCGATCCCCGCCAAGAAGCCGGCCCGCAGTTCGTCCGGCGAAGCAACCATGTTGCTGGCTTCGGTGGAAGAACCCACCCAGCGCCAGGTGACCAGCGTTGTTGCCGCGCCGCTGCCGCTGGCCCGGCCGGCGAAGCTGTCCTCGCCAGTCACCCCCGATGTCGTTGCCGTCGCCGCGCTGACGCCCGAGACCGGGGACCTGGCACCGATCCCGCTGATGAAGCCCCCGCGCATCCAGCTCGCAACGCGGGCGCCGCTCGGCAGCGAGACGGGCGAGACCGCGCTGGCGGCGCTGACCGCGCTCGACGCGCCCGGTGTTTCGCCCGCCGACGCCGACCGGCTCGACGACGTGATCACCGCCTATGCGGCAACCGATGTCGACCCCGGCGCGCAGCTGGCGCTGAAGATGATCATCGAGCGCGAGACCACCGCCTCGCTGCCGGCCCTGCCCGCGACGAAGAGCGACATCCTCGCGGCCGGCAAGATGCAGGTCGCTTCGCTCGGCGGGACGCTGAAGGCGACCCCGCCCGCCGCGATTGCCCCCACCCCCGGTGGCGACGCCGGTGCCAATGACCTGTTTGCTGCGACCTTTGCCGCGCTGGACGCCCAGGCCGCGCCGCGCGACATGGCCGACGCGCTGGCCGGCTTCGCACTCGATCGCCAGCCGATGGCATCGCTCGAGCGGCGGGACACCGAGCTGGTGGCGCCCGAGCTCGACCACGTCAACGTGACGCTGGTGCAGCCGGTGCTGATGGCCTCGAGCTTCTGGGCCGAAATGTCGGATGCCGAAGGCTATCTCGAAAAGGCCACCGAACTCGGGCCGCTGACCGGCAGCATGGGCTTTGTGGCGCCGGACGCCGCCGTGCCCGCCTATGACCGCTTCGTTGCCGACGTTCCTGTGCTGGTGAGCGCACTCTAGCCCGTCCGAAGTGATGGGACGGCGCTTTCGCCACAATTGCAATGCGCGCCGGGTTTAACTAAGTCTGACTGAGACTTCGTGCCGCTTGCGGCAACTGGACGGCATTGTTTGGAAAAGCCCCGCACCCCGCTGCTCGACACGGTCGCCTCGCCGGCCGACCTGAAGGCGCTGAACCGAGAAGAGTTGCGCCAGCTCGCCGATGAGCTGAGGGCCGAGGTGATCGATGCCGTGTCGGTGACCGGCGGGCACCTGGGCGCCGGGCTGGGCGTCGTCGAGCTGACCGTCGCGCTCCATGCCGTGTTCGATACGCCCGATGACCGGCTGATCTGGGATGTCGGCCACCAGGCCTATCCGCACAAGGTGCTGACCGGCCGTCGCGACCGCATCCGCACGCTGCGCCAGAAGGATGGGCTGTCAGGCTTCACCCGCCGCGCCGAGAGTGCATACGACCCCTTCGGCGCCGGGCACTCCTCCACCTCGATTTCCGCCGGGCTCGGCATGGCCGTGGCGTCGGAGCTGAAGGGCGAGACCCGCAATGTCATCGCCGTGATCGGCGATGGCGCCATGTCGGCCGGCATGGCCTATGAGGCGATGAACAATGCCGGCGCGATGGACGCGCGCCTGATCGTCATTCTCAACGACAACGACATGTCGATCGCGCCGCCGACCGGGGCGCTCCGGGCCTATCTCGCCAAGCTCGTCTCCGGACAGTTCTATCGCGGCTTCCGCGACACGGCCAAGTCGATCACCGAAAAGATGCCGCGCGTCATCCACGAGGCGGCGCGGAAGACCGAGGAGTTCGCCCGCAGCTTCTTCACCGGCGGCACGCTGTTCGAGGAGCTGGGCTTCTACTATGTGGGGCCGATCGACGGGCACAATCTCAATGACCTCGTCGACGTGCTCGAGAACGTCAAGGCCGCCGAGCGCGGCCCGATCCTCGTGCATGTGGTGACCAAGAAGGGCAAGGGTTATGGCCCGGCCGAAGACGCCGACGACAAGTACCACGGCGTCAACAAGTTCAACGTCATCACCGGTGCGCAGGCGAAGCCGCAATCGAACGCCCCGAGCTATACCTCGGTATTTGCGCAGAGCCTGATCGCCGAGGCCGAGGCCGACGAGCGAATCGTGGCGGTGACGGCCGCGATGCCCGGCGGCACCGGGCTCGACAAGTTCGCCGAGATCTTCCCAAGCCGGATCTTCGACGTCGGCATTGCCGAGCAGCACGCCGTGACCTTCGCCGCCGGCATGGCGACCGAAGGCATGGCGCCGTTCTGCGCCATCTATTCGACGTTCCTGCAGCGCGCCTATGACCAGGTGGTGCACGATGTGGCGGTTCAGAAGCTGCCGGTGCGCTTTGCCATCGACCGCGCCGGCTATGTCG
The DNA here is from genome assembly GCA_964399695.1 of uncultured Devosia sp. Taxonomy (GTDB): domain Bacteria; phylum Pseudomonadota; class Alphaproteobacteria; order Rhizobiales; family Devosiaceae; genus Devosia_A. The sequence goes on along the minus strand of CAYNRZ010000002.1, from coordinate 19,071 downwards.
GCGCCGACGGGCCGACCCATGCCGGCAATTACGACGCGGCCTATCTGGGCGCCATCCCCAACATGGTGGTGATGGCCGCCGGCGACGAGGCGGAACTGCGCCACATGGTGGCGACCGCCGCCGCCTATGACGAGGGCCCGATCGCCTTCCGCTATCCGCGCGGCGACGGGCTGGGCGTCGAGTTGCCGGCGCGCGGTGGCGTGCTGGAAATCGGTCGGGGCCGGGTGCTGAAGGAGGGGAGCACGGTGGCACTCCTCAGCTTCGGTACGCGACTCGGCGAAGTGCTGGCCGCCGCCGAGAAGCTCGCCGCGTTCGGGCTGAACCCGACCGTCGCCGACGCGCGCTTCATGAAGCCGCTGGACGAAAAGCTGATTGCCCGGCTGGCGCGCGAGCACGAGGTGCTGATCTCGGTGGAAGAAGGCGGCATCGGCGGCTTCGGCAGCCATGTCGCGACTTTCCTTGCGACGAACGGCCTAATCGACGGCAAACTGCGCTTCCGCCCGCTGATGATTCCCGACGTCTTCACCGAACAGGCGAGCGTCAGCGACATGTATGCCGATGCCGGGCTGGACCGCGCCGGGATCGTCCGCACTGTGCTGGCGACGCTGGGGATTGAAGCGGCTGAGAGGGTTGTGGGGAAGGTTTAGGAGCGGGCCGGGGCACAGGCGACCAGTTCACCAGTCGCAACAGCGCCACTACTCCCCGACGTCTTGGTGAGCTATTCCGGCAGGGATTGGCCGCTGTCTGTTCGAAGAGTCCCCCGCTGCCGGGCCTCCGCCCGCCAAAGCCGTTTTCTGGCATCTTCAGGCTCCAGATGCCGGTACTTGCCGCCTGAGAATTTAGGCCAGTCTAGAGCAAGCCCACTGCGGACGAGTTCGGCCGCGAGATCACGGCCATCTGCAAGAAAGCACTCGGCCACCACGCGGTCGTACGACAGTTCCGGCCTAATTCGAGCGGTGACGGTCTGCCCTTTGCACATTTGGACAAGAGCCCACTTCGCCCTCTGCCCCCAGGGATGATCGAGTTCAGGCGCATCGATGCCGGCAAGTCGAATGTGGACTTTGTTGATGACTATAGTAACTCCATCGATTACCCAACACGGCCCGCGTATGACAGTCTCGACAACAGGGGCCGGCTCTTCACGTACAATGACACGCGTACTGACCCGCGTTTCAAACGATAGCGGAGGGAGTGGCTCGTATCGCTTTTGCACCGGCGGTTGGTAGCGGCGCCGAACAAACAGCCGCACCAATATTCGAAAAAGACCCACGTTTCCCCCACGATCTACTATCAATGTGCCCACGCTGCCACAGATGCGAACGCCGGGTAAACGGGGTGAAGGATGGGTGCCGGCCTTCGCCGGCATGACAACGTGTGTGCTGCAACTTCGGCACAGCCACCCCAGCCCAAGAATCAGCTACCACCCTCCCATGCAGGTTGGCATCGACATGGGTATGGGCGAGGGCGGGCGCGGCACGTTGCTCGACCTGGAGGAACTGCTCGCGACGCGCCTTCTGGTGCAGGGCAATTCCGGCTCGGGGAAGTCGCATCTTTTGCGACGGCTGCTCGAGCAGAGCGCCAGCCATGTGCAGCAGATCATCATCGACCCCGAGGGCGATTTTACGACGCTCTCGGAGCGCTATGGCCATGTGGTGGTGGATGCCGAGCGCACCGAGGCCGAGCTGACCGGGATTGCGGCGCGGGTGCGCCAGCACCGGGTGTCGGCGGTGCTGAACCTCGAAGGGCTGGATGTCGAGCAGCAGATGCGGGCCGCGGCGGCCTTTCTCGGCGGGCTGTTCGATGCCGAGCGCGACTACTGGTATCCGGTGCTGGTGGTGGTGGACGAGGCGCAGCTGTTTGCGCCCGCTGTGGCCGGTGAAGTCTCCGACGAGGCACGAAAACTGTCGCTGGGCGCGATGACCAACCTGATGTGCCGGGGCCGGAAGCGCGGGCTGGCCGGGGTGATTGCCACGCAGCGGCTGGCCAAGCTCGCCAAGAACGTTGCGGCTGAGGCCAGCAACTTCCTGATGGGCCGGACCTTTCTCGATATCGACATGGCAAGGGCCGCCGACCTGCTCGGCATGGAGCGGCGGCAGGCCGAGATGTTCCGCGACCTCGGACGCGGCAAGTTCATCGCGCTCGGGCCGGCTTTGTCGCGACGGCCGCTGCCGGTGAGCATCGGGCCGGTGGAGACCTCGGCGCGCTCGACGAGCCCGAAACTGATGCCGCTGCCCGAGCCGCAACCCGACAAGCTGGACCTGGTGTTCTCGCTGACGCCGGAGGAAGTGAAGACACCGCGCCGCGCCCCGGCGCGCCCTGCCCCGGTGCCGGCGGCGGACCTGTTGGCGCAATTGGCGCGCCCGGCGCCGGAGCCGGTGGCAAAGGAGCCGGAGACGGCCGAGACCGCCGCCGAGCGCAGCGCGGCGCTCGACCGGGTGATCGCCGAACTGCTGGGCGACCCCGAGGCGGCGTTCCGCTCGGTGGCGGTGCTCTATCAGGATTTCCTCGTGCGCTGCCGGATCCGACGGCTGCGCGGCGAGACGGTGGCGCTGCCCGCCTTTCGCCGGCGGCTTGCAGTGCTGCGCGCCGGGATCAGCGACGAGATGGCCGAGGACCGCACCTGGCAGGCGGCGCTGGAGCTGTCGCAGAGCCTCGCCGACGATGTGCAGGGGGTGTTCCTGGTTCTGGCGCGGGCCAGCATTGCCGGGGAGCCCTGCCCGTCCGACGCCGCCATCGCGCGGGCCTATGGCACGCACTCGACCGGGCGGGCGCGGCGGCTGATCGGCTATTTCGAGGAACGCGGCCTGATCGTCAGCCGCACCGATCCGAAGAAGGGCCGCATCCTGGCGTTTCCCGACCTTGGCACCGAGACGGCACCGGGCAGGCCCGACGCGCCGGACGTGCTGCCGACGGCGGCGGAGTAGCGGCGAGTTTGTCGCGCTTTCGAACCGGAAAAGTCTGCAACTTTTCCTGAAAGCGCTTCAGTTCGAGACGCGTTCCAGCCCGCGCCGCTTGAGCAGCAGCAGGTCGTAGTCGCCGAACAGCACCGGGCCGATCTCGTCGTAGCCGGCGAGGATGCTGGCAAACGCCGGATCCTCGGCGGCCCAGGCCGGCCAGTCGAACCCATCCTTCGAGGTGACGACGATGTCGGGCGGCTGGCGCAGGAAATCCTCGCGCAGCCGGGCGCGTTCGGCAGCCGTTGCGGCCTCGGCCCCGGCGGCGAGCGCCGGATCGGCGCCCCGGCGGTGAGTGATCCGCCAGGCACTGAGCGTGGTGAGGAGCGCTGGCATCGAGTTGATGAAGGTGCCATCGACGATGCGGACCAGCGGGTTGGTTGCCCCGAGGTCGGAGGTGAGATTGGCAATGGCAAGCCTGTCGCCATAAGGCGCCACGGTCGCCACCAGTTCCTGGCGTTCGAGATACACCCGAACCTCGAGCGGCATCGGCAGGAAGGCAAACAGCGCCGCAAGTCCGATGGGAAGTATCCGATCGACCGGATTGGCAAGCCCGCCATTGCGCTCCGCAAAGGCAAACAGCACGGCGAGCGCCACCAGCGCGAAGGCCGGCATCGCCTGATAATAGTAGCCCTTTGACTGCATCATGTAGGCAATGAAGAAGCCGACCCCCGCCATGGCCAGCGCCCCGAGCAGCGGCCGGCTGAGCATATCGCGCCGGAACAGGGTGGCCGCCGCCAGGGCGAAAGCCACAAAGCCGATGGCCGGCAGGTTGAGGAACAGCAGCGCCAGCGGCCGCCGGTCGGGGATATAGGCGGCAGCGAGGCCGGGCAGCACCTCGCCGAAATAGGCGGGGAACGCGAGCGCGATCCAGCCCCAATAGGCAAGAAACAGCGCCGCCGACAGCACGAGTTCGGGTGCCAGAAGTGGCCACAGGCTGCGCCGCCGCAGGGCGGCATAGAGCGCCGGAACGATCAGCACCACGACGAAATAGGGCTTGGTCGCGGCGCACAGCGCGCCAAGCAGCGCCAGCGCCAGAACCTCGCCCCAGCCAAGCCGCCCGCCCTGCAAGCGGACGCCGATGGCGACCGCGACCGGCAGCAGCGCGATCAGCGCATAGTGCTCGCGCTGGGCAAAATCCATGCCCCACCCCGCCCCGACGAACAGAAAGGCCAGCGGCGCGAACAGTTCGGGGGTAGCAAGCAGCGCATGGCGCTTGACCAGCCGGGCGGCAAACCAGGTGCCGAACAGCGCGAAGCCGACGGTCTGCAAGACAATCAGCGGCTCGGGCGCAACCCCGATCAGGCGACCGAGCAGCACCGGGCCCATATAGAACAGCGCCGCCAGCGGCGGGTTGGATTCAAGGATATCGGCATAGAGCTGCTGGCCGGCCAGCATGCGCTCGCTCACCGTGGTCAGCCATGCCACATCCGGCCCCGGCGGCAGGATGAGATGCAGCAGCGTGACCAGCAGCGCCGCGACCGGGACGACGAGCGCGAGCGGGTGCACGGCATGCCGACCGGCGGCAGGAGTGGTTGCAATATCGGTCACAGGGATCTTGCCCGGGCGGAACTGGGAGCCCGAGCATCACCCGGCGCCTCTTTCGGCCGGGTAAACGGGCGGCCCGGCAATTGCGCGGGCCGCCGGTTGCACGCGGTTTGCCGGCTCAGTCCTGCTCGTCTTCGCGCGGCGCCTGCGCCATGCCGAGAGCGGACATGTAGAGCTCGAGCAGCGCTTCCTGCTCCATGCGCTCGGACTGATCCTGCTTGCGGATCGAGACGATCTTGCGCAGCACCTTGGTGTCGAAGCCGTTGCCCTTGGCTTCGGCATAGACTTCCTTGATGTCCCCGGCGATGGCCGCCTTTTCCTCTTCGAGCCGCTCGATGCGTTCGATGAAGGCGCGCAGCTGGTCTTGCGCGACGCTGTCGGGAGAAACGGTGTTCATGTGATGGACCTCATTCGTCGGGCCCCTCTTCAACCGCCTCGCGACGCAGCTTTCAAGCCCAAACCGGGCCAATCCACACCGGCTCCCGCAATTGCGCCGCAAGCGCGGTTTACCGGTTGACAGCGGCAGGGCCGGTGCGCACAACACCGTCGCGCCGCAAACGATTGCACGCCCCCATCGCCGGACGGACCCATTGCGTTATTTCCCGGGCATTTCTGGGCTGTTGTCGGCCACGCTGATCGCGGCCACGACGGCTATGTCATGGGTGACCGTGCTGCCCGCCGCTCGCGCCCAGGACGCGCAGCCCGCGACGCCGCCCGCCGCCGAGAGCGATGACGGCAGCCTGCGCATCTGCAACCAGACCGCCAACACGATCTCGATCGCCTTCGGCTTCCGCGCCGACAAGGGCTGGCAGTCGGAAGGCTGGTGGATCGCTGAGCCGCGCAACTGTGTCACGGTGTTCCGCGGCGACCTCGAGGCGCGGCGCTACTACTATCTCTATGCCACCGACGATATCGGCGGCGGCGTGTGGGATGGCGACGTGTTCATGTGCACGCGCGACGAGACCTTCACGATTTTCGGCGTCGAAGACTGCCTGGCCCGCGGCTATGAGCGCACCGGCTTTTTCGAGATCGACACCCAGAACAAGAGCGACTGGACCCTGCAGCTGACCGAGGGAGAAACCGTCACCGACGGACCCGACGCCAGCGAGGAAGCCCTGCCTCTCGGCAACGAGACGGAAGCGGGCGCGGGCGAACCGGAAGCACCAACCGAATCCGCGCAATAAGGGGCTATTGCCATGAAACATCCAAGACGCGTGAAGATCATCGCCACGCTGGGGCCGGCCTCGAACGAGGAGGCCATGATCGAAAAGCTGGCGCGTGCCGGCGTCGACGTGTTCCGCATCAACATGAGCCATGCCAGCCACGACCTGCTCAAGCAGACCGTGACCCGCATCCGCTCGGTCGAGGAGCGGTTGAAGCACCCGATCGGCGTGCTGGTCGACCTGCAGGGCCCGAAACTGCGGGTTGGCAAGTTCGCCGAGGGATCGGTGCAGCTCGCCCAGGGCGCGACCTTCGTTCTAGACAGCTCCGACGCGCCGGGCACCGTCGAGCGCGTGCAGTTGCCGCACCCGGAAATCCTCGAAAGCGTCTCGGTGGGCGACCGCCTGCTGCTCGATGACGGCAAGCTGCAGCTGAAGGCCATCAGGGTCGGCGGCGGCTCGATCGAGACCGAAGTGATCTATGGCGGCAAGCTGAGCGACAAGAAGGGCGTCAGCCTGCCCGATACGCTGCTGCCGGTGGGCGCGCTGACCGAAAAGGATCACGCGGACCTTCTCGCCGGGCTGGCCAACGAGGCCGACTGGATCGCGCTGAGCTTCGTGCAGCGCCCCGAAGACATCATCGATGTCAGAAAGATCGTTCAGGGCCGCGCCGGCGTGATGGCCAAGATCGAGAAGCCGCAGGCCGTCGAGCGGCTCGAAGAGATCATCAAGCTCTGCGACGCCTTCATGATCGCCCGCGGCGACCTTGGCGTCGAAATGCCGATCGAAACGGTGCCCGGTCTGCAAAAGCGCATGATCCGCGTCGCGCGCCGTTACGGCAAGCCGGTGGTGGTCGCCACCCAGATGCTGGAATCGATGATCACCTCGCCGGTACCGACCCGCGCCGAGGTCTCGGACGTGTCGATCGCCGTGTTCGAAGGCGCCGACGCCATCATGCTGTCGGCCGAAAGCGCCTCGGGCCAGTACCCGGTTGAAGCCGTGTCGATGATGAACAAGGTCGCCCTCTCGGTGGAGAGCGACGTCAACTATCGCGGCATCATCCGCGCCCAGGCAACCGAGCCGGAGGCCACCGCCGCCGACGCCATCTCAGCCGCAACGCGCCAGGTGGCCGAGACGCTGAACCTTTCGGCCATCGTCACCTATACCTCGTCGGGCTCGACCGCGATCCGTGCGGCGCGCGAGCGTCCCAACAAGCCGATCCTCGCGCTGTCGCCCAACCGCCGCACCGTGCGCCGGCTGGCGATCGTCTGGGGCGTCCATTGCGTCGAGACCGATGACGCGGTGAGCCTCGAGGACATGGTCGATCGCGCCTGCATCATCGCCTACCAGGAGGGCCTTGCCCGCCCGGGCGACCGCATCGCCATCACCGCCGGCATTCCGCTTGGCACCCCCGGCGCCACCAACATGCTGCGCATCGCCTTCGTGCGACAGGACGGCGCCGGCTCGTCGTAAGGCGGCCTTGGCCCCTCACCTGCCGCTTCGCGGCGACCTCCCCCCAAGGGGCAAGGTATGATGGGGGCCCATCTCACCATGCACCACCTCTCCGCTGCGGGGGAGAGGTCGGAGCGCGAAGCGCTCCTGGTGAGGGGATTGCAGACCAACTCTGGAGTTGACCCATGACCACCGCCCTCGACCCCGTCCTTGCCCATATCGATGCCCATCTCGATGAGAGCCTCGAGCGGCTGAAGGCGCTGGTGCGGATCAAGTCGATCTCCACTGATCCGGCTTACGCAGTGGAGGTCCGGAAGGCGGCGGACTGGCTGGTCAACGAGATCGGCGCGCTGGGCTTTGCCGCCGAGGCGCGGACGACGCCGGGCCATCCGGTGGTGGTCGGGCACGACCTCAGCGCGGTCGGCAAGCACCTGCTCTACTATGGCCACTACGATGTGCAGCCGGTCGACCCGATCGCGCTGTGGCACACCGACCCGTTCGAGCCGGTGCTGAAGCCGCAGCCGGATGGCGAGACCCACATCGTCGGACGGGGCACTTCGGACGACAAGGGCCAGTTGCTGACCTTCGTCGAGGCCTGCCGCGCCTGGAAGGCCGTGCATGGCAGCCTGCCGCTCAAGGTGACGCTGTTTTTCGAGGGCGAGGAAGAATCGGGCTCGAAAAGCCTGCCGGGCTTCCTCAATGAGGCCAAGGCCGAGCTGAGCGTCGCCGACGTGGCGCTGGTCTGCGACACGGACCTGTGGGACATCGACACCCCCTCGATCGTCACCACGCTCCGCGGCCTCGTGGCCGAGGAGATCGAGATCACCTGCGCCAGCCATGACCTCCATTCAGGGATGTTCGGCAACGCTGCGCGCAACCCGATCCAGGTTCTGGCCGAGATCATCGCCAGCCTGCGCAACCCCGATGGCTCGGTGGCGATCGACGGGTTCTATGACGACGTCAGGGAACTGCCCGACGCCATCAAGGCGCAGTGGCAGACGCTGGGTTTCGACGAGAAGGAATTCCTCGGCGGCGCCGGGCTGACGACGCCCGCCGGCGAGGCCGGACGCTCGGTGATGGAACAGACCCGCGCGCGCCCGACCTGCGAGATCAACGGCATCACCGGCGGCTATACCGGCGACGGCTTCAAGACGGTGATCCCCGCCAAGGCCAGTGCCAAGATCAGCTTCCGCCTGGTGGCCGACATGGACCCCGCCAAGGTGCGCGAGGCGTTCCGCAAGCACGTGACCGACCGGCTGCCGCCGGACGCGAAGGTGAGCTTCCATGGCCATGGCGGCAGCCCCGCCGTGGCGGTGCCGAGCGATGGTCCGTTCGTCGCCATGGCCGCGGCAGCGCTGAAGGATGAGTGGGGCAAGGATGCCGCACTGATCGGCTCGGGCGGCTCGATCCCCGTGGCGGGCGATTTCAAGCGCATCCTCGGGCTCGATACGCTGCTGATCGGCTTTGCGCTCGATGACGACCGCATCCACTCACCCAACGAGAAGTACAACCTCTCGAGCTTCCACAAGGGCATTCGCGCCTGGGCGCGTGTGCTGGAGAAGTTCTCGGCCTGAGGGGCCTGAACAGGCGGCGCCTCAACCGGCCTCGAGCAGCGTCTTGAGCGTCAGCAGGTCAGCCTCGACCCACTCCCGCTCCGAGACATTATGCGCGTCGCGTTGGTCTTCGGCGAGGTTGGATACGAGGCCCAGCGTCACGGCGGTTGCCTCGCCCAGATCGATGGCGCGGGCCGGCGCCCAATAAATCAGTCTTCCCTCAAAGAACGCGCGGATGTCGAGCACTCCGTGTGCGTTGTGGGGCGTGAAGCGGACCGTGATCGGCCCCTGATTGAAGGCCGGGCGATCGAACACCCATTCCATTGGCCCGGCGGGGTGATGCACGGGACCAAGTACATCGATCCACTGCGTCAGATTTCGTGGGTCGGCCAGAAATCCATAGACCACGGAATAGGGTCGTTCGATCACGACCTGGACGGTCTCGAAGGACAACACACAACACCTCTAAAATACGCATTAAGACGTAGCGCAATGAAGAGTGTGCGGCAGGCTTTTGCAAGCGCGGCATCTGCTAAAATGCAAGCGAACCCGTTGGGCATGAAAACGAAAACGGCCCGCCTGAGGCGGGCCGTCTTGTTCTCAGCGAGCAAGCTGCAATCAGCCCTGACGGGCCTTGTAGCGCTTGTCGACCTTGTTGATGATGTAGACCCGCCCACGACGGCGCACGAGCTTGTTGGCGCGGTGGCGTTTCATGAGGGCCTTGAGAGAATTGGCAACCTTCATTTGTAACCTCGAACGAAACAAAAAAGGCGCCGCGCGCCCTTCGAATTGCGGCTTGTCTAGAGGCAAACCGGGCCCCTGTCAACGCTTGCAGCACCGGCTTTTGCCGACTTTTGTGACGCCTTGATAACCGGGCCGACCCGGCACCGCTACGCCCAACTGCGAGCGTGGTGTTAACTTGGGCGTAGGGCCGGCATGGCAGCATCGCCGCAATATTTCCGAGCCCGGACGCGCGCTGCATTATGGCAAAACCCAGTTTTGAAACTCTCGACGTGCTTGTTGTCGACCCATCCGCCCACATGACGACACTTGTGGTGTCCATGCTGCGCCACCTCAAGGTCGGCAAGGTGCAGGAGGCGCCAAGCTCGAGCATTGCGCTGGGCAAGCTGCAGCAGAGAAAGTTCAACGTCGTGGTGATCGAGGACAATATCGCGCCGGTCGACGGCGTCGAGTTGACCAAGACGCTGCGTGCCCTCGCGGGTTGCCCCAGCCGCGACGCCGCGGTGATCATGATGTCGAGTTCGCCTGGTGCGGCCCGGATCGCCGAGGCCCGCGATGCGGGGATCACCGAGTTCCTGCGCAAGCCCTTTGCCGCCAACCACCTCGCCACGCGACTCGAATCGATCCTCGTGGCACCGCGCGCCTTCATTGCCGCGCCCGGCTATGCCGGCCCAGACCGCCGGAGGCGCGAACGGACGCCCGGCGGACCGGAGCGGCGCCGCGGCGGCGCCGGCGAGTAGGCTTCAGGCCGGGACGACCTCGGCCAGTTCCTGCCAGCGATGGCAGGCGACCAGCCGCTCGCCCTCGATGGTCTCGAGCGGCGGGCGCTTTTCCGCGCATAGCGCAATCGCATGCCGGCAGCGGGTGCGGAAGGCGCAGCCGGACGGCGGGTTGATCGGCGAAGGCACCTCGCCCACCAGCGCATCGATATTGCGTTGCCGCGCCAGCTTCGGATCGGGGATCGGCACCGCCGTCAGCAGCGCCTTGGTGTAGGGGTGGCGCGGGCGCTCGTAGAGGTCGTCGCCATCGGCGAGTTCGACGATACGGCCCAGATAAAGCACGAGGATCCGGTCCGACACGTGCCGCACCACGCTCAGGTTGTGCGAGATGAAGATCAGCGTCAGCCCGAACTGCTCCTTGAGATCGGCGAGGAGATTGAGGATCTGCGCCTGGATCGAAACGTCGAGCGCGGAGACCGGCTCGTCGCAGACGATCAGCTTGGGCTCGGTGATCAGCGCCCGGGCGATGCCGATGCGCTGCGCCTGGCCGCCCGAGAACTCGTGCGGATAGCGGTTGATCATTTCGGGGAGCAGGCCGACCGCCTCCATGGTGCGGACGACGCGGGCCTGCCGCTCGGCACTGGACAGCTCCGGCATCAGCGAACGCAGCGGATCGGCGATGATCTCACCCACGGTCATGCGCGGATTGAGCGAGGCCAGCGGATCCTGGAAGATGATCTGCAGGTCGCGCCGACGCTTGCGCATCTCTTCGGCTGGCAGGGCAGCGATGTCCTCGCCCAGCCACAGCACCCTGCCCTGCTCGGGCGACAGGAGCTGGAGGATGCAGCGGCCGAGGGTGGACTTGCCGCAGCCGCTCTCGCCAACAATGCCGAGGGTTTCGCCGCGCTTGACCGAGAAGGTGATGTCCTGCAAGGCGCGCAGCTTCAGCGGCTTGCGGAACAGGCTGCCTCCGATGTCGAAGTCCTTATGGAGGTTCTCGACGCGCAGCAGTTCGTCAGTACGGTTCAGCATCACGCGACCTCCTCATAGGCGAGGCGACCCTCGTAGAAGCAGGCCTTGGCCCGGTTGCCCTCGATGGGCGTCAGCGGTGGCCGCTCGGCGAGGCAGCGATCGAAACGGAACGCGCAGCGCGGGTGGAAGGCACAGCCGGCCGGCAGGTGCTCGAGGCTGGGCGGCAGGCCCTCGATCGGCTCGAGCCGGGCCGCGCGCTTTTCGACATGCGGCGTCGAATGCAAGAGGCCCAGCGTGTAGGGGTGGCGCGGATCGTAGAACAGCGCGTCGACGCTGCCCTGCTCGACGCAACGGCCGCCATACATCACCATCATCTTGTCGGCGACACCAGCAACCACGCCCAGATCGTGGGTAATCAGCACCAGCGCGGTGCCAAGCTCGGACGTCAGCGTCTTGAACAGATCGAGCATCTGCGCCTGCACCGTCACATCGAGCGCGGTGGTGGGCTCGTCGGCGATGAGGATCTTGGGCTTGCACAGCAGCGCCATGGCGATCATCACGCGCTGGCGCATGCCGCCGGAAAGTTCGTGCGGATAGGCATTGGCGCGCCGGGCCGGCTCGGGGATGCCGACACGCTCCAGCATGTCGATGACCGCCTTCAGCGCCTTGTCCTGGGTGAAGCCCTGATGGCGGACCAGCACCTCGCCCAGCTGTTCGCGAACGCGCAGCGTCGGGTTGAGCGACGTCATCGGATCCTGAAAGATCATCGAGATGTCGCGGCCACGATAGGTATTGAGCTCGGGCTTGCTCAATGCCAGCAGGTCGACATCGCCCAGCAGTGCCTGACCGGCGACGGTGGCATTCTTGGCGGCCAGCCCCATCAGCGCGAGGAAGGCCTGCGACTTGCCCGAACCGCTCTCGCCGACCACGGCGAGGGTTTCGCCGGGCTCCAGCGCAAAGTTGAGATTGCTGACCGCGGTGACCTCGGACTGGTGCAGCGCGAAGCGGACGGAGAGATCCTTGACGGTGAGGACGGGTGCCATCAGCGGTCCTTTGGGTCGAGCGCGTCGCGAAGGCCGTCGCCGACGAAGAAGAAGGTGAACAGGATCACGACGAAGAAGAACAGCGGGAAGGCCAGCTGCCAGATCGTGCCGTACTGCATGGTCTGCGCGCCTTCGCTGATCAAAGCGCCGAGCGAGGTGTTGGGTTCCTGGACGCCGAGGCCGAGGAACGAGATGAAGGATTCAAGCAGGATCATCTCGGGGACGAGCAGCGTCGCATAGACCGCGACAATGCCGAGCAGGTTCGGGACGATGTGCCGGAAGATCACCGCGGCCGGCTTGGAACCGGTGGCAATGGCGGCCTCGACGAATTCGCGGTGTTTCAGCGTCATCGTCTGGCCGCGCACCACGCGCGACATGCCCAGCCACGAAATCAGCCCGATGCCGACGAACAGCATGATGAACGAGCGGCCGAAGATGATCAGCAGCAGGATCAGGATGAACATGTAGGGGATCGAGTAGATGATATCGACCAGCCGCATCATGACGCTGTCGATGCGACCACCGAAATAGCCGGCGATGGCGCCATAGATGGTGCCGACCAGCACCGCGATGGCCGAGCCGACGACGCCGACCATCAGCGACACCTGCGTGCCCTGGATGACGCGCGAATAGAGATCGCGCCCAACCTCGTCGGTGCCGAAATAGTGGCCCGTCTCGATGGACGGCATGCCCTTGGTCAGCACATTGCCGACCACGCTCCAGTCGATGGTCTCGATCGACCAGCGGGCAAAGAACGGACCGATGATGGTGAACAGCACCACCGCGACAAGCACGATGAGGCTGGCGAAGGCGGCGCGGTTGCGGCGGAAGCGGCGCGCCGCATCCATCCACAGCGAGCGGCCCTTGGTGGCCGGAACCGGGACTGCGGCAGGCGGCGCGGTGGCGAGGCGTCGATCAGCAAGCATGGCGCAGCCTCACAGTTTGATCTTGGGGTCGATCCACGCATAGAGGATGTCGACAACCAGGTTGGCGGCGATGGTGAGGGCGCCCAGAAGAATGGTGATCCCCAGGATCGTCGAGTAGTCGCGGTTGAGCGCGCTGTTGACGAAAGCCTGGCCGATACCGCCGGTGGAAAAATACAGGTCAATGACCACCGAACCGGTGACCATGCCCACGAACACCGGGCCGAGATAGGAGACGACCGGCAGCAGCGCCGGACGCAGCGCATGGCGGGTGATGACCTGCCAGCTCGGCAGACCCTTGGCCCGCGCGGTGCGGATGTAGTTGGAGTTCAGCACCTCAAGCATCGACGAGCGCGTGATGCGCGCGATGTTGGCGAGGTAGCTGGTGGCGAGCGCAATCACCGGCAGGATGACATTGGACCAGTGCCCGCCATTCCAGCCGCCGCCGGGCAACCAGCGCAGCCAGAGCGTAAACACGAGGACAAGGATCGGCGCCATCACGAAGTTGGGCACCACCTGCGCACCGATGGAGAAGCCGACGGCGAGATAGTCGAGCCAGCTGTTCTGGCGCACCGCGGCGAGGACGCCCAGCAGGATGCCGATGACGCTGGCCGCGAGGAATGCCCAGGCGCCATAGGTGAAGGTGACCGGAAAGCCCTGGGCGATGATGTCATTGACCGTGCGGTCGCGATACTGGAACGAGGGGCCGAAATCAAAGCGGAACACCACGTTGTAGACATACTCGAGCAACTGCTGCCACTCGGGTTTGTCGAGCCCGTAGCGCGCGAAGATGTTGTCGAGCACGGCCTGCGGCACGTTCTTCTCGCCGGCGAACGGATTGCCGGGCGCGAGCTTCATCAGCATGAAGGAAATGACGATCAGCACCAGCAGCGTGGGAACCGCTACGGTGAGGCGCCTGAGGATATAGAGGATCATCTGTCTTGTCCGGCCGGCTTTGCGGGAGTGCGCAAATGCATGGCGCCCCGCCAGTTGGCGGGGCGCCGCTGCCTTAGGCCTTACTCGGCGACCTTGTAGAGGTCCTTGGCGTACCAGTTCTGCTCGACGTCATCGAAGGGCCAGCCCTTCACGTTCGAGGCCTGCATGAACACCTTGGCGTAGAAGTAGATCGGCATGATCGGCACGTCCTTGGCCGCCTGCGCTTCAACTTCCGCATACTGCACGTTCGGGTCGGCGGACGTCTTCGAGTCCGCCAGCCACTTGTCGACATCGGCATTGGCATAGCCCTGATCGTTCTGCTCGGACTTGGAGTCGAGCAGCGACAGGAAGGTCGAAGCTTCGTTGTAGTCGCCGCACCAGGCGTTACGCGCCAGCTCGTAGTTCTTCTCATGGCGCGTATCGAGCAGGGTCTGGAACTCCATGTCCGCGAGGTTCATGGTTACACCCAGCTTTTCCTTCCACATCTGGCTGACGACCGTGGCGACCTTCTTGTGCGCCTCGGAGGTGTTGTAGATGTAGTTGATGGTCAGCGGCTTGTCCTTGCCATAGCCGGCCTCGGTCATCAGCGCGACGGCCTTGGCATCGCGATCGGCCTGGGTCATCGAGGCCGCGGCGATCTCCGGCATGGTGAAGCCGGCAGTCAGCGGATGGGTGAAGGAATAGGCCGGCTGCTGGCCGCCCTGCAGCACGCCATTGACGATCACGTCGCGATCGATGGCGAGGCTCAGCGCTTCGCGGACCTTGACGTCCTTGAGCGCCTCGTTGGGCTGCTTGTCGGTCATGTTGACGCTGAAATAGTAGGTGCAGAACTGCGGCACCGAATAGGTGTTGTCCGGCAGTTCAGCCTTCAGCGCCGGATACTGGCCGGCTGGCACATCGGTCTGGTCGACTTCGCCGGCGCGCCAGCGGGTCAGGCCCTGGTTTTCGTCATTGATGGTGAGGAACTGCACTTCCTCGAGCACGGTGTGCTCATTGTCCCAATAGTTCGGGTTGCGCTTGACGACGACGCGTTCGCCGGGCGTGTTTTCGGCCAGAACATAGGCGCCGTTGCCGACAATGTTCTCGGGCTTGGTCCAGTCGATGCCCTTGGCTTCGATGACGGCCTTGGGGGCCGGGAACAGCGTGGCATGCGACAGGGTGCGGATGAACCACGGGCTGGAGAAGCCGAGCGTGACTTCCAGCGTCTTGTCGTCGATGGCCTTGACGCCGAGCTCTTCGGGCTTCTTCTCGCCGGCGACGATGGCATCGGCGTTCACGACACCGACCAGACCGACGAAGTAGGCGTAGTTCGAGGCAGTTGCGGGATCGACGGCGCGCTGCCAGGCATAGACGAAGTCGCCAGCAGTCACCGGATCGCCATTCGACCACTTCGCGTCGCGCAGGGTGAAGGTGTAGACGGTCTTGTCCTCATTGACCGTGTAGCTCTCGGCAACGCCGGGGACCGGTTCACCATCGGCGCCGCTGTTATAGAGGCCCTCGAACAGCGCACGCACCACCGCGGACGTATCGACGTCCTCGACGATCTGCGGGTCCAGCGAATTAATGTTGTCGAGCACGCGGTACTTGAAGACCTGCTCGGCTGCGAGTTGGGTGCCCTCGGGGACCTGGGCCGCGACGGCGACACTGCTCAGCGCAGACGTCGTGAGAAGCGCTGCCGCGAGCCCGATCGCCGCGAGAAATTTCTGATTTTTCATTGTTGTCCCATCTCCGTGAAAGACATTCCCTGACGAGCACAATTGCTAGAACGCCGTGCCCTTATTTGCCCCGACTGGTCGAAACCGTCGGATTGGGTACGGAACCTATCCGCTCGGCTTGACGGTGACAAGCGCATGCTGACGTAAGCGTCAATCAGACGGTGGATTTGGCGACGCCTGCGTCAGGGGTAACGGCGGCGGGCGTGGACGACGTCGACTATTTCAACGCCCTCGGGGAGCACCCTGTAGATCACCAAGTAGTTCGGATGGGCGACGAGCTCGCGCGTACCGCCGGCGCGACCAATCCGTCCGAGGCGCGGGTGCTCGCGCAAGGGTTCGACGGACTCCAGAACCCGTGACAGAAACCGGCGCGCCGCGGCGGGATCGCGTTCGGAGATGTACGAGACGAATTCATTCAAGGCCACCTGGGCTTCAGGCCGCCAGACAACCGGCAGCACCTCAGGCGCGCTTCTTCTGGCGTGCCTCGGCCCGGGCGATGATCGCCTCCGCCTCGGCCATGACCTGTTCATGCGGGATGGATGGACTCGGGTCGGCGATGGAGCGCTCGACGCGAGCGATCAACCAAGCCTCGTAAGCGGCGGCCTCCTCCTCGGTCTCGAACTCGGAGATGATCGGATCGAGCTTTTTGCCTTCAGCCATGATGCACTCCTTCAGCGCAGCCAATCTAGGCCGTAACCACCCGCCTGTCACGTCGGTGCAGCTTAGCTGCCGAACACGCCGGAAAGCTGCAGTGCCGTAAGTGCGATGGCGAGGGCGATCAGCACGGCCCAGGGCAGCCAAGCCGGCCAGTCGGGTTGCTTGTCGGGGCCCTTGCCCGACCCACCGGATTTGGGCTCGGGCTTTTTCTCGATCTTGCGGAATTTGACGACATTGTCGGCCATGGTCACTCGGCTCTTTCGATGAGGGCGGCAACGCCCATGCCGCCGGCGGTGCAGACCGAGATCAGCGCCCGCTGGCGCTGGGTTGTATGCAGCAGTTTGGCCGTGAGCGCCAGAATGCGCGCACCGGTGGCCGCGAACGGGTGCCCATAGGCGAGGCTGGAGCCTTTGATATTGAGCTTTTGCGGATCGATTGGCCCGAGCATCGTGTCGCGGCCGAGTACGGTGCGGTTATAGTCGGGATCGTCCCAGGCGTTGAGCGTTGCCAGCACCTGCGCCGCAAAGGCCTCGTGGATCTCGAACAGGTCGATATCGGCAAAGCCGAGTCCGGCCCGGCGCAGCATGTCGGAAACCGCGATGGTTGGGGCCATCAAGAGGCCATCGCCATGGGCGAAGTCGTTGGCGGCGACCTGCCCCATCGAGAGATACGCAAGGACGGGCAGGCCGCGTGCCCTGGCCCAGTCTTCGCTGGCCAGCAGCACGGATGAGGCACCATCGGTGAGCGGGGTGGAATTGGCGGCAGTCAGCGTGCCGTGGCCGGACTCGCGGTCGAAGGCGGGCTTCATCGCCGACATCTTTTCGAGGCTGGTGTCGGCGCGGACATTGTTGTCCTTGAGCACCCCGGCAAAGGGGACGATCAGGTCGTCGTGGAAGCCTTCGTCGATGGCGCGGGCGGCGTTGCGATGGCTGGCCAGCGCCAGCTCGTCCTGCGACTCGCGGGTGATCCCCCACTGTCGCGCCATCAGCTCGCAATGCTGGCCCATGCTGAGGCCGGTGCGAGGCTCGGAGGTCGATGGGGCGACCGGTTTCAACTCGCCGAGGTTGACGCCCTTGAAGGCGGCAAGCCGTTCCCGGAGCGAGCGGGCGCGGTTGAGGGCGATCAGCCGATGCTGGAACTTGTCGCCGAAGACGATAGGGCTGTCGGAGACCGTGTCGCTGCCCGCCGCGATACCGCTGTCGATCTCGCCGGTCGCGATCTTGGCGCCGAGGACGAGTGCGGCTTGCAGGCTCGTGCCGCAGGCGATCTGCACATTGGTGCCGGGGGTGAGTGGCGAGAACCCGGCATCGAGGCTGGCTTCACGCGCGAGGTTGAAGTCGCGGCTATGGGCGAGCACCGCGCCGGCCATCACCTCGCCGATCTTCTCACCCTTGAGATTGTATTTGTCGGCGAGCCCCTTGAGGGCGCCGCCCAGCATGCTGAGGTTCCCCTGCTCGGCATAGCCGGTATAGGCCCGCTGGAAGGGGATGCGGGCGCCGCCGACAATGGCGATCCTGCGACACTCGGCCATGGTCAAACCCTCCCGTCTGCGCGGGCCTTGAGCGGCCCGCCGAGGAAGGGCGCGAACCCGGTCCCCAGGATAACGCCGATATCGGCAAGATCGGCACTGGCCACCACGCCCTCGGTGACGACGATTTCGGTCATGTCGACCATCGGCTGCACCAAGTCGCGGCCGAGCCCGGCGAGGTCGGCATGCGGCGGGGTCTCGCCCTTCTGCGCCTTGCCGTCAACCCAGCGATAAAAGCCCTCGCCGGACTTGCGTCCGAGCTTGCCCGCCGCGATCAACTGGCTGAACCGGCTGGTCTCCGGCACGGGATGGCCGAGTTCATCGGCGACCGAGCGGCCGATATCGAGCCCGACGGTGTCCATCAGCTCTACGGGGCCCATCGGCATGCCGAAGGCAACAGCGGCGGCATCGAGCAGTTCCGGGCTTTCGCCGGCTTCGACCCGATTCACCGCCGCCAGCATGTACGGCATCAAGACGCGATTGACGAGGAAGCCGGGGGCGGACTTGACCACCACCGGGCTCTTCGCAATGGCGATGGCGAAGCTCGCGCCACGGGCGATGTCGAGATCGGTGTTGAACTTCGAGCGGATCACCTCGACCAGCGGCAGTTGCGCCACCGGGTTGAAGAAGTGGAGCCCGATGAGCCGGCTGGGATTGACCAGACCTTCGGCGATGCGTTCGAGCTCGATCGAGGATGTGTTGGTGGCAAGAATCGCCTCGGGCTTCGCCCTCGCTTCGGCATCGGCGAAGATCTGCCGCTTGATCTCGAGCTTTTCGACCACCGCCTCGATGATGACGTCGGCGCGGGCGAGGCCCTTGCCCGCCGGATCGGCCTCGAGCCGGGCGACGGCATTATCAATCTCGGTCTTGCCCTTGAGCCGCTTCCTGAACAGCTTGCTGGCGCGATCCAGCGCTGGCTTGATCCGATCCATGTCCAGATCCTGCAGCGTCACGCCCATGCCGCGGAGGGCGCACCAGGCGGCAATATCGCCGCCCATCACGCCTGCACCGACCACATGCACGCGCCGGAACACCGGCTTGTCGGCGCCGCGCAATCCGAGCTTCTTCAGCCCTTCGGACAAGAAGAACACCCGCCTGAGATTGGCCGCAGTGGGGCTGGCGAGGAGCGGCACGAAGCCGCCGATTTCGCCGGCACTCATCGCCACCGGA
>CAYNRZ010000001.1:157445-452613 GCA_964399695.1 uncultured Devosia sp. | reverse complement strand
GGGAGATGATGGCGCCCTACATGGAAACCAATCCCGATTTCTCGCCGGTGCAATATCCGGTCAAGGAAATGTTCCACTTCGAAAATTCCGCCAGATCATAAGAGAGCGAGACCCATGAGTTCGGCCGCAATCCGGGGCGTCGTCCCCATCCTCGTCACCCCCTTCTTCCCCGACGGGCGGATCGACGAGGAGAGCCTTGCCAACCTCATCGACTTCAACGTGGCGGCGGGCGTGCATGGCCTCGGCGTGGCGCTGGGCAGCGAAGTGTTCAAGTTCAACGAGGCCGAACGCGCCCAGATCACCCGCGCCACCATCAAGGCGGTCAGCGGCCGCGTGCCGGTCATCATCAACTCGGGCGCCAATGGCACCGATCTCGCGGTGTTTTACTCGAAAGCCGCCGAGGCCGCTGGAGCCGATGCGCTGATGATCATCCCGCCCGGTTTCTGGCCGGCCAGTCCCGAGGAAATCTTCGACTACTACAAGGCCATCGACGCCGCCGTCGGCATCCCGATCATCCTGCAAGACGTGCCACAGGGTCCGATCTCGCCGGGCATGGCGCTGAAGCTTGCCGATGCCTGCAGGAACGTACGCTACATCAAGGTCGAAACCCTGCCGGTCACGTCCAAGGTGCAGGCGATGTCCGCCGCCGTCGGCGACCGGCTGACGATCTTCGGTGGCGCCGGCGGCAGCTATTTCATCGAGGAAATGCGCCGCGGCGCGCACGGCACCATGCCGTTCTGCAGCCAGCCTGCCGATTTCGTTGCCGTCTGGGACGCCTTCCAGGCCGGCGACGAGGCCACGGCCCGCACCAGGTTCGATGCCACCATCATGGCGATCAACCGCCTCGGCGCGCAGGGCGGCGATATCTTTTATTCCATGCACAAGCAGCTGCTGGTCCGTCGCGGCGTCATCCGCCATGCCTATGTGCGCAGCCCGACGACGGCGCTCGACCCGATCACCCAGCGCGAGATCGACGAGCTCCTCGCCCAGATCGTCCCGGAGCCGGTGACGTTCGGCCGGTTCTGACCTGTCGCCAGCTCATTGGGGGTCGCTCCGATGTCCCCGAATGAACGCCTCGGCATGCGCGTCGTCGAAATCGGCGAGCGCCATCGGGTAGTGGCTGCGGCCGCCCAGCTCCGCCTGGTGCAGCCTCGCAATCACCATGGGCGACAACAGTCCGATGGCGGCAAAGCGCGTGGCCACCTGCCGCATCTGGCCGCGGTCCACATGCGCCTTGAGCCGCGCCGCGATGGCGCCAAGCATCGGCTCAAGGTGATGCCCGAGATAGGCCTCTGCCGATAGCGCATTGCCCAGGCCCTCGCTCAACCCGATCACTTGCAGCGCCAGCACGCCGCGATCCAGCCCCTGCCCCAGCATGCGGACCAGTTCGCGCACCGAGACGGCGAAGTCGTCGGCCGGTCGCGCGGCCATCGCCAGATAGACGTCGCCTTCCTGGCGCGCCCGCTCGAGAATCGCCGAGACGAGGTGCTGCCGGTCGCCGAAATAATGCGCCAGGGTCGAGGCCGAGACACCACAGGCGTTCGCGAGGTCGCGCCAGCTGGCATTGCGCCCATGCGGCTGCGACAGGTGTTGGCGAGCCAGCGCGATCAGCGCACTGCGGCGCTCCTCGAACTGTTTGTCTCGGCTGCCGGACGGTCGGGCCATCGTCTCGCTTCCTGTTGATCGCTGTCGCCGCTTCCCAAGCGGCACGCCGTCATGTAGGTTCTTTATAACATGTGTCATAGGAAATTGCAGCATGGCTGAGACGTCTTCGCGTCCCTTAAGGAAGTCACGCCGCAAACTTGGCTGGATGCTGGCCTTGGCCCTCGTCGTCGCCGGGATCGGCATCTATCTCGCCATCGCCCGCCCGTGGTCGCCGCGTCCAGTCTCGGTCGCGATGGAAACGCTCGCGCGCGGGCCGGTCTCGCAGGTCCTAGCCGTCAACGGGCGGGTCGCGGCGCGGCGCAGCGTGGTGCTGAGGTCGACGGTACAGGCCCGCCTGGTGTCGGTGAGCGCCGATATCGGGGACTCCGTGATTTCCGGCCAGATGATCGCGCAACTCGATGACGTGCAGCCCAAGGCCCTCGTCGCCCAGGCCGAAGCTGCGCTCGAAGCCGGTGTGGTGCGGCGCGACCAGGCGAGCGCCAGCCTCGAGCGTGCGAAGGCGCTCGGGGACAATGTCACCCGGGCCACGCTCAACGATGCCGAAGCCGAGTTTGCAGCCGCGGTGAACGAGGTCTCCCGCCTGCAGGCCCTCGTCGATCAGGCCCGCAACCAGCTCGACCAATATGCCTTCCGCGCGCCCTTCGATGGCGTGATCCTCTCCCGCGCTGCCGAGCAGGGCCAGATCGTTGATGCGCAATCGGAGCTCTTCACCATTGCGGACCTGCGCGAACTGGTCGTCGAGACCGATGTCGACGAACTCTACTCGGCGCAGATCAAGGTCGGGCTGGCCGCGCTGCTGAAACCCGCAGGCGGCACCGCGGCGCTTGCCGGCAAGGTCACCTTCGCTGCCCCCACCGTCGATCCCGAAACCGGCGGGCGCGCCATCAAGATCGGCTTCGACACCGCGGTGTCGCTGCCCATCGGGCTGACCGTGAATGCGAATATCATCGTCGCCGAAAGCCCCGATGCGGTGTCGATTCCCCGCGCGGCACTGCGCACTGAAGGCACGCGCGCCTTCGTGCTGGTGGATGCCGCCGGCATCGCCGCCGAGCGCGATGTCGGCTTTGTCGACTGGCCGGCCGACCGGCTGGAGATCACCTCCGGCCTCGAAGCCGGCGACCGGGTGATCCTCGACCCCGATCGGGTCAAGGTCGGGCAGGCCGTCGCGGCGGCGGGCAGCTGACATGCCCTTCGTCCTCAAGGTCGCCTTCCGCTACCTGACCGCCAACAAGGGGCAGACGGCCCTGCTGATTTCCGGCGTGGCGGTCGGCGTGTTCGTCTTCGTGTTCATGAGCGCGCTGATCGGCGGGCTGGCCGTGTTTCTCGTGCAGAGGACCGTCGGCGACATATCGCAGGTCACCATCGAGGCGCCGGACCGCAGTGCCGACGCCATCGCCGCCGACGGCGATGTCGAGCAATTGCTGGTCCGGCAGCGCTCCAGTTCCCGGCGCGAACTGCTCCGCACTGCCGATGCATTCTTGCCGACCATCGGCGCCATGCCCGAGGTCCAGGCGATCTCGCCGCAGGTGGTCGGCAATGGCTTCATGGTGCGTGGCCAGGTCCGCGCCGCGGTGTCGGTCACCGGCGTCGAGCCCGACAAGGTCTCGGCCATAGCCGATCTCGACAGCCGGCTCACCGCTGGCTCGACCGCCCTCACCTCCAGCAGCATCATCCTGGGTCAGAAGCTCGCCGACGATCTCGGCGTCAATGTCGGCCAGGTCGTGCGCCTCCAGTCGGATCGCGGCATCGAGCGGCCCTTTCTCGTCGGCGGCCTGTTCGAGATTGGCGTCGACGCGCTCGACAGCCGCGCCGCGTTCGTGACGCTTTCCGCCGCCCGGACGCTGTTCGAAGTGCCACAGGGACTGTCGCGGGTTGAGATCAAGCTCACCGACCTCTATCAGGCCGACCAGGTCGCCGCCCGCATTGCTGCCGAAACCGGGCTCGATGCGACACCCTGGACAGCCAGCAATGCGCAACTGCTCGATGGGTTGAGGGCCCAGGCCAGTTCGGGCAACCTGATCAAGGCCTTTGCGCTCATCACCATCGTCATCGGCGTCGCGAGCGCGCTGTCGCTCTCCACCTATCGGCGTCGGCCCGAGATCGGCATCATGCGGGCCATGGGCGCCACCCGCGGCTTCGTCACGCTGGTCTTCATCATCCAGGGCGCACTGATCGGCGTTCTTGGCGGGCTGATCGGCGCAGGCCTCGGCTTTCTCGCCCTCTCGCCCTTCCCGGTGCCGGAACTTGCGCCACCCGGCGGCTTGCCGGTCGATGTCCGGCTCGGCGCTTACGACCTCGCCTTCATCCTCACCGCCATCGCCGCAACGCTCGCGTCCATCCTCCCCTCGCGCTCCGCCGCGCGGGTGGAGCCGGTGACGGTGATCTCGCAATGAGCGCCGCGCCCCTCGTCGAAGTTCGCGACCTCACCAAGACCTTCGTCAATGGCGAGATCGAGACGCGCGTGCTCAAGGGCGTCGATCTCGAGCTGCGGCAGGGGGAGCTTTGCGCCCTGCTCGGCCCATCCGGCTCGGGCAAGAGCACCCTGCTGACCATTCTCGGCACCCTCGCCCGCGCCACGTCCGGCGCCCACACGATGCTGGGCGTCGATCTGGCGGCGGCCAGCGATGCCGAGCTCACCGAGTTTCGCAACGCCCATATCGGCTTCGTCTTCCAGTTCCATCACCTGATGCCCGACTTCACCGCACTCGAGAACGTCATGTTCCCCGCCGCGCTGCGCGACCGGCGCGAGACCGCCAGGGCGCGCGACCGGGCGCGGCACCTCCTCAGCCGCGTCGGGCTCGAGCAGCGGGCCGACTTCCGGGCGACCCAGCTCTCCGGCGGCCAGAAACAGCGCGTCGCCATCGCCCGTGCCCTGATGAACCAGCCGGAACTGGTGCTGGCCGATGAGCCGACCGGCAGCCTCGACAGGGAATCGGCCGAGCAGGTGCTGGATCTCATCGCCGAGATCGGCAGTGCCGAGGGCACCAGCTACCTGATCTCCACCCATGACGACAAAGTCGCCGCCCGTTGTCGCCGCCAGATCCGCGTCGTCGACGGCCGCGTGAGTTGACCCGGGCGTCGCCCGTTCGATCCCTTGACGTAGCCGTAAACCGCCGTCGCGCATGTCAAAGTGAATTGCGCGTTCGGCTCGCAAATGGTGATTTGCGGTCAGATCAGCCGAGCCGGCGCGTTTGCTAGCGCCTCATCAGGTCGCAGCTGAGCGGAACAGACCTGCGCATTCCTCAGGTTGTCGGGCAAACCCGAACAACGAAAGGAATCCGCCATGAGCGCCCCCAAGCTCCTGCTTGTCGAAGACGATATCTTCATCGGAATGGACATGGCCCATACCCTGTCCGAATCCGGCTACGCGCCGGTGCACGCCAAGAGTCTCGACGAGGCCGAGCAGGCTATCGGTTCGGACGAGTTTGCCGCCATTGTCCTCGATTTCCGGGTCGGCGGCGACGACACCATCCACTTTGCCCGCAAGCTCCGCGGCCTCGGCCAGCGCGTGATGTTTTGCACCGGCTCCAGCCCCAGCGACCTCAAACAACTCGTCGGCGATGTCCCGGTGGTCGGCAAACCTTTCACCGAAGACCAGTTGCTTGAGGCGGTGGCCTCGCTGGTGCGGCCCGCAGGAAAGGTCGGCGTCGGCGCCTGATCGCCCCTTCGAGACTGCGCGGAGTCCTTTAGCCCGCGAAAATACGCTGGCACGCGGCATGGTGCTGCGCCTACCCTCCGGCAATTACTCACCGGAATCGCCCATGACCACCGCAACCGCCTCGCCCTTCCCCTGGCCCGACGACCGCATCGCGCGCATCACCGCCTATCGCGCCCCCGAGCCGCTGACCATCGACGGCAAGCTTGACGAGCAGGCCTGGCAGCTGGCGCCGCGCTCGCCCCGCTTTGTCGATCTGATCAGCGGGCGGCCGACGATCCACGACACCCGCGCGGCCGTCCTCTGGGACGATACGCATCTCTATGTCGGGTTCTGGGTCGAAGAGCCGGTCGTTGCCGCCAAGCTCACCGAGCGCGACTCGCTGATCTGGAGCGAAAACGACGTCGAGCTCTTCATCGCCGGCCAGGACGCCTATTACGAGTTCGAAATCAACGCACTCGGCACGCTCTACGAGGCGCTGTTCATCTGGGACGAGTCCTATGAGACGGGCGGCTTTGCCGCCGATCCCCAGTTCGCGCGCGACGCCGATGGCGCAAAACCCTGGAACGGCGTCGGTTTCACCACGCACCCGCGTGGCACCCGCCTCGGTCTGTTCAAATGGGACCTGCCGGGCCTGCGCGCGGCGGCCCATGTCGATGGCACCATCAACGACGATTCCGACCGCGATCGCGGCTGGACAGCGGAGATCGCCATTCCATGGTCGGGGCTCGAGTGGATCGCCAAGGGCGACAACCGCGCCCTGCCACCGCGCGACGGCGACACCTGGCGCATGGATTTTTCGCGCTTCAACACCTATCGCGAAGCCGCGCCCGCCGAGGATTCCGGCGGCTGGGCGATGAATGCCCACGGCATCTGGGACAGCCACATTCCGGAACTGTTCCCGTATGTGACCTTCTCGAACAAGCTGGTGGGCGAGGCGGGCTGAGCGAGGAGGGAGCTGGTCCAAAGCAGGGGGCCACTGCGTTCAGGAGTTGCGGCGTTCGCTGCTGCTCCCGTTGCTGCCCAGAGGCCTGACCGTGCCGATCCGAAACCTCGTCTTCGTCCTCGGTGACCAGCTGTCGGAGGGCCTCAGCGCCCTCGCCGGCTTCGACAGGGCGCGCGACCTCGTCCTCATGGTCGAGGTCCGCGCCGAGGCGGTCTATGTCAACAAGCACAAGCAGAAGATCGCCT
Organism: uncultured Devosia sp.; assembly: GCA_964399695.1. GTDB lineage: Bacteria > Pseudomonadota > Alphaproteobacteria > Rhizobiales > Devosiaceae > Devosia_A. The sequence continues at coordinate 446,102 of CAYNRZ010000001.1, read as the reverse complement.
TTGTGCTCGCGGCGATGCGGCATTTTGCTGAGGCACTGCGCGAACAGGGATTTCCGCTGGACTATGTCGGGTTCGAGGACCCCGAGAACACCGGGGACTTTACCGGCGAGCTGCAGCGCGCCATCGCCCGGCACCGTCCCGAGCGCGTCATCCTCACCGAGCCGGGCGAGTGGCGCGTCCTCGAAATCATGCAGGCATGGCAGGAGACGCTCGGCCTGCCGGTCCTCGTCCGCCCCGATGACCGCTTCCTCTGCTCCCGCGACGACTTCTCGGCCTGGGCCGAGGGCCGGAAACTCTTCCGCATGGAGCATTTCTATCGCGAGATGCGCAAGCGCACCGGCCTGTTGATGGAAGCTGGCAAGCCCGTCGGCGGCGAATGGAACTACGATGCGGAGAACCGCAAGGCCCTCCCCAAGGGGCATCGCCTGCCGCCCCGCCGGCGCTTCGAACCTGACGCCATCACCAAGCAGGTGCTGGCCCTCGTCGCGAAACACTTCCCCAACCATTTCGGAGATCTCGAGCCGTTCGGCTGGGCGGTCACCCGTGCCGGCGCGCTCGAAGCCCTCGGTCATTTCCTCAGCGATTGCCTACCCGACTTCGGTGACTACCAGGACGCGATGAAGTCCGGTGAGCCCTTCCTCTACCATTCGATCATCTCGCCCTATCTCAATCTCGGCTTGCTGACCGCGCGCGAAGTCTGCGACGCGGCCGTCGGCGCGTGGCAGGCCGGGCGCGCGCCGATCAACGCCGTCGAGGGCTTCGTCCGCCAGATCCTCGGCTGGCGGGAGTATGTGCGCGGGCTCTATTTCCATCTCATGCCGAAATACAAGGACAGCAACCATCTGCGCGCCGAGCGGCCGCTGCCGTGGTTCTACTGGTCGGGCGAAACCGCGCTCAACTGCATCGCCCAGACGGTCAACGATACCCGTCGGCACGCCTATGCCCACCACATCCAGCGCCTGATGATCACCGGCAATTTCGCCTTGCTCGCCGGACTCAGGCCCGCCGAGGTCGAGGCCTGGTATCTCGGGGTCTATATCGATGCTTTCGAGTGGGTCGAGTTGCCCAATGTCCATGGCATGGCGCTGTTCGCCGATGGCGGCGTGCTCGCCTCGAAACCCTATGCCGCCTCCGGCGCCTATATCGACCGGATGTCGGACTATTGCGGGTCGTGCCGCTACGACCCCAGGCAGAAGACCGGCCCCGATGCCTGTCCGTTCAACCTGCTCTACTGGCACTTCCTCATCGAAAACCGCGACCGGCTAGGCGGCAACCAGCGGCTCGCCATGCCCTATCGCAATCTCGACCGGATGAGCGAGGGCCACCGCCAGACCATTGTCCGCGAGGCCAGCGCCTTCCTCGAAACCTTCGATGCCCCCGCCCCAGCGGCACCGCCACAGGGCGAGCTGTTCGGCTAAGCCCCTGACGGCGCCGCCGGCCTGTGCAGCCCTGTGTCCCGCTGCCGCAGAGCCTCGACGATCACCCTGAATGCCGGCGAACTCTGGCGCCGGCTGGGATAATAGAGGTGGTAGCCGGCAAACATCGGCGACCAGTCGTCGAGCACCTGCACCAGGCGCCCGGCACCGAGATGGGCCTCCACCAGGTTCTCCGGCAGGTAGGCGATGCCGTAGCCGGACAGCGCCGCATCGACCTGGGCGTAGGAGGTGCTGAAGATCAGCTGCCCTTCGACGCGCACGCGCAGCGCGCGCCCCGCCTTCTCGAACTCCCAGACATAGAGCCCGCCCGAGTGCAGGTGGCGCTGGTTGATACAGCGATGCTCGACCAGTTCCTGCGGGTGCTGCGGCCTGCCCCGCGTCAAGAAATAGTCTGGCGACGCGACGGCAACCAGCCGCCAGTCGGGGCCGATGCGCACCGCGATCATGTCCTTGTCGATGCTCTCGCCAAGCCGCACCCCGGCGTCGAACCGGTCCTCGACGATATTGCGAAAGCCGTTGTCGCTGTAGAGCTCCACGGTGAGGTCGGGGTACTCGCGCAGCACTGGCTTCAGCTTGGGCCAGACGATGCTGTCCAGCGCGTGGTCCGACAGCGTGATGCGGATGGTGCCCGAGGGCTTGTCCCGCATTGCCATGAGCGCGTCGATGTCGGTTTCCAGTTCCGCGATCCGGGGACTCAACGCCCGCAGCAGGCGTTCGCCTGCGTCGGTCGGCGCCACGCTGCGGGTCGTGCGGGTCAGCAGCCGCAGGCCGAGCCGCGTCTCCAGTTGCTTGATGGTGTGGCTCAGCGTCGATTGCGACGTTCCCAGCCGCGCCGCTGCCTTGGTGAAGCTGCGCTCCTCGGCCACCGCCATGAACCACAGCATGTCGTTCAGCTCTTCGCGTCGCATGGCCGCCCCCGGCGTGATTAATGTCACAATCCGATAAGTCTATGCCAATTGCACCTGCTAATCACCGGAGTGCTTCGGGCCTATCTTGCCTCCCATGAGACACCCGGATCCCCTCGCCATCGCCCACCAACCCGCCGCCGCAGGTGGCCGGATCAGCCGCCGTGCCGTGGTCGCCAGCGGGCTATGCGCCGCCTTCTTTCCCGCGGCCGCCCTGGCGCAGCACCGCAGCGATCCGGCCAGCCAGGAGCCCACCGACATGAAGATCAGGATGACGTTCAACGGCGCGCCGCTCACGGGCTTGCTCTACGACAATCCGTCGGCGACCGACCTGTTCAACATGCTGCCGCTGGAACTCAGCATCGACGACTACTCCAGCAACGAGAAGATCGCCTATCTGCCGCGCAAACTCACCCTCGAAGGCAGCGGTCCCTTCGACAACGAGCGGCCCGGCGACATCTGCTACTACGCCCCATGGGGCAACCTCGCGCTGTTCTACGCGGGCTATCGCTATTCCAGCGGCCTGATCCGGCTCGGCCGCCTGGAGAACTACCAGCCCCTGCTCACCCGCGGCGCCTTCCCGCTGCGCGTCGAAGCCACCTGACTCCCAAACAGAGATCGAGATCACCATCATGATCGACGGCAAAGTCATCATCATCACCGGCGCATCGTCCGGCATCGGCGAGGCCACGGCAAAGCTGCTGGCCAGCAAGGGCGCCAAGGTCGTCCTCGGTGCGCGCCGCACCGATCACCTCAAGCAGATCGCAGCCGAGATCCAAGCCGGCGGCGGCGCCGTGGCCTGGCAGGAGCTGGACGTCACCAGCCAGGCCGACAATGACGCAATCGTCGCGCTTGCTCACCAGCGCTTCGGCCGGCTCGACGTCACCTTCCTCAATGCCGGCCTGATGCCGAACTCGATGCTCTCGGCCCTAAAAACCGATGACTGGCACCAGATGGTCGACGTCAACATCAAGGGCGTCCTCAACGGCGTCGCCGCCGTGCTCCCCACCTTCACCCGACAGAAGTCGGGCCATGTGATCACCACCTCGTCGGTCGCGGGGCTGAAGGCCTATCCGGGCGGTGCGGTCTATGGCGGCACCAAGTGGTTCCTGCGCGACTTCATGGAGGTGCTGCGTATGGAGTCCGCGATGGAGGGCACCAATATCCGCACCGCCACCATCTACCCCGCCGCGATCAACACCGAGCTGCTCACGACCATCAGCGACAAGGGCATCGCCGAGAGCATGCGGGGCCTCTATGCCAAGTATGGCATCGCACCGGAGCGGATCGCCGCCGTTGTCGCTTTTGCCATCGACCAGCCGGACGACACCACGATCAACGAGTTCACCGTCGGGCCCGCCAACCAGCCCTGGTAGCGCGCCGCTCCCGCGAAAGTGTCCCACCCCACGCATCGCAATCGGCATTGCCGCGTTACCTCCGCACACTGGAGTGCTGATGCGTGGCGATCCCGCCGATCCTGTCGACCTTTGAAGACCGCAAGTGGTGGCACCGCGGCGTGCCCTACTCGGCCCAGGAGCTGTTCTGGGACGGGATGGTGCATGCACTCGGCCTCGTCATTGCTGTCGTCGCGGGGCTCGCGCTTCTTGCCATCGTCGCCATGGAGACGGCCCCGAGCGAGGCGCCGGCCGTGGCGATCTATGTGGGGTCGCTGCTGGTGGTGCTGAGCGTCTCGCTGGCCTTCAACCTTGCCCCGGTCAACGGGGTGAAGCGCTTCCTTGCCCGCCTCGACCAGGCGGCGATCTTCCTCCTCATCGCCGGCACCTATACGCCGGTGCTGGCCCTGCTCAGCGGCACGTCGCTGGGCGATACTGCGATGATCATCGTCTGGGGCGGCGCCATCATCGGCATCGCGCTCAAGCTTCTCGTCCCCGAGCATTTCGGCCGGCTGGCGCTGGCGCTCTATCTCGGGATCGGCTGGAGCGGCGTGCTGGTGTTCCAGTCGCTGGCCGCGGCGCTCCCGACCAGCACGATGTGGCTGCTGCTCGCCGGCGGCGTCACCTATTCGCTCGGGGTGATCTTCCATCTGTGGGAGAAGCTGAAGTTCCACAATGTCGTCTGGCACGGCTTCGTCGTCGCCGGGGCGACGCTGCACCTCTGGGCCATCTTCGATTGCATGGTGTTCGCCCGCCTCTAGCGAAGGCGGCACGAGGCCGCCTCCGCCGCCATGGGCATCAGGCCGCCGCGATGGCGCCTTCGATATCGGCGAGCGGGTGGCCGGTCAGGTCCTTGGCGATCTCGCCCTTCAGCACCGCCGACAGCGCCTTGTGGTAGTGCTTGCGCATCTCGCCCAGCGCCCGCGGCGCTGCGATGATCACCAGCGCGTCGATGTCGCCGCCCAGCACCTGCTGGTTGAGGAACTGCACGCTCCCCGCCGAAAACCCGTCCTCGCCGGCCTGGCCGCTATCGGGATTGCCCGAGCTGCTCTGGTGGCCGCCGCTGGCGCTGGCCAGCGTGTTGATCGCCTCGTGCGCCACCGGCTCGAGCTTCAGCCCGGCCTCGTCGCCGGCATTGCGGAACAGCTTGAACTTCTCGCCATCGGCAACGGCAATCGTCGCGCCTTTTGAAAGCAGCATGGAATTCTCCTGATTGTTGGGGATAGACCCACAGGCACAACGCGCCGCGTCCCGGAAAGGTCCGGGCGAAGCGGAAGTTCGTCCACGAAACCGGTCGTTCCCGCCGTACGTACTCGCCGCATAACAATAAAAACAGGAACTTAAGCGGAACCGCCCCCCGGCCCGGGCGTTTGTCTGGCAGTCGTCAACACGGAGCCGAGCCCATGCCCATCGAACGCGAAACCGTCATCGAGCGTCCTGCCGCCACCGAAACGGTGGTCAGGTCCAGCCCCAGCCCCTTCGGCATCATCGGCATCATTATCGCCGTCGTTCTCGCCGTACTGCTCGTCATGTGGCTGGTCAGCGGTGGCATCACCAGCAATGGCGACGCGATCAATGTCGACCTGCCGAACGTGACCGTCACCCAGTGACCTGACGCACCCGGCGTCTGCCTCAACTTCCCCACACTGTAAAACCTACGAAACCGCCCGCACCCCAGCGAGCGGTACAGGAGACTATCATGAAAAATCTTTTCGCTGTCGCCACCGTCGCCCTGCTGGCTTCGACCGGCTTTGCCGGCACCGCCCTGGCGCAGACCGCTGCGGCCACCGCCACGGCCGATCTCAACGTCCGCTCGGGCCCCGGCCCGCAATATCCGACCATCGGCTTCATCGCTTCGGGCGACGCTGCCAATGTCGATGGCTGCCTCGATGCCAGCAAGTGGTGCCGGGTGAGTTATGGCGACGTCAACGGCTGGGCCTATTCCGACTATCTGGTTGCCGATTTCTCCGGCGAGCCGCTGGTCCTCACCGACCGCTATGCCGAAGTCGGCCTTTCGACCGTCACCTACGAAGATGATGGTTCGGCCGGCGCCGGCGCGGTTGGCGGCGGCGTCACCGGCGCCATCGTCGGCGCACTGCTCGGCGGCCCGATCGGCGCAGCCATCGGTGGTGCTGTCGGTGCCTCCAGCGGCGCGGCAGCCGGTGCGATCATCGATCCGCCGGAAACCGTCACCGCCTATGTCAGCTCCAACCCGATCGAGCCGGTCTATCTCGAGGGTGAAGTGGTGATTGGTGCCGGCGTGCCGGACACCGTGGCGCTGCAGGTCATCCCCGACTACGACTACCAGTATGTCTACATCAACGGTCAGGCCGTCCTCGTCGATCCGGCCTCGCGCCAGATCGTCTACGTCGTCCGCTAAAGCCAGAACGGCCGGTGCCCCCGCACCGGCCGCCTCATTGCTTGACTGCCCGAAATACAAAAGGGGCCGGCGAACCGGCCCCTCGCAATACCATCCCTGATGGCGTCGTCAGAAGTCCATGCCACCGCCGGCCGGCATCGCCGGAGCGGCTTCCTTCCTGGGCTTTTCGGCAATCATCGCCTCGGTGGTGATCAGCAGGCCTGCCACCGAAGCCGCATCCTCGATCGCGGTACGGACGACCTTGGCGGGGTCGATGATGCCCCACTTGTAGAGGTCGCCATACTCGCCGGTCTGGGCGTTCCACCCATGCGCGTAGTCGGAGCTTTCCAGCAGCTTGCCGACGATCACCGAGCCGTCCTCGCCAGCGTTCAGCGCAATCTGGCGCGCCGGCGACTGGATGGCACGACGCACGATGTCGACGCCGGTCCGCTGGTCCGGGTTCTCGGGCTTGAGCGCCTCGAGCGACTTGACCGCCCGCAGCAGCGCCACACCGCCGCCGGGCAGGATGCCTTCCTCGACGGCCGCACGGGTGGCGTGCATGGCGTCGTCGACCCGGTCCTTCTTCTCCTTGACCTCGATCTCGGTGGAGCCACCGACGCGGATCACCGCGACGCCGCCGGCGAGCTTGGCGAGCCGCTCCTGCAGCTTCTCGCGATCGTAGTCCGAAGTGGTCTCCTCGATCTGCGCCTTGATCTGCGCGACGCGGCCCTGGATGTCGGCCTTGGAACCGGCGCCATCGACAATGGTGGTGTTCTCCTTCTCGATCGTCACCCGCTTGGCGGTACCGAGCATTTCGAGCGTGACGTTCTCGAGCTTGATGCCCAAATCCTCCGAGATGACATTGCCGCCGGTGAGGATTGCGATATCCTCGAGCATGGCCTTGCGGCGGTCGCCGAAGCCTGGCGCCTTGACGGCTGCGATCTTCAGGCCGCCGCGCAGCTTGTTGACGACCAGCGTCGCCAGCGCCTCGCCCTCGACGTCCTCGGCCACGATCAGCAGCGGCTTGCCGGTCTGCACGATCGCCTCGAGCACCGGCAGCATCGGCTGCAGGTTCGAGAGCTTCTTTTCGTGCAGCAGGATGTAGGGGTCCTCGAGTTCCACCCGCATCTTTTCGGCGTTGGTCACGAAATACGGGCTCAGGTAACCCCGGTCGAACTGCATGCCCTCGACGACGTCGAGCTCAGTCTCGGCGGTCTTGGCTTCCTCGACGGTGATCACGCCCTCATTGCCGACCTTCTGCATCGCCTCGGCGATCATCTTGCCGATGGCGCTCTCGCCATTGGCCGAGATGGTGCCGACCTGGGCGATCTCGTCGTTGGAGGTGATCTTGCGGGCGTTCTTCTTGAGCTCCCCGACCACCGTGGTCACGGCGAGGTCGATGCCGCGCTTCAAATCCATCGGGTTCATGCCGGCGGCCACGGCCTTGGCGCCTTCCTTGACGATGGCCTGGGCCAGAACCGTTGCAGTGGTGGTACCGTCGCCGGCCTTGTCGTTCTGCTTGGACGCGACTTCGCGCACCATCTGGGCGCCCATATTCTCGAACTTGTCGCTCAGTTCGATTTCCTTGGCGACGGTGACGCCGTCCTTGGTGATGCGCGGGGCGCCGAACGACTTCTCGATCACGACATTGCGGCCCTTGGGGCCAAGCGTCACCTTGACCGCATCGGCGAGCGTATCGACGCCCCTCAGCATGCGGTCGCGGGCATCAAGTGAAAATTTGACTTCTTTAGCAGCCATTTGTCGTCACTCCTTGAGACGTAACGAGATTTGACTCTGGGTTGGCGAAGGCCTTAGGCGGCCTTCTTGACTTCGGCGACGGGCTCGATGACGCCCATGATGTCGCTTTCCTTCATGATGAGGAGGTCCTCGCCATGCAGCTTGACCTCGGTGCCGCTCCACTTGCCGAACAGCACGCGATCGCCCGGCTTCAACTCCAGGGCGATCAGTTCGCCGCGCTCGTTGCGGGCCCCCGGCCCCACGGCGACGACTTCGCCTTCCTGCGGTTTCTCCTTGGCGGTATCGGGGATAATGATGCCCCCCGCCGACTTCTGCTCCGCGTCGATGCGCTTGACCACGACCCGGTCGTGCAAAGGACGGAACTTCATGAAGCTTCCTCCATTGGACATAACAACGATGTTGAAAGTGCCGGGCCGGTCAGCCCGGACAAAAATGAGCTAGGCGCGCCGATTTTCGGGTTCAAGAGGCTGACTGAAGATTTTTTCGTTGGCGTGAGCACCCAAGCTAACGGGTTGTGAAGACTGCCGAAAATGCTGCCACGAACGGTGTTTCAACCGGCGCCACTCCGGGCGAAGCGCTGCATACTTCAGCCCTGCATGGCCCCTCCCGCCTACCCCCCGTTCAGGCGTGCCACCACGGCCTCCGTAACGTCCGCGCCGAGCCGGTACGAGAACGCGGTGACATTGGTCAGGTCGTCGCTGAGCGTGCAGTCGAAGGCGAGGCCATACCAGCTTTCCCCCGAGCGGAAGATCGCGCCGTTCGCCGCCAGGCGCGTAGCGGTCGTCTCCGCCCGCGCATAGGCTTCCGCCATCACGACGTCGGGCGAGAAGCCTTCGCCGGCATTGCCGATCTGGGCCAGGGCCTCGAGAATGCAGGTCTGTGCCAGCCGCTTTTCGGGCGGCAGCGTTTCGAGCACCTCGCGCGCCCGCGCCATGCTGGGGACATCCAGCAGTTCCCTGAAATAGAAGCGCTCGGCGCTGCGCAGCGCGCCCAGCTCCAGCGAGGCCAGATCGGGCTCCACCGACGGCGCCGGCGGGGCCGCGCCTTCCACCACCTCGCCCGTGTCGGCCGTGACCGCGACGGTCTGCTCCGGTCCGCTTTGAGGGGCCGTCAGCCCTCGCACCGCGGGACGCGCCAGCGGGATCGGCGCTACTCTTTCCGAGGCGGTTCCCGACCCCTGCACCGGCTCGGCTGGTTCGGCTGCGGTCTCGGGCGCGGCCTCCCGGGTCGCCGGCTCGGATGGCGGTTCGGGCGGAGGCGTCTCCGCAGCTGCAGCCGGAGGCGCCGATGGCGCCGGCGACCGGGCCGGGGCCGGTTCAGGTGGCGGCGTGGTCGCCGCAGCCGCCGCCTCCTCAGGCGCCGGCTCCGCAGGCTCTTCCACACGGGCCTCCTCCGGCAATTCCTCGGCCGCCTCCTCCTCTGCGGTCTCTTCCGCCGGCTTCTCCCCAGGCTGCTCTTCCTCAGCCGGCTCGCTGGCGCTTTCGGGCTCTGGCGGCGGCACCAGCACCACGTCGATGGCGGTGAGCGGCGCGGCGCCGGCGCTACCCTGCGGCGGCTGCCAGAGCAGGAGCACCAGCACCCCGACATGCAGCATGGCCGAGACCATCGGGCCCACGAAGGCCCACGGACTGCGCCGTGGCGGCTCGGGAAATGTCGCCTTTCGCGGCAGGAGTTCGCTCATGGTTGAGCTTCTACCATGACGATTGTGCCAACGGCGCGGCGACCGGTGATCCTCCGCGCCGCGCGCCGTGGCGGCGCCCCTCCAGCCAGGCTAACCCGGCTGCAAGGCGCGTTGCAGCAACGCGGTCGAATAGAACTCGTAGGAGGCCGCCTTGTCCGGAAAGTCGATCAGGTGCACCGTGAAGCGGCAGGGCACGCCATTGTCGGGCAGGTTATCGGCAAAAAACGCCGAGTATGCCTCGGCATAGGCCTTGCGCAGCCGATCCTGCTCGGCGGCATATCCAGCGGGATCGGCGAGGATGTTCGGGGTCTTGGGCTGTGCCCCGAACGCGTGCATCTCGACAAAGTCGATATCCCGCAACGACGAGCAGATGCCCGCGTCGACCAGCCACTTCTCCCAGCACCGGAACACCAGCGCGACCTCCTGATGCGGGTCCATCGACACCAGCTTGTCGAGCCCCAGCACGCCCTTGGCCGAGTAACCGCCGGTCAGCCCGGCGAAATGAATCTTGAGGTCGCCATCCGCCTGCTCCTCGGTGACCAGCGCCGAGAGAACGGGCCGATCGCCCTCGTAGTAATAAGTGAGCTTGCCGCGCTTCTTGACGTTGAATGGCATCGATCATCTCCCTCGAAACGGGCTCAGCTGGTCAGGACCTGCCGCAGGCGGGCCGTGACGATTTCGGCCTCTTCGGGTGTCACTGTCTGCGGATTGAGGGCGATGGCGCCCGGGTCGTCGGCCAAGGTGCCGACCTCGATCCAGACCTCGCCGTTCCTCAGCTCCTCAATCACCTGGTCGCGGGTCTTCCGCAATCCGGCGTCGAGACGGATGATCGCGCGGCCGTGCGGTTGCCCAGCCTCGCTCGGGAAGCCGCGCTCCGCCGTCACACCTGCGATGTCGCCGAGCGCCCCGATCCAGTTCCGCACGATCAACTCGTAACCTTTCAGTATCGCGTCCTCGTCCTGGTCCAGCGTGAACCGGACGGCGGCGAGCATGCCGGCGAGTTCTTCCTTGCCGACTTTCAGCGGTCGGCCGATGCCCTGCGTCGGCGGCGACAGCCGGCGGCAACCGGCGATCAGCGCCCCGGTGCCCAGCACCAGTCCCGCCGATTGCGGCCCGCGGATGCCCTTGCCGCCGCTGAAGATCACGCCCTCGCAACCGAGGTCCCTGGTGAAGTGCCAGAAGTTCGAAACCGGCGGGATCTGGGCCGCGGCGTCCACCAGCACCGGGACACTGTGCTTCCGCGCGATCGCGATGACATCGTCGAGCGGGGGAGAGTTCGCCGCCAGCGCCCCGGCAAACCAGACGAGGCACGCCGTGCGCCCGGTGATCGCCGCCTCGAACGCGGCGAGCGTGTCGCCGCACGCAACGACCGTAGCGCCGGTCTGCACGATCGCGAAGTCATAGCCGTTGCGCTGCGACGCAAAGACGATCACCTCGTTCCTGGTGATGCCCTTGAGCATCGGATACGCCATCGGCTCGGGTTCGTTCGGCGCTGCCATAAGCGTCGCGACCGCGAGCACGATCCCACCTGCTGCACCCGAGGAAACGAATGCGGCCTCATTCCGGGTCAGCTCGGCAATCCGGTCGCCGACCCGCGCCTGCAGCAGCGGCACCTCGACAAACGCACCCGCCGCGGCCCGCATGGCCTCGAGCACTGCGGGAGGCATCCGCGAGCCGCCAAGCTTGGTCAGCGTCGCCGACGCATTGATGATCGGCCTGATGCCCAGCTCTTCGTATATCCCCACCCGCAGAACTCCCCCGCCGCGCGAACCACTCGTGGGGTCAGACTAGCCAATCTGGATGGCGGGTGCATGCACCGAATGTGGGGGAGTGAGATTGGGTGAAAGAATATCCAATGTGAGGCGGGGGCGGATCGGTGGTTGAGCCTTCGCCAAGCCGGCGGTGCGCCTTACTTGGCCAGCAGCTTGCGGACGTAGAATGGACTGACGCGGCCAGGCTTGAGGGATTGGGGCTGGGTCGTGGGGACCGGCTGGGCGCCAGGGAGCGTCGACACGAAGATTTCCGAATAGTCGCCCGAATTCGGATCGAGGAAGGCGGTGGTCGCCTCCGCCGGAAACTCGAAGCAGGCGGCGCCGAGGCAGCCGCTTGCCACCGGCGTGCCGTCGAAGGCCAAGGCCCCATCTCGGAAGTTCGGGCTTTCGAAAAAGCTGTAGGAACCGGCATCGGCTGGGATGGGCTGGGTACGGATATAAAAGCGGGCCGTGCCATTGGCGAGGCGCGCACCGACATCGCCGTAATACATCGCGCGCAGCCGGTTCTCGGGCGTCAGGGTGAGGACCGAGTAGAGGAATTCGGGATTGGTTTCGGCGCTGTCGGGCGTCAGGTCGATCAGGTCGAACTTGGGACCGTCGACCACGATATAGCCGGGGTCGGCAAGCGCGGTGGCGGGACGCAACTCCGGGATAGTCCAATCGACATCCACCACGCGTGGGCGGACGAGAAAGCCAGAGGTCTCGGCAGTGACTTCGAAGAAGACCGCATCGAGAGAGACCTGCGCAATGTTCTGGGCATTGCCGAGCTTGCTCAAATCCTCGTCGCTCATCCCCATGCCGAGTCCCAAGCCCGAATCGTAGGGATTGATGAAGGGAAGCTTGCCGATGGCGAGCTGCTTGTGGGCATCGGCAAAGGCCTGGAAGCGATCCCCATAGATGGCCTGCAGGTAGCCGTCATAACGCTGCAGCGCCAGCATCCGGTCCGGATTCAGAGCCCTGTACTGCAGCACGTCGGTTTGGTTGGCAAAATGCACCGCGAGCACGAGGCCAATATATGTCTCGCCGCTGGCCCGCCCCTTGGCCTGGTTGATGTAGGGCATGGCCTGTTCGGTGCAGCCCACCGCCGCAGCCGTCTCGGCGACCTTTGCATCGAGCGCCGCGAGCCAGGCCTTGTATTCATCCTTAGGCATGCGGCCATCGAGCGAGAGGCGGTTCTCCGTGGTGTCATAGAGGGCGCCGGTCGCAATGGAGAGGGCCGACTGATGCTCGAGATATTTGAGCCCGCCGCAGGCCGCATTGATAGTGGCAGCGGTGCGGAAGACGACATAGTCGTCTTCGGGTGCAGCGAAGGCCGGGGTGGCAAAAATCGACAAAAGAGCGACAAGAGCACTGGAACGGCAAAGCGTGTTCAACTGATTTCCCCTCGTAAAGCCTGAATATTGCAACAGAATCGCACAGGCGAAAGTCACATTTGGCGGCAGCGACATGTCGTTGCCACCAATCGAGACTTGGACGCCGGCCGCAGGGGTGGCCTTGGGTCAGCGGTCGCGGGCAAAGTCAGATGGCGAGCAAGCTCGTGTCATTCAGCTCTGCAGAAGCCTGGCTTCATCTCGCTCAGCTAGATCAGGCTGCCCAATGTGATCGGCCGCTTTGTGGCGCACAGAGGACTTCTCGTGTTCCCCCTGTCGAAATCCCCCTTCCCCGTTCGTTGCACCTTCACAGGGCCGCCCTCCGGCCCTTTGATGCCCACGAAAGGAGCCTTCCCATGACCCAATACCTCGTCGCCATTCACCTGCCCGACGACTACGATCCCACGGCCGAAGACCCCACCATGGTCCGCGATATCGATGCACTCAACGCCGAGATGGTTGCCGCTGGGGTGCGGGTCTTCGTCGGCGGCTTGCAGATGGCGCCGCATGCCAAGACCCTGCGACGTGCGGCCGATGGCAAGGTGCGGGTCACCGACGGGCCGTTTGCCGAGGCCAGGGAGCATGTCGGCGGCTTCTGGGTGCTGGAGTGCCCCGATCTTGCGGCGGCGCTGGCCTGGGGTGAGAAGGCGGTCATCGCCTGCCGCGCTCCGGTGGAGGTCCGCGCCTTCAACTAACTTCGCTGGCGGACCGCAGGTTGAAAGGCTCCGGTGGAGCCTTTCAAGCCAAGAAGGCCATGAGACCTATGGTCGAATGGCGGTCGAATGGCGGTCGAATGGGCGCCACCTCCCCAGCCCGCTCCCTGCCCCTTGCACTCCCGCCGCGCCGCGCTAGGATCATCGTGCTGCCAAGCTTGGGCCTTCGGGCCCCGCAACGTGTTCCTGGGGAGGAGACGCGATGACGGATGCATTGGCGGCAGCGCCACAACCGGCGCCCAAGGCGCCGCGCCTGCGGGCGATCGGCTTTGGTGACATTGGCGAGGCGCTGAAGCGCGGGTTGCGGGATTTCCTCCGCGCCCCGCTCTACGGGCTGTTCTTCGGCGGCGTGTTCGCGCTGGGCGGCATCGCCATCTACCTGCTGCTCATGGTCTATGACGCGCCGTGGATGATCATCCCGCTCGCAATCGGCTTTCCGTTGATCGGGCCGTTCGTTGCCGCCGGGCTCTACGAGGTCAGTCGCCGCCTTGCCGCCGGCACGCCGCTCAGCTGGCGCGCGGTGCTGGTGACGGTGTTCCGCCAGCGCGAGCGGCAGCTGGGCTGGATGGCCTTTGTCGTCCTCTTCATTTTCTGGGTCTGGCTCTACCAGGCGCGAATCCTGCTCGCGATCTTCATGGGGTTTTCCGCGCCCTCGAGCCTCGACAAGTTCCTTGCCGTGGTGGTCAGCACCCAGAGCGGGCTCAGCTTTCTCGCCGTCGGCACGCTGGTCGGGCTGGTGCTGGCGCTGGTCCTCTTTGCCGTCACGGTGTTCGCCATGCCCATGCTGCTCGACACCGAGGTCGATTTCGTTACCGCCACCGTCAGCTCGATCCGCGCCGTCTTCGCCAGCCCGCTGCCGATGCTGGGCTGGGGCGTGGTGGTCACCGGGCTGATGCTGGTGGCGCTCGCGCCGATGTTCCTCGGTCTCCTCGTCATCCTGCCGGTGCTGGGCCACGCCACTTGGCACCTCTATGCCTTGGCAAGAGAGCCGGAGGCCCCTCCCTCAGGGGCTCCGGCCGCCTCATCCTGAGCTCATCGCAGGACGCGGCGTGCCCTGGGCGTGCCGGCTGACTGCAGCCACCCAAGCTATCCCCCCGCCCCATGGCGGGGGATATTCTGGAGGCACCGGCCGGCCTGAGCCGCCGCTTCGATCGTCAAGAAATCGCACCAGCGAAAAAAGCGGGCCAGAAACGCCGAAATCGCCGCACCGGACGGGGCGGCGAGCTGACATAATCCAGACTTATCAATGGTTTGCTTGAGTGAACGCGACGTTTCAGGGCCTGTTTCAGGCTTCGTTCAGAATGCGTTCATCATCATGGCAAATGTGGCAGATCCGGGCGCCGGAGGAACCGGCGCCCGGGGTCGCAATCAGAAGTTGAAGTTGTCGATGTTCTCGGCGTTGAACGTGGTCAGTTCGGCCTGGGTGTTGATCGAGTTGTTGGGGTTGATGGTGATGGTCCCTAGGTTCGGCACTTCGAAGGTCGCGCCGACCTCGTTCTTGATCGAGCCATCGCGCACGCCGGCGGCGAAGTAGGCCGCCAGCCAGCCTTCGTTATACGGCGACCACAGCTGGAACGCAGTGACCGTGCCGTCCTTGACGAAGTCGCGCATCTCGCTCGGCAGGCCAAGGCCGGTGACCTTCACCTGCTCGGCAATGCCGCGGCTCTGCACCACCTGCGCGGCGGCCGCGATACCCACGGTCGTCGGGGCGATAACACCCTTCAGATTCGGGTAGTTAGCCAGCAGCGCTTCCATTTCCGCCGTCGACTTTTCCGGCTGGTCGTCGCCATAGACGGTCGCGACCAGCTTCATGTTGGCGTACTTGGGGTCGTTGGCCAGCGTCTCGTTCATGCCCACGATCCACTTGTTCTGGTCGGGGGCTTCGGTGGTGGCCGACAGGATCGCGATCTCGCCCTCGTAGCCGATCAGCGAGCCGACCATCTCGACCTGGTCCTTGCCGACGATGTCGAAATTCACGGGCAGGATGGTCGCGTCGCGGTACTGCTCGTTGCCGGTGATGTCACCGTTCACGGTCAGGATCAGGATGCCGGCATCCTTGGCCGACTGCAGCACCTGGTTCAGCGCGTCGGGGCTGTTGGGGGCAATGGCGATCACGTCGACGCCACGCTGGATCTGCGCCTCGATGAACGGAATCTGCGAGGTGGCTTCGGCGGTTGCCGGCGCCACGAACTCGAACTCGCAACCGATTTCCTTGCACGCATCGACGAAGCCGCCGGTGATGCTGTCAAAATACGGGTTGCCGGTGTTCTTGCCGATATAGACGATCGACAGCGGGTCCTGGGCGTAGGCCCCGGTCATCATGGTCAGGCCGAGCGCCAGACCGGTAAGTGCTTTCTTGAGCATAGGTTTCCTCCAAGGGGTAGTCGTCTTGTTGCCGTTGACCGGCGTGTCTCCCGCTACCTCTGGGTGCGGGAATAGATGAAATTGGTGGCGATGATGGCGACGATCAGCAGGATGCCGAGCACCGTCATCTGGACGGCGGGCAACAGGTTGGCGACGGTCATGCCCGTCGCGACCACCACCAGCAGCCAGGCCGCGAGGAAGGTGCCGAGAATGGTGCCCCGGCCCCCGAAGATGTAGGTGCCGCCAAGCATGGCCATCAGCACCATTTCCAGCTCCTTGCCCAGCGCCAGATCGTAGCGCACCGAGCCGAGACGCGAGGCGGTCATTATGCCGCCAATGGCCGACACCAGCCCGATCAGCAGGAACAGCACCAGCTTGATGCGCCGGCTGCGGATGCCGGCATGGCGGGCGGCGACATCATTGGTGCCGACCTGGTAGATCTGCCGTCCGAAGATGGTGCCGGCCAGCACCAGCCCGAGCACCAGCGCGGCGGCCAGAAACACCACCACCGGCAAAGGGATACCGAGGACCAGCACCCGGTCGACGCCGATGAACCAGTCGACGATGCGGATCGACTTGTCGCCGGCCAGGACCTGCGCCAGGCCACGGAACAGGATCAGCGAACCGATGGTGACAATGATCGAGGGCAGTTGCAGCACGATGACGAAGAAGGCGTTGAAGGCGCCCATGCCCAGCCCTGCCAGGAGCCCCAGCCCGACGGCCAGCGGCACCGGCACGCCCGAGGCCTGGGCCCAGGCAAAGATACAGGCGGAGAGCGCCATGTTGGCGGCCGGCGACAGGTCGATCTCGCCGGCGATGATCACCATGGTCAGCACCAGCGCGACCAGCGCGATCTCGGCCGACAGGGCGAAGCTGCGCAGGATGTAGCCGATGTCGAGAAAGTACGGCGACAGCCGGCTGGCGAAGACGATCGCCAGCACCAGCAGCACCAGCGTCATGGTCTCGGGACGGACGAGGATGACATGCCAGAGCGGCCGGGGCGGTGCGGATTCCCGCCCGGCGACGTTGGTCGTGTTGGTGTCTGCCGCGCTCATCCTCGCACCCGCTTGAGACTGACGATCCCCTGCTGGCGCACCGAGCGATCGATGATGAGTGCGATGAGGATGACCGAACCGTAGATGGCATTCTGCGCCGAGCCCGGAATGCCGAGCAAAGGCAGGGCGGCGGAGACGCAGCCCATCAGCAGCACACCGAGGACGACGCCCAGCACCGAGCCGACGCCGCCATTGATCGAGACGCCGCCGATCACCACCGCCGCGATCACCTGGAATTCGAAGCCGGCTCCGGTATTGGACGGATTCACGAAGCCCCAGCGGCTCGCATACATGATGCCGGCGAGGCCCGACAGCGCCCCGGCGATGGTGAACACCAGCAGCGTCAACTGGGTCACCTTGATGCCGCGCAGCGGCGCAGCCACCGGGTTGGAGCCCAGGGCAAAGATCTGCCGGCCGACGCGGGTGTGCATGGTGAAGAAGTAGGCGAAGAGTGCGATCGCAAAGGCGAGAAAGATGATCGTCGGCATGCCCAACAGCGCCGAGGGCTGGCTCATCGCCTTGAGTTCCGTGGGTATATACTGCCGGTCGACCTGTCGCGCGTCGGAGACGATGAACGTCAGTCCCCGATAGAGGTTGAGCGTCCCCAGCGTCACGATGATGGCCGGCAACTTGAACAGCGTCACCAGCGTGCCGTTGATCAGGCCAAGCAGCGCGCCCGTGCCGACAGCGACGACAAAGCCGAGTTGCCAGGGAATTTCGGGCATGTCGCGGAACATCATGCCCGTAACCATCGCCGACAGCCCCAGCATCGAGCCCATCGAGACGTCGACATGCCGGGCCACCAGCACCAGCATCTGTCCCATCGCGGCAATCATCAGCAGCGGGGTCAGCATCAGGATGATGCGGAGATAATCGAAAGTCAGAAACTGCGGCTTGTAGAGGCCGATGGCGAGGCAGAACAGCACGATCATCACGGCGATGCCGGCCTCGCGCCTGACAAAGATCCCGCGCAGTGCTTTCATGCTGCCGCTCCTGCGGGTTGGCTGCGCGGCACGGCGGCGCTCATGATCTTCTCCTGCGTTGCCTCGGCGCGGGGCAGCTCGGCCGTCAGCCGCCCTTCCGCCATCACCAGGATGCGGTCACAAAGTGCCAGCAGTTCCGGCATTTCCGACGAGATCAACAGGATAGCCCGGCCCTGCTCGGCCAGTTCGCCGATCATCTCGTAGAACTCCGCTTTCACCCCGATGTCGATGCCGCGCGTCGGCTCATCGAGGATCAGGATCGAGGGGTCGGCCAGCAGCCATCGGGCGAGGATGGCCTTCTGCTGGTTGCCGCCCGAAAGCTCGCCGATCGGCTGGTTCACCGAGGCGAGGCGGATGCGCAGCTTCTTCACCGAGTCAAGCGCCAGCGACTTCTCCAGCGCGCGCCTGATGATGCCGGCGGGCGCGATCTTGTTGGGAATGGCGGCACTGATGTTCTGCTCCACCGAGAGCGTGCGGAAGATGCCGGCGACGGCCCGGTCCTCCGGCACAAAGGCCAGCCCCAGGGCAATGGCATCGTCCGGCTCACGGATGTCGGCAGGCTTGCCATGGATGCGGACGGCGCCGCTTTCGGCCGGAGCCACGCCGAAAATGGCGCGGGCGACATCGGTGCGACCAGCTCCGACGAGGCCGCCGAGCCCGACAATCTCGCCGCGACGCACGGAAAAGCTGATGTCCTGGAAGGTGCCGGGCAGCGTCAGCTTCTCGACTTCCAGCGCCACCTCACCGATAGCGGCGCTGTGCTTGTGAATGAACTCCTTCAGCGGCCGGCCAATCATCAGGCGGATGATGTCGGCATCGCTGAGATTGCCGATGGTGTCGGTGGTGATCTTGTTGCCGTCGCGGAAGATGGTGACGCGGTCGCACAGAGCGCGCACCTCCTCCAGCCGGTGCGAAATGAAGATGATCGTGCGGCCCTCGTCGCGCAGCCGCCGGGCGATCACGAACAGCGTATCGACCTCTTTTGGCGTCAGCGGCGCCGTCGGCTCATCCATGATGATCAGCCGGCTGTCAGATGCCAGCGCGCGGGCGATCTCGACCATCTGCTGGTCGGCAATCGACAACCCACGCATGGGCTTGGACACATCGATATCGACGCCGAGCAGGCCCATCAGCCGCTTGGCCTCGCGGGTCATTTCGCTCCACGGCACCCGGCTCCACCAGCCGTCCTCGCTGCGGCCGAGGACGAGATTTTCCGCCACCGACAGGTCCGGGAACGAGATCGGCTCCTGGTGAATCAGCGTGATACCAAGCTTCTGGGCGTCGACCGGGTTGTTGACCTCGACAGAGCTGCCGTTGAGCGACAGCGCGCCGCGCGTCGGGCGATGCACCCCTGCAACGATCTTGGCGAAGGTCGACTTGCCGGCGCCATTCTCGCCGAGGAGAGCGTGGATTTCGCCAGCCATCAGGTCGAGATCGACATCGCGCAGCACCTCGACGCCCGCGAAGGTTTTCGAGATACCGCGGGCCGAAAGCACCGGCCGGTCTGTCGTCTCGTTCGCCATGATGCGCCTTAGTTGCCGGGAACCGGTGCGTCGGCGGCGATCAGGCCCTCGGACTTCAGATCGGACCAGAAGGCAGCCGGGATCGCGACGCTCAACGAGGCCGCATTCTGCTGTACTTCGCTGGGACGCGCGGCGCCGGGGATCGCCGAAACCACCGCGGGGTGGGCCAGCACGAACTGCAATGCCGCCGTCGGCAGAGCCACACCATGCGCCCTGCAGACGGCTTCGATCCCGAT
This sequence comes from uncultured Devosia sp., assembly GCA_964399695.1. Classification (GTDB taxonomy): domain Bacteria; phylum Pseudomonadota; class Alphaproteobacteria; order Rhizobiales; family Devosiaceae; genus Devosia_A. Next base: position 426,553 of record CAYNRZ010000001.1, on the reverse strand, counting down.
CACCTTGGCCTGGATTTCAGGCGGCGCCTTTCCATAAGCATAGTGCGCAGGACCGGCCGAGCCCGTGACCAGAATACCCGAGGCGAAGGGCGCGCCGATGATCACCGACACGCCGCGATCGAGGCAGGTCTTCATGCCGCGGTTCAGGCTCTCCTGGTTCAGCAGCGTGTAAGGCATGGCGACGAGGCAGAAGTCCAGTGGCACTTCGGTGGCAATGCCCTCGAGCGCCTCGTTGACGTTGATGCCCATGCCAAAGGCCTGGATGTCGCCGGATTTCTTCAGCTCCTCGAGCGCCTTGATGCCGGAGTCCTTGAGCTGGCGCTCATGACCGTCCTGCGCGTCGCCGTGATAGGCGCGATCAAGGTCGTGGATCACCAGCGCGTCGACGGTGTCCAGCGCCAGCCGCTGCAGAGCCTGCTCGTAAGAGCGCATCACGCCATCATAGGAGTAGTCAAAATGGACCTCGAAGTTCAGCCCGCCCAACCAGGGCGCGCGCGAAAAGCTCTTCAGGTCCTTCGGCCGGTGCAGCGTGCGGCCGACTTTGGTGGTGATCTGGAACTGGTCCCGCGGCTTGGTGCGCAGGAATCCGCCGATCCGATGCTCGGATAATCCCCGCCCATACCAGGGTGCGGTATCGTAGAACCTGACGCCGACATCCCAGGCGGCGTCCAGCGTCGCGCGAGAATCGGCCTCGTCGACCTTGTTGTAGAGCTCGCCGAGATGAGCGGAGCCGAAACCGAAGACCGGAAGTTCGAGCGCGGTGCGGCCGACACGGCGGCGCGTGGATAGCGTGATGGACACGGTGTCCCCTCCCCTGGAATCTTGCGGCGGGTCGACACCCGCTCTGCGATCTTGGGTGCAACTTGTCAGACAAAAATTAGTTTGACAAGTTCTTACCACCCCGCCCATTCTGTGCCAGATGCGCAACCACCGCAAAGGCTGGACCGCAGTCCGGAGAGGAGCCGATGCCCGATTTCCCCATCGTCGACACGCATCTGCACGTCTGGGACCAGACGCGCCTGAAATACAGCGCCTTCGATGGCCACCCGCTGTTCGGGCGGCCCTACCATGTCGAGGACTACCGGCGCGCCTGCGGCGACGTTCAGGTCGAGGCGATGGTGTTTCTCGAGTGCTATGCTGATTTCTGGGAGGGCGGCGGCCAGTACATCGAAGAGATCGAGTTCGTCGAGGACGAGCAGCGGCGCGACCCGCGGATCAAGGCGATCATCCCGATGGCGCCGCTCGAATGGGGCAACAAGGTTCGCCCGATGCTCGAAGAGATGCGCGACAAGCATCCGAGCGTCCGCGGCATCCGCCGCATCATGGAATTCGACGCCGATCCGCGCGCGCTCACCATGAGCGAGGGCTTCATTGAGGGCACCAACCTCCTCACTGACTTCGGCTGGTCGTTCGACATCAATCCCAACTACACGCAGATGGACTTCATCCGCGAGTGGGTGAAGCTGATCCACGACGTGCCGATGATCCTCGATCACTGCGGCAAGCCCGGCATACGGCAGGGCAAGATCGAGCAGTTCCGCGAGGATATGCACGATCTCGCTAAACACCCCAACATGTGGGTGAAGCTCTCCGACCTGCCGCCCTATGCCAGCAAGGATTGGACCGAAGAGGAACTGCGCCCCTATATCGAGGCCACCCTCGACGCCTTCGGACCCGACCGCACCATCTATGCCGGCGACTACCCGATCCTCTTACAGTCGACCAACCTGTCCGAGTGGGTTGAGGTGCTCGACAATGCCTTCGCCGATCTCGGGCTCAGCGAGGCTGAAACCCGCAAGATCTACCGCGACAATGCGGTCAAATTCTATCGGCTCGACCTCTAGGCGCGCCATGGCGAGGGACGCGGCAGACCGGATCAGCGGCGACGACGATGCCTTTGCCGGGCTGGCCGCGAGTGCCCGAAAGGCCGACAGCGCCTTCGGCGGCGTGCCGCTCGATCGGCGGCCGATCGCCGAGCAGGTCGCCAACCGCATCATGGGGATGATCAAGAGCGGCAACCTCAAGTCCGGTGACCGGCTGCCCACGGAACAGCAGATGACGATTGCCTTCGCCATCAGCCGTCCGCCGCTGCGCGAGGCGCTGAAGGCGCTGACGCTGATGGGCGTCCTCGAAAGCCGCCAGGGTGGCCGCTACACCGTCACCGACCTCACCCCAAGCCGGCTCGTCGCCCCCTTCAATGCCATGCTGGCCGTCGCCGAATACGACGTCCACCAGCAATTCGAGGCGCGCAGCGTCGTCGATCTCGAACTCATCCGCCTGTGTGCCCGCCGGGCGCCGGTCGAGCAGCTCAACCGCATCATGAAACTTGCCGTCGACGGCCGTGCCTTCGAAGGCGATCCGGTGGCCTTCCGTCTGCTGGACATCGAGTTTCACCAGGCAATCAACGACGGCGCCGCGAATGCGCTGCTCGCCTCGCTGGCGCAGGTGCTGTACGACCTCGGCCTCGATGTCCGGCGCACTGCCAGCGAGCTTCCGGGCGTCATCAACACCAGTGTCGCCCAGCACGTGGTCGTGGCCGAAGCGCTGATGGCTCGCGACGAGGATGCGGCGGCCGCTGCCTACCGCACCCATCTCGAACACGTGCGCGACACCACGCTCCAATCCATGGCCATCGCCAACCGCAGCTGACGAGGGGAATATGCCCGAACGCATCGCCTTCCGCATGAACCTCAATCCCGGCCAGGCGGCCGAGTATGAGAAGCGCCACGACGAGATCTTCCCCGAGCTGGCCCAGGCCCTCAAGGACGCCGGCGTCTCCGACTACACCATCTGGCACGATCCCGAGAGCAACCACCTGTTCGGCATCCTGACCCGCACCGACGATCACACCATGGCGGCGCTGCCGGAAACCGAGATCATGAAGCGCTGGTGGAAGCACATGGCCGACGTGATGGAAACCGACGCCAACAACGTGCCCACCCAGGTACCGCTGAAGCGCGTCTTCTTGCTGCCCTAGCCCGCTGCCCCGAAAGACCAGATGAGCACCGCATTCCGCATCAAGGACCTTCGGGTCTATACCATCGCTCCCGACGCCAAGGCCGGCACCTATTTCGGCCCTGGCCAGTCCGAGCACTGGCTCACCGACTCGCTGATCTCCAACCCGATGTCGGGCTACGAGAAATATCGCGAGCGACGCTCGAGCTGGGGCATCGGCGCCATCGGCGCGCTGGTTGTCGAGATCGAAACCGAGGACGGCACGGTCGGCGTTGCCACCGGCACCGGCGGCGCGCCGGCAGCCTGGATGATCCGGCATCACTTTGCCCGGTTCGTCGTCGGGCAGGACGCGCGCAACGTCAACCTGATCTGGGACCAGCTCTATCGATCCTCCCTGCCCTATGGCCGCAAGGGCCTGCCGATCATGGCCATCAGTTGCGTCGACCTGGCGCTCTGGGACCTCATCGGCAAGGTGCGCAAGGAGCCGGTCTACAACCTGATCGGCGGGCTCAGCCGCGAAGAGATCACCTTCTACTGCACCGGCCCACGTCCGGAAGCGGTGAAGGCGCTCGGGTTCTGGGGCGCCAAGGTGCCGCTGCCGCACAGCCATTTCGACGGCGAAGAGGGTCTGAGGAAGAACGTCGAGTGGCTGGCCGCCCATCGCGCCGCCGTCGGGCCAGACTATCCGCTGATGGTCGATTGCTACATGTCATTGAGCGTCGACTATGCCATCCGCCTCGCCAGGGCGGCCGAGCACCTTAATATCCACTGGTGGGAAGAGGTGCTGTCCCCCGACGATGTCGAGGGCTTCCGCGCCATTCGCGCCGCCTGCCCCTTCGTCAAGTGGACGACCGGTGAGCACGAATATACCCGTTACGGCTTCCGCCGGCTGATCGAGGAGCGGACGCTTGATATCGTCCAGCCCGACGTGATGTGGGTGGGCGGCATGACCGAACTGCTGAAGATCGCCGCGCACGCCGCTGCCTACGATATCCCCGTCGTGCCGCATGGCAGCGGGCCCTATTCCTATCAGTTCATCGCCGCCCAGACCGGCCCGGCCTTCTGCGAATATGTCGCGGCGAGCCCCGATGGGCGGACGATCCAGCCGGTGTTCGGCAAGCTTTTCGTGGGCGAGGACCTGCCGGTCGACGGCCGGCTGACGGTCTCGAGCCGCCCGGGCTTCGGCATGGAACTGGCTGATCACAACATGCTGGTGCCGTTCAACTAGCGGCTAGAGCCGGCTCTCCGATCCGCTGCCAAGCGCATCGCGCCCGCGACGCAGGCGGTTTCCCGCCTGCAGGGCCCGCTGCCGTTCGGCATCGAGACCGCGATCAGTGGTTACTCGCACATCCACGCTCATCCCCAGATAGTCGGCGCGGTCACCGACATAGCTGCCCGACAGCGGCCGGGCCTGGGCCGGCCGCCGGGCCACGCCGACGCGGATCAGATCGCGGCTCCCCACGATGCCGTTGGTCGGGTCGAACTCCACCCAGCCGGCACCGGGCAGGAATACCTGCACCCAGGCATGCGTCGCGCCGCCTCCGCGCAGCGGTCCCGTGTCGCGAGCGGGCACGTAGATATAGCCGGTGACGAACCGCGCCGCGAGGCCGAGCACGCGGCAGGCCTCGATCATCAACCAGGCGAAATCCCGGCAGGTGCCTCGCCGCAGCGCCAGTGTTTCCGCCGGGTCCTGCGTGCCGGGATCGGTGCGCCTTGAATAGGTGAAACTCTCGCGGATCGCGGCGGTCATCGTCGCCAGCAGGTGGCCGGTCGGCGTTTCGACAGCGGGGGGCACGAAGCGGCGCGCCCATTCCTCCAGCGTCGGATCGGGGTAGTGGACGCGCATGTAAGGCGCCAGGTCCGGCTGTTCCTCCGCCCCGTACTCGAACGGCCAAAGCTTGGCGCGCTCCTCGATGCGAAAGCTCGGCCCATGATTGGGCGTGTGGTCGAGCACGATGTGGGTTTCGAAGCGCAGTTCGGAGGCGGGCGTGTCGAAACGGACTATGGTAATGCAGTTGCCGAACACGTCGTGGATCCAGTGGATGTCCGCCGGCACCGGGTCGATGTTCAGCTCAGATGTCAGCAGCCGCTGCTCCTGGCTGTCACGTGGACGGAACAGCAGCCGGTGTTCGCAAAAACGCACGGGCTTTGCATAGCTGTAGGTCGTCGTGTGTATGACGCGCAGGATTGTCATCTCTCGCCCCGGAGACTTGCATTAAGGAACAACCCGGTCAGGCGGTTGAGGTTCCCCCGGAACCAATGTCGCGCCCGCGAATTGCGCAGATCAGCACCACAGGATCACCCCATGCATTTCCGCCTCGGCTGTTCACTCGACTACAACATCATCTCGGACACCACGATGCTGCTCAATATCGAGGCGCAGCATGTGGCCGGCCAGCGCGTTGTCAGCGAGACGCTGGCGATCGAGCAGAGGCCGGCACTCGAGGAGACACACGAGTCCATCGAAACCGGTAACCGCTATCGCCGCGTGTTGCTGCGGCCCGGCCAGGTCAGCATCCGTTACGAGGCCGAGGTCGAAACCCAGCCGCGCCACGCCAGTCCCGGCAGCATCGCGCAAGTGCCTGTCGCGGAACTCCCTTTCGAAGTTGTCCACTACCTCTACCCGTCGCGCTATTGTCCTTCTGACCTGCTCGGACGCTTTGCGTGGCGGCAGTTCGGCGAAATTTCCGATGGGCATGGAAAGGTAACGGCGATCTGCAACTGGATTTTCGAGAATGTCGACTATCTGGAGGGCAGCTCCGATGTCAGCACGTCGGCGCATGATACCTTCACGTTGCGCGCCGGCGTCTGCCGGGACTTCGCCCATCTCGGGATCAGCTTCGCCCGCGCGCTCGGCATTCCCGCGCGCTTCGTCTCGGCCTATGCCCTTGATCTGGTGCCGCAGGATTTCCACGCGGTGTTCGAGTGCTGGCTGGGTGGACGCTGGTATCTGTTCGATGCCACACGCCTCTGCCCGCTCGATGGCATCGTCCGCATCGCCACCGGACGCGACGCCGCCGATTCCGCCTTCTCCAGCTATTTCGGCACGGTGGCAGCGGGGCCTAAGACGGTGTTCGTCAACCGGCTCGAGAGCCAGTGGCAGTCGGAGTGGACGTCGGACGCCATCAGCCTCGGCGCTGCCTGATCAACTCTGCGCTTCGCCGACCTGCTGCCGCCTGTGGTGCCGGCCGATCGGCACGATCATCGGGGTCCTGGACACCGGGTCCGACGCCACCTCGGCGGCTATCCCAAAAACGTCGTGGATGATCGCCGGGGTCACCACGTCGGCCGGGGCCCCCTCGGCGACGATCCTGCCGCCGCGCATGGCAACCAGATGGTCGGCATAGCGGCTGGCAAGATTGAGGTCGTGCAGTACCGCCACCACGGTGCGCCCATCGCGCCGTACGAGGTCGGTCAATAGGTCGAGCACCTCGACCTGATGGTTGATGTCGAGAAAGGTGGTGGGCTCGTCGAGCAGCAGCAGTTCGGTGCGCTGTGCCAGCGCCATGGCGATCCACACCCGCTGGCGCTGCCCTCCGGAGAGCTCATCGACCTGCCGGCCGGCGAGATCCAGCGTGTCGGTGGCCGCCAGCGCCTCGGCCACCGCGTCGTCGTCCTCGGTGCTCCAGTGGCGGAACCAGCCTTGATGCGGGTATCGGCCGCGACCGACCAGATCGGCGACGGTGATCGCGTCAGGGGCCACCGGCGTCTGCGGCAGCACCCCCAGCCGCGTTGCCACGAGTTTGGTCGGCATCGCGTGAATGGCCTTGCCATCAAGCAAGACGCTGCCCGCGGAGGGTGTCAGCAACCGACCGAGGCCGCGCAACAAGGTCGACTTGCCGCAGGCATTGGCGCCGACGATCACGGTGAAGCGCCCCGGCGGAATTGTCACGTCAAGCTGCTCGACAATCCGGCGATCGCCATAGCCGAGGCTCACACCTTCGGCGCTGAGCGACACGGGCTCCAATGCTGCACTTGCACTCATGTCGCGCTCCTTCAGTTGCCGCGTCCGGCGCGGTTGACGGTGATCAGCAGGTAAATCAGGAACACCGCCCCAAGCGCCCCCGTGACGACGCCCACCGGCAACTGGTTCCGGCCAAGTCCATGCTGAGCAATCATGTCGGCGCCAAGGGTGAGCAGCGCTCCGGTCATCGCAGCCGCCGCAAGCAAGGCGGTCGAAGGCCCGAGAAGACGCCTGGCAATCGGTCCGGCAAGAAAGGCAACAAAGCTGATGGGGCCCACGGTCGCTGTTGCCAAGGCTGCCAGCAACACTGCCACCAGCAACAGGCCCATGCGGCTCATTTCCACGCGCGTGCCGAGCGCCCTGGCGGTATCATCGCCGAGCTCAAGGCTGCGCAGCTGCACCGAAAGTGCCACCAGCGCCGGCAGCAACACCACCAGCCCCGCCACCAGAGGCAACATCGCCTCGAAGGTGGCGCCATTGAGACTGCCGGCCAACCAGGCCAGAGCCCGTTGGACATCGTTCACCCTGGCCCGGGTGAACAGGTAGGAGATCACCGCGCCTCCGATGGCCGCGGCACCGATGCCGATCAACACCAGCCGATAGGGCGTGATCCCGCCCCGCCACGCGAGAGTGTAGATCGTGGCGGCAACGCAGACGGCGCCGAGGCACGCCGACACGGCCACCGGCATGCCGCTCCACTTGAACAGCAGGATCGCGACCACAGCCGCAGCGCTGGCCCCGGTGGTGATGCCGATGATGTCGGGACTGGCCAGAGGGTTGCGCAGAACGGTCTGAAACACCGCGCCGCTAAGGCCGAACGCCGCTCCGGTCAGGATCGCCGCAACAGTCCGCGGCAAGCGGACACCGAGCACGATGAAATCGGCGGATGGGTCGACCGATCCGGCCAGCGGAGAGAGCAGCGATGACAGCACTTCGGCAGGCGACAGCGGATAGTCTCCAGCCAGCATGGCCGAGGCGAACAGCAGCACCACCAGGATACCGAGACCCGCGAGCACCAGATTGCGCCGCAGGGAGACGACACCGCGCACCTCGCTCAGCGAAAAGGGCACCGCCGCAGGCATCACAGTTCCGCCAACCGGCGGCGCCGGACCAATGCAATGAAGAACGGCGCCCCGACCGCAGCGGTGACGATGCCGACCTGCAACTCGCCGGGCGGCGCCACCACGCGCCCGATGATGTCGGCACCGAGCAGGAAAATCGGCGCGATGACCAGGCTGTAGGGCAGGATCCAGCGATAGCTCGGCCCGGTGATGGCGCGCGCGATATGCGGCACGGTCAGTCCGACAAAGCCGATTGGTCCCGCTGCGGCGGTCGCTGCGCCGGCAAGGATAACCGCCGCGAGGCCTGCAATGGCGCGGGACACCGCCACGCGCTGGCCCAGACCGCGCGCAACGTCGTCGCCGAGGGCGAGTCCGTCCAGAAGGCGTCCGGTGCCCAGCGCCACCATGATGCCTCCGATGAAGAACGGCAGGATGCCGAGCAGGATCTCATTGGTGCGCCCGGTCAGCGCCCCGACCTGCCAGAAGCGCACCTGGTCAAGTGTCTCCACACTGGTCAGCAGCACGGCACTCGTTACCGACGCGAAAGCAGCAGTCACGGCCGCCCCCGCCAGCGCCAGCTTCACCGGCGTCGCGCCTTCGCGGCCCAGCGCGGCGATGGTGTAGACCAGTACCGTTGCGGCTCCTGCCCCCAAGAACGCCAGCCAGACGTAGCCGCCAATGGTGCTGATGCCGAACACGGCAATGCCGATGACAACGAACAGCGTCGCCCCGGCCTCGATGCCGAGAATGCCCGGATCGGCCAACGGATTGCGCGTCGCGCCTTGCAGGATCGCGCCGGCAAGGCCGAGGGCGGCGCCGACCAGCATCCCCACCAGGGTGCGCGGCAGGCGCAGGTCGACGATGATCCGATGCGCCGTCTGCTCGGGGTTGAAGGCCGTGATCGCCGCCCACACGTCCGCGGGAGGAATGGCCCGAGCCCCTATCCCCATCGAGGCGAGAAGAACCGCGGCCAGCAGCAGGCTCAGCAGCAGCAGGCCACCCGCAAGACGGCGCGTGCGGGCGGTCATCATGCTACTCGGTCAGGTTCTCGTCGGCCGCATTGATGGCGGCCGTAAGCCTGTCCAGCTCGGAAGCATAGGTTGCATACGTCCGCAGCCAGAAGGCCGGCCAGTCGGCGACCTGCCCGGCGGCAGCGGCCTTCATCGTGGTCCATGTCGGTTGCGCCAGCGCGGTCTCGAGCGTGGTCGGCGAGCGGTTGTCGACGATGATCAGGTCCGGCTGGTACTTGTCTGCCGACTCCCAGCTCAGCGTCTCCCAGTAGGCATTGCCCTCCGACGGCTCGGATTCGATGATCTTCAGCCCCCATGAGGCGAAGTCCGACAGCTCCGATGATCCCGCGGCGGCAGCGATGTAGAGCGCATCAGTGCCCGCCCAGACGGGCAATACGGTCAGGTTGGGCTTGGCGGCCACCGCAGCCTTGAAGGCTTCACGGCTCTGCTCGAAACGCGCCTTCGCCTCGGCGATGCCGGGAGCGCCGAGGTCGGCACCGAGGCTGCCGGCCAGCGCCGCGTAGTCCTCAATCAGTTGCAGTGCCGACGAACCCTGCTTGGGGCCGGTGATGGGCGCTAGGGTCAGCACCTGCTTGGTGCGCTCCGACACGGCCTCTTCGAAGCCCTGGTAGGCGTTGTCGAGCGGCCAGTAGTCCGCAATGATCAGGTCTGGCCTGAGGGCAGCGACCTTCTCGAGATCGATCTGCCCCCACTCCTCACCGACGATCTCGATGCCGCTGACGTCGATCCCCTCCAGCTGCTTTTCCTGGTCCGGCGGGTTGTTGCCGTAGATCCCGACAGGACGGATGCCAAACGAGATCAGCGCGGCCGCCGCGCCGCTGTCGGCGACGATGCGGGCCGGCACGTGATCGAGAGTGACAGTTTCTCCGTTGCCGCCGGTATAGCTCCAAGCCTGTGCGAGCGCAGTGGCCGGGGCCATGACACCAAGGGTTAGCGAAACGAGCAGCGCCCGAAACATGTCGTCACCTGATAGCTGAGTGTTTCTCTCAGCTATCCGCCGATAATATGATGTGTCAAGTCAGGATTAAGTTCGCGCCACTACCCGGCAATGCGATGTGGCACAAAGCTGTCGCCGCTGCGCTCGGCATCGTGGCGCGACGACCAGATGACCCAGAACTTGCCGGCTTCATCGGGGACCAGCACCTCGCTGACCCGCCCCGAATGTGCCTCGAACCGGGCAATCGAGCGTGCCTCCAGCGCAGCGTCTTGCCGCGAGGCAAACGGACCGTGGGCCTTTCCTTCGAAATCCACCCACCATGACCCACGACTCTGAATTACCAGAAAAAGTGCCTTGCCCATTTGCCGCCGCGCCCCGCCCAAGACAAGTGAGCTTTTCACGGGCGCCCATCGCGCTCAAGCGGCTTCGCTGCAGCGCCGCCATGCTTGACGCGCACCGCACAAGGCTTCACCTATCGCAGACGAGAGGGGCCGGTGATCCGCCGCCCAAACATGCCCGTATTGGCATCGTTGTGTTTGGCGGAGTCGGTAATGCATGCGGTTGCCATGACAGAGCGGGATCTGCCGGAACAAGGCGGACAGGAAGACAACGAACCCGCGGAACTGGTTCGGCGGATAGCCGAGTCTAGGGATCGGGCTGCGTTGGCCGAACTGTTTCGCCAGTTCGCCCCCCGGCTGAAAGCCATGATGCTTAGGCTGGGAACCGACGCCGGACAGGCCGAGGATCTCGCGCAGGAAGTCTTGCTGATGGTGTGGCGCAAGGCACACCTTTATTCGCCTCAGAAGGGCGCGGCAGCGACCTGGATCTTCACCATCGCGCGAAATCTCAGGATCGACCTGCTGCGGCGGCAATCGAACCGGCCCTATGTTGACATCGACAGTGTCGAAATGCCGGGCGAGGCTGCCGCCGGTCCGGCGCTTGTCGAACAGACCCAGGTGGTGTCCCGCGTCTCGCGCGCGCTCAAGATCCTGCCCGAGGAACAACGTCAGGTGGTCGAGCTCAGCTTTGTTGGCGAACTTGCCCACCCAGAGATCGCCGAGCGGCTTGGTATCCCGCTCGGCACCGTGAAATCCCGCCTGCGCCTCGCCTATGACCGGCTGCGCCCGCTGCTGGAGGACCTGCATTGACCATTGCCTTCCATCCCGACATCGCAACGCTGATGGCCTTCTCGGCGGGTACGCTGGACGAGCCTTATGCAGTTGTCGTCTCGACGCACCTCGCCATGTGCGAGGCCTGCCGCGAACAGCTGCGCCGCACCGATCTGATCGGTGGCGCGCTCCTGGCCAGCGAGTCCGCTGCGCCGATGAGCATGGGCGCGCTTGATCGGTTGCTCGCAGCAGCCGATGACGACGCGATCATAGTCCAGGAGCGGCCGCCGCAGACCGATGTTCCCGCGCCCCTTGCGCACTACTTGCCCGGCGGGCTCGAAGCCGTGCGCTGGCGCTGGTCCGGTCCCGGGGTCGCCGTCGCCGATCTGCCGACCGATCCCGCCGCAAAGGGGCGGCTGATGCTGCTCAGGGTCGAGGCCGGGCGCAAGGTGCCCGAACACAGCCATGGCGGCCAGGAACTGACCCTGTTGTTGCAGGGTGCTTATCGCGACCGCTTCGGGCGTTTTGCCGCCGGCGACATTGCCGATCATGACGAAGACGTCGAGCACCAGCCGATCGCCGAGCCGGGAGACGTCTGCATCTGCCTCGTCGCCGTGGACGCAAAGCTCAGTTTCCGCAGCCGGATCGTTCGGATGCTGCAGCCGTTGTTCGGGCTGTGAGCGGCCAAGCCGGTATCGCCTGGATCATCGGCGGCAGTTCCGGTCTCGGGGCGGAATCGGCGCGGCTGCTCGCTGAGCGAGGCTGGACGGTGGTGATTTCTGGCCGCCGGCAGGACCGCCTCGCCGAAGTCGCCGCCGCTTCCGACCGCATCCATCCGCTGCCCCTCGACATCACCGATCTCGATGCCGTTCAGGCAGCCGTGGCTGAAGTTGTTGCCGAGTACGGCCGGATCGACCTGTTCGTGTTTGGCGCTGCCGGCTGGCAGCCGTCACCGGTGGGCGACTACAATTTCGCGCGCTTCCAGCAGGCGGTCGATACCAATCTGCTGGGGTTGGTGCGCATCGCCAACCCCGTGGTCGAACAAATGACCAGGCAGGGCAGCGGGCAGTTTGTGGTGGTCGCCTCGGTGGCAGGCTATTTCGGCCTGCCGCGCGCCGCCGCCTACAACTCGACCAAGGGCGCGTTGATCAACCTGTGCCAGACAATGCGGACCGAGCTGAAGCCTCGCGGCATTGCGGTGCGCATGGTCTGCCCGGGTTTCTTCAAGTCCGAGCTGACGGCCAAGAACGACTTCCCGATGCCCTTCCTGCTCGAGACCGAGGAAGCCGCCCAGCGCATGGTCGCAGGCATCCTGGACACCACTCGCTTCGAAATCGTCTTTCCGCGGCGGCTGGTGTGGCCGCTCAAGCTGATGCGGATGCTGCCCTATCCACTGTTCTTTGCCATTACCGACCGGATGATGCCGCCGAAATAGCCGTCCTCAGACGGGCCGGCGGTACTGGTAGATGCCCACATCGATTGAGCCTTCGGCAAAGCCGGCCTCGCAATAGCTCAGGTAATAGGTCCACTTGCGGCGGAAATCCTCGCTGTAGCCGAGGCCCTTCACCACCTGCCAGCGCTCGAGGAAGCGTTCACGCCAAAGCCGCAGCGTCTTGGCGTAGGACAGCCGGAACGTCTCAACGTTCTCGAGCACCAGCCCTGCCTTATCCCCCTGCTCCTGCATGGCCTTCTTGGTCAGCAACATACCGCCCGGAAAGATGAAACGCTGAATGAAGTCGGGCCGGGAACGATAGTCCTCGAAATCCTGCTCGCTGATGGTGATGGCCTGGATCGCAGCCGTGCCACCCGGCTTCAAGCGGTCGTGCACCGTCTTGAAGTAGCTGGGCCAGTGCTCTTCACCAACCGCCTCGATCATCTCGATGGAGGCCACGTGGTCATACTGACCCTGGGTGTCGCGATAGTCCTCGAAATGCAGCTTCGCGAGGTTGTCGAGACCCTGACGTTGCAGCCGTGCCGTAGCATATCTCAGTTGCTCGGCCGACAGGGTGATGCCATGCAGATGCGCGCCGAAATCCCTCGCCACCACCTCCGCAAAACCGCCCCAGCCACAGCCGATCTCCAGCACGGTTTCGCCCGGCTGGATCCCGGCCATTTCAGCGACCCGCCGATACTTGGTGCGCTGTGCGTCCTCGAGCGACTGCTCCTCGGTGGTGAAGAGGGCTGAGGAATAGGTCATCGAGGGGTCGAGCCACTCGGCGTAGAAGTCGTTGCCGAGATCGTAGTGCTCGGAGATGTTCTTCTTGGAGCCCTCTTTGGAGTTGGCGCGCGACATGTGATACGCAATGTCCTGCGCGGCGCGGCCGAACCAACTCCGGTCATTGTCCAGCACTTCACGATTCTGCAGGAAGTAGCGGAACAACGCGGTAAGATCGTCGATCTCCACGTCACCATCGATATAGGACTGCGCGAACCCGACCGTCCCTCGTCGGATCGTCTTGGGCAGCACCTCGAAGTTCTTCAGGCGCAGGCTCGCGTGCTCGCCAGTGGCCGGATCGCCGAAGGTTCGAGTAGCGCCATTGGGAAAGGTGATCGTGACTGCGCCATGCTTTGGCCGCCCGATCAGCCGCTTGCCGACAAAGGCCGCGACCGACGACAGCAAGTGCGTCCACACACTCGGCGAAACGCCGGGATTATCGACCGCAAGCTTGTCCATTAGTATCTATCCAGACTAGCGGCGCACTGCCGCGCGCCTGCCCGATGCACGTCGCTGCCACAGCGTCAGGGGCACGCCCTTGAGCCACAAAAGCAGCGCTTCCCAGTGAATTCCAAGAAGTACTTTAGTCGTCATAAGTGGATATGCAAGCATGAGTTTCAAGAGCGCGCGGTCGGTGAGCGGACGCCGTTTTCCATCGAACCACGCGCTCAGAAGTGGCCCCTCGGACGTGCTCGCGACGATGCCGGTGAAGACAGTGTCGCTGGGAGGCCGGATGGTGAATCGGTAGTCGCCCTCGACGCTGTTGAAGGGGGAGACGTAGAAGGCCTTGGCCGCGCTCTGAACAATTTGCGGGCCATCCGTGGCCACCGGCGCATCGTAGAAATGGTGCTCGCCGAAGGTGTTGCGTACCTCGTAGATCAGCATCACCGTCCGGCCCGTCTCGTCGTCGAGATAGTAGACCGTCAGGGGATTGAAGGCGTAGCCGAAGATGCGTGGGTAGGCGAGCATACGCACTCGAGCGATGCGCTCGGTCACGCCGGCAGCCCGCGCCCTGGCGCGGGCAAACTCGCCAAGCGAGGAGCCGTCACGCGGACCGAAGTCCTTTACGTGCAGAGCAAACACGTTGAAGCGATCTACCGAGAACAGCCGCAAGCACTTGTCCAGCAGCGGCAGCTGATCGAGATCGACCAGCATCGAGAAGACCCGGTAGCGCAGCTTGTGGGCCTTGGGGCGCAGGCGGCGGTGCACGACCTCGCCCACGTAAAGCGCCCCCGCCTCGTTCACTCCGCTGCCCAAATCGCCTGCTCCTCGCCCGACCAGTTGTGGGCGACACGGTCTCGCGCCCCAGGAACGGTCCAGGGCCGGTTGATGCCACCGATCCTCTCGGCAACCTCAAGGCCGGACTGGATGCCGTCCTCGTGAAAGCCGTAGCCAAGCCATGCTCCAGCGAACCAGGTCCGGTTCACGCCCTGGATACGATGGAAGGACCGCTGGGCGGCAATCGCCGTGTTGTCGAACAGCGGGTGCTCGTAGGTCGTTCGATATTGCACGCTGCCAGGCGCGAAGTCATGACCCGGGTTGAGAGTGACGAAGAGCCCAGTTCTGGTCTTGAGCGGCTGCAGCCTGTTCATCCAGTAGCTGAGGCTCAGCTGCTCCTTGCCGGGCTCGCCGGTCCGCAAATAGTTCCATGAACTCCACAGGCCGCGGCGGCGCGGCATGAAGCTCTTGTCGGTGTGCAGCACCGCCTCGTTGACGTTGTACTGGAAAGCGCCCAGCAACTGGCGTTCGTCCTCGCTAGGGTCGGCCAGCAGCGCCAGCGCCTGGTCGGCGTGGCACGCGAGCACGACCTCGTCGAATTGGCGCCGCGATCCGTCCGAAAAAACCAGCGCCGCGCCCAGCGCGTTGCGCTCAACGGCAACGATCGCCGCATCGGTGACCGGGGTGATGCCTGCGTTATGCAGCAACTTGCCGACATATTGGCGCGCACCGCCACGCACGGTCAGCCATTGTGGGCGATCAATGATCTGCAACAGGTGATGGTTGGAAAAGAAGGCGACGAAGCTGCGGGCGGGGAAGTCCAGCATACGCCGCGCCGGGGTCGACCAGATGGCCGCCGAGATTGGCAACAGGTGATCCTCGACGAAGGCACTCGAATAGCCGAAACGCACGAGGAAATCGGCCATGGTGGTTTCGTCGCCCACCAGCATGGCCTGATTTTCCGCCTCACGGAAGAAGCGGAGGATGTCCGCCACCAGCCGCCAATGCTCGACACGTATGATGTTTCGGCGCTGGCCGAACAGGCTGTTGAGGTTCTGCCCGCCATACTCCATCCGGCCACGATCCACCGAGACCGCAAAGCTCATCTCGGTCGGCGCGGTGTCGACTCCCAGGCGGTCGAACATGGCCGTGAGGTTCGGATAGTTCAGGCGGTTGAATACGATGAATCCCGTGTCGACCGGCACCCTGCCTTCGGGGACCTCGGCCTCGACAGTATTGCTATGCCCGCCTGGGCGTGACTGCTTTTCGTAGAGGGTGACCTGGCTCGAGCGGGAAAGCAGCCAGGCTGCGGACAGACCAGATATGCCGGATCCGATCACGGCGATAGAACGAGACGTCATGCGGGATCGGCTCTCCAATGGTCTGATCGATACGATGGCAGCAACGGCTTGGATCAACAGCTAGTTTCGCGGCAGCGCAACATCTGAGACGCGCAGTTGCACTTCTTCACGGCCCTGCCAGTGGTCGAGGCTGAGGGAGCCCGCAATGTGCAGTGGACGGTCGTTGCCGCCTGTTAGCAAGGCGTCGCCAATCGCGGTGTTGGCGGCGCGAAAGGCGATGGCCTTCAATCGACCGCCATCGCCAGAGACGAGATTGAAGCGAACGTGCCCACCGGTGCCGACCAGGTCGGCGAAACGGGCACGATGCGAGGGAAAAGCGAAGACCGGCTGCGGGTTGCCTGAGCCGTAAGGGCCGGCGCGCTCGAGCTGCTGGACGAAATCGACGCTCGCTCCCCGGGCGGTCAGCGCGGCGTCGATCTGCAGCGCCGAGGCACCGCGGGCGGCGGCCACGGCTGACGCCAGCCGGGTTTCGAGATGCGCCCGAAATGGCCCGAGTTGCCCCGGCTTCAGCGTCACACCCGCGGCCATGGCATGTCCGCCGCCCTTGACGATGAGGCCCGCCTCCACCGCTGCGATCACAGCACTGCCGAGATCGACGCCAGGCATCGAGCGCCCGGACCCGGTACCAGTGCCGTCCGGCGCCAGCGCTATCACAAACGCCGGGCGGTCGAAGCGTTCGCGCAACCTCGCCGCAATCAGGCCGACCACCCCCTGATGCCAGTCGGCCGAGGCCAGCACCAGCACCGGCGGCCCCTCCCCGCCAGCGATCTCGGCCTCGGCGACCGCTGTCGCCTGCTCCACCGCCGCGACCTCGATACGCTGGCGTTCGGCATTGAGCTCGTTTAGCCGAGCGGCGATGATCAGGGCCTCCTGCTCGTCGTCCAGCGACAGCAGCCGCGCGCCCAGTGCGGCATCGCCGATGCGCCCACCCGCGTTGATGCGGGGGCCGATCAGAAAGCCGAGATGGTACGGGTTCAAGGGACCATTGATCCGCGCGGCAAGCGATAGGGCAGCGATCCCGCGATTGCGCCCGGCGCGTGCCACCTCGAGCCCCCGCGCAACGAAGGCCCGGTTCAGGCCCTTGAGTGGCACCACGTCACAGACGGTCGCCAGCGCCACCAGGTCAATCATCGCCATCAGGTCGGGCAGTCCGGTATCGCCGCGCTGGCGCAGGACCCGATTGGTGGCGACCAGCACCATAAAGGTGACGCCGGCTGCACACAGGTAGCCAAGACCCGAGAGGTCATCCGGCCGGTTTGGGTTCACCAGCGCCGTTGCGGCGGGAAGTTCGGCGTCCGACAGGTGGTGGTCGATGACCAGGACGTCGAGCCCGCGACTACGCGCATGGGCGATCGGACCGTCGCTGGTGGCGCCGCAATCCAGCGTGATCAAGAGCGCGGCGCCGTTGTCGATCAGCCTGTCAATCGCCCCGACATTGGGGCCATAGCCCTCAAAGATGCGGTCGGGAATGTGGACCTGGGGCTTCAGGCCGAAGTGACCGAGATAGCGCGTCATCAACGCCACCGCGCTGGCCCCGTCGACATCGTAGTCGCCAAACAGGGCAACCGCTTCGTTGTCGGCGATGGCCCGGGCGAGCCGATCGGCCAGCCGATCCATGTCGGCCAGCGTCGAGGGATCCGGCATCAGGTCGCGGACGGTCGGCTGGAGGTAGGTCTCGGCTTCATCGAGCCCGACGCCTCTCGCGGCAACAATGCGCGACAATATCTCGCTCAGCCCCGTGCGCTGGCTAATGGCGGTCGCCGTTCGGGCAGCGCCGGCGTCGAGTCGATCGACCCAAGGCCTGCCGGTAACCGAGCTTGCGACATCGAGAAAATGCTGGCGCGGCTGATCCATAGGCCGAGGTAAGCATACGGGCCGCGCCAGTCGAGAGGGGCGCCGGGGTTTTCCCGCCCGGCGGCGTCAGCTCCGGCGATGGTCGGCCGTGATCCAGCGCACGGTCTGGCTCCATGACCGCATCACTACGGTGTTTGTCCGGACGCTCGACTTCCTGTAGCGCACACCGGAGAGGAAGAACCCGTCGGTAACGCCGGTGGCGGCGAACAGCACGTCGCCGGAGGCCAGCTCGTCTGTGCGATACTTGCGGTTGGGGTCGCTGATCCCCATGCGACGGGCACGCTCGCGCTTGTCTTCGGTATCCAGGATCAGCCGCCCCTGCATCTGGCCGCCAATGCAGCGCAGCGCGGCCGCGGCGAGCACACCTTCGGGCGCACCGCCCGAGCCGAGATAGATATCGATGCCGGTATCCTCGGTATTCACCGCGTGGATGATGCCGGCGATATCGCCGTCGCTGATCAGCTTGATGGCAACCCCGGCGGTGCGCAGCTCATCGATCAGACCGGCGTGACGCGGACGATCGAGCACGCAGGCGGTGATTTCGGCGACCGGCACGCCTTTGGCCGACGCCAACGCCTTGACGTTGTCGATGGGTGACTGGTCGAGATCGATCAGTCCATCAGGATAGCCGGCACCGATGGCAATCTTGTGCATGTAGACGTCTGGCGCGTTCAGCAGGCCACCGCGCTCCGCCATCGCCAGGACGCAGATCGAGTCCGGCTGGTTCTTGGCGCAGAGGGTCGTGCCTTCCAAGGGGTCGACCGCGATGTCGACCTCAGGTCCCTCACCCGCACCTACCTCTTCACCGATGAACAGCATGGGGGCTTCATCGCGCTCACCTTCACCGATGACGATGCGCCCGCTGATGTGGACACGCCCCATCTCCGCTCGCATGGCTTCGACGGCCGCCGCGTCCGCAGCCTTCTCGTCCCCCTTGCCGCGCCAGGCGGCAGCGGCCAGGGCAGCAGCCTCGGTCACGCGCACCAGTTCGAGTGTGAGGTTGCGGTCGATCACCGCGCGTCGGGCCGTATCGGTCTTGGTCAGCTTCATGAGATCCCCTGCCCCGCCGCAGGGGCTCGTCAGAGTTGTTCGATGCGGATCAACTGCGGCTCGCCGACAGTGAACCCGTCCGCCGCGATCTTCGCAAGGGCATCGCGGACGGTCTGCTCGAGGGTGGAGTGGGTCAACAGCACCACCGTGCGGGTGGCAATGCCCTCCGCCGCCGGATCGCTAACACGCAAATCCGCCCTCTGGATGACGCTTTCGAGCGAAATGCCCGCCTCACCCATGCGAGAAGCAATAGACGCAAATGCGCCCGGCACGTCCTTGGCATTTAGTCGGATGTAATAGCCGCCTTCATGCGCACGGATCGGGGCGGGCCGATAGGGCGTCAACTCATCGATCGGTACACCCAGCGGCGGAACCCGGGTGCCGCGCGCGATGTCGAGAATGTCGGACAGTACCGAGGACGCCGTCGGCGGCCCACCGGCCCCGGGACCCGATAGAAGCAGCTCCTGGACATGATCCGTCTCAAGCGCGACGGCATTCAGCACGCCGTCGACCCCGGCAATCGCCGAGCTCTTGGGCACCAGCGTCGGGTGTACGCGCTGGTCGATGCCGTCGGCGGAGCGCTGCGCGATGCCGAGCAGCTTGATTTTATACCCGAGGTCGGCCGCAACCTTGATGTCGGCCTGGCTGATCGAGGTGATGCCCTCGACAAAGATCTGGTCGGGCGCGATCTCGCAGCCAAAACAAAGCGAAGCAAGGATGGCGAGCTTGTGAGCCGTGTCGAAGCCGCCGACATCGAAAGTCGGATCGGCCTCGGCATACCCGAGCTTCTGCGCATCGGCGAGGCACTCGGCAAAGCCGATCCCCTCGTTGCCCATGCGGGTAAGGATGTAGTTGCAGGTGCCATTCATGATGCCGTAGACGCGGGCAATCCGGGCCGAACCCAGCCCCTCGCGCAGCGTCTTGATAACCGGAATGCCGCCGGCGACCGCGGCTTCAAAGCCCAGTTGCGCGCCGGTTTCCTCGGCAATCCGTGCCAGCGCCACGCCATGACGCGCCAGCAGTGCCTTGTTGGCGGTCACCACCGGCCGGCCGATCTCAAGGGCGGCCTTCACCGCCGCCAGTGCTGGACCATCCTCGCCGCCAATCAGTTCGACGAACAGGTCGATGGCATCCGACTTGGCGAGTGCCACCGGATCGTCGAACCACTGCAGGTCAGTGCTGTCGATGCCGCGGTCGCGACTGCGCGAGCGGGCGCAGACTGCCGTGACGACGATGCGCCGGCCAAGCTTGCGGTTGAGTTCCTCGCCGTCCTTCTGAATGATACGGACCAGTGTGGCGCCGACATTGCCCAAACCGGCGACACCAATGCGAAGCGGCGCTTCCAGCGCGGCATCAGCATGGTCCTGCATGGACTTGAGGATACGGCTGCGCGTGTCCGAACGCGGCTCGCGGCCCTCCCGCAAATCGAAAACGAACAGCGGATCGCCGGCGATGGTGCGTCCGAATCGGGTCGGTGTCCAGCCGCGCGCTGCGATAAAGGCTTCGACGGACTGGCGAAACGACTGAATGTCGGACATGGTGGTCACTCAGGGAACGAACCGCCGAGCTATGGATAGGAACAACCCTATCCGTCAATAGGAATGTTGGCGCAGCCGCCATGTGGACTGCCGCGCCAACAATCTATTGGCGGTCAGTTTGCTTTCGCATTCCGTGCCGCTTCGGCAATCCGTTCGAAATATTGCGGCATGGCCCATTCTATCGAGAGGGCGCTAGAGGAAATCACGCCCGTATTGAGCAGGCGGTCGTCCATGCGGACGACAGCGCCCCTCCTGACCTGAGGCGCAGCCGCAATGGTCGGAATGGCAAAGAAGGCGTCTGCCGCCTCGGTTGTGGAAAAGAACGCGATCAGTACGTCGGCCGGGATCTGATCCGCGTTCTCGTAACTCATGGGATACCAGAAGCCTTCGGCCGGACCGGCAGCCTCCGGGCGGGGCGGAATGATCATCCCGGCCAGGGCCAGCATCTTGGCGCGGGCGTCATCGGCGGAATGGATGGCAAGTGCGCCATCATAGTCGATCAACGTGACCGCACTGGTGCCAGCAAGTTCAGGATATCTGGCAGCCTCGTCGCGGACGAACTGCTCAAGCCGTGCAACGAGGGCCATGCCCTCCTCGGGCTTTCCCAGCGCTTCGCCGGCGATGGTGATCACCTGCTGCCAAGAGGCCGTCCAGGGCTCTTCGGGGAATGGGACCACGGGTGCGATCTGGCTGAGCAGCTTGTACTCGTCTTCGGTGATACCCGAATAGACCGCGAGGATCAGGTCGGGCTTCAAGGCGGCAATCTGCTCGATCGGCGGGCCGGCAGCATTGTCGAGGATAAACGGCGCTTCGGCACCGGCTTCGGCCAGAGCTTCCGCGACCCAGGGAACGACGTCTTGCTCGAAACCCTCGGACCGGAAGGAGGGGAAGCCGACGGGAATCACGCCAAGTGCGATGCTCGCCTCCGTCGAGGACCAACCCCAGGTCACGACCCGCTCGGCCGGCTTGTCGATGACCGTTTCGCCATAGCCGTGCTTGATCGTGACCGGCAGAGCGGCTGCAACAGCCAGGTTCGGGGCGGAACAGGCGATGAGTGCCGCGACAGCCGCGACCAGTTTGTAAAATACCTGCATTTCATTGAGCCTTTTGCTTGGCGGCACGGGCAGCGCCCGCGATGATTTCAGCATAGTGCGGATAGCCCCAGCGCAGGCTCAGAGCGCTGGGTGGCGACACCGCGGCAACAAATTCGATGCCGACCAGCGAGGCGAAGGCGCCCCGCTGGAACTGGGGCTGGTTCTGCACATAGGACTGGGCGAAGAAGGTGTCCGCCGCGTCCTGCATGTCGAAATATGTGACCAGGATGTCGCTCTCCAGTTGGTCGAACAGCTCGTAGCTTAGGCTGTAGTAGAACGAACCGTCTTTCGGCGAGAGCTCGGTGACGCTTGGCGCCAGAACCAACCCGGAGTTGACGAGGAACTTCATCCGGGCATCGAGCGCGTCGTAGACGGCGATGGCACCGTCATAGTCGTTGACGCCCGCAAAGGTCGTGCCCGCAATCTCGGGGTATTTTGCGGTTTCAGCGGCGACGAACTGCAGGGTTTCGTCGACGATGCGCTCGGCATCCGCAGATTTGCCGATGACCTGACCGATGATGCGCGTCACGTCCTCCCAGGGCGTGCTCCAGGCCGCATCGGGATAGGCAATAGTCGGGGCGATCTGGCTCAGTCGGGCATATTCATCAGCATCAATGCCGGAAAAGACCGCAATGATGACGTCAGGCTTCGCCGCGGCGATCTGCTCAAAGGGAATGTCCTGGCTGTCAGAAAGCTGGATCGGCGTCTCAGCTCCCAGCTCTGCCAGCTTCTTCTCAACCCAAGGATGCAATCCATCCTCACCGCCGCCATAGGTGGAAAACGGCATGGCCACAGGCACTACACCAAGCGCCAGCAAGGCATCGTGGTTACCCCAGCCCCAGGTGACGACGCGTTGGGGCTGCTTGTCGACGACCGTCTTGCCAAAAACGTGGGCGATGGTGACCGGGAACTCGTCGGCGCGGGCGGTCGCTGCCGTGGTCACAATGAGCAGGAGCGCCGTGAGAAATCTTATGAGCATGACCCAACCTTCGACTGACAATGTCGAAAGCTGATAAACCTACTCATATTAATGATGCAAGGGTGTGTCAGGACTGCAGGCATAAAAAAGGCCCGGTCACGCGGACCGGGCCCTGTTTGGCGACGCGTATCGGCTCACTTCACCGACGAGAGTGGCACCACATTGTCGAGGCGTGGGGCGCTCGCGAGGAACTTCTTGATCGAGCGGGCCGCCTGCCGGATGCGTTGCTCGTTTTCAACCAGGGCCAGGCGCACATACTGATCGCCATACTCGCCGAAACCGACGCCAGGCGCGACGGCGACGCCGGTCTCCTGGATCAGCAGCTTGGCGAATTCCAGCGAGCCCATGTGGGCGTATTGATCGGGAATTGGTGACCAGACGAACATGGTGGCCTTGGGAGATGGCAGGTTCCATCCCGCCCGGCCAAAGCTCTCGACCATCACGTCGCGGCGATACTGGTAGACGCCGCGCACTTCGGAAATGACCGAGTCGTCGCCGTTCAGCGCCGCGGCGGCCGCCACCTGGATCGGCGTGAACGCGCCGTAGTCGAGGTAGGACTTCACCCGGGCCAGCGCTGCGATCAACCGCTCGTTGCCCACCGCGAAGCCGACGCGCCAGCCGGGCATCGAATAAGTCTTGGACATCGAGGTGAACTCGACGGTGATGTCGATGGCGCCAGGCACTTCCAGTACCGAGGGTGGCACCTCGCCGTCGAAATAGATCTCGGAGTAGGCCAGATCGGAGAGAATGAAGATGTTGTGCGCCTTACAATAGGCGACGACTTCCTTGTAGAAGTCGAGCGTCGCCGTGTAGGCGGTCGGGTTGGCCGGATAGTTCAGCACCAGCGCGATCGGCTTGGGGATCGAGTGCCGCACGGCGCGATCCAGCGAGCGCATGAAGTCTTCGTTGGGCTCGGCCGGCATTGAGCGGACGACGCCCCCGCTCATGATGAAACCGAACGAATGTATTGGGTAGGTCGGGTTGGGCACCAGCACCACGTCGCCGGGCGCCGTGATCGCCGACGCCATATTGGCGAAGCCCTCCTTGGAGCCGAGGGTCGCCACGACCTGCGTGTCGGGATTGAGCTTCACGCCGAAGCGACGGCCATAATAGCTGGCTTGGGCCTTGCGCAGGCCTGGAATGCCGCGGGAGGACGAGTATCGGTGGGTCCGCGGGTCCTTCACCGCCTCATTGAGCTTGTCGACGATGTGCTGCGGAGTGGGCATGTCGGGATTGCCCATGCCCAGGTCGATGATGTCGACGCCGGCAGCGCGTGCCTTGGCCTTGATCGGGTCGATATGGGCGAAGACGTAAGGTGGCAGTCTGCGGATGCGGTGGAAATCGTCGTTCATGTTGGACCTCGGTATCCGCGGCGCGTTTGGCGGCACCTGCATGTGTTTGGCGCCAAATATCGCGGAATTATGGTTGTGACTCGGTTAAGCAACGGGTCGGGCCCGCTGGCGGCTCGGCTGTTTCCGCTCTCCCCGGCCGCTCGGCGGCCATCGGGGAGAGCTAGCGAGCGGGGGCGTGAGCGCGCGCGGCCAGCCCGGCTGCAAAGCCGGCGGCGGCGATTGACGCTGCTACTCCCTGAGTCATGCTGGCATCCAACGTGGAAACTATGCCGGTTTAGTGGCCAATGGCGCGTCCGGTCAAGCACACATGTCAGTTGGCGACTGGCTCGAGCGATTTAAGGTAGGCGACCACCGCAGCAGCCTGCTCCGGCGCAAAAACGAACTCGGGCATGGCTTCGTGTCCTGTCATGATGCCTTCAACCAGCGCCTCACTGAGAAACTCGACATCGTATCGCAAATGCAGCTCACGAAACGGCGGAGCCTCGGCCAACGGGCTCGCGCCTGTAAAGCCGATGGCGTGGCAGCTCGCGCAATTGATTTCGACCAGTTCCAGCCCAGCCGCGAGGTCCTCGGCTGCAGTGGTATGCGCCACATGTCCAAGGTGGAGCATCACACCGATGGTCCCGTACAACAGTCTGCGCATCGTCCCCTCCCGACTCAGCTGAGGTCGCCAGTGTAGCGCCCGCGAACGCGCAGGGGCGCAACACCAATGTAGCGCCGGCCGAACCGCTCAGGCGAGAACCGGCAGGTAGCGCAGGAAATGGTCCGCACTCGCCTCCCAGGAGAACTGCTCGGCATAGTCGCGGCAGGCGGTGCGCGAAATCTCCAGCGCCCTTAGGGCTGCCGAGCGCAGATCCTCGTCGAGCGCTCCGACCGGCGCGGTTCCGATGACATCGATCGGCCCGGTCACCGGATAAGCTGCGACAGGTGTACCGCTGGCCAGCGCTTCCAGCAGCACCAGCCCGAACGTGTCCGTACGGCTGGGGAAAACGAAGACGTCCGCCGACGCGAAGATCCGAGCAAGTTCCTCGCCTTGCTTAGGCCCAAGGAACACTGCCCTCGGATAGGCGGACGCGAGGCGTTGCAGGCTTGGCCCGCCACCAACGACCAGCTTGGTCCCCGGCAGATCGAGATCGAGAAACGCCTCGATGTTCTTTTCGACTGCGACGCGGCCAACATAGAGAAAGACCGGCGCAGGATGCTCGGTCGGCGCGCGCTTGGCCGGATGGAACAGCGCCGTATCGACACCCTTGGGCCACACGGCGACATTGGTGAAGCCCCGCCGCTCAAGCAGACCCTTCAGATGCGGCGTCCCGGCGAGGCAGTAGGTTGCGCCGCCATGGAACCAACGCAGAAATCGATACGACACCGCCAGTGGCACCGGCAGCCGCGCCCGCAGGTACTCGGGAAACTGCGTGTGATAAGCGGTCGAAAAGGCGAAGTGGTTGCGACGGCACCAGCGGCGCGCCATCAACCCCAGCGGCCCTTCGGTGGCGATGTGAATTGCGTCCGGCGCCAGGGCCTCGATGCGGGCGAATACCGGCTTTGCCAGCGTGCGCGACAGCCGGATTTCCGAGTAGCCGGGCATCGGCACCGTCTTGAACTCGGCCGGGGTTATCAGCGAAACCTTGATGCCGCGCCGTTCGATCTCGCGAACCACCAGTTCGATGGAACGCACCACGCCATTGACCTGGGGGTGCCAGGCATCGGTGACGATCAGGATGTGACGCGGCAAGGGGCTGGATGGCATGCGCCAGAGGTAGCCGCAGTACCATGCCACCGCAAGCGCGGGTTGCGGCTTTGCCGTCGCTGCGAAAGCAAAAGGGCCGGATCTCTCCGGCCCTTCGCACAAGTCTGATGCAACCAGCGCTTAGCGCTTGGAGAACTGGAAGGAACGGCGCGCCTTGGCCTTGCCGTACTTCTTGCGCTCGACAACGCGGCTGTCGCGCGTCAGGAAGCCACCCTTCTTGAGCACGGCGCGAAGCTCTGGCTCATAGTGAGTCAGCGCCTGCGAGATGCCGTGACGCACAGCGCCGGCCTGGCCGGAGAGACCGCCACCGGAAACGGTGGCAACGACGTCGTACTGGTCCTTGCGGGCCGCGGCGACGATCGGCTGCTGCAGCACCATCTGGAGCACCGGGCGGGCAAAGAAGGCGTTGAACTCCTTGCCATTGACGGTGATCTTACCGTTACCCGGCTTGATCCAGACGCGGGCAATGGCGTTCTTGCGCTTGCCGGTGGCGTAGGCACGGCCCTGCGCATCGAGCTTCTGCACGTAGACGGGCGAAGCGTTGGCGGTCACCGAAGCCGAGGCTGCGCCGAGGTCTTCGAGGGAGTTGATGGTCTCGGCCATTACTTGGCCCTCACGTTCTTGGAGTTGAAGGAACCGACGTCGAGCTTGACGGGGCTCTGCGCCTCATGCGGGTGGGCTTCTCCGGCGTAGACGCGCAGGTTGCCCATCTGCTTGCGGCCGAGCGGACCCTCAGGGATCATGCGGCGCACGGCGTTCTGAAGCACGCGCTCAGGGAAGCGGCCATTGAGCAGCTCGCGCTGCGTACGGTCCTTGATGCCGCCCGGGTAGCCGGTGTGCCAATAGAACCGGCGCTGGTCGAGCTTCTTGCCGGTCAGCTTCACCTTGTCGGCATTGATCACGATGACGTTGTCGCCAGTGTCCATGTGCGGGGTGAAGGTGGGGAGATGCTTGCCACGGAGGCGCATCGCGATGATGGAGGCAAGGCGGCCCACCACCAGGTCCTTGGCGTCGATCAGGATCCACTTCTTCTGGATCTCGTCCGGCTTGGCCGTGTAGGTGCTCATTTCAGGTTCCTTGGAGAGTGGGCAGAAACGTCCCTGCCCCGGATTCGTGGCGGGTGTATACGGGCGGATCGAGCACCCGTCAAGGGTGCGCTATTTCTTCTTATTTTTCAAAAGCTTATGGTTTTGGTATCATCATACCACATATCAAGCTATTGAATTTGCTGACTTTCGTGGAATTGCGTCTGCGAGGTAAGCCACCACGGCGCCGGCCAGCATGAATGCCAGCGCCTGGTGACCGAGTGCCAGCGAGATCGGCACCATATGGATCAGTGTCAGGATGCCGAGCACGACCTGAAGCACGATCAGCACAACAATCCGCCACAGCCAGCCGTGCACGCCGCCGAAGCCGCCGCGCTGTGCCTGCCGCCACAGCAGCCAGCCCGCATAAAGGACGATGCCGTAAGCCAGCAGCCGGTGATTGAACTGCACCGTCAGGGCATTTTCGAACAGGTTCTTCCAGTGCGGCTCGATGACATCGAGGCCACGAGGAATCCACTGCCCATCCATGAGCGGCCAGGTGTTGTAGCCCATGCCGGCATCGAGCCCAGCAACAAACGCCCCCGCGGCGATCTGCACCAGCAACAGCACCAGCAGGATGGCGACCGGCCAGCCCGGCTGTGCAGCCGGCACTGCCTTTGGTGGCTCAAGCCGCCTTGCGACCCAGACCAGTGCAATAAAGAGCAGGGAGGCGGCGAACAGATGCGCGGCAAGGCGATATTGTGAAACCGACGTCAGTTCGCTCAGCCCCGATGACACCATCCACCAACCGAGAAAGCCCTGAAAACCGCCCAGAACGAACAGACCGGCCAGCGGAGCTGCGAGGTTCCAGGTGAAGCGCCGCTGTACGAGAAAGACCACAAACGGGATGGCAAAGGCAAAGCCCAGCACGCGGCCGAGGAAGCGATGCGCCCATTCCCACCAGAAAATCTGCTGGAAGTCGGCCATCGCCATCCAGGCATTCTGCCTGCCCTGCGGAATCTGACGGTAGGCTTCAAACTCCGCCTGCCAGTCGGCCTCGCTGAGCGGTGGGATGATGCCGGAGACCGGTCGCCAGGAGGTGATTGACAGGCCGGACTCGGTGAGGCGGGTCGCGCCCCCAACGACAACCATGGCCAGCACCAGCAGCGCCATGACGTAAAGCCAGATCCGCACCGGTCGCAAGCGATCCCCGCTCGCGGCGGCCGTGGCATTGTGTTGCGTTGCGCTGATCGTCACCATGGGCTCCATTTGCAGGGCATCGCTACCGGCAAGGGCGAGCTAAGACAATCGACCGAATGCCGCAGGCCAGGAACCGACCCATGTCGCAGTCTACCCGAAAGCTCTTAGGTACGCTCGCAGTCCTGGGATCGATCATCGCATGGTCGGTGGTCGCGACGGCGATCTATGTCACGATGCTGCCGAACGCCGCCTGGTGGGTTCTCATCGTCTTCTTTGCTATCGCCGGTACGTCGTGGTTCTTCCCTGCGGCCTGGATCATCCGGTGGATGTCAAAGCCTGACAGCGATTAAACTACTCCCAGCGGACTTTGGCGCCGAGCGCGGTCAGCTTTTCGACAAAGTGCGGATAGGCGCGCCGGATCGGATCGGCATTCTTGATGCGCGACTCGCCCGGGATCTGGATCGCCGCCAGCAGCAGCGCAACCACAACGCGAATGATGTAGGGCGCCTCGACCGTCGCCGGCCGCAGGGGATTGCCGCCGAACACCACCAGACGATGCGGGTCGGACAGATGCACCCGGGCGCCGAACTTCAGCAGTTCCGCGCTCCAGCCTAGCGCGCCCTCGTAGACCTTGTTCCAGAACATGATGTCGCCGGTGCAACCCACCGAAACGCCGACGGCATGCGGCAGCAGGTCGGCGGGGAAATACGGCCAGGGCGCCGCCTCGATCTTGGGCAGCATCTCGGCGGTGTAGGGCTCGGTGATCTTGCGGGTCCAGCCGGTGACAGTGATGCTGCCCTCGGCAACCTCGAACTGCATGCCCAGCTTGCCGAACTGCCTCAGGATGAGCGGCATGTGCCCGCCCATGTCGGTCTCAACCGTCAACCGGCCGCCGGTCACGGCACCGATGGCGAGGAAGGTTGCAACCTCGTGGTGGTCGTCCGGCACCCGAGCCGTGGTGCCGGATAGACGGCGCACGCCGCGCACCGTGAGTTTTGACGTGCCGATGCCGTCGAGGTCCGCGCCCATCGCCGCCAGCATCTCGCACAGCGCCTGCACATGCGGTTCGGAGGCGGCGTTGTTGAGGTAGGAGGTGCCGTTCGCCACCGCGGCGATCATCACAAAGGTTTCGGTCGCGGTCACCGAGGCATAGTCGGGCCACAACGTCGCCCCACGGATCTCGCCACGGCGCTCGATCCTATAGGGATGCGTTGATGCAATGGTGCCGCCAAAACTCTCGAGGATTTCGAGGTGCGGGTCGATCTCACGGACTCCCAGCGCGCAGCCCTTGGCTTCGGTATCGAAGATCAAGTGATCGGAGCGGAGCAACACCGGCGCGAGCAGCAGAACCGCAGCCCGGATGCCCACCGGCAGTTCGGCGTCCGCGTCCGCGAAGGCGGTGAAATCATGCTGGATCGTCAACGTCCGTGCTGCCAGATCCCGCTCGACGCGCGAGCCCTTGGAGCGGAAGTATTCGACAAGTTTATCGATGTCGCTGATCTCGGGCACGTTGGTCAGTGTCACCTCGTCCTCGGTGAGGAGCGTGGCGCAGAGCATGGGCAGCACGGCGTTCTTGTTGCCGGAAGGGCGGATGGTTCCGGACACGGGGTGGGCGCCGTCGACGAAGAGATCAGACATCGGTGTTCCTTGCGGAGGCTCGGACTGAGCGCGCTTGCATTACCCTATTTGCCCAGCAGCGAAAACAGGTCCGGTGCGGCGAAGACATCAACATAGCGTCGAGCCTGGAACAGCCCATTGAGCGAGACTCGCGGCAAGGCGTTGAGGCTATCCCTATGTGAGGCATAGAGACCTCCCGGCCGCGTTGTCACCGCCGTTTCGAACCCAGCCTCGCGCGCCAGGGCATACTCACGCTCGCCTGCCGCGACCGTGCTACCGATCGGATAGGAGAAGTGCCTCGGTTGCCTGCCGAACTGCGCCCTGATGATTCGAGCCGATTGTTCCATCTCGCTACGCGCGTCGGCCGTTGAGAGTTTTGACAGTTCGTAGTGGTGCACCGTGTGGGCGCCGATGGTGCAGAGAGGTTCATCGGCGAACGTCGCGAGTTCCGACCAATCCATGATCAGCGCGCGGCAATGCGCACCGAGATCCATGCCGTAGCGAGCCGCGAGGTCGCCAATGAGTTCGACGCGCTCCTCTTCCGGCATCGCTCGCATCCTGGCGTAGAGCGCATCGTAGGCGGCGCGCTTCTCCGCGAGACTGGCGGTCACGTGATACTCGGCTTCTTCCCGGTGAATGACCGCCAGACTGTTGTTGGCAGCGACAATGTCCTCGAGCGCCTGCCACCACACCTCACCGATACCGTCGACCAATGCGGTCGGGACATAGAGCGTGAACGGGCAGTTATGGCGCCTGAGCACCGGAAGGGCATGCACGAGATTGTCACGATAGGCATCATCGAAGCTGAAGACCGCGAAGCGTCGGACGGGTTCTTCGCTGGCAATGCGGCGCACGGCCTCGTCCATGTCGACGATATCGTAGCCAAGAGCGCGAATTCGGGTGATGGCGTAGTCTAGATAGTCCGGCGTGACCTGCAGAATGGCATTGGGCGAAAAGCGTGCCGGCTGTTCCGGCAGAACGCGGTGCAACGTGAAGATGACACCGCGAGTTCGCGACAGCAGCCTGGCGAGATGAGTCACCTGCGATAAGGCAAGGACCTCGAACGCGGCGCGGATCACCGCGTATTTCAGTCGCCCCACGCCCCTGCCCCGCTCAGGCGACCTCGGCGCGACGCGACGGCGTCGAGACCACGAAGCCGATGTCGAAACCCAGCATGCCGGCGTCCCTGCGCGCCGCGGCGATCATGCCCGCAGGCGCCGCATCGTCAGTCACCAACATGACGGGAGCCTGGTGCCCAGAAAACAGCGGCAGGCCCGAGGCCATGCCGATGGGACCGGTATCGACGACAACCAACTGGTAGATGTCCGCCAGCGCATCGACCAACGTGAGTGGACGCATGGAGCGGCGGTCAATGGCGGAAAGCCGCCCCCATGGCACTTCGGCGAGGTTCTCGTCGAGGCGATGGACCACGTCCCCGTATTCGGCACGCTCGGCCGACAGATCGCTCAGCCCCTCGTCGAGGGTCAGAGTGCCGGTACCGGCATCGACAGTCGCAACGCTCAGCCCTGCCGCAAGCGCTTCCTCAATCAGCCGATCGATCACCAGGTCGCGATCGGCGCGGCCCAGCCCTGCGAGCAGGATGGCACGCAAGCCATTCGGGCCGATTGATGCTGCCAGGTCGTCAAGATTAATGGTCGCCGCCTCGGGCTCCTGGGGCAGTTCATCATCAAGCATCTGTGCCTCCTCCTTCTGGATCGGGGATGAAATCTGCGAGTCTTCTGAATCGCTTGCAGGGACTGGTTCCAGCGGGGCATCCGCCGCCATACCGGGCTTTGTTGCCGTCTCGGCCAACGTTGCAGGAGCTGCCAGCAGGGCCTGCGGTGCGGGTACACTGGCGGGGCTCTCAGCTTCCGGCACGAAGGGCGGCGGGTCCAAGGTGTCGAGATCGGCGTCCGTGGACGGCGCTTTTGTGCGGAGCGCGCGGCCCGATGAGAGTTCCCCAAAGATGATCAAGCCGACCTGCAGCGCCAGCATGACGAAGGCCACGGCGCCCAGCGTCAGCGCCACCTTAGGCGACGCCGGCTCTGACGACGGCGCGGCGGCCGTGATGATGCGGACATCCGGGAGCGCAGCGTTGGATGCCGTCCGGGCCGAGGCATCCGAATAGCGCGCCAGGTAAGTCTCTAGCAGGTCGCGGTGGGCCTTGGCTTCGCGCTCAAGGCCATCCAGCGTCACGCTCCCCTTGGTCGCGCTTGAGGCGAGATTCTTAGCGGAGGCGAGGTCGGCTTTTAGCTTGGTTTCAAGTTCACCTTCGACGCGCGCCTCCACATCGAGGGCCGAGGCGATCTTCAGCGCTTCGGCGGCAATCTGCTCGTCAATCTGGGCGATCTGGGCATTGAGAGCGCGGATCGTGGGGTGATTGGGGAGCAGCGTCGTCGAGCGCTGGGCAAGCTCGGACTGCATGGTCCCCTTGGACTCGAGCAGACTCTGGACGACAACCGAGTCTCGCACATCGGCGATACCCTCGACAGGCTGACCACCCTCGATCAACCCGCGGATGAGGCTAGCGCGCGCATCGGCC
This sequence comes from uncultured Devosia sp., assembly GCA_964399695.1. GTDB lineage: Bacteria > Pseudomonadota > Alphaproteobacteria > Rhizobiales > Devosiaceae > Devosia_A. The sequence goes on along the minus strand of CAYNRZ010000001.1, from coordinate 394,701 downwards.
GCGTTGCGCCGCTGCTGAGCATCGAGAATCTGGCTCGCGACCGTCGAGAGTTGCTGGTCTGTGACCGGCGTCGCGTTGGTGCCGACGAACAGGTCATTGGCAATCTTGAAGTCGGCGACCGCCGTCTCTGCCTTGTTTACCTCTTCGCGCAGCCGGGCAATCTCGCGGTCGAGCCAGACGCTTGCCTCGGCGGTATCCGAGATGGACTGAGCCGTCCGGCGCTGGACATGGGTCTGAGCCACCGCATTGGCGATGCGGGCGGCGAGTTCGGGGCTTTCCGACCGAACATAGATCGACACCACCGCCGAGTCGCGCTCCCGGATCACCGTCATGCGCTGCGCCAGATTGGCGAGGACAATCTCATCGACATCGCCCTTGGGCGGCGAGCGCCCCATCAACTCAAGCAGGTAGTTGACGGGCGAGAAGCCGGGATCGGCGAATTCGGGGACCTCCGCGAGCCTTTCGGACCTGGCAACCTCCGACAGCAGGTCGCGCGACTTTATCAGTTCGATCTGGCTCGACATCATCGCTTCGGCGGTGATGCCAGATGAGCTGCCCCCCTGATCACCAGGCGCCCGCAGATAGGCATTCTCCCGCGGCTCAACCAGCAGGCTGGCGGAGGACTCGTAAAGCTTGGGCATCTGCATCAGCAACGCCGCAGCAATGCCGGCTACCAGCCCAGTGACAAGCACGATGCGGATGAGCCGCTTGAGGATGGCCGACAGCAGCGCGCCGATGTCCATCCGCATGTCGTCGGGGCCGCTCCCGGTCGCCGTCATTCGCCCGCCTCTTGGTTATCCGGGCAAGTGTGTCCCCAACGTGGTCAACAATCGGTTAAGCCACGTCGCAGGCTGCAAATATTGGCGCATCGGCCTAAGTGATTGTTAACCATGCGGGCCCGACAATCAGCGGGTGTTCTTCGCGTCGGAGTCGTCATGCGCAGCCTGCGCCAGCTTTCGCTTCTGCTCGTCTTGCTGCTCGCGGGATGCGCGGTTTCTCCGCGGACCGAATACCTGCCTGCGGCGCAGCAGGAGCCCTATGCGCTCGATACCGGCGACGTCGTGCGAGTCTCGGTCTACGGCGAACCCGAGCTGACCAACAGCTACCGCGTCGATGACAGCGGCGCCCTTTCCTTGCCGCTGGTCGGCAATGTGCCGGTGCGTGGCCGGACCACGCAATCGGCCGCGATCGCGATCACTTCGGCACTGAAGGCCGGGTTCATCCGCGAGCCCAGCGTTGCGGTGGAGGTCGAGACCTATCGGCCGTTCTACATTCAAGGCGGAGTCGTTGCGGGCGGGCAGTACCCCTATGTCTACGGGATGACACTCCGCGCTGCGATCAGCACAGCAGGCGGCTTTTCCGACCTCACCGCGCCCAAGCTGGCAACCGTCTATCGACGCGTCGGTGCCGAGACGATTGAGACAGTGGTCACCATGGATTTCCTGATCCGGCCCGGCGATAGCATCGTCGTTCCCGGCCGGCGGCCAATGTCGTGAGCCAACCGCTGCGTATCCTCCAGATTCTCAGAGCGCCGGTTGGCGGGCTGTTTCGGCATGTGTACGACCTGACCAAGGTGCTGGCGGCACGGGGACATCAGATCGGCATCGTCGTTGACAGCCTCCATACCGACGCCTTGACCGAGGAACGTCTTGGTCAATTGACCCCGGCTGCACCGCTCGGGATCCACCCAGTGCGCATCCCGCGGCTGTTCGGGCCGAGCGACATCGTGACGCCGCTAAAGATTCGCGCACTGGCCAGCCGGCTCGATGCCCAGGTCTTGCACGGACACGGCGCCAAAGGCGGCTACCTGGCAAGGCTCGGCCGCTTTGGTACCCCTCGTGTCGCGTTGTACACGCCACATGGCGGAGTACTGAATTACGCGCCAGATTCGGCGGGGGGACGGGCATTCCGGCTCATTGAGCGCGCCCTTGTCGGGGCAACAGACGCGATGATCTTCGAAAGCGCTTATGCACAGCGCGCGTTCGCCGAGCAGATCGTCGTCCCCACCTGCCCCGCCCCCGTGATCCACAACGGCCTCGCACCGGCGGAATTCGAGCCGGTCGACTTCGTGCCCGAGGCCGCCGACTTCATCTTCATTGGCGAATTTCGCGCAGTGAAAGGGATTGCCTACCTGCTCGACGCGCTGTTCGACGTTCGTGCGCCGGGAGGGCGCCCTGCCACCCTGGCCATGGCCGGCGGCGGCGCCGACCTCGACGCCATTGTCGCCCAGATCAAGCAGCTCGGTCTTACCGAGCGGGTTCGGCTGCTGGGAGTGACGCCGGCAAGGGAGGCGCTTCGCCACGGGCGCTGCGCGGTGGTGCCTTCGCTAGCGGAATCGTTGCCATATGTTGTCCTCGAGGCGGCAGCTGCCGGCCTTCCGGTCATCGCGACGGCAGTCGGTGGCGTTTCCGAGATCTTCGGGCCGACGGCGCAATGGCTGGTGCCAGCTGCTGACAGCACGGCGCTGCGGCGGGCAATGCAGCGCTCACTTGACGATCCGGCTGGAACGGCAGCAGAGGCGGACTTGCGGTTGGCGCATGTGCGGGCGGGCTTTTCTGTTGTCCTGATGGCCGACCGTATCGAAGCGCTCTACCGCGAGGTCCTCGCTAGACGCATGTCGAAGTAGACCGGCTCACTTCACCGAGTCTTCACTCCTGCGGCGCTAGGTTGGGATCGCAAATCCAACCCCTCAGCTCGCCATGTTCCGCCTCGATCCGAAGCAAGCCGTCATCGATCATGTCGCCAACCGCAAGACTCAGGGCGCTGCGACGGAGCTGGGTCCACTTGCGGCCGAAGTCGCGGGCCGTCCGGTTGAGCCGGGTTACTCTGCCGCGGTGATCGCCGGCCTGGCGCAGGCGATAGAAGCTGCAATTCTGGCGGCGACTGGGCTTGCGATCTTCATCGCCATGGGCGGCGATCCCATGGTGCATGTACTGACGACGCTGGGAGCTGTTGCCCTCACCGAGGTGCTCGCCACCTACATGCGCATTCACCGGATTGCCGCGTATCGCACCGGTATCCAGCAATTGTGGCGCTCGGTGCTGGCATGGAGCGTCGCGATTACCCTGCTGTATGGCGCGGCTCTGTTGCTTGATGGCAGTGGAGTGCTCAATCGGGCCTGGATCATCGTCTGGTGGGGCGCCGGCGCGGCGGCGATCGTGCTGTTCCGGCTGGTGCTCGGCCACCTCGTCCGCCGCTGGACGGCGGAGGGCAAGCTCAGGCGCCGCACGGTGATCGTGGGTGGCGGCAAGGATGCGGAAGCTTTGATCGCGGCGCTCGCCAAGGGGGCCGCGGACGATCTGCAACTGCTCGGCCTTTTCGACGACCGCAACGACGACCGCTCACCCGAGTCCGTCGCGAGTCTGCCCAAACTCGGCCGCGTGGCCGATCTGGTGGAATTCGCCCGGCGCACCCGGGTCGATCTTGTCATTGTCTCGATGCCGCTCTCGGCGGAAAAGCGCGTGCTCGACATGCTTCGAGAGCTCTGGGTCCTGCCGGTCGATATTCGGCTCTCGGCCCACATGAGCCAGCTGCGCTTCACTTCAAAGGCCTATTCCTATGTCGGCGAAGTGCCTGTGTTCGATATGGCCGATCGGCCGATCTCGGACTGGAACCGCGTCTTCAAGTGGCTGTTCGACAAGATTGTGGCGATAACCGCCCTGATCCTGTTGTCGCCGGTGATGCTCATGACCGCCATTGCCATCAAGCTCGACAGCAAGGGCCCCGTGCTGTTCGTGCAAAAGCGGCATGGCTTCAACAACGAGCTTATCGGTGTGTACAAGTTCCGCTCGATGTATGCGGATCAGGCCGACCAGGACGCGAGGAAGCAGGTCACCCGCGATGATCCACGCGTAACGCGGGTCGGCCGGTTCATCCGCAAGACCTCGATCGATGAGTTGCCCCAACTCTTCAACGTGCTCAAGGACGAACTTTCCATCGTCGGACCGCGTCCGCATGCCATCGCCGCCAAGGCGGACAACTTGCCCTACTACGAGGCCGTCGACGGCTACTTCGCCCGCCACCGGGTGAAGCCCGGCATGACCGGCTGGGCGCAGATCAATGGCTGGCGCGGCGAGACCGATACCGTCGAGAAGATCATGCAGCGCGTGAACTGCGACCTCTACTACATCGAGAACTGGTCACTTTGGTTCGATCTGAAGATCGTGCTGCTGACCCCGATGTCGCTGCTCACCAAGAACGAAAACGCCTTCTGAAGTGGCTGACATCCATGCCAGCGGCTGGAAGGTCGCGGCGCCGGCGCAGGGCGCGGCCTGGCTGAAATCCCGACAGGCCACCTGGCTCAACGCCCTCGTGGCCTTTTGGGTGTTCTGCGGCGGCATGGTGATCACCGAGCCGTCGCCCTACGAAGTCGCGTTCCTTGCCGTCCTGGGCATGTCGCTGTTCGGCGGCTTCACCCTGCACCGCGGTACACTTGGGCTGCTGGTGCTGTTTGCCGCCTTCATCCCGTTCGCCACTCTGGCTGCCTTCCAGGTCCGCTTTGCCACGGTCAGCGACGCGCTGATCTACCAGGCGGTCACGGTGTTTCTGTTCTTCACCTCCTATTGGATGGCCAACTACCTCGCCGACGACCCAATCCGTCGGCTGCGGCTGGCGATGCAGGCCTACCTGCTCACCGCATTGATCTCCGCCATGCTGGGCACGCTAGGCTATCTCGGCGTCGGGCATGACCTCTTCACCCGCTACGACCGGGCCAAGGCGTTCTTCAACGATCCCAACGTGTTCGGCCCATTCCTCATTCTGCCCGCCGCGTTCGCGTTGCAGCGAATCCTCCTCGGCAACTGGCGGCAGGCATTCTGGGCATCGGCGGCCTATGGCGTGCTGATGGTCGGGGTGTTCTTCAGCTTCTCCCGCGCGGCATGGGGTCACTTCGCCATTACCAGCGCCATCGTCTTCGTGCTGGTGTTCGTATTGGAGGCCACCCTCAGGGAGCGCATGCGCATGGTGCGGCTTGCAATCGTTGGGACCATGGCGGTGATTATTGGCTTTGCCGGGCTGATGAGCCTGCCGCAGTTCCGCAGTTTCTTCGAGTTAAGAACCCAGGAGCAAAGCTACGACACCGGTGAAACCGGCCGCTTCGGGCGGCAAGGCTATGCTTTCGACATGGCGCTGGAAAATCCGCTCGGGCTTGGGCCGTTGGAATTCCGCAACTACCGGGTCAAGGAAGAGCCGCACAACACCTATGTCAACGTGCTGCACGCCTATGGTTGGGGCGGCGGCCTGATGCTGATCGCCTTCATCTTCCTCACCGTCTATCGCGGCGTCAAAGGCGTGTTCGTGCCCGGGCCGCATCGGTTGATGCTAATCCCCGTGGTCGCCGTCTTCGTGCCGCTCGCCGGTGAAGCGGCGATCATCGACGTCGATCACTGGCGCCACTTCTTCCTGGTGGCAGGGCTGGTCTGGGGCCTGACCTCGGCGCGCTTTCCCGCTGGTTCGGCAAACCGCACGCTGATCTAGTCGCGCCGGAGGTAGCGCTCTGCCAGTCGCGCGGTGTCGGCAGCAAAGCTGTCCGCATGGGACTTGGCCAGCATCGTCTCACCGTGCGAGCCGATCCACGCCAGCAGCGCCATGCGGCGCAGCAGGATCATAGTGTCGATCATGCCGATATCGGCCGCGCTGAGGGGCCGCACCTCCAGATAGCCGGCAAACCAGCTGCGGATGAGCGCCGGCACCTGTGGCGAGGTCTCGTGGAAGGACAGACTGGCTGCTAGGTCGTAGAGGAACCAGCCGAAGCCACAGTCGTCGAAGTCCAGCAGCACCGTGCGCTCAGCATCGATGAGCAGGTTGGCGAGTCGCATGTCGGCGTGGATCAGGCCAAACCGGTCCTCGCCCTGCCCATAGTTCGCCAGCGCGGCGCGAAGGCGCTGATCCAGCCGCTCCAGAGTCGCGCCCACCGCCCCTTCCACATGCGGAGCCTGCCGCCAGTCTCCCCAAGCGCCTCCGGAGTCGAGCAGGCCCGCCGCGTCCCAGCGCGGGCGTTCGAAGGGCATGGGTTGCTCCCATTGCGTGACCTGCCGATGCGCGGTGGCAGCAAACCGCCCAAGTGTGCGGAACAGCGCCGTCTGGTCGTCAGAGATTTGCGGCTCTCTGCCGGCTTCGAAGTGAAACAGGACGGCGTATCGACCTGAGGCCACCTCCTGCAGCACCTCGCCATCGGCTCCGGCAAGCGGGCGCGGCACCGGAATGTCGGTGGCGACCAGCGCGGCGAGCCAGGCCAGTTCCGATGCAATGGCGGCACGGGATTGATAGCCAGGGCGATGCAGCCGCAACATGTGGCGCGCCGCATCGGGCCCGTCAAAGCGGTAGGTGTGATTCTCGGAGTGGTTGACAAGTGTGGGCGTCGCCCCGGCAAGCGTTGGCCAACGGGCAAGGACCGCAGAGGCCAATGCGGGATCGTCGGACAACGGATCGTGCTCTGCACCGTCCATCGCTCATCCTTCGACCCTGGGAGGGGAAATGGTCGGAGTGGCCGGATTTGAACCGACGACCCTTTGTCCCCCAGACAAATGCGCTACCAGGCTGCGCTACACCCCGACTGGCCGCAACCCCTACCGAAAGGGGCATATGGGAGCAAGAGGCAATTTTGCGGCAACGCTGTTCGGCCTCAGGCCATCAGGTCGACGAAGCGTCCGGAGGTGGCACGGACGGCGTCGTCGGGCGCAATTCCAAGCAGCAGACCGCGCTGGCCGGCGTTGATCAGCACCTCGTCGAACAGTTGCGCGGTCTCGTCGATCGCCGTTGGAACCGGCTTTCGCTGCCCGAACGGGCTGATGCCACCCACCTTGAAGCCGGTGATCCGCTCGGCGTCGACGGGCTTCATCATATGGGCCGCCTTGCCCGCGAACGCCGCGGCCAACTTCTTCATGCTGACTTCGCCATCAGATGGGACGACGACGCAAACTGGCCTTCCGTCGACCTCCGCCATCAGCGACTTGAACACCTGCTCAGGCTCGCGCCCCAACGCTTCTGCGGCCTGCAGGCCAATGCGCGGTGCGTCCGGGTCGTACTCATAGGGGTAGAGCACGAAGGCGAAGCCGGCGGCGGTCAGGGCATGGGTTGCGGCAGTCGTCTTGGACATCGGAGGTCACGGGAAGGACGGCGTTCGGGACTGAAGGCGGCTATGCACCCTGCCGGCTCGCTTCAGGCCTCCCGGGCACGATCGAGCAGGCGCTTGCAATCGAGCAACTCTCGCAGCACACCCTCGAGACGCTCTCGGTCGGCGGATGACAGTGCCGCCGGCTGGAAAAGTCGCCGCTTCGTCGCGGCGGGCGCTATGGGTTCCACCTCGGCGGCAATATCCACTGCGTCCTCGTCCACCTCGAAATGCTCTTCTGGTGGCGGCAGGTCCGCGAGCGGCTTTCCCTCGCCGATGGCGATCACATGCCGGATGCCGCGGTCCTTCAAGATGCGCTGGACGCCCTTGATGGTGAAACCCTGGTCATAGAGCAAGTGCCGGATGCCCTTGAGCAGCAGCACGTCCTCGGGACGATAGTAACGCCGTCCGCCGCCGCGCTTCAGCGGCTTGATCGTGGCGAAGCGGGTTTCCCAGAATCGCAGCACGTGCTGCGGCAGGTTCAGCTCGTCCGCTGCCTCTGAAATCGTCCGGAATGCGTCTGGAGACTTGTCCAATAAAGACTCACCGGTCTGGAAAGACTCTTATTTTCCAGCTCGGACCATAGATTTGTTGATCTTCGATTTCAACACGTTGGACGGTTTGAACACCAGAACCTGTCGCGGCAGGATCGGGACTTCCTCGCCGGTCTTGGGATTGCGCCCGATCCGCTGGTTTTTCGAGCGGACCTGGAAGGAGCCAAACGAAGAAAGCTTGACGTTTTCGCCCTTCACCAGCGCATCCGAGATCAGCTCCAGGACGCGTTCAACCAGTTCTGCCGATTCGGTGCGAGACAGCCCGACGGCCTCATACACCGCCTCCGCCAGGTCCGCCCGAGTGACCGTCTTCTGTACCATGCGATTGCCTCCGCTCCGCCCGCCGGACCATGTCCCGTGAGGCGCCCCCACCTACGGATAAGCAAAGATTAACGCGGCGGAGCCCGGCTGGCAATCTGGCTTATGGATCAAAGGCTAGTGCAGATTGTCGAGACATTCTGCCGCAAGCAATTGCGATCGCAAGGTAGAGATTTCGGCCCGCCACACGCACTGGCTACCAGCGGATCAGCGAGGCACCCCAGGTGAAGCCGCCCCCCATTGCCTCGATCATCACGAGGTCGCCGCGCTTGATGCGGCCGTCTGACACTGCCGTGTGCAGCGCCAGCGGCACCGAGGCCGCAGAGGTGTTGGCGTGCCGGTCGACAGTGATCACCACCTTTTCGGGCGGCAGGCCGAGCTTCTGGCCGGCGCCATCGATGATGCGCTTGTTGGCCTGGTGCGGCACGAACCAGTCGAGGTCGTCGATGGTGTACCCGCTTTTCTCCAGCACCTCGTAGACCACGTCGGTGATCATGCCGACCGCGTGCTTGAACACTTCGCGCCCTTCCATGCGGACGTGGCCGATCGACTGGGTCGAGGATACCCCGCCGTCGACATAGAGCTTGTTCCAGTGGTGCCCGTCGGACCTGAGTGCAGAGTGCAGCACGCCGCGATCCTCGCCCGGCTTGCCCTGTTCCACCACCACGGCCCCTGCCCCGTCGCCGAAGAGCACGCAGGTGGTCCGGTCGGTCCAGTCGAGCAGGCGGGTCGCGGTCTCGGCACCGATCACCAGGGCGCGCTTGGCCATGCCGTTCTTGATGAAGGAGTCGGCCGTCGCTACGGCATAGACGAAGCCCGAGCATACCGCCTGGATATCGAAGGCGTAGCCGTGATGCATGCCGAGCTTCTGCTGCACGATCGTTGCCGTTGCTGGGAACGTCAGGTCCGGCGTCGTGGTGGCGACGACGATCAGGTCGATGTCGGCAATCTCGAGCCCAGCGTTTTCCATCGCCTTCTTGCCTGCTGCGGCGGCAAGGTCCGAAGTCAGTTCGCCTTCGGCGGCGACGTGGCGCTGGCGGATGCCGGTGCGCTGCTGGATCCACTCGTCGGACGTGTCGACGGTCTTGGCCAGTTCGTCGTTGGTGAGGATGCGCGCCGGCAGGTAAGCGCCAACGCTGCGGATAATCGTGTGTCGGTCGCTCACGCGGGCTTTGCCTCTGGTTCGGGCAGGCTGCCCGGTGCGGTCGGTGCCGCGTTGATGGTAGGAAAGCGGCGCAAACCCTCGGCGATCTTGTCCATCACCCGGTTGCGCGCCATTTCATAGGACAGACCCAGCGCACCCTTGAAGCCGACCTCGTCGGTGCCGCCGTGGCTCTTTATCACCACGCCGTTGAGTCCAAGAAAGACACCGCCATTGATGTTTCGGGGGTCGAGTTTGCGCCGCAGCGCCTCGAAGGCCTGGCCGGCCAGCGCCGCGCCGAGCATGGAGAGCACGTCGGCCTTCAGCGCATTGCGGATATAGGTGCCCACCTGGCGGGCGGTGCCCTCCGCGGTCTTCAGCGCAATATTGCCAGCAAAGCCCTCGGTCACCACCACGTCGACAGTGCCCTTGCCGATATCGTCACCCTCGACGAAGCCATGATAGGTAAAGCCTGAGCCGCTGGCGGCATGCAACATCCGCGCGGCATCCTTGACCTCGTCATGACCCTTCATTTCTTCGGTGCCGACATTGAGCAGGCCCACCGTCGGCAGTTCCTGGTCGAACAGCGCGCGCGCCAGCGCCGCACCGAGAATCGAGAAATCGCACAACTGCTTGGCGTCGCCGCCGACGGTCGCTCCAACATCGAGCACGATGATGTCGGACCTCAGCGTCGGCCAGATCGCCGCAATGGCCGGCCGGGAGATGCCCTCGATCGGCCTCAGGCAGAAGGTCGCCATGGCCATCAGCGCACCGGTATTGCCACCGGAGATCGCTACATCGGCTTCGCCGTCCTTGACCGATTGCAGCGCGTTCCACATCGAGGAGTTGCCGCGGCCCTTGCGCAGGGCGTTGGACGGCTTGTCGTCCATGGCGATGACGTTGTCGCAATGGGCGATTCGCGAGACCGGCAGCAGCTCCTTGAACTCAGCCAGCAAGGGCTCCAGGTCGGTCTGCCGGCCGTGGAAGATGTAGCTGGTGTTCTTGCGTTCGCGCCAGAACAGAGCCGCCCCTTGCACCGCGACGCGGGGGCCCTTGTCACCGCCCATGGCGTCGACGGAAATTCGGATCGTATCGCTCATTGCCGCCCGCTTCACGACCCCGTGGGGTCCGTCGCCAAAATAGTCATTCGGTATGGCGGCGCAACCCCCGCCCTTGGCCTGACCGGTCAGGCTCGACGGCCACTCATGGATCCAGCTTGCCCTTGAGCACCTTCAGCTGAGCAAACGGCGACACCTTCTCGTCGCCAAAGCCGGCCTCCGGCACCTGCTCTCCCTTGTTGCGCGGATAGGGGTCGATGGCCAGAGCCAGTGTCTCGACGATCAGCGGCGTCATATCCGCTTCGTTGCCCTCGAAATGATCCGGCAGGTCTTCCCCCTCGAGATCGACGAACACCTCGGCGTCGGCTGTTTCGACAAACGGCTTCTCGCCGCCGGGGAGGAAGACCCTGTCGATGGGCTCCTCGATCTTCTGCACCACCGGGTCGAGCGTGACTACGCTTGGCTGAACGATCTCGGCGACCAGCCGGCCGGTAACGCGGATGCCGCCGCGGAAGCGCACGGCGTGCAACTTCACCTCAAGGCCGTTCACGGCGCTCACTGCAAGTTCGGCCGCGAGCGTCGTCCGCTCATCCGAGGCGACGCTCAGATGCAGGTCACGCCCGGTGGTTGGCATTGAATCGACACGGATGGAGGCGTCGGCAAGGTGGAAGGGCTGCGCGGTCCGGGTCATGCCGCCTGCTCCAGGTTCAGCTTGCCGGCGACGATGGCGGCAATCGGCTGGCTGGCAAGCGCGCGATCCCGGTCTTCGAGATATGCGGCCAGTTTGCCTACGGGTGCCGTTTCCGACTCATCGAACAGGTTGCGCCGCAGCGCCTGCTCCAGGCGCTGCCGGTCGGCCGCGTCCATGGCCTCGTTGACCGCGCCGAGCAGCCCATAGAACAGGTTACCCATCTTCTGGATCTTCTTGGGCACGCCGATATCGCTGACACCCATCTCGCGCAGGGAGCGGTCCATATCCAGAAAGAACAGGTCGAACACTGCCTGGCTGAACTCGGTGCCCTGCTGCTTGTCGGCCCTCAGCCGACGGAACAGCAGCACCAGGTGCAGCGAAATCATATCGAAACGGCCAGTGACCGTGTCGGGTACACCCCAGTCCGCGTAGAAGACGGGCTGCCGGGATTGCGCCACAATAGCGGAGTAGACGGCGTGAACCGCGTCGCTCGAGAGGGATTTTCTGAACAGCTTCAAGATCATCGGATGTTCTCCGGTCCTCGTCATGAGGTTGGGCTGCCGATGAACGCGAGGCTCGCCGGAGTGTCCCAGGTCGCTTGCCAGACCGACGCCAACGCAGATAAACAGTTCGGCGGCCACGATGGCCGTGCTCTTACGACAGCCACCGGGAAAGTCAAACTCATGTCCCTGCGCGCCTCCCTCCACCGCTCAATCCCGATGGTCGCCGCGGTGGGCCTGGCTCTTACCCTCGGTGCGTGCACCAGTGGCCTGAACCCGGTGCAAAGCAAGGCGCGCGGCTATGCCATGGCCGAAGATCAGATCGTGCAGGTCCGCCCCGGCCAGAGTGCGGCGCTCGTGACTGCGGTGCTCGGCTCCCCGCAGACCACCAACAACTTTGGTTCCGAAACGGCCTGGTACTATATTGGCGAGCGCGTCGATCAGACGGCTTTCGGCCTTGAACTGAAGAAGGAGCGGACGCTTCTCGCGGTCTATTTCGACAAGAACATGAAGGTGACCAGCGTCGAACGCCTCGGTGTCGAGGATGGCCGCGTCATCAACATGGAAACGCGGCGCACCCCATCCTACGGGCTTGATCGCAACTTCATCGACTCCATCCTCGCGTCGTTCTAGGCCCGGACAAGCGTTTCATGGATCGGCCGGGCATGTCCCGGCCCTTTTCATTGCGCCGGCGCCGGTCGCGACTGCAGCAGGAACAGCGCCAGGATCGCGCCGGTGGCGACCGGTATTGCCAGCACGTTGATGGCCTGCCAGCCAATCCAGTCGAGCAAAGCTCCGGAGGCAATCGAGGCGAGCGCCATCACGCCGAAAACAACCTGCTCGTTCAGCGCCTGCACCCGCGCCGCTTCTTCGGGACGGTAGGCCGCCGAAAGCAGGGCCGTTGAGGCGATGAATCCGAAATTCCAGCCAACGCCCAGGAGGATCAGCGCAATGTCGAAATGCAGCGTCGTGGTACCCTGCAGGTTGACGATGGCTGCAGCCAGGATCGCCAGCAGCCCGATCGAGGCGGTGAGCGGGGCACCCAGCCGGTTGATGATGGAGCCGGTGAAGAAACTCGGCGCGAACATCGCAACGATGTGCCACTGGATGGCAAAGGCCGCTGCTTCGGTGGTGTGTCCACAGACATAGACCATGGCCAGCGGCGCCGCGACCATAACAAGCGTCATCAGCGCGTAACTCGCCGCGGCCGAGATCATCGGCACAAACACTGACGGGGTCCGGATCAGCTCGGAAATCGGGCGACCGGTGTACTCACCCCGCGACTGGTGCACCGTCGGAGCCAACCGCGTCAGCCCCAGCACGAAGACAGCCAGGAGCGCCAGTCCCGCCATTACCAAGTAGGTGGCCGCAAAGGACCGCCCTTCGACGAGGTCCTTGGTCCAGGCGCTGATCTGTGGGCCGACGAAGCCGGCAACCACCCCGCCGGCCAGCACCCAGGAGATGGCACGTGGTTTCCAGTCGGGCGGAACACTATCGGCGGCGGCGAAGCGATATTGCTGGGCAAAGGCCTGGGTCGTGCCGATCACCACCAAGGCCGCAACGAACAGCCAGAACTGCGCGGTGAACGCAGCGTAGGCGGCAAGGATTGCCGCAGGAATGACGAGGGCGGCGCCGAACATGAAGCCTGAGCGGCGCCCCCAGCGATGGATCAGCCAGGCGGCCGGTCCCGTGGCCAGCGCGGTACCGACAATCATGCCGGAGACCGGCAGCGTCGCGATGGATTTGTCCGTGACCATTTCGGCGGCGGTAAGTGCCGCGACCGACATCAGGATCGCCTGATTGGAGCCGACGATGGCCTGCGAAGTGGCCAGAAGACCGATGTTACGCAGCGGAGATCCGGTCGGCTGCGTCGGCGCGTTCATGGCTCTATCTCTTGTCCGTTGCGTCGTCGCGCCCGGCATTGGTCGCGACCTTGTCGAGCACACCGTTGACCAGGGCGCTGGTGTCATCGGCGTAGAAGGCCTTCGCGACGTCGACATATTCGGTAATGACGACTCGCGCCGGGATGTCCTTGCGCCGCAGCAGTTCAAAAGCCCCTGCCCGGAGGATGGCGCGCAGGGTGGCGTCGATGCGGCCCATCGGCCAGCCATCCTTCAGCGCATTGTCGACCGCGGGGTCGATCTGCAACTGGCCTTTGATCACGCCCGAGACAATCTGGCGGAAGAAGTCGGCATCGGCCGGCAGATATTCTTCGCCCTCGATCTCGCGGCCCAGATGCACCGCGCTGAACTGGCTCAGGGTCTCTTCGAGGCTCTGGCGGCCCACATCCATCTGGTACAGGGCCTGCACGGCAGCGAGCCGCGCCGCACCGCGCTGGTTGGCGGGGCGGAACTGGGCGGGGTCGCGGGGACGGATATCGGCCATAGATAGGTCTTGCTTTCGGAAGCGCGGGATCGCTGCACCGGCTGACATGGCAATAGCCAGCCACTGCGTCCGGCGCAATGCGTAACAGGTAAGCTCGTCGGGTCAGTCGTCCTCGACCGAAGGGCCCTCCTCGCCCAACTCGGTCAGGAACGAGCGGAAATCATCGGCCTTGGAGAAGTTCTTGTACACCGAGGCGAAGCGGACGAACGCGACGTCGTCGAGGCCCTTCAGCCCTTCCATGACGAACTCGCCGATCTGATCGGAACTGATTTCGGCATCGCCTAGGCTTTCGAGCTGGCGCACGACCCCCGAGATCATGCGCTCGACCCGCTCGGCATCAACATCGCGTTTGCGCAGCGCCGTGTTCACCGATCGCTCCAGCTTGTCGCGATCAAACGGCACCTTGCGGCCGGATTTCTTCACCACCAGCAGTTCACGCAGTTGCACGCGCTCGAAGGTGGTGAAGCGGCCGCCGCAGGCATTGCAGATCCTGCGGCGGCGGATGGCGTTGGAATCCTCGGTCGGCCGGCTGTCCTTGACCTGCGTGTCGTCATTTCCGCAATAGGGACAGCGCATGGCTTTTCTCCAGGAACGCTTCGCGAGGGCGCGAAGCTATGCTCAGCTCGCGTAGATCGGGAAGCGCGCGGTCAGCGCCTTGACCTTGTCGCGCACGGCGGCCTCGACAACAGCGTTGCCCTCGTCCGAGTTCGCCTCGCGCAGGCCGTCCAGCACTTCGACAATCAGATTGCCGATCTCGCGGAACTCCGCCTCGCCGAAACCGCGCGTCGTGCCCGCCGGCGTGCCCAGACGGACACCCGAGGTGACGAACGGCTTTTCCGGGTCGAACGGGATGCCATTCTTGTTGCAGGTGATGTAAGCGCGGCCCAGGCCCGCCTCGGCGCGTTTGCCGGTGGCGTTTTTCTTGCGCAGGTCGACAAGCATGAGGTGGTTGTCGGTGCCGCCCGAGACGACATCGAGCCCCTGCTCGATCAGCGTTGCCGCAAGCGCACGAGCATTGGCGACGACCTGGTTGGCATAGGCCTTGAACTCCGGCTGCAGCGCCTCCTTGAAGGCTACGGCCTTCGCGGCAATGACATGCATCAGCGGTCCGCCCTGCAGGCCCGGGAACACGGCAGAGTTGATCTTTTTGGCGATCTCTTCGTCATTGGTGAGGATCATGCCACCACGAGGGCCGCGGAGGCTCTTGTGGGTGGTGGTGGTCACCACATGGGCATGCGGCACGGGCGAGGGATGCGCGCCACCGGCGACCAGCCCGGCAATATGGGCCATGTCGACCATCAGATAGGCGCCGACTTCATCGGCAATCTCGCGGAAGCGCGCCCAGTCCCAGACGCGGGAATAGGCCGTGCCACCAGCGACGATCAGCTTGGGCTTGTGCTCGCGCGCGAGCCGCGCGACCTCGTCCATATCGAGCAGGTGGTCTTCGCGGCGCACGCCGTAGGAGACGACGTTGAACCACTTGCCGCTCATGTTCACCGGCGAGCCGTGCGTCAGGTGGCCGCCCGAGTTGAGGTCCAGTCCCATGAAGGTGTCGCCCGGCGACAGCAGCGCGAGAAACACCGCCTGGTTCATCTGGCTGCCCGAGTTGGGCTGCACGTTGGCAAAGTTGGCCCCGAACAGCTGCTTGGCGCGCGAGATCGCCAGCGTCTCGGCGATATCCACATACTGGCAGCCGCCATAATAGCGCTTGCCCGGATAGCCCTCGGCATACTTGTTGGTCATGATCGAGCCCTGCGCCTCGAGCACGGCGCGAGACACGATGTTCTCGGAAGCGATCAGTTCGATCTCATGCTGCTGACGGCCGAGCTCCAGGCCGATCGCTTCCGCGATCTCGGGGTCGGTTTCGACCAGCGTGTTCGAGAAGAACTGGGGAAACAGCGGAACGGATGCGGCGGCGCTCATGGGCGTCTCCCCTTCAGGCTTTGAGGGTTGGGCAAGTCAATATGTCGTGGTCCGCGAGCCTCTAGCACGCGAGGTCCGGCGATTCCAAGGCGGACGGCCTTGCACGGGGTATGGATGTCGAAGGTCATGCGGGCTCCCATGACGGTTCAAAGGGTGCCCAGGCGAGCGGCGGTCAGAAGTTCGCGTTCCCCGGTGGTGCCCCACCTGATCTCGCCAGTCGCGCGAACCCGGACCTTATCGCAGACTTCCCCCAGCGAGAAAAGTCCCCTCCTATTGCCGGGGCGGGCGGCAAAACGCCACGAGCCGGCCCGTTCGTTCGGCAATGCCGCTCCAGTCGCCCACATCGAAATCCAGCACAGCAATCGCCCCGGTCGGATAGCCGCCGAAGTCCATGCGTCCGCCGCACAGCGTCAGCGCAGTTGTCTCCATGGCGTTGTTGTGTCCCACCAACAACAAAGTATCCGCCCTGCCGCCTTTGGCACGGACCACACCAACGAAGTCGGCGGCCATCAGGTCGTAGATTTCCTGCTCGAACTGCGCAGGGGCGCTCAGTGCCGCAAGGCTCAGGGTCTCGCGTGTCCGTACCGCCGGCGAACAGAGCACGAGGTCCGGCGTCCAGCCTTCCTGCCGCAATGTTTCGCCAATCCAGCGCGCTTCGGCCCGGCCGCGCGGCGCAAGCGGCCTGTCGAAATCGGCGAGGTTGGGAGAGTCCCAGGCGGACTTGGCGTGTCGGATGAGGATCAGGCGCTTCATGTCGTGTTTCTCGCCTGCCCTCGCCATTCGCGCAATCCCCCGGAAATGCAGCACTGCCGGAGTGGTCTCGCGGTTCCACCCGGTATAGTGCCGACATGATTCGCAAGCTCCCCGACGTCCTGGACTGACCATGGCCGATACGCCCGACATCCTGCCGCCCGGCGACGATATGCGCGAGGTCGACCTCAAGCAGGCGCTGGAAGAGCGCTATCTGAGCTATGCGCTCTCGACCATCACGCAGCGCGCCCTGCCCGATGCCCGCGATGGGCTTAAGCCGGTGCATCGCCGCATCCTGCACGGCATGCGGCTCCTCCGCCTCGATCCCGATGGCGCCTACAAGAAGTCCGCCAAGGTGGTCGGCGATGTGATGGGTTCGTTCCATCCGCATGGCGACCAGTCGATCTATGACGCGCTGGTCCGGCTCGCGCAGGACTTTTCCATGCGCTACCCGCTCGCCGACGGCCAGGGTAATTTCGGCAATATCGACGGCGATGGCGCCGCCGCCATGCGCTACACCGAAACCCGCATGACCGACGTCGCCATGCGGCTGATGGAGGGGATCGGCGAGAGCGCAGTCGACTTCAAGCCGAACTATGACGGCTCGACCGAGGAACCGGTGGTCTTGCCGGCCAACTTCCCGAACCTCCTCGCCAATGGTTCGACCGGTATCGCGGTGGGCATGGCCACCTCGGTGCCGCCGCACAATGTCGCTGAAATCTGCGAGGCGGCGCTGCACCTGATCATGAACCCGTCGGCCACGGTCGCCGAACTGATGGAGTTCATCCCGGGTCCCGACTTTCCCACCGGTGGCATCCTTGTCGAAGACGCCGCGAGCATCCGGCAGGCCTACGAGACCGGCCGCGGTGGCTTCCGCTTGCGGGCCCGCTGGGAGCGTGAAGACAAGGGACGCGGCGTCTATCAGATCGTCGTCACCCAGATCCCCTATGGCGTGCAGAAGTCCAAGCTGGTCGAGAAGATCGCCGAACTGCTGTTGGCCAAGAAGCTGCCACTGCTCAAGGACATCCGCGACGAGAGCGCCGACGACATCCGCCTCGTCATCGAGCCGCGCGCCGGCACGGTCGATGCCGCGATCCTGATGGAGCAACTGTTCAAGCTCAGCGAGCTCGAGCAGCGCATCCCGCTCAACCTCAACGTGCTCGACAAGGGCGCCATCCCCAAGGTGATGGACCTCAAGCAGGCGATCGTCGCCTGGCTCGAGCATCGCAAGGACGTGCTCGTCCGCCGCACGCAGCATCGTCTCGCCGAGATCGCACGGCGCCTCGAGGTGCTCGATGGCTACATCATCGCCTATCTCAACCTCGATGAGGTGATCCGCATCATCCGCGAGGAGGACGATGCCAAGGCCTCGCTGATCGCGGCCTTCAACCTCACCGACATGCAGGCCGAAGCGATCCTCAACATGCGCCTGCGCTCGCTGCGCAAGCTCGAGGAAATCGAGCTGAGGACCGAGCACAAGACCCTCACCGAAGAGAAAGCGCATCTCGAAGCGCTGCTCGGCTCCGACCGCAAGCAATGGGGCGAGATCGCCCGGCAGATCGGCGAGCTGAAAAAGGCCTTCGGCAAGGACACCGTGATCGGTGCCCGCCGCACCAGCTTTGCCGACGCACTGGACATCGACCACGACGAGGTCGCCTCGGCAATGATCGAGCGCGAGCCGATCACGGTGATCCTCTCCGAGAAGGGCTGGATCCGCTCGATGAAGGGGCACACCTCCGACATCGACGACAAGGGCTTCAAGTCCGGCGACCGGCTGAAGCAGTTCGTCCACGCCCAAACCACCGACAAGATTCTGTTGCTCACCACCGGCGGCAAGGTGTTCACGCTGGCCGGCGACCGCCTGCCGGGTGGCCGCAGCCAGGGTGAGCCGGTGCGCCTGATGGCCGACATGGAGGAAGGCCAGGACATCGTCACCCTGTTCGTCTATCGGCCCGGCGCCAGGCGCGTCGTCGCCTCGCGCAAGGGCGATGGCTTTATCGTCGCCGAGGACGATCTCATCGCCAATACCAGGAAGGGCAAGCAGGTGCTCAACCTCGCCGGCGCCGAGGAAGCGAAACTGATCGCGCCGGTCGAGGGCGACATGGTCGCGACCATCGGCGACAACCGCAAGCTCCTCGTCTTCCCGCTGGCGCAGCTGCCGGAAATGAGTCGCGGCAAGGGCGTGAGGCTGCAAAAGTTCAAGGATGGCGGGCTTTCCGACCTCAAGACCTTCGCCGATGCGACCGGCCTCACCTGGACCGACACCTCGGGCCGCACCTGGACCAAGCCGATGGCCGAACTCACCGAGTGGGTCGGCAACCGAGCCGAAGCCGGCCGGCAACCCCCGACTGGCTTCCCGCGCAATAACCGGTTCGCCGGATAACGGGTTTCGGCACACGGCCCTTCGGTCGTGACCCGGCAGCACCGGCGCGTCGCGAACCAGGTCGTGAGCGGCGGCGACTCATGCTAGCTTCAAATTCTGGCGCGGCCCGTGCCTCCCCCCTCCGATCGGGGCAGCAGACCTCATGCAGGGCAACTGATCATCGAACCAACTGTTCGAGCGCATGCAAAACGGAGGGATTGCAGCCACTGCTCGCAATAGGAGGTTTGCAATGAAACTCTCTTCACCGATCTACCGGCTCAAGCGGGATGCCAGGCGACTGGCGCGGGAGCAGACCATTCCGTTGCACGACGCTTTGGACCGCGTCGCTGCATCGGAAGGCTACTCAGCGTGGAGCCTCTTGGCCGCGAGACATGCCGAGACGTCTCCCGCCCGCCAGGTCTATGGCAAGCTGCAGCCCGGCGACCTTGTGCTGATTGGCGCACGTCCCGGCCAAGGCAAGACGCTAATGGCACTGGAGCTCGCCGCCGAAGCCGTGAGATCGGGCAAGCGCAGCTTCTTTTTCACGCTGGAGTACACCGAGGCCGAAGCCCAGCTCAGGCTTCAGGCGATCGAGTTCGATCTCGAAGCGTCCGGCGGCGGACTGACGCTCGATTGCTCCGATGGCATCTGCGCGGCCTACATCATGGAGAGGCTTGAGGATGCATCCCCGGATACTCTGGTCGTCATCGACTATCTGCAACTGCTGGATCAAAACCGCGAGCATCCGCCACTTGCCGAGCAGGTCTCTGCCCTGAAGGCGTTCGCCCGCGCCCGTGGGCTGGCAATCGTCTTCATCTCGCAGATCGACAGGTCCTTCGACCACGCCAGCCGAGATTTTCCTGATCTGCGTGACGTCCGGCTGCCCAATCCGCTCGATCTGACGCTGTTTGGCAAGACATGCTTCATCAACAATGGCGAGGTTCGACTCGAAGCTGCGGCCTAGCGGGCACGGCCTCGGCCGCGGGGCGAGGTGTCCCGCGGCCTCATCCACATTGGGACGACACTCACTCCAGCCGCTGCCATCCGAGCGGGCCGCGCTGCACTTCGAGCGGCCGATAGAGGCCCTTGTAGGCCATCTTGGGCGAGTCCTTCACCCAGTAGCCAAGATAGACATAGTCTAGACCGGCCAGCTGGACCTGCTCGATATGATCGAGGATCAGCAGGTTGCCGAGGCCGCGTTTGTCGAGATCGGGGTCGTAGAAGCTGTAGACCATAGAAAGGCCGTCGGGCATCACATCGGTCAGCGCCACGGCGACCAGCGGCCGCCCCGGCGTCGTCAGCCGATACTCGACCACCACCGTCTGCACCGGCGTATCCTCGACCATGTATTCATAGTCGACGAAGCTCATCTGCGTCATGCCACCGCCGGAGTGCCGCGCGTCGAGATAGCGCTTGAACAGCGCATATTGCTCGGCGGTGGCGCGCGGGGCACACACTTCGACTGTCACATCGGCATTGATGCGGCGCACGCGGCGGAACCGGCTCGAGAGCTCGAAGCCGCCGACGACGATCCGCACCGACTGGCAGGCCGAACAGCCGTCGCAGGCCGGGCGGTAGATCAGGTTCTGGCTGCGCCGGAAGCCGTTGTCGGACAGCAGGTGATGCAGGCTCGTGGCCCGCCGTCCGGTGAGGTGGGTGAACAGCTTTCGCTCCTGTCGGCCGGGCAGGTACGGACAGGGCATCGCCGCCGTAAGGAAAAGCTGGGTGTTCTCCGGCGTATGGTCGGTCATCGTCGCCCTTGGCTCACGACCAGCATTCTAGACGGCGCCGGGCAACGCGGCAATGCACAAGCGCTGGCGCCGCCGATCAGACGCCAACCCCGACGGCGCGCCAATGCCGCTCCATCGGCGAGCGGCGCACCATCAGCGTACCGCAGATCAGGTCGTGCAGCATCTGCCGGCGTGGCGTGAAGAACGCGAACAGGATCGACACCGGCCAGGAGATCCAGAACGAGGTCCAGAACAGCAGCGGATGGATAAGGATAAGCCAGCCATCCAGCGGCTGGCCACGCGTCGGGGTGAGAACGATGTCCATGGCGCGCATCCCGATCGTCGCGCGCGAGGGCGAGCCGAGCGTTGCAGCATAATAGGCCAACACCGCGAAGGGCACGACAAAGGGAATAGCCAGCCAGCCCACGCCAAAGGTCAGAAAGCCTGCGACGACCCCGACCAGCGAGACACCAACCGCCATGCCGACGATGATCGCGGCATCGATGATATAGGCACCGGCGCGCCGGCGCAGCAGGCTGTCGAACAGTTCGGGGTGCGTCCCCGGATCGGGCAGATTCTGACTCACCTAGACCTCCCCACAAGGCGCACACAGCGGGCGCATCCACTCTCGCAGCATGAAAATGGGATATCTCGCCCCTCACACAAGAGGTGAGCTGCCAAAACCGTCAGCGGTTCAGTCGCCGGGCCACCTCAAGCGCGAAATAGGTCAGCACGCCCGAGGCCCCTGCCCGCTTGAACGCCATGAGACTCTCGAGGATCGTCGCATCGCCATTGATCGCACCGGCTTCGGCCGCGAAGCGCAGCATCGCGTATTCCCCCGACACCTGATAGGCGAAGACCGGCACATCGAACTCGTCGCGTACCCGCCTGACGATATCGAGATAGGGCATGCCGGGCTTGACCATGACCATGTCGGCGCCCTCGTCGATGTCCTGCGCCACCTCGCGCATTGCCTCATCGGTATTGGCGTAGTCGAGCTGATAGGTGCGCTTGTCGCCCTTCAGCCGGTCGCCGGACCCCACCGCCTCGCGGAACGGACCGTAGAAGGCCGAGGCGAACTTGGCCGAATAGGACATGATCGCCACCTGCTCATGACCATTCGCGTCCAGCGCCTGCCGGATGGCGGCGACGCGGCCGTCCATCATGTCGGAGGGTGCAATGATGTCAGCGCCCGCCGTGGCCTGGGCCAGCGCCGAACGCACCATCAGGTCGACCGTCTCATCGTTGAGGATCTCGCCATCGCGCACCAGCCCGTCCTGGCCGTTGGCGGAATACTCGTCCAGCGCCACATCGGCGATCAACCCGATCTCGGGCACCGAGTCCTTGATGGCGCGCATCGCCCGGCACATCAGGTTGTCGGGATTGGCCGCCTCCGCTGCGTCTTCGGTGCGCAGGTTGTCGGGCGTGTTGGGAAACAGCGCCAGCGCCGGAATGCCTTCCGCAGCCGCCGCCTTTGCTGCTGCCACCGCCAGGTCGATGCTTAGCCGCTCGACGCCCGGCATGGTACGGATCGTTGTCCGCTCGTTTTGCCCCTCAATGATAAAGAGCGGCCAGATGAAGTCGTGGGGAGACAGCCGCGTCTCGCGCAGCATGTCGCGCATCCAGCCGGTGCGCCGCAGCCGGCGCTGGCGGCGACCGCCGAGAAAGCTCATGTCGTGGCGCGGCCAGTTCGGGCGGTTCTCGGTCATGGGCGGGGCCTTCGTCTGTCGGTTGGCGATTGCCGCCTTCTATCCCCCGCGCTCCTGCTCGGGAAGGCCAAGCTTGTCGCAGGCGGGCATCCGGGCTATCCAGCCTCAGCGAAACCGGAAGCGCCATGGATCTCAAAAGCGTACTGGCAGGACGAATTCTGAAGGGCATAGCGCTGGTGGCGCTGCTGCTGGGGCTCGCCGACGCGGCGCGTCTGTTGGGGGTCGGTGCCGGGGCGACAAGCCCGCTGGCGACGCTCGGCCCCACCGGCTTCGCCCTCCTCGCCGTGTTCTGCGTCAGCCGGCTGTTCGCGGCCGTCGGGCTGTGGATCGGGGCCAGCTGGGGCGGCGTGCTGCTGCTCGCGGCCACGGTCGCCGAGATCGTCCTCTATGTTACGGGCAACCCGAACCTGCAGATGGATATCCCGGGTTTCGTCATCCGGGTGCTGCTGGTCGGGGCACTGGCGACCATGTATGCACTGAGCTTCCGGCTGCGCCGCTCGCAGGACTGAGCGGGCGTAAACGGACGATTCAGGTTACAATTTTCTGACCCCCGGTTACCTGTTGTAAAGCCAAATTCCTGAACTTTTTCCGTAAGATAGTTTTAAGTGTGCGGCTTAAGGCGATCTTATTTGGGGTTCCCTAGTTTGGCCCTACGAGACGCGAAGAAATCGCGCATGACGACAGGACAGTGTGAGGCAGTTATGGCAACAAAATCCAACGCCGCAGCAGCGATGGCACCGGACGAGGCCCCGGGACTGAAGCCGCTCTATCTTGAAGCCGTCAGCCGCGTCGAGCGGTTGCACCGCCGGCTTCTCGATCTGATCAAGGACGAATTCGACCGCATGGGTTGGGACGACATCAACCCGGTGCAGGCGCTGCTGATGTTCAACATCGGTGATGCCGAGATGACCGCCGGGGAGTTGCGCTCACGCGGCTACTATCTGGGCTCGAACGTCTCGTACAATCTCAAGAAGCTGGTCGAGACCGGCTACATCTTCCAGGAGCGTTCCCGTTCCGACCGCCGTTCGGTGCGCATTCGCCTGACGCCGAAGGGCGAGGAAGTGGCCGAGGTCATCGACGAGCTCTACGATCGCCACCTCAAGTCCATCGAGAAGGTTGGCGGCCTCGACGGCAGCACTTTCGAAGGCCTCAACAAGGCGCTCGGCCGGCTGGAGCGCTTCTGGGTCGACCAGATTCTCTATAAGCTCTGATCCTGCTGTGGCCGCGACGCCACAATCTCGCGAGCAAGCGCCGGCACCTGTGCCGGCGTTTCTCATTTATGCCGCAAAGGACGGGTAATTGTGGCGAGTTGCCGGTCGTCAATGACTGAGCAATTTCCTTGGCATATGCATCGCATGCGCAAGCCGCCGGCATCACAGCTGGTTGACAGCGTGGAGCGCATGAGGGGCATCTGCTATGAGGCCCCAACTGGTTGCGGCAGGACCCGAATTACATGATGCGGCTTACACGACGTTCTTTGCTTGGTTCGGCAGCGGCTTTCGGCGCCGGGCTGGCGATGCCCAACATCGCCCGCGCCCAGGATGACGATTCGTTGTGGGGCCAGTTCGGCAAGGATCGGATGATCCGGGGTGCCGATACCGACGGGAACACGGCGACGGCCAAGAACCTCGTCGATACCATCGAGCCGATCCTCAGCTTCGACACCGCTTACAACCTGCAGCTTGCCATCCAGAACTACCAGGCCTTCGTCGATGCGCATGGCTCGTGGGACCTGCCATCGCGCGACACCTTTGCTCTGGAGCTCGGCAAATCGCGCCGGGCCGTCGCGGCGCTGAAGCGCCGGCTGATGATCAATGGCGACATGACCTACGAGAAGCGGGTCAACGACGACTTCGACGACAAGCTCGATGCCGCCGTGCGCCTATTCCAGGCGCGCCACGGCCTGATCATCAACGGCAAGGTTGACGAGCCGACCTTCTACGCGCTGTCGGTGCCGACCGATTATCGGTTGAACCAGCTGAAGCTGAATCTCGCGCGCATCGAGCAGTGGGCCACCGCCCTCAGCGAGCGCTACGTGGTGGTGAACATTCCTGCGGCATCCATCGAGGCCATCGAGGCCTCGCAGGTGGTGCAGCGACACATTGCCGTTGTCGGCAAGGTCGATCGCGCCACCCCGATTCTCAATTCCAAGGTCCACCAGGTCAAGTTCAACCCGTACTGGACCGTGCCCAAGTCGATCATCGAAAAGGACCTCGTTCGCTACATGAACGAGGACCCCGAGTATCTGACCAAGTTCCGCATCCGGATCTTCGATGGCCAGGGCACCGAGGTGCCGCCGACTGCCATCGACTGGTCGTCGGCAACAGACGCAGTGCGCTACACTTTCCGGCAGGACCCGGGTGGTGAGAACTCGATGGGCCACTGCAAGATCGACTTCTACAACCCCTACGACGTCTACATGCACGACACGCCGCAGAAGGCGCTGTTCGGCGAAAATGCCCGCTTCCACTCATCCGGGTGCGTTCGCTGCGAGGGCATCGACACGCTGGCGGCCTGGCTGCTGCGCGACAATGGCGGCTGGGATGTCGCATCGGTGCAGGCCGCCTTCACTGGCGGGTTGCGCGAGGACGTGCCGCTCAAGGTGCAGGTCCCGATCCACACCACCTACATCACCGCCTGGGCCAACCGCCAGGGCACAGTGAGCTTCCGCGACGACGTCTATAATTTCGACGCGCAGGGCGTCGTCAACTTCGCCCAGGGGTGATGCGATGGCCGGTGGCGACGGACAGTCTCCCGCCGGCCGCGTGCTTTTCGAGTTCACCCAGGTCGGGCAGCAGATGCGCGTCGTCGCCATCGACGAAGCGACGGGCACCGAGGTGGTGCTCATCGCACCCCTGACCGCCACCCAGCCGCAGATGCAACAACTCGCGCTCGCCAAGCTTCGGCGCCGGCTCGGCGAAACGGCCCCGCCGCCGCCTTCACCACCGCGCGGAAGGTTTGCCTGACCTCAGGTCCCTAGCAGCCTGAGCAATCCCTCGCGCATCGCCGGAGGTTCGATGTTGCGGGCCATCCAGACATGCAAGTCGAGGAAATGCCCCGTCAGCCGCAAGGCGTCGCCGATGTCACCCACCCGCTGCGCGGTGCCATCGAGCAGAAACGGCGGCAGCCGCAACAGCCGGTCGATATAGGGCTCCGCTGCGGCGCGACTGACGGCACGGCCGGATCTAGGGGATACGAACGCGAGATCCTCGGTTACTCCCGTTGCGGCGCAGCTCGAGAAATCCAGCCCGAAGCCGAGTTCGTCGAGCAGTACGAGTTCGAACTCGGCAAGACCGCGACCCATCGCTTCCATGCCGTCATCGCCATCGAGAAGGTCGAGCGTCATGCCGAGCAGACGGTCATGCGGGTCGCGCTCAGGGAGCAGATGCAGGTGCTCGCAAAGTACCTGGGCGAGGTAAAGCCGCCGGCGGTCGAGGATCAACGCCGCGGCGCGGCTCTGCAGCGGTTCCAGCGCGAAGGTGCCCAGATGATCTTCAAGCCGTGCGCGCCAGGTGGCAATGACGCTGTTGCCCGGCTGCAGCATTGGCGCCAGCTTCTGCGAGCGCCCGCCGCGAACCAGCCCAAGCTGCCGGCCGCGTCCCGCCGCCATGATCTCGACAATGACCGACGTTTCGCCGTGCCGGCGGACGCCGATGATCAGGCCCTCACTGCTCCACTGCATGGGGGCTCAATTCCCGTGCGGGTACTCCAGCCCCATCTCGCGATAGCGTTCCGGGTCATCGCCCCATTTCTCGCGGACCTTGACGAAGAGGAACAGGTGCACCGGCACCTCGAAGATCTCCATCAGCTCCCGCCGCGCTTCTGCACCGATCGCCTTGATGGTCTGGCCGCCGGCGCCGAGCACGATCTTCTTGTGGCCGTCGCGGGTAACATAGACCACCTGGTCGATCCGGTACGAGCCATCCTTGTTGATGGTGAACTTCTCGGTCTCGACCGTAGCGTTGTAGGGGATTTCCTCGTGGATGCGGAGGAACAGCTTTTCGCGCGTCACCTCGGCGGCAGTGATCGCCAGCGTCAGATCGGTCAACTGGTCTTCCGGGAAATGCCAGGGGCCGAGCGGAATGCGGGTGAGGCACCAGTCGAGGAAGTCCTTCACTCCGTCGCCCTTCAGCGCCGAGATCATGAAGGTTCGCTGGAACCGCAGCGCCGCGTTGAGCCGCTCGGAGAGGCCGAGCAGCGTCTCGCGCTTAATCAGGTCGACCTTGTTGAGCACCAGCACCTTGTCGTGCGGCACCTTCTCGAGCCCTGCGAGCAGCGCTTCCAGTTCGGGGGTGAAGCCACGCTCGGCATCGACGATCAGCGCAACGAAATCGGCGTCCCCTGCCCCGGTCCAGGCCGCGTCGACCATGGCGCGGTCGAGCCGGCGCTTGGGTGCAAAGATGCCGGGCGTGTCGATGAATACGACCTGGCCCTCACCCTCCGTCACCACGCCGCGGATCTGCGAGCGCGTGGTCTGCGCCTTGTGCGTGACGATCGACACCTTGGTGCCGACCAGCGAGTTCATCAACGTGGACTTACCGGCATTGGGCGCACCGACCAGCGCCACGAAGCCGCAACGCGTGTTGGCGCTCGCGTCCGGCAGGGACTTGTTGTCGATCTCGTTGTCGGTCATTGCGTCTCCCGCCAGACTTTCTCGCGGATCAGGAAGGCCTCGGCTGCCTTGTGCTCGGCCAGCTTCTTGGATGGCCCGGAGGCCATCATCCGGTCGAACCCCCCGATCTCCACGGCGATGGTGAATTCCGGTGCATGGTCGGGGCCGGTCCGCTCGACCTCGACATAGTTCGGCGGCTCGAGCCCCCTGCCCTGCGCCCATTCCTGCAGCGTGGTCTTGGCGTCGGGCCTCAGATGCGACGCCGCCTCGATATGGTCGCCGAGCAGCCGCTCGATCACCTCATAGGCCTTGCCGAGGCCACCGTCGAGGTAGATTGCGGCAAACAGCGCCTCGGCGACGTCGGAGAGGATGGCTTCCTTGTCGGCGCCGCCCGATCGAGCCTCCGCCTCACCGAGTCGGATGTAGTCGCCCAGTTCGAGGTCGCGCGCCATGGCGGCGCAGGTCTCCTTGCGCACCAGCCGGACCAACGAGCGGTTGAGTTCGCCCTCGCTGGCCTTTGGCAGCCGGCGATAGAGCAGGTCGGCGACCGCCAGCCCCAGCACCCGGTCGCCCAGAAACTCCAGCCGCTGGTAGTCATGCGCAATCCGCTTGGACGGCGAAATGGCACTCGAATGCGTCAGCGCGCGCAGCAGGACGTCCGGGTCGGCAAACCGATAGCCGAGCCGGGCCTCCAGTCGCTCGAAAGAGCGCGCCTTGGCCAAGGTCAGTTCACGCCCTGGAACATCCGGTCCCAGCGGACATTGGCTGGCCATTCCCACAGCTGCCAAGGCGGAATGTTGTTGGTGATCGAGAAGAAGCGGGCTTCGGCCTTGCCGACGAGAGCGTCGAGCGGCACGTAGCCGACCTGGCTTAGCACCCGGCTGTCGGCGGAGCGGTCGCGGTTGTCGCCCATCATGAAATAGTGGCCGGCCGGCACGACATATTCGGGCGTATTGTCGAGTTGCTGGCTGTCGGAAATTTCCTGGATGGTGTGGGTTACGCCATTGGGCAACGTCTCGCGATAGACCGTCACCGGCACGGAGACCATCGAGCTGTCGATATCGGTCGCGCTGCCGATTTCCTCGCGCTCGACAATGGTGCCGTTGATATAGAGCCGGCCCTCGCGCATCTGGATGCGGTCGCCCGGCATGCCGATGATGCGCTTGATGTAGTCCTCGTTCGAGATGTTGTGGAACACCGCGACGTCCCCGCGCTGCGGCTCGCCGACCGCAAGGATGCGGCCATTGAACGGCAGCGGCACCGGGAACGAGTATTTGCCGAAGCCCCAGGCCCATTTGCTGGCAACGAAGTAGTCGCCGATCATTAGCGTCGACTGCATCGACGCTGTCGGGATCGAGAACGGCTGGTAGAGGAACGTGCGGAACACCAGCGCGATGATCAGCGCCTCGACGATGACGACGATCGTCTCGAGCAGCTCGTTCTTCTTTTTGGCCGGCTTGGCGTCCGCGCTGGTCATGGGTTGGCTCATTGCTGCCTTCTGGCCCTAAGGGCGGGTAACTTGGGTTATTGGAGCGCGGCAGCCTGGTCAACCGGCAGCGCCTCGATGATGACGAAGGCCTGGGCCATTCCGCCATCGTCGGTGATGGTGATGTGGATATGTGGCACCATGCCCGGCGGAACAAGTCGGTCCAGCGCCGCCTTGGCGCCATTGGTCAGATGCATTGTCGGTTTGCCGCTGGGCGTGTTCACCACCCCCATGTCGCGCCAGTAGACGCCAAAATTGAGGCCGGTCCCCAACGCCTTCGAACAGGCCTCCTTGGCCGCGAAGCGCTTGGCGTAGCTGGCAGCGCGCTGCGCTCGGCGATCCGACTTCCGCCGCTCGGTCTCGGTGAAGATCCGCTGGGTGAAGCGCTCGCCATACCTGTCCAGCGTCTTTTGCACCCGCGCGATCTCGCACAGGTCGTTGCCCATGCCGATGATCACGACAGGCCTCGCGAGCCGGGCTTGATCGCCGGCAGCGCCGCCAGTTCCGGCGGCAGTGCATCGGCGGGATAGGCCGGTACCTTGTACTGGGTCAGCGCCACTAGCGGCACGCCGATTTCGGCTTCACCGGCCGAGCGGTCGATCAGGCAGGCAGCCGCGACGACATTGGCACCGGTCTTTTTGATCGCCTCGATACATTCGCGGATCGAAATGCCGGTAGAAACAATATCCTCGACCACGATGACCTTTTCGCCCGGAGCGATCTCGAAACCGCGCCGAAGCTCGAACTGCCCATTGACCCGCTCGGTATAGATCGCCGGGACGCCGAGATGCCGCGCCGTCTCGTAGCCCGGAATGATGCCGCCGACGGCCGGCGAGACGATCTGGCTCGCATCGCCATAGCCCGCCTCTCGGATCTTGGCGGCCAACGCCCGGCAAAGCCTTTCAGTCTTTTCGGGGTGCATGAAGACCTTGGCCTTCTGCAGAAAGATCGGTGAACGCAGGCCCGAGGACAGGATGAAGTGCCCTTCGAGCAGCGCGCCGCTCTGGCGGAACAGGTCCAGCACCTCTTTTTGGGTCATGCAGGCTCTCCCTGGCGTTGGGGGGCGGTCCACTCGATATGGGCGAGCGACCGGCTTTCGGCGATGGTGCCGCGCCGCACATCGCTCAGCCCATGGGTGAGCTTGAGCGAGTTCAGCACGTCGGTGAGCTGCGCCAGATCGCGGACTTCCAGCAGAAAGATGAAGCGGTGGAACTCCGGCGATTCAATGCGCATCGACAGATTATGGATGTTGGCCTCGCAGGCGGCAATCACCGAGGCGATCTGGGCGAGCGAGCCTGGCCGGTTCACCGCCTGCAGCGAAATCACCACCTGGTGCTGGCGATCTTCACGCCCGGCTACGTCCCAGCGAACGTCGATCCAGGCCACGTCGCTGTCGTAGAGCTCAACCAGCGCGTCGGAATGGATCGGATAGATGCGGATCGGCTGCGACGGCGTCATGATGCCGACCAGCCGGTCACCGGGGACCACGCCTTCGGGCGAGGTCTCGACGCTGGTGTTGAAGTTCAGCTCGGCCAATGCTGCGCGTGCCTGGGGGCCGGAGCGCGGATTGCCGGGCACGCGAAAGCGGAAGTTGTCGTCGGCGCGCAGCGCGAACCAGCCCTCGGCCTTGTCGGGTACCGGCAGGTCCACCTTCTTGCGCCGCCGCTTGACGCCCTTGACCTCAAGCAGTTCGGCAACCAGCGCATCGGCGTCGATCTTGCCCTCGCCCAGCGCGATCAGCAGCTCGCGCTTGCCAGCCAGCCCCAAGGCCTCGGCCACCCGGCGCTGCTCGGCATCATCGAGGGAAACACTTTCGCGCTCCGCGAGCGCCGCCAGCGTATGCTCGCCCAGGGCATAGGCCCGCTGCTGGGCGGCCTGTCGCACGGCGCGTCGAATGGCGGCACGCGCCTTGCCGGTGGCGGCGATGGTTTCCCAGTTCGAGGGCGGCAGATGGTTCTGGTCGCGAATGATCTCGACCTCGTCGCCTGAGCGCAACTGCGTCACCAGCGGTACGATCTGGCCATTGATCTTGGCGCCGACGCAGGTATCGCCGATGTCGGTGTGGAGCGAGTAGGCGAAGTCGATGGGGGTCGCGCCGCGCGGCAGCGCGATCAGCCGGCCGCGAGGGGTGAAGCAGAACACCTGGTCCTGGAACAGCTCCAGCTTGGTGTATTCCAGAAAGTCCTCGGTCGAATGGCCGACCGTCAGGTGCTCGATGGTCTGGCGGAGCCAGACGAAAGCACGCGACTCATTCTCGATCTTGTGGATGTCGGTGGCGCCCTCCTTGTAGAGGGCGTGCGCGGCAATTCCGCGCTCGGCCACCTGGTGCATCTCCTCGGTCCGGATCTGCAGTTCGGCGCGCTGTCGCCCCACCCCGACAATCGTGGTGTGGATGGAGCGATAGTCATTGTGCTTTGGGACCGAGATATAGTCCTTGAACCGGCCCGGCACGACCTTCCAATTGGTGTGGACGATCCCCAGTGCACGGTAGCAGTCTGCGACCGTCGGGACGATGACACGGAAGCCGATCATGTCCGACATCTGTTCGAGGGCGATCTGCTTGCGTTCGATCTTGGAAAAGATCGACCAGGGCGACTTCACCCGCGCGCTGACCCGCGCATCGATACCCTCGCTCTTCAGCTTGTCGGTCAGCTCACCCCGGATGGTCTTGATGGTCTCCGCGAAGCCTTCCTTGAGCTCGGCAAGTCGCTTGGTGATCGCTTCATAGTGGTCGGGCTGCAGCACCTTAAAGGCGAGGTCCTCAAGCTCGGACCGCATGTCCTGCATGCCCATGCGCCCGGCCAGCGGGGCATAGATATCCATGGTTTCAGTGGCGATGCGCCGTTGCTTTTCCGGCGCCATGAACTGCAACGTCCGCATGTTGTGCAGTCGGTCGGCCAGCTTGACCAGCAGCACCCGCACGTCGGCCGAAATGGCGAGCAGCAGTTTCCTGAGGTTTTCGGCCTGCGCCTCTTCGCGCGTCACCAGTTGCAGCCGCTCGATCTTGGTCAGACCATCGACGATGGCACCAATCTCGGGGCCGAACAGCTGGTCGATTTCGGCCCGCGTGGCGTCGGTGTCCTCGATGGTGTCATGCAGGAGACCGACGGCAATCGAGGCGTCGTCGAGCTTCAGCTCGGTCAGGATAGCGGCCACTTCCAGAGGATGCGCGAAGTAGGGATCGCCCGATGCGCGCTTCTGGCTGCCATGCTTTTGCATGGCATAGACATAGGCCCTGTTGAGCAGCGCCTCGTCGGTGTTCGGATTATAGGCCTGAACCCGCTCGACGAGTTCGTATTGACGCATCATCTGGGGCCGCACTCCCCGCGGCTCGGCCCGCACCCACCGGGACGAAACAAAAAAGGCGCCGGGCGGGCACCCGGCGCCTCTGGACTATATGGGGAGCGACGCCTGCCGCGCAATCGCGCAGGCTCAGTCCTCGCGACGCTCCGGCGGGGCCAGGCTCTCGATGCCGCGTAGAAGTTCTTCTTCGCTGATCGTGTCGAAGCTGTCGCCGTCGTCTTCTGCATTGGCGTCGAGCAGCGGCGCCGCGTGACGCTCCGGCTCGTCAACCTCGACATATTTCTGCAGCGAGTGAATCAGGTCTTCGTGCAGATCTTCCGGCGAGATGGTGCCGTCACCGATTTCGCGCAGCGCGACAACTGGATTCTTGTCGTTGTCGCGATCGACGGTGATCTGGCCGCCGGCCGAGATCATGCGGGCGCGATGGGCAGCGAGCAGAACCAGGTCGAAGCGGTTCTCGACCTTCTCGATGCAGTCTTCAACTGTGACGCGGGCCACGTAAGACTCCGGTTTGTTGGGGATGGAAGCGCGCCGAATACACCAGCGCGGACCAAAGGGCAAGCGCAACGCCGCCATTCCCTGCCCGGGCTGGCGGCGCCGCCGCGACCTCGCACACCTGCGCGACGCGAATACCGAAAGGCGAGTTGCCCGCTCCAATTTTATAGCTGTTGCTTTCGTCCAGATTAAACGCATATTCCGAATTTAGGCAGTTTTGCGCGCCGGCGGCAGCGACTGGGTGCGCGAGATGATTGTACGTTACCAGGCGGCACGCTTTTGAATGCCGCGACAGTGAGGGGATGCTTTATGTCTATCGATTCACGAGAGAGAGTTGTTCTCTTCATTGATGGTGCCAATCTTTACGCAACGAGCAAGGCCATCGGCATTGACATGGACTACCGGCGCCTCTTGTCCGAGTTTCAGGCCAAGGCGTTTCTGCTCCGGGCATATTACTACACTGCCCTGGTCGAGGATCAGGAGTATTCGTCGATCCGGCCCCTGATCGATTGGCTCGACTATAATGGTTTCACTGTCGTGACCAAACCGGCCAAGGAATTCACCGACTCGGCCGGCCGCCGAAAGATCAAGGGCAACATGGACATCGAGTTGACGGTGGATGCCCTGGAGATGGCGCCGCACTATGATCACCTAGTGCTGTTTTCCGGTGATGGCGACTTCACCGCGCTGGTCGCCGCCCTGCAGCGCAAGGGGAAGCGCGTGACCGTCGCCTCGACGCTGACCACGGCGACGCCGATGATCTCGGACGAACTCCGCCGGCAGGCGGACTTCTTCCTCGATGTCGCTGATCTGGCAAAGACTGTTGGCCGCCCGCCGTCGCCGGATCGGGCGCAGACCGCGCTGCGCGCCACGCTTGACCGCACACCGCAGACCGTCGAGCCTAAATAGCTCCGATTCCCCGCTTGCCGACGGCCGCACTTGCCCCAGACCAATCCCCCGCTTGAGTGCCCGCGCTGCCCGCGGCTGGTGGCGTTTCGCGCCCAGAATCGCGAAGCTTATCCCGACTTCTTCAATGCCCCCGTACCCAACTGGGGGGATGCTTCGCCGCGCCTGATGATTGTCGGGCTTGCGCCGGGCCTCAAAGGTGCCAACCGCACCGGGCGTCCGTTCACCGGCGACTATGCAGGCGACCTGCTCTACGCGACGCTGGGCAAGTTCGGCCTCGCCGCCGGCCACTACCAGCAGCGCCCGGATGACGGACTTGAACTCACAGGCGTGCTGATTGCCAATGCAGTCCGCTGCGTGCCGCCGCAGAACAAGCCGACCGGCGACGAGATCAGGACCTGCCGGCCATTCCTTGCCGCCAGCATTGAGGTCCACGCGCCGCGCGCCTATCTGGTGCTGGGGCGGATCGCGCACGACACGCTGCTGACCACCCTCAACGAAAAACGCGCCCAGTTCCCGTTCAGCCACGGCGCCGAGCACCGGCTGAGCAGCGGCGCCACGCTCTTCGACAGCTACCACTGCTCCCGCTACAACACGAACACGGGTGTGCTCACTACTGCCATGTTCGAAGACGTGGTTGGCCGGGCGGCGCGACATGTCGCGGCCTGACCGCCCGTGCAGGCGCCGCCAGGGGGCGCTTGGAAGTCGCAGTTCAGTAACACACCTGGAACTGTTGTAGACGAAGCATAGAGGCCGCTTGCGGTAGCAACTTCTTGTGTGTTGTGCTGTCCCGGTGCAAATTGGGAGGCGCGCATGACTGTTTACCTGCATCATGTGGCGCTGCTCGCCAGAGACCCCGAGCGATCCGCGGCATTCTACCAGTCGATTTTCGGCCTGGCCCGCCTCGATCGTCCACCATTCAGGATCGAAGGCGTCTGGCTCGACTGCGGGCCCAGCCTGCAATTGCACCTGACCAAGCATTTGCCCGGCAGTTTTCGTTCGGGGGGCGTCGACAATAATGACGGCCATTTCGCGTTGCGCACCGACGATTTCGAGGGGATCCTGTCGCGGCTGCGCGCGGCCGGCTTTAGCGAAGACGCGCCGGCCGATGACCCGATGCACCTGATGGTTAACCGCTCCGGCCTCGCCGGCTTCCTGCAACTCTATGTGCTCGACCCCGATCGCAACGTCATCGAGGTGAACACGGCGACCTGAGCGCGTCGATCCACGACCGGGCTCGTCTTTGCCGTAGTCGACCGCCCACCACTAGCCCAACCACTCAGAGACGTTCCGGCGAACTTCCAGGGTTCAGAGATCAGTTCGGTGAACCGATCTACCCGAGAAGGCCATGATACCTGCGCTCCAATGGCGCGAACCCCAAGGGCAAGCTCCGTCTGGCGCTTCAGCCTGGCGTGAACAGGGGCGGAGTCGTGTTCTGGCCGTCCCGGACAGTACCAACGTTGGCTGCAAGGCCGTCGACAACCACCGGCTCGGTGAAACCGGCGAAGGTCAGGATTTCGCGCTGGCCGTCGGCGGACGAGAGGTGCGTGGTCGGAAAGACGCGCAGCGAGGCCGGGTGACGACGCTGCAGTTCGTCGGCCTGGCGATAGTAGTCATCCCAGTAGGCGCCGATGGCCTCGCGGCTGCCTTTGGCGCCGTATTTTGGGTAGCACTCATCCCAGATGTTGCGGCGCCAGAAGCGGCCATCGTGGTCGATCCAGTGGTTGATGGCGCCCTGCCCGTCGCCACCCTTGACCTTGAGAAAGGAGGCAATCGTTTCCAACCGGTCGCGCTTGAGCACGATCATGCGCAGACCAGGGAAGGCGGCCAGAAGCGCCTCGAAGCGCGGCAGCCACCAGTGCGAGACATCGCCGAAACTCCGAAAGGCGCGCCGGAGATTTTTGAAGCGCCGCACATGAAAGTCGAACCTTGCGTCGACCGACTGCCAGGCAAGGCGGGGGGCGTGTTCGTGCGAGAAGTAGCTACCCGGCTGCGCCGAAAGCAACTGCGCCAGGCTGGTGCTGCCGCTGCGGCCGGTGCCGGCGCCGAGGATCAGTCGACCACGGCCGTCGTCAGGCAACGGTGGCAAATCGGCCAGCAGCGACTCGTAAGCGCCCATGAGGGTCGGACCCCAGGGCACGATAGCGAGGTAGTGCGCCAGGACGCGGCGCGCGTCCTCGGGTCGACCGGCCGCCATCAGGTAGAGCGCCTTCATGCCGGCTACGCGATCCATCGCCCGCCCAACTTCGGCAGTGCCGCCTTCGCGCAAGAGTTGCAGCAGCGTGCGCTCTGCCTCGTCGAGATTGCCCTGTCGGACATGATTGAGCGCGTGCTGCAGCGTTACTTCGGTCGTCATCTTGAGGTTCCCGTCAGGCGGTGCGGCAGAGGCGCGGCGAGGTCAGCCGTGCTTCATCAGCCGGTTCTTCTCGCGATTCCAGTCGCGGTTCTTCTCGGTCTCGCGCTTGTCGTAGCTCTTCTTGCCCTTGCCGACACCGATCAGGAGCTTCGCGCGCCCCTGCTCGTTGAAGTAAAGCTTCAGAGGTACGATCGTATTGCCGGCGCGCTGCACATCCTCGCTGAGCCTCGCCAGCTGCTTTTTGGACACCAGCAGTTTGCGCGGCCGCTTCTCCTCATGGTTGAAGCGATTGGCCTGGAGGTATTCGGGGATGTGGGCGTTGATCAGCCACAACTCGCCGCGTTCGGGCGAGGCATAGGATTCGGTGATCTGGGCCTTGCCCAGCCGCAGCGACTTGACCTCGGTGCCGGTCAGCATCAGGCCCGCCTCGAGGGTGTCGAGGATCTCATAGTCGTAGCGGGCCCGTCGGTTCTCGGCGACAGGTCCGGTCACGATCATCTGGGGCTTGTTGGCGGCTTTGGCCATGGTCAGTCATCCGGTCCGAGCGAGCCCGGATATGGGGGCACCGGCGGGCAAAGTCCACCCGCCAGCGCCGGTTTCGGTCAGCTCAGCAGTCCGGCATGGGTCATAGCCGCATCGATGGCCCGCTCGTTGTCCATCGAAACGGGGACCAGCGGCAGCCGGAACTCGTTGCGGCAAAGCCCGAGCCTGGAGGCCGCGTACTTCACCCCGCCCGGATTGTTCTCAAGGAACAGAGCCTTGTGAAGCGGCACCAACTTGTCTTGCAGTTGCAGGGCCTCGGCATAATTGCCCTGCTGGCACGCGTTCTGCAGCAACGCGGACAAACGAGGCGCCACGTTGGACACCACCGAGATACACCCTTGCCCGCCATGAGCGTTGAAGCCGAGCGCTGTCATGTCCTCGCCCGAGAGGAGGATGAACTCGGCACCAAGCTTGGCGCGTTGCAGGCTGGCCCGTTCCATGCTCGCCGTCGCATCCTTGACGCCGATGACATTGTCGTGGGCGTCGCGCAGCCGGGCGATGGTGTCGATGGAAAGATCGGTCACCGTTCGGCCGGGCACGGAGTAGAGAATGATCGGCAGCGAGGTCGCTCGCGCCACAGCCGAGAAATGCTGGAACAGCCCTTCCTGGGTGGGCTTGTTGTAATAGGGCACGACGCTGAGCACCGCATCGGCGCCAGCGGTTTCGGCAAAGCGCGCCAGGGAGACCGCTTCGTCGGTCGAGTTCGAACCGGCGCCTGCGACCACCGGGACGCGCTTGGCCGTCACTTCGACGCAAAGCTCGATGAGGCGATGGTGCTCCTCATGCGTCACCGTCGGGCTTTCGCCCGTGGTGCCCACCGGCACCAGCCCGTGCGTACCCTCAGAGATCTGCCACTCGACGAGGTCCGAGAAGGCTTTCTCGTCCAGCGCCCCATTCGCGAACGGGGTAAGGAGCGCTGTGATCGAACCTCGCAACATTTTAGGCAGTTTCCTCGGGTTGTCCGCGCATTTCGGCGGATCTGGATGCTGAATTTGGGCCGTTTGGCCAGAATGCGGCCACAGCGCTTTCATGCGCAGGCCACAGTTGCGCACCATAGTGGCTCGTGTGCGGCGCCACAAGCGAGGAGCGCGGAGGTGGCACCCGCACGCAGCGAGGTCTTGCAGTAGACGGAATCTTCACCACAAGGGCGCAGATTTCGAAGTTGCTGCAAGGACGGGGGCACCTTGTTGGGTTTGTTTCGAGGACCAACAGGACGGATGTCATGTTCGATGTGCAGGGGCGTCGACGCCTCGCCATAGGCATTATTGCCACTGCCGCGCTGGGCGTTGCTCTGGTGTTGCCGCAGATGGTTTCGTTGCGCGCCAATGATGCGATCGACACAACCGTCACCGGTTCGATCCGGGCAACACCGAGTGCCGAGGCCCGCGCCTCCAATACTTTCCGCACGGCTCTGAAGCTGGTCGCCGAGGGTAAGCACGCCGCAGGCTACGAACTGGCCCGCTCGATCGCCGACGCCACCGAACGGCGCGCCGTGCAGTGGGCGGCGATCACTTTCGGCAATGGCGATGTTTCATCGGCGGCCATGCAGCGGTTCGCGCTCGATGCCCCCGAGTTCAGCAGATCCGCCACCTTTCGGTCGAGGCTGGAGCAGGCCCTCGTCAAGGAGCACGCCGACGGGGCCGGCATCATCGAGGCGCTGGGCGAGGCTACGCCCAACACCATCGACGGTCAGATCGCGCTGGCCGTGGCCTACCGCACCGCCGGCGATACGGCGCGCGCGACGGCGTTGGCACGGTCCTTGTGGGTCGACAATTTCCTTGAGCGTGCGGCCGAAGATCGGGTCCTCGCGCAGCTCGGTGACCTGCTCGATGCCGATACGCATTGGGATCGCGCCGTGCACCTGATGATGCACGACCGGGCCACGGCGGTCGAACGGCTGATGGACAAGCTGACACCGGCGCAACGATCGCTCGCGGTGGCGCGCAACGCCACCTCGCGCAACGACAAGAATGCCAAGAAGCTGCTCGACAGCGTCGATCCCAGCATGACCGACCACCCGGTGTTCTATTTCAGTCGCGCGCAGCGGGCCCGACAGTTCGAACTGTGGGATGACGCCATCGAGTGGTTGGGAAAGGCCAAGGGCGAAGTGCCGGACGCTGCTGAGTTCTGGTACGAGCGACGCCTGCTGGTTCGGCAGTTGCTGGCTCTGGGCGAGGTGAAGCGCGCTTATCGTGCAGCAGCCGGCTATACGGAGGGCCCGGAAGGGCGGCTGGTGGAAGCGCAGTTCCATGCCGGCTGGATCGCGCTGTCATTCCTTCGCGATGCAAGCACCGCCGCCGAACATTTCCGGCGGATGCGCGGGAACGCCACCCTGCCCGACAGCGTCACGCAGGCGGACTACTGGCTCGGCCGGGCGCTTGAGGCGGCCGGTGACATCGAAGGTGCGCGCAAGGCCTGGGCCGATGCGGGCACCTACGGCACGATCTACTACGGACAATTGGCTCGCGCGGCGCTCGGCGAACACGCGGTGGGGCTGAGGCCGATGCCGGATTGGCAGCCCGCCGAAGCCGGGTTCGAGGCTCGCGAACTGGTCCAGGCGGTGCGGCTATTGGCAGACGGCGGCGAGAAGACGATGGCCGCGTCGCTGCTGCGCAGTTTTGCCTTCGATCTGACCGACGGGGCCGATTTGCTGCTGGCAGCACGTCTGGCGCAGTCACTGGACGCGCATCACCTCGCCATCTCGATTGCCGATACGTCGGAACGTCGCGGCACGCCGCTCGACCTGTTCAATTTCCCCAAGGATGGCCTGCCGCGTCAGCAGCTCGCTTCGATCGACCACGCCGCGGTCTATGCGGTGGCTCGGCAGGAGAGCCGGTTCCAGGTCGACGCGGTGTCCTCGGCTGGTGCGCGCGGGCTGATGCAGCTGATGCCCGGCACGGCGAAGGAAACCGCGGGAAAGCTGGGGCTCGACTATTCGGCGAACCGCCTCACCAGTGACGGCGCCTACAATGCCCTGCTTGGATCAACCTACCTCAAGGCGCAGCTCGAGGCCTTTGACGGGTCGCTGCTGCTGGCGGCGGCGGCCTACAATGCGGGGCCAGGCAATGTCAGGAAATGGCTCAACGCCTTCGGCGACCCACGTTCCGAAAAGATCGACCCGGTGGTCTGGGTAGAACTTATCCCGATGCTGGAGACGCGGAAGTATGTGCAGCGTGTGCTCGGCAACTATCTGGTTTACCGCGCGCGGTTGGGACTTGAAGAGTTGAGCATTGTCGAGGCCCTGCGGCGAATTCCGGGATAAACCCGCGCGCGAATTCTGCTAAGGATTCTCGATGCTGTTTCGCGCTCGAACCGTTCCCGCCGGCCTCAAGGCCCTGCAATCGCTGCCTGTCGAGCCGATCACCGTCGGACCGCAGCGCGAACGGATCGCCGTTTGCGTGCTCGGCCGCCTCGCCGGCGGTCAGGTGCCGTTGATCTGTGTGCCGGGCCACCATCGCAACATGTCGGACTTCGCCGGCTTCGCCAACCAGTTCCGCCGGCAGATCGGCGAGGACTGGCCCGTGGTGCTGGTTGACCTGAAGGGGCGCGGGCGGTCCAGCGATCGCGCCAACAAGGCGCTTTATGCCTCGCCGGTCGATGCCGAGGATCTGGCTCAGGTTGCGGCCGCGCTCGCGATCGAGCGGGCGATCTTTGTTGGGCAGGGCTATGGGGGCCAAGTGGTGATGGCGCTGGCGGCGCAACACGCCAATCTGATCGCCGGCACCGTCCTGCTCGATTCCGGCCCGGTCAGCGATCCACGTGGGCTGGTCCGCCTGCGCAACAATCTTCGAATCCTCGAAGGCAATCGCAGTGAGGCCGGCTTCAGGGCGATAACCCGACGGATTCTTGCGACGGACTACCCGGCGACGCCAGAGCATATTCTCGATGAACTGGCCGGACGCTCCCACTATCTCGACAAGCGGTCGAGGGTGCGGATGCTGTTCGATCCCTACCTTATCGAGATGCTGGAGCGGTTCGAGCACGACGACATTCTCGTGCCGCAGTGGCAGCTGTTTGGGGCGCTGGCAGAGGCGCCGCTGCTGCTGATGCGCACGCAACTGACCGAACAACTGCGCCGCGAGACATTCGAGGAAATGCTGCGACGGCGGCGTGATGCTGAAGGCTACATCATTGAAGGCCAGGGTTCCCCTGCCCTGCTGAACACGGCAGAGGATGTCGAGCCCATCGCTGAGTTTGTCCGCCGGACGGCCGGACGACGCCGCGCGGCCGCCTAGACCGTTTCACCGTTTCGTAGAAGCGGGAAAAATGATCCAAGTCTTTGTTTTGTCGCGCTTTCGAACCGAAACAGTCTGCAGCCCTTCCTGAAAGCGCCTCAGCTCGGCCGCCGCTTCCGGCCTGGGTGCTTGCCCGAAGCAATGGCGGCGAGTTCGCGGGCCTGTTCCCGCCAATGCTCGCGCTCGATGCGCCCGGCAATGCCCAAATGCGCCTCGACCCAGCTGGCGTGAGCATCGGACCAGTCGGCGACCTGATCGAAGTGGTAGACGCCCAAGCGGTTGAGCGTCGTTTCGACGACAGGCAGGACGCCGACGATCTGGGTCAGATCGTCACGCATGCCGTGGCGCGGGGCGCCGAGACCAGGCGGCTGATCCTGGGCAACAGGAGTGGCGGCATAGGCTGCGGGGGCCAATGTGGGCTCCATCCGCTCGTCGGCGGCTGGCTCCGGCTCCTCGGACACCTCAGCCGGCACGATCCGATCGCTCTCGTGCTGCGGCAGGACGTCCGGCACCACGTTGGAGCGGTTGGCATCGGCTGGTATCGCATCGGCGGCATCGTCCTCGACGACAACGACAAGCTCGTCGGTGGCCGAAGCGACTTCAAGGACGCGTTCCACTGCATTGGGCTCGGACGCGGTTAGGACCGATGGGTCGGCGGGCCGTTCCGCAGCCGGCGATGCCTGCTCGACCGTCGGCGCGGCCACCGGCTCGACAGACTGTGGTCGGCGCCCCGGCGTCCAGTTGCCCTCGATGGCCCGCATGGCCGCAGCTTCGGCGTCGGCAGCGGACTGTCCCCGGTCCACGGCAGCCGCCTTCACCGGCGCCAGTTCCGAGGCTGGCACCAGAGCCAAAAGCTCAGACGTCACGTCGAGCGCCGGGGGAGCGGCGGGTGCGTCAGCGGCAGAAGCGGCCCCAGCCGCGAGTGCGTCGGTGGTGGGATTGCCCTCCACAGGCCCGACCGGGTCAGGAACGGGAGTTGCATGAACTGCTGGAGCCTCGTCAACGTGCGGGACTGCTGGATCTGCCTCAGGCGTTATAGGCGAAATGGCGGAAGCCGGAACCGCCTCCGACGCAAGCGAGCGCAGCGCGCGGTCGTACCGGCCGACATCGCGACCTGAGGTGGCCGCCCCGGGTGTGCGGGCCGGCGCAAGCTCGCTGGGCGGCGGCGCAGTTGGGGCCGCGACGAAATCGGGAACCGGGATCTCTTTGGGTATGACCGGTTCGCGCGGCACCGCCAACGGCGCAATGACCGGGGCCGCAACGAGGGTGCTGGTGCCTTGCCCATCGGTGGTCGCCGCAACCACCGCGGCCGAGGCTGGCGCTGCCCGCGCCCGGAGGACAGCCATGCGGAACAGGCTGCCAACAGTTGCCCCAATCAAGAAGGCAACAAGCAGCAGAGCCGCGGTCTCGAGCATGAGCACCGGATCGAACGGCATGGATCAGCGGCCCCCACTCTTGACCGAGAGCCAGCCGGTGATCAGCCCGACAAGAGCTGCGGCGGCCAGAAATGGCCACAGCATTTCAGCGAGATAGAGCCAGGAGGAAATCGACATCGAAATCAGCATGGACCTCGATCAGCGCTCCGACACGGTGAAGGCGATCCGGCGGTTGGCCTGTTTGCCCGCCCGCGTCTCATTGTCGGCAATCGGCAGGCTCTCGCCATAGCCAATGGCGAATAGCCGCCCTGCGTCGACACCACGGGCCATCAGCGCCTCGACCACGGCCTCGGCGCGCGCCACCGAGAGCGCCAGATTCTGGTCGGCATCGCCATCGGCATCGGTATGACCCTCGACATTGACGTCCGCCTCGGGGCACTCGCCAAGATAGGTGGCGAGTTCATCGAGCACCGGCGCCGAACTCTCGGTCAACAGCGCACTGCCGGACTGGAAGAGAATGGCGTTGCGGGACGCCAACGCCCAGACGTGACGTTGGCAGAGATCGAGAGGCGGCAACAGCTCGAGCCGGAGTGTCCACTTGGCCGATGCCGGGGCGGTGGCAAACAGCCGCTCCACCTCGGTTTTCACGACCGAACTCTCGGCACGCCCCTTGAGGAACCACTTGCCGGACGCAAACCCGAACTCGCCATCGACCAACCGCCCGAGTGCCTCTGTGCCCAACTCTGATTGCATGGAAAAGTCCGGGGGCAGCCCCTCACCTACCGTGAGCGCGTCCGCAGCCTGGGGGCTGCTCAATTCAGCCAGTCGCTGGCGGATGGGCTCATCGGGAACCAGGCCGGAGAACAACACCGGCTCGCCGTCGGCCTTGCTGGCGCGGAAAGCAAACTCGGCGGGGGTGGGCTCGATGGCGGCGGCAGGCTCGGCGGGCGCCGCCTGCTCCGGTGTGGCCAGAGGTGCCGGGACCTTCACCGGCGACAGTTCGGTTGACCAGACCGAAGGTTCTCCATCGCGGCCGGCGAGCAATGTCGCAACCTTTGCGACGGCATCGTCGCTGCCGGGCTGGCCGGCGAGTGTCCACTCGCGGCCATCGAAGCGCACTATCCCCTCTTCAAGCGCCGTAAGCGCTTCGATGCCGGAGAGCGCGTCCCGCGCGAAATCCTCGGGTTCGCCGGAGCCGACCAGCGTTGTGTCCACGGCGACCTTGCCGGCGCGCACCGCGAGGAAGCGGCGGAGCTGTTCCGTCGGGACATACCCGGAAAACTGGAAGCGGCCATCGGCTCCCTTTTGCGCTTCCCACCTGAAGGGAACAACCAGCGGGGCGGCATCCTCGGCCTGAATCGCGACGGCCCACCTGCCCTCCGGATCGGCGCTGGCGACAAGCCGCTCGACGGCATGCCGTTCGGACGTGGTGGCGACCGCGCCTTTCAGCGTCCATTGGCCATTGCTGAAATCGACCGAACCGGCCCGAAGCAGTGCGATTGCGTCGAGTGCCACACTGGCATTGGGTACGAAATCGGGGGCCGCGCCAAGGGCGAGTTCGGTCTTGTCGTCGAGCTCGCCGAAGGCCGCCACCACCTTGTCGCGGAACTCCGAAGACGGCAGGTAGCCCGAGACCGTGACTGCTCCGTCATCGGCCTTGTCGAGCCGCCACTGATAGGGGCTGACCACCGCGAGCGGCTGTTCAGGCTCCGGCTGCTCGATCGAGAGCACCCAGCCGGTGCCGGCGAGACCAGCCGCATTGAAGGCGGTCTCAAAACTGTCGGCCGCCTGTGCCGTCGGCACACCCACCGCGAGGGTCCAGCCTTCGGTATCGTGGCGAACCGCACCGGTCTCGGACCCGTCAAGGAGCCCGAGGGCCTTTACCAGTTCCGGCAGGAACCGGTCCGGAGCACCGTCAGCCAGGCTGAGCTGGTCCACTGCGCCAGGCACAGCCTCGGCGATCGCCCGGCGAGTGGCGTCATTGGGGACAAACCCGGTCAATGTGATGGTGCCGTCCGCCGCCTTCACGGCCTCGAAGCGATAGGGATCGGCCAGTGGCGGCAGGATGTCGACGGAGCCCAGCGTGAAGCCCTGCGGCGCGCCCTCGGCGATCAACGCCTCCGCAGCCTCGAAGTCAGCAGAGGTAGCTGCGCGGCCGCGCAGGATGATCGTGGTTCCCTGGATGTTGACCGCACCCGTCGACAGGCGGGGCAGCATGGTCAGGGCATAGTCGATGCCGGCAACGAAACGATCCGGAGCTCCCCCGCCAACGGCGAGGCCGGTTGCCTCGGCACCCGGAAGTTGCGACAGGCGTGCCAGCGTCTCGGTGTCCGGCACGTAACCCTCGAGCGTGAGGAGGGATTCTGACTTGTCTGCGCCGAACCAGTATTCGGCGACCGGTGCGGGTGCCAGCTCCAGCTTGCTGGCCAAAGGCGTCATGGCGACCAGCACCTCCTCGCCGACGAAGCGGTCGGTCGGGGCGCCGGAAAACGCTAAATCGGAGTCTGAGATACTGAAGCTACCGTCATGCAGTTTCAGCAAATTCTCCGTCGCCGTGACGACCTTCTTCTCAAAGTCGACGGCGGCGCCTGAGGCCAGCAGAAGGCTGGTGGAAGCCGCAACGCCATCGGGCAGCAGCGCGGTCAGGGTGGCGATGAAGTCCTCATCGGGGACCACGCCCGAGAGCGAAAGCTGCGTGCCATCGAAATGGGCATCGAACTGGTAGGGCGAGGCCAGTGGCGGTGCGATCTCCCGATAGCCGATCGTCAGGCCAGCAGGCGGATTGAGTTCGCCGCGCGCCAGCAGCGCCTCGTAGGCGTCATAGTCTCGCGCGCGGCCCGAAATGGTGACCTGCAAACCGGAAAGCGCCGCCTCGCCTTCATCAAACTCGCGTGCGTACTCGCCGAGGTACCGCACACCGGACAGCCAGGCTTCGCGATCAGGTACCCCGGCCAGCAGGCGCGTCTGATCTTGGGCGCCCTCTCCAACGAGGGACAGCACGGCCTCGCGGGTCCGGGCGTCGGGGACGCCGCCACTGAGGGTGGTGGTGCCCGCCGTCACGGCAACGACGAATGGATAGGGCGAGGCCAGTT
This sequence comes from uncultured Devosia sp., assembly GCA_964399695.1. Taxonomy (GTDB): domain Bacteria; phylum Pseudomonadota; class Alphaproteobacteria; order Rhizobiales; family Devosiaceae; genus Devosia_A. Next base: position 350,065 of record CAYNRZ010000001.1, on the reverse strand, counting down.
CGGCAATGGTGGTGTCGAGCGCAGCCGACCGAACGCCGCGGATCGAGGCGATGAGGCCAGCGGCGAGTTCGGCCTCGCGCTGGTCGTTCACAGCACCCGAGAGCACCACATCGCGCCCGGCCAGTGTCACTGACGGCCAATCGAGGTTGTTGGCGGTGAGCTCGTCGTGGATACGGCCCGCAAGATCTTCATGGATGCGGTCACTCGTCACAGCGAGAGCGGCAAAAGTGCCGCCGACCACGACCACAAAGGCCGGGACACCCCAACGAAGCACGACAGAACTCATCCTGGCCTCACGACACAGCCGGCCAGACGTGCTGGTTACGGCAAAACCGGGGACGTACCGCTCGCTGACTCGCCGCCGCACGGTGCGATGCTGCCGCCCAGCCAATGCAATAGCTGCTTCGTCGGGCGCCGAGAAGGCAGGAGCTGACTTGTGAACGACTTCCGGACGCCGCCTGTGCCGGCGGTACAAAAAGAAAGGGCCCGGCTAAGCCGGGCCCTTCCACATTCGAGAAGTTCGAGATTACTCGAAGGTCTTCTTGAACTCGGAGGTGATCTTGTAAGCACCGTCCGAGTTGAGCTTGCCTTCGAGGGACGAGGTGAACCCGCCGCCCGGAGCCCAAGCAACCTTACCCGAGCCGTAGAACAGGTCGGAGTCGCTGTACTCGCTGGACACGTAGCCAACCTTACCGGTGACCGTGATGGTCTCGGTGACAGCAGCCTCAACCTGAGCAGCCACTTCGTAGCTGTCATAGCCCGAGCCAGAAGCGTCGTGGTACCAGCGACCGCCGAGGTTCAGCGTGACGGTGTCGGTAACGGCGGCCGAGATGGACGCACCCGCGCCGTAGTCGATGTCGTCGCCAGAGTCATCAACCGCTTCAAACGAGCCCGCGATGGTGAACATGTCGAACGTGGCCGAAGCCGACGCCAGAACGTTCCAGTACTCGTTGCTGTCGAAGGCACCGGCGAGGACAACCTTGAAGTTGTCGAAGGTACCGGCGAAGCCAGCGTGGACCATCCAGTCCTGGATTTCCATCGACAGGATGCCGTCGGCAGCGAAGCTGACGTGAGCGGACATGCCGTCGCCAGCATATTCCATCACACCGATGAAGGTGCCAGCAGGCTCGTCGTTGAACGACGCGACGAGCTCGCCTTCGTCGTCAAACGAGTAGCTAGTGCCACCCATGTACTCAGAACCATTGAGGTTCTCGAGGCCGGCCTTGACCGAGAAGCCATTGCCGAGATCGGACGTGACCTGAATGACGTGGCCGCCATCGGCGATCGTCACAGAGTCACCAACGCCCGTGTCGACGTCTTCCGAGTTGAACAGGCCGAGCCAGTTCAGGGGCTCGTCGTCGCCGGTGTTGAGGATCGAACCCTTCTTACCGGCCATGATGACCGTCGAGTCGCCGATCGAGACATAGGCTTCGTCGAAGATCACGCCGTCGGTCGAAGAACCCGTACCGGCGCTCGCGACGGTGCCCGAGAAGGAGGCGGTGGAGCCGGAAGCAGCCGTCAGGGTCACGCCAACCGCGGTGAACGTGCTCGAACCGTCATCGAGAACGACCGGAGCAGTGCCGGTTGCAAACGTGGTGCCCGACGACGAAGCCAGAGTCGTCGCGTAGGCGTCGTAGGTCTTCTGATCAACGCGCTTGATCTTGATGACGGCCTTGGCCGGACCAAAGTCGGACTCGGCGGTGGCAACGAACTTGATCCAGGCGTCGAAGCGCGAGCTCCAATCCGGAGCGCCGTCATCGGCGTCGGCATCCCACTCACCAGCTTCGGTGTCGATGAAGACGTCCGAGGAACCGGAGTAGTCGCCCCACGAGAAGGCATACTTCACTTCGCCGGTGATCTGCAGGCAGTTGGTGTCGGACGAGATCGTCAGACCCGACAGGCCAAGCGAGTCACAGACGTCCAGAGAGGTGAGGACACCCAGATCGGCAGCGTAGGCACCGCCGGTCGAGAGACCCGCTGCTGCCACAGAACCCAGAAGAAGGCTCCTGATTTTCATTATTGACCTCCAAAGTCAGTCATTCGTTTTGCCGGTCACCCGGCGGCTTGTCGAAACGCGACCACACTAGCTGTGTGTGTTGCCGTCGCGTTTGCGACCGACAAACGATCCCATGCATGGATTCGCAAGACCCACTCTACGCAGGAGTTCGGTTGGCGCAATCGAGGAATGGCCGAAATGGGGCAGGCTCATCCTTGTTGCCAAACGGCTGTTGCAGATTCAGCACAGGTTTGGAAACCAAGCCTTAACCCCTGTAAACACGACCTTACCAAACGACATTGTTGCTGGCGTCGAAGAGGTCGGGATGCGCCGCTCGCCAGGCTGCGAGGTGCCGGAGGCGATTGCCGGCGGTGCGTTCGGCAGGCCAGTCCCCTGCCCTGGGCTCGGTCTCGATCAGGCCCGATGGAGGTGCGCCCGCGAGGCCAAGACTGCGGAACATCCGAAGGTTTGACGCTGCGTCTGTGACGTCGACGTCGATGATTGCCTCCGGCAGCAACCGGTGCCAGACGGCCATCAGGTCGCGATAGGCGGCATGATAGGCCAGCAGATCAGGGATAGCCGTGGTGTAGGCGTAGCCGCGACCGGTGATGTATTTTTCGAAGAGTGCGACGAGGTGCTCCGGCCGGTTTCGCATCGTGTGGACAACTTTAGCACGCGGTAGAGCCGCGAGGATAAATCCAGCGAGAGCCAAATTGGGCGGCAGCGTGTCGACCGGACGGCGACCCGGCGGCACCAGTGGGGCGACCTGTTCGGCATAGGCTGCACCGATGGCCGTCCAGGCAGAGGCGGGCCAACGGGCGAGGTCCTCGCCATGGTCGGCCGTCGCACGTGCCACGAGGCGCGGCATCACGCGCTGCTCGCCAATGCCGGTGAAGCGGCCGGTCGCCGCCAGCATGGATTCCATGGTGGTCTTGCCGGAACGGGGGAGGCCGATGACGAAGACCGGCTCGATGCCGTCGAATCCCGCGCCGGTGGCGCCGGATGGCCACTTGTGGAACTGGCCGATGCGGCGACGAAGCGCCGCTATTTCGGTTTCGGCCGACTCGCCGGCGATCTGGCGGCGAAGCGCATTGGCCGCCTTGAACGCCTCGACAGACTCCTCGTGGCGGTCGAGATCAGCCAGCGAGCGGCCGAGGGCAAAGCTGGCGAAGGCACGTTCCTCCGCGGGAGCCGTGGACGATTCCGCCAGTGCGCGGATGGCTCCCACCTCCTCGTCATCGCTGTCGCGGCGGACGGTCTCGGCGAGATAGCACCAGGCGACACCGTAATCCGGTTTCAGGTGGACGGCGGCCCGAAAGGCCGCGGCGGCCTCGTCCGGGCGCCGCAGCAGGCTCAGCGCGCGGCCGAGGCGATAGAGGAACAGCGGCTCGGCGGGGACGGCGCTGACGGCCTGCCGGGCAAGCGCCTCGGCCTCCGGCAGACGGTTGGTCTCTTCGTACACCATGCACAGACCGCCAATGGCGGTGGAATGCCACTGCCGAAGCCGGCGGGCCTCGTTGAAGGCCGCCTCGGCCTCGCCGAGCAGCCCCGCCTCAACCAGAACATTGCCGAGATTGCCATGCATGCCCGGCTCGGTCGGTTGCAGCGCAATGGCGGCGCGGTAGGACTGGGCTGAGGCTTCGTAGCGGCAGAGACCCTTGAGGGCCATGCCCCGATTGGACAGGGCGGCCGGCAGTTGCGGGTTGAGGGCAAGGGCCCGATCGAATGCGTCGACAGCCTCGACGTGTCGACCGAGCTGATTGAGGGCGACGCCGAGATTTGTGAAGTACTGCGGATCGGTACCACGGGCACGGATGGCGCGGGAGATCAGGCGCACTGCCTCTTCCGGCTTGCCCTGCTGGAGATTGACGAGGCCGAGCAGGTGGTTGGCGGCTGGCTGATCCGGCACGCGGTCAAGCACCAGACGATAGAACGGTGCGGCCTGGTCGACGCGGCCGGACTGGTGCAGGCGCAGGCCTTCGGCCAGCAGCTCATCGATGCTGCGCCGGGGCGGCAGCGTGCCGGGACGGCGCGGGGGTGCGGGGGGCTTGGGCATAGGCCGGTTCCAGAGTGCGGCCGGGACCATATCGGGCGCGGGCAACATGTCAATTTGTGACAGTCATCGCCTTTGGTTGCCTTGTGGCCGCCGCAAGTTGTCGTCCATATGGCGGCGCCAAGCGTGAGGGCGGGAGCGAAAACATGAGCGAGAACAAGGTTGCGGTCGTCAGCGGGGCGACGTCGGGAATTGGGCGGGCCGCGGCGATCGGGCTGGGCAAGGCTGGCTACCAGGTGGCGATCCTGGGGCGGCGCGAGTCGGAACTGGCCGAGACCGCGAAACTGGCCGGCGCGCGCTATAGCGGCGTCTGCGACGTGACAGATCCGGCGGCGGTGCACCGGTTCTTCACCGATGTGCGCAGCCGGCTGGGCCGGATCGACGTGGTGTTCAACAATGCGGGGCGGTTCGCGCCGCAGGCCAGCGTGGGCGACATGGATATCGCCACCTGGCAGGCGATGGTGGACGTGAACCTGAACGGCGCTTTCTACGTGGCGCGGGAAGCGTTCAGGGCGATGCGGGACCAGAACCCGCAGGGCGGGCGGATCATCAACAACGGCTCGATATCGGCCTATGTGCCGCGGCCGGGTGCGGTTGCGTATACCGCGACCAAGCATGCGATCACGGGGCTGACCAAGGCGATTTCGCTGGATGGGCGGGCGTTCAACATTGCCTGCGGGCAGATCGATATCGGCAATACCGCGACCGACATGACGGCAACGATGACCTCGGGGTCATTGCAGGCCAATGGCACGATCGTGCCGGAGCCGACGTTCGACGTGCGGCATGTGGTGGATGCGATTCTCTACATGGCCGGGTTGCCGCTCGAGGCAAACGTGCAGTTCATGACCGTGATGGCGACGACGATGCCATATATCGGCCGCGGTTGATCCCCGACCGGCGCGGGTCTGCCACATTTGCCATGAAGATGAACGGCATCTGAACGGTTGTTCATTTTGGGCTTTTTGGCGGCCGAGGGTCGCTTAAGTCTTTGATTGTAAACGATGCGAGCGGGGGATGTGCGACGATTCCCCGCCCGGAACCGCGCTATTTCTTCATCAGCGCGAGATTGAATTCGCCGGTGCCCAACACGGTGTAAAGGCGCACCCAGAGCGGCAGCATCTGCTCGGTGCCGCGGGCGGTGGTGATGTCGCCGAGATCGAGGATGGATTGCCAGCCGAAGCTGCGCAACAGATCCATCACCCGGCCCTTGGCGGCCTTGTCGTTGCCCGAGACGAACACCGTATGCGGCCCTGGGACGCGTGCCGGCTCGACCATGACACTGGCGGTGACGGTGTTGAGCGTCTTGACCACGAAGGTTTCGGGAAAGGTGCGCTGGATGATCTCGCCGAGAGAATCGGTGTTGGAGACGCTGAGCGAGGGCGGGTAGCCCGCCGAAAAGTCCAGCGGATTGGACACGTCGATCAGCACCTTGCCGGCCAGGTTGGCAGCACCGGCGGACTGCAGAACCTCGATAGCGGTGCCACCGCGCGTGGCGTGGACGATGATTTCGCCGAAGGCGGCGGCATCGGCAAAGGTGCCGGTGCGGCCGCCCGTCCGGTCACGAAAGGCCAGGGCTTTCTCGTTGTCGGCGCTGCGGGCGCCCATCATGACATCGTGGCCAAGCGCCAAGAGCGCCGCACCCAAGGTTTGCCCGGCAACACCTGTGCCCAAAACGCCAATACGCACTGCGACTCCCCCTCCTGCAGAGGGGAACAGTCTAGCAGCAGTGCGGACCGGCGGGCGTGAAATTGCTGCGGCGGGTTAGCGACGCTGGCTCAGCCGAACGCCTTGTTGCCGCCGATCCAGGTGGACTGCAGACGCAGGTCGGCGTCGAGCACGACGAAATCGGCGCGGGCGCCGCGCAGGAGGTGACCGCGATCCGTCGCTCCGATGGCATTGGCCGGATAGAGCGAAGCCATGCGCAGAACCTCGTCGAGGCCGACGCCGATGGTGCGGTGCATGAACGTGACGGCGTCGATCATAGTCAGGTCGGCACCGGCAAGGGTGCCGTCGGCGAGACGCAGGGCACCATCCTTGCGATAGACCCGCTGGCCGGTGAGTTCGAACTCGGTCCAGTCGGTGCCGGTGATCGACATGGCGTCGGTGACGAGGAAGATCTGGCCCGGGCCGCGCTTGGCGCGCAGCGCCACGCCGATGGAGACCGGGTGGACGTGGATGCCGTCAGCGATGAGGCCGGCATGGAGCGCACCGAAATCGAGTGCCGCGCCAACGATTCCGGGTTCGCGGTTGCCAAGTTGCGACTGGGCGTTGAACAGGTGGGTGACCATGGTGGCGCCGGCGGCAACGGCCGCGGCGACCTGGGCATAGGTAGCGTCGGAATGGCCGATGCTGACCACGATGCCGGCGGCGACCAGACGCTCGATCTGGGCTGGAGAGATGGCCTCGGCGGCGCCGGTGACGATCATGTGCGGCAGGTGCGCCCTGGCGGCAACCAGACGGTTGACGTCGGACTCGTCCATCGGGCGGATCAGCGCGGCATTGTGGGCGCCCTTGCGGGAAAGGGCGAAGTGCGGGCCCTCGATGTGGAGGCCGAGGAAGCCGGGGACGTGCGCCTCGGTCGCGGCGATAGCGGCGGCGATGGCTTGGTCATTGTCCGCCGGGGTGGCGGTGATCTGGGTGGGCATCAGCGCGGTGGTGCCGAAGCGGGCGAAGGCCGTGCAGATGGTGCGGATGCCCTCGAGGGTCGGGGTTTCGTTGAGCAGCGCTCCGCCGCCGCCATTGACCTGGAGGTCAACGAAGCCGGGGGCGATGATGGCGCCGTCGGCGGATACGCGGATGGCATCGGTGGGCGAGTCGGCGGCGATCAGGCCCTCGACGTGGCCATCGGCGACGACCAGCGCCATGCGGTCATGCCATTGCTCGCCATCGAAGATGCGGGCGCCGGTGATTGCGTGCTTTGTCGACATGATCTTCAGTCTCTTCGCGTTGCCAGCGACGAACGCTGCTTGGACCCTGAGAACTTGTACCCCTCATCCGGCGCTCCGCGCCACCTTCTCCCACAAGGGGAGAAGGGAAGGTGGTGCCCAGCCGAAGCAGAGTCAGTTCGAGGAGATGCTAGACGGTCTGGGTGACCTTGTTGAGGTAGGGCGGGCGATCGGGGTCGAAGCCGCGGCGGCGGGAGAGGGCTTCGACGAAGCCGTAGAAGGTGGCGATGAGCGCCAGCGCATCGGTGATCGGGTGGCCGGAGGCGGCGAAGGGCAGGCGCTCGGCGGTGTGGGCGTTGACCGAGGTGATGAAGACGCGGGCGCCCTGCCCGGCCAGCCGCTCGGCAACGTCGGCAACCGAGGCTTCGGCGGCATCGCGGGCAGCGAGGACGAGCACCGGGAAGTGGCGCTCGACGATGCGGGCCGGGCCATGGATGACTTCGGCGGCGCTGTAGGCCTCGGCATGGATGGAGCAGGTTTCCTTGAACTTCAGCGCGGCTTCCGACGCGATGGCGAAGGCAGGACCGCGTCCAAGGACGTAGAGCGACTGGTGCTTGTCGAGCGCCCCGAGCAGCGGCGACCAATCGGTCGCGACCGCCTGCTCCAGCACCTCAGGCAGTGAATCGAGAGCGGCCAGCAAGGCCTTGTCTTCAAGCCAGTTTCCCAAAAGGGCCAGACCGGCAACCACGGAGGCGACATAGGTCTTGGTGGCGGCGACGCTCTGCTCGACGCCGGAGTGGAAGGCGATGGTGTGATTGGCGGCGGCGGCAAGCGGCGAGTCGGGCGTGTTGGTCAGGGCGAAGGTGAGAGCGCCATTGCGGCGGGCGGACTCGGCCATCGAGACGATGTCGGGGCTCTTGCCGGACTGGGAGATGGCAATGGCTGCGGCGTTGGGCAGGCGCAACTCGCGGCCATAGATCGAGCTGATCGAGGGGCCGACGGAGGCGACCGGGATGCCGGCGAGCAGCTCGACGGCGTATTTGATGAAACTGGCGGCATGATCGGACGAGCCGCGAGCGATGGTGACCAGCATATCGGGATTGCGGGCGCGGAGCGCGGCACCACCAGCGGCCAGCTCATTGCGGCCCTCGGAGAGCAACCGGGCCACGGCGGCGGGAATTTCCTCGATCTCGCGGCGCATATGAGTGGCAGTGGTCACGATGAGGCTCCTTGGCGCGTGTCAGCCGGTTGGGTCGGGTCAGTCCTGGGGGCACCGGCGGGACGGGGATAGACCCGAGACCGGCTGGGGGCAAGGGGTGTGGGGCGAATGGCTGCCAACGCAGAATGTGCCGGAGGCCGCATTGGGCACAAAAGCCGAGGGCGGGGCTGGTCCGGGGCGGGCAGCATGCTAGCATGGGGATGAGGGGAAACAGTCAAGCGGTTGATTTCATGCGCATTGTCGATACGCACCTGCACCTGGTCTATCAGGACAGGTTCACCTATCCGTGGCTGGCCAATGCCGGGTCGCTGAACCGGCAGTGGACGGTGGAGAGCTTCTTTGCCGAGGGCGCGCCGCTGGGGATCGAGGCGGCGCTGCACATGGAAGTGGACGTGGTCGAGGACCAGATGCTGGCCGAGACAGCCACCATGCTGGAGATCGACCCGCGGGTGATCGGCGCGATTGCCAATGGGAGGCCGGAATCGCCGGAGTTTCCCGCCTATCTCGACAGGCTGGCCGAGTTGGGCCGGGTGCGGGGCGTCAGGCGGCTGTTGCAGGGGCAGCCGGCGGAGCTGTCACAGGGTGCGTTGTTTCGGGAGAATGTGCGGCGGCTGGCCGGGTTTGGCATGAATTTCGATATCTGCCTCAAGAGCCACGAGCTGGATGTGGCGCCGGGGCTGATCGCGGCGTGCCCGGAGGTGCAGTTCGTGCTCGACCATTGCGGCAACCCCAAGATTGCCGAAGGCGAGTGGGACAGCTGGACCAGCCGGATCGAGGCGATCGCGGCGCATCCGAACGTGGTGTGCAAGGTGTCGGGCATTCTCGCCAATGTGGCGCCCGACTGGACGGTGGACCAGTTGCGCCCCTATGTCGAATATGTCATCGGCGCCTTCGGCTGGGACCGGGTGGTGTGGGGCAGCGACCACCCGGTGGTTACGCTGTTCGCGGACCTGACGAAATGGGTGGAGGCGACGCGGGCGATCATCGCCGATGCCAGCCCTGACGAGCAGGCGCGGTTGCTCCATGTCAATGCCGAGCGGGTCTATCGGCTGTAGATCGCGGGAATGACCGACCCTACCCTGTTCATACTCGCGGTCCTGACGCTGCTCGGGATGCCCGGGCCGACCAATACGCTGCTGGCGAGTGCCGGGGCGGCGGAGGGGGTGCGGTCGGGGTTGCCGCTGATCGGGGCGGCGCTGGCCGGGTACATGGTGGCGATTGGCGCGATCCGGCTGGGACTGGCGCCGGTGCTGGAGGCCTGGCCGGTGCTGCTGGTGGGGCTGAAGGCGGTGCTGGTTGTATATCTGTTGTGGGTGGCCATGCGGATGTGGCGGCAGGCGCCGATGCTGGTGACCGGCGCAGCGCGGGTACGGCCGGCAACACTGTTTGTTGCGACGCTGCTGAACCCCAAGGCGCTGGTGTTTGCGCTCAGCATCCTGCCGGCAGGTACGGCGGCAGCAGCGTGGCACTTTTTGGCTTTCGCGGCGATCAGCGCCGCAACAGGACTTGGCTGGGTGCTGCTGGGCCGGGCGATCACGCTGGCGGCACGCGGGCAGCAGCAGGTGGTGCAGCGTGGAGCATCGCTGGTGCTGGTCGGCTTTGCCGGGTTGATCGCGGCGTCAGCGCTGGGGTGATGTCCCGGTCAGGCCAAGAAAGCTCATAAGCTCGGCCGCCGCAGCGGCGCCAGCCCGGTTGGCGCCGATGGTGGAGGCGGAGGGGCCGTAGCCGACGAGGTGGAGGCGCGGGTCGCTGGCCACCTGAGTGGCTAGACGACCGGTCATGGTGATGCCGCCGGATGGCTCACGCAGGCCGAGCGGGGCCAGATGATCGAGCGATGAGCGAAAACCCGTGCACCAGAGGATGACGTCGGCGCGTTGCGTGCTGCCATCGGGCCAGCGGATGCCCTCGGGGGTGATTTCGGCAAACATCGGGTGATGGACGAGGACGCCGCGCGCCTGCATGGCGGCGATGGCGGGCGTCATCCTGAGCCCGGTGACCGAGACGACGGAGGTGGGCGGCAGGCCGGCGCGGACCCGCTCTTCGACGCGGCGGACGGCGGCGCGGCCATCTTCCTCGGTGAAGCGGCCCTCGCGAAACTCGGGTTCACGGCGGCTGACCCAGGTGGTGGTGGTGACGCGGGAGATCTCGTCGAGGAGCTGGATTGCGGAAATGCCGGCGCCGACGATGACGACATGCTTGCCGCGGAAGACCTCGGCGGTGCGGTAATCGTGGGTGTGGAGCGCTTCACCGCGGAAGCTCTGGGCGCCCGGATAGTCGGGGATGTAGGGTCGTTCCCAGGTGCCGGTGGCGTTGATCAGACCGCGGGCCGAGAAGGTGCCGCGATCGGATTCGATGCGGAGGCGGTCGTCACGATTGGTGACGAGGGTGACGCGGGCGGGACGAAGCACCGGAAGCGCGAAGCGTTGCTCGTAAGCCGCGAAATAGCGCGGAACGGCGGTGCTGGCCGGGACAGCATCAGTCGGCTCGGTGACGGTTTCGGCAAAGCCCATGCCGGGCAGATCGTGAACCCGATTGACGGTGGAGAGCGTGAGGCTAGGCCAGCGATGCTGCCAGGCGCCGCCGGGCGTGTGGTTGGCGTCGAGCACGATGAAGCCGCGGCCGGGCGCGAGGCCCCGCTGGCCCAGGTGGTAAGCCGAGGAGAGACCGGCCTGCCCGGCGCCGATGACGAGGATGTCGGTGCGGACAGTGGCCTGGGCCGGCGCGGCATCGGGTGGGCTGGCCATGGCGGGCTCCGGAAGGCGATGGCGCACAGATGGTCGGCCGGATGGATGGCCGCAGGAAGCCACATCGGTGTGACTGTGCGGCGGCTCAGCGGCCGGAGGGCTCCGGCCGCGACAGCACATACCAAGCGCAGGCGATGAAGAAGGCGAGGACGACGAGGTTCAGCCACAACTCCGGTCGCGCGCCGATGAGGAAGATGACATAGCCGACGACCATGCCGATGGCTGCCGCGACCTTGGCGCGGCGCGGAATGGCACGCTCGGTGCGCCAGGCGAGGATCAGCGGGCCGAAGCGGGGATGGTCGAGCAGCCAGGTCTCGAGGCGCGTCGAGGAGCGGGCGAAGGCGCCCGCCGCAAGGATGAGAAAGATGGTGGTGGGCATCAGCGGCAGGAAGGCGCCGATGATGCCGAGGCCGAGCAGCGCGAAGCCAGCGGCCAGCCACAGCAGGCGGAAGGCGCCAGGCGGCGGTCTCGGCGCGCCTTCCGGCTGCTGCGTCATCAGAAGAGGACGACCGAGCGGATCGACTCGCCGGCATGCAGAAGGTCGAAGCCCTTGTTGATATCCTCGAGGCGGAGGGTGTGGGTGATCATCGGGTCGATCTCGAGCTTGCCGTTCATGTACCAGTCGACGATCTTGGGCACATCGGTGCGGCCGCGGGCGCCGCCGAAGGCTGTGCCCATCCAGGTGCGGCCGGTGACGAGCTGGAACGGCCGGGTGGAGATTTCCTGGCCGGCGGCGGCGACGCCGATGACAACCGACTTGCCCCAGCCGCGATGGCTGGCCTCGAGCGCCTGGCGCATGACCTTGGTGTTGCCGGTGCAATCGAAGGTGTAGTCGGCGCCGCCGATCTGGTCGGCGCCGCGCTTGGTCATGTTGACGAGGTAGGGGACGATGTCGCCCTCGATCTCGGTGGGGTTGACGAAATGCGTCATGCCGAAGCGCTCGCCCCAGGGTTTCTTCGCGTTGTTGAGATCAACGCCGATGATCATGTCGGCGCCGGCCATGCGGAGGCCCTGGATGACGTTGAGGCCGATGCCGCCGAGCCCGAAGACCACGGCGGTGGCGCCGGGCTCGACCTTGGCCGTGTTCAGCACCGCGCCGACGCCGGTGGTGACGCCGCAGCCGATGTAGAACACCTTGTCGAAGGGGGCCCTGGGATCGATCTTGGCCAGCGCGATCTCAGGCAGGACGGTGTGATTGGCGAAGGTCGAGCAGCCCATATAGTGGAAGATCTGCTGGCCCTTGTAGGAAAAGCGCGAGGTGCCATCGGGCATCAGCCCCTGCCCCTGGGTGGCGCGAATGGCGGTGCAGAGGTTGGTCTTGCGGCTGAGGCAGGACGGGCACTCGCGGCATTCGGGCGTATAGAGCGGGATGACGTGATCGCCCGGCTTGAGGCTGGTGACGCCGGCACCGACTTCGAGTACCACGCCGGCGCCCTCATGACCGAGGATGGACGGGAACAGGCCCTCGGGATCACCGCCCGAGAGGGTGAACTGGTCGGTGTGGCAGATGCCGGTGGCCTTGATTTCGACCAGCACTTCGCCGGCCTTGGGGCCTTCGAGGTCGACCTCGACGATTTCAAGCGGCTGGCCAGCGGCGAAGGCGACGGCGGCACGGGTTTTCATCGGGGGAATCCCTACTGGCTGACTCGGGGCAGGTTGCGTTGAGCAGTAACGGGCATTGGGCGGATGGGAAAGGGTGGGAAGGGGGCGGAGCCGCGGCGGGCGTGGTCATGGCGGCTGCCCTGGCCCTGCGAGCATAGCTCTCCGCACACCGTGGCTTCCCTTGCGCTTCGCAAGGCTCAGCGCGTTCGTGGCTCAAATCGCGCCACTGGCGCGATTTGACCGGCCGGAGGCCGGTCGCCTCCAAGGCCCTTCGAGCGTAGCTCTCAGGGCGTGACGTCCGGGCGGCCGGGCCCTGCGAGCATAGCTCTCCGCACACCGTGGCTTCCCTTGCGCTTCGCAAGGCTCAGCGCGTTCGTGGCTCAAATCGCGCCACTGGCGCGATTTGACCGGCCGAAGGCCGGTCGCCCCTCACTCCCATTCAATCGTTCCTGGTGGCTTGGACGTCACGTCGTAGACGACCCGGTTGATGCCGCGGACTTCGTTGATGATGCGGGTGGCGGCGCGGCCGAGGAAGTTCATGTCGTAGGGGAAGAAATCGGCGGTCATGCCGTCGACCGAGGTGACGGCGCGCAGAGCGCAGACGAATTCGTAGGTGCGGCCATCGCCCATGACGCCGACGGTCTGGACGGGGAGCAGCACAGCAAAGGCCTGCCAGATCTTGTCGTAGAGGCCGGCCTTGCGGATTTCATCGAGATAGATGGCGTCGGCGCGGCGGAGGATGTCGAGCTTTTCGCGGGTGACGCCGCCGGGGAGGCGGATGGCAAGGCCGGGGCCGGGGAACGGGTGGCGGCCGACGAAGCGGTCCGGCAGGCCAAGCTCGCGGCCCAGCGCCCGGACCTCGTCCTTGAACAGTTCGCGCAGCGGCTCGACCAGCTGCATGTTCATGCGGGCGGGAAGGCCGCCGACATTGTGGTGGGACTTGATGGTGACCGAAGGGCCGCCGGTGAAGCTGACACTTTCGATGACGTCGGGGTAGAGCGTGCCCTGGGCGAGGAAATCGGCGCCGCCGAGTTTCTTGGCCTCGGCCTCGAACACCTCTATGAACAGCCGGCCGATGGTCTTGCGCTTGGTCTCGGGATCGGCTTCGCCCTCGAGGGCGCCGATGAACATGTCGGCGGCATCCACGTGGACGAGCGGGATGTTGTAGTGGTCGCGGAACATGCCGACGACCTCCTCGGCCTCGTTCATGCGCATCAGGCCATGATCGACGAAGACGCAGGTGAGCTGGTCGCCGATGGCCTCGTGGATGAGGAGGGCGGCAACCGAGCTGTCGACGCCGCCGGAGAGGGCGCAGAGCACCCTGCCCTTGCCGACCTGGGCGCGGATCTTTTCCACGGCGCGCTGGCGATAGGCGTGCATGGTCCAGTCGGACTTGAGACCCACGATGTTGTGGACAAAGGCCTGGAGGAGCTTTGCGCCATCAGGGGTGTGGACCACCTCGGGGTGGAACATGGTGGTGTAGATGCGGCGCGCTTCGTTGACGGCGATGGCGAAGGGGGCGTTTTCGGAGGTGCCGACGACCTTGAAGCCCTCGGGCAATTCGGTGACGCGGTCGCCATGGCTCATCCAGACCGGATAGCGGCCGCCAACCTGCCAGAAGCCATCGAAGAGCGGGCTCGTCTCGAGGATTTCAACGTCGGCGCGGCCGAACTCGCGGGCGTGGCCGCCTTCGACCTTGCCACCCTGCTGCAGCGCCAGGGTCTGCTGGCCGTAGCAGATGGCCAGGATCGGCACGCCCGCTTCAAACACGGCCTCGGGGGCGCGGGGACTGCCTTCGTCGATCACCGAAGCGGGGCCGCCCGAGAAGATGACACCCTGCGGCTGCAAGCGCGCGAAGGCCTCGCCGGCGGACTGGAAGGGGTGGATTTCGCAGTAGACACCGGTCTCGCGCAGGCGACGCGCGATCAGCTGGGTCACCTGCGACCCGAAATCGATGATGAGGATGGACTCGACGGGTGCGGCGGCTGTGTCTTGCATGTCGGGCAATTATAGGCAGGCCGGGGTTTGTGCAAGAGGCGCGGCCGCATGGCTCCCCTCTTGAGTTACGTGCCTCAGACTGTGAAGATGGGGCAAATGCGGGAGGAGAGACTGCATGACCGAGAATCGCCTGACGGGCGCCGATTTCGTGCGCGCCATAGCCTGCCTGATGGTGGTGGCCCACCATGTGGCGCAACGGGTTTCGCCGGAGGTGCTGGGCGGTTGGGCCCCGACGTCGCTGTTCGTCCAGATGTTTGCCTTCGGTGTCGCGGCGTTTTTTGTCCTTTCGGGATTTCTGCTGTCTCGGCCGTTCTGGGTGGCGCTGGATGAGGGTCGGCCGATGCCGAACCTTGGCACCTACGCGTTGCGACGGGCGGCGCGGATCGTACCCGGGTTCTGGCTCGCGCTGACGGTGTCCTTCGTCCTCAGCATCACGGTGCTTGGGGTCGCGCTCGACTGGACGCTGGTGCTGCGGTTTGTCGCCGGGCTGGCGTTCGTGGCCGATTTCCACTGGCTGACCTGGTTTCCCGTCGAGTTCAACGCGCCGCTGTGGTCGATCGGCTGCGAAGTGACATCCTATGCGCTGATGCCGCTGTGCCTGTGGCTGCTGTTCAGCCGGCGCGAGTTGCGGGGCTGGCTGGGCCGGCTGGTGTTCGTCGGCATGATCGCGCTGGTCGTCTGGGTGCAGTCGGTGATCGTGCAATATCCGCCGGAGCAGGCGGGACGCGGCTGGGAGCATGGGCTGGTGGGCGGGGCCAAGTGGTGGTGGCCGAACTACAACCCGGTCGGGTTCTTCGCGGTGTTCGCGGTGGGGGTGCTGGCGGCCGGGGTGCAGGTGCGGGTGGCGGCCTCGCGGTCGCTGTGGTTCGACGGCTTGGCAGTTGCCGGCCTGGGACTGGGGGTCTGGTCGCTGGTGATCTCGTATCCGGTGGCGGATGCCTATGGGGTGGCCGGGATTCCCTACGGATTTCCCCTGTTTCCGCTCGGGGTCGGACTATTCCTCGTCGCGATGCCATCGGCGAAGGCGCTGCTGCCGCTGACCGAGAACCGGCTGACCGCCTATGTCGCGAAGGTGTCGTTCGGGGTCTATGTCTGGCACTACCTGCTGATGGAGATCGTCCGCGTGCTGTGGAACCCCGGCTATGTCTATTGGGGCATGCGGGACGTCGGCCAGTGGGCGATCATCAGCCTTGCCGTGCTGGCGCTGTCGTTCGCGATCGCGACGCTGTCCTACCAGTGGGTGGAGGCGCCGGTGATGCGCTGGGCTCGGCGGCTGGAGGGGAAACGGGCGGCGGCCCCTGCCCTGTCGCCGGCGGCGGGCGGATGAGGCGAGTGGGCGATCAAGGCGCCCCCCCGGAGGACGTGCGGCGGCCGGTCATGACCAATTGTGGAGCGAGGTCCGGCTACCGGGCGGCGCTGCGTTGAAGATCGTCGCCATTGGCGCGGACAAGCTTGCCGGCGAGATTGCGGTTGAGGGCGGATTCCAGGGCGCGACGCAGCTGGGCATCGCCCGCGATGGCGGTGGCCAGTTGCGCCTGGTCAAAGACCAGGGCGCGGGTCGGCTTGACCACAGTGGCCGTCGCGGTTGCCGGATTGCCTGAGAGAAAGCTCAGCTCGCCGACATAGTCGCCGGGACCGCAGATGGCGACCACCCGGTCGCCGCGCTCGATCTTGACGATGCCATCGGCGATGTAAATCAGCTGCGTGACCTTCTCGCCTTCGCGCGTGATCACCTGCTCGGGCTGGAGCTTCTGCAGGTCCGATTGGTCGAGCAGCCGCTTGACCGCGCTGCGGTCGACGCTGTCGGGCATGTTCTGGGCGAAATGCTGATGCTCGTCGTCGAAGCGATGATGGTATTCATAGTACCAGATGAGCAGCAGCTGGATGATGTTCACGAGAACAAAGATGCTCTCCCACAGCACGCTGACCGGATCGACCATGAAGAAACCGCGATAGACGATCTTGGCCAGTCCGGACGCAACGGCCAGCAGCCGCAGCGTCACCATGCGGCGCATGAGCATGGACACGATAAGCAGAAAATAGGTGAAGTGCCCGAACAGGATGACCGGATCGGAAAGCCCGGCAAGTAACGCGTCCAGCATGGTCGTCCCCAAAATCGATCGGCCCCAGGCTGCTGTTCAATCGCCCGGAAGCGCAGCATTGGCACGACGCAGCCGCTCGACCAGCACCCGCATCACGCTGAGCCCGAAGTACGGTGCCTCGCTGATCATGAACAGGAACTGCTTCTCGCTGACCGGCACGACGACGCAGTCGGTCTCGGCGACGACGCTGGCACTTCTGGGTCCGGAATCGATCAGCGCCATTTCGCCGAAGATTTCCCCTTCGCCAAGGACATCGAGCGTGCGGTTGCCGAGGCGGATCGCGACCTTGCCACTGCGAACGATGAAGAACTCGGTGGCATCGTCGCCCTGCCCGAAGATTGTCTCGCCCGCCCGGTAGGTGGCAACCTTTTCGGTGGTGCGGTCCAGCAGTGCAAAATCGGTAAAGATCATCGTCGCGGGCCCCCATGCTCGCCGATCGCATCGGCGCATTGGGTGACATGATGGCGGAAGCAGCGCAACGGCGGAAAGCAACCGGGTCCGGCGAGAGAGGCCCGCAAGTGTCACGCAACCGTTACATTCCTCAGACCATAAGGCGATCCGGGGTCAGTGCCGATGGCGCTGGCCACAAATTCGTATGCTTCAAGCACATCTGCAAGCACATGGGGTCTGGTATGGAATGGACGGTTGTTGAGGTTGGCAACGACATGACGCTGGTGGAGCTCAGCGGGCGCATGGACGTGGCGGGCGCGCTGAAGGCGGACCCGGCCTTCGCGGCGATTGCCGAGCAGCACAAGCATGTGATCGTCGACCTGACGAAGCTGGACTTCCTCGCGTCGCTGGGCATCCGCACGCTGGTGTCGACCTGCAAGACTTTGCGGGCCAAGGATGGCGGCATGGTTCTGCTTGCGCCGCAGCCCAATATCGAACAAGTGCTGCGCTCGAGCGGTATCGACACCATTATTCCGGTCGTCGCGGATCGCGCGGAAGCCGAGGCACAGGTCCTCGCCTAAAGACTACGGAGCGGCCATGCGTAGGCACCGGCAGTTCGAAGGCAGCTTTGACGGGGTTACCGCGGCGGCCTCGTGGCTGCGCGAAGCGGCGGCAGACGCGGCGCTTGGCGCGCAACCGACCTTTGCGCTGGAAGTTTGCCTCGAGGAGCTGCTGGTCAACGTCGTCACGCATGGCGGACCGGGCCGGAGCGCCGATGGCGTGGCGACGCCGCTGACGATCGGGCTCGAGCTGGCCTTCGACGCCGAGACGGTCGAGATGAGCATCGTGGACAATGGCCGCTCCTTCGATGTGTCGCAGGCGCCGGGCAAGCCGATCAAGCGGCCGCTCGAGGAGATCGTGCCGGGCGGCCTTGGCATGCAGCTGATCCGCAGTTTCAGCAGCGAGTTGCTGTACGAGGCGCTGCCATATGGCAACCGCGTGATTGTGAAGTTGTTGCGACACAGCCAGCCGGGGGCTAAAGCGGGGGCCTGATCCGACAAACTACCGACCCTGCGGACCGCAATTGAACCGTTTCACGCTGACCAGAACGACCGATGTCGGCATTGGCGCCCTCGACGAGGTGCTGGCCACCATCGTGCCAGAGGCGCTTGAGGCGGGCCAGGTGCTGCTGCGACAGGGCGATGCCAGCCAGTTTGCCTATTATCTGGCGGAAGGCGAAGTGGCGGTGTTTGCCGAGTCCGAGTTCGGCCGCGTGCAACTGGCCGCGATCCAGGCGCCGCGGCTGATCGGGGAGCTGGGCGTGCTTGCGGGCTATCCGCGCACAGCGACCATCGAAACCACGACCAATACCGTGATGTACCGGCTGACCGGCGAACAGCTGATCGCGGTGGGCGAGAAGGCCCCGGACTTCCTGTTGTCGGTCATCAGCCAACTCGGCCGGCAACTGGACGGGATGAACCGGGCGCTGAGCCTGTACGGCAACGCGCTGTCGGCGCTGGAGCGCCGCGAGTTCGATGCGCGCATCCTCGACGAGTTGACGCATCCGTCGCCGCAACTGGTGACGTTTGCAGCGACGTTCAAGCGGTTCGCCGAGCAGATCATCGACAAACGGCGGCAGGCGGACGATCTGGCGAGCGCTGCACTGATCCAGCGGTCGTTCCTGCCGCGACACGAAATGCTGAAGCCGCTGGCGGGGGTGCTCGACCTGAGCGCCGACATGCGGCCGGCGCGAGATGTCGGCGGGGATTTTTACGACTTCTTCCTGCTCGACGACGGGCGGATTGCGTTCGCGATTGGCGATGTCTGCGGCAAGGGCATCCCGGCCAGCCTGTTCATGGCGGTGACCATCACGGCGTTGCGTAATGCGGCACAATCGGAAAGCGACGTGGCCGCCACACTGGCGCGGGTGAATACGCACCTGTGCCGGGACAATGATGCGTCGATGTTCGCCACCTTGTTCTATGGCGTGCTCGATCTACGCAGCGGTGTGCTGGAGTATGGCAATTGCGGGCATAACGCGCCGTATGTGCTGTCAGATGGCAAAAGAAAGAGCCTTGGAGCCACCGGGATCCCTGTCGGCCTGATGGAGGATCGGTCAGCGAAGGCGGCAATCATGGTGCTGAACCCCGGGGATACGCTGGTGCTGTTCACCGACGGGGTCACCGAGGCGATGAATCCGCGGCATGAGGAGTTCGGCAATGAGCGGCTGGAGATGCTGCTCGACGGGGCAGGCGAGGCCGATGCGGCCGCACTCATGGGGCAGATCTACGCGGCAGTCGACCGCTTCGCCGATGGGGAAGACCAGGCGGACGACATCACCTGCCTGATGCTGAGGCTGGGGCCAGCGGGCGCCGGACGGCTTAAGCTGGCTAGTTGAGCAGGGCGACCGAGAGGTTAAGCACCGAGGCGAAGCCGACCCACAGGGCGTAGGGGACGAACAGCAGCGCCGCGAGGCGATCGCGTTTCCAGCTGGTGGCGATGAAGCCGAGGATGCTGGCAAAGATCAGGACGATGACGACGAAGGCCACCCAGGTCCAGTGCAGGCCGAACCAGATGGGTGACCACAGCCAGTTCAGCACCATCTGCGCATACCAGAACCGCATCGGGACGCTCACCGCGCCGGCGCGGAAGGTGCGCCAGCCGGCAATGGCGATGAGGACGTAGAGCGTGGTCCAGACCGGCCCGAAGATCCAGTTGGGTGGGGTGAAGGGCGGCTTGTTGAGCGCCTCGTACCACTGGCCCGGCAGGTTGAACACGCCGATCAGGGAGCTGACCCCGACAACGATGACCACAAAGGCGGCCAGCAGCAGCCAGTCGCGGGGGGAACTCGAACGGGTGTGGGTCAGGGTGCTCATGATGTCATGAACGCCGCGAGGCAGCGATTGGTTCAGCCGGCGGTGCGGACCAGTTCGACGGCATAGAAGCCGTCGGTGCCGGTGGTGCCGGGGGAGAGCGCGATGCCGCCTTCGGGCGAGAAGCGGGCGCGGAGCGGGCTGCCGGAGAAATGGCGCATCCAGAGGCTATGGGCCGGGGTAGCCGCGAAATCCGGATGACGCTCGAGGAAGGCGCGGACCTGGTGCTGGTTCTCGGGCGGCAGGACCGAGCAGGTGATGTAGGTGATGGTGCCGCCGGGTTTCAGATAGCGCACGGCGCTGTCGAGGATGTCGCGCTGCTCTGTGGTGCGGGTGGTAAGCTGCTCGGGGGTGAGCTTCCACTTGGCGGTGGGCTGGCGGCGCCAGGTGCCGGAGCCGGTGCATGGCGCATCGATGACGACGCGGTCGAGCTTGCCTTCGAGATCGTCGAGGGCGCCGGGTTTTGGGGCGCGGACCTGGACATTGCGGGCGCCGTTGCGCTTCAGCCGGTCGTAGATGGGGGCGAGGCGGTTGCGGTCACTGTCATAGGCGAAGATCTGGCCGCGGTTCTGCATGAGGGCGGCGAGGGCGAGCGACTTGCCGCCGGCACCAGCGCAGAGGTCGAGCACCTGTTCGCCGCCGCGGACGGGGGCAGCGAGCTGGGCGACGATCTGGCTGCCCAAATCCTGCACCTCGAACCAGCCCTTCAGATAGGCCTCTTCGACCTGGACATTGGGGGTGCGGCTGTCGCGGTTGCCGGCGGGGAAGCGGATGCCGAGCGGGAGCAGCGCGTCGCGATCCGGATGCAGGCGATCGAGGGCGCGGACGACGCGGTCGCGGTCGGCGCGGAGGCTGTTGACCCGCAGATCCAGCGGCGGGCGGGTGGCAAGCGCCCTGCCCTCGGCGACCCAGGTTTCGCCAAAGGCTTCGGCTAGGAGGGGCGCGGCCCATTCGGGGATGTCGGCGCGGATGTGATCGGGGGCCCCGGCGAGTGGATCGGGCGCGGTGAGGCGCGCGCGTTCGGCCTCGGTGGGGGCTTCGGGGGCGTGCGGATCCGAAGCGAAGGCGGCGGCGAGGCCGGCCGAGTCCTCGGCCCAATCGCGTACAAGGACCGAGAGCGCGAGGGCGCGCGGGGTGTCCTCGCCCATGGCGAAGGCGTGTGAGGCGCGGGACCGGAGCGCGTCATAGACCAGATTGCCGATGGCGGCGCGGTCACCGGCGCCGGCAAAGCGGTTGGCAAGGCCCCAGGCCTTCAGCGCCTCGGCAACCGGGCGATGGTGGCGATCGATATCGGCGAGGATCTCTATGGCAGCGGAGACGCGTCCGGGAAGTCGCATGGGAGGGGCTCCGGGTGGGGTGGTGGTGATCCTACCCGATTGAAGGGAGGGACCAGCGAAGCTGATGGAGGGGGCGCCAAAGACACCGGTATTTGTCGCCGCCCCCTCCACCGCCTACGGCGGTCCCCCTCCCCCGTAAACGGGAGAGGATCAGGGCCGGTGGTCGGCCGCGTCAGTTCCCGCCGCGGTAGTTGGGGCTTTCGCGGGTAATGGAGACGTCGTGGACGTGGCTTTCCGAGAGGGCGGCGCCGGAGATTTTGACGAAGGTGGCGTTGTCGCGGAACTCGGTGAGGTTGTGGGCGCCGGTATAGCCCATGGCGGCGCGGAGGCCCCCGGCGAGCTGGTGCAGCACGGTGCCGGCCGGGCCCTTGTAGGGGACCTGGCCCTCGATGCCCTCGGGCACAAGTTTGAGGCTGTCGTTGACCTCTTCCTGGAAGTAGCGATCGGCCGAACCGCGGGCCATGGCGCCAACCGAGCCCATGCCGCGGTAGGATTTGTATGAGCGGCCCTGGTAGAGGTAGACCTCGCCCGGGCTTTCGTCGGTGCCGGCCAGAAGCGAGCCGACCATGACGCAGGATGCACCGCCGGCCAAGGCCTTAGCCATGTCTCCCGAGAACTTGATTCCGCCATCGGCGATGACGGGAACGCCCTGGCGCTCGCCTTCTTCGGCGCAGGCCATGACGGCCGCGAGCTGCGGCACGCCGACGCCGGCGACGATGCGGGTGGTGCAGATGGAGCCGGGGCCAATGCCGACCTTGACGGTGTCGGCGCCGGCATCGATGAGGGCCTTGGTGGCCTCGCGCGTTGCGACATTGCCCGCGACGATGCGGGTTGAGTTGCTCTCGCGCTTGACGCGCTCGACGGACTTGAGGACGCCCTGGGAGTGGCCATGGGCAGTGTCGATGACGAGGAGATCAACGCCCGCGTCGATGAGCGCCAGCGAGCGCTCGAAGCCGGCATCGCCGACACCGGAGGCGGCCGCAACGCGGAGGCGACCCTGCGCGTCCTTGACGGCGCTGGGGTTGAGCTGGGCCTTTTCGATGTCTTTGACGGTAATGAGACCGACGCAGCGCCCGTGTTCGTCGGTGACCAGCAGCTTTTCGATGCGGTGGGCGTGGAGCAGGCGCTTGGCATCGTCCTTGCTGACGCCATCGCGCACGGTGATGAGGTTCTGGTGGGTCATCAGCTCGGAAATCGGCTGATTGGGGTTGGAGGCGAAACGCACGTCGCGGTTGGTGAGGATGCCGACGAGGCGCCCCAGATTGCGGCCGCCCTTGCCGCCATTCTCGACAACGGGAATGCCGGAGATGTGGTTGGCCTGCATGAGGGCCAGCGCATCGGCGAGGGTGGCTTCCGGACCAATGGTGATGGGATTGACCACCATGCCGCTTTCGAAGCTCTTGACCGCACGGACCTCTTCGGCCTGGCGGGCGATGTCGAGGTTCTTGTGGATGACGCCGAGGCCACCGGCCTGGGCCATGGCGATGGCCATGCGGCTTTCGGTGACGGTGTCCATGGCCGAGGAGAGGATCGGGATGTTGAGGAAGATGTCCCGGGTGACGCGCGTGCGGATGTCGACCTGAGCCGGCAGCACATCGGAAAGGGCGGGCTGGAGCAGCACGTCGTCGAACGTCAGCGCGCTGTCACCGGTGATGGAGGTAATGATCTTCGCCAAGGGTCGGGCCCTTCCCTTCTGAGCATCAGAAAAACGGAAGCCCGTGAGCGGGAACGAGTCGTTGCCGGCCCACGGGTTGGCGAGGGTGATTACCACCGGCCCGCGGGTTTGGGAAGTGGGCGGCGCGCATGGCCCGGACGCAGTCGGTGAGGGGCACGTCTGCTGGTGGGTGCAGCGCAAGAGCGCCGGGTGTTCCGCAGACACTGCCCCTGGGCCGGCACCAGGTTGCCCGAAGGATGGTGCTGCACATCGGGCACGGTAAGTGGTAAATCAAGACAGCACTTTGCTTGGGGGACGGCATGACGGATCAAGATTCTGCACAATACTCGTCGCAACCGGAACCGCACTGGCCGGTGAAGAAGCGCGAATTCATGAAGCTGGTGATCGACTCCCGTGGCTGGAATGACTTCGCCATGCGCGACGACGACATCGTCATATCGACTTGGGCCAAGTCCGGGACAACGTGGACCCAGCAGATTGTCGGGCAGCTGATTTTCGGCGGGACACCCGGGTTGTATTACACGCCGCAGCACTCGCCGTGGCCAGATTTTCGCCTACGGACCGACGGCAGGGAGATTGCCGCGGCGCAGACCCATAGGCGATTTCTGAAGACACATCTGCCGATCGACGCCCTGCCCTACTCGCCCAAGGCCAAGTACATCTATATCGGACGCGATGGCCGGGACGTGTTCTGGAGCTGGCACCACCACTGGTCGAACTTCAAACCGGAGGTGATGGCGCGGATCAGCAGCTTCTACCCCGATGAGCCGCCGGTGCCCTATCCGAACCCCGACATTCGGCTCGCCTTTCACGACTGGCTCGATCTCGATGGCCATCCGAACTGGCCGTTCTGGTCGCACGTGCAGGGCTGGTTCGACGCGCACGACCTGCCCAATCTTATGCTGCTGCACTTTGCCGACCTAAAGGCCGACATGCCGGGACAAATTCGGAAAGTTGCCGACTTCCTCGGGATCGAGATCGACCCGAAGACCTGGCCAGCGATCCTCGAGCATTGCAGTTTCGAGTATATGCGGGAGCACGCCGTGGCCGATCCGATGCAGGCTCCGGCGCTTGTCGGCGGCGGGGCGACCTTCATCAACAAGGGCACCAATGGCCGCTGGCGCGATATCCTGACCGAGGAAGACAACGCCCGCTTCGAGGCAGAGGCGGCGGCACACCTAAGTCCCGCGGCGGCGAAATGGCTCGCGAGTGGCGTGCTGCCCGGCTAGGCGGCTGCAGTCAGGGTCAGATCGGGCGGCAGACGAAGATCTTGCCGCCGCGCGACAGGCCGTAGCGCATGACCAGCGGCTCGACGGCGGTGAAGTCCTCAACCGTGAAGCCGGCGGCACGGATGCGATCGCGGGCGTCGGCGCCGAAATAGCGCACGTGGTCTTCCTGGCCGAAATGCTTGAGGCGCTCGGCGGGGGTGGTGACGGCGGGGTTTTCGTAAGTGTGTTCCCAGCCCTCGATGATGGGAAACATCAGCAGCACCGTGCCGGCGGGGCTGACGATGCGGCGCAGCTCGCGCAGCGCCTTGTGGTCGTCGACATGCTCGAGGACATGGCTGCACACGACGAGGTCGATGCTGGCGTCGGGCAGATCGATGGCTTCGATATTGATGCGGCGGTCGCCCGGGCGCGGAGAGATGTCGCAGGGGATATACTCGGCGGCGCGCGGCTGCAGATAGGCCCGCAGGGATTTCTCGGGCGCGAAATGCAGGATGCGCTTGCCGTCAGCGAGTTCGGGGTGGGTGTTGAGGTAGAGCCGCAGCAGCCGGTGGCGCTCGAGCGAGAAGCAGTTGGGGCAGCGGGCGCCGACGCGGGGTGGCACGCCCGAGAGGCGGAACCGCCCGGTCTGGCCGCAACTGGGGCATTCGGCCTCGACGGGTTTCAGCCGCGTGAGGCTCTGCCAGAGGGCATGCAGGTCAATGAGCAGCGGGAAACGGCGAACCAGTTCGAACTTAAGCGCCAAAGCAACCTCGCACCGAAACACTGCCGGCCATAGACCATATTGCGTCGCCGGCGACCAGCCGGATTGGCGGAGACTGTAAATGCGCCGGGCGCAGGGCCGGCTCGACTGAGTGGTTGCAGTGTAGGCAGGGCGTCAGGCCGGCACCCCGGCGAGTACCCGCGCCTCGATGTCGGCGACGAGGGGCTCGATGCGGTCGACCATCTCGATGTGACGCTGCTCCATGGTGAAGTTGAGCGTCATGTACTCGCGGCCGGGGCAGAAGGTGCAGATGTTGGCGGACGCGTGATAGGCGCCGCAATAGATCGGCTCCATCATCCACTGGGTGACCGGGCCGAAGGTGCGGTGCGGCGGCACGAGCGTGAGAACGGCGTCACCGCGACCGCCAAAGCGCCAGAAGCGCGGGCCATAGAGCCAGGGAAACAGCCGGTGCAACTTCCGGTGCATGGAGAACAGCGCCAGAATCCGCACCTGGAACGAGGTGATGTCCTTGTCCTCGATCTCGCTGACGGCCCTGTCGACGCCGCGCACATACTCGATGAAGTCGGGGTTGTAGGGAAACTTCGCCATGAGGGTGCGGACGCGGAAGAAATCGTCGTCGGCGGCATTCCGGCGGTTGTCGAGCATGGTGTAGGCGGCGGTGACCACGTGCTCGTTGAAACGCCGGTCCTTGTCGGAATGGAGGGCGAAGGTGACGACCGCGAAGTAGAGCGAGCGCTGGCGGACGCCCAGCGCCGTGGCCAGCCGGCGCATGCGATCGCGCGGCAGCGCCAGCGTCCTGAACAGGGTCGGCTTGTCGACCGGCGACAGCACGTGAGCGAAAAACAGGTGGATGGCGGCGCCGAGGCCGGCCTGCAGCGCACCCTTGAAGCGGACGCCGAAGGGCACCTTGTTGTCCTTGTTGGACTGGATGCCGTGACCGGCGGTCTGCGAGCGGGAGAGCAGCGCGGAATCGGACCCTTCGAGCACGCAATGGGCGGCACGAACCTGGATGAGGGAAGCGCGGCCCTGCTCGTCCGGACCACCCTTGAGGGTTGCGGCCATGAAACGGAACAGCGGCAGGTCGGGGTGATCGAAGATGTCGGCGCTCTTGCCAAGCCACTTGTCGGGATAGCCATCGAAGCTATCGACCATTTCAACAGAGGTGATGGCGTCGAGCTGGTTTTCGGCCAGCGGCTGGCCGGGACGGGCGCCGATGAAGCCATGGGTGAGCTGAGGGGCGAGGCCAACGACCTGCGCGACGAGGCTCTTGAGCTGCTCGCGGTCGAACGGCGTCTTCGAAAAAGCGGTGAAGAAGATGGTGTCCTTGCCAGTGTAGAGGAACCACTGGAAATCAGTGAACAGCGCCTGCGGGTCCTTCTGGACTGCAGCAAAGGCCAGATCGAGCGCCTCGGTATTGCCGCTGGCGAAGCTCGAAGACGAAAAGCTCTTCATGGTCGGACCGGTCCCTCTTCCGTCTGACTAGTTCAACATGAGCGGTAGAGCCCGGTCAATGTGCGGTCAACCGCCGAGGTAAAGGCGCGAGATCAACTCATCCCGTGTGGGTTGCCTCGGGCGCGAGTCGCGCCTAAAGCTCGGGGGTCCCTTCCAATTCGGCCTCGGAACGAGGCTCGCCCTTGCGCATCATCCCACTGGTCCTCGCCACGGCGCTGTTCATGGAGAACATGGACTCGACCGTCATAGCCACCTCGCTGCCGGCGATTGCCGCAGATATCGGGGCCGATCCGATTTCGCTGAAGCTGGCGCTGACGGCGTATTTCGTGTCGCTGGCCATCTTCATTCCGCTGTCGGGCTGGGTGGCCGACCGCTTTGGGCCGCGCAACGTGTTCCGCTGGGCGATCCTGGTGTTCATGGCCGGCTCGATCTGCTGTGCGTTCTCGTTTTCGCTCGAAACGTTCGTTGCCTCGCGGTTCCTGCAGGGGATGGGTGCCTCGATGATGACGCCGCTGGCGCGGCTGGTGCTGGTGCGTACGACGCCACGCACCGAGCTGGTGTCGGCGATGGCGTGGCTGACGATCCCCGGGCTGATCGGGCCGCTGACGGGGCCGCCGATCGGCGGGTTTCTCACCACCTATCTCAGCTGGCACTGGATCTTCTGGATCAATGTGCCAATCGGGATCATCGGGATCATCGCAACGACGGTGTTCCTGCCCGAGATCGAGAAGCGGACACCGCGGCCGATGGATTTTCCGGGGTTCCTGATGGCCGGCGTGGCGTTCTCCGGCATCATTTTCGGGCTGAGCGTGATCAGCCTGCCGGCGATCCCGCTGGTGGCGGGCTATGCCGCCGTGGCGGTGGGGGCGGCGGCCTGCCTGGTCTACTGGTTCCACGCCAAGCGGGTGGAATTCCCGCTGCTCGACCCCAAGATGTTCGTGAGATACCGGCTGTTCCGCAGCGCGATCATCGGCGGCTCGGTGTTCCGCATCGGGGTCGGGGCGACACCGTTCCTGTTGCCGTTGATGCTGCAGATCGCCTTCGGGCTGACGCCGTTCGAAAGCGGGCTGATCACCTTCATCGGGGCGCTGGGGGCGATGACCAGCAAGTTCGCGGCGGAGCGGATGTTCGCGCGGTTCGGCTTTCCGCGGGTGCTGACACTGACCTGTATCGCGGCCTGCCTGTCGCTGGCGGTGATCGGGCTGTTCGGGCCGGAGACGCCTCATGTGTGGCTCTACGGGATCCTGCTGGCGATGGGGCTGTTGCGCTCGATGTTCTTTACCGGCGTCAATGCGCTGGCCTTTGCCGATATCAGCGAGAACGATGCCAGCCAGGCTGCGGCGATTTCGACGGTGAGCCAGCAGCTGGCGGTGGCGTTCGGGGTGGCGGTCGCCGGTGGCGCGCTGGAGTTGAGCTCGACGATGAGCGGCGGCGAGCTGGGGCTGGCGGACTTCCATTTCGCCTGGTTCGTGGTGTCGGGCGTGTCGCTGCTGAGCGCGCTGTGGTTCGTGCGGCTGCCGCCGGATGCGGGGGCGGATGTGTCGGGGCACAAGGGGAAGCTGACCAAGCCGGTCGAGCCGAGCGTGTAGCTTCACTTTTCGAACGGGAGGGGGGACAGGGCCGAGGTGACATGCTAGTGGCAGGCCGGTGCCCCGGCGGTACTCCACCCGACCACCCTACCCCCAGTTTACATGTCCGCGCTTCGCCTGACGCCGTTGATCCTCGCTGTCGCCCTGTTCATGGAGAACATGGATTCGACGGTGATCGCCACCTCACTCGCCGCGATTGCCCATGACATCGGCACCGAGCCGATTGCGCTGAAGCTGGCGCTGACGACGTACCTCGTGGCGCTGGCGATCTTCATTCCGATCTCGAGCTGGATGGCCGACCGGTTCGGGGCGCGCAACGTGTTCCGGTGGGCGATGATCGTGTTCGTTGTCGGCTCGGTCGCCTGCGCGGTGTCGAACTCGCTGCTGACGTTCGTGTTGTCGCGGTTCCTGCAGGGGATGGGCGGGGCGCTGATGACGCCGGTGGCGCGGCTGGTGCTGGTGCGGGTGACGCCGCGCAACCAGCTGGTGGATGCGATGGCCTGGCTGAGCATTCCCGGGCTGGTGGGGCCAATCGTCGGGCCGCCGGTGGGCGGGTTCATCACGACGTTTGCGAGCTGGCACTGGATCTTCCTGATCAACGTGCCGATCGGGATCGCAGGGGTGCTGCTGGTCAACAGGTTTCTGCCCGAGTGGGACATGCCGCGGCCGCGGCGGCTGGATTTCGTCGGGTTCGTTTTGGCCGGCACGGCGTTTGCCGGGTGGGTGTTCGGGGTTTCGGTGCTGACGTTGCCGGCGCTGCCGGCATGGGTGGGGATTGCGACGCTGGTGCTGGGGACGGCGGCGGCGCTCGCCTATTACTGGCACTACAAGCGTAGCGAGCACCCGCTGCTCGACCTGAGCGTGTTCCGGTTTCCGCTGTTCCGCTCGACGGTCATCGGCGGGGCGTTTTTCCGGCTGGGCGTGGGCGCGACGCCGTTCCTGTTTCCGCTGATGCTGCAGCTGGCGTTTGGGCTGACGCCGTTCGAGAGCGGCTCGATCACCTTCGCCGGTGCGGCGGGGGCGTTTGCGGCGAAGTTCTTCGCCGAGCGGATATTGCAGGCCCAGGGCTTCAAGGTGGCGCTGCTCCACTCAACGGTGGTGACGGTGCTCGGCATCTACGCGATGGGGATCTATACGCCGGAGACGCCGGTGTGGCTGATGCTGCTCGTGCTGGTGTTTGCGGGATTCTACCAGTCGATGTTCTGGACGGCGACGCACGCGTTCACCTTCGCCGACATTTCGGACAAGGATGCCGGCCAGGCGACTGTGATCAGCCAGGTGGGCGTGCAGCTGTCGCTGGCGTTCGGCGTGGCGCTGGGTGGCGGCGTGCTGGAGGCCTCGCACCTCATCACCGGCGGCGAGGGGATCAACCCGAGCCTCTTCGATTTCCACGTGGCGTTCTGGGTGGTGGGAACGGTGGCGCTGGTTTCGACCGCGATCTTCTGGCGGCTGCCCAAGCATGCGGGCAAGGAGATTTCCGGGCACGGGGCGGAGCCGGCAGCCGGGGAGTAGGCGGTGGCGCGGCCCGAACGGGCGATGGTACAGTTAAGCGGAGATTGACGGAGCGTCTGGCAATTGGCGCAATTTGTCCTGACGCTTCAAGTCAGATGCCAAATAATCCCGGGCAGGTTTCGGCGGTCGGCGCAATTTCGCGACCTGATCGATTGCCTTTAACCGGGAACTGAAGATGACAGTTTTGAAGGCCTATTCCAAATTCGCCGCGACGTTGCTGGTTGGCGTGTCAATGTGTATCGCGGGTGCCAATATTGCCGGTGCCGACGAGGGGTCGAGCACCACGGAGCCAACCGCCGTCAATGGAGCGGACCTCAACCCGACCGAGGCGAACGCCGCCGTCGCGGGAGATGGGTCGAGCACACAGGGGCCGGGGATTGATCCGTGCGGGCACATCATCTTTCCGCCCACGATGCCACCGCCTCCGTTCCCGCCACAAACTCCACCGCCGCCCACTTCCTGCACCAACCCGCTGGGCATCTAGCGCCCCATGGGCGGCTGCCGACGCCCGCGACCAAAACTGGTGCGCCGTGAACCGGAAAGGGAAGATGATGAAACGCGTGACAACTGCCTTTGCCGTAATGGCGATGTTGCTGAGCGGGGGATCGACAGCGCTGGCCGCAAACGATGCCCCACCCGAGAAACAGGCGGTCGAAGCCTGCGAGGCTGCACCGTCAGACGCCGCCGAAGCGGCGCCCGAAGCCGCGGAGCCCGCACCGAGTGAGCTGGGCGACCAGGACTTGCCCCGGTGCCATGTTTTGCCCCCTTCCCCCCTCTACGGCCCCCCGGTTGTGACCTGAGCATCTGGCGCGCCGTGGCGGTCTGGAGGTCGCCAGGTGTGGCATGGCGCCAAGGGGCCCCTAGCCCTTGAAGCCGCGGGCGACGAGGTAGGTCTCGGCGGAATCCTGCCGGGACGCCTTGGGTTTGGCGTGGATGGTGGTGGCGAAGTTCTGCTTGAGCATGGCGAGGAGCTCGTGCTCGGTGCCGCCCTGGAAGACCTTGGCGATGAAGGTGCCGCCCGGCGCGAGGACTTCGACGGCGAAGTGGGCGGCGAGCTCAACCAAAGCGATGATGCGCAGGTGATCGGTGGCGCGGTGGCCGGTGGTGGGCGCCGCCATATCGGACATCACCACGTCTGCCTTGTGGCCGCCGAGCGCGGCGATGAGAGCGGCGGGCGCGTCCTCGTCGTTGAAATCCTTCTGGAGCAGGATGACGCCGTCGATGGCGTCCATTTCGAGATAGTCGATGCCGACGATCAGCGGATTGGCGTCGGTTGAGCCGATGATCGGTGCGACGACCTGGCACCAGCCGCCGGGAGCGGCGCCGAGATCGACGACGCGCTGGCCCTTCTTGAAGATGTGGTAGCGCTCGTCGAGTTCCTGGATCTTGAAGGCGGCGCGCGAGCGGAAGCCTTCGGCGCGGGCGCGGGCGACGTAAGGGTCGTTGAGCTGGCGCTGCAGCCACAGCGTCGAGCCGATCTTGCGGCCCTTGGCGGTCTTGACGCGGACCTTCAGATCCTTGGCGGAGCCGCGGCCGGTCCCCTGCCCTGTGCCCTTGGCCATCAGCGTCCCCTCGGTTTGGCGCCGCGATCGGCATCGATGAGCGAAATCAGGATGCCCTCGCGCAGGCCACGATCGGCGACGCGCACCCGATCGGTGGGCCACTCACGGCGAATGGCTTCGAAAATGGCGCAGCCGGGGAGGACGAGATCGGCCCGGTCGCGCCCGATGCACGGGTGGCTGACGCGGCGATCGTAGCTCATGCCCATGAGGGCGCGCATGGTGTCGTCGATCTGCTGGCGATTGAGCCAGAGGCCATCGACCTTCTGGCGCTCGTAGCGCTCAAGCCCGAGATGGAGGCCGGCGAGCGTGGTGACGGTGCCGGAGGTGCCGATGAGGTGGACCGGGTGCTCGGCGATCATCTGGCGGAGCTTTTCGCGGCCGCGGAACTGGCGGAGGTGTTCGGCGACGAAAGCCACCATGGCCTCGAAGCTTTCGGGCGTGACATCGACGCCACCAAAGCGCTCGGCGATGGAGACGACGCCGACCGGCAGCGACTGCCAGGAGCGGATGGAGGCGGCCATGCGGCCCTGGCGGCGCGGGCGGCCGCCGCGGAAATCGAGCCAGGCCAGCTCGGAGGAGCCGCCGCCGATATCGAACATCAGCGCGCCCTCCGATTCTTCCTCGATGAGGTCCGCGCAGCCGGTGACGGCGAGCGCCGCCTCGGTCTGGCGGTCGACGATTTCGAGGGCGAGGCCGAGTTCGCGCTCGACGCGGGCGATGAATTCGGCACCATTTTCGGCGGCGCGGCAGGCCTCGGTGGCGATCAGCCGCATGCGGGCCGGCTGGTGCTCGCGCAGCTTGTTGCGGCAGAGGCGGAGGGCTTCCATGGTGCGATCCATGGCGGCATCGGAGAGCCGGCCGGAGGCGGTGAGCCCCTCGCCCAGCCGGACGATGCGGGTGAAGCCATCGAGCACGCGAAAGCTCTGCTCATGCGGGCGCGCGATGAGCAGGCGGCAATTGTTGGTGCCGAGATCGAGCGCCGCGTAAAGCGGGCCGCGCGACCGTCTTGGCGCATGGGATGGGGGCGGATTCGTCCGCTGTTCCGTCACGCCTGAGCCGGATTGCCCCCCGGTTCCTGCGTTCGCCGGGGGCGCGTGGGCGCCCTGCTCCGGACGGTGCCGCTCTGCCCCCCCAGGGCCCGAGTCGGCGGCGGACCGAGCGATGTCGGCCAACCTGGTGCTCCGTTGCCGTGCGGTCGCAGCTGCCGGGGTTTAGCCGGGGCGCCCGAACACGGCCTGTTCAGTGTCGCCGATCACGCTAGAGGAACATGGCGGCCGACGCAACGGCGACGGCGGGGGCTGGCCAGGTGGGCAGGTTTGCGCGGGGCGCGGGCGGGCGGCGGGACCGGGCCGAGGCGGAGGCACCGCAAAAGAAGTGGCGCGGAAGGTGTTGATCCTGCCGACGAATGCCGCTATTAGCCTCCCGTCCCGCTCGACCCCGGTCACCGACCCGGTTGCAGCGGCGCGCCAGGCGCAGCGCTTGGGGAATAGTTCAACGGTAGAACTACGGACTCTGACTCCGTCAATCTTGGTTCGAATCCAGGTTCCCCAGCCAGCCTTACTTCACTTTCGGCTAGCGTCCAAAGGTACAAAAACTCTAGCATATCCATCCACCTGAGCCATGGTGCTCGGGTGTTGAGGCCAGCCGCTCACAGATGCGCCGCCCAGTGATCTTCGGGCACGATTGCGATGTGGTGGCCGCCATTGATCATGTCGACGGCTTTCATGATCTTTCTCCCATACGAGGAATGCAGCCAAGCTTCTGTGGCGTAGTAACCCACGATCAGCGCGTCAGTGTTCTTTGTAAGTGAGCCAGCGATGGCACCAAGGTCGGCCATCGTTGCCTCGCACTCTTGGCGCGTCCCATGCTTGAAGGTGCCGGTGAAACAGTACCGCCGACCGGAGAACTCTAGCTGGGGCAGCGGGTTGGTGAAGGGAATCGTCGTGGACCTCATCACCTCACCCATTTCCATGGGTGACGACCCGAACGCCTGAAGCGTCTCGAGAAGCGCCGCGCGCTCCTCCTCGTCGAACACTCCATCCGCAAGCATGGCTCGGATGCGCTCATAGAGGATCGCCACAATAGGCTCGCTCGTAATGTCTCTGTTCGCTACTAGCCAGCGGACCAGATAGTCGAGCTCGGAGTTGTTTAGGACTCCGTCCGCGGAAATGCCTTTCGCCATTCCAATTAACTCATCAACCTGCCGATCACGCAGACGACTGTTGTTCACGCGGCGAAGGAAGCTCTCTTCTGGAAGGTCCGCCATTTCCCGCTCGATGGTTGCTTGATCCCGTAAAGCAGGAAGCCACGAACCTACGATCGACACAAGAGTATCTGGGAGGGCGACTATCTCATTGCCAGACGTCGACAGATGTATGTCTCATATCGGCACTATATTCGACGGGGCAGCATAATTGCGCCCCTACCTCCTCGTCATCGCCCGATAGAGCCGGCGGATCTGGTTGGGACCGAGGCGGCGGGTGCCGATGTGGAGGGAGGCGCCGTGGAGGCTGACGGGGGCGGCGTGTTCCATGGCGAAGCGGAGGGCGTTGGCGACGGTGCGGAAGCGGCGCGGGCCCTGGGCGAGCGCGGTGGCATGGTCGCTGCCGAGGAACAGATCCCCGGAGGCGGATAGAAGAGTGGCAGACATTTTGGTGCTTTCTTGCCGGGCTTGCCCGGTCTTGTTCTGTCGGCGCGCGACAGCGCGACGCCGGTCTTCAGCGGCGCTGCCAATGGCGCGCCGGCTGGACTGCAATGGAATGGACGCGGCGCGCTAAAGACTAGCGGCGGCCGACGCGGATGCCGGCGAAGGCGGCTTCGACGATGCTGGCAGAAGGTCTTGGCGCCGTGCTGGGTGAGAGATCGGATTCTTCGACGACGCGCTCGTTGCGTTCGCCTTCGGCCTGGACGCGATAGAGCACCGGCCCCTTGTCATGGGGAAGGCAGGAAAGGACCTGGCAGGTGCCGCCGAGACGGTTGGTGAAGTGGGACGCGGCCCGCAGTTCGAGCATCTGCCCGACGTGATAACGATGCTGCATGATATCCCCCAGGGCTGAACGGGGGCGGCACGCCGCCCCCGGAAACGCGATCAGGCCAGCTGAACGTTGATGGCGGACTGACGCCCGTCGCGGCCGTTCTCGAGGTCGTAGGAGACCTTCTGGCCTTCGCCGAGGCCCGAAATGCCAGCGCGCTCGAGCGCCGTGACGTGGACGAATGCATCCTTGCCACCGGTGTCCGGGGTGATGAAGCCGAAGCCCTTGACGGAATTGTAGAATTTAACGGTGCCGGTGATCATGGCAAACTCTCCTGTAGCCCGATGCAGGTGCAAACGAGCAGCTTCCCCTGCGCATCGTGCTACAGAGGTCTATCAACGTTCGCGAAGTCGGAGGGGTAGCCAAGCTGCTGGGCGGACCAGCAGGATCAGATCGCCATCGTGGGCAGAAACGTATTTCACCATTATCGCGGGCACGCGTGGCGGAGTCAAGTTTTTCCTAGAGCACCGACCGTTTTCGGAATTTTTTCGCGCTGGATGGGGAGGGGAAGCAGGGCGCCGGAAGCCTCAGCCGAGCAGGGTTCTCAGGGTGTCGGCGAGGGTTTCGGCGCTGCCGGGGGCGAAGCGGCCGGGGGTGCCGTAGAAGCGGTGGGCCTCGTCGACTTCGTAGCCGCCGAAGGGGTATTCAGGCCGGGGCGGCAGGTAGCCGGCGGTGTCGTCCGCATAGGCGAGGACGAAGGCGGTACGGGCGTCACAGGCGGAGCGGACGGCGAGGCCGGTTTCGGAGAAGACTTCGCCGGGCATGGCGGCGATGACGACATCGCCCCAGTCGAGCACGGTGGCGCGGGCCTGGCAGGTGCCGGGCGGGATGGCGGCGTTGTCGCGGGCCCATTGCACCCAATAGGGCAGCAGCAGGGACCGGGGCGGGAGCACGCCGGCGTCGAGCTCGGCCTGCCATCCGTCGGCACGGGCGAGGAGATCGCCTTCGGGGCGATCGAGGGTCAGGCTCAGCTGGGCATTGCGGGCGGCAGGGGCGGCGGTCACCGGATGAAGGGGCGCGGCGAGCGCGGCTTTGGCGATGCGGCGGCCGAGGCGCTCGGCATGGGCGAAGTCGCGATTGGGCAGCGCATCGGCGGTGAAGGAGGCGCTGGCGGCGTGGCCATCGTTGACGTCGCCGGCACAGCCATTGGCGAAAATCGCGATGGCACCGGGATGGGCGCGTTCGATCTCGTCGCGGAGGGCCCAGGGAAAATCGGCGGACATCAGGCGGTTGTCGGCGCCGAGCACCACCGGGTGGCAGGCATAGGAGACGAGGACCGCGATGACGCGGCCGGTCTCGTCGGTGGCCTGCAGCACCGGCAGGCTGCGATCGAGCGGGCCGTCGGCATGGCGGCGGTTGCGGGCGACATCGGGATCGGCGCCCATGCCGGCGGAAAGGCGGCAGGGGACGGCATTGGCTGCGGCAGCACGGATGGCCGCGACGCAGGCGTCTTCGAGCGCCACGAGGAATGCGGGGTCGGCGGGTGCGCCGAGACGGCCGGGCATGGAGACCGGCGCGGCATGGGTGTGGGTGGCAGCGACGACGACATTGTCGGGTGGCAGGCCGCAGCGTTGGCGGATGCGCTCGCTGGTCGGCTGATGGATGCCGATGACATCGGCGACGACGAGGGCGGTATCGCCGACGACGAGCGCGCGGGCGGTGAGCGGGTCGTGGGTGCCCAGGGCCGGCTCGGTGCGGGCGGCGTAGCCGGCGAGCAGCAGGCCGGGCGGCGGGGTGAAATCGACTGTGGCAACCCCTGCCCTCACCAGACTCATCGACGCAACTCCGCTCACCCGATGGCGGGAATGATCAGCAGATCAGGCGGGGTGCCGCAATGGGGCGTCGCGCAGGCGGACGGCCCGGCTCAGCACTCGCAATAGATGCGGTAGAGCGTGGTCAGCAGCTCGCGCACTTCGGTCGAGGCGATGGAGTAGTAGATCTGCTGGCCCTCGCGGCGCGGCTTCACATAGCCCCAGGCGCGGAGCTTGGAGAGATGCTGCGACAGGGGCGACTGGCCGAGCTGGACGCGCTCGCCGAGGTCGGTGACGTTCATTTCCCGATCGAGCAGATTGCAGAGGATCAGCAACCGCTTGGGGTTGGCCATGGCGCCAAGCAGCTGGCTCGCCACCTCGGCCTTGGCTTCGAGTTTCTCGATTTCCATCTTGATCATATTAGAAAGTTCTTATATACGGATATTCGTAAGTGCAGTGTCTACCTGTTGCAGCCGGATTTCAAGGAGGTTTTCGATGCAGGTCAATGTCGGCACGCCGGATCGCCTGGTGCGCGTGATCCTGGGCCTGGCTCTGGCCGCGGCCGCCCTGTTCTCGGGACTGCCGCTGTTCACCGAGCCGCTGTGGTTCTGGGGAGCGCTGGCGGTGGCTGCCATCCTGATCGTCACTGCGGCTCTCCGCTTCTGTCCGCTCTATGCGCCGTTCGGCATTTCTACCTGCAAGCTGCAGCAGTGACCACAGGCAGCGTCGCAGACCGCAGGTCCACAGTCGCACCCGCCTCTCAACCCGCCCGACAGGAAAAAGGAGCCAGAAATGAGCACACTTCCCTTCACCCCCGACCTTTCGGTTGTCCCGGAGGTCACCGCCTTCTTCGACGCGCCGACCAACACCATCAGCTATGTGGTCAAGGACCCGGAGTCGAACGCCTGTGCGGTGATCGACAGCGTCATGGACATCGACTACGCGGCCGGCCGGATCACCTATGACGGCGCCGACAGGATCATCCAGTATATCGAGGAGCACCAGCTCAAGCTCGAGTGGCTGATCGAGACGCATGTTCATGCCGACCACCTGTCGGCGGCGCCCTATATCCAGTCCAAGCTGGGTGGCAAGCTCGGGATCGGCGAGAACATTACGATCGTCCAAGAGACGTTCGGCAAAGTGTTCAACGAAGGCACCGAGTTCCAGCGCGACGGCAGCCAGTTCGATCGGCTGTTCAAGGATGGCGACAGCTACCAGATCGGCGGGCTCACCGCCTATGCGATGCACACGCCGGGCCATACCCCGGCCTGCATGACACATGTGATCGGCGATGCGGCGTTTGTCGGCGATACGCTGTTCATGCCGGACGGTGGTTCGGCCCGCGCCGACTTCCCCGGTGGCGATGCGCGGACGCTCTATCGCTCGATCCAGCGGGTGCTGGCGCTGCCGCGCGAGACCCGGCTGTTCATGTGCCACGACTACGGCCCGAACGGCCGCGACATCCAGTGGGAAACCACGGTGGGTGACGAGATCGAGCACAATATCCATGTCGGCAAGGGCACGGACGAGGACACGTTCGTGAAAATGCGCGAGGCGCGCGATGCGACGCTCGCCATGCCCCGGCTGATCATCCCATCGCTGCAGGTGAACATGCGGGGCGGAAAGCTGCCGCCCAAGGACGCCAGCGGCAAGACCTTCCTCAAAGTGCCAGTGAACGGACTCTGACCCATGTTCAATCTCTTCAAACCCAAAGGTGACAAGATGAATGCCCGCAAGATCGACGACAATTTCTCGGTGACCGGCCAGATCACGCCCGAGCAGGTGAAGGCGGTTTCCGCCGCCGGCTTCAAGGCCATTGTCTGCGCCCGCCCCGACAACGAGGAATACGGCCAGCCCAGCTTCGACGCGGTGGCCAAGGCCGCGGAGGCCGAGGGGCTGCAGATCGTCCACATTCCCGTCTCCGGCATGCTGGGCGAGGGCCAGATCATCCGCTTCCACGACGCGTGGGAAAAGATGCCAAAGCCGATCCTCGGCTACTGCCGCTCCGGCGCCCGCGCCGGCAGCCTCTACGCGACGCTGAACCGCTAGGCGGTTTCGCCTCCATCTCCCCCGGCAGAGTCCGCCCCGCCGGGGTTCGCTTACCCGAACGCCAGCGCGACCGGACCAATGAACATCAAGAGCTACTTTCCCATTCTCGATTGGGGTCGCCGCTATAGCCGGGAGACGCTGACCAGCGATCTCGTCGCGGCGGTGATCGTCACCATCATGCTGATCCCTCAATCGCTGGCCTATGCGCTGCTGGCGGGGTTGCCGCCGGAAGTGGGTCTTTATGCCTCGGTGCTGCCACTCATCGCCTATGCGGTGTTTGGCACCTCGACGGCGCTGGCCGTTGGGCCGGTGGCGGTGGTGTCGCTGATGACGGCGACTGCGGTCGGTCGGATCGCGGCGGAGGGCAGCGTGGACTATGCCAGCGCGGCCATCGTGCTGGCGGCGCTCAGTGGCATCATCCTCACGCTGATGGGGATGTTCCGGCTCGGCTTCATCGCCAATTTCCTGTCGCACCCGGTGATCTCGGGGTTCATCACGGCCTCGGGGATCATCATTGCGCTGAGCCAGGTGGGCGGGCTGCTCGGCATCAAGACCGAGGGCCATGCCCTGCCCGACCTCGTGATGTCGATCGTCGAGAATATCGGCAAGATCAACTGGTACACGGTGGCGGTGGGCGCTGTGGCGCTGGCGTTGCTGCTCTGGATCCGGCTCGACCTGAAAAACTGGCTGAAGCGCTTCGGGGTGCCCAAGGGGGTGGCGACGATCATCGTGCGCGCCGGGCCGGTGCTGGTGGTGTTCCTGACCATGGCGTGGTCGGTGCTGATGGAGCTGGGCAGCAAGGGCGTGGCGCTGGTGGGCGAGGTGCCGCAAGGACTGCCGATGTTGTCGCTGCCGAATTTCTCGCTCGAAACGGTGGAGGCGCTGCTGGTGCCCGCGCTGATCATTTCGATCGTGGGATTCGTCGAATCTATTTCGGTCGCGCAGACGCTGGCGGCCAAGCGCCGCGAGCGGATCGTGCCGAACCAGGAACTGATCGGGCTGGGCGCGGCCAACCTGGCCGCAGCGGTGGGTGGCGGCTATCCCGTGACGGGCGGGTTCGCGCGCAGCGTGGTGAATTTTGATGCCGGTGCCGCGACGCCGGCGGCCGGGGCCTTCACGGCGATCGGCATTGCCGGAGCGACGCTGCTGCTGACACCGTTCCTCGCCGTGCTGCCCAAGGCGACGCTGGCGGCAACGATTGTGCTTGCGGTGCTGACGCTGGTGGACTTCTCGATCCTCAAGCGGGCCTGGACCTATTCGAAGGCGGACTTCGCAGCCGTGGCGATCACACTGGGCGGCACGCTGCTGCTCGGGGTCGAGACCGGGATCGCGCTGGGCGTCGGGGCCTCGATCCTGATCTTTCTGTATCGCTCGTCGAACCCGCATGCGGCGATTGTCGGGCAGGTGCCGGGGACGGAGCACTATCGCAACGTCAAGCGGCACAAGGTGGAGACGCTGCCGGGCGTGTTGTCGATCCGGATCGACGAGAGTCTCTATTTCGCCAATGCGCGCTACCTCGAGGATCTGGTGACCGAGCACGTGGCGGCCAATCCCGGGCTGACGGATGTGGTGCTGATGTGTTCGGCGGTGAACGCCATCGACATGTCGGCGCTCGAGAGCCTCGAAGCGATCCGGCATCACCTCGGCGACATGGGCGTGCGGCTGCATCTGTCGGAGGTCAAAGGACCGGTGATGGACCGGCTGCAGCAGACCGACTTCGTCAATCACCTGAGTGGCAAAGTGTTTCTCAGCCAGCACCAGGCGATGACTGCGATCCGCCAGTCGTTGGCGGCAACGAAGACTGATTCAGATCAAGTCGAGGACGCGCGCGCTGCGCTAACCTGGCAGATATAGAGGAGGACAACATGGCTCACGTCGTCGTATTGGGCGCCGGACTTGGCGGCACCATCATGGCCTATGAATTGCGCGACCTCCTGGGTCGCGAGCACAAGGTGTCGGTGGTCAACAAGGGGACGCGGTACAGTTTCGTGCCGTCGAACCCCTGGGTGGCGGTGGGCTGGCGCGATCGCGACGCGGTCGAGGTCGAACTGGGGCCGGTGTTCCACAAGCGTGGCATCGGCTTTCATCCACAGGGGGCGAAGCGGCTGCATCCGGCGGAGAAACGGATCGCGCTCACTGATGGCGTCGACCTTGCCTATGACTACCTGGTGATCGCGACCGGGCCGGAGCTGGCCTTCGACGAGATCGAGGGGTTCGGGCCGGCGGCTGAGACGCAGTCGGTCTGCCATATCGACCACGCGCTGGGCGCCAAGGGCGCGTTCGAGCGGCTGGTGGCCAATCCGGGCCCGGTGATCGTCGGGGCGGTGCAAGGCGCGTCCTGCTTCGGGCCGGCCTATGAGTTCGTCTTCATCCTCGACAAGGCGCTACGCGACGCGAAGGTGCGCGACAGGGTGCCAATGACGTTCGTCACATCAGAGCCCTATATCGGCCATCTCGGGCTCGATGGGGTGGGCGACACCAAGGGGCTGCTCGAGAGCGAGTTGCGCCAGCACCACATCAAGTGGATCACCAATGCCAAGGTGGACAAGTTCACCGACGGCATGGCGCATGTCAGCGAGATGGCAGAGGACGGGACGGTCAAGCAGGCGCATGCGGTGCCGTTCGTCTACACGATGATGCTGCCGGCGTTCCGCGGCGTCGAGGCGGTGCGCGGCATCGAGGGGTTGACCAATCCACGCGGGTTCATTGTTGCCGACAAGCACCAGCGCAATCCCACCTTCCCCGAGGTGTTCTCGGTCGGCGTGTGCGTCGCGATCCCGCCGGTGGGCAAGACCCCGGTGCCGGTGGGCGTGCCCAAGACCGGGTTCATGATCGAGTCCATGGTGACGGCGACGGCGCAGAACATCGCCAGCCTTGTGGCCGGCAAGGAACCGACCGCGGTGCCGACCTGGAACGCCGTGTGCCTTGCCGATTTCGGCGATGGGGGCGTGGCGTTCGTCGCGCAGCCACAGATTCCGCCGCGCAACGTCAACTGGTCCGGGTCAGGCCTGTGGGTGCATGCGGCCAAGGTCGGGTTCGAGAAGTATTTCCTGCACAAGATCAAGTCCGGCACGTCGGAACCGTTCTATGAGAAGCTGGCCCTGCAGATGCTGGGCATCGACAAGCTCAAGGCGGTGACGCAGGACGCGCCGGGCAAGTGAATGGAGGTGGGCATGCAGCACGTCGTTTGTACCGCGTGTAACGCCACAAACCGGGTGGCCGATGGCCAGGACGGGCGCGAGGGCAAGTGCGGAAAGTGCGGGAAGCCGCTGTTCGCGGCGACACCTGCCGACCTTGGGGCGGCGGCCATCGAGGCGCAGATCGCGCGTTCGGGGATTCCGGTGGTGATCGACGTGTGGGCGCCGTGGTGCGGGCCCTGCCGGGTTATGGGTCCGGAGTTCCAGAAGGCAGCGGGCACGCTTGAGCCGAGAGTGCGCTTTCTCAAGCTGAACTCGGATGAGAACCAGGACCTGGCGGGCCGGCTGGGGATCCGGGGCATCCCGACCATGATCCTGTTCCGCGATGGGCGGGAGGCCGCCCGCGTGTCGGGTGCGATGCCGTCCGCACAGATCGTCAGGTGGATCGAGGACGGTCTTGCCGCCTGACCGGCCTACCAACCGAGGCGGTTGAGTCGGCCGAGGACGAGGTTGGCGACGAGGCGGTAGCCTTCATCGTTCAGGTGGAGATCGTCGGCGAGGAGCGAGGGCGGGATCACGTCGTCGCGCAGTGAAGCGATTTCGTCGGCGGTGGCGCTGGACACGAGGCTGGTGCGGACGTCGATGAAGCGGTCGCCATGGATTTCGGCCAGTTGGCTGTTGATGGCGGCGATGGTCTCATAGCCAGCGGTGCCACGCGGTTCGGATGTGCCGTTGGTGACGGCGAGGACCAGGTAGTGTTCGCCATCCGTCAACTCGAGCATCTGCTCGATGCCGCCAACGACTCGCCATGGATCGTTGCCGGCCACATCGTTGCGGCCGGCCCAGATGACGACCGTGCTGTCGGTGAGATCGCCGCCGTTGCGCATTTCGGCGAGGATGTCCGCGGTCGAGGCACCACTGAAGCCGTGCCCGGTGACGACGCGGCCCGACAGCGTCGCCATCTGTTCGGGATAGCTGCTGCCAGGTTTCGCGCCGCTGCCGCGGGTCATGCTGTCGCCCCAGGCCGAGATGGGCCGAGGCACAGTGCGGGCGGACTGGGCGGAAGCAATTGCCGGCATCGCGATAAAGGCCAGCGCGAGCTGGATGAGAGCGGCACGTCTTTGCATTGGGCAGTCCGATGTTCATGGCCCGAGACGGGCGGCTGGGCCTGGGCGATTCAAGCGGCCGGTGGGCGCCCGGCACCCGAATTGTGACGATCCACGCCTCAGGCGAAGACGGGAGCGGAATAGCTGGCAGCGCCCGCACCGGCCGCATTGGACGGCAGCTCGACGACGACAATCTCGGCGCCCATGTCGCGACGGGTCACAGTGTAATTGAGGCCGGTGGCGCCGGGGATGGACTCGCCATTGCGGTACCACTGCCAGGCGTGATCGGTGGGGTCATGCAGGTAAGTGCCGGGCAAGGCGGCAAGAATGGCGCCGGGGACGATGGTGTTGCCATAGGGCCCGTCTTCCCCGGTATTAGGGTTGGGCTGCCAGTATGACCCAATGCGCACCGGCAGGACGGCTTCGGGCACATGATCCATCGGCCGCCAGGGATGGGCGTTGCGGATGACGCGCAGCTGCGGCTCCCACTCCATCTCGCGGTTGCGGATACCGCTATTGCCGTCCGGATTGTAGATGAGGTTGGTCGAGGCGGTCTGCCAGTACAGGTGATCGACCTTCAGCGACGGGATCGGGCTGA
Organism: uncultured Devosia sp.; assembly: GCA_964399695.1. Taxonomy (GTDB): domain Bacteria; phylum Pseudomonadota; class Alphaproteobacteria; order Rhizobiales; family Devosiaceae; genus Devosia_A. The sequence continues at coordinate 307,450 of CAYNRZ010000001.1, read as the reverse complement.
AGAAGGCGAGCATGGCCGGCGGGTTCTTGTTGTCGAGGGATGAACCGGAAAACCCTCGCACCGAGTAGCGGTTCCAGCCACGCGTCCTGGTCTTGATGGCCTGAAGACGGCGGCCATGCAGGCCGATGGAGCCGTTGAAGAGCCAGCCGAACTCGGCCTGTTCAAGCAGACAATCGACCGAGCCGAACTGCTCGATGACGATGCCGCGCCCGGACTTGGCATCCGACATCATCGGAACGGCGAGGCGACGGATGGTGACGTTGGGGGTGTTGTAGACGTTGAAGCTGTCTTCGTTGTGCGAGGTGCCCGGAATGCTCTCGTCCGAGAGGTCCTCGGCGACATGGGTGCCGCTGCCCTCGGCAATCTGCAGGGCCGCGCCACGGGGATAGGGTCCACGAATGTCATGGCTCTCGAAACGCTCGATGCGGGAGTTGTGAACTTGCTGGAGGTAGGTCCCGGTTGAACCGCGACGAACGGTGACGCCGCGCAGAGTTACGTCGCGGCTCTGACGGATCATGATGTTGGTTGCTTGGGTCGATGCCAGCGGGCCGCGCGGTGGGGCGCCGATATTCATGACCTCGCAATTGTCGATGGTCAGGCCGGCCACCTTGGTGGCGAGGATGCCAAACGCCTCCTCGCCCCCGCCGGTGCGATGGGAAACCCGGCAATTGCGAATGGTGATATCGGAAAGGCCCTCGACCACGATGCCGGGACCATCGGCAAGGATATCGAGACCTTCGAGTATCGTGCCACTGCGGGTGATCCTAATCGGACCCGACGGCACAAGAGCATCACTCGCGGCCAGCGCCCTGCCCGGCAGAAACCCGGCAACGGCGCCAGTGGCGAGGTAGCCCAAAACAGTTCTGCGCTTCATCCGGATCTTCCGCCTGTGGCCAGGCCTTTCTGGCCATTGCCCGCAATTGTAGCAAGCGCCGGGCCAGGGAAGAATACTGCATCGGGTGAAACACCCATGCACAATCCGGTGAGCCGAAGGGGGACCCGGCGCAGACGAAGGCAGGGGCTAGCGCGCAGGCAGTCCTTCGCCGGCACGGGGCCCAACGGCGATGAGGCGCGACAGGCGACTTTCAATCTCGCGCAGGTTGCTTTCGACCAGCGAGAGATTGCCGGTAACCGTCGCCTCCTCGAGCGTGACCCGGACACCACCATGCAGACGGACGAGTTCGTCGTGCAGAATTCGATCGACTGGGTGCAATTGCATCATCTCCTCCATGCCACGACCATCTCACTGTAGCGGAGCGCCGGCAAACTCTTGGCTAACAGCTGGTTAATGCGCGGGCCCGCGATTGTAGTTTCCGGCCGGCCATGTCCGGTCATCGTTCAGCCTGGGTTCAGACTATACATGCACTCAATCGACAAACGTCTTCGTAGACATTCCGACACTCACCGCGTCGTAGCCAGATTGGTTGAGACAATCCACGGCTGTTCTTGAGATGACCCGCAATCTGCGTCTAAAACGGCGCACGTTAATGGTGTTTCAATACTTGATTTCGGTCTCGCTGTTTTCATTTGACCTGAGGGCGTTGTGGCGCAAGAACCAAGCGAGATTGCAGGAGGTCCGTATGCGCAAGTCCGTGCTCTCTAGCCTGGTGGTGGCGCTGGCGCTGGGAACGGCGATGCCCGTGCCCGCACAGACGCCGACCCCGACCGCACAGGAACGCGCCGACCAGGGCGACAATTTCGCCGCATTCGAGTTCGCGGCATCGCTGCTGAAGCCGGGCGCGTCGGATGCTGATATTGCGACCGGGCTGGACTATCTGCGCAAGGCGGCGAGTTCGGGCGTGCCTGACGCTCTGGTCCGGCTTGGCGACTACACACGCGATGGCGCCTTCGGGATCGCCCGCGACACGGCAGCGGCGGCGGCGCTTTACGAACGCGGCAGTGCACTTGGCAATTCGGGGGCAACGGCGCGCCTCGCCATGTTCTATCGCTCCGGGGTGCCGGGCGTTGACAAGGACGTCGAGCGGGCTGCAGTGCTGCTGCGGCAGGCGGTCGAACAGAAGAATACCGGTGCCATGCAGATGCTGGCCCAGATGCTGGTGGATGGCTCGCTGCCCGAGAACCAGGCCGAGGCGCGGGCGCTGTACCAGCAGGCGATCGACGCGGGCGATGCGGGCGCCACTGTGTCACTGGCGCGCGAAATCGCAAAAGGGAACTTCGATGGCTCGGACGGTGCCGAGGCAGTGGCCCTGCTGCAGCCGCTGGCAGACCAGGGCAACAACAATGCTGCGCGGCTGATCGCCGAGCTGCAACGCACCGGTGGCGAGGGGCTGGCCAAGGATCCGCTCGCCGCGCTGGCCACGTTCCGTCGACTGGCCGAGGCCGGCGATGCCGGTGCAGCCCGGCTGGCTGCCGAGATGCTGATCAAGGGTGAGACCGGCGCACCGGATTTTGCAGGCGGCATCGCGCTGCTGGAGCCGCTGGCCGCCAAGGGCGATGCGGGCGTCGCGCTGCAGATTGGCGATTACTTTGCCAACCCCGCATTTGGCAATGTGTCGTCGGAACGCGCCATCGCGTCTTTCGAGCGGGCACGCGAGCTGGGCCACGGCGCAGCGGTGATGCGCCTCGCGGACCTCTATCGCAAGGGCGCGGCCGACCTGAGCGCCGATATCGGAAGGGCCTCAGAACTGCTGCGTCAGGCGGCAGAGACCGGCAACAGCTCGGCAATGCGAACCCTTGCAAGCCTGCTGCTGGACGGAAGCCTGCCAGAGGATCCGTCGGCGGCGCGCGCGCTGTTCGAACAGGCGATCGCGGCCGGTGACCAGAACGCCCCTGTGGAGCTGGCGCGGGAAATGCTGAAAGGCAGCTTCGCCGATGCCGGGCCGGCAGATGCGCTGGCGCTGGTGTCGCCACTGGCCGATGCCGGAAATGCCGGGGCACGTCGCATCGTGGCCGACCTGCTGCGCAATGGCGCGGAGGGCGTCGAGAAGGACCCGACAGCGTCGATGGCGGCATACCGGGTGCTTGGAGAGGCCGGGGACGCCTGGGCGGCGAGGGCGGCCGCAGACATGATGATCAAGGGTGAGGCCGGTGAGGCGGACTTTGCCGGCGGGATCGCGCTGCTGCAACCTTTCGTCGACAAGGGCGATGCCGGGGTCGCCGCACAGATCGGCGACTACTATGCGGACGCCCGGTATGGGCAGCAATCGGCGGCGGATGCGATCCGGTTCTACGAGCAGGCGATTGCGCTGGGGAACGAGGGCGCGGTGATGCGGCTTGCCGAGCTCTATCGACGCGGCGCTCCGGGGCTGGAGCAGAACCCGGAACGAGCGGCGGAACTGCTGCGGACCGCAGTTGCCGATGGCAATACTGCTGCCATGCGCGGGCTGGCGACGATGCTGATCGATGGCAGCCTGCCGGAGAACCAGCAAGAGGCACGTGCGCTGTTCGAGCAGGCGATCGCGAGCGGCGACGCCGATGCCACGGTGGCCCTGGCGCGCGAAATGTCGAAGGGTCGCTTCGATGGCGTGGGGGCAGCCGAGGCGGTAGCGCTCGCCATGCCGCTGGCCGAGTCCGGCAATTCCGGGGCCAAGCGGGTGGTGGCCGACCTGTTGCGTTCGGGTGGCGAGGGGCTGGAGAAGGACCCTGTCGCGTCGCTGGCAGCCTATCGCGAGCTGGGCGAGGCCGGCGATGTGTGGGCGGCCCGCGCAGCGGCGGAAATGATGATCAAGGGTGAAGCGGGTACCGCGGACTTTGCCGGCGGCGTGGCAGTGCTCAACCCGTTCGCCGACAAGGGGGACGCGGGCGTGCTCACGCAGATCGGCGACTACTTTGCCGATCCCAGTTTCGGCAACCAGTCGTCGCGGCAGGCCATCGGATATTATGAGCGGGCCATCGCGCTGGGCAATCAGGCGGCGGTCAGAAAGCTGGCCGATCTCTATCGCAAGGGTGCGGCCGACATGCCGGCAGACCCCAATGCGGCAGAGCGCTACCTCAAGGAAGCGGCCGCGAGCGGCGACAACAATGCCCGGCGGGCGCTGGCCCTGATGCTGCTTGACGGGACGCTGGCTTCGGACCCGGAGCGAGCAGTGGCGCTCTATGAGGCGGCGATTGCCGATGGCGATGCCGGGGCGGTGCTGACGCTGGCCAATGCCTATCTGAACGGAACCGGCCTCGCCAAGGACGCACAGCGGGCAGTCGAGGTGCTGACCGCCGGCGTCGATGCGGGCAGCGCGCCGGCGATGGTGACGCTGGCCGACGTGTTCCGGCGCGGCGCCGGGGACGTGGCTGCCGACCCCGCTCGGGCCTTTGCGCTTGTCGAGAGTGCGGCAGCGCTTGGCGACACGGGCGCGTTGCGGCGCAAGGCCGACATGCTGGCCAAGGGCGAAGGGGTTGCACGCGATGTCGATGCCGCGGTGGCTATTCTCGAGCCGCTGACCGCGGGCGGCGATGTGACAACCCTGCTGCAGATCGGCGACTTTTTCGCGCGTCCCGAGTTTGAGAGCATCGACGCAATGCGCGCGATCGGGTTCTACGAGAAGGCGGAAGCGGCCGGCAGTGCAGTAGCGACGTTGCGGCTCGGCGACATCTACAAGAGCGGCCTCGGCACGATCGAAGCCGACCCCGCCCGGGCACGGGCCTATTACGAGGCGGCGGCCGCGACCGGAGACGGAGCCGGGGTGCGACGGCTTGCCGACCTGCTGCTGACGGGTACGGACGAGGAGCGCAGGCGTGGTTTCGAGCTCTATCGCGAACTGAGCACAGGCGGCGATCTTTGGGCGAGCATCATGCTGGCGGACCTGTATCTGAGGGGCCGCGGCGTGACCGCCGATGGCGCCATGGCGATAGCGACACTGGAGCCATTCGTGGCCACGGGCCAAGTGAATGCCAAGGGCGCGCTGGCCGACATCTATCGCAGTGGCGGCCCCGGCGTCGTGCGCGACGAGGGGTTGGCGCGGACACTATTCGAAGAGCTGGCGGCGGTTGACGACCGCAACGGCATCAAGCGGCTGGCCGACATGATGGCGCGTGGCCAGGGCGGCCCGACCGACGTCGCCGGCGCGGTGGCGTTGCTCGAAGACATCGCCGACGAGGGCGATATTGGCGCCATGTTGCAGCTCGGCGACATGCTCAGCCGGCCAGAATTCGGGATCGGGGATGCCGCGGCGGCAGAAGCGGCGTACCGTCGCGCCGCGGACGCGGGCAATTCGGCCGGCTATGTGCGGCTGGCGGATCTCTATCGCAGCGGCGGAACCGGACTTGAGCGCGACATGTCCCAAGCCGCGGAATTTCTGGAAGCGGCGGTTGGCCTGGGAGATAATGGCGCCCGGCAGCGGCTGGGCCGCATGCTGCTCGACGGCAGCCTGCCGGCAGACCCGGACCGGGGCGTCTCGCTGCTGGAAGCGGCGGCAGAGGCCGGGGACCGCGGCGCGATCCTGACGCTTGCGACGACATTTGCCCGTGGGGAGGGCGTGCCAGCCGATGGGGAGCGTGCCCTGTCGCTGCTGCAGCCGCTGGTCGATGAGGGTCAGACCAACGCGATCCTGACCCTGGCCGACCTCTACCGAAATGGCAGTGCCGGAATTGCGCAGGACCCTGCCGCGGCGGTCGCGCTGTACGAACAGGCGATCGAGCTCGGCGATATCGGTGCGGCGCGGCGGCTGGGCGAGATGCTGGTGCGGGGCGAAACCGGGGCGCCCGACTTCGACCGGGGCGTGTCGCTGGTGTCGGTGGCCGCGGACACCGGGGATGTGGGCGCACTGCTGCAACTGGGCGATTTCTATTCGCGGCCGGAATACGGCCGGACCGATCCGGCGCTGGCGGCGGAGTATTATCAGAGGGCGGCGGATGCCGGGAATGCCTCCGGTTTCACGCGGCTGGGCGATCTCTACCGCCGCGGGGTCGACGAGCTGGAAGCCGATAGCGACGCGGCCGCGCAGTTCTATGAGCAGGCGGCCGGCCGAGGCGACAACAATGCCCGGCGCAACCTTGCGGCGCTGCTGCTCGAGAGTGGCGGTAGCGACGCGCAGGAGCGGGCCGTGGCGCTGTACGAGGAGGCGCTCGCCAGTGGAGACGGAAACTCCGCGCTGGCGCTGGCCAACTACTATGCCGATGGCAAGCATGCGGCAGCAGACTACGCTCGGGCAAAAAACTACTACGAGGCAGCCGTGCAACTGGGAAACCGGTCGGCGCCGTCGCAGTGGGGAAACCTGTTGGCCAACGGCCCCCTCTCCGAAAAGTACCGATCCGAAGGCATCAAGGTGCTGGAAGCCGCGGTGGCAACTGGCGCGCCGAATGCGCTGCTGACCCTGTCGCGGCTGCAAATGTCCGGGTCGGTGCCAGGCGCTACTGCCAATACAGCGATCGCCGCGCTGACCGCGGCTGCGGACGGCGGCGACGCGTCGGCCGCTCAGATGCTGGTGCAGACCCTGCGGGATGGTTATTCGGACACGGTGCGACGGGCCCCGAGCCAGGCGCGCAAGCTGCTGGAAACCTATGGCGGACTGTTTGCTGAAGAACAGCGCCGGGCGCAGTTGGTGCTGATGGATGGCGTCGAGGCCACATCAGGCAGCCAGTATGCCGAGATGCTGGACGGCTTCCGGATGCTGACACCGGGCACGCAGTCCAACGTGCTCGGGACGCTGAGGTGGCGGCAGCAGAATGCCTATGTGTACCTGATGCAATCGATTTTGACGGACTATGGCTACTATTCCGGCCAGCTCACGGGTCAACTGACAGCTTCGACGATCACCGCTTTCGGCAAGGCCTGCCGCGAGGTGCTGGATCAGGCCAGTTGCGACCGGGGGCCTCTGAGCGGGGAGACCGCGCAAGTGCTGGGCCTGCTGATGGCCAAGCCGAAAACCATGGAGACCGCCGCTTCGACGCCGGGCTAGTTCGGTGCAAATTCTTGTCGTCCCAGCAATGCTGCCGGCCGGACTGTTGCACTTTGGCGCGGTAAGGATATGCAACATTGTCAGGGGACGGCAGGGCAATGTCTGCTAATGTGACGAAACATTTCTACAGCACTACACTACAACTGGTCAGAGGATGATAATGGCCGAAACCGCGCATGGTACGCCGGCAGTCGACGCCCCTGGAGCGGAACAATCGGCAGCCGTGGCCCCGGCGAGACCGGTGGCCGCAGAGTCCGCCGAGGACGTGGCGGTGAAGAGGGCCGATGGGCCGGCGCGGGTCTCGGTGATCGTGCCGGCGCGCAACGCGGACAAGTATATCGAAGAGACCTTCGAGTCGTTGCTGGCACAGACCGACCCGTCCTGGCAGGCGATCATCATCAACGACAAGTCGACCGATCGCACGCAGGAGGTCGTCGACAGCTATGTCGCCCGCTATCCGGGCAAGTTCGTCTGCTACCAGGGCCCCGGCATCGGGGTCTCATCGGCGCGCAACCTGGGTCTCGACAAGGCCCAGGGCGAGCGGATCATGTTTCTCGACAGCGACGACTGGGTCGACCCAAACTGGCTGGAGCTGATGAACGCGGCGCTGGACAGCGACCCGGAAGCAGTGGTGGCCTATTGCGGCTACAAGCGGGTGATGGTGGATGGCCATACCCATGACATGGAGATCCACCACGACCTACAGACCGACCCGTTCGGGGTGATGGCGCGGGTGTGCGCGGTGGGCATTCACACCGTGCTGATCGACCGCCGCGAACTGGAGATCGTCGGGCGCTTCGATACGGCGATGCGTAATTGTGAAGACTGGGACCTTTGGCTACGGATCGCCCGGCGGCCGGGCAAGTGGATCGAAGTCCCCAGATACCTCAGCTACTATCGCTGCGGACACACCTCGCTGAGCCAGAACGTGGACAGCGTGATGGAGCAGAGCGAAGTGGTGCTCAGCCGCGGCTTTTCCAGCGACCCGCGGGTACCCGATCCTGCACCACAGAACCGGTATGGTACGGCGCCCCGATATACCCGGGAGTTTGACGGACGGATTGCTGGCCTGTCGGCCTGGTGCATGGGGTCATCGGCGGGTAGCGGCCGCAGCGCCGAGGCGACGCGCAAGCTGCTGCGTCCGATCGAGAACAGCGAGCGATCGATCAGCTGGCTGCCGCACACCATCATCGAGGGGTTTGTTCAGGGCTCGGGTATTGCCGGCGACGCCCTGGCAGAACACTGGGATGTGGTGGAGCCGCGCCTCGAGACGATCCTGACAGTGCTTTCCGAGCAGTGGCGGGACGATGAGGCGATCGGCAAGCTGCGCGAAGGCCTGCAGATGTCAGCGCTGTCCCGGGGCGAGCTCAGCGAACCCAAGCGTGTGGGAAATTACCTGGTCGTCAATGTCAACTTGCGTGCCCCGCAGACGGTGAAGACCTTTGACGGGCTGGATCGGCTGTTCGTGCAGTTGAAGGATGGCGACGAGAAGATCGGTGATGTGACTGTCGGCATTCTCGACGAGATTCCAGCCGAAGACTGGATGCTGATTGCTCTGAACGCCGTGGACCACAAGGAGTTGGAGGACCGGTTCGGCGCCGCCTACGAAGCCGCTGCCAGGCGCCTGCGCCATGAGGCTCCGGTCCAGCCCGACGCGGACGACGGCGTCAAATTTCATGCGGCGACCAATGAGCACGACGCGTGGGAAGAGTATTTTTCGCTGAAGGAAGACCCGTTCGGCTACAACACGCCGTACGAGGTTGAGAAGTTCGAGCGGACGATCAACATCCTGCCCAACCCGGGCGACAAGACGGTGGTCGAGGTGGCCTGCGCCGAGGGCCATTTCAGCAAACGTCTGGCGCCGCATGTGGGAAAGCTGCTGTCGTCGGACATTTCGGAGACCGCGGTGCAGCGGGCGCAGCAGCGTTGCGCAGACCTGCAAAATGTCGAGTTCAAGGCTCTCGACCTGGTCAAGGACCCGCTGCCAACCGGGGTGGACGCGGTGTTCTGCGCGGAAGTCCTGTACTACCTGCCAGACGACGAAACCGTGCGCGGCGTGGCGCAGAAGATGCACGATGCGGTCAAACCCGGCGGCCACGTGATCATCGTCCACGCCTTCGTGGTGAGCGAGGACCGGACCAAGACGGGCTTCGACTGGGGCGATGTGCGTGGGCCCGAATCCTTCCGCCAGTCGTTCCTGTCGGTTCCGGGCCTGGCGCTGGAGCGCAGCGACGAGACGGAGCTGTATCGCATCGACCGGTTCGTGCGGCTGACGCCGGGGCAGACGGCGCCCAGGCCGATCCTAAACAGGCTGCCGCTGGGGGCGACGCCGTGGCCCGATGCAGCGCGCACATTGCTTTGGGGCGGAGCCAAGGTGCTGCGCAGCGAAGTCGACGATGAGCAGCGCACGTTTGTGCCGGTGCTGATGTATCATGCCATCGCCGAGGAGGGCCCCCCTGCCCTGGACCGGTATCGGTTGACCCCGGCACAGTTCGAGGCGCAGATCCGGTGCCTGCGCCAGAACGGCTATCATTCGATCACATCGGTGGATCTCGCCTATCACCTGGCCCACAACAAAAAGTTCAGCGGCCGGCCGGTGATCATCACCTTTGATGACGGCATGCAGAACTTTGCGGACAATGCCTGGCCGATCCTGCAGAAATACGATTTCACGCCCGAGATGTTCATCGTTACCGACAAGCTCGGAGGCGTATCGGACTGGGACGCCGAATACGGCAGCAACTACAAGCTGATGGATGCAGAGACGATCCAGCGGCTGGCCAAGGAAGGCGTGATCTTCGGCAGCCACATGGCCACCCACCCGAAGTCGGACCAGCTGAGCACGCGCGCCTTGCTGGACGAACTGGAGCGCTCACGCGACACGATGACGGAGCTGCTCGGCAAGCCGCCGATTGCGCTCGCGGCCCCATATGGGCTGCTTGACGTGCGCTATGCCGAAATGGCGCGGCGGGCGGGCTACACCATCTGCTACAGCACCGAGTACCGCGCTGCCTATCTTGGAGAGCTGCCGTTGCAGGTGCCGCGTATCGAGGTCTTCGGACACTGGCAGCTGAAGGATTTTGCCGAAGCGATGAAGCCGATGCTGCTGCCGGACTTCAAGGTCGTGGAAAGCAACGATCTGATCAGCGTCGTGGTGCCCGCGCAGGACCATGCGGGGACCATAGAGGCGACCCTCCAGAGCATCCGCGAACAGAGCCATCGCAATCTCGAAATCATCGTGGTGGACGATGGCTCGGGCGACGCGACGCTGGAAAAGGCGGAAGCGCAAGCCGAGCTGGACGACCGGATCAGGGTGATCTCGCAGGAGCGCGCCGGGATTGCAGCAGCGCGCAATGCCGGCTGGCGGGCAGCGCGGGGCGAGGCCGTGGCGTTTGTGGACGCGGACGACACGGCGGCGCCGAACATGATCCGCATGCTTTATTCGGCCCTTCTCGATGCGGGGAAGAGCTTCGGGCTGGCGTATAGCTGGTCGTATCGGATCGACAGGAATGGCGAAATCATCAACGCCAACCCGGCGCACTACAACTACGGCGAAGTGCTGGAAGAGCTGCTGGAGGAAAACTTCGTCGCCAATGGCAGTTCGGCACTGATCTGGCGCCATGTCCTCAAGGAGCTTGGCGGGTTCGACCCAGGCCTGAGGGAGAAGCGCGCCGAGGGGGCCGAGGACCTGTTGCTGTATCTGCGGATCGCAGAGAAGTACAAGTTCGCCCAGGTGCCCGACTATCTGACCAACGACAGGCGCCTGCCGCGGTCGCGGACGGGCTTTGCCGCGCGTTCGATGCGATCGTGGTACCTGGCGACGGACGAAATCCTGGCGCGACATCCAGAGTTTGCGGAAAGTGCAAGGTCCGGTGGGCGCAAATTGGCACGGCGTCTTGCCGAGCAAGCGCTGTATGCACGACGGCCGATAGAACTTCCCAAGCTCATGGTTGAGGTTGCGCCGCGCGACCCGGTGCTCGTGTTAAAACTGCCATTATCAATTGGTAGATTGATCGCCCGGAAACTGAAGCAGCGCATTCAGCGTTTGGGAGTGGTCGGGACGCTAAGGTCTACCTGGTCACAGGTCGTGAAGCGGGTGTAGGCCGCGGCCCGGAAAGTCGGTGTTTGATGTCCAGTGTTGAAGCTTCCCCCAAAGGGCAGCCGAACGAGTCGGTAGCCGAAGCGGGGCTGGGGGCGTTTGCCGAACTGTTTCGACTGCTGGCCATCACGCCACGACCGAAATGGGCAACCCCTGCGCTTATCGGCATGGGTCTGCTGGCGTCGCTGTTCGAGACGGCCGGCATCTACCTGATCATCCTGTTCCTGCATTCGGCGACTGGCGATATCACCAGCATTGTCAGCCATTTCGGCGGATTCGGCGAGGCATTGGTGGCGCAGTTCGGCCAGTCGGGCACCGCACTACTGATTGCTGTCGTGATCTTCGGCCTGATCGTTGGGCGGGCATTGATCTCCTGGCGCTATGACCTGTTGGGCCAGCACGTCAGTGAGCAGATCGCCGAGGCGGCGCGCAACAAGCTGCACCGACAGTTCATGCGGGTCAGCTACGAGTGGGTGACCTCGCATGAGCAGGCAACGCTGATCGAGACGCTGCAGCGCGACTCCTGGATGGTGTCCGGTGCCTATATCGCGCTCACCAAGATGGTGATCAGCATTTGCTCGCTGGTGGTGTTCACGATCGTGCTGGTGTTCCTGTCGTGGGAGATTGCACTGATTGCCGGGATCGGTTCGGCGCTGATCACGGCCGTGGTGCGGCTGATGTCGCGCCAGACCAAGGATCTGGGCGACGAGGTGAAGGACCTGCAAGGTAGCCTTGGCCAGCAAATGCTGACCAGCATCGAAGGCATGCGGACAATCCGCGCCTATGGGCAGGAACGCTACCACGAGGCGCATTTTGAGGCGCTGTCGAAGCGAACCAAGCTGGCCTCGCTGAAGCTGCATGGCACGACGGCATCGCTCGATCCGATCTCCGACATCGGCTATCTCGGCATTCTCTGCGCGATCCTCGGGATTGCGAGCCTGGGTGAGAGCCTGATTGCCACCGGCATCTTCGCGGTGATCCTGCTTTTCCGCATGCAGCCCTATGTAACGCTGCTCGCCAACAACATCCTGCTGATCATCCGGATCCAGCCGCAGGTGCGCTCGGTGCGCTCAATGATGGAGGAAACCGGCAAGTCGTATGCTCCGGAAGGCTCGATCGAAATCTCCGAACTGAAATCGGAAATCCGGTTCGACGACGTATCGCTGCAATATATCGCGGCCAGCAGCCTGGCACTCGAGGATGTGAGCTTCACCATTCCGGTGGGGAAGACCACGGCGCTGGTGGGCACCAGCGGCGCCGGCAAATCCAGCGTGGTCAACCTGCTATTGCGACTATACGAGCCGACCACCGGACGCATTCTGGTCGACGGCGTGCCACTCAGCGAGCTGCAACGCGATAGCTGGCTGCACCAGGTGGCTGTTGCCGGACAGGATGTGAACCTGATCGAGGGCCGCATCATCGAAAACATCCGGCTCGCCGACAGTGAGGCGACCGATGAAGAGGTGGCGGAGGCGGCACGGGCCGCGGGCGTATCGGAGTTTGTCGAGCCGCTGTCGAAGGGTTACCACACCTGGATCGGCCAGCAGGGCATGAACTTTTCTGGCGGCCAGCGGCAGCGCATCGGTATCGCCAGGGCGCTGTTGCGCGACCCCAAATTCCTGATTCTCGACGAAGCCATGAGCGCGCTGGACCGGGCGCGCGAGGAGCAGATCCGCGGCGCGATCCGCAGTCGTTTCGCCGGTCGAACGGTGTTGCTGATCACGCATCGACTGGAGACGGTGATGACGGCGGATCACGTGGTGTGCCTGCACAAGGGGCAAGTGGTGGCAGAGGGCGCGCCCGACGTGCTGATGAACGCCGAGAGCAGCATCCTGAGGCAATGGATGGATGCCGACGTGCAGTCCAACGAGGACAGCAACTTGCCGGCAAAGGCCAGTGCGGCGGAATAGCCGGAGAGGCCCTAGACGCCGACGCCCGTTGCGGGTGCCGTGACAGCCGGGAGCAAGGTGTCGTGAGCGCCGAAGCGGTCCTCGTCGGCGGGGACGGCGGTTTCGCCTTCGGTCAGCCAGCGCAAGCGCTGGGCCTCGACGAGGATGTCATGCACCGGAGCGCCTGATTGCATCGCGTCGAACAATCGATCGCGAAGAGCGGTGAGGGCGACGAGGGTATCGTTGCGGTAGCTGTCATAGGGGCGGTCGTCCGGAAAGGCGGCACCGCCGACCTCGACGACATAGGCAATCGAGGTGAGATAGTAGGACGCTTCGGCGAGCAGCGCATTGTCAAGCGTCGCCGCCTCCCCTGCCCCGGGGCCTGACGGCGCCCAGCGTGCGGCGGCGGCCGCGAGATCGGGTGCGAGCCTGTCTGCGGGCAACACATCGAAGGTGACGCGGATGGCAAGCAGGTCGTGATAGCGCGACAGCGCCAGCGCCAGTCCGCCCTCGGCGGCGGGCCGATCGATGGTGGCGCCAGCATCGAGATCGGCAGCCAGTAGGGGCGCAGCCGGCATGGCAAGCGCCAGCGCCAGAACCGCAGAACCGAGTTGCTTGATGAACTTCCGCCGCATGCGTGTCTCCCTTGGGAGGCTAGCTAGCATAGCAGCAGGGCAAGGCGACCGGTAACGTGCCGGTAAGGATAACGCCGGGGCTCAGCGGGTGGACTTGGGATAGCGACGGCCAAGCCAGCGGTAGAGCGCTAGCGTAACCGGCGCGCTGACGGTGGTGTAGCGGGCCGGCGTGATCGCCGGGTCCCAATCGTAGAAGGACCGCCGCTCCGCCTCCGGGATGAAATGCGTCTGGCTCTTGGGGATCAGCGCCGGAAACAGCTTCCAGCCGATGCGTTCGACGACCATGTAGGCGAGGTAGAACGGGACGAGCGGGTTGGTCAGTGTGTGGCGCCAAAGGGTCGCCAGCGCCTCGCGGCGGCGCCCGACATGGTTAAACTCCCAGGCGAGCTTGCAGGTGGCGCGGGCGGTGGGGAACCAGAAGACCCAACCGGGAACGTCATCGGCTTCACTGGCGATCTGGTCGAGCGCCAGCATGTCCCACTGACGGCGGCGCAGGCGGTCGCCGCTGAGGCTGCCGGTGACGGCGCGATAGCCGACCAGGAAACCAGGGGCGCGGACGATGCGGTAGCGGCGGGCGATGCGCATCTGCATCAGCCAGTCCTCGGCGATCTCGAAAGGCCTGCCATCGGCGGTGAATGGATAGCCGCCAACCTCGCGCAAGGCAGCGGTGCGCACGGTGATGCCGCTGCCGTTGCCGATGAAGTTCTCGATGAGGTGCGGCACGAAGACTTCGCCCTCGAGCGGAGGGCCGTAGACGGTCCAGAACACCCGGTCGTGCTCGTCGACACGGCGATAGCTCGAATAGACGAGGCCGACATCGTCGCCGCCAGCTTCGAAGGCGGCAAGATGGACCGCGAGGCGGGTCGGGTGCCAGATGTCGTCGGAGTCGATGGGGGCGATGAACGGCGCCCGCGCTTCGGCCAGCCCGAGGTTGCGCGCCCGGGTCACCCCGCCATTGGGCTGCTGGATGAGGCGGACGCGCGGATCGGTTGCGGCGCGGCGACGGACGATTTCGGCAGTGTCGTCGGGAGACCCGTCATCGACGACGATGACCTCGATGTCGGCGACGGTCTGCGCCAGCACCGAATCCAGCGTCCGATCGAGCCAGCGCGCGGCGTTGTAGGCAGGAATGAGGACCGAGACGGTGGGAATGGTCGGGCTCCGGCGAGGACGCGACACGCCCCCACCAGCTGGCGCGGGCGTGGGCGGCACTGTCTGGTCAGGCGGCCTTGGCGAGAACCTGACTTTCGATCCAGGCGTAGGTCTTTTCCAGACCCTTCACCAGCGGCTGGGACGGGGCCCAGTCGAGCTTTTCGCGGATCAGCGTGTTGTCGGAGCGGCGGCCGCGCACACCGGTCGGGCCGGCAATGTGCCGCTTGTGCAGGGTCTTGCCAGCGATCTGGCTGACCATGTCGACAAGCTGGTTGATCGACACCATCTCCTCGGAACCGATGTTGACCGGCCCTTCGAAATCGGAGCGGATGAGGCGCATGACGCCGTCGAGGCACTCCTCGACATAGAGGAAGGTGCGAGTCTGCCGGCCATCGCCCCAGATCTCGATCTCGCCGCCATTTCGGGCTTCGGCGACCTTGCGGCAGATGGCGGCCGGAGCCTTTTCCTTGCCGTCGTTCCAGGCGCCGAGCGGGCCGAAGATGTTGTGGAACCGGGCGATGCGGTTCTTCATGCCGTAATTGCGGTTGTAGGAGAGAAACAACCGCTCGGAGAACAGCTTCTCCCAGCCATACTCGCTGTCCGGATCGGCGGGGTAAGCCGAGGACTCGACGCAGTTGGGATTGCTGGGGTCGGTCTGGTTCTGCTGGGGATAAATGCAGGCCGACGAGGAGTAGAAGACCCGCTCGATGCCCTTCTTGTGCGCCTCGTGCACCACGTTGAGGTTGATGGAGGCGGAGTTGTGCATGATGTCGGCATCGTGGGCGCCGGTGAAGATGTAGCCGGCACCGCCCATGTCGGCGGCGAGCTGATAGACCTCGTCGAACTGCCGGTCGATGGCGCCAGAGACGACGCGCGGGTCGCGCAGGTCGGCGATGACAAAATCATCGGCTTCGGAGTCGCTGAACGGCGGACGCTTCAGATCAACGGCGCGGACCCAGAAGCCTTCGCGCTTGAGACGGCTGACGAGGTGGCCCCCAATAAAGCCCCCGCCGCCCAGAACCAGTGCGGTCTTGACCACGATGAAATCTCCCACATGACCGCGGCGCCCGGTGCGCCTGCGGCCCCCTGCTTTCCCTAAACTATTCTGCGGCTTCGACGGCAGCGAACTCGGTGTTGCTGCGCGCCCGGCCGATGCTCTCGTAGCGGAAACCGAAGCCTTCGATTTCGCGGCTGCGATAGATGTTGCGCAAGTCGACGAGCAGCGGCTCGCGCATGATGGACTTGAGACGGGCTAGATCGAGGGAGCGGAACTGGTTCCACTCGGTGACGAGCACCAGGCAATCGGCGCCCTCGGCGGCCGAGTAGGCATCCTCGCAGAAGGTGACGTCGCGGGTCAGCGGTCGCGCCATGTCCATGCCCTCGGGATCGTAGGCTCGGATGATGGCGCCAGCGTCCTGCAGCGACTGGATGATGGCGAGCGACGGCGCATCGCGCATGTCGTCGGTGTTGGGCTTGAAGGTCAGGCCAAGCAGGGCAATGGTCTTGCCGCGGACCTCGCCGCCTGCCGCCGCAATGACCTTGCGGCCCATGGCGCGCTTGCGCTGGTCGTTGACCGCGATGGTGGTCTCGACGAGGCGCTGCGGGGCCTCGTAGTCCTGCCCGGTCTTGGCAAGCGCCAGCGTGTCCTTGGGGAAGCACGAGCCGCCGAAGCCCGGTCCGGCGTTGAGGAATTTCGCGCCGATTCGGTTGTCCATGCCGATGCCGCGCGCAACGTCCTGGACATTGCCGCCAGTCCGCTCGCACAGGTCGGCAATCTCGTTGATGAAGGTCACCTTCATGGCGAGGAAGGCGTTGGCGGCATACTTGATGAGCTCGGACGTGCGCCGGTTGGTGAAGAACAGCGGGCCCTGGTTGAGGTAGAGCGGCCGGTAGACCTCGGTCATCGGGCCGCGGGCGCGCTCGTCCTCGATGCCGATGACGATGCGGTCGGGCAGCTTGAAATCGTGGATCGCCGCGCCTTCGCGCAGGAACTCGGGGTTTGAGACCACCACGAAATCGGCCGTGGGGTTCACCTCGCGGATGATGCGCTCGATCTCGTCGCCGGTGCCCACCGGAACGGTGGACTTGGTGACAACGGTGGTGAAGCCGTCGATGGCGCGGGCGACCGCGGCAGTGGCGGCGTAGACATAGCTGAGATCGGCATGGCCATCATTGCCCCGCGCGGGCGTGCCGACTGCGAGAAACACGATCTCTGCCTGCTTGACGGCGTTGGCAAGATCGGTGGTGAAGAGCAGGCGGCCAGCCGCCTTGTTGTCGACGACGAGCTGCTCGAGGCCGGGCTCGAAGATCGGGATGACGCCCCGATTGAGCCCCTCGATCTTGGCCTCGTTCAGGTCGACGCAGGTGACGGTGTGACCGAAGTCAGCAAAGCAGGCGCCGGACACGAGGCCGACATAGCCAGAACCAATGATGGCAATCTTCAAAGCGCGTGCACTCCAAACCGACGTTCCAGGCGCCCCCCGGACCGCGTACCGGCACTGAAGGCCGATGCCACCGCACGAGTTCCTTTTAAAGGACAAGGGTTGCGCTGGCCAATCAAATAGCGCTGCCGGAGCCCCGCGAAAGGATGTTACCGGGTATGCGTGCAATGCAACATTGTTCCCGATCTGCGGTCAACCGGCACACAGTGGCGAATAGATGCGGTGGTTAACCCGCGGCCCGACCAACGTCGCCCAGTCTTCGCAAATCCGGACGCAAGAAAGTTCTGCGGAACGACTGTGCGCGCAAAGTTATCCCCGCGAGCTGCCGGTGGCCTGACAATGCACATGGACATAAAGACGAAAGGGAGTTCCATGGCCAGCGCAGCCATCACCTTCTGCACAGCAGGCAACAGATCGGTCGAGGGCGGGACGCTTGCGGTGCCGCGCATGGCGGGTGCGGTGAGCGAGATCGTCTCGGTGGGCGCCAGTTCGGCCGCAAGCGCCAATGCGAGCCCGCATGGCGCGCGGGGCGGTTTTGTCTCGATCACCGCGATCGATGGCGACCTGTGGGCGACGGCCGGGGCGGCGCCGGTGGCCGTGGCGGGGACGGCCGGGTTTGCCGTGCTGGCCGGCCAGACGCGCGATTTCGCGGTGGCGCCCGCCGACAAGATTGCGGTGATCGCGCTGTGAGGGAGCTCGGATTCGGCCTCGGGCTGGGTCGTGGCGGGCGAAACGGAGCGCCGCCGCGGATTGCCGGCAGCAATCTCGGCTACGCCATCGGCGACAGCCGTTCGCTGGCGGTTGGAAGCCCGGCCGGTGGCTACAACCTGCGCTATCCGCTGACGGTCGCGCGGCAGTTGCTGGCCGGGCAGCTGAATCTGCCCTACCCCAACGTGCAGGCGGTGGGCGGCTACACGATCGCGCAGGTGCAGGCGAACCTGTTTCCAGCCGCCCTGGCGAGCGCGGCGTCGGTGCTGATCCTTTTGGCAGGGGTGAACGACCAGGGAAGCAATGTCGCGGCAAATGTCGACCGGATGGCCGCGATGGCGGAGGCTTGGGTGGCGAGCGATCCTGGCAGGGTGATCGTCATGCTCGACGAGGCGCCCTGGGGAGGCACGATCGGCGACGAGGCGGGACACCAGGCGCTGCGAGACGGTATCAGGCAGTTGCATCGCCCGGCGGCGGGCGTGCAGGTGGTCCAAAGCTGGCGGGCCGTCACCGGCGGCGACGACGGCATCGTGGCGCTGGCGGACAGCTACCGCGACAGCGTTGCGCCATTCGTGCATTTCACCATCCCGGGATCGGTGCGGATCGGACGGGCTCTGGCCGCGACGCTGGCAGGGGTACTGCCACCGCATGACTTCCACGGGCAGCCGACGACGCTGGCGAACAGTTTCGTTGCCGGGACGCTGGCGGCCAATGACATGGCGAGCTTCAAGTCGCTGAGTGGCGGCAGCATTTCGGAGAGTTTCGTCAGCTTCGAGGGCCAGACCTGGCTGCAGATCGCGCTGAGCAATGCGCTGGGCTACGCCACCTACTACCGGAGCAGTTCGACCATACCCGGCGACTGGGTGCTGGGGACGACGCTGTTCGAAAGCAATATCGATTTCGTGCTGCAGGCCGGGCACACGAACATCCGGATGATTGCCTTCGGTGCCAACAAGCAATCCGGCGCCGGGATGCCACATTACGCGACCGGCACCAGCGGGGTGTTCGACGGCAACCACTCGGGTGGGAGTTCGGACGCGGCGGACCTATCGTTGCCGGATGGTGCCGAGATGCGTGGCACGTTCTGGTCGCCGCGCTATCGGCTGGCGGCGGACGCAACGCAGCTCAAGCCGTGGTTCTGGCAGATCAGCTCGCGCACTTCACTGCCGATGAACGGGACGCTGTTGCTGAGGAGGCCACAGTGCCGCGTGGTCAGCTAGGCGGCGAGGCGATGGGGGAGCGGCGCAACACCCGGCGCGCGACCGCACCAACCCAGGCTGGCTTGCCGACCAGATAGGCGACAGCCAGGAGCAGCAGCATGGTGATGCCGAAGACGAGGCAGGCAAGAAACAGCGCCTGCCAGCCAGGCAGCACCGCGCCAGCCCACAGGTGGACGACCATGGCGGGGGCGTTGCCGGCTATCCCGGCAGCGAGGGCCGTGAGCACAATGGTGGCCCAACGGCGGATGGGGATGTGGACGGCCCGCTGGGCGCCAAGCATGTGGAGCAGCGCACGCAGCCAGTAGGCGCCAGCAGTAACCCATGCGGCCGCGACGAGATCGATGCCGCTGACGAGGACAAGGCCGGTCACGAAGGCGATGAGGGTGACCAACTGGATCAGGGTGTCGAAGTGGCCGTGGTCGCGGCCCCACAGAAACGGGGTGCAGATGCCGGAGATCAGGCGGCCGAGCATGGCGATGGCAAGAGCGGAGAGAACCGGCCCGGCCAGTTGCCACTCATCGCCATAGATCAGTTCGATGATCTGTGGACCGTGCAGCGCGACGAACAGGTAGCAGGGCACGAGCAGTAGCGCCGCGACGGACAGCACCATGGCAAGGCGCCGGCCGTGCACGCTGCCATCGGCATGGTCGAGGGCGGTGGCGACCAGCATGGGTGAGTGCAGCGAGGCGTTTATGACCTCGGTCGGGGTGCGGCCTAGATTGAACGCGGCGCTGTAGGCGCCGAGGGCCCCTGCCCCGAAGAATCGCAGGACCAACCAGTTGTCGACGGAATCGTTGAAGAAGAACAGTACGTTGGTGGCGAGGGACTTGGCGCCGCTGAGGCCGAGTTCGCGGCTCCCCCTCAGGGTGACGCGCAGGCTGACGCGGGCGACGTACCAGGTGATCACGAGGGTCAGGATCACTTGAGTGGAGAAGGCGGCGATCAACACCCAGACCGACTGAATGAAGAATGACAGCGTGAGACCGACGCCAATGAAGCCGATGGCATATGAGCCCAACGAAATGAGCTGGATGTCGCGAAAGGCGAAGCGCCGGCGCAGCACCGAACTGGGTACACCCAATAGCGATTGGGGCACCATGACGACTGCAGCGGCGAGCACGACCCAGACGAAATCGGGTCCGAGATTGGAGATGGCGACGATCCATGGCGAGGCGAGCGCCAGCACAGCGGCCACGGCACCAGCGGTAACGAGAACCCAGCCGGTGGCGAAGGCCAGGTCGTTGTTCGAAAGCTCGCGGGCGCGGGTGAGCGCCGTGCTGAAGCCGCCTTCGGCAACGATCGAGCCCAAGCCGACCAGCAGCAGGTAGAAGGCAAAGCCACCCACGGCATCCGGCCCCATGAGGCGGAACAGCACGATCTGCACGCCGACGATCATCACCATGCGGAACGCGGCGCCGAGGTAGTTCCACTTGATCGAGTGGAGGACCCGGCTGTTGTTGTCCGGCTGGCCGGATGACGATGCCTTGGGGGCCGGCTGAGACGGATCCTCGGACATGGGTCGGGTCACTCCGCAATCGTCCGGTGAATCGGCCCTGTCATCTCAGCGCCCCTCGCCGCTGGTCATGCGCACGACGCCGTAGCGGATCAGGTCAGTCTCGCGGCGGCGGATGGCGGCGCGCTGCGCCAGCCCTTCGACGATCGCAGACGGAACCCTGCCGTCACGGGCGACCGGCAGGCCGCGCGGCGTGTCGCCGGGCAACTGGGCTGCGATGGCGGCTCGCGTAAGGCTGTCGGACGCCTGCTGACCGGGCTGGTGAGCCCAGATGCCGTGGAAGCCATCGATTTCGGTCAGTTGCGGCGCGAACCAGAGGTACCGGCCTTCCGAAAAGAACGCGGCCCACATGGAAAAGCTCGAGACGGAGCAGACAACGAGATCGCACGCAGCGAGCGCCATCATGTCCGAGACGTCGCGGCGGCGCTGATGCGAAGTGGTGACCGACGGATAGGCCTGCGTCAGCGGTGCCAGTTCCTCGGGCGTTGCATCGGAGACAACGAGGTAGACTGCCTCGTCGCCGAGCTGGCGATGGAGGTCGGCGGCAACGGACTGATACCAGTCCAGCGGCAGCGCGAGATTGAAGCGGCCGCGATAGTCGGTGCCCGCTTCGGTGGCCGTGAAGTCGCCACGGCGGACATGCAGGCCGATGCGAATGGGACGTTGCTGCAGGGCCCGGCTGGTTTCGAACAGGTTGTCGAGGGTGCCGCGGGTGCTCAGCAACTGTGTCCTGAGGAAGTCGCGCGCTTCCGAGATGGCATCCCAGCCCCCCTCCATGCCCGAGAAGCTGACGATGTAGGGCCCGCGCCGGCCAATCAGGTCGCGGGCCTCGGCAAAGCGCTGAAACGATTCGGCAAAACTCGCGCCGGGGGCCGAGGGGTGAAAGCTGTCGTCGAACGGGACGGTGGGTAGCGTGCGGACCATGGCCTGGTGCAAAGGCCAGTCGATCCGCGAGGTGCCGAAATACTCCCAGTAGCGGCGAGTGTTGAGGCCCCAGGCCGGATGAAGCGCCGGGATACCCAGGACGCGCGACGCAATGTAGGCCTTGCCCCAAGGGATCAGCTCATTGCCGAGCCCTGCTCCGCGTCCCGTGGCCATTGGCAAGGCATATTGCAGCATCAGGCAAACCTCGCGTCGTTCCGAACGCGGGTCCCCTGAGGGACCCGGCGCTCCGTGAGATGACCTAACCTGTCCCGTGGCGCAAGGCGACCACCTGCAAGCGCATTGCGACAATGCGGCAGGCGGGTAGCGGGCCACCCCAGGGTGAGGCGCCGCGTTTCGACTGAA
This sequence comes from uncultured Devosia sp., assembly GCA_964399695.1. Taxonomy (GTDB): domain Bacteria; phylum Pseudomonadota; class Alphaproteobacteria; order Rhizobiales; family Devosiaceae; genus Devosia_A. The sequence continues at coordinate 285,655 of CAYNRZ010000001.1, read as the reverse complement.
ATCCGGATCGTCAGGGCTTCAGCCAATCACGGAAGCGATCCGAGAGAAACTTTACCAGCGGTTCTGGCGCGGTCTTCGAGAGCAGCTCCGCCGGCGCGAGGTGCCTGGCGGCGGCAATGCGTTCGTCGAGTTCTGACTCGTCACTGGCGACAAGGATGCCATCACGGCTGGCGAGGCGATCCACGGTGTGCAACTGGTGATCGGAGCGGTGCTCGCCCAGCATCTGGCGGCGCGGCATCAGGACGATGGGCCGACCGATTTCGGCGGCGGTGATGATGCTGCCGATGCCGGCGTGGGCAACGACGACGCTGCAGCGCTCGACGTTGTCGGAGAACTCGGCCGGGGTCACGGCGCGTACCCAGCCCATATGCGCGGGCTGGAACGAGGTGTCGCCGATCTGGGCGAGCACATCGACATCAGGATGCCGGCGCGCCCAATCGTCCATCGCCCTGGTCAGGCGATCGAACGGCAGGACGTTGCCGACGGTGACAAAGATCAAAGCACCGCTCCACGATAGAGCGGGCCGTCATCCTCGTTCGAAAGGTGTGGCCACTGGGTCAGCCAGATATCGGCAAAACGGCGGGCGACGCGGCCCGAATGGGACAGCCGCTCGCTGTTGGCGATGCTGTCGATCCAGATGGTGCGGGCGCCAAAGAACATCTTGCCAATGGCGATGGCCAAGAGGCCCGGCCCGGCGCCGGTGGTAACGATCACCCGAGGCCGCTCTTTGAGCAAGATGCGGATCATCTGCAGGCTGAGCCGTACCACGTCATGCTTGTTGCTGCGGCTGATGTCGATGACAGGATAGAAAGGCGCCCCCTTGGCTTCAGGCCGATACTTTTCGGAGACCGTAACATAGGCGACGGTATGCCCGGCAAACGCCTCGCCGAGGCGACGCAACTGAATCCAGTGCCCACCGGTGGACGCTACTGCAAGAATATCACTCACCAGGCCCCTCACTACACACACTCGGGCAATCGTCACACTGCCGATGCAGGGCGCCCGCTGCTGGCCGGGCGAAGCTACCAATTGCCGTCGTCTTCAGGCCCCATAGCAATAATAGCATGCAAAGTGCGGATAACAATCAAATGCTGACAGTAGAGTGCCGTTCTCTGGCGTTAGCCTTACCGCGCAAAACCGGAATGGAGCGCCGGGACCGGCGCCGGGCGGGTGGCGGGTCGCGAGGCAATGACGGCGAACAGGATGAGAGCCGCGTGTTCGTCGCGAATCTCATAGCTGTAGCCGAACACCACAATTGCCATGATCACGCCCAGCGGAATGGCGCCTCCGAAGTGAATCCAGCTCTGCCTGGGCCCGAACACCCAGCGCAAACCGCCCAAAATCGTCGCGAGGAGCATGGCAATGTAGAGGGCGAGGCCAACGACACCCATGAAGACGATGGCGCCGTAGTACATCGAGTGGATTGCCGACCACCAGTACATGCCGTCGGCGTAGGGCATGTAGATGTATGGCTTGTCGGTCGATATCAGACCGAACAGCTGCTCGATGATGTTCCAGCGCTGAAAGTCGACCATCAGTCCGCGCCAGATGAATTGCCGGAACTCAACCGTTCCCGTGCGCCGCTTCAAGTTGTCCTGCACATAGCGCGGGAACATGCTGAGGTCGGGCGGGCCGAAGTACCCCGACAGATAGAGGACAAGGAGCGCCAGCAGGGAGATCGTGACGACGACGACAAAGATGCGCGTCGGACGGTTGACGGAGGGATGCAGCGCGGCGACCGTGGCAATGGACAGCGTGCTGCCGATAATGGCCGTCGCCTGGGCGGTCAGCAACAAGCAGAAGCAGAGCCCGGCAAAGACGGGGAGCGCGAGTGTGGCGTAGCGACCAAGGTCCTTCTCGATCCAGCGCGAGAGGAACATGGCGATGCCCACCCCCATGACGAGAGCACCGTCGGCAGTGATGGGGCGCCCGCCATCGTTGATCTGCAGAATGTCCTGGTAGACGGCCCGCATGAACAGCGATGGGCCGATGACGAACCGGAGGACAACGAGCACCGAGGTGATCAGGGCGAAGATGATGATTGCGTCGCGAATCTTCCGAAGCAGGACCTCGTCCCGCGGCAATACCGGAACCATGAGCAGGAAGAAGGCAAAGGCGCCCTGATAGCGGATGGACCGCAGAGCCTCAAAGAGACTGTCCTCCATGCCGCGCAGGACCCCCAGCAGAACGAGGGCACCCATGCCGAGGCAGAGCCAGCTCAGGAGATCGTTCCGGATCGCGCGGCGAGAATAGAGACGGACGATGGCCCAGACCTGAAACACGATGATCGGGTCGGTGACAGAGACGTTGTAGCTGCCGATGTAGAAGATGGAGGGGTCGTTCAGCACCTCCTTGAACATCAGCATGCCGAGCGCCAACCAGACGCTGTAGAGGACCAGCCGAAGGTCCCTATCCATGTCGGCGACGCGGGTGGCCGCCGGCACGCTGCGGGCGGGGCGCGATCCCGAAAGGGCGAAATCGGACACTATTGAATCCAATCGTTCAGCGGTTCATCGGCAGCAGCGCAACGGCGTGGCCAGAGACCCGGCGCGCCAGGCGCACCCGAGATCACCTGGATCAATCGCATATCGGTGTCCGGGTTGGAAAGGACCGCAAGAAAACGTGGTTGCTCGCATCGGCACAGGTCCAATCGCGACGGGATCACGCCGGCCTCGCCGCGGCGAGTGCCGACCGATAAGTCGCCTCGAGCGTATGTAGACCCTGCTGCGGTGTGTAGAGCGCGTTGTAGGTCGCGCGCGCCTGCTTGCCCATCTCGGCGAGCGCATCGGGCGCCCCCAGCATCGCGCTCACCCGTTCGGACAGCTGCGCCACATTGCCCGGTGCAAAGTGGTCCCCGGTCATGCCCGGGACGACGATATCCTTGAGGGCGCCGATGTCGGAGGCCAAGACGGGTAGCCCCTGACAGAAGGCCTCAATAACGATGAGCCCAAATGTCTCAGGCCAGATGGAGGGCACGACCAAGAGCTGGGCGGCGGCCATGCGATCGGCGACCTCGTCGGCGTTCGCTTGCCCCAGGAAGCGGACATTGGGCGGCGCGGAACTCTCGAGTTGCCGGCGCAAGGGACCATCGCCGACAATCGTGAGTTGGTGATCCGGGATGGACCGCCAGGCCTCAACGAGTGTGGACACGCCCTTTTCGGCCGAGAGTCGGCCGACATAAAGCGCCCCCGCCCTCGGCCGGGCGGGACGGAGCCGGTCCGGGACGAAGTTGGGGCGCACGACGATGCGGTCTTCGGGCAGCCCGCTGCTTGCGAACAGGGTGCGGGCGAAATCGGCCAGGACGATGAAGCGATGAACGCTGCCACTGGCGACGGCGTGGCGCCGATAGGACGATCGCATGGCGACGATGGCGGCCGAACCAACCACCGAGTCACGGTAGCAGCGATGCACGACGCCCCAGAGCGGGCTGCCATCCAAGCACTTGGTGCAAACCTCGTTGTTGCGGAGGAAGGTGGCTGCCGCGCAGATAAGCCGGTAGTTGTGGAGCGTCTGGACGACCGCGGCGCCGGCTTCGGCCGCGCCCTCGTGTACCGAGGGCGACAGAAGGGGGAAGAAGTTGTGGATGTGAACAATGTCGGGGCGAAAGCGCCGGACTTCGTCAGCCATCCAGCGCTTCCGTTCGGCGTTGAACGGCGCCGAAAGCGTGACCCCGACGCGGCGCGCGAACGAGGTCACCTCGTCGTTGGAGACGATGAGCTTTTTCACGTCATGACCGGCAGCAGCAAGAAGCCCGGCCTCGGCGTCGACGACCGCGTCCTCGCCGCCACGCTGCTGGTAGGCGTTGTGGACAATCAGAATGCGCATGGCGTGACGATCAAATGGGGCGGTAGCCGATGAACAGGGAAGTCGCCTTCGTTACGCGGATCGTGACACAGTATCGCGTCCCCTTCCACCAGCGTGTCCATGCGCTGCTGGAAGAGCGGCATATCCGCTATCGCCTGATCTATAGCCCGCCGCCGCCGCGGGACGCGAGCAAAGGCGACCAGGTGGCGCTGGATTGGGCCGAGGAGGTGCCGATCCGGTATCTCTCCAGCTCGGGGGCGAACTGGCAGGACTTCCAGCGGGCAATCGCTGGGAGCGACCTTGCCATTATCGGGCAAGAGAGCCGGTTTCTCGCCAACTACGCCGCGCAGGCGAGATGGTGGTTTGGCGGGCCGAAACTGGCGTTCTTCGGGCATGGCAAAAACTTCCAGAGCAGCAAGCCGAGTCTTGCGGAGGCGGTGAAGCCGTTCTGGGCGCGGCAGGTGGACTGGTGGTTCGCCTATACCGAGGGCTGCGCCGACGTGGTGGCCGGCTACGGGTTCCCGCGGGAGCGGATCACGGTGTTCAACAACGCCATCGATACCGCTGCAATCGGCAGGGAGCTCTCGACCCTGTCTGCCGAGGCGCAGGAGACCTTGCGGCGCGAGTTGTTCGGGGAGAGCCGCAATATCGGGCTGTATCTGGGCGGGATTTATGCGGAAAAGCGCATTTCGTTCCTGATCGAGGCGGCGGAAGCGGTGCGACGCCGGGTGCCGGACTTCCAGCTGCTCGTCGTGGGCGGTGGACCGCAAGCCCAGCTTGCCAAAGAGGCGGCGGCGAAACACCCGTGGATCCACTATGTCGGGCCCAAGTTCGGAGCGGAGAAAACCATGCTGGCGAGCCTTGCCAAGGTGCAGCTGATGCCGGGGCTGGTTGGGCTCGGCATACTCGATTCGTTTGCCTATGGGACGCCGCTGGTGACGGCGAAGCTGCCGTTCCACAGCCCGGAGATAGAGTACCTGCAGAACGGGCGAAACGGCATCATGGTCGAGGCTGCCGATGACGTGGAGGCCTATGCCGACGCAGTTACGCGGGTGCTGCTGGACGACGACCACCGGACGCGCTTGCAGGAGGGCGCGGCGGCGGCGCTGGCAAACTACACGATCGAGAATATGGCACGGCGTTTTGTCGATGGCGTAGAGCAGGCCCTGGAGGCGCCGCGCAAACGCCAGGCACCGCCGACTAGGCCGTGACTTTGCGGCCGCCAAGCGGAATGCCGAAGAAGTCGCGCAACACCACCTTGGCGTAGACGAGCGCGACAATGAGGAGGCCGAGCGGTCCGGCGTGTCGCCAGCCGAAGACGGTCCAGGGCCGGACCGGCAGCCCCAAGGGCGCGGTGAGGAATTGCCAACGCTGCAACAGGCCAAGGCCCGGCCGGGTCCAGCGGCGCGGGCGATCGTTGCTGGCGCAGGTCCCGATAGGCTTTGGGGCGATCCACAGACTGGCTCCCGCCTTTCGGGCCCGGTAGCCATAGTCGAGGTCCCCCAGTTGATGGACGAAGACCGCATCGATGATGCCAATGCGTTCGACCACCGCTGAGGGGACGAGGACGCAGTTGCCGTTCATGGTCTCGCATGGCACGAGGCGGGCTGGATCGGGCGCCACCCGGGCCAGCTTGAAGGGGTTGAGCGGGGAGACGCGCGAAAAGCCTGAGTAGCTGATGGCGCCGGTATTGGGGTCAGTCGTCGCCCCGATGATGATATTGGGGCCAGCCGAAACCATGGCAGCGGCGCGCCAGGCCGCGATCATGCCGTCGAGACTGTCCGGCAGAAGCGCCACATCGTCGTTCAGCAGGAGCAACGCATCGAACGGGTGCCTGATGGCTGCCTGCATTGCAGCATGCATACCGCCGCCCCAGAAGAGTTCGCCAGTACCGGAAACGATCTCGACCCTGGGGAATTGCTCGCGGACCGCCGCAGCCGTGCCGTCTGTGCTGGCATCATCGAGCAGATGGACGGAGAGGCGGAGAGCCGGCGTCTCCTGGGCGAACAGGCTGGCGAGGCAGCGCAGCGTCGTCTCGCGCCGGTTGAAGCAGGCAAGGGCGACGGCCAACCTGAGCGGGCTGGCGGGCGCCGCGACCGAATTTTGCTCGGGACCGCTCATTGCTGACGATTGAGAAAGCGGGCGCCGAGAATGCCCTTGCCGGTGGTGCCCACGACGTAGAGCAGCGAGCGAAGGTAGCGACGCGCGCGCAGACGGGGCTGGAGCGCCAAGGTGTAGAGCCACTCGAGGCCGGCGCTGCGAATGAATTTGGGGGCCCAGGGCACCGCGCCCGAGTGATAGTTGAAGGCCGCGCCGACGCCGATCATCCACGGGACATCGAATCGGCCGATCTGCCGGGCGATCCAGCGTTCCTGCTTGGGAAGTCCGAGGCCAACCCAGACGATATCCGGCCTGGCCTCGGCGATGAGACGGTCCACGTCGGCCTGCTCGTCGGGGGTGAGCTCGCGGAAGGGTGGCGAGTAGGTGCCGACCACCTCGAGCCCGGGATATTGCTGTTGCAAACGTCGGCTCAGTTCTTCGGGGATACCTTCGGCGCCGCCATAGAAGAAGTGGCGCCAGCCTCGGGACACACCATACTCGATCGCCATCAGCATGAGCGAAGGCCCGGTGATGCGCGGGACGCTGGCACCCCAGGCGAAGCCGGCCAGACGGACGCCTACACCGTCGCAGATGGTGAAGTCGGCGCCTCGAATGAACTCGCCGTGCTCGGCGTCATGCTGACCATGATACATCGACTCGGTATTGGCGACGCAGATATAGCGGCGGGTATCACCAGCTCGAATGCTGCGGTCGATCTCGGCAAGCACTTCATCAGCGCCGGCACAGGAGACCGGCAGGCCATCGATCTGCGCCTTCTCCAAACCCGAGACGAATTTCTCAGCCGCGCTCACCGTAGACAAAGCGCCTCGTTGAATTTGGCAGCAGCAGCCATAAAGAGGTGCACCACTGGGCTTTGGGTCGACATCCGCATTACCCTTTGTTAGCACCATACGGCTGTTCGACGTAGGGGCATCCGCGCAACTAGTTAAGGCTGCTGCGACGATCTGACAAGTTCAGAGCAAGCCTGCGTAAAACGCACTTGCCAAGGCCAAAGTCGACGCGCGACAATCCAATCCATTGCGTATCGTCCGATGCATGCACCCGAATAATGGCCAAGATGCGCTCTGTTGCTATCTGCCTCGCCTCGTTCAACCGCCGTGACAAGACGGTCGCCTGTCTACGGGCGCTCTATGGCGAGAAATGGCCGGACGACATCACATTCACGGTCTACCTGCTGGAAGACGCCAGCACGGATGGAACCGCGGAAGCGGTGAAGGCCGAGTTTCCGCAGGTACGCTTCATCCAGGGCGACGGCCAGCATTTCTGGTCCGGTGGTATGCGGCGTGCGCTGCGGCTGGCGATGCAGGACGGGCACGATTTCTATCTGTGGCTCAATGATGACGTGAAGATCTATCCGGGCGCCTATGGCCGCCTGATTGCGACATACGATGCGCTGAAGGCCGCGGATGGGCGCGAACACATCATCAGCGGCCCGATGATCGACGAGGAAACCGGCAAGACCAGCTATGGCGGGTTCCACCTCGGCAACAAGCTTTTGCCAAGCACGGCCCGTCTCGTCGACCCCGATCCGGCAAAGCCGGTTGCGGTCGACATGGTCAACGGCAACCTGTTGCTGGTGCCAAAAGGCGTCGCCGACAAGCTTGGTCCGATCTCGGACGTGTTCGTGCAGACGATGGGCGATTGGGACTATGGCATGCGCGGGCTGAAGGCCGGGTTCGGGCTGTGGATCGCGCCGGGCTATTACGGGCACTGCACGGCCAATGTCGGTGCGCGCCCGCATTGGAGCGGGGCGCACCGGTCGCTCCGCGACAGATACCGCATGGTGCACCATCCGCGCAGCATGCCGTTCAAGACGCGCGCGGTGTTCCTGATGCGGCACTTTCCGCTGCTCAGCCCGTGGCTGCTGATCTCGCCCTATGTAACGATGCCGTTCTATCACCTGAAGGTGAAGCGGCAGGCCCGCAGCAAGACCGGCTGAGCGCGTCTTGGTGTCGGCGGGGCCAAAGCTGGCCGCTTAGCGCGGCTTGTATTCCTCGTAGACGGCTCCAAACAGTCCGGAAATCATGCCGGCTCCCCGCAGGATGTGGGCCAGTGCACGGCCACCATAGCGCGGAGAAAATGGCAACGACGGCAGCATGAGGCTGCCGAGACCGATGCGGGCGAGGCCGGTCGCCAAGCGGCGGGCAAAGCGGCCGGCGCCGCCTTCCAGCCGGTCATGGATACCGTAGGTGTTGCCGGTGCGGAATTGCCGGGCCAGCACCCAGGACAGGCGAAGCCGTTCTGGCGGGAATGCTTCCTCGATCGCAGCCGCTTCGGCCCAGTGAATGACAAGGCCCCGGTCGAGCGCCTGGCGAAAGAACCGGAAATCGCTGCCGCCCGTGAAGCGCATGCGCTCGTCAAAGCTCAGTGCGTGGTCGCGAACGAATGGCCACGAGACGAGGCAGTTGTTGGTGGCACCATAGCTGATGCGAGCCCCGGATGAGTTGCGTCGACGCTGTAGCAGACCGGAGCGGACGACCCAGCTGTCGGCAGCGGCCGCGGGAAAGACGGGGATGACCGGTCCGAGCACGGCGCCGGCGCCGGTCTGACGCTGCACCGCAAGCAGGGCCGCAAGCCAGTCCAGTGGGGGAACCTCGTCGTCGTCGATGAAGCAGATGAAATCGACATCGGGAGGCGTTGCCGCGAGCGCGGTGTTGCGCGCCATCGGGATGCCACGGCGTGGTTCGGTGACATAGAGGACGCCAGCGGCCTGGGCAACGGGGCGGGCAGAGAGGGCCTCGTCATTGTCGCAAACGACGACGGAGAGGCGATAGTCGGTGCCCCTGCCCTCCTGCTGCGCCAGAGCGGCGAGGAGCGCCGCGAGACCCTGCTGCCGGCGAAAGGTGATGATCTGAACGGCAACGTGCGGCACCGTCCGCGTGGCGGCGGTTGCAGGCGCGGCGGGCCCCGTCATCTGCCAGCCACGGAGAACTCGCTGGCATCGGGGACTTTGCCGATGACCTTGGCGGGAATGCCGCCGGCGATGCTCATCGGGGGTATGGATCCCGATACCACGCTGCCCGCGGCGATGATGCTGCCCCGCCCGATATGGGCGCCCTTGCCGATGATGGACCGGGTGCCGATGAAGACATCGTCCTCGATGACCACGGGCCGGCTGATGCGGGGCCAATCCGGCTTGGCATGACGCCGACCCTCTGCTGGGTGGTTGTGGAAATCGGTGTCGAAGATCATGACATCTGCGCCGATCAGGCAGCGCGCGCCAATGGAGACCGATGCGGCCGAACAGAGGACGAGGCCGCTGGCGCCGGTGTCGTCGCCGATCTCGATTCGACCGTCGGGGCCAAGGATTCTGAGAATGCACGGCCCCCGAACGCCGAGGGCCGTCGACCGAGTTTCACTGGCAAACGTCACCCGGTTGCCGATGACGATGCGGGACAGGTCGCCCGAGGCAACGGGCAGGCCAAGAAAGCTGACGCCCTGCCCCAGACGAAGACCGCGTGCGCGCAGGGAGAACGTGGCGAATGCCGTGGTCAAACGCCACCAGACACCTCGGAACATGTTGCGCCCCCTAGAGATTCAGGCGGGTTCCGGCACGTCCCCTGCCCCGCTCGGGCAAATCTTGAACAGCGCTCCTCCTAAAGTCCAACGAAATTCCGGCATGCCTAAACTGCGCCGGTGTTTGACAAACGGCGGACGATCACGTGGCCATCAAGACCATCACAGTTACCACCTCTGCCCAGCTCTCGGCCGCCCTCAAGGCGGCCACCGGTGGCGAAACCATCGTTCTTTCCGGTTCGGCGAAGTTCAGCCTGATCGAGGCGGACATCAATCCGGCATCGAACGTCACCATCACTTCGGCCAATCCCGATGCAATGGCGACGCTCAGCACGCTGTCGCTGACGCGCTCATCGAACGTGACGATCGATTCGGTACAGTTCAACGCTGCCGGCGTGACGCGGGCGGACTATCTCAGCGACGTGAATTTCACGACCTGCAAGAATGTGGCGCTGATCAACTCGGTGCTGACGGGAACGGCAACGGCCTACAATGACGGCACTGCCGTGGTGGGAGACACGGCCATTAACATCAGCGGCTCGACCGGCGTGATCGTTGCGGGCAACGTCATCCAGAACTATTTCCGCGGCCTGCTCGGCTCGGGATCAAGCAATGTCATCATCGAAGGCAACGAGATGACGAAGATCCAGGGCGACGGCATGCAGTTCACCACGATGAACACGCTGCTGATCAAGGACAATTATCTTCACGATTTCCTCGGCTCGGCGCACTCCCTGAACCATGATGACATGATTCAATTCTGGACGGCCAACAGCACCGTCCCGAGCAAGAACATTACCATCACGGGAAACATCCTCGATAGCGGAGACGGCGCGTCTACCCAGGGGATATTTTTCGGCAATGATGTTGCCAAAGCCAACCCGTCGAATACGGCGATGTACTACCAGAATATTTCGATCACCAACAATTTCGTACGGAACAGCGAGTTCAACGGGATCACCGTCTATTACGTGAACGGACTTTCGGTGAAGGACAACGCCGTCCTTTTCGACGCGACCGTAACCAACAAGACCTCCACCGCCAACGTGATCCTCATCCAGGTGGCGGGCGCAGCGACCAACGCTGTGGTCTCCAACAATGTGGTGGACCAACTGGCCCTGCTCTCATCGGTCAGTCAGGGCAACAATACCCGGCCGGCGCGTGGCAGCGACGGGAGCAGCGTGGTCCTGAGCAGCTATTACCCGGACAAGACCGACCCGGTGGTCGACCTCGACACGCCGGTGGCGAGCCCGACTGCGCCGGTTACCCAAACGCCGACGACGGGCGGAAGCGCCAACCAGGGCACGGCTAACGCCGATACGCTGAACGGCACAGCCAATGCCGACACCATCAGCGGTGGCGGCGGCGATGACAAGATTTTTGGAAACGGTGGGGCGGACGTCCTGTACGGCGACGACGGCAACGACACCATAAATGGCGGCGACGGCGATGATGGCATCCGCGGTGGCATCGGCAACGACACCGTGTACGGCGGGGCCGGAAATGACACGATCTACGGCGAAACCGGCGACGACCTGCTGTACGGAGACGACGGGAACGACACGATCCATGGCGGCGATGGCGCCGATGGTATCCGCGCCGGCAATGGAGCCGACGTCGTCCATGCCGGCGCAGGCAACGACACGGTCTACGGCGATGCCGGAAACGACTTCCTGTATGGCGAGGACGGAAACGACACCATTCATGCTGGAGACGGCGACGATGCAATCCGCGCCGGAACCGGAGCCGACACCGTGAACGCCGGGACGGGCAATGACGCCGCTTACGGCGATGCCGGAAACGACGTCCTCAGGGGGGAGGCCGGCAACGACACGCTGAGCGGGGGAGATGGCGACGACAAGCTGAGCGGGGGCACCGGCAGGGACTCGCTGACCGGCGGCGCGGGTTACGACCAGTTCGTGTTCGATGCGGCGCGCGATGGCAATATCGATACCATAGTCGATTTCAACACCAGCCAGGACAAGATCGCGCTCGAGACCGATGTGTACTCAGCGTTTGCCGGCAAGACGCTGAGCGCGGCCAATCTGCGGGTGGGCAGCATGGCGCAGGATTCCAATGACTTCCTGCTCTATGTGAACGGCGTGCTCTACTACGATCCCGATGGCAACGGTTCGCAGCAGGCCCAGGCAATGGCCCAGCTTTCGAACAAGGCCAGCCTCAGCATCTCGAATTTCCTGCTGATCTAGTCCTTCCCACAAGCTCGGGTGGTGGCTGACTCAGCCACTGCCCCCGGCGCATGGACATCACCACCGGTCAGTCCGGGGTCTGGTTAACGACCGCTCACCTCCAATAACGAAAACTGAATAAAACCTCGCCTGCGGGTGAAGGAGCGGCGAAACGGCGGGTCTTTAGGGTCCGGCTCAGTATTCAAACTGGGCGGGTATCCACGTGACCATTGCAACCATCACTGTCACCACCTCGGCAGAACTGCTGTCGGCCATGAAATCCGCAACCGGCGGCGAGACGATCGTCTTGTCCGGCGATGCCAAGTTTTCCTTGAACCTGGCCGACTGCAATCCGGCCTCGAAGGTGGTGATCACTTCGGCAGACCCGGAGAATCCGGCCACGTTCGAAACGGTTGCGCTGACGCGCTCGTCGAACATCGTCATCGATTCGGTTGAGTTCAACAGCGCCGGCACCACTCGGGCCGACTACCTGAGCGATGTGAACTTCACGGCGTGCAAGGACGTGGCGCTGATCAACTCGGTGATGACCGGTACGGCGACCGCCTACAATGATGGCACAGCCGTGGTTGGCGACACCGCCATCAACATCAGCGACTCGACCGGCGTGATCATTGCCGAGAACGTGGTGCAGAACTATTTCCGCGGCCTGCTAGGAGCACGATCAAACGACGTCATCATCGAAGGCAACGAGATGACGAAGATGCAGGGCGACGGCATGCAGTTCACCGCGATGAACAACGTGCTGATCAAGGACAACTACCTGCATGATTTCCTCGGTTCTGAACATGCGCTGAATCATGACGACATGATTCAGTTCTGGACAGCCGGTAGCACGACGCCGAGCAAGAACATCACCATCACCGGGAACATTCTCGACAGCGGAAGTGGTGCCTCGACCCAGGGCATCTTCATGGGCAACGAGGTGGTGCGCACGGACCCGACGCAAACGGGGATGTATTACCAGAACGTCGTCATCGAGAACAATTTCGTCCGCAACAGCGAGTTCAACGGCATCACCGTCTATTACGTGGATGGACTGTCGATCAAGAACAACTCGGTACTGTTCGATACGACGGTGACCAACAAGGGGTCGACGGCAAACCTCATCTATATCCAGGTTGCAGGCGATGCGAAGAATGCCGTCGTGTCGGGCAATGTGACCGATGCGATCGCGGTCGTGTCCTCGGTGGTGACGAGCAACAACACCAAGCCGGCACGCGGCACCGATGGCAGCAGCGTGGTGCTCGACAGCTACTACCCTGACGAGACCGCGTCGGTGGTCAACACCGACACGCTTGGAAAGATCACGGGTGGCACGACCACCACGCCGACCACCACGGATCCGGTGGTGGTGGATCCGGTCGTCGTTCCCACCGACCCGGTGGTGGTGGCTCCTGATGACGAAGTGGAAGTGCCCGTCGAGGAGACGCCAGAGCCGACCAGCATCGAAGGCTCAGCCAGTGCCGACGTCCTTAACGGCTCAGACATCGACGACACCATTCGCGGCTATGGCGGCAACGACAAGCTGTATGGCAAGGGCGGCAACGACACCATCGAGGCCGGGGACGGTGATGACATCGTCTATGGCGACGACGGCAACGATGCGCTCTACGGCGGGGTGGGCAACGACAGCCTGTATGGCGGCAGTGGCGACGACAGCATCTGGGGCGGAGATGACGCCGATATGCTCGACGGCGGCATCGGCAACGACACCCTCTATGGTGGAAACGGCAAGGACCAGCTGGTCGGCGGCGACGGCAACGATACGCTCCATGGCGAAGCCGGTAACGACCAGATCGTTGCGGGCAATGGCAATGATGTTGCCTATGGCGGCGACGACGACGACACCATCTACGGCAATGCTGGAACCGATACGCTGTACGGTGGCTCCGGGAAAGATGTGCTCTATGGTGGCGCCGATGCCGATACGCTGCATGGCGACGCCGGCGACGACCTGCTCTATGGCGAAGACGGCGATGACGTGACCTATGGCGGCGACGGCAATGATGGCATCCGTTCCGGAAACGGCAACGACTTCGTCTTCGGCGGCGCCGGCCATGAAATGATCTTTGGCGATGCCGGCAACGACAGGCTGTTCGGCGAGGCCGGGAACGACAGCGTCAATGGCGGCGACGGGGACGACCTGATCTTCGGTGGTGCGGGCCGCGACACGCTGACAGGCGGCGCCGGCAAGGACTCGTTCTACTTCAACAGCGCGTTCGACGGAACGACGGACACGATCACCGACTTCAACGTTAGTGACGACAAGATCGTCCTCGACACCAGCATCTACACCGCCCTGGCGGGCAAGACGCTGACGTCGTCGATGTTCCGTTCGGGCAGCGTGGCCAAGGACAGCAATGACTACCTGTTCTACAACAATGGCACGCTCTACTACGACGCCGACGGCAGTGGCAAAGGCGCGGCGGTGGCGATCGCCACGCTGTCGAACAAGGCTGCGCTTACGCTTTCGAACATTCAGCTGACGACCGCTTCGGCAGTGGCCACGCTGAGCCAGGTGCCGACCAGTGCGGCAGCGGCCCAGGCGACGACCGAGACGACGACGCCGATCACCACAACCCAGACGACGACCGAGAGCACGACCCTCACCGCGTCGACGACGACCGCTCCACCCAGCTCGGCCGCCGTGAAAAGCGGGACCACGGGCAACGATGAGATCACCGGCACCTCCGGCAAGGACGTGCTCAAGGGTCTCGACGGCAACGATACGCTGAGGGGCGCAGCATCGGACGACTGGATCTACGGGGGCAACGGTTCCGATACGCTGACTGGTGGCAAGGGCAATGACGTGTTCGCCTTCGACACCGCCCTGGATGGCACGATCGACACGATCACGGATTTCACCAGCGGCGACCTGATCGGGCTCGATACCGATGTGTTCTCGGTGTTTGCCGACCAGGCGATCGGGGCCGAGAACTTCCGGTCAGGCAGCATGGCGCAGGACGCCAACGACTTCCTGCTCTATGTCGATGGCGTGCTCTACTACGATGCCGACGGAAACGGCGCACAGGCGGCGCAGGCGATTGCCAGCCTGTCGAACAACGCTGCCCTCAGCCACGCAAGCTTTCTGCTGATCTAGTCGCCAGCTGACTGAAAACATGGAGAAGCCCCGGCGGGAATGCCCGCCGGGGCTTCGTCATCTCGCCCTGGGCTGGTTCAGGCGGCCATGGCCTTGTTGGCCAGAAACCACTCGTAAGTGCCGCGCAGCCCTTCTTCGAGCCCGATACGCGGTGACCAGCCCATGCCGCGCAGGCGATCAGCGCTCATCAGCTTGCGCGGCGTTCCGTCGGGCTTGGACAGATCGTGCACGATCTCGCCCTCGAAACCGACAACCTTGCAAACCAGCTGGGTGAGTTCGAGGATGGTCACATCTTCGCCCGAGCCGACATTGACGTGGTCGTGCCCGGAGTAGTTTTTCAGCAGGAAGACCAGCGCATCGGCGCAATCGTCGGCATGCAGGAACTCACGGCGCGGGGTGCCAGTGCCCCACACGGTGATGGCTTTGGCGTTCGACTGCTTCGCCTCGTAGGCCTTGCGGATCAGTGCCGGCATGACGTGGCTTGAACTGAGATCGAAATTGTCGCCGGGCCCATACAGGTTGGTCGGCATGGCGGAGATGTAGTCGCGGCCATGCTGGCGGCGATAGGCCTGGGCCAGCTTGATGCCGGCAATCTTGGCGACGGCGTACCACTCATTGGTGGGCTCGAGCGGGCCGGTGAGCAGTGCGTCCTCGGGAATCGGCTGCGGCGCGAGCTTGGGATAGATGCAGGATGAACCGAGGAAGAGGAAGCGATCGACATCGTTGCGATGCGCAGCCTCGATGAGGTTGGCCTCGATCATCAGGTTGTCGTAGAGGAAATCGGCCGGATAGGTGTCGTTGGCGAGGATGCCGCCGACCTTGGCGGCCGCCATGACGATGGCATCCGGCCGGACATCCGCGAGGAAGGCCTCGACTTCGGCCTGGCGCTTGAGGTCGACCCGATCACGGCCGGCGGTGATCACCTCGCAGCCTTCGGACGCGAGGCGGCGGACAACGGCAGACCCGACCATGCCGCGGTGCCCCGCAACCCAGATGCGCTTGTTGGATAGATCAAAGGTCATCGTCAACTGTCCTTGGCAGCAGCTTTGGCGAGGCGATGCTCATCCAGCCAGTCCAGCAAAGGACCTGACCGACTTGAGCTGACCTTTCGCACGAAGAATGAATCTGATTTTCCAACCAGATCTATGTCCGATACGTCGAACCATTTCGACAATGATGGATCAATGATGTGCAGATTGGCGGTCTGATAGGTGCCGCGACCGGTAAAGGGCAGCGTTGGCGCGCACAGGCTGGCGAATTCGGAATTTCGAATGATCGTCTGAAACACCTGCTCGTCGCTTGCGAATGTCCTCCGGTAGAACTTCGCAATAGCGGGGTCTGTGTCGATCCGGTTCAAAGCAAAGGCCGCGGCTTCGCCAGAGAGCGCCCACCACTGGCTGCCATGGAACAGTTCCAAGCCGGGGGGGCGCGACTTGGAGAAGAGCTTGAGAAACGTGTTCAGTGCCCTGCGCACGACGCGCTCGAGAAGATCTCCAAGTTTCGTGCGCCGCGCCCAGTCGGGGAACAAGGCATCGCGGAAAACCGGGGGTCTCACCAGTTCTCGCAGATGCGGGGACTCATCGACCTTCACGGCGTTGATGTAGTTATGGCCTCCATCGGCCTCGAACATGGCAACGAGTTCATCGACCGGCTTGATGGGGTAGCACGCGCCAGAGAGCAGCATGATCTTGGTGTAGCTCTTGCCGCTGGCAAGTGCGGCGCGCAGCAGCGCTGCAGTTGCTTCAATCTGTGTGTAGCCAGCCCAGAAGACCGAGACCCGCTCTGCTATCATGGTGGCGCCTTCCACCAAGGGCGGCGGTCCAGACTTGCGATCCCAATGAACGAACACGTCGTGCCCCTTCAGCTGGCGCACCAGCCGCCGCAGCAGTTCCACATCGGCGTGGGCAATGATCAGAAATGCGCAGGACACAGCTTTTCTCCCGCAGCAGTCAGGCGAGCGCGTGCTGCGATCGGTCGGGACTACGGCACGACCTGCCGGCACCAGGACCCGCCTGTCGTCTGACGCGAATCACGCTTCCTTCATCACGGTGGAGGTGCGCATGACCTTGAGGTCTTCGCGGACCATTTCGGCGGCGAGTTCGCGCACGCTGGTTTCGTGCACCCAGCCGAGCTTTTCGCGAGCCTTGCTGGCATCACCGAGCAGCAGGTCGACTTCCGTGGGGCGGAAATAGCGGGGATCGACCTCGACGAGGCAGCGACCCGTGGCGGTGTCGAAGCCCTTTTCGTCGCGGCCTTCACCGCGCCATTCGAGCTTGATGCCGACATCTTCGAAGGCCCACTCGACGAAATGGCGGACCGGGGTGGTGACGCCGGTTGCGAGGACATAGTCGTCCGACGTTTCCTGCTGCAGCATCAGCCACATGCCGCGCACATATTCGCGCGCATGGCCCCAGTCGCGGCGGGCGTCGAGGTTGCCCAGGTAGAGCTTGTCCTGCTTGCCCAGGGTGATCGCCGCGACGGCGCGGCTGATCTTGCGGGTAACGAAGGTCTCACCACGAAGCGGGCTCTCGTGGTTGAACAGGATGCCATTGCTGGCATGCATGCCATAGGCTTCGCGATAGTTGACCACGATCCAGTAGGCATAGAGCTTGGCGACGGCGTAGGGCGAGCGCGGATAAAACGGGGTGGTCTCGCGCTGCGGCGTTTCCTGAACGAGGCCGTAAAGCTCGGAAGTGGAGGCCTGATAGAAGCGCGTCTTGTGCTCGAGATTGAGGATGCGAATGGCCTCGAGCAGGCGCAGCGTGCCGATGGCGTCGGCATTGGCGGTGTATTCGGGAGTCTCGAAACTAACCTGCACGTGGCTCTGCGCGGCGAGATTGTAGATCTCGTCGGGCTGGACCTGCTGCACGATGCGAACCAGGTTGGTCGAGTCGGTCAGATCCCCATAGTGCAGGACGAAGCGCTGATCGGCCTCGTGCGGGTCCTGATAAATGTGCTCGATACGTCCGGTGTTGAACGATGACGACCGCCGCTTGATGCCGTGGACATTATAGCCTTTGTCGAGCAGCAGCTGCGCCAGATAAGCGCCGTCCTGGCCGGTGACACCCGTGATCAATGCAGTCTTGGTCAAATCGAGAACTCCGGTACTCTGGATAAGTGGCGCATTGCCACCGGGTTGAGACTGGCCACAAGCCGCGGCCGGTCGACACTAGCTGCTGAAGACAATCGTGGCAGCAATTGCCTACAGTCTCCGTTAACGGGCCAAGCCGGCGAGTGATGCGACCGGAGTTCCGGCCCATCCTCCAAGACATCCGGCGTCCGCAGACATGTATCCCGAACCGGCGTGACTACCCGCCTGAAGCACTAGAGCCCGTTGCCGGTCACGAATTCGGACTTCAACGTCATCAGGATGATCCATACATCCAGCGCCGGCGAGAAATTCTGGATGTAGGCGATATCGTGATTGATCCGGGCCTTGGCCGGCAAGGCACTCTCGGTCGGGCCGCGATAGCCATTGGCCTGCGCCCAGCCGGAGAGGCCCGGCTTCATGAGATAGCGCATGTTGTAGTAGGGAACGAGTTCCTCATAGGGGATGCCAGCCGCAAGCATGCCCGGAACGTGGGGGCGCGGTCCGACAATCGACATTTCGCCTCGCACCACATTGAGCAGTTGGGGCAGTTCATCGATGCTGAAGCGGCGCAGCGCCTTGCCGACCGAACTGATGCGCGCGTCGTTCCTGGTGGTCTGCTGCCGACCCGTCGGATCGCTCAGATCGGCGTGCATGGTGCGAAACTTGTAGGTCTTGAACAGCTTCCCCCCCAGACCGACGCGATCCTGCGTGAACAGCACGGAGCCGCGCGTGCTCAGCTTAACTGCCACTGCGACGGCAAGCAGGAACGGCGCAAAGAAGATCAACGCCCCGAGCGCCAGAACAAGATCCATCGCGCGCTTCACAGCGAGCGATAGCGTACGTACAAATGTTTGCGTCGGTGCAACAGGTCCGTGTTCAGTCCACCTCAGCGCCAGCCCACTCTGGGACGAGGTGTGAACTACCGTCCCGCCCAGATGGAGCGCAGAATTATGCGCCGGCCCATCGGCTAGTACGACGCCGGTCCACCCAATCGCGGACTGGTCAGAGATCTGAGACATTGCATTCCCTCGACAGTTGTCTCGATCTGCAAACGCTCCGCCGCCCCCGGCCGTTAACAGTCGATTAACTGTAAAAGCTTCGGCGGCACAAGGCAACTCACGTCTAGCGCCACAGACGCAGGTGAGCTATTCGCCAAACGCAAGCTAAGCTTTGGAAATGTTCATGAATTGGCGCTCGCGCCGCTGGAACGCGAGCCAGTTGTGTGGCCTGTCGGCAACAAGTGTCCGTGCAGCTACTCAGGCACGGCCGAATTCATCCTCGATCCGGATGATATCGTCTTCGCCCAGATAGGAACCGGTCTGGACCTCGATCAACTCGAGGAGAATCTTGCCGGGGTTTGCGAGCCGGTGGACGCAGCCAAGCGGAAGATAGATCGATTCGTTTTCGGTGATCATCTTCTTCTGGTCATCGACGGTCACCTCGGCGGTGCCGGAGACCACAACCCAATGCTCGGCACGATGGTGGTGCTTTTGCAGCGAGAGCTTCTTGCCCGGCTTGACGAACAGCCGCTTGACCTGGAACCGGTCGCCATTGAGCACTGAAGAGTAGCCACCCCAAGGCCGATAGGCGGTGCGATGAATCTCGGTGAGCCCTGCGGTCTTGCGGTCGCTGCGCAGCGCCTTGACCATCGGGCCGACGCGCTGAGCCTCCGACAACTTGCCGACATAGACGGCATCTTCGCTGACGATGATGGCGATATCGTCGAGACCATCGACGGCCACATGGGCCCGCTCGCTCACCACGAGGGAATTGCTGGTGTTGGAAAGCGTGACGCTGCCGGAGGTGGCGTTGCCCGCTGCATCCTTTGGCGACTGCTTCCACACGGCATCCCAAGCGCCCAGGTCCGACCAGGGAAAGGTCACCGGCACGACGACGACGCGTGTCGACTTCTCGAAGATGGCGTAGTCCACCGAGATGGAGGGCGCAGCGGCGAAGGCCGCCTCGTCGAGCCGCGTGAAATCGAGGTCAGTTCGCGCCTGCTCGACCGATTGTACCGCGGCCGAATGGATCGCCGGCGCGAGCGCTGCGACTTCATCGAGGAAGGCACGGACGCCGAGCATGAACGTGCCGGAGTTCCAGTAGAAATTGCCCGCGGCGATCATCCGCTCGGCATTGGCCCGGTCTGGCTTTTCGACAAAGCGGGTGACCGCGAGGACCCCGCCCCCGGTGTCGGTACCGGCCTCGATGTAGCCGTAGCCTGTCTCCGGCGCGGTTGGCGTGATGCCGAAGGTCACGAGCGCGCCCGCTCGCGCAGCCCTCGTCGCAGCGTCGACACTCCACCAGTAATTGTCGTCGGCGGTCACCGCATGATCGGATGCGAGCACGTGGATCACGGCATCGGCGCCGAAAGTGCGCGACACGAAGGCTGCGGCTGCGGCAATGGCAGCGGCGGTGTTGCGCGCAACCGGCTCAAGCAGGACAGCGGATGGCACGACGCCAACCTCCTGCGCCTGCTCACTGACGAGGAAGCGGTACTCGGTATTGGTGACGATGACTGGCGCGGCATAGTGCTCAGGATCGGCCACGCGCTGCAGCGTCTGCTGGTACAGCGATGTCGGTCCGGTGAGGGGCAGGAACTGCTTGGGCCGCGCCGAGCGCGACATTGGCCACAACCTGGTACCCTGCCCTCCGGCGAGGATGACGGGAACGACAAGACCCTGCTTGGTTGCCATGATCAGCTTTCCAGATAGTAGTCGGAGTAGCGGCCCTTGTAGCCCACCGGGATCTTGTCCCACTGGTTGATGACCGTCAGGATTTGGACCTTTTCCTGCTTCACCCGCACCAGCGACTCAAGGGCCTGCTTGACCTGCTGCAGCGGGGTTTCGGACCACTTGATGACATAGGCGATGACGTCGCACAGGCTGGCCATATAGAGCGCGTCGACGACCGGCCCGACCGGCGGGGTATCGAGGATCACCACGTCGAAGTTGCGGCGGGCCGCGGCCACCAGAGCCGCGAAGGTCTTGCCGGCAACGAGCTGGTCGGTCGGCACGTCGGAGCGCCGCGAACCGAGAACGATCTGCGCGCCGGAGCCCGGATCCTCGGTGACGAAGGACTGGATGTCGGAGGCATGCTTGCGGCTCGACAGGTAGTCGATCAGGCCATCGGAAGGCTCGAGGCCGAGCTGGCGGTGAACACCGGGCTTGCGCAGGTCGCAATCGATCAGCAGCGTCGATCGTCCGGAGAGCGCGTAGGCGCGGGCGAGCGAGAGCGCGACGGTGGTCTTGCCCTCATTCGGGATGGACGAGGTCACCATGATGGCGATGCCAGCGGTGCGCTCGCTCTCGGTTTCGCCGGTGGAGCGGACGATGGCCTGGTCGAGCCCGATGCGCATTCGCCGGATCGATTCCGAGTAGCCCGAAAGCGGGGCGAGCATGAGTGAGTCTGCAACAAGGGCTGGATCGTTGGAGTTGGGCTTCTTGGCGGGCTTCTGTTTGGGGATGGAGGAGACCACCATGTTGCGCAGTACCGATTCCGCCTGTTCCTCGCTGGTAATGCCGCCGACGAAGTTTTCGACGAGGAAGGCGATCGCCACACCACCGACCAACCCCACCATCAGGGCAAGGCCCAGAATGATGTTGGGTCGCGGGAACGAGGGGGTGCTGGATGCGCCCGCCTGGGAGACAACGCGGCTGTCGGGAAGCTGCAGATAGGCCTGTGCCTCAAGATCCTTCTGGCGTGTCAGCAGGGTCTGGTACTGGGCGCGGGCGATCTCGGCGGATTGCTGGAGCTCGTAGAGACTGGTGAGCACGTCGGCGGGCAGATTGCTGGAGAGCACCGAGGCGCGCAGTTTCGAGCGACTGTCCGCCGCGCGCGACTGCAGGGAGGCGATCTCGCCCTGCAGCCCGGATATGCTGCGATTGGCTTCATCGTTGAGGGTGGACTCGAGCCGTTCGAGCTCGGCCCGCAGGTTCACCGCCTGTTCGCTGGTGGCAGCCAAGCCGGCCAGTTCGGTCGCCGCGGCTTCGCGCTGCGCATTGAGCTCGGTGATGGTCTGATCCTGCAGGGAGGCGGCGAGAGCGCTCCAGTTGCGCTGCGCCAGTCGAGTGCGGGCCTCATCGACGGTCTTGCCAAGCTCATCGCGGCGCGAAATCGCCTGTTCGAACTCGGTGCGCAGCACCGCAAGGTCTGTGCGACCAGTCTCCTGAGAGATCCGGTCAACGTTGGACTCGATGAAGTCGTCGAAGGCTTGCTCGGAACTGGCGACGTTGGCCGAGGCGCCGCTGATGCGGTCTTCGATGATGGACTGGGCAGCAAGCACGGACTCGATCTTGGCCGCCAGCTGGCGCTCGACATAGACCTTGGCCACCTCGTTGGCGATATCGGCGGCGACGTCGGGATCCTCCGAGCTCGCACTGATGTCGACCAGGCTGGTGAGTTCGCGCCGGCGCACCGAAACGGCGCCGTAGAGCGCTCCGGCAGCATTGTCGAGCGCGTCTTCCTTGGTGATGTCCACGGGCGGGACCAGCCGGAAGAAGGAGAGGAACTGTTCCCGCAGGCCCTGGCTCTCCGCCCCGAACTCGGGCACCTGATCAAGGCCAAGATTTTCCGCAACGGCGCGGAACCCTGACCAGGAAATGATCAGCTCAGTTTCGGAATCGATGCGGCTGCTGCTCCAGCTGTCGCCAAACGGGTCATCGGCCTCAAGGATGTTGCGCTTGACCGGATCGATCATCACGGTCGAGGTGGCCGAGTAGACCGGCTTCATGGCGAACAATGCGGCACCTGCGACGGCGAGCGCGATGACCACGCAGGCGATGATGATCGCCATTCGGCGCCGCAGCAGACCCACGATCGTCCGGATGTTCAGCCCATCACCTTCCATCATTCATTCCCATTCGCTGGCGCGGCGTCGCCGCCCATACTGCAACTGACCCGGCACTAGACGGGCAACAACGTCGTCCTTCGCCGATATCAGCGCATCCCGTATCCAACCTGCGTGACATCGAGGATGCGTGGCGGCTCCACCGGGGAGATTGCCACGGCCGAAAGGGTGCCGGTGCGGCAGGCACCCGTGTCGATGGCGATCCGGCCATCGGTGAGCAGTGGCGTCGGAACGACCGTATGCCCATGCACAACGCGGCGGCCCAGCCCCGAGTAAGTCTCGGTCAGGTCATCGCGGTACCAGAGCAGAACGTCGGTAGGCTGATCTTCAATACTCATGGCCGCATCGATACCAGCATGCACGTAAAGATGCGCTGGCGTTTGCAGCAATACAGGCATGCTTCGGAGAAACGCCAGATGATCGGGCGGGATGTAGGCCTGAACCAGGGCAGCCAGGTCGCGTCGCGTCGGGCGCTCGAGTGCCGACGCCGGGACGCCATAGGACAGGAGCGTCTCGCGACCGCCCTGGACCAGCCACATGGAGCCTGGTTTGGGGTCGGCGATGAACTCCAGCATCATGGCCTCGTGGTTGCCCATCAGGCAGATGCGCTCGATGCCTTCCGGCGCCTTGGCGAGCAGGTGGTCGATCACCTGAGCGGATGCGGGGCCACGATCGATGAGGTCACCCAACAGGACCAGCAAGGCCGGCTGGCGGCGGTCGGTGCGATCGCGAACGATGTCCTGTTCAAGCCGCTGCAACAGATCGAGACAGCCATGGACGTCGCCGACCGCGTAGACCAGCGGCGGTTCGGCTGGGTAGACGAGCCGAACGGCATCGGACGTTGCCGTCCGGGCCCGGGGCGAACGCGGCCTGATTGCCGTGTGCCAGAGTTCGTTCAGGCGGTTGAGCACAAGCCGTTCCTATTCCTGTCGCGCGGGGACACGCGGACCGCGCACGTGCGCCGCGCCGAGCGCGACCACTGCCAGCATGAGGTAGACATTGCCCTGAATTTCAAGACTGAAATCGACAATAGAGTGAACGGCGAAGGTTACCGCAACGCCTGTCGCGGCCAGCGCAAGAAAACGTGAAGACTGCGAAAACAAACCTGTTAGCGCGCGCGCCACCAGAGCGACGACGATCAGGATGGGAAGCGAGCCGAAGATCACGCCATACTCGAACCAGAGCGCCAGATAGGTGCTGTGGGCCTTGTTCCAGACTAGATCGCCAGACAGCGGCGGATGCTGGAAGGCGGGGAAGGCCGTAATGAAGCTGCCACCGCCATAGCCTGACCAAGGACGCAGCGAAATGGCGTGAATGACCTGCTGGTAAAGATCGGCGCGCCCCTCGCCTCCCGTATCGAGACGTGCAAGCCGGTCCAGCGTTCCCGAGCCGTAAGCGACGACGGCCGCGAGCAGCATCAGCACAATGAGCGAGGCCACGACCAGGGTGTGGCGGCGTCGGCCCGCCGGCGCACTGACAAGCGCCAGCACGACAATAATGGTGACCGCAAGCGCGCCGGTGATCGCGCCCATTCGCGACCCGGTGGCGAGCAGTGCCGCAGCAATGAACAGCAGCCCGAAGGCCGTGGCGGGAATGACGATCCACAAGGGGGCGTCGCCACGCTCCCGCTGGCGGGCGACCAACTCGAACAGCTGGGCGACACCGAGGGAAAGACCAGCCGCGACAAAGGTGGCGAACGAGTTGCGATTGACAAAGGTGCCCGTGGCGAAGCCCTCGTACTGAGACTTGGGCAGGCCGAGGATCGTGTCGCCAAGGAAGCGCAGGTTCACGAGCGCGAACAGCGCGTGGGCGACCACGATGGCAAACAGGATCGCCAGCATGATCCGTGCGCGCCTGCGATTGGCCGCTGCCTGAAGTGCCAGCAGGGTGAACAGCCCGAAGCTCGCAAAACCCACCAGCGCCAGCCAGCTGTCGCCGGGTGTCAGGCTCAGGCGCGTGGCGGTCAGTTCCCCGCCCGGAAGATCGAACGCAAAGGGGATGAACTGTCCGACCGGCGCCAATTGCAGCGCGGCGTAGAGCATGAAGACGATGAGCGCGAGTGTCTCGGGCCAGAACAGCTTGAGAGGGATGCGCGGGGCGGCCTTCTTGACCAGGAGCGCAAGACCGTACCAGCAGCCCAGGGCACCGACGACCGCCGCCGCAGCCATCCAGATGACGGGGCGGTTGCCGCCGAGCGGAACGGGCATGAGGGCAACGACGGCGAGAAGGGCTACCGCCAGCACCCAGTTCAGGCGCGACTGGTCCGCCCCCGGCGCACGTCCGGTGTCCTCCAAGGACGCCCGCATCGGCTGGCGATAGGGAACTTGCGCTGGCTCGGGAGGGGTGTCGGTTGCTTTAGTCATTTCACGGCTCCGCTGAGCCGGGCGTAGATCTGGAGGAAGCGCTGCTGCCGCTCGTTATCGACGGTCTCGATGACGCTGGTGAGCTGCTCGCGAAAGTCAGGATCGCCGTTGTAGAGTTCCGCAAGGAACTGCGTGCCCGACTCGGTGAGCATCAGCAGCCGGATGTCAGCGGCCAGTCCCTCGCGGTTGACTTCATCGAGCCATCCGACATGCGCACGGGCGAGCTGGATGCGATCATCAGCCATCCAGTTGCTGCCCGGCGCAGTGAGGCG
Source organism: uncultured Devosia sp. (assembly GCA_964399695.1). Taxonomy (GTDB): domain Bacteria; phylum Pseudomonadota; class Alphaproteobacteria; order Rhizobiales; family Devosiaceae; genus Devosia_A. Next base: position 260,335 of record CAYNRZ010000001.1, on the reverse strand, counting down.
TGACATGGCGAGGCCGTGATTGAATGCGTCGGGATTGTCGAGATCTGCAGCCATTTCGGCCGAAATCAGCCAGCCGCGAGAGTTGACCGGGGATTCGGTCACGAAGGCCGTGGCGTAGTCGATGCAGGCGGTGACCAGAGCGTCCCGCCGCGCGCTGGACTGGGCCAGACCCAGGAGGCTGTTGGTCACCGCATGGCAGTCATCGAGGATCAGGGACCTCGATGTCGTCGAGGCCCCTGGCCGGTAAGAATACGATGCCAGCGCAGTGATACGTTGATCAGCGTTGGCGCCGGCAGTGAAATAGGGCGAAAGCTCCCCAATGACGCCGGCGGTGCCGGCCGCCATGACCGCCAGCGACGCCACCAGCAGCGTCGTCGATGAGAGCACAGACCTGTTCATTGCCGGCCAGCTCTCCGCAGGCTTGGTTGTCAAACGTGACGCCTGGCGAACAGGCCGTCATTGGTCGCGTCACTGGCCCAGTCAGTCCTCGCTGGCCGGTGAGGCTTCGAGGCTGATCGACGAAGTCGCAGTATCACTCGACCCGCAGGTTTCGGTGATGGTGTCGGCGACAGCAACGAACCGCTCGCGCTGCAACCGATCGGAGCTCGCCTCGCTGGTGATGATGATCGCCTGGGCGATCTCGTCATCAAATTCATCGCATTGCTGCCTGCCCCCGGCGCGCGGCAGCTCGGCCAGAGCCACCACCAGATCAGTCAGCTTGGCATCGACGCCAGCGGGATCCTTGCCGAGAAGGCTGCCGAGGTAGTTGCGGGTTTCAGTAATGCAGCGGCCGTGCTTGGGATCGGCGATCTCGGGATTTTCCGAAACCTCGATGCACTTGGCCAGCACCATGTCATAGGCCGGGATTTCGGTTGGGGTTTCGGCATTGGCGGCAACGGACGTGGACACAAGCAGTCCACACGCCATCAGCAGTCTTGGGACATTACGCATCGTATACTCCACAGTACTCACTGTCATGTTTTTGTCCCGACACGTCACAACCGTCAATCAGAAATACACGTTTGGTTAACTTTGTGAACGAGCAGCTCGTGCACAGAATTTATGTAGCCCGGGAAGGAAACGAGCGGGGACTAGATTGCGCTTGCCTCGAAGCAGGATTTGACGTGCACCAAGGTGCACTCGCCAGCATCTTTAATAAAATGTGCATGAACCCGGGATGAACGACGCGGGGAGCCTAGCGGAAGGCCCGGTTCATCTGGTCGAAGATGGGCTTGGTCAGGTAGGACAGCAGGGTGCGATCATCGGTGCGGATGAAAGCCTCGATGGGCATGCCGGGCACCAGCTTGAGGTCCGGGCGGTGCGTGGCCCAGTCCGACTGGTCGAAGGCGATGCGGCCTGCGTAGTACAGTGACCCGGTGTTGGCATCGGTCACCAGATCTGGCGAGATGGAGACCAGCGTACCGTCAAAGGCCGGCGTGGTGCCGCGATCGAAGGCGCTGAAGTGGATGGTGACCTCCTGGCCGGGATAGAGCTGATCGACATCGGCCGGGCTGAGCCGCACATCGCCGATCACCTGGTCATTGTCAGGCACGACATACATCAGCGTCTCGGCCGGCTGGACCACGCCACCGACGGTGTGGACTGCCAGTTCGTGGATGACGCCGCCCTGCGGTGCCGTAATGGTGGAGCGCGACAGCTGATCGCGGGCGATGATCAGTTGCTGCGACAGGTCGCCGACCTGCTGCTCGGCCGTGGCGATCTGATCGGTGAGCTCGGCCCGAAGGTTGAGATCAACCTGGAGAATCATCTGTTCGAGTTCGGCAATGGCACCCCGGCCGGCGGCAATCTGCGAACGCAGGGCCCCTTCCGAGCCGCTCAGTTGCACCTGGCTGCGCTCCAGCTCGCTGACCCGCTGGGCCGAGACGAGATTTTTGGCAAAGAGTTCGCGGACGTCGAGCAGTTCCTTTGAGACCAGGTCGAGTTCAGCGGACTTGGCGACCAGTTGCGCCTCGTTGGCGCCGATCTGCTCTTCATTCTGGGAGATGCGCTCGCGCAGTTGCCGGCGCTGGCCGTCACGATCGTTGCGGCGCAGGGCGAATTGCGATGCTTCGCTGGCGATAATGGCCGCATAGTCCTCGGCGGGGATGGCCATTGCCTCGTCGTAGGGCGGGAACACCAGATCCTCGGCGCCGTCGCGCTCGCCGGTCAGACGGACGAGCCGGGCGCGCTGGTGCGCGAGCGAGTTGGCGATGGCGGAGAGCTTGGCCTGGTCGACAGTGGTGTCGAGAATGACCAGCGGCTGCCCGGCAGCGACGCGATCGCCTTCCTTGACCAAGAGGGCTGTGACGATGCCACCGGTGCCGTGCTGCACACGCTTGGGTCCGGATTCGACGGCGAGGTAGCCTTGAGTGACGACGGCACCGGCGATCACGGTCTGCGAAATCAGCCAGCCACCGCCAAGCAGGCTGGCGAGGGTGAACAACAGGGCCCATCGGCCGAGCCGGCCAAGGCTGCGGAAGGCGGCGGTGTTCTGTGGCGGCAGGTAGTCGATCGGCGCCGGACGGAGGGTGTGGGCTGGGACCTGTGCGAGGGCGGCTGAGGTCGAAATCGCATCAGTGCGCGCGAGGGGGTGGATGGCGCTCATGGTCATGCCGCCTGGTTGCCTGAGGCCGGTTTGCCGGAAACCTGGCTGGTCGGAACGGGCGAGCGTTCGCGCCGCAAGTTGGCAAGGACCTCGTTGCGGGTGCCGCTATCCTGAACGCGGCCATTGGCCAGCAGCAGCATGCGGTCGACCGAGGCCAGGATGCCGGTACGATGGGTGGTGATGACCACCATGGCGTTGCGGGCGCGCAGCGACTTGATGGCCTCGGCCAGGGCAAGATCGCCCTCGCTATCGAGGTTGGAGTTGGGCTCATCGAGCACGACCAGCGCCGGATCGCCATAGAGCGCCCGCGCGAGGCCGATGCGCTGGACCTGACCGCCGGACAGGCCCCCGCCGCTTTCATCGATGACAGTGTTGTAGCCCTCAGGCAAACGGGACACGAGGTCATGCACGCCGGCGACCTTGGCGACGCGGACGATCTCGTCGTCATCGGCGTCGGAATCGAAGCGCGCGATGTTCTGGGCAATGGTGCCCTCGAACAGCCCGATATTCTGCGGCAGATAGCCGATGAAGCTGCCGCGCACGGCGCTCGGCCAATCGGCAATCGACAGCCCATCGAGGCGGACCGAGCCGGCAGCGGGTTCCCAGAGACCGACCAGGGCCTTCGCGAGCGTCGACTTGCCCGAGCCGGTGGGACCGACAATTGCCAGGGCTTCGCCGGCGTTGAGGGCGAACGAGACGTCGCGGACGAGGATGCGGCGCTGGACCGTGAGCCCGAGGGTGACGTTTTCGCAGCGAATCTCGCGATGGGGGCGCGGCGGCACGAAGCGGTTGGCCTCGGCGGGGTTTTCGTCGAGCAGCCGCGACAGGCGCGCCCATGACTGGCGGGCCGAGACAAAGCCCTTCCAGTGACCGATGGCCAGCTCGATCGGCGCCAGCGCCCGGGCCGAGAGAATGGAACTGGCGATCATGACGCCACCGGTGGCATCGCCCAGGATGACGAGCCAGGCGCCGACGGCCAGAACGACCGACTGCAGCACCATGCGGGACATGCGCGAGATGGTGGAAAGGATATTGGTGGTGTCGGCGAGGCGGGTATTCCAGTGGCTGATGCCGTCGCCTACCCGGTTCCAGCCGCGCGCCAGATTGCCGGTCATACCCATCGCGTGGATGGTTTCCGCCTGATTCTGGCTGGTATTGAGCAGGCTGGTGCGCATTGCCATGGCTTCGCTGAGTGCCGATGTCGGGCGCTTGGCAGCACGACCGGCGAGGAGCGTCAGCCCGACGAGCAGCACAACGCCGACGGTCACGACGATGCCGATGTTGGTGTGGAAGGCAAAGCAGATCCCGAGGTAGAGCGGCAGCCACGGCAGGTCGAACAAGGCTGTCGGTCCCATGGACGACATGAAGCCCTGTACCGAATCAAGGTCGCGGACGGCGGAGCCCGGCCGGTAGTTGCCGGTGGCTGCATTGCGAATGGTGATGTCGTAGATGCGGCCATCCAGCGTTTCGCGGAAGACCAGACCGACCCGCGTGAGCATCTGGGCGCGGAAGATGTCGAGCAGGGTCTGCAAGCCGAAGGCGACGAGCGCGATCAAGCCCAAGGCGATAAGCGTCGGAACACTGCCGCTCGGGATGACCCGATCGTAGACGGCGAGCATGAAGATCGATCCCGTGAGCGCCAGCAGATTGCTGCCGCCACTCATCAGCCCTACCGTGCCAAGCGCCGGGAGGCACTTGCGCAGGCTGGTCTGCAATTCTGCATTCATGACTGAACCTGCCAACTTCTGCGCCAAGGTAGGATTGCGGAGTTAAGATTCTCGCTCCGCTACACCCACCGGGCACAAGTTGGACCAAGCTCACGCAATTGTCAGCAGGAACGGCATCATGACCAGTTGGTCGGATCGGCGCCCGAGATGGCGACGAGACGGTAGCCCGTCTGGCTGAGCGGCTTGATGGTGTTGGTGAGATTGTCGAGAACGAGGTCCTTGCCATTGGTCTTGACCACCAGGATGGCGTGACCCTCGCCCTTGCGGGTCTTGACGTGGGCGATGCGCAAGGCGCTGGGCGGCAGGCCCGCCTTGATCAGCGCACGGCGCTTGGCGAGGACATAGTCCTCGCAGTCCCCCGAGGAAACGCCGACGGACCAGACATCCGCCCGGCCATCACTGCGTGGCTTGATGGCGCGGTTCACCTGGCCATTGACCCGCTTCAGGGTCGCCAGCACCTCGCCGGTTGCTTCGACGCTGGGCTTTCCCCCGCCCTGGCACTCGGTGGGGTGCTTGAGGCACATGAGCTGATAACCGATCGGCGGGTGCTTCTTGCGGCTCGCCTCGGCCGTCGTCGCGGGTGCAGCCAGCAGGGCCGCGAGGGCGATCAGTCCGACGGCACGCAGCACGCGGCGCTTGCGCTGGATAACGGTGTTGCTGGAACCAGTGGTCATTCGACGCCCCCTTTGCCTTGCCCGACTTTGATCGGCTGAGGGCAGACTGGCAGCGAGAAGCTGACACTTTATCCGGCAATCGACGACAATTTTATCGATTGGCTGTGGCCGCGCTCAGGCGGCGGAGGCTTTGCCCGAGGCGATAACGCGCGGCACGAGGCCCACGCAGATGCCGGCGTTGAACGCGAGGATTACGGCCACAATGGCACTGACCGCAGAGGCAGGGGAAAGGCCAGCAGAAATCGCGGAGATTGTGACAGTACAGAGCAAGAGTGCACCGGCGGCGATCCATCCTCCCAAAGAGAATGCAGAGCCTGATGTCATGCCAAGCGCGAGCGCCAGCATCAATGCCTGAACTATCCAGGGAATTTTCTTCCCCTCCGCGTCGTTGCTCCACGACTCTCCCAAAGGCAGGCTAACACCGGGTAAAGCCGGTTGGTATCAAAACCGTAACAAAACTGTCGGATTTTTACCGATTTTCGGGGCCTTTTGCCCGGCTTGGAAGGTTAGCCCCGGTCAAACACCCCATCGAAGCGCCGGCGTGAGCACCGGTGCGTCCCACAAGCCCAGCAGCTCATCGTCGAGTTGCGAGACGGTGATCGAGCAGCCGGCCATATCGAGGGAGGTCACGTGGTTGCCGACAAGGGATCGGGCAACCGTGATGCCCATGGTCGTCAACAAGCGCGAAGCGGCATTGTAGACGAGATAGAGTTCCATCAGCGGCGTTGCGCCGAAGCCGTTGACGAAGAGCAGCGAAGGCGCGCCGGAGCGGGTATCGAGTTCGGCGGTGATGGCGACGCAGATCTCCTCGACGATGGCGTCAGCAGACCTGAGTTTGTCTCGCCGGCGGCCGGGTTCGCCGTGGATGCCCACGCCGAACTCCATTTCATCCTCACCGATTTCGAACATCGGCTTGCCCGCGGCGGGGACAGTGCAGGAGGTGAGCGCGACGCCCATCGATCGGGTGGCGCCGTTGACGCGGGCGCCGAGGGCGGCGAGTGCGTCGAGGCCCATGCCGGCTTCGGCAGCGGCACCGACAAGCTTTTCGACCACAACCGTACCCGCGACGCCGCGGCGGCCGGTGGTGTAGAGCGAATCCTCGACGGCCACGTCGTCGTTGACGAGGACGCGGGCGACCGGACCGGAGGCCATTTCGGCGGCCATCTCGAAGTTCATCACGTCGCCTTCGTAGTTCTTGACGATATAGAGCACGCCCGCGCCGGTATCGACGGCTTCGGCAGCGGCCAGCATCTGGTCGGGCGTGGGCGAGGTGAAGACCTGGCCGGGACAGGCGGCATCGAGCATGCCGTGACCGATGAAGCCGGCATGGAGCGGCTCATGGCCGGAGCCGCCACCGGAAATCAGCGCCACCTTGCCTGGCTTCAGTGCGCGGCGACGGACGAACTTGTGGTCGTCGCCGAGCACGACCAGGTCGGCATGGGCGGCGGCGAAGCCGTCGAGGCTCTCGGTGAGCAGGGTGTCGACGGAATTGATCAGCTTCTTCATCGAATATCCTCCGGTCGCGCCTGGGCGATTGGTGTTGTTCAGATGGCGGCGATGGGCACGTCGCCGGTGCGGGTCGCGGCGATTGCGGCCTTGGCGAGCGGCAGCTGCGCGGGCGCGACCGAGAGGCTGCGCAGCCCGGCGCCGAGCAGGGCCGGGATCAGTTGCGGATCACCGCCTGCATCGCCGCAGAGACTGACCGCAATGCCAGCCTCGGCACCGAAACGCGCGACGCGGGCGACAAGTCCGATGACAGCGGGGTTTGCCGGGTCGGCCAGTGCGGAGACGGCGCCGTTGTCGCGGCCCGCAGCCATGACATATTGCGTCAGGTCATTGGAGCCGATGGACAAGAAGGCGGCCTCGGGGAAGGCTTCGGGGACGAGGGCAACGGCGGGGACTTCGACCATGATGCCGAGGGCCGGCATGGCGTGGGCGATGCCGCTGGCGGCCAGTCGCGCCGCCTCGTCGGCAAACAGCGCCGAGGCTGCGGCGAACTCGGCCGGAATGGCGATCATGGGGAACATGACTTTGAGGGGTCCGTGCACAGCTGCGCGCAGCAGGGCGCGGACCTGCGGACGGAACACGTCGGGCCGCGACAGCGCCAGACGGATGCCCCGGAGGCCGAGGAAGGGATTGGATTCCCGGACGGTGAAACCGGGGACCGGCTTGTCGCCGCCCGCATCGACGGTGCGGATGGTGACAGGGCGGCCGGCGGCCCAGAGCAGCACGTCACGATAGGCGCGGTACTGCGTCTCCTCATCCGGCACGCCGGAAGAGAACAGGAACTCGGTGCGCATCAGGCCGATGCCGTCGCAGTGGGACGGATCAAGGCCCGCGAGATCGGCTGGAGCACCGATGTTGAGGAGGACATCGATGCGGGCGCCATCTGCGGTCATGGCCGGGGCGTCGGCGCTGGCGCGCGCCCGCTGAAGCAGGTGGCGATAGGCGGTCGAGGCGGTGAGGAAGGCGTGGCGGTCCTCGGTGTCGGGGAGTACGACGAGCACGCCATGCTCGGCATCGATCTGCACGTGGTCGCCGTCAGCAATATCGATGGCGCCAAGGCCGGTGAGCATCGGCACGCCGCGGGCGCGCGCCAGCATGGCGACGTGACTGGTGGGGCTGCCGGCGGCGAGGGCGATGCCGCCCCCCTGCCCCCAGTCGGTGGCAAGGAAAGTCGAGGGCGACAGATCGTCGGCATGCAGGATGGCGCCGACGGGAATGGTCGGCTCGGTGACCCCGGCGAGGCGACGCGAGACGCGATCGGCGATGTCGCGCAGATCGGCGGCGCGGGCGCGAAAGTAGGCGTCGGACGCGTCCTCGTAGTCGGCGATCTGGGCGGCCAGCGCATCGTGCCAGGCCTCGAGGGCCGGACGGCCGTCGGCAATGGCAGCAAAGGCGGCTTCGGCGAGGCTGTCGTCGCCCAGCATGACCAACTGGAACTCAAGGATCTCGCCGGCATCGGAATCGGAGGCAACCACGAGCACCTCGAGGTCTGCGGCAGCGGCGGCGATGGCAGTGCGGAGGCGTTCGCCCTCAGTCGCGGCATCAGCTTCGGCGAGGTAGTCGGCGGCAACGTAACCGACGCGATGCAGTGGGCCCTCGGCATAGCCGGTGGAGGCGATGGTGCCCCTAATGCGTGGCGCCGGCATCGGGATGTCCTTCGTCGAAATCGCGCATGACGAGGTCGACCAGCGCGGCGATTGCGGCCTCGGCGTCATCGCCATCGGCGCGGAGGTGGAGGCGAGTGCCCCTGGGTGCCTTGGCGGCCATCACCTTGACGATGGACTTGGCATCGATCCAGGGACCTTCCGTCGAAGTCGCGAGTTCAACGCGGGCGGCGAAGGTCTTGGCGAGCTTGGTGAATTTGACCGATGGCCGGGCGTGAAGCCCGACGGGATGCGTGATGGTGACCTCGGCTTCAGCCATGCGAGCCTCCTCAGGGCGAGAGTTCTTCGGCGGTGGCCTTGACGGTTATCAGGTCGGAACCGCCGGAGGCTTCGGTTGCGGCAATCACCGCGCCTTCGACGACCGGGGCATTGCAGATGGCGATCTTGGCGGCGCGCTCGGGATCGAGCATTTCGATGGCCATTTCGGCATTGGTCTCGGCGCCGCCGAGATCGAAGAGGATGGCGACGCCGGCATCGGACCAGGCGCGATCGATGGCGGCAAGGATGGCCTCGACCGAGGAGCCGAGCCCTCCCGCCGGGTCGCCGCCGCACCAGGCGAGCGGCACCTCGTCGCCGACCATCTGGCGCACCATGTCGGCGGCGCCTTCAGCGACCAGCGGGGAATGGGAGACGATGACGATGCCGACATTGCTCATTTCGGGGCGTCCGCCAGTGTGGTGACGACGGCTTCGAGCAACAGCGCCGAAGAGCGCGCACCGGGATCGAGGTGGCCGATGGAGCGATCGCCGAGAAAGGAAGCGCGGCCGCGCAGCGCCTTGCGATCGCGGGTAGCGGCGGTTTCGGCATGGGCGATTGCAACAAGATCCGAACCGGACTTGCCGGCAGAGAGGGCCGCCGCGACGGGGAAGAGCACATCGAGCATGGTCTTCTGGCCCTCGGTGGATTTGCCGCGCGCGGCAACGGCTTCGACGGCCTTCTGAAAGGCGGCGGGAAGGTCGGTGGGGTTGGCCGCGAGTTCCTTGCCCAAGGTGAGGAACAGGGTGCCATAGAGCGGGCCGGAGGCGCCGCCGACGGTCATCACCACCTTGGTGCCGATGGCCTTGAGCGCGTCGGGCAAGGGTTTTGCCGCGACGGTGTCGGCATCGGCGAGTACGGCATTGACGCCGCGCAGCATGCCGGAGCCATGGTCGCCATCGCCGATGGCGGCATCGAGGGCGATGAGTTCCTCGGCATGGGTGGCGATGGTGGCCGCGGCGGCGGAAAGCAGCGCGCGCAGCTGCGCCTCTGAGAGCATGGGCGCGTCCTCCTCGACTGCCATCCCTATCGGGTCGAAGGGTTAGCAGGGGAGGCGGACGGGGGCAACGCGCGATGAGATCACTCGAGCATGGCCCGCAGGGTTTCATCGCCTTCGGCGTAGTTGACCGGGTTTGGCCGCGGGGTGAAGTAGGTGGTGCTGATCCAACCGGTGGCGAGGACGAGCAGCACGATGCCGGCGAGGGCAAAGCGGTGGCGGCGCGCCGCGCCGACGAGGCGGCGGGGCAGCATGAGGAGCCAGAAGACGGGAACCAGCAGTAGCAGGAAGAGCAGTTCCATGATTGCGCTCCGCAAGGTGACGCGAGGATGAGCCTGCATGGTTAAGCAAGGGTTTCCCGGGCCGGTTTTTCTGGCGGAAGAGTGTGGCCGGGCTGCCTTGTTGATGAATGAATGCAAGGCCTTACGTAATTGATATTAATAGCATTTCATAAGACGGCATGTGCCGGGAGGCGGAATGATGGTAGAGCTTGCCACGTTGATGAACGCATTCTGAACGGGACCTGGCCGTGAGCCACGATATGACGATGCGCGGCCGGGATGTGACGGTGCTGATGGCGACCTGGAACGGGGCGCAGCACCTCGGCGAGCAGCTCGATTCGATCGGTGCGCAGGTCGATTGGGGGCGGATCGACATTGTGGTGTCTGACGATGGCTCGAGTGACGGGACGCTGTCGATCCTGGCGGAAGCGGCGGCGAAGTGGCGGCGTGGCCGGTTCGAGATGGTGAGCGGGCCCGGAGGGGGCTTTGCCGAGAATTTCCGCAGCCTGATGCAGCGCGACGTGGCGACGCCGTTCGTGGCGTTTTCGGACCAGGACGATATCTGGCTCGCCTCGAAGCTGAGCGTTGCCGGAGCGGCGCTTGGTGGCGAGGCTGCCCCTGCCCTCTATTGCGGCCGGACGCTGCTGGTCAGCGCGGACAATCGCGAGATCGGAATGTCGCCGCTGTTCGACCGTCCGGTCGGGTTCGCCAATGCGCTGGTGCAGTCGATTGCCGGGGCAAACACCATGGTGCTGAACCGCGCCGGGTTCGAGCTGGTCAGGCAGGTCGCGGCGCGCAGCGGCTTCGTCAGCCATGACTGGCTCTGCTACCAGGTGATTTCCGGCGCGGGCGGGAAGGTGGTGTACGACCCGGTTCCGCAGGTGCGCTACCGGCAGCATGGCGACAATCTGGTTGGCGCCAATACCGGCTGGCGGGCGCGGCTGGACCGGCTATGGCGGGCCTGGGGCGGGCGCTTCGTCGACTGGAACGACCAGAACATCGAGACGCTGCGGGCGGCGGCGGACCTGCTGACGCCAGAGGCGCGGCGGCAGCTCGAACAATTCGATGCCGCCCGGCACGGCAAGTTGCCGGGGCGCCTGCAGTCTCTCAGGCGCTCGGGGGTGTATCGGCAGACGCGCTTCGGGCAGTTGTCGCTGTGGGCCGCGGCCGTGCTGCGAAAGCTGTGACCGGGATCGTCCGGGCCTGAGCGGGGCAGTATTGGCGCTTTGGCAACCAAGGGCGGTTATGCAACGTGGCGATGCTTGCCAATAGATGGCAGAGCCTATTTCATGATGTCGAGCACAGGCAATTTCATGGCTGCGATGGCGACTACTTCAGCTGACCCAAGGGCCGCCAGCCAGGACGTGATGTCCGATGAAATCGCCCGGATCGTGGTGGTTTCACCCATCTCGATCGTGGTGCCGACCTACAAGGAGCGGGAGAACATCCCGCTGCTGATCGACAGAATCGACCGGCTGGCCAAGAGCCAGAATCTCACGGTCGAACTGATCTTCATGGACGACAACAGCAAGGATGGCAGCCGCGAGCTGGTTGAGAAGCTCGGTCTCGACTGGGTGCGCCTCGTCGAGCGCCAGGGTGAGCGCGGGCTGTCGCCGGCGGTGATCGACGGCATACGGCTGGCCAAATATCCGATCGTGGTGTGCATGGATTGCGACCTCAGCCACCCGCCGGAGCGGATACCGCAAATGGTGCTGGCGCTGTCGAGCGGGCAGGAGTTCGTCCTGGGCTCGCGCTATGTTTCGGGCGGCTCGACGGACGATGACTGGGGGTTCTTCCGCTGGCTGAACAGCCGGATCGCGACGGTGCTGGCGCGGCCGCTGACAGCGGTGCGCGACCCGATGTCCGGGTTCTTCGCCATGCGGCGCGACGACATCAACCGGGCCAAGGAGTTGAGCCCGGTTGGCTACAAGATCGCGCTCGAGCTGATCGTCAAGTGCGGCTTCGAGCGGGTGGCGGAGGTGCCGATCCACTTTGCCGACCGGATCTATGGCGAGAGCAAGCTGACGCTGGTCGAACAGCTGAAATACATCAAGCACCTGCGCCGGCTGTATGTGCACAAGTTCGCCAGTGCGATGTACCTGCTGCAGTTCCTGTTCGTGGGCGGCACGGGCGTGGTGGTGAACATGCTGGTGCTGACGGCGCTGCTGGCACTGGGGGCGCCGCCCACGGCGGGCATTGCCGCCGGCATTGCGGTGTCGCTGTTCACCAACTTCCTGCTCAACCGGCGCTTCACGTTCTCCTATGCGCGGCACGAGAACTTCCTGAAGCAGTTCCTGGGGTTCACGGCAGCGTCGGCGCTCGGCATCGTGGTCAACTTCGCCACTTCGTTCCTGCTGCTGCACTCGGTGCTGCCGGAAGGGCGGCAGTCGGTCTATATCGCCTCGCTGTGCGGCATTGCCGCTGGAATGCTCTTCAACTTCCTTGGGAGCCGGTATGTCGTTTTCCGAAAGCGCCACATCCGCGACTAGACGGACCTCACCGGGCTGGATTGCCGCCGCGCTGGCCGTGGTCGCCGCTTTCGTTGCGGCGGCCGCGTGGTTTGCGATGAACCAGTCCATCTGGGTCGACGAGGCGACGCAGATGTTCGGGCTGTCCCTACCGACCACCGAGCAGGTGCAGTGGTTGACGGGCGACTATGCCCCGCCCTCGGGCGTACCGGCGGACCGGAGCCCGCCGCTTTCATACCTGCTCGGCAGCCTGTGGCAGCTGATCGTCGGGGCGGGCGAGATGCAGATGCGCGTGGTGGGGATCCTGGCTTTCCTGGCCGGCGCGCCGGCGGTGTGGATGGCGGGGAAGCGGCTTGGCTCAGCGCCGGGCGCATTGTTTGCGCTGGCTCTGGTGTTTCTGGCGCCGGGCATGGTTGTCCAGGCGGTGGAGATCCGGCCCTATCCGTTCTTCTTTGTGTTTTCGTGCTGGGCGCTGTGGGCTTATGTCGAGCTGCTAGCGCGGGCGGGTGTGTCGCTGCGGCACCTGGTGCTGCTGGGCCTGTTCCTGCTGCTGTCGATCTACACGCATTTTTACGGGGTGGTGTTCGCGTTCTGCCTCGTCGGCTCGCTGTTCGTGTTCAGCCTTGCCTTTCGCCGACCGGTGCTGCCGGTGGTGCTGGCTGGCGTAGCGGTGGTGGTGCTGTCGGCCGGAATCCTGCCGTTCCTACCCGATGGCATGGGGAGTGGCGGAGGTGGTGGTGGCAAGTCGCTGATCGAGACGGCGCTGGACACCGCCCGGCTCGGCTATCGGCTGGTGTTCCATGGCGTGCATCTGAGCTATGGGCCGGTGCTGGTGATCGTGGCGGTCGCCGCGCTGGCGGTGCTGGCGATACTGGCGCTGATCGCCCGGTGGCGCTCGCCGCTGATCTTTGTGGCAGCGCCGCTGGTGGTGGCGTTCGTGACGCTGCCGGCGGTGTCGCTGCTGGTCAGCGAGTTCGACGTGCTATCGCCGAAATACAGCCTGTGGATGGTACCCAACGCGGCGATACTACTGGCGGGCGCCTTCGCCTTTCGCCGGCCGATCGTCGCCTGGTTCGCGGGTGGGCTGGTGGTAGCGGCGAACCTTGCCGCTGGGGCGGCGCTGTTGAGCGACCCCGAGCGGTGGAGCCATGGGCCGGCGGAATGGATCGTCGCGCAGATCGATGATCCGGCGGCGACACTGATCATCCATGACGCGACTTCGGAGCATTGGGACCACGCTGCCTGGCCGGTGTTTTACCTGACTTCCGGAGAGGTGACCCAGATTCATCGCGGCGCCGACGGCGATCAGTTGATCACCGGCGCCGGTCTGGCGCCGATGCCCGAAGCATTCTCGGAAGCGGACTATTCGCGGATCATGCTGCTGCGCGTCGAGGCGATGGACAGCGAGGCGCTGGCGGCACTCGATCCGAACGAGGGCTGGTGCGGATTCTCGCCCCCCGAGCCGGGGGCGGCCGAGCCGGACCGCCCGTGGGAAGAACGCTCGCGTTGCAGCTTCTTTGCGGCTTCGATGATCGTGGGTGACCTGCCGTAACAGGACGATTGCCGACCCATTCGGCGGATTGAGGCGGCGCCAAGTTGGGAAAACTGCTTCTCAGCGGCAACCCAAAACCTCTATGGTCGCCCGCGCTTGTGGGAGACCCTTTGAGACATGACCATTCTCGTGACCGGCGGGGCCGGATTCATCGGTTCGAACTTCGTGCTGGAGTGGGTGAAGACGGTCGGCGAGCCGGTGATCAACCTCGACGTGCTGACCTATGCGGGCAATGTGAAGAACCTCGAGACCATCGAGGGGAGCAACCTGCATCATTTCGTGCGTGGCTCGATTGCCGATGGGGCGCTGATCGGCCAGTTGCTGCGGGAACATAACGTGCGGGCGGTGGTGCATTTCGCCGCCGAGAGCCATGTGGACCGCTCGATCTCGGGCCCTGCCCCGTTCTTCGAGACCAATGTGATGGGCACGCTGGCGCTGCTGGAAGCAGCAAAGGGCTACTGGAGCGGGCTTGGCGGAGCGGACAAGGACGCGTTCCGGTTCCTGCATGTGTCGACTGACGAGGTCTATGGAACGCTGGCGCCCGATGAGGCGCCGTTCGCCGAGACCAATCCCTACAAGCCGAACAGCCCCTATGCCGCCTCGAAGGCGTCGTCGGACCATGTGGTGCGCGCCTATCACGAGACGTTCGGGCTACCGATCCTTATCACCAACTGCTCGAACAATTACGGGCCCTATCAATTTCCGGAGAAACTGATTCCGCTGGTGATCCATAACGCCTTGAAGGGCAAGGCCCTTCCGATTTACGGCGACGGGTTGCAGGTGCGCGACTGGCTGTATGTCGGGGACCATTGCTCGGCGATCCGGCGGGTGCTGGAAGCGGCGAAGCCCGGCGAAACCTATAATGTCGGCGGCGACAACCAGAAGACCAACATCGAGGTGGTCAGGCGGATCTGCGCGCTGCTCGACAAGAAGCGGCCGAAGGCCGACGGCACATCCTATGCCGACCAGATCACCTATGTGACGGATCGGCCGGGGCATGACCGGCGCTATGCCATCGATCCGACGAAGATCGGCACGGAGCTGGGCTGGAAACCGGCCGAAAACTTCGAGAGCGGTATCGAAGCGACCATCGACTGGTACCTGAGCCACGCCGACTGGGTGGAAGACGTGACCAGCGGCGGCTATCGCGAGTGGATCCAGAAGCAGTACGGGTGACGGTGTCGTGAAGATTCTGGTGCTGGGCCGCGACGGCCAGGTGGGTACGGCGCTGATGGGGCTGCTGCCGCCGCTGGGCGAGATTGGTGGCTATGGCCGGGCTGGCGGCGATTTGGAGACGCCGGGGAAGATTGCGGAACTGGTGGCCCAGGAGCGGCCCGACGCCATCGTCAATGCGGCGGCCTATACGGCCGTCGACAAGGCCGAGAGCGAGCCGGAGCGGGCGCGGCGCGTGAATGCCGAGGCGCTGGCGGAGCTTGGCGCGGCGGCACAGGCGGTGGGTGCGTGGGTGATCCATTATTCGACCGACTATGTGTTCGACGGCAGCGGCACGACGCCCTGGCGAGAGACGGACGCGACGGCGCCGCTGAGCGTCTATGGCACGACCAAGCGGGACGGTGAGTTGGCACTGGCGGCGAGCGGGGCCAAATATCTGGTGTTCCGCACCAGCTGGGTACATGCGCCGGGCGGCAACAACTTCATCGCCAAGATCCTGAAGCTCGCGGCCGAGCGCGAGGAGCTGAAGGTGATCGACGACCAGGTCGGGGCGCCGACCAGCGCGCGGCTGATCGCCGAGGTGACGCTAAAGGCGCTGGAGCGGATCGATGCCGGCCGGCCGATCCCCGAAGGGATTTATCACCTCGCGGCGGCCGGCGAGACGACGTGGAACGGCTATGCCCGCTTTGCGGTGGCGGATGCGCTGGCTCGCGGCGTTGCGCTGAAGGTGACGCCCGAGCGGGTGCTGCCGGTGCCGACGACGGCGTTCCCAACACCAGCGCAACGGCCGCTCAACTCCAGGCTGGATACATCCAAGTTGCGGCAAGCCCTTGGCATCGCGCTGCCGGAGTGGCAGGAGGACGTGCGACCAACGCTGGACGCGATCAGACCGGAGGCCACACCATGACCCGTCGCGGCATCATTCTCGCCGGAGGCGCCGGCACACGGCTGCATCCGGCGACGCTGGCCGTCTCCAAGCAGTTGCTGCCAGTCTACGACAAGCCGATGATCTATTATCCGCTGTCGACGCTGATGCATGGCGGCATGCGCGAGGTGCTGATCATTTCGACGCCGACCGACCTGCCGCGCTTCGAAGCGTTGCTCGGCGACGGCAGCGCATGGGGCATGGAACTGCGCTACATCGTGCAGCCGAGCCCGGACGGGCTGGCGCAGGCGTTCATCCTCGGTGCCGATTTCGTCAAGGGGCGGCAGTCGACGCTGATCCTCGGCGACAACATCTTTTTCGGCCATGACCTGCCGGGGCTGCTCGACAGTGCCGACCAGCGGGAGAGTGGCGCGAGTGTGTTTGCCTATCACGTCACCGATCCGGGCCGGTATGGCGTGGTGGAGTTCGACGCTGCCGGGGTGGCGGTGTCGATCGAGGAAAAACCGAAGGTGCCGAAGTCCAACTACGCAGTGACGGGGCTCTACTACTACGACGAGGAAGTGGTGGAGATCGCCCGGGCGCTGAAGCCGAGCCCGCGCGGCGAGCTGGAAATCACCGACCTCAATCGGGTGTATCTCGAAAAGGGCGCGCTGAATGTCGAGCGGATGGGGCGCGGCTATGCGTGGCTCGATACCGGCACGCATGACAGCCTGCTGGAAGCCGGTCAGTTCATCGCAACGCTGGAGAAGCGGCAGGGCTTCAAGGTGAGCTGCCCGGAAGAAATCGCCTGGCGCAACGGCTGGATCGACGACGCGCAACTGATGGCGCTGGCCGGGCCGCTGGAGAAGAGCGGCTATGGCACTTATCTGCGCGGCCTGATCGAAGGGAACTGAGATGCAGGTGACGGCGCTCGACATTGCCGGGCTGTTCGTGCTCGAGCCCAGGGTGTTCGCGGACGAGCGCGGCGCGTTCTTCGAGAGCTTCAACGCCACCCGGTTCCGCGAAGCGACGGGGCTGGATGTCGAGTTCGTGCAGGACAACCACTCAATTTCCAAGCAGGGCGTGGTGCGCGGGCTGCACTATCAACTGGCGCCGAATGCGCAGGGCAAACTCGTGCGCGTGGTGACGGGGCGGGTGTGGGACGTGGCGGTGGATATCCGCCCGGGCTCGCCCAGCTTCGGCAAGTGGGCCGGGGTGGAACTGAGCGCCGAGAACCGCAAGCAGTTCTGGATCCCCGCCGGGTTCGCGCACGGGTTCGTGGCGCTGGCGGACGACACGCAGTTTCTCTACAAGACCACAGCGCTGTGGCACGGGGCGAGTGAGCGGGCGATCCGCTGGGATGATCCGGCGCTGGCGATCGACTGGCCGATGCCGGGCGAAGCAATCGTTTCGAGCAAGGATGCAGTGGCGCCGCTGCTGGCCGATGCCGACCTGCCCAAGCCGGGGGACCATCCCTGAGATGAAGGCGCTCATCCGCCGCGTGCTGATCAGTCTCAGGCTCCGGCTGATCCGGCTGGTGTTTTTTCCCTACTTCGCGGTGATCGACTGGCGGCTGGGGCAGGAGTTGAAGCGGCACGGCGACGTGCTCTCGACGCAGGTGTTGCGCGAGACGACAGGCGGCATCTTCTGTGTGTTCCACCTGTTCGTGAAGCACAGGCTGCCGGCGTCGACGCGGCGGGCGCTGGAGGCGCTTGGGGCGCTTGGGGTGAACCTCGTCATCGTGAGCAACGGGCCGATCCCGGTGGAGGATCTGCCGCTGCTCGAAGGGCTGGCGCATACCATCATCATCCGGCGCAACATCGGGCGGGACTTTGGCGGCTATCGCACCGGGGTGCTGCATGTGCTGGACAAGTGTGCGCCGGACCGGCTCCTGGTGATCAATGACAGCGTGTTCTTTGCCGAGAAGGGCCTCGCGGCGTTCTTCGGGGCGCTATGCAACGGCGGCGACTATGTCGGGGCGGCGGAGAACCACGAGTTCGGCTATCACGTGGGCAGCTATGCGCTGGGCTTCGGGCCGCGGGTATTCCGGCATCCGGAGTTCCGGGCGTTCTGGCAGAATTTCAAGCTGAGCGAACTCAGGCCCAAGGTGATCAAGACGGGCGAGATCGGGCTCAACCGGCTGGTGATCGGGCGGATCGGGGCAAAGCCGGAAGTGGTGTTCTCGCCGCGCCGGCTGGGGCTGGCGCTAAACCGGCTGTCGCTGGTGGAACTGATCGATACGGCGGCGCGGATGCCCGGATCGTTTCCGGAGCGCGATGCGCTGAAGACGCTGCGCAGCACGGCGGAGAGCTGGTTTGAGGGTGAGGCCGAGGATGCGGCGGCCGACGAGGTTTCGAGCAGCACGCGGCCGGTGGATGCGGCGGCAGCGCTGGCCGGGGCCAGCCCCGATGCGGTGCTGGGGCTCGTGGCCAAGAGCTATCGCGGCAAGCTCGAGCGCGGGCTGATGGATTTCGTGTTCCGCGGCAGCCAGATCCACTGGGGCGCCCTGCCGTTCGTGCGGCATCTGGATTGCCCGCTGATCAAGGCGGACCTGGTGCTGCGCGGCATCTATGGCGTGGGCGAGCTCTCCGGGTTCTCCGACCTGATGCCGGAGGCGGAGTATGAGGAGTTCTTCGCCATGTGCACGCGGCGCGGTGTGCCGGAGCAGCACTGGGGCCTCGTGCACCGGATGTTGCTGGCGGTGGGGTATATTTAGGCGAAGTACTGGGCCGCCGAAGCGAAGCGCTTGACGCGGCCGTGTTCGAGTTCGAGCACCTTGTTGCAGGTGCGCCGGATCAAATCGTTCTGGTGGCTGGCGAGGACGATGATGCCGGCATGGGCGGCGAGGCGTTCCATGCGTTCCTGGGCCTTGGCTTGAAAGCTGGCGTCGCCGGCGCCGATCCACTCGTCCATCAAGAGGATCTCGGGCTCGAGCGTCGTGGCGATGGAGAACGCGAGGCGCGCGGCCATGCCCTGGCTGTAGGACTTGAACGGCAGGTCGATGAACTCGCCGAGTTCGGAAAAGCCGATGATCTCGTCCATGCGAGCGTCGATCTCGGCCAGTGACCAGCCATTGATCAGGCCGCGCAGGACAATGTTGCGGCGACCGGTGGCTTCGGCGCGAAAGCCGAGATCAATGTTGAAGAGGGCATCGACGCGGCCGGTGATGGCGACATGGCCGCCGGTGGGCTCGTAGATGCCGTAGAGCACTTTGAGGAGCGTGGTCTTGCCTGCGCCGTTGGCGCCGACGAGGCCGAGGCGATCGCCGGCTTCGAGGGCGAAGCTGACCTGATCGAGCGCGGTGACGTAGCGGCGGCGGTTGTTGCCGGTGATGGTGCCGCCGGTCTGCGGCAGGCGCTTGTCGCGCTTGGCCAGAGTGAGTTTCTCGCGCAGCTCGTAGGTGAGGGTCAGGTTATCTACGGCGATGGCGACCATCAGAGGATCAGCGCGATCTGCCGCCGGTGGCGGCCGAGGAGGAACAGCGCGAGGGCCCAGAGGCCGAGTGTGATGGCGGCGCAGAGGCCGAGCGCGGCGAAAGGTACGGTGCCATCGACCAGCGGGTGGCGGACGATTTCGAGGAAATAGGTGAAGGGGTTGAAGTAGTAGAGCGCGCCACGGAGGCCAGTCTCGCCTGCCCCGGACCAGAAGACCGGGGTGATGAACATCCCCACCCGCATGAAGTTGGAAACGAGGAAATTGCTGTCGGGGAAGAAGGCGCCGGTGAAGGCGAAGACGGTGATGAGCGCCGGGGTGACGAGGATGACCAGCGCGAGGCCGGGCAGCGCCCAGAGCCAGTTCAGCGTCGGCGGGATGCCCGCGAGGACGAGGATGATGACGCAGCCGACCAGCGCATAAATGGCCCGGATCAGGCACTGCAGCACGGTGCGCATGATGTAGACCGACATGGGCAGCGTGGTGCCGCGAATGAAGGCTTCCTCGCGTTGGAACAGGCCGGCGGCCAGCGAAAGCGCCTCCATCAGGTAGTACCAGACGAGAAGCCCCGTCGCGACATAGACCGGGTAGGTCAGGTCGGCGGGGTTGGGGTTGAACAGGAAGATGAAGGTGGCGGCGAACAGCAGGTAATTGACCAGCAGCCACAGTGGCCCAAGCGTCGTTCGGCGATGCTGATCGCCGATATCCTCGGCCGCCAGCGCGATCCAGACGGCGCGGAGGACGTAACCGGCGCGGATATCGGTGATGGCGCTGTTCAGGATGGCCTGCATGGGAGTCCTCGCCCGGTGGCGGGCGAGGTTTGGCTAGCACAGGGGCGGGGTGGGTGGAAGCGGGGCTGGGTCGAGCGCGAACAGGCTTGCGGTCCAATCGCCCCCTCGCCCCTCAGGGGAGAGGGTTGGGGTGAGGGGTGAATGCTCTGCGATCAAACCTCGACGCTGAACCCCTCATCCGGCCCTTCGGGCCACCTTCTCCCCTCAGGGGAGAAGGGGTCCCGACTGCCGGCTCCAGCGGATTGCGATAGTTTTGGTTGGGGGGCCTCAGCTCACCACTGCGCGGTCGGTGACACGGCGCCAGGCGGTGCCGTCGGAGAAGGCGAGGACGGGGCCGCCGGATTCGTTGGAGACGTATAGGAGCTGGCCCGGCGGGGTGGCCGCCGGGAGCGCGGCGACGGTGCTGCTGGCGAGGCCGAGCGGGGCGGCGAGCGCGATGCGTCCCGTCGCGGGATCGGCGACGAGGGCTTCGGCCCAGGTGGTGCCGTCGGGACTGAGTTTCAAATGCAGCTTGTCGTCGCCGGCGGTGCCGAGTTCGGCGCGGCCGGAAAAGCCGGTCTGGAACAGCAGCGCGGCCGTGTCGCTGGTGCTGGCCTTGTTCATGATGAGGCGCATGTCGCCGCTGCCAGGGGTGACGTCGTCGTGGCTCAGGAGCACCGCGTCGGATTTGACCGCGAGGCGATTGGTGGCATCGGCGGCGGTGTTGAGGCCGAGCCTGGTGGCTTGGTGATCGAGGCCGAAGACCGGCAGCCAGTCGGTGCCATCGAAGGCGACGAGGCCCAGTTCATCGAGGAGGAAGGCGCACCAGCCGGGTTGCGGGGCGTGAAAGAGCCAGGCAGCGCCATCGAAATGGGCAATGTCGCCAGCGTGGCCGGACCAGTCGCCAGTGGGCGCGGCGGCGACGATGTAGCGGTCGCCGGTCGCGGGGCTCGCGGGTGGCGTGGCCAGATTGCGATCGATCACCGCCAGTTGCGTCAGCACGTCGAGGGCGAGCAGCGCCTCGTTATGGGTGATGTGCTTTTGCGCCTGGGCGGGGAGGATGAAGGGGAGATTGAGATGCGTGCTGTTGGCCACGGGCAGGATCCTCGGTTTTGGCGAGGATAGGTGCGGGACTGGTGTGAGGGGATAAGTCGGGGGTTCGGTAGTCGGCCGTCGATACTCGGGGCGGTATCTCCTTCTCCCCACAGGGGAGAAGGTGCCCGGAGGGCGGATGAGGGGTGCCGAAGCTTGGGGAGCACTCGGTGTCGCGTGGCGGTGGAAGCTCTGAACCCCTCACCCCAGCCCTCTCCCCTCAGGGGAGAGGGGGGCGACGGTCGCACCGCCCAGCGTCCTCTGCCGGCGCTCTTAAGCCGGCAGCAGGTCGGGCTTCACTTCTTCCAGCTCGATCAAGGTGCCGTCGAAATCCTTGGGGTGGAGGAAGAGGACCGGGAGGCCGTGGGCGCCGATCTTGGGGGTGCCGTCGCCGAGGACGCGGGCGCCGCCTTCGGTGAGTGTGCGCGCGGCGCTGGCGAGATCGGCGACTTCGAAGCAGAGGTGGTGGATGCCGCCGGTGGGGTTGGCGGCGAGGAATTTGGCGATGGGGGAATTGTCGCCGAGCGGGTGGAGCAGCTCGATCTTGGCGTTTTCGAGCTCTACGAAGACGACAGTGACGCCGTGCTCGGGCAGCGCCTGCGGGGCGTGGACATGGGCGCCGAGCTGATCGCGATACTTCGCGGCGGCGGCGGCGAGATCGGGGACGGCGATGGCGACGTGGTTGAGGCGGCCGATCATCTAGAATACCCCTCATCCGCCCTTCGGGCACCTTCTCCCACAAGGGGAGAAGGCGAGGCGGCAACATCTTGCCAAAGTACCTTCATCGGTTGCTCAGCCTTCCCTCGATCTGGTTGAGCACCGAGAACGCGGCTTCGAGGACGTTGGTGCCGGGGCCGAAGATTTCGGCGACACCGGCGTCGCGGAGGAACTCGTAGTCCTCGGCCGGGATGACGCCGCCCACGATGACCGTGACATCGCCGAGGCCCCTGCCCTTCAGCTCCGCGATGAGTTCGGGGACGAGGGTCTTGTGGCCGGCGGCGAGGGAGGAGACGCCGACGGCGTCGACCTTGAGCGCGGCGACGTGATCGGCGACTTCGGCGGCGGTTTCGAACAGATCGCCCATGTGCACGACGAAGCCGAGATCGGCGAAGGCGGAGGCGATGATCTTGGCGCCGCGATCGTGTCCGTCCTGCCCCATCTTGGCGATGAAGATGGCCGGGGGGCGCTGTTCGCGATTGCCGAAATCGGCCAGGCGGCGCTGCATTTCGGCGTATTGCGGGTCGCCGGCGTAGGTCTCGGCATAGACGCCTGAGATCACGCGGGTGACGGCGGCGTGGCGGCCATAGACATCCTCGAGCGCCTGCGAGATTTCGCCGAGGGTGGCGCGGGCGCGGGCGGCTTCGATGGTCGCGGCGAGCAGATTGCCCTCGTCCTTGGCGGCGAATTCGCGAAGTGCCGCGAGCATGGACTGGCAGCGGTCCTCGTCGCGCGTGCGGCGGACCTCGGCGAGGCGGGCGATCTGTTCGTCGCGGACCTTGCGGTTGTCGATGGCGCGGACTTCGACGGGCGGCTCGCTGTCGAGGCGATAGCGATTGACGCCGACGACAACATCCTCGCCGCGATCGACGCGGGCCTGGCGCTGGGCGGCGGCCTTCTCGATTTCAGCCTTGGGGAGACCGGCGGCGACGGCGGCGGTCATGCCGCCAGCGGCCTCGACCTCGGCAATCAGCGCTTCGGCGTGGGCGACGAGATCGGCGGTGAGGCTTTCGATGTAGTAGGAGCCACCAAGCGGATCGACGACATCGGTGACGCGGCTTTCGTGCTGGAGGATCAGCTGGGTGTTGCGGGCAATGCGGGCGGAAAATTCCGTTGGCAACGCAATGGCTTCGTCAAAACTGTTGGTGTGGAGACTCTGGGTGCCGCCGAGCACCGCGGCGAGCGCCTCGATGGTGGTGCGGATGACGTTGTTGTGCGGATCCTGCTCGGTGAGGGAGACGCCGGAAGTCTGGCAATGGGTGCGCAGCATCAGCGAGCGCGGATCCCTGGCGCCGAGGTCGGTCATGATCTTCGACCAGAGGGTGCGGGCGGCGCGGAGTTTTGCTACCTCGAGGAAGAAGTTCATGCCGATGCCGAAAAAGAAGCTGAGCCGGCCGGCGAAGGCATCGATATCGAGGCCCTTCTGCATGGCGGCGCGGACATATTCGCGGCCGTCGGCGAGGGTGTAGGCGAGCTCCTGCACCGCGGTCGCCCCGGCCTCGTGCATGTGGTAGCCGGAAATCGAGATGGAGTTGAAGCGCGGCATGTGCTGGGCGGTGTAGGCGATGATGTCGCCGACGATGCGCATGCTCGGTTCGGGCGGGTAGATATAGGTGTTGCGGACCATGAACTCCTTGAGGATGTCGTTCTGGATGGTGCCATCCAGCTGGTCCTGGCGGACGCCCTGCTCTTCCGCCGCGACGACGAACATGGCGAGGACGGGCAGCACCGCGCCGTTCATGGTCATCGAGACGCTCATTTCGTCGAGCGGGATGCCGTCGAACAGGATCTTCATGTCCTCGACGCTGTCGATGGCGACGCCGGCCTTGCCCACATCGCCGGTGACGCGCGGGTGGTCGCTGTCATAGCCGCGATGGGTGGCGAGATCGAAGGCGACGCTCAGGCCTTTCTGGCCGGCGGCGAGGGCTTTTCGGTAGAAGTCGTTGGATTCGCGGGCGGTGGAGAAGCCGGCATATTGGCGGATGGTCCAGGGCCGGTTGGCATACATGGTGGCGCGGACGCCGCGGGTGAACGGGGCGACGCCGGGGATGCCCGGATCGGTTGGCGTGTCCTCCGGGAAGTAGACAGGCTGGATGTCGAGGCCGCCATAATTGCGGGTGAGGGACTCCAGCGGGGTGTCGCGGAGTTCCTTTTGCGCGAGTTTGGCCCAGGTGTCGAAGATAGCCGGATTGTCGCTCATGGATCAGTCCAGAGTTGGGTCGACAAGGAACTTCTCGCCTGTGGTCCGAGCCTGAAAGGCCCGAAACACTTCGGGATCGAGGATCTGGCTCAGGCTGATGACTCGGCTGTAGCTACTTGCGAAGGTTGTGGAAATCTCATCGAGAACCCGCTGCTGCAGGCGGGCACGGGTTTCGGCTCCGGCGCGCTTGAGAAAATGAAACAGCAGCCAGCCGCCGACGCCCCATGCGAAGCCGAAACGCCGATCGAGTACGGTTGGACCGCGTTCTAGGCCGCCATAGATGTAGACCTGCTTTTGCACATCGGTGCCGTAGACCATGTAGGGCGATTCCGGGGGTGTGTGCGCGACCTCCATGGCTGCAAGCATCTGGCCAGCAAGAGATCCGCCGCCCGTAGGATCGAACCCGAGGGTGGCGCCGGTTTCGGCTATGGCACGAGCAAGTTCGCTCTCGAAGTTCGGGCTATTCGAGTTGAGGACATGGGACGCCCCCATGCCGCGCAGCAAATCGACCTGATCGGTCTTGCGCACGATGTTGACCAGCGGGATACCGTCGGCGAGGCAGACCTTTAGCAGCATCTGACCAAGATTGGACGCGGCGGCGGCATGAACGAGCGCCGTATGTCCCTCGGTCTTCATGGTTTCGATGAAGCCGAGGACGGTGAGCGGGTTGACGAAGATTGCCGCGCCTTCGGCGGAACTCACACCTTCGGGGAGTGGCACGCAGTCCGTCGCCCTCACCAGACGGTACTGCGCCAACATGCCGCCGCCCCAAATGGCAACGCGACGCCCTATCAGGTGGCTGGAATCGCTGCCGGCGGCAACGACTGTGCCGGCGCCTTCAGTGCCGACGGCGCGGCTCTGTCCGATGCGTCTGGCCGCGAAGGGCATTGCCGGTTCGGGCACGTCGCCCAGCAGCGCCGGCAATCCGATGCCCTGCTCGCGTCGAAGCGTCGAAAGATCGACTGGACCCGCAATCTGGTAGTGATCGGTCGGGTTGAGCGGCGCGGCCTCGATGCGAACGATCACCTCGTCTGCCGCTGGATCCGGCAGATTTGCGGTTGCGAGGCTCACTCGCAAGCTTCCCTCGGCGGTGATGAGTGACTTGAGTTCCAGCCCAGATGTCATTTCGCGCATTCTCCTGCCACTGGATCACAGCCCCTCGAACTCAAGGATGACCTCGTCCACCGCAAGGACAGAGCCGGGTTGGACGCGGATCTTGCTGATCTTGGCGCGTTTTTCGGCCTTGAGGACGTTTTCCATTTTCATGGCTTCGACGATGGCGAGGGTCTGGCCGTCTTCGACGATGTCGCCCTCAGCGACGTCGATGCGGACGACCTGGCCGGGCATGGGGCAGAGGAGGAACTTCGAGAGATCCGGCGGCACCTTGACCGGCATCAGCGGCATCAGGTCGGCGACGGCTGGCAGCAGAACGCGGGCAACGAGATCGGCACCGCGCCAGCGCAGGCGGAAGCCGCCGGTGACCGGATCGATGCGGACGTGGTGGAGTTCGCCATCGACGCGCGCGATGCACAGCGTCATCCCCGGCTTCCAGCCACTTTCGACGAGGTGCTTGTGGCCGTTGGGTTCGGTGAGCCAGTACTCGATGCCGTCGGCGGCGACGTGGAAATCCCAGCGGTGGTTGCCGATCAGCACGGCGCGGCGGTGGTCGTGGCGGGCAAGGCCGCGATCGGGCACCGAGGAGAAGCCGCGGGCTTCGCGGGCATAGATCGAGCTGCAGGCGATAGCGGCGAGCTTGGAAAGAGAGTCTGCGTCGGGCTCTACGCCGCTGAAGCCATTGGGGAATTCTTCGGCGATGTAGCCGGTGGTGAGGCGGCCGGAGCGGAAGCGCTCCTGGGCGTAGACGGTGGAGAGGAACGGGATGTTGTTGCCGACGCCCTCGAGCTCGAAGGCATCGAGCGCCACCTGCATGCCGGCGATGGCGGCGTCGCGGGTGGGGGCCCAGGTGCAGAGCTTGGCGATCATCGGATCGTAGAAGGTGGAGATTTCGCCGCCTTCGTAGACGCCGGTGTCGTTGCGGACGACGAGGTCCGGGGTTACCTGCTCCGCGGGCGGGGCGTAGCGGGTGAGCCGGCCGGTGGAGGGGAGGAAATTGCGGTACGGGTCTTCGGCATAGATGCGGGATTCGAGCGCCCAGCCGTTGCGCTTCACCTGATCCTGAGTGAGCGGCAGCGGCTCGCCGGACGCGGCGCGGAGCATCAGCTCGACGAGGTCGAGGCCGGTGATCAGCTCGGTGACCGGGTGCTCGACCTGGAGGCGGGTGTTCATTTCGAGGAAGTAAAAATTGCGGGCGCCATCGACGATGAACTCGACCGTGCCGGCCGAGGTGTAGCCGACGGCCTTGGCGAGGGCGACGGCCTGTTCGCCCATGGCGCGGCGGGTGGCTTCGTCGAGGAACGGCGACGGCGCTTCCTCGATGACCTTCTGGTTGCGG
The DNA here is from genome assembly GCA_964399695.1 of uncultured Devosia sp. Taxonomy (GTDB): domain Bacteria; phylum Pseudomonadota; class Alphaproteobacteria; order Rhizobiales; family Devosiaceae; genus Devosia_A. The sequence goes on along the minus strand of CAYNRZ010000001.1, from coordinate 233,905 downwards.
CGCTGGATCGAGCACTCGCGCTCGTTGAGATAGAGCACGTTGCCGTGCTGGTCGCCGATCAGCTGGATTTCGATATGGCGCGGTTCGGTGACGAACTTTTCGATGAAGATGCGGTCGTCGCCGAAGCTGGAGGCGGCCTCGGATTTCGAGCGCTCGAAGCCTTCGCGGGCCTCCGCGTCGTCGAAGGCAATGCGCATGCCCTTGCCGCCGCCGCCGGCAGAAGCCTTGATCATCACCGGGTAGCCGATCTGCCGGCTGATGGTGACGGCGTGCTCGGCATCGGAAATGAGGCCCATGTGGCCGGGGACGGTGGAGACGCCGGCCTCGGCGGCAAGCTTTTTGCTGGTGATCTTGTCGCCCATCGCCTCAATGGCGGCGGTGGGCGGGCCGACGAAGATGATGCCGGCGGCGGCGAGCGCGGCGGCAAAGAGCGGGTTTTCGGACAGGAAGCCATAGCCAGGATGGACGGCCTCGGCGCCGGTCTGCTGGCAGGCCGCGACGATCTTCTCGATGGAGAGGTAGGAGTCGCGTGCCGCCGAGCCACCGATATGCACGGCCTCGTCGGCCATCTTGACGTGCAGCGCCTCGCGGTCGGCGTCGGAATAGACGGCGATGGTGCGGATGCCGAGCTTTTTCGCGGTCTTGATGACCCGGCAGGCGATTTCGCCGCGATTGGCGATGAGGAGGCTCTTGATCAATGGAGTGGCCTCACAATGGGATGTTGTCGTGTTTTTTGACCGGCATCGCGACCTTCTTCTTCTTCAAGGTCTCGAAGGCCCGGATCACCCGGCGGCGGGTTTCCGAGGGCATGATGACGTCGTCGATGAAGCCGCGTTCGGCGGCGACGAAGGGGTTGGCGAACCTCGCTTCGTAGTCGGCGGTGCGCTGGGCGATCTTGGCTTTGTCGGCGAGTTCGCTGCGATAGAGGATCTCGGTGGCGCCCTTGGCGCCCATCACGGCGATTTCGGCGGAGGGCCAGGCGTAGTTGACGTCGGCGCGGATGTGTTTCGAGCTCATCACGTCATAGGCGCCGCCATAGGCCTTGCGGGTGATGACGGTGACCTTGGGCACGGTGGCCTCGGCATAGGCGAATAGGAGTTTCGCGCCATGCTTGATGATGCCGCCATATTCCTGGGCCACGCCGGGCAGGAACCCGGGGACATCGACCAGCGTGAGGATCGGGATCGAGAAGGCGTCGCAGAAGCGGATGAAGCGCGCGGCTTTCTTGGAGGAGTTGATATCGAGGCAGCCTGCGAGAACCAGCGGCTGGTTGGCGACGACGCCGACGGTGGTGCCGTTCAAACGGACGAAGCCGACGAGGATGTTGCCGGCGTGGTCCTTCTGGATTTCGAGGAAATCGCCCTCGTCGGCAAGGCGGTGGATGACCTCGCGCATGTCATAGGGCTTGTTGGCGCTGTCGGGGATGATGGTGTCGAGGGCCGGGATGGCACGATCGACCGTGTCGTTGACGGCGACGGTGGGCGCGGTTTCGGTGGCGCTCAAGGGCAGGAAGTCGAACAGGCGGCGGACTTCGAGCAGGGTCTCGACGTCGTTGTCGAAGGCGGCGTCGGCGACGGCGGAGATTTTGGTGTGGGTGCCTGCCCCGCCGAGCTCTTCCTGGGTGACGATCTCGTTGGTGACGGTTTTGACCACATCGGGGCCGGTGACGAACATGTAGCTGGTGTCCTTCACCATGTAGATGAAGTCGGTCATGGCGGGCGAATAGACGGCGCCGCCGGCGCATGGGCCCATGATCACCGAGATCTGCGGGATGGCTCCCGAGGCCTGGACGTTGCGCCAGAACACTTCGGCATAACCGCCGAGCGCGGCGACACCTTCCTGGATGCGGGCGCCGCCGGAGTCGTTGAGACCGATGACCGGCGCGCCGTTCTGGACGGCGAGGTCCATGATCTTGCAGATCTTCTGGGCGTGGGTTTCGCTGAGCGAGCCGCCGAAGACGGTGAAATCCTGGCTGAACACATAGGTCAGCCGGCCATTGATGGTGCCCCAGCCGGTGACGACGCCGTCGCCGGGGATGACGGTGTCGGCCATGCCGAAATCGGTGGCGCGGTGGGATACGAACATGTCGTATTCCTCGAAGCTGCCGGGATCGAGCAGGACATCGAGGCGTTCGCGTGCGGTGAGCTTGCCCTTCTGATGCTGGGCGTCGATGCGGCGCTGGCCGCCACCGAGGCGGGCGTCGTCGCGGCGCTGCTCGAGCTTTTCGATGATGGTCTGCATTGGCCCCCGCTCCGTCGTCGCACTCAGACAGGTCACTATAGACGCTTCGCGCGCACAACCCGAGACAGGAAGGTGCCAGCCTGCTAAGTTAGCAATGTTGCAAACTGTGAACTTGCGAAGTTGTGAATGGCACAGCGGAAAGTGTTTGCCGGCGGCAAGGTGCGCGCGGCCCGGCAGAAGGCGGAACTGACGCAGCGGGCGCTGGCCGGGCAGCTCGGAATCTCGGTCAGCTATCTCAACCAGATCGAGAACAACCAGCGGCCGCTGACGGCAGCGCTGATGCTGGCGCTGTCGGAGCAGTTCGGGCTGGATTTGAGCGAGCTGGTGTCGGATCGGTCGGACCGGCTGGTCGCCGACCTGCGCGAGGCGATGGCCGACCCGATGTTCGGCGCGGCCGCACCGGGGCTGATCGAGCTCAAGTCGCTGGCAGCGAGCGCGCCGGACACGGCGCATGCGGTGCTCAGGCTGTACGACGCGTATCGCAAGGCGAGTGAGCGGCTGGCCAGTGCCGATGCGGCAATGGCGGGCACCGGGGGCGGCGGCACGCAGACGAGCTATGAGGAGGTCCGCGACTTCTTCCACTATGCCGGCAACTATGTCGACGGGCTGGACGTCGCGGCGGAAGCGCTGGCCGACCAGATCGGGCCGGCGCTGCACGGACGGCTGGAGCGGCTAGCGGACTGGCTCGAGACCCGTCACGGTGTGACGGTGAGCTTCGACGAACCGGAGACGCCGGAACTGCTCCGGCGCTACGACCGGCAGAACCGGGTGGTGCGGATCAATGCGCGCGTCGCGGCCGCCACGCAGTTCTTTCAGCTGGCCGCGCAGGTGGCGCTGATTGCCGAGCGCGAGCGGGTCGACGCCATCATTGCAGCGGCGGGGTTCAAGACGGCGGAGGCGGCGGAGATCTGCCGGATCAGCCTGACCAACTATTTCGCCGGGGCGTTGCAGATGCCCTATGGCGCGTTTCTCGCGGCGGCCGAAGTGCGCGGCTACGATATCGAGGCGTTGGCGGCGCAGTTCGGGGCTTCGCTGGAGCAAGTCGGGCACCGGCTCTCGACGATGCAGCGGCCGAAGGCGCGCGGGGTGCCGTTCTTTTTTGCGCGGGTGGATGCGGCGGGGACCATCACCAAGCGGCATTCGGCGACACCGCTGCAATTCCCGCGGTTTGGCGGGGCCTGTCCACTGTGGAATGTGCATCAGGCGTTCGAGGCGCATGGGCGGATGCTGCGGCAGCTGGCAGAGACGCCGGACGGGCACCGCTATCTCTGCCTCGCCTGGTCGGAGGAGAAGCGGATCGGCGGCTATCGCGGTCCGGTACGGCGCTATGCGTATGCGCTGGGCTGCGAGATTGCCCATGCCGGCAAGCTGACCTATGCGGCCGACCTCGACCTCGGGCGGGCGCCAACGTTCGAGCCGATCGGGATCAGCTGCCGGATCTGCCCGCGATCAGGCTGCCTGCAGCGCTCGGTACCGCCGCTGGACGGGCGGCTCAGCATCGATCTCGACCGGCGCGAGGTGGTGCCGTATCGGCTGGGGTGAGCCGGGAGTCGACCAAAGAGTGTTGCGGCGCGGCCCGAGGAGGGAACCGCGCCGCGCGCCAGAACATCCGGCCGTGCGATGCTCAAGTGTTCTGGCGGTTCCGGATGAGGTCGTCGACCACGGATGGATCGGCGAGGGTCGAGGTGTCGCCCAGGGCGCCGAACTCGTTTTCGGCGACCTTGCGGAGAATGCGCCGCATGATCTTGCCGGAGCGGGTCTTGGGTAGGCCCGGGGCGAACTGGATGAGGTCGGGCGAGGCGATGGGGCCGATTTCCTTCCTGACCCAGTTGCGCAACTCGGTCTTCAGCGCATCGGAGGCGGACTCGCCGGCCATCAGGGTGACGTAGCAATAGATGCCCTGCCCCTTGATGGCGTGCGGGTAGCCGACGACGGCGGCTTCCGAAACCTTGGGGTGCGAGACCAGCGCGCTCTCGACCTCGGCGGTGCCGAGGCGGTGACCGGAGACGTTGAGCACGTCATCGACGCGGCCGGTGATCCAGTAGTAGCCGTCCTCGTCGCGCCTGACGCCGTCGCCGGTGAAGTAGAGGCCCTTGTAGGTGGCGAAATAGGTTTCGGCGAAGCGCCGGTGGTCGCCCCAGATGGTGCGGGCCTGGCCGGGCCAGCTGTCGGCGATGCAGAGGACGCCATCGGTGGCAGTTTCCTCGCGGATCTGGCCCTCGGGCGTCAGCACCAGCGGCTTGACGCCGAAGAAGGGCTTGGTCGCCGAGCCGGGCTTGGTGGGAATGACGCCGGGCAGCGGCATGATCATCGAGGCGCCGGTTTCGGTCTGCCACCAGGTGTCGACGATCTCGCAGCGGCCCTTGCCGATATTCTTGTGGTACCAGTGCCAGGCTTCCGGGTTGATCGGCTCGCCGACGGTGCCGATCAGCCGGAGGCTCGAGAGCTCCGCGACATCGACGAATTCCTGACCGGCGCCCATCAGCGCGCGGATGGCGGTCGGGGCGGTGTAGAAGATGTTGACCTTGTGCTTGTCGACAGTGCGCCAGAAACGCGAGGCGTCTGGCCAGGTCGGCACGCCCTCGAACATCAGTGAGGTGACGTTGTTGGCGAGCGGGCCATAGACGATGTAGCTGTGGCCGGTGACCCAGCCGACATCGGCCGAGCACCAGTAGACCTCGTCGGGGCGCGGATCGAAGATCATTTCGTGGGTCAGAGTGGCCCAGACCAGATAGCCGGCCGTGGTGTGCAAGACGCCCTTGGGCTTACCGGTCGAGCCGGAGGTGTAGAGGATGAAGAACGGGTCCTCGGCGTTCATCGGCTCGGGATCGCAGAAGGGTTCGACCCCTGCCCCGGCCTCGTGCCACCAGAGGTCGCGGGCGCCCTTCATCAGCACCTGACTGCCGGTGTGCTCATAAACGAGGACCTTCTCGACGCCCGGGCAATCCTCGAGCGCCATGTCGACATTGGCCTTGAGCGGCACGGTCTTGCCGCCACGGCGGCCTTCGTCGGCGGTGATGACGACGCGGCTGTCGCAATCGTTGATGCGGCCGGCGAGCGCATCAGGGGAGAAGCCGGCAAAGACCACAGAGTGCACCGCGCCAATGCGGGCGCAGGCCAGCATGGCGAAGGCCGCTTCGGGGATCATCGGCAGGTAGATGGTGACGCGGTCGCCTTTCCTCACGCCGAGGTTCTTCAGCACATTGGCGAGCCGGCAGACCTCCTCGTGGAGGTGGCTATAGGTGATCCTGCGGACGGCGCCATTTGGATCATCGGGTTCCCAGATGATCGCCACCTTGTCTCCGTGGGCGCTGAGATGCCGGTCGATGCAGTTGTAGGAGACGTTGAGCACGCCATCCTCGAACCACTTGATCGCGACATCGGGCAGCGTGAACGAGGTGTTCTTGATCTTGGTGGGGAAGTGCACCCAGTCGAGTCGCCTGGCTTCCTCGCGCCAGAACTCGTTGGGATCGGCGAGCGAGCGTTCGTAGCGGCGTTCGAACTCGGCGGGCGTCAGGCGGGTGTGCCGCGCGTTGAGCGGATAGACGTGACTGTTCATGGCTGCTCCGGGAGCTAGATGGCAAGGTACTCGTGGCGGAGCTCGGCATTGTCGAGCACCTCGGCAGCAGAACCCGTGAAGGCGACCTCGCCGGTATCAAGGATCACCGCCCGATCGGAGAGACGGAGCGCGGCGACCGCGTTCTGCTCGACGATGATGGTGGTGATGCCAAGCGCGCGGATTTCGACGAGGATCTTCTCGATCTCCTGCACGATCACGGGAGCGAGGCCCTCGTAGGGTTCGTCGAGCAGGAGCAGTTTCAGGTCGCGGGCGAGCGCCCGGGCGATGGCCAGCATCTGCTGCTCGCCGCCGGACATGGTGACGGCATCCTGCCGGCGCCGTTCGGCGAGGCGGGGGAAGTGGCCGTAGATGCGGTCGAGGTCCCAGCCGCGGCCGGGAGCGACCTGGGCAAGCTGCAGGTTTTCCTCGACGGTGAGGCCGGAGATGATGCGTCGGTCTTCGGGGACCAGTTGTACGCCCAGGCGCGCAGCCTCGTGGGCGGCACGCTCGTGGAGCGCCACGCCGTCAAGCCAGATCTCGCCCGAGCGAAGTTGCGGGTTGTCGAGCCGGGCGATGGTGCGCAGCGTCGAGGTCTTGCCGGCGCCGTTGCGGCCGAGCAGCGCCAGGATCTCGCCCTCGCGGATCTCGAAGCTCACCCCCTGCACAATGTAGCTTTCGCCGTAGTAGGCGTGGACGTCGCGCAGCGAGAGGAAAGCCGGCTCGGTGGCGGGGGCGAGCGAGGCGGCGGAGATGGTGGTCTGGTCCACAGTTACGGTGGTCATCAGTGGGTCCCCCCGAGATAGGCTTCCTGGACTTTGGGATTGCCGCGCACTTCGTCGGGCGGGCCCTCCACTATGATCTTGCCGCCGGCGAGGACGCTGATGCGATCGGCGAGCGAGAAGACGACATGCATGTCGTGCTCGATGATGATCTTGGTCATGCCGCGGGCCTTGATCTTCTTGAGCAGCTCGATGGTGGTGTTGGTGTCGTGGCGGCTCATGCCGGCGGTTGGCTCGTCCAGCAGCAAGAGGCGCGGATGCTGGATGAGGCACATGGCGAGCTCCATGCGCCGCTTGTCGCCGCGGCTGAGGGCGCCGGCATGGGTGTCGCGGCGCTCGTACATGCCGACGTCGTGGAGGAGGTGCTCGGCCTCCTCGCGCAGCGCCTTCTCGCTGTCGAGCGAGCGGACCATGTGCACCTGGAAGGCGCCGTCGCGCTTGGCGAAGGCGGGCAGCATGACATTGTGCAGCACGCTGAGCTCGGGGAAGATCTCCGGGGTTTGAAAGACGCGAGCGACGCCGAGCTGGTTGATCTCATAGGGCTTCTTGCCGGTGAGAATGGTGCCGTCGAAGACGACGGCGCCCCGGCTGGGTGGCAGGCGGCCGACGATGACATTGAGCAGGGTCGACTTGCCGGCGCCGTTCGGCCCGATGATGGCGTGGGTCTTGCCCTCCTCGATCTCGAGGTCGATGTCGCTGAGGGCATGCAGGCCGCCGAAGTGCTTGGACACGTCGTCGACGTGCAGGACGATGTTGCGGGTAGCAGTGGACATGGGAGGGCTCCTTACTCGGCCGGCTGGACGCGGGTGGCGCCATTGGGCGACGCGCCGGGACGGCGGAAGGCGGCACCGATACGGCGGGCGCCCTCCATGATGCCGCCGGGCAGGAACACCACGACGACGACGAAGATCAGTCCGAGGGTGAGGTGCCAGCCATCCCCGACGAACTTGCCGGCAATGGCGACGACGGTTTCGCGGGCGCCTTCGGGAATGAAGGCGAAGAAGCCCGAGAGGATCTGATCATTGAAGGCCGAGAAGATGTTCTCGAAGTACTTGATGACCCAGGCACCGATGGCGGGGCCGACCAGCGTGCCGACGCCGCCGAGGATGGTCATCAGCACCACCTCGCCCGAGGCGGTCCACTGCATGCGCTCGGCGCCGGCAAGGGGGTCGGTGATGGCGAGCAGACCCCCGGCAAGGCCGGCGAACATGCCCGAGACGACGAAGATGGTGAGCGCGTAGGGCTTGGTGTCGAAGCCCAGGTAGTTCATGCGGTTCTGGTTGGACTTGATGGCCCTGAGCATCATGCCGAAGGGCGAGGAAAACACCTTCTGGGTGATGAAGAAGGCGACCAGCAGCAGCACGGCACAGAAGTAGAAGCCGACAAAGCCGGTGAGCGGGAAGCCAAGGATGGTCGGCAGCGGCAGGCCGGCCGGCGCAGGCCCGAACATCGCATCGATGACGCGCGGGTCGCGGATGGTGAGCTGCAACCCGGTTTCGCCATTGGTGATCGGGGTGAGCACCGAATAGGCGAGGTTGTAGCTCATCTGGGCGAAGGCGAGCGTGAGGATGGAGAAGTAGATGCCGGAGCGGCGAAGGCTCAGATAGCCGATGACGAGGGCGAAGAGGCCCGAGGTGATGACCGCGAAGACCAGTGCCGGCAGGGCATCCATGGTGAGGAGCTTGAAGCTCCACACCGCCGTGTAGGAGCCGACGCCGAGAAAGGCGGCGTGGCCGAAGCTCAGGTAGCCAGTGAGGCCGAACAGCAAGTTGAAGCCGATGGCAAGGATCGCATAGATCACGAACTTCTGCAGCAGGTCCGGGTAGGCGGCACCGAACGGCGCCAGCCAGAGCGGCATCAGCAGCACCACGGCGGCAAAGCCGAGGAAGACCAGCAGATCGCGACGATCGAGGGTGACGGCGGCGATGGCGTTTGACATGGCTCAGCTCTCCATGACGCCGCGCCGACCCATCAGCCCACGCGGGCGGACGAGCAGGATGACCACGGCGATGAGATAGATGATGATCTGGTCGATGCCGGGCAGAATGGCCTTCACCTCGGTCATCGAGGCAAACGACTGCAGGACGCCGAGCAGGAAACCGGCGGCGACGGCACCAGGGAGCGAGCCCATGCCGCCGACGACGACCACGACGAAGCTGAGGACCAGGAAGTCCATGCCCAGGTTATAATTGGGCGGCAGGAGCGGCGTGTACATGACGCCGGCGAGGCCCGCGACCACGGCGGCAAGGCCGAACATGATGGTGAAGCGGCGATCGATATTGATGCCGAGAAGGCCGACGGTTTCGCGATCGGCCATGCCGGCCCGGACCACCATGCCGAAGGTGGTGAAGCGCAGGAAGGCGAATACCCCGCCGATGATGACCACCGAAAACAGGAAGTAGACGAGGCGCCAGATCGGATAGGTGATGACATTGGGGGCGAGCCCGAGCCAGGCGCCGATATCGGCAGCGCCGCGCAGATCGGTGGGCATGGGCTGCGGAATGGGGTTGGCGCCGAACATCGCCTTGACGATTTCCTGGAGCACAATGGCGACGCCAAACGTCACGAGGATCTGCTCGGCATGCGGGCGCTTGTAGAAGTGCTTGATCAGGCCGCGCTCGAAGGCGATGCCGATGATGGCCATGACGGGGATGGCCAAGAGGATGGAGAACGGCACCGACCAGTCGACGAGCACGGTGCCGAAATCACCAAACCAGCTCTGGACCAGTGGGGTGCGGATCTCCAGCGGCTGCCCCCAGGGGTTGAGCTGCTCGGGGTCAATGGTGACGGTTTCGAGCGTCAACAGCTGGCGGAAGAGCACAGCGCAGAAAGCGCCGAGCATGAACAGCGCGCCATGGGCGAAATTGACCACGCCAAGCGTGCCAAAAACCAGGGTGAGCCCGAGGGCGATGAGCGCGTAGGCGCCGCCCTTGTCGAGCCCGTTCAAGAATTGAAGCGATAGCGCTTCGAGCATTCCGGCCTCCTCTCCGAAAGCAAAATCCGGCTTCGCACGCCGGCAGTCGCAGACCCCTCATCCGGCGCTTCGCGCCACCTTCTCCCCCAAGGGGAGAAGGATGACGACCGAAGGGCTGGCGACCCCCTTCCCTCTCCCCTTGGGGGAGAGGGTGCCCTGCGGCGCAGGGCGGGTGAGGGGAAGATCAGGTCACGCGCAGAGCGGTGCGGGTTCGGCCGGGCCGAGATCGCCGCCGAAGATCGCCGCGTCGTAGGTGACTTCCTCGCGCGGGACTTCGCGGACGACGCTGAGCACGTCGAACTGGCTGGTCGGCGCCTCGTTGCCGCGCACGACCAAGACGCTCTTGAAGCACTGGTGGTCTTCGGCGCGATAGAGCGTGGGCCCGTTGCCAGCGCCGTCGAACTCGAAGCCCTCAAGCGCCTTGATCACCGCCGGCGGATAGAAGGTGCCGGCCCGTTCGACGGCATCGGCGTAGAGAATTGCCTGGACATAGGCGGTATGGGCCGCCTGGCTCGGCGGGGAGCCGTACTCGGCACCAAAGGATTTGGTGAAGGCCTGCGAGCCAGCGTCCGGCAGGTTCCAGTGCCAGTTCGAGGTGCCGAAGATGCCCTTGATGTTCTCGCCGGCGCCCTTGGCCATCAGTTCGGAGAACAGCGGCACGACGATTTCGAACTGCTTGCCGTTGACCTGCTTGTCGCGCATGCCGAACTGCACCGCCTGGGTGAGCGAGTTCACCATGTCGTTGCCGTAGTGATTGAGGATCAGCACATCGGCGCCGGAGTTGAGCACCGGGGTCAGGTACTGGCTGAAGTCACCGGCGCCGAGCGGCGTCTTGACCGCCTGGGCCGTCTGCCAGCCGAGGCCTTCGGTGGCGGCCCGCATGGATTCTTCCTGCGTCCAGCCCCAGGTGTAGTCGGCGGTGAGGTGGTAGGCGCGACGATCGGGGCCATAGGCCTTGGCCAGTTCGGGACCGAGCGCGATGCCCGACATGTAGGCGTTGAAGAAGTGGCGGAAGCCGTAGCGGCGCTTGTCCTTGCCGGTGGTGTCGTTTGAGTGGGTCAGGCCGGCCATGAAGATGACCCCCATCTCCTGGCAGAGACCCTGCACCGCGATGGCTTCGGCCGAGGATGAGCCGCCGGTGATCATGATGGCGCCATCGCGCTCGATCATTCGGGTGGCCGAAGCGCGGGCCTGATCGGCCTTGGTGGCGGTATCGCCGGTCACAAACGCGACCTTCTTGCCGAGCAGACCATTGCCCTTGAGCACGGTGGGCTTCAGCGTCGAGAGCATGCCGCCATCGCCTTCGCCGTTCAGGTGCTTGACGGCGAGCTTGTAGGCCTTCTCCTCGTCCGCACCTTCTTCGGCATAGGCGCCGGTGAGCGGCAGATTGAAGCCGAAGGTGACCGTGTCACCGGTCGGGTTGTTGCAGAATTCCTGGGCATAGGCGCCCCGGGTGAAGAACAACGGCATGGTGCCGGTGGCAAGAATGCTCGCCATGCCGCCCTTCAGAAGCGTGCGGCGGCTGAATCCCTTGAGATCCGTCATCAAGTCCTCCTCTTTGATGGCGGGGGGCCCGGTACAATGCCGGATGCTCCTCACCGCTCACCCAAGTGATGCGACCAGCTGAAAACACACGCAATATCTCATTGTAAACAAACGTAAAATCTGTCAATTCTTGTGCGGACTGAAGACGTTTCCTGTCAATTCATTGACTGGGGGTGATGGATGCGCGCACCGATCGGATTACGCATCGCGACGAAACGGCGGGCGATCGGGCTGTCCCAGGCAGGTCTCGCGCGGTCTGTGGGGATTTCGGCGAGCTATCTCAACCTGATCGAGCGCAACAAGCGGGAGGTCGGTGGCGCGCTGTTGAAGCGCATCGCCGAAGGGCTGGACCTGCCGCTCGACGAGTTGACCGGCGAAGGCGAGCAGCGGCTGATCAACGCTCTGGAGGAGGCCTTTGCCGATCCGGTGCTTGCAACGAGCGGGCTGGGCAGCGGGCGAGCGCGCGAACTGGTGGCGAGCGCCCCGGATGCCGCGGCGGCAATCGTCGGGCTGCACCGCGCCTACCAGGGGGCGATAGCGAGCGCCGATGCCTATGCCAATCGGTTGCGGACCGATCCGCTGTTCTCCGAGCTGCTGCACCAGATCCTGTCGGGGATCACTGCGGTGCGGTCGGGTGCGGAGATTCTGGGGGACGTGCCGGACCTAGCCGAAGACGAACGGCAACGGTTTGTCGGCGCGATCCGGCGCGAGACGGTGGGGCTGAGCGCGGTGGCGCAGACGCTGATCGGGCAATTCGACAGCTCGAGCGAGACACGACGGACGCTGTCGCCCGTGCGCGAGCTCGACGACCTGATTGCGCAAGAGGCCAACCATTTCCCGGCACTGGAGGCGGCCGGCGCGGAACTGCGCGCCGAAATCGACGGGTACGGGATGTTCGGCGAGGCAAGTCTGCGTGCGGCGCTGCAGCAGCGATTCGGGGTGGAGGTGACGACGAGCGGGGCCCGGGAGGTCGATGCGCAGGGGTTCCCCGGGCAGTATCGCTATGACCCGGAGCGGCGCAGCATGTGGTTTCAGACGAGTGCCAACGCGGCGACTCGGCAGTTCCAGCTGGCGCGGCTCTATGCCGAGCTGGCGCGGCCGGATGCCGTCGATGCGCTGCTGGCGACGCCACTGCTGTCGAGCCCCGATGCGCGACGGCTGGCGCAGCGGGCGCTGGGTTCGTATCTCGCCGGAACTGTGGTGATGCCCTACGACGCGGTTCTCACCGAGGCCGAGGCGCTGCGCTACGACATCGCGGCGTTGCAACAGCGGTTCGGCGCCAGTTTCGAACAGGTGGCGCACCGGTTGGTTACGCTGCGGCGCAAGGGGGTGGAGGGCATCGCCTTCGGGTTCCTGCGCTCGGACCCGGCGGGGCGGCTGACCAAGCATTTCCCCCTGCCCGGCTTGTTGTTGCCCAGCGCAGGGCATGCCTGTCCGCTCTGGGCCATCTACACGGCGTTCCGCGTCGGCGAGGACGTGGTGCGGCAGGTGGTGCGGTTTCCCGACGGGTCGCGCTACCTGTTCGTGGCACGGGCGAGCGCCCGGCGGGCGGCGCGGTTCGGCGACACGCCGACACCGACCTCGGTGATGCTGGCGTGCAATGTGCTGCAGGCGGACCACACGGTCTATGCCGACGGACTGGATCTCGGCTCGACGGCCAGTGACGTGCCGGTGGGCCCGGCCTGCCGATTGTGCACAAGGCGCGACTGTGCCAGCCGACAGGAAGAGGTGCTGAGTGCCGGCGGCGGCAGCGAAGCGGTGCGGGCGCCGCTGGTGCCTCGGCGCCTCGCCGCCGATTGATGTTGGCGTTTGATCGCGATTGCGCTTTACTTATCGGGCTGGCGGAGGGGAGACCGGCGGCAAAAGGGGGGATATTGGCCATCGACGTGCTGATCGCCGAGGACGAGCCGTCCATTCTCGACTCGCTGGAGTTCATCCTGAAGCGAGCGGGCATGACGTGCGCGTCGGTGACCGATGGCGACCTGGTGATCGGTGCGGTTCGCCGGTTGCAGCCACGGGCGGTGGTGCTGGACGTGATGCTGCCGCGACGCTCGGGTTTCGAAATTCTGAAGCAGTTGCGTGCCGATGCAATGACAGCCGAACTGCCTGTGCTGATCCTCACGGCCAAGGGCCAGGCGCAGGACCGTCGCGTGGCCGAGGAACTGGGAGCGACCAGCTTCATCACCAAGCCCTATTCCAACGCCGAGGTGGTGGCGACGGTGCGGCAACTGGTGTCGGAGGCCGCACCGCGGTAGGCCGATGACCCGGCGCAAGACCGTCAGCGCGGCGCTGTTTGTAACCGTGTTCGGCGCGATGCTTTTCCTGCCGCCACTGCTCGGGCTGGTGGAGCACGAGGCGCGGGTGTTCGGCGCGCCGGTCGAGCTGATCTACATGTTCGCAGCCTGGGCGGCGCTGGTGCTCGCCGCGATGTGGCTGGGCAAGCACCTGCCCGAAGAGCGTGGCGAGGGAGGCGACGGCTGATGCTCTCGGCCGACTTCATCGTGTTTGTCGCGATGGCCTATGTCGGGCTGCTGTTCCTGATCGCCTATCTGGGCGATCGGTACACCCGGGGCGGCAAGCGCGGGCTGCTGCAATCGCCGTTCGTCTATACGCTGGCGATCTCGGTCTATTGCACGAGCTGGACCTTCTATGGGTCGGTGGGCTCGGCGGCGCGGAGCGGGCTCGAGTATCTCGCAATCTATATCGGGCCGACGCTGGTGTTCGTCGGCTGGTGGTTCTTGCTGCGGCGGCTGGTGCGGATCAGCCATGTACAGCGCATCACCTCGGTGGCGGACCTGCTGTCGTCGCGCTTTGGCAAATCGAGCCGGCTGGCGGTGCTGGTGACGGTGATCGCGGTGATCGGCATTGCGCCCTACATCGCGCTGCAGCTGAAGGCGGTGACCTCCTCGATCCAGACCATTGTCGGCGGCAGCGCCGGCCGCTCGGCCATGGAGGGGATCGACGAGGTCGGGCTGGCCCTCGGCATCGCGGCGGGCATGGCGCTGTTCACGATCCTGTTCGGCACGCGCAATGTCGATGCCAAGGAGCAGCACCATGGCGTGGTGGCCGCCATTGCGTTCGAGGCCATCGTCAAGCTGACGGCGCTGATCGCGGTCGGGGTCTTCGTGATCTATGCCGCAGGCGGGCTGGAGAGCATTTTCGACAATGCGGCGGCGGCCGGCATCGACATCACGACGACCGAGGATTTTGGCGGGCGCTGGATCGCGCTCAACATCCTTGCGGCCTCGGCGGTGATCTGCCTGCCGCGACAGTTCCAGATCACGGTGGTGGAGAATTCCGACGAGAGCCACCTGAGGACCGCCGGCTGGGCATTCCCGCTCTACCTGCTCGCCATGAGCCTGTTCACCCTGCCGATCGCGCTTTACGGGCTGACGGCGATGCCGGCTGGATCGAACCCGGACATGTTCGTGCTGACGCTGCCGCTGTCGGCTGGCAACGAAGGGCTGGCGCTGTTTGCGTTCATCGGCGGGTTCTCTTCGGCGACGTCGATGATCATCGTCGAATCCATCGCGCTCTCGATCATGGTGTCGAACCACATCGTGATGCCGATCCTGCTCAGGGTGACGCAGGGGCGCGGACTAGATGGACGGCAGAGCGTCAGCCAGTTGCTGCTGAATGCGCGGCGGTTCTCGATCGCGCTGATCCTCGCGCTGGGCTTTGCCTATTTCTACCTGACACGGAATTCCGACGCGCTGGCGCCGATCGGGCTCATCTCGTTCACGGGCGTGGCGCAGTTCCTGCCGTCGATCCTTGCGGCGCTGTTCTGGCGCGAGGCGAACCTGAAGGCGGCGACGGCGGCGGTGGCGGTGGGGTTCCTGGTCTGGGGCTGGTCGAGCTTCCTGCCCTCTTTCGGCAATTCGTCGGAGGCGGTGGCGGTGCTGATGACGGAAGGGCCGTGGGGAATCGGCTGGCTGCGGCCGGAGGCGCTGTTCGGACTGGAGGGTCTCGATCCGCTGGTGCATGCGGTGTTCTGGAGCCTGTTCCTCAACACGCTGGTTCTCGTGGTGGGGTCGCTGTTCACCAGCCAGTCGTTGCTTGAGCGGGTCCAGGCGGCGGCCTTCGTCGATGTGTTCGCGCGCAATCGGTCCGGCGAGCAGCCGCTGATCCATGCCAGCGCGACGGCGGACGACCTGTACTTCGTGGCGCAGCGCGTCCTGGGTGCCGCGCGGGCGGACGACCTGTTTGCGGCGGCTGCCGCCGAGGCAGGCGTGAGCCGACAGGCCCTGACACCGACGCCGCGGTTCATCGACCGGCTGGAGCGCGAGCTGGCAGGCTCGATCGGCGCGGCGTCGGCGCATGTGATGCTGTCGAAGGTGGTCTCGGGCGAAGCGGTGTCGCTGGAAGAGGTCATGCAGATGGCCGACGAGACGCAGCAGGCGATCGAGTATTCGCAGCGGCTGGAGCGGACCTCGGCAGAGCTGCGCTCGACGGCGGCAAAGCTGGAGAGTGCCAACCGGCAATTGCGGGAGCTGGACCAGCAGAAGGACGATTTCCTCAGCCAGGTCAGCCATGAAGTGCGCACGCCGATGACGGCGATCCGGGCATTTTCGGAAATCCTGCTCGAGGAAAAGGAACTTGAACCAGCCGACCGGGCGCGGTTCATCGACACCATCCACCGCGAGAGCCTGCGGCTCACCGGGCTGCTCGACGAAATCCTCGACCTATCGGCACTGGAACGCGGCGAGCGGCGGCTGGAAAGCCGGCTGGTCAACGCGGAAGAGGCGCTCGACCGGGCGCTCGGCGTCTGCCATGCGCTGGCGCGCCAGCGGGGCACGGCGCTGAGCGCCGGCAACCGCGCCGGGCGCAGCATGGTGATGGCAGAGCCTCACCGGCTGAGCCAGGTGCTGATCAACCTGATTTCCAACGCGATAAAGTACAACGACGACCCGCGCCCGGTGGTCATGGTGCGCAGCTTCGTGATGGGCGGGCAGTATGTCGTCGAGGTGGCCGACAACGGGCCCGGTATCCGCTCCGAGGACGCAGATCGCATCTTCGACAAGTTCTATCGCGGCGACAGCGGCGAAAAGAGCGCGCTGGGCGGCGCGGGGCTCGGCCTTGCCATCAGCCGCGAGATCATTACCCGCATGCAGGGCACGCTGGGGATGATCCACGGCCGACGGAAGGGCGCCTGCTTCCGGCTTACGCTGCCGTTGCTGCCCGGTCAGGCGGAGTGAGCCCGCGGGCGAGTTCCTCGGGGCCGACATCGAGCTCGAAATGCATCGCGTCCTTCAGCGTGCCGAAATGGCCGCCCCATTTGAAGACGCGCAGGCCATCGCGGGTGGTGACGGCCTCGATCTCGGTGATCATTGCTGGCGTCATGTCGGTGTCGGCATGGCCGGCCAGGACTTCGGCGGCGCGTTCGGCCTGGGTGGGCTTCAGCGAAAAGCGCGGCGGCCGCGTGCCGGGATGGTCGCGATACGGGTTGGTCTGCCAGTTGATGTCGAGCGCGATGCCATAGGCGTGGAGACTCTTGAGCCTGCCGCCGGTAATGGTGCGGCAGTTGTAGCTGTCGGTGTCGGCGGGGCGGATCTGGTAGCCGTGACGGAGAGCGATCTCGGCGAGGTGCCGGAAGGCGTCGGCAGCGGGCGCCGCCACGCGGATGCTGTCGGGCCCAAAAGCAATGCGGACCAGCCGCGCTTCGTTGCACTCGTAGTCGCGCCAGAGTCGGCGCAGTTGGGCATTGGTTCTGGGCATCGGTGCCTCCGTTGGTGGGAGGCATGATGCGGGGGCTGGGGTGCGGGGGGATAAGTCGCGGTGTGGACAGCGGCACGACCGGCGCGTAAACCCGCCGCGACCATGGAGGCGACGATGGCCCTTGCCGACGACATCCCTGCCCTGCCCGAGCATCTGGTTGAGGATGCGGTGCGGCGGGCGCTGGCCGAGGACCTGGGGCTCTCCGGGGACCTGACCTCGCAGGCGACGATTGCGGCTGATGCGGTGGCGACGGCGACGATGTCGGCGCGGGAGGCGGGGCGGATTGCCGGGTTGGCGCTGGCGGCGGAGGCGTTCCGGCAAGTCGGCGGCGTGAGCTTCGACGCGCAGCTTGCCGATGGCGATGCGGTCGCTCGCGGAGGCATCGTGGCGGTGGTCTCGGGCAATGCGCGGGCGCTGCTGGCGGCGGAGCGGACAGCGCTGAATTTCGTGAATCACCTGAGCGGGATAGCGAGTCTCACGCAGAAGTTCGTTGAGGCGGTTGCGGGGACCGATGCGCGGATCTGCGACACGCGGAAGACGACGCCCGGGCTGCGGGCCTTCGAGAAGCATGCGGTGCGCTGCGGCGGGGGCTGGAACCATCGGTTTGCGCTGAGCGACGCGATCCTGATCAAGGACAACCACATTGCAGTGGCGGGCGGCGCGGGGGCGGCGTATCGGGCGGCGCGCGCGAATGCCGGGCATCTGGTGGCCATCGAAATCGAGGTGGCGACCCTGGCGGAACTGCGCGAAGTGATGGAAGCAGGGGCGCAAATCGTCCTGCTCGACAATATGGAGAATGACCAGTTGCGCGAAGCGGTGCGGATCAATGGCGGACGCGCGCGACTGGAAGCTTCGGGTGGCGTGACGCTCGAACGGGTGCGCGGTATTGCACAGACTGGCGTCGACTATATCTCGTCGAGCCAGATCACCATGGGCGCCCGACCGCTGGACCTTGGCCTCGACATCGAGATTTCCTGACATGACCTTGACCGAGCAGATGAATGCCGCGGCGATCGCCGCGGCCGCGGTGATCCTCGAGGTCTATGCGACGCCATTCACGGCGGAGCAAAAGGGCGACGGCTCGCCAGTGACCGAAGCCGACCAGCGGGCCGAGGCGGTGATCCTGGCGGCGCTGGCCGATACGGGCATTCCGGTGCTGGGCGAGGAGAGTGTCGCGGCCGGGATCATTCCGGACCTCAGCGGCCGGTATTTCGTCGTCGACCCGCTGGATGGGACCAAGGAGTTCCTCAAGCGCAACGGCGAGTTCACGGTCAACATCGCCTATTGCGAGGCCGGGCGGCCAGTGCGGGGCGTGGTGCTGGCACCGGCGACAGGCGCGATCTACTGGGGTGGGCCGGACGGAGCGTTCGCAGGCGGGGTCGTCGATGGGCGGATCGAGGCCGTGCGCTCGCTTGCCGTTTCCGGCGAGCGGCCGATCCGCGTTGTGGCGTCGCGCTCGCATGGTCATGCAGCGCTGGCTTCGCTGTGCGAGGCATTCTCGGTGAGTGAGGATGTGTCTGTTGGCTCTTCGCTGAAGTTCTGCCTGTTGGCGGAAGCGAAAGCCGAGCTTTACCCGCGATTTACCCCCACTTGCGAATGGGATACCGCCGCCGGCCAGGCCGTGCTTGAAGCAGCGGGCGGCGCGGTGATCGGGCTGGACGGAAGCCCGCTCGACTGCGGACATGCCGACCGGCAATTCCTCAACCCATACTTCGTGGCGGCAGCCAGCATTGAGCTGGCGGCGGCCGCGGCGGCCGAAATGCGGCGTCTGCTGGCCTGAGGGCAGCGCCGGCAGGCAGGCCGAGAACCGCTGATAAACCATTGCGCATCGCGCATGGCTGATCCAGCGCCCGCGTCATTGCGTAAAGTTCCGCACAGGTATATTGCACCGGCATATGCTGGTTCGATATATGCCGGTGCGAAAGGAACTTATGAACGTCAGGACGATCTGCCTCGCGATCCTTTTTGAGGAAGACGCCTCCGGCTATGAAATCCGGAAGCGCTCCATAGAGGGCGAGTACGCGTATTTCACCGACGCCAGCTATGGTGCGATCTATCCGGCGCTGGCGCGGCTGGAAAAAGAGGAGCTCGTCACTGCGCGCGTCGAAGTTCAGGACGGCAAGCCGTCCAAGCGTATCTATTCGATTACTGAAGCTGGCCGGTCAGCGTTTCTTTCTTCGCTCTATGAGAAACTTGGCGACGATGAGTTTCGCAGCGAATTTATCTTGTTCGTGCGCTTCGTGGGGGAACTTCCGCGCTCTCTGGTCGAGCAGCGACTGAATGAACGCCTCGCGGACATCGAACGACAGCTGACAGAGTTTGACGACCTGATGAAAGAACACAAGAAACCGGCGGACGAGTGGATCATCGGCTACGGCCGCACTTGTATCGCGGCCAGCCGCGACTACATCCACGCCCACCGGGGCAGATTGCTGGCGCTGGCGCGACCCGATGCGGTCGACGCCGAAGCGGCAGAGTAGAGGGACACTTACGAATGCGTGCGATCTATTCCTACGGTACGGCGGGGGTGATCACCCTGATTGCTGCGGCCTGGCTGGGCAGCGGCACCCTGGTGGTCGGTGGCAATGGCCCCGGCAATGGCGAGACGCCCATCGTCTCCATCGTGGAGCCCGAGGGCGGCCCGATCACGAACGGGCTGAAGGATGCGGGGCTCGAGCCGCACACCACCCACTATGATTTTGACCCGCATCTGACGATTGCGGAGCGGGTGGCGCAGTCCACCGGCGATTCCGCGCCAAAGCAGTCGGTGCGGACTGAGACCTTCACGCTGCAGGCCTTCTCGATCGAAGCGCCGGTGCGCGGCCGGACCGAGGCGAAGAGCACGGTCACCGTGACCCCGGAAACCAACGGCGTCGTCACGGCGGTGCTGGTGGCCAAGGGCGACCGGGTGACGGCAGGCCAGGTGGTGTGCACGCTGGAAGAAGGCTCGCGCGGGCTGGCGGTGACGCAGGCGGAAGCGGCGCTGGCGCAGGCGCAGCTGCAGTATGACACCAATGCAGAACTGCGGCAGAAGGGTCTGGCGGCGGCCAACACCGCCACGACCTACGAAGTGCAGCTGACCAGCGCCAAGTCGGCGCTGGACCAGGCGCAGCGTGAACTCGAGCGCACCCAGGTCAAGACGGAAGTCGCCGGGGTGGTGCAGGACCCGATCGCCAGCGTGGGCAGCATGTTGTCGGCCGGCATGCCGTGCGCAACGGTGGTGGAACTCGACCCGATGCTGTTTGTCGGCTCGGTTCCGGAAGCCCGCATGAACCTCGCCAAGATCGGCCTCGAGGCGAAGGTGACCACGGTCACCGGACAGTCGGCCGAGGGCAAGGTAAGCTACCTCGCCTCGATCGCCGATGATGCGACCCGGTCGTTCCCGGTGGAAATCGAGGTTCCTAACCCCAATGGCAGCCTGTTGAGTGGCGTTACCGCAACCGCCGTCGTCAATCTTGGCTCGGTGCCGGCGCACCTGCTGCCCCAGTCGGTGCTGACCTTGAATGACGAGGGCGAACTGGGGGTTCGCGCCGTCGAGAACAGCACGGTGGCGTTCTATCCGGTGACGATCCTGTCGGACTCCCGGGACGGGGTCTGGGTGACCGGACTGCCGGCAACTATCGACGTGATCACGGTCGGCCAGGAGTTCGTCCAGGCAGGACAGGTGGTCGACGCAACCAATGTGACGGCGGGCACGTCCGCCGCTGAAACGTCGGACGAAGGGGTTGCATCATGATGAACTTCCTCGAGCGCGTGCTGAGAATGCCGCGCGTCGTGCTCACCGTGATGCTGCTGCTGCTGACGAGCGGTTTCATGGCCTACAGCTCCCTGCCAAAGGAGAGCTTTCCGGCAATCGACATCCCGTATTTCTACGTTTCGGTGAGCCAGACGGGCGTGAGCCCGCGCGACGCGGAGCGGTTGCTGGCCAAGCCGATCGAGGACCGGATCAAGGACATCGACGGGCTGGAGAACTACACCTCGACGGCCACGACCGGCCATGCTTCGGTGTTTCTCGAGTTCAACGTCAACGCCGACAAGGATCTTGCCCTCGCCGACATCCGGGCCAAGCTCGACGGCGTTTCCAGCGAACTGCCCGAAGATGCCAACGAGCCGACGGTGACCGAGATCTCGTTCACCTCGACGCCATCCATTTCGGTAGCGGTCTATGGCGATGTGCCGGAGCGGAGCCTCGTCAAGCACGCCAAGGAGTTGCAGGACGCACTGGAAGATATCGGCACCGCCCAGAGCGTGACTATCTCGGGCTCTCGCGACGAGATGCTGGCCGTCACCATCGATATGAACCGGCTGGAGGCCTATAACCTCACGGCCGCGCAGCTGTTCGATGCGCTGGCACGGAACAATCTGGTGGTGCCGGGCGGCACGCTGGACACCGGCAACGGATCGTTCAACGTCGAAGTGCCGGGCCTGATCACCACGGCGGCCGACGTCTATTCGCTGCCAATCAAGACCGAAGGCGACAATGTCGTGACCTTCCAAGACGTTGCGACGGTTACGCGCACGTTCGAGGATGCGACAGAATACGCCCATGTGAACGGGCAGCCTGCCATCACGCTGGGCGTGATCAAGGACCTCGGCTCCAACGTCATCAACATCAGCGACGAAGTTCGCCAAGTGACGAAGGAGGTCACCAAGGACTGGCCGGCGGGCATCCAGTACTCGTTCCTCGTCGATCAGGCGGACACGACCAAGAACCTGTTCCGCTCGCTGGAAGCGGCGGTGTTGACCGCCGTGGCGCTGGTGATGACGGTTTGCGTCGCCACGCTTGGCGTCCGCCCCGCTCTGATGATCGGCACCTCGATCCCGATCTCGTTCATGATCGCCTTCCTCGTGGTGCAGATGCTCGGCATGACCATCAACATGATGATCATGTTCGGACTGGTGCTGGCGGTGGGCGTTCTGGTCGACGATCCGATCGTGGTGGTGGAGTACGCGGAACGAAAGCTGCAGGAGGGTGTCCCCAAGAAGGAGGCGTTCATCCTCGCGGCGCGCAAGATGTTCGTGCCGGTGGTTTCGGCCACTTTCACGACGCTTGGCGCTTTCATCCCCCTGCTGTTCTGGCCGGGCATCATCGGCAAGTTCATGAGCTACCTGCCGATCATCGTGATCGTGGTGATG
Organism: uncultured Devosia sp.; assembly: GCA_964399695.1. Taxonomy (GTDB): domain Bacteria; phylum Pseudomonadota; class Alphaproteobacteria; order Rhizobiales; family Devosiaceae; genus Devosia_A. The sequence continues at coordinate 211,956 of CAYNRZ010000001.1, read as the reverse complement.
ATCGCCTCGCTGCTCTCGGCGCTGGTGTTCATGCCGGTGATCGGTGCCATCATCGCCTCGAGCCATGTCGACCAGAAGGCCAAGGAAGCGGCCGACGTGGTGATGTATCCCGACAAGTTCGACGTGAAGAAGGTTCGCGGCGTCACCGGGGTCTATGTCCGCTTCATGCAGGCGCTGATCCGACATCCGATCCTGACACTGATTGCCGGCTTCTCGGTGGTCATCGGGATGTTTGCGCTCTACATTTCCAACCCGACCGGCGTCGAGGCGTTCCCTGCCTCGGAGGCCGAGTTCGGCACGGTCAATGTCATTGCGCGCGGCAACTACTCGCCGGTGCAGGTGCGTGACCTGCTGGTGGAAGTCGAGAACGAGATTCTGCAGGTGCAGGGCGTCCAGGACTCGATCATGACCTTCGCGGGAACCGGTGGCGGCGGGATGGGCGGCAGCGCTCCGCCCGATACGATCGGCCAGTTCAGCCTGCAGTTGATGCCCTATAACGAGCGCGTCAAAGCCGACGTGATCTTCCAGGATATCCGCGACCGGGTTGCCGATATCTCGGGTATCGAGGTGCAGATCGCGGCGCAGGAGAACGGCCCGCCGGCCGGCAAGGCCATCAATCTCAGCGTCGAGAGTTCGGTCTATGCCGACCTTGTGCCGGTGGTGACCAAGCTGCGCGACTATGTCGAGAACGAGTTGGGCGACACGATCGACATCGAAGACGGTCGCCCCTCTCCGGGTATCGATTGGGAAGTGACCATCGACCGCGTCGCCGCCGCCAAGTACGGCATCGGCGTGCGGGAACTCAGCCCTTATGTGCAGCTGGTGACGTCGGGTGTGAAGCTGGGCAGCTACCGGCCGGACGATGCCGATGACGAGCTGGATATCCGCGTGCGTCTGCCGCTCGAAGAACGCTCGTTCGACAGCCTCGACTCGCTCAGGATCGTGACTTCGGCGGGCCTGGTGCCGGTTTCGAACTTCATCAAGCGCGAAGCGGTTCCGAAGGTGGCCAATATCAGCCGCAAGAACGGCCTCTATCAGATGGCGGTCGCCGCCAACCTGACGCCGGGCGTGGCAGCCGATGCCAAGATCGAGACACTGAAGGCCTGGGTGGCCGAGCAGGGTTTCCCCTCGACCACCACGGTGGTGTTTGGTGGTGCCGACGAACAGATCGGCGACACAAATGCCTTCATCGGCGGGGCGCTGATGGCGGCACTGGCACTGATCGCGTTCGTGCTGCTGCTCGAGTACAACAGCTTCTACCAGGTGCTGGTGACGCTGACGACGGTGGTGATGTCGATCGGCGGCGTGCTGCTGGGCATGGTGGTGACCGGGATGAGCTTCTCGGCGATCATGACCGGGCTCGGCATCGTGGCGCTGGCCGGCATCGTGGTGAAGAACGGCATCGTGCTGATCGACACCTACAACCACTACACCCGTGAGGATGGCGTGGAGCCGGTGAAGGCGATGCTGATCACCATGTCGCAGCGCGTGCGGCCAGTGCTGCTGACCGCGACGGTGACGGCGCTGGGCGTGATCCCGATGGCACTGAATGTCGAGTTCGACTTCATCCGCCGCGAGATCGTGATGGGCGGCATTGCCGGTTCGTGGTTCACGCACCTCAGCGCCGCGCTGGTGTCCGGCCTGTTTGTGTCGACCGCGCTGACGCTGGTGATGGTGCCGGTGATGGTGACCGCCCCCAGTGTGGTGTGGCGGAGCTGGTTCGGCCAGAAGGTACTGCGTCCGGTGTTCGCGGTGTTTGGTGGGGTGTTTGACATCGTGTTCGCCAATCGCAGCTTTGCCTCGTTCTTCACGCGGCGGCAGGCGACGGAGCATGCGGTGACACCGGATGGCACCGAGATCGCCATTCCGGCGGGCATCGACAGCACGCAGCGGTTCATCAAGACCGACGGTTCGGGATTGGTCGAGACCGAGCAGGATGGTGTGACCGTGGTCAGCCGGCAGGCGGCGGAGTAGTCCCAACGCCAAAACGGAAATAACGGGGCCCGGGTGTTTCGCACCCGGGCCTTTTGCTACGCTGGGTCAGCAAGAGCTGGAGTGCGTGGACCATGATCCGTTATTCCGTCGACGAGGCTGGACAGAGCATCAATGCCGTCATCGAGACGGCGCAGCACGATCCTGTCGAGATCGTCCGCGATGGAGAAGCCGTCGCCGTGGTGCTGTCCATGGCAGCCCTGCGCAATCTGCTGACGCGCAATGCCACGGCGCCCCGCAGGGATATCGAGGCGCTCATGGAAGCCAGCAAGCTGCGCCACGACAGTGTCTACCGCGCGCTCGCGGCCTGGGAGGCCAATCACGAACCACCCGCGTTGGGCAGCAAGGCGTAGTGCGTTCGCTGCCAACGCCCTGCGGGACGATTGCGCTTCGCAAGGCTCAGCGCTTTCGCAGCTCAAATCGCGCCACTCGCGCGATTGACCGCCGGCGCGCCGGCGGTCGCTACTCACTCCGCTGCCGGCACGCCGCGCTTGATGAAGCCTTCGGGGTCGCTGGCGACGCGGCGGGCGAGCTCTTCGACCTCGGAGGCCTCGCGCTGGCGGTTCCACATCTGGGCATAGAGGCCGGCGCGGTTGAGCAGGTCGATATGGGTGCCGCGCTCGGCGATCTGGCCGTCGCGCAACACGATGATCTCGTCGGCCTTGATGACGGTGGACAGCCGGTGAGCAATGACCAGCGTGGTGCGGTTGGCAGAAACCAGATCGAGGGCGGACTGGATGTCCTGCTCGGTCTTGGTGTCGAGCGCCGAGGTCGCCTCGTCGAGGATGAGGATCGGCGGGCCTTTGAGGATGGTGCGGGCGATGGCGACGCGCTGCTTCTCGCCGCCCGAGAGCTTCAGCCCACGCTCGCCGACCGGGGTATCGTAGCCCTTGGGCAGGCTCTCGATAAACTTGCCGATCTGGGCGAGTTCGGCGGCCTCGCGCACCTCCGCATCGGTGGCGTCGGGACGGCCATAGCGGATGTTGTACATGATGGTGTCGTTGAAAAGCACCGTATCCTGGGGGACCATGCCGATGACGCGGCGGAGACTCTCCTGCGTCACGTCGCGCACGTCCTGCCCATCGATGGTGATGCGGCCCTCGATGACGTCGTAGAATCGGTAGAGCAGCCGCGAGATCGTAGACTTGCCAGCGCCCGACGGGCCGACCACGGCGATGGTCTTGCCGGCGGGCACTTCGAAGCTGATGCCCTTGAGGATCGGCCGGTCCGGATCGTAGTGGAACTTCACATCCTCGAAGCGGATCACCGGGCCGGTAACGGCCAAGGGACCGGCGCCCGGCCGATCGGTGATCTCCGGCGGCTGGTCGAGGAGCTTGAACATTGCCTCGATGTCGGTGAGGCCCTGGCGGATTTCGCGGTAGACGAAGCCGATGAAGTTCAGCGGCCGGTAGATCTGCATGAGGAAGGTGTTGAGCAGGACGAAATCGCCCAGCGTCATGGACTTGTTGAGGACGCCATAGACGGCCATGACGCCGATGGTGGCGGCGCCGGTGTAAAAGATCAGCGCCTGACCGAAATTGAGAAAGCCCAGCGAGGTCCAGATGCGGATGGCCGAACGCTCGTATTTCTGCATGGAGCGATCGAAGCGCTCGGCCTCCATCTTCTCGTTGGCGAAGTATTTCACCGTCTCGAAGTTGAGCAGGCTATCGATCGCCTTGCCGTTCGCGTCGGTGTCGCTGTCGTTCATGTCGCGGCGGATGGCGATACGCCAGTTGGACGCCTTGATGGTGAAGTAGAGGTAGAGCCAGACAGTGGCGACGAGGACGCCGAGGTAGCTGACGCCGAAGAACACCACGAAGATCACGCCGGTGATGATGAACTCGACCAGCGTGGGGGCAGTGTTGAGCATGGTGAAGCGCACCACGGTCTCGATGCCCTTGGTGCCGCGCTCGATGACCCGGCTCAGCCCGCCGGTGCGCCGCTGCAGGTGAAAGCGCAGCGACAGGCGATGCAGGTGTTCGAAGGTGCGATAGGCGAGCCGGCGGACGGCGTGCTGACCGACCGAGGCGAACAGCACGTCGCGCAATTGCTGGAACCCGGCGTCGATGACGTTGCCGACGGCGTAGGCGACAACCAGCACCACTGGCACAGCGAGGCCGGCGATCAGGGCCTGATCGACCGTGGTGCCATCGAGGCTGTCGATGATCCACTTGTAGAGGAACGGCACCAGGGTCGTCGCGACCTTGGAGAGCAGCAGCGCGCCAATGGCAAGCAGCACACGCAGCTTCAGGTCGGCGCGGCCCGCCGGCCACATATAGGGCCAGAGGTTGCGAACGGTGGCGAAAAGCCCGCCTTCGTCCGCGCTCACCGTGGGGCGGGCGGATTGATTTGCTGTGTCGGAAGCCAAGTTAGGCGAGCTCTTTCGCTGTTACCGGTTCGGTCAGTCCGTCGAAGAGGCCGTTCCAGGCCGTGCCGAACTGGGCCAGGCGGTCAGCGCGCAACGAGTAGCAGTTGCGCGTGCCCTTGGAGTGTCGCTCGACCAGACCGGCATCGAGCAGCACCTTGATGTGCTGGCTGACGGTGGACTGTGCCAGCGGCAGCGACTGGGTGACGTCGGTGCAGCAGCAATCGCCCGGCCGTTGGTTGGCGAGAATGCGCAGAATGCTCAAACGCACCGGGTGACCCAGCGCGCGCATGACATTGGCGATATCGTCGTCCGGCATCGTGTTCATCGCCATTGACCGATAAAAGATCAGCATGGGGAAGGCAAGGCGAAAGCGCCTACGCAGATGTCGAGGTCAGTTGCCGAGAACCGCAAACCCGCTGCCGGGGACGTCGACGAGACGCGACGGCGCGCTGGGCAGGATGGTGACCGACGCCGTCTCGCCCTGGGGCACGACAGTGCGCAGCGGCGGCAACGCCTTCGGCAACGGCTGGGCAGCGGGCACAGACTGTTCCGGCGGGCCCTCCGCCGGCGTCGCCGCCAGGTCGGCATTGCGGCTCGCGGGCGCGGGCGGCTCCGGCATCGCGGCGGGTTCAGGTGGCGCCGGCTGCGGGGTCGCGGGCACGGGGCTTGCTGACGCGACATCGGCGATGCGGTCGGGCAGCGTAGCGGCGATTTCTTCATCGGCCGGCGGGGCAGCGGACTCAGGCAGTTCGAGTTCGATGCTGATCTCGGTTTCGCCGAGGATGCGCCCGGTCTCCGGATCGATGGCGACGGCGCGCAGCATCTGCAGCGGGGCGGCAAACAACGGCGCCCCGTACACCTCCCAGCGGCCGTCGAGCACCTCGCCCGCTCCCGCCAGTTCAGAGTCGACATAGAGCTGGATGATGGCGCCCTGCGGGCCGTCACCGGCAACCACAGTGCCGGTCACGTCGAAGGCGATGGTGTCGATGGTGGGTTCTTCAGGCGGCGTGGCCGTGACACTGGGCGCGGATTCGTCCGGGATCGGCGAAACCTCGGCTACCGACTGCTTGGGTAGCACAGGTGCGGGCGGCGGCACTGGGACGGGCGCCGGAGCAGGATCAGCGATGGCGGTGGCCGCAGCGGCGGCGGACTCGGCTGGGACCGGCGCCGCCGGTACGTTGGCCGCAACTGCGCCTTCCGCGTCGGCAATTGTTGCGGGGGGCAGCGCGCTGCTGGGCAGGGGCTGGTCGGCAAGCCGTTCAGCGGGCTCTGCGGGCGCCGATGTCGCGGCGGTTTCAGCCGGCGCGGCCGGCGCGGGGATCGCGACCGGCTCGGGCGCAAGCGGCGGCGGCGGCAGTTGCGGCAAGGCAAGGTGCTGTGGCTGCGGCAGCGTCTCGACGAGGGGCGGAATCGGGTTCTCGATGGAGCCGGTCTCGGCCGGCAGCGGTGCGGCCGGCACAGCGACGATGACCGGTGGAGGACTGTCCGGCATTGCGGTTTCGATGGCGGGCGCCGCCGGGACATTTTCCGGAGCTGTCGTGACCGGAGGGCGTTCGAGCTTGCCGGACGCCGGGCGATAGGGCGGGCGCGCCGGCTCCGGCTCGATGTCGGCGGTGACGATGGGTGGCGGGACCAAGGACGGGACAGCCGGTGGTTGCGCTGGTGGCGCGGCCGGGGACTCAGCGGCGGGCGCCGCAAGCGGGTCCGCTAGCGGCACGATGGGGCCATCGGCAGTCGCAGGGATGTCAGATGCGGTTGGTGCCGGGATTGCGGGTTCGACCGGTGCCGCGCTGGGCGGTGACGACACTGGCGCTGCGGCCGCCGGGCTGGTTGAGGCCGGTCCTGCTGTCGCAGGCACCGGTGCCTCGGGCACCACCGGTAACGCCTCTGGCGGTTGCGATTCGGATGGTACGGCTGCGGGCTTGATCGGCTCGGAAGCGACAGGCTGCGGCTCGGTTGCCTCGGCCAGCTCGGCCAGCGGCTCGGCGATTTCGGCCGTCCGGGTTTCGGGCAACACAGGGGCAGTGCTAGCCGGGAGTCTCAGCCGCTCGGCAGCGGCATCGCGCAAGCAGGCATAGGTGCCGCGCGTATCGGGGAGGCAGGCGCGCAGCGCCGGCTCACCGAGCACCACCAGCATGACGAGCAGCGACGCCCCTGCCCCGGCAAGGGTCAGCAAAACGGCGCGATGGTCTTTACGGCGGTTCAGCGATCGGCTCCGCGTGCGGGCGGGCAACCTGCCCCTCTGCCGCGGGGAAAGGCTCAGGCTGCCTCGGACTTCATCAGCTTATAGGTAATCGACTCGTATAGCGCCTCAAATGAGGCGTCGATGATATTGGGACTGACGCCGATGGTGTACCAGCGCTCCCCGGTGCCGTCACGGCTTTCCACCAGTACACGGGTGACCGCGCCCGTGCCGCCGTCCAGAATACGGACCTTGAAATCCACCAGTTCGAGATCGGCGATGCGCTCGGAGTAGCTGCCGAGATCCTTGCGGAGCGCCAGATCGAGAGCGTTCACCGGGCCGTTGCCTTCGGCGACCGACATCAGCCGCTCGCCTTCGACGACAATCTTGACCACCGCTTCGGTGACGGTGATCTGCTCGCCCCTCGCATTGTGCCGGCGCTCGACACTGGTGCGGTAGCTTTCGACCTCGAAGAATTCCGGCAGCGTGCCGAGAGCGGATCGAGCCAGCAGTACGAACGAGGCGTCGGCGCCGTCGTAGGAATAGCCGCGCGCTTCGCGTTGCTTGACGGTGCGCAGCAGCTTGTCGAGGCGGGGATCGTCCTTGGCGACGGCGATGCCATGCCGCTTCAGCGCGGCGAGGAGGTTCGACTTGCCGGCCTGCTGGCTGACCATGATCGAGCGTTCGTTGCCGACCAGCTCGGGCGGGACGTGCTCATAGCTCGACACATCCTTGGCGAGGGCGGAGGCATGGATGCCGGCCTTGGTGGCAAAGGCGGCGGTGCCGACATAGGGCGCCTGCCGCGAGGGGGCGCGGTTGAGCAGCTCGTCGAAGGCGCGGGCGATGCCGGTGAGGCGTTCGAGCTGCTCGGGGCCGATGCCGATCTCGAAGCGATCGGCAAAGGCGGGCTTCAGCGCGAGGGTGGGGATCAGCGTCACCAGATTGGCATTGCCGCAGCGCTCGCCGATGCCGTTGAGCGTGCCCTGGATTTGCCGGACGCCGGCGCGGACGGCGGCGAGCGAGTTGGCGACGGCCTGGCCAGTATCGTCATGGGCGTGGATGCCGAGGTGGTCACCGGGGGCGACCGTCAGCACCGAAGCAACGATCTCCTCGACCTCTGAGGGGAGCGTCCCGCCATTGGTGTCGCACAGCACGACCCAGCGGGCGCCGGCGGCGATGGCGGTTTCGACGAATTTCAGGGCATAGGCCGGGTTGGACTTGTAGCCATCGAAGAAGTGCTCGCAGTCGACCAGGGTTTCCTTGCCGGCCGCGACCGAGGCCTCGACGGTTTCGGCGAGGTTTTTCAGGTTTTCCTCGAGGCTGATCTCGAGCGCGACCTTGACCTGCTTGTCCCAGCTCTTGCCAACGAAGCACGCGGCGTCGGAGGCGGCGTTAAGGATGGCCTGCACGCCCGGATCGTTGCCGGCGGAGCGCCCTGCCCGCTTGGTCATGCCGAAGGCGGTGAAAATGGCGTCGCGGGTGCGGGTCTCGGCAAAGAACTGGTCGTCGACGACATTAGCGCCGGGATAGCCGCCTTCCACATAGTCGACGCCCAACGCCTCGAGCAGCGCGGTGACCGAAATCTTGTCCTCCAGCGAGAACTCGATGCCGGCCGTCTGCGCCCCGTCGCGCAGGGTGGTGTCGTAGAGGTAGAGGCGTTCCTTGGACATGCGGCTTCTCAGTTGCGAGGCGGCCAGTCGGCCGTGTCATGATCGGGGTGCTGGTGGTTTGTGGCCTTGATGGCGCTCCACCAGCTGGAATCGTTAGCGCCTTCGGTGGTGCCGACGATCTCGACCGCATCGAGATGGACGAGCGAGGGATGCTTGCCCTCCATGCCCATCTGGTAGAGCACCGGGATCATTTGCGGCTCATCGAAGGCGCCGATGGACATCGAGACGTGGCGGCCGGTGGTGTTGTGGTAGAACAGCGAGGTGCCGCAATCGCGGCAATAGCCACGATCGACCTCGCCCGAGCTGCGGAAGCGCGCCGGCTCCCCGCGGGTCCAGGTCAGGTGCTCGTAGCGGATGCCGACGAGAGCTGCGAACAGATTGCCGGTCGCCTTCTGGCACATGCGGCAGTAGCAGAGGTGCGGGTTGTCGACGAGCTGAGTGGCGTGGAAGCGCACGGCGCCGCATTGGCAGCCGCCGGAATATTCGCGGAAGCGATAGGCTTCTTCGGCTACGGGTTCATCGGTCACATTCCACCTCCGGCAAAGCGGTCGGTCGCCTCGATCAGTTCATGCAGGATGCCGGGCTGGCTGAGGGCGTGGCCTTCGCCTTCGACCATGATGAACTCGGCCTCCGGCCAGGCCTGATGCAGGTCCCAGGCGGTCTGGGGCGGGCAGGCGATATCATAGCGCCCCTGAACGATAACGCCGGGGATATCGCGCAGCCGGTGGGCGTCGCGGATCAGTTGCCCCTCTTCCATCCAGCCTTCGTGGACGAAGTAGTGGTTCTCGATGCGGGCGAAGGCGAGCGCGTAGTCATCGGCATAAAACGCATTGCTGACGCCCGGATCGGGCAGCAGCGTGATGGTTTCGCCTTCCCATTTGGCCCACGCGCGGGCAGCCGCAAGGCGCGTCTCGCGATCCGGGTCGACGAGCCGGCGGCGATAGGCGCCGATCATGTCGCCGCGCTCTTCGGGCGGGATCGGCGCGAGGAAGTGCTGCCACTTGTCGGGGAACAGCAGCGAGGCGCCGTGCTGGTAGTACCATTGCAGCTCCCAGCGGCGCAGGGTGAAGATGCCGCGCAGCACCAGTTCGGTGACGCGCTCGGGGTGGCGTTCGGCATAGGCGAGCGCGAGGCTCGAGCCCCAGGAGCCGCCAAACACCATCCAGCGATCGACGCCGGCCATTTCGCGCAGGCGCTCGATATCGGCGACGAGGTGCCAGGTGGTGTTGTTTTCCAGCGCGGCGAAAGGCGTGGACTTGCCGCAGCCGCGCTGATCGAACAGCAGCACATCGTAGCGGGCGGGATCGAACACGCGCCGCTGGTTGGGGCTGAGGCCGCCGCCCGGCCCGCCATGGAGGAACACGGCCGGCTTGGCGCCGGGCGTGCCGATCCTCTCCCAATAGACGGAATGGCCGTCGCCGGTGTCGAGGTGGCCCGAGGCATAGGGCTCGATCTCGGGATAGTAGGTGCGGAGCGCGTTCATCGGGCAAAGCCTTCGGCCGGCGGCCAGGTTTCGGTGTCGTGGTCGGGATGCTGGTGCGAGACGATGGCCGCGACAAAGGCGTCGGCGCCCGGCGCTTCGCCCGGCTTGCGGGTGGGCAGCGCGGTGAGACCGTCGAAGAAGGCCAGCTTGTCGTGCGGATTGACCTGCAGGACCGGCGCTGCGACTTCGGGGTCATCCAGCGCGCCGATCGCGATCTCGATGGCCGGATCGCCGTAGTCGTACGCCAGCGGCGTGCCACAGGCGGCGCAGAAGCCTCGGCGGACCTGGTCGGAGCTCTGGAACCACGCGGGCGCGCCACGCGTCCAGACGAGGTCGTGGGCGGTGACCAGCGGGCCGAAGAAGCTGCCGAAGGCCTTCTGGCACATGCGGCAGTGGCAGATGGTGGCACGGCCCAGCCGACCGATGGCGAAGCGCACCGCCCCGCACTGGCAGCCGCCGGTGACCGGGGCGCTACTCGTCGACGTCTCAGGCTGGGTCATGACACACCGCCTCGATGTTGTGCCCGTCCGGATCGAGGACGAAGGCGCCGTAGTAGTTGGGGTGGTAGTGGGCGCGCAGCCCCGGCGCGCCATTGTCGCGGCCGCCCATCGACAGCGCGACGGAATAGAAGGCCTCGACTTCCGCGCGGCTCTTTGCGGTGAACGCGACATGGGTCGCAGCGCGGGCGGTAAGGCCGTCCGAGATCCAGAAGCTGGGATGCTCGATGCCGAAGCCGGCGTGATGGTCGCGGCCTACGGCGAAATCGGAGAGCAACTGGATTCGGAGCGCGCCAAGGGCCTCGGTATAGAAGGCCCTCGAACGCGGGAAATCGGAGACACGCAGGCCGACGTGGTCGATGATTTGGGTCACCGCTTGAGCTCCCATTTGGTGACGCGCTTGCCGGTTTCGTCCTTGCTGTCCATGAGCTGGATGCCCTGGGCGAGGAGGTCGGCGCGGATCTGGTCGGCCTTGGCGAAGTCGCGGGCTTCGAAGGCGGCGAGGCGGTCGGCGATGGCGGCTTCAACGCCCGGCGGTGCCGCTGTCTCCACGGCCGGTGCGCTTCTCGAGAACCCAAGGAACTCCAGCGTCGCTGCAAGGCAGTTGGCCGCCGTTTCGGTGCCACGATTGGCTTTGCGGGCGATGACATCTAGGGCGACGGCGGCACGGTGGAAGTTGAGGTCGTCCTTAAGTTCCTCGACCACCGTAGCGTCCGGGGTCGTTCCCGGCTTGTGGACCGCAGCGCGCTGCCAGTCGCGCAGCTTCTGTTCGGCCTCCTCCAGCCGCTTCACCGAGAAGTCGATGGGCTCGCGATAGTGCGTCATCAGCATGGCGAGGCGCAGAACTTCTCCCGGCCAGCTGCGACCGCCGAGTTTGTCGGTTTCGAGCAGCTCGTTGATGGTGACGAAATTGCCCAGGCTCTTCGACATCTTCTGGCCTTCGACCTGCAGGAAGCCGTTGTGCATCCAGTAGTTGGCCATGGCGTGCGTGCCGTGCGCGCAGCGGGACTGGGCGATCTCGTTCTCGTGGTGCGGGAAAATCAGGTCGAGCCCGCCGCCGTGAATGTCGAAGACCGCGCCGAGATAGGCCTCGCTCATGGCGGAGCATTCGATGTGCCAGCCCGGGCGGCCATAGATCGGCGTGCGGGTGCCGGCGGCGGAGAAGGTCGCATCCCAGCCGGGCTCGGTGGGGGCGGATTCCTTCCACAGGACGAAGTCGGCCGGGTTTTCCTTGTGGGCATCGACGGCGATGCGGGCGCCGGCGAGGTTGTCCTCGAGATTGCGGCCGGAGAGCTTGCCGTAGTCGGGCATCGAGCCGACGCGGAACAGCACTTCGCGACCCTCGTTGCCCCTGGCGATATAGGCGTGGCTATCATCGAGCAGCTTCTGGATGAGCGTCGTCATGTCCTGCTTGCCGTCGGGGCGCGGCAGGACGAAATCGGTGGCGCGCGGCTGATGGGTGGGCTGGAGCGTGCCCAGCGCCTTCACGTCGGCGAAGAACTGCTGCGCGGTCTTTTCGGTGACCTTTCGGATCGCCTCGTTGAGGGGAAGGTCCGGATAGTCGCGCAGGGCCCGCGCGTTGATCTTGTCATCGACGTCGGTGATGTTGCGCGCGTAAGTGACGTGCTCGGCGCCATAGAGGTGGCGCAACAGACGGAACAGCACGTCGAAGACGATGACCGGGCGGGCATTGCCGATATGGGCGAAGTCGTAGACGGTCGGGCCGCAGACATACATGCGGACATTGGCCGGATCGAGGGGGACGAAGTCCTCCTTTTGCCGGGTCAGCGTGTTGTAGAGCCGCAGTTTGCCGATATCGCCCAAGTTCGTTCCCTCATGCGCACGCCATCACGCTCGCGGCAGGGGTTCTTCGGGACTAAAACTCAGGATGAAGAAAACCGCGCCGCGAGGAAGTCCTAGCGGATAATAATGCAGCCGGTAATGCAGATTGCACTGGCGGTTTTCATGGCCGGCAAGATGCCGCCGCCGGAGCGGGAAATCAAGTGAGAAACTGAAGCCGCTATTGCGGGGTCGGGGCCGCGAGAATTTGCGGATCGGAGAAGCAGGCCGTGACCACGCTGCCCGCCCGCGCCACCAGCCCGTCATAGTCACCATAGGCGGCATGGTCGAGATCGGTGGCTTCGCCGCGCAGGTCCTTGGTCAGCATGTCGAGATCGGCCTGGGGGTAGCTGGCCATCTGTCCGGAAATGCAGGCGCAGAGCGGGGTGAGCACGGCAACCTTGTCAACGTCGGGGGGCAGCGAGCCGATGAGCATTGTGCCGTTGGCGACGCAGGCCGCTTCGAAGCCGGTTCGATCGAGAGCCTGCTGCGCCACGACCGGACCACCGAGAACGCAAAGCAACACCGCGCCCGACAGGATCCGGGGGAACAACGCCATCGATAGTCTCCACTCGCACTTCAACCATTATCATGGCATGCGGAGCGGGCCAGACAAAGGCGGGGACATGAAAAAGGCGGACGGTCCGATATGGACCGTCCGCCACAAGAAATCCGATCAGGAAGACGTCAGCTGCGATAGCCCTGATGGCACTCGCCGCAGGAGGCGCCCAGCGCCTTGTTGGCGTCGGCATAGGCGGCCGCGTCACCGGCCTCGGCCGCAGCCTTCATGGCGGTGGCAGCCTCGAGGCCCTTGAGCATGATGGCGTTGAAGCCCGCTGCGTCATCCCAGACGGCGGGCAGCGCCTTGCTCTCGATGCCCTTGGTCGGCTCTCCGAAAAGGACCGTCAGGTTGGAGAAGTTGTAGATCAGCGTGTCGGCCGCAGCTACGGCCTCGGCACCGCTCAGGCTCCCGGCGCTGCGCAGCGTGCCGCCATTCGACTTCATCAGTTCCTGGCGCTTTGCGACCATTTCGGCCGGCGAGAGCGCCGAGATAGCCGGATCGACGGTCACATCCTGGGCGACGGCGACTGCGGCGATGGCGGCAAAGGCCAGACCGGCAACCAGGGTCGCGGCAAGCGTACGAGACTGCATATAGGGCTCCTGTTCGAATGGTTCGGAATCGGGACGTCGTCGGCTTTTTGCCAATCGGTTGCTACACTTGCGCTGGCAGGCCCATCCACTCTAGCGGCTGGCCAGATTGGTAACAGCGGGCCGTCGCTCACTATTCCAGCGGAACCGATCACGGCTTCGTGACGTTTGCGTGGCGCATGGTCGCAGCCAATGCACCGATTGGCGCGGCCGGCGAGTGTGGTATGGGTGGGCCGAAACGAGACGACGGAGCCAATGGGTTCACCTGTTCTGATGATCTGGCGCGTGTTGGTGCCGCTGCTGGTTGGCCTGGCGCTGGTGCTGGCCGACATTTCGGTGGCTCACGCCCAAGCTGCGGCCTGCGTGCAGCTTGAGTCCGCGCTCAACCAGCTGGATCGCAACAGCGATTTCCGTGATTCCCAGCAGGCGCGCGAGGCCTATCGGCGGGCGCAGCGCGAGGTGCAACGCGCCGAAAGCAGCTATGTGCGGCAGGGCTGCAACGATGATGCCAAGGCCGGCCGCTCGCTGAGTTCGCAGTGTCGCGCGCTGGCGCGGACGATTCTCGATGGGCGCGAAGAGGTCGAGGCGCTGGCGCGCAGCGTCGAGACCGGCGACGCCATCGGCCAGCAGCGCGAGGCGATCCTGCAGGAGATGTCGCGGTTCGATTGCGGCAACCGCTCGCAGGTGACGCAGGAGCGGCGCGGCAACATTTTCGAGCAGCTGTTCGGCGATGTGTTCGGCGAGGACTTCGACGGGGGCGGCGGCATCCGCGGCGACGAATTCAACCCCTATGGCAACTACCACACGGTGCGCACGCTGTGCGTGAGGAAGTCGGACGGCTTTTACTGGCCGATCAGCTATTCGACGCTGGTCGAGTATGTGCCTAACGACGCCGAGCAATGCCGGGCGCAGTGCCCGACGCTGGATGTCGACCTCTATTACTATGACAATCCCGGCCAGGAACCGCAGCAGATGGTGAACCAGTTCGGCGAGCCCTATGCGATGCTGCCGACGGCCTTCCGGTTCCGGACGGAATTCGACATGACGGCCAAGTGCACATCGACGCAGGATGTGGGGGCGGTGTCGGTCGAGCAACTGACAGATGGGTCGCAACGGGCGGTTATCGCGTTCCGCGGCGATGTGTTTCCGTTGCCCGTCCGCGACCCGCGACGGCTGGCGACCAATGTGGTGGCGGCGCCGGTCGAGGTGGCGAGCACGTTCGTCGATGTGCCCCTGCCCCGACGTCGTCCGGCCGCGCCGGGTGAGGCGCCTGCTGCTGCGCCCCAGGCCGTGCCGGTGGCGAACACCGCTGAGCGCATCGTGACGTTCGGCGACCGGAGGGTCAGGATAGTCGGGCCAATGACTCCGTACGCCCAAGCAGGGGCAGCAGGGACCTGAGTTCGGGTCCAGCCTCGCGGCCGGTCAGCGCCAGCCGCAACGGATGAAACAATGCCCGGCCCTTCCGGCCGGTGGCGGATTTCAGCGCATTGGTCCACTCGCCCCAGGTGGCCTCGCTCCAGGGCTCCGGTGGCAGCAGGTCGCGGGCGCTGGCGAGGAAATCGCGATCCTCGTCGGCGATGACCGGAGTGACGGGTCCGCGGACCAGCGTCGCAAGATCTGCGATTTCCGGGAAGCGGGCAAGATTGCCGCGCAGCGCGAGCCAGAGGGCTTCGTCGTCGAGGCACAGGGCGGCGAGGCGCGGACGGGCCACTTCGAACGGCATTTCGTGCAGGATGCGGGCATTGAGGCTGTCGAGTTCGGCCGGATCGAAGCGGGCCGCGCCGTGGGAGACCACCGAGAGCTCGAAGCCGGCTGCCATGGCGTCGAGATCGGCATAGGCGCCGACGGGCAGGCTGGTGCCGGTGAGCACGGCAAGGGCGGCAACCGCCATGGCCTCGTAGCCGGCCTCGCGCAGATCGGAGAGCGACAGCGAGCCGAGGCGCTTGGAGAGGCCCTCGCCGTCGGCGCCGGTCAGCAGGTTGTGGTGGGCGAAGGCGGGCACCTCGCCACCCAGCGCCTCGAAGATCTCGATCTGGGTCCCGGTGTTGGAGACGTGGTCTTCGCCGCGGATGACGTGGGTGATGCCCAGGTCGATGTCGTCGACCACCGAGGGGAGCGTATACAGATAGCTGCCGTCGGCGCGGATCAGCACCGGGTCGGACATCGAGGCGGTGTTGACGGTCTGCGGTCCCTTGATCAGATCGTCGAAATGGACGGGGCGTCCATCGAGCCGGAAACGCCAGTGCGGGCGGCGGCCCTCGGCCTCGAACTGTGCCTTTTGCCCGGCGGTGAGCGAGATAGCGGCGCGATCGTAGATCGGTGGTCGACCCAGCAGGCGAGCGCGGCCGCGCTTGATCTCGAGTTCTTCCTCGGTCTCATAGGCGGGATAGAGGCGCCCGGCCGCGATCAACCGGTCCCGGGCGGCATCATAGAGCGCAGTGCGGTCGGACTGGCGGACCTTGAGGTCGGGCCGGATGCCCAGCCAGGCGAGGTCAGCCTCGATACCCCGGGCGAAAGCCTCGGTGGAACGGGCGACATCGGTGTCATCGAGGCGCAGCACGTAGCGGGCGCCGTGGGCACGGGCGAACAGCCAGTTGATCAGCGCCGGCCGGGCATTGCCGAGGTGCAGTTTCCCCGTGGGCGACGGGGCGTAGCGAACGGTGGTCATGGGGACTGCTCAGGCCGGGACAACGCCACGCGTCCCATCCTCTCCCGCTTGCGGGGGAGGGGGACCAAGCGAAGCTTGGTGGAGGGGGGAGCGGCAAGCGCCAATCGGGCGGCATCGCAACGAGTGACGATGTGAGTCAGTACACCGAACCGGACACGTGGCGTGACGGCGGGCAACTGCGTGCGTTGCACCCCCCTCCACCGCCTTACGGCGGTCCCCCTCCCCCGCAAGCGGGAGAGGATGGCGCGTGTGGCAAGGTCTTGCCGCACTACTCTATCCCCTTCCCGTCGAGCTTCTCCATTCCGCCAAGCACAGTATTGTCATCCCTGTACCCGTTGGTGATCGGGTAGCGGCGGCCGAGGCCGAAGGCCTTGCGGGTGATCTTGACGCCGGGGGCCGACTGGCGGCGCTTGTACTCGGCGATGTAGAGCAGTTTCTCGATGCGCTTGACCAAGGCAAGGTCGAAGCGCCCTGCCCCCTTGGCAACGACTTCGGCCACCGACAGTTCGAGTTCGACCAGCCCGTGGAGGATCTCGTCGAGGATCGGATAAGGCGGCAGCGAGTCCTGGTCGGTCTGGTTGGGGCGCAGTTCTGCCGAAGGTGCCTTGTCGATGATGTTCTGGGTAATGACGACACCATCGGGCCCGAGGCAATCGGCGGGGCGGTTGCGGTTACGCCAGTCGGCCAGCTCGTAGACACGCATCTTCAGCATGTCCTTGATCGGATTGAAGCCGCCATTCATGTCGCCATAGATTGTGGCGTAGCCGACGGCCATTTCCGACTTGTTGCCGGTGGTCAGCAGCAGGCCGCCGAGCTTGTTGGAGACCGCCATCAGGTAGACGCCGCGCATGCGCGACTGGATGTTCTCCTCGGTCAAGTCCTGGGGACGGTTGCCGAAGACTGGCTGCAGCTCCGCCAGCGCGGCTTCCACGGGATCCCCGATCGAGACCACATCGTAGCGGACCCCTAGCCGCCGAGCGCAATCCTCGGCGTCGGCGAGGCTTTCGGGCGAGGTGTAACGATAGGGCAGCATCAGGCAATGGACACGGTCGGCACCCAGCGCGTCGACGGCCATGGCGGCGACGACGGCGCTGTCGATACCGCCGGAAAGTCCGAGCAGCACGGACCTGAAGCCGTTCTTGTTGACATAGTCGCGGAGGCCCAGGACGCAGGCGCGCCAGGGGGCCTCGTCGATCGAGGACAGCGGGGCCACATGCGGATCGGTGCAGCGCCAGCCATTGGGCGTCTCGTGCCAGTTCGAGAGCATGATCTCGGGCTCGAAGCTCCTGGCCTGCACCACCAGACGGCCGCCAGGCTCGATGGCGAAGCTCGCGCCATCATAGACGAGCTCATCCTGGCCGCCGACCTGGTTGAGGTAGAGCAGCGGCACGTTGTCCTCGGCCACCCGGGCGGTGACGAGATCGTAGCGGGTCTTCTGCTTGTTGCGCCAATAGGGGGAACCGTTGGGGCAGAGCAGCAGGCGCGCGCCATGGTCGACGAGGTGGGCACAGACATCGGGGTGCCAGATGTCCTCGCAGATCGGGATACCGATCGAGACGCCCTTGATGGTCACGGGCTCCTGCAGCTCGGCGCGCTCGAAATAGCGCTTTTCGTAGAAGATGTCGTCGTTGGGCAGTTCGCGCTTGTAGCGGCGATGAGTAATGGCGCCGCCTTCGCAGACCAGCACGGCGTTGTAGAGCTTGCCGTCCTCGCGCCAGACCGAGGGCATGATGGCGGTGATGTTCAAACCGGCAGTGGCCTGAGCAAAAGTTTCGGCTGCGGCCATGGCGTCGGCAACGAAGCGCGGCTTGAAGAGCAGGTCGTCGGGAAAATACCCGGTGAGGAACAGCTCGGAAAACAGCAGGATGTCGGCGCCCTGCGCCTCGGCCTCGGCGAGTGTCCGCGTTGCGAGAGCAAGGTTGGCGGCAATGGCGCCAACGGTGGGGTTGAGCTGCGCCAGCGCGATGCGAAGGTGATCGGTCACGGGAGGGGTCCGCCGCTCGAATGGGCTGGTCACGCGACGCATGGGCCCATCACACGACGGGCTGCGGTCGCAGTCCAGAAATCGCGGCAAGACTTATCCGCTCGCCCCGGAGAGGGCAAGCGGACAGCGGGTCGCGGATGGAGGGCCTGCTCAGACCGTCAGAACGAGTAGGTCATCTCGGCGAGGAGGCCATAGCGGAACAGCGAGAACGGGTTGGCGGTCTCGATGTAGCCCTGGTTGGTCACCGTCGGCGGCGTGTCGTAGTCCGGCGGATTGGCCGGATCGCTGTCCGAGGGATCGGTCAGGGTCATCGCTGTGAAGGTGTTGTCGGCAGTGCCCTGCAGGTACCAGGCACGACCACCGACGCGGAAGGTCAGGTTCTCGATGGGGGTGACACCCAGCATCACCTCGCCCATGGCGCCATAGCCCCAACCATCCATCTGGGTCTCGGAGGACTTGACGAAGCTGTAGTTGCCGAGCGGCGTGAGAAAGTCCGGATCAAATCCGGAGCCACCGATGATGCCGCTGACGTTGGCATACGGCACAGCAGCGAACTCGCCGCTGATGTCGAACATGTCGCCAAACTTCGCCTTGCCGGAAAAGCCGACGCGCAGCATGTGGATGTCCAGCTCATTGTCGGCGCTGTCGAAGGGCAGGAAGACCTCGCCCGTGTCGGAATCGTAGCTGACGTCGTCCACGGACGTGGCCGTGGTGTAGTTGGCGCGCGAGGTGCGCGGGGAGTCGTTCCAGTACTGATAGCCGGCGAACACGCCTGCCCCGGTGCCGTCGCCGTTGCCAAAGGTGTTCCAGCCGATATCGGCACCGGCATAGCCGATGTGGCCATCGTCGATGGTGGAATCGAGGGAGTAGTCGTCGCTGTAAGTGCCGGTGATTGCAGCCGAATAGCCCATGATGGCCTTGGCATAGGTTCGGCTGACGTGATCGTCGATACGCAGGTGCAACTCGCCGGTGTGGGCGTTGTCGCGGTTCTCGAAGTTCTGCCCGGTGGCCTCGAAGCTCTGCGAGCCCCACGAGTACCAGTAGCGCACGCCCGTCTCGATGGTGATGCCGTCGTCCGTGGTGCCGAGACCGGACCAGTCCTTCGGCTCGAAGCCGGGGCGGAACGAGTCCCCGCTCCAGGACTCACCCCAGTCGGCGGCGAGGACCGGAGTGCCCATCGCGGCAAGGAGCACGGCAAGGCTGGTGGCAAGACGGAACATGGTACTCTCCGCGAGAGGTGCGTTTGATCCGTTTATGGGCCGTTAGGGTTAATGTTCCGCTAAACCGGGCGCCAGAATGCAAGAGGGCGCGACGCAAGTGCCGCTGCCAGCAGAGTTATGGTAACGATCCTGCGAGATTGGACGGAATGTGCCCGGCGCAGGCAAGGTTTGCTGCAACCCATCGGGTAGCCTGCGAGTTGGCCATTCCGAGTGTATTGCATACGGGTTTGAAGATGACGTGCAGAGTACTGGTGGTGGAGGACGAGTTCTTCGTCGCTTTCGAGATCGAGAGCGTGCTCAAGGAGATGGGCCTCGTGCCGGTGGGCATCGCTCCGGACAGCCGGACCGCGGAGCAGCTTGCCGCCGAAGCCGATCTTGCCTTTGTCGATCTCAACCTGGCCGACGGTCCCTCCGGAATCGACGTGGGGCGCGGCCTGGCGGATCGCGGGGTGACGGTCATTTACATGACCGCCAATCCGGCGATGCTGGGCGACGGTGTGCCCGGAACGGTCGGCGTGCTCCCCAAGCCGGTCAACGATGCCGAACTGCGGCAGGCGGTGCACTTTGCCGTCCACCGCCATCGCAAGTCGGAAGAGGCGCTGCCGCCGGTGCGCCTCAGGCTGTTTGGGGATCCGAGCCAGCAGCAGATGCAAGCGTAGCACGGGCGCGCAGCAGCGCGTCGGCCGGCACGCTGACCTCGACGACGAGGCCTTCCGGCTCCCAACGCTTTTCCAGTTTGCCGCGCAACTGGCCTTCGACGCTCATGTTGATGAGCCGCGAGCCAAAGCCGGCATTCTTTCCTGCCGTGGCGGGTGGACCGCCCCTCTCGCTCCAGCGCATCGTCACATTGTCGCCGTCTGTGCCGGTAGCGATGACGATCCTGCCTTCTGGGCGGCTGAGCGCGCCGTATTTGGCAGCGTTGGTGGCGAGTTCGTGAAAGAGGAGCGCCAGAGGCGTTGCCGCAGCATCATCGATGCTGACATCGTCGCCTTCGAACAGCACCCGGTCCTGCCCGTTGCCCATGTATGGGGTCAACAGCTCCGAGATGAGCGACTGCAGCGTGGCGGGGTGGCTGCGCGGCGCGGACGCCTTGGAGTGCGGCCTGACGAAGTCATGCGCACGCCCCAGGGCAAAGATGCGCTCGCGCAAGGAGTCGGCGAACGGCGCGGCGTCCGGGTGCTGCCGACCCACCAGACCGACAAGTCCGCCGAGGACCGCGAAGATGTTCTTGATCCGGTGGCTGAGTTCCTGCGCGATGATCTCGCGCTCTTCGGCCGCGAGCCGCGCTTCGTGGATATCGGTGCAGGTGCCGAACCAGCGGCTGATGCGACCATTCGCGTCGCGGATCGGCAGCGCCTGGCCCAACACCCAGCGATAGGCGCCGCTATTGTGCCGCAGGCGATATTCGATGCGGTAAGGTTCGCCCGTGGCGAGCGAATGGCGCCACTCGGCCCAGGCGCGCTGCTGGTCGTCGGGGTGGAACATGTCGTTCCAGCCTTCCCCGTCGGTTGACCCCTCGGGCACCCCGGTGAACTCGTACCAGCGGGCATTGTAGTAGTCGTGAAAGCCGTCGGGCAGCGTTGACCAGACCATTTGCGGCATCGTGTCGGCAAGCGTACGGAACCGCATCTCACTCTGGGCAAGCGCTTCGGCAGCAAGCCGCTGCTCGGTGATGTCGATGACGACGCCGGGAAACCGTGTGGGCCGGCCGTCGGGGCCGGCGATTACCTCGCCTGAGGCAGAGACGTAGCGGATCGAGCCGTCGGACTGGACAAGCCGGTACTCGAAACCCAGGTGTCCCGGTTGCAGCAGGCCGCGCTCGATCTCGGACTGCACTCTCGCCCGATCATCCGGATGGATGGCACGCAGGTAGTTGGCGATCGGAAGTCCCTCCGACGCCTCCTGCGGATCGACGGAGAACAGACGGGCGAAACGCTCGTCAGCGGTGACCTTCTCACGCTTGAGGTCCCAGTCCCAGGTCCCGACCATGGCCGAAGAGTGTAGCGCCAGTTCCAGCTTTTCGCGGTTCTTGGCCAGGTCGCGCTGTGCCACCACGCGGTCGGTGGTCTCGATGACCACCACCAGGACGGCAAGAACCTCGCCAGCTTCGTCGAGGACGGGCGAGTAGTTGAGGTTCATCCAGGCGGACTCGAAACGCCCGCGGCGGTTCAGCACCAGTTCCTGGTCGGCGAGATACCAGGACTCGCCAGCGAAACCGCGGCGCATGTTCTCGCGGTTGAAGTCGGCGATTTCCGGCCAGGCATCGAGCACGGGGCGCCCGAAGATGCCAGGATGTCGATCGCCGGCGAACGCCGCATAGCCGGAGTTGTAGATCAGCACGCCATCGCGCGATCCGGCCAGCATGACCATCGGCACGTCGGAAACAAGCAACAGGCGAACCGCAGCGCGCAGCGCCTCGGGCCACTCGCGGATCGGCCCAAGCTCGGTCTGCGGCCAGTCGAAATGATCCGCCAGCCGGACCATTTCGTCGCGTTCGAGACGCACCTTTGTTGCCGCATCGGCGCGGGGAAACAGTGTGTGTGGCATCTACGCCTTTTTCCGCGTCGATAGAGGGTTTGGCCAGAGAGACTATCGACCGGGCCATCCGGTGAACTGCGCCCAGTTTCCAGACGTGGCGATCCTAGCCGAATTGGTTCGGACCGCTATTCAATTTGACAGGTCAATTGCGTCTATTCAACGGCCATCTGCGGGCTGCGCTCTGGCCGCGCCAGCCGCAGCTCTTCAGCCACGAGGAAGGCAAGCTCCAGCGACTGGCTGGCATTGAGGCGCGGGTCGCAATAGGTGTGGTAGCGGTCCGACAGGCTGGCCTCGGTGACCGCCGAAGCACCGCCGCCGACGCACTCCGTGACATCGTCGCCCGTCATCTCGACATGGATGCCGCCGGCATAGGTGCCCATTTCGCGATGGGTGGCAAAGAACGATTTCACCTCGCCCAGCACCCGGTCGAACGGCCGCGTCTTGTAACCGTTCGAGGCCTTGATGGTGTTGCCGTGCATCGGATCGCAGCACCAGACGACCGTGCGGCCGGCGCGCTGCACGGTTTCGATCAGCCGGGGCAGATGCTCTGCGACCTTGTCGGTGCCGAAGCGGCAGATCAGGGTGATGCGGCCTGCCTCATCGGTCGGGTTCAGCCGATCGAGGAGGCGCAGCAGGTCGTCACTGCTGAGGCTCGGGCCACACTTGACGCCGATCGGGTTACGGATGCCGGCAAAATACTCGACATGGCCGTAATCGGGCTGGCGCGTGCGATCGCCGATCCAGAGCATATGGCCCGAAGTGGCGTAGTAGCCGCCGGTGATCGAGTCCTTGCGGGTGAGCGCCTGCTCGTAGCCGAGCAGCAGCGCTTCGTGGCTGGTGTAGAACTTGGTCTCGCGCAGCGAGGGGGTGTTGTCGGAGTTCAACCCCAGAGCGCGCATGAAGTCGATGGCGTCGTCAATCTTCTTGGCGACCTCCTCAAAGCGCGGATAGGCGTTGGAATCCTTCATGAAGCCCATGGTCCACTCGTGGACGCGGGTCAGGTCGGCATAGCCACCGGAGGCGAAGGCCCGCAGCAGGTTGAGTGTTGCGGCGGATTGCCGGTAGGCGAGCAGCAGGCGCTCCGGATCGGGGACGCGCGCCGCCTCGCTGAAGGCAATGTCGTTGACGATGTCGCCACGGTAGGACGGGAGTTCGACGCCATCGATGGTTTCGGTATCGGCCGAGCGCGGCTTGGCGAACTGGCCGGCGATGCGGCCAACCTTGACCACGGGCTTGCCGCCGCCATGGGTCAGGACGATCGCCATCTGCAGGAAGACGCGGAAAAAGTCGCGGATGTGGTCGGCGCCATGCTCGGCGAAGCTTTCGGCGCAGTCCCCGCCCTGGAGCAGGAACGCGCGTCCGGCAGCAACTTCGGCCAGCTGGTGCTTGAGCTCGCGCGCCTCGCCGGCAAAGACCAGAGGAGGGAACGTCGCCAGCTGCGCCTCGACGGCGGCGAGATGGGCTGGATCGGGATAGGCCGGCACCTGCAGAACAGGTTTGCTGCGCCAGCTATCAGGGGTCCAGGTCGTCATGTCGTTTCTCCTCGGTCGGCGCGCGCTCTAGCAGTCCGGCGCGCCGCTGCCAAGCGGGGCTCAGACGCGCTGGCCGCCGCGATAGCGATGGGTGGGTGACTTGAAGGTCACCAGTTCCTCGGCGGCCGTGGGGTGCATGGCGATGGCGCGGTCGAAATCGGCCTTGCCGGCGTTCATGCCCATGGCGACCGCCGCCATCTGGATGATCTCGGCGGCGCCGGGTCCCAGGATGTGAACGCCGAGCACCTTGCCACCGTCGGCCTCGGTGATCAGCTTCATGATCATCCGCTCGCTGCGCAGCGTGAGCGTGTTCATCATCGGCCGGAAGCGGGCAGTAAAGACGTCGATATCGCCATGGGTCGCGGCCTCGGCTTCGGTGAGACCGATCGCGGCAATTTCCGGCTCGGCGAAGACCGCGGTGCCGATCTGCGAGTGATCGACGGCGGTGGGGTTGTCATTGAACACCGTCTCGGCGAAGGCCTGGCCCTCGCGGATGGCAATGGGCGTGAGCGCCACCCGGTCGGTAACGTCGCCGACCGCGTAGATGGACGGCACCGAAGAGCGCGAGAAGCCGTCGACCACGATCGCCCCGCGATGACCGGTCTTGACGCCGGCTGCCTCGAGGCCGAGGCCGTGGGTGTTGGGCACGCGGCCGGTGGCGAACATGACCGCGCCATAGGGGGCCTCGACGCCGTCGGAGAAGCGCACGACGGTATCGTCGCCCGCCTTCCGCAGGCTGGCAATACTGGTCTGGTAGATGCGGCTGATGCCACGGGTCTCAAGCCCGGCATCGAGGCCTTCGCGCATGTCCTCGTCAAAGCCGCGCAGCACCCGTTCGCCGCGATAGACCAGCGTGGTCTTGACCCCGAGGCCGGCAAAGATGGTGGCGAACTCCACTCCGACATAACCGCCGCCTTCGATCAGGATCGAATGGGGGAGCGTGGGCAGGTGAAACGCCTCGTTGGACGTGATGCCGAGTTCCTTGCCTGCGATGTCGGGGACATGCGGATGCGCCCCGGTGGCGACGAGGATGTACCTCGCCGTGATCTCCCGATTGGCATTGATGAGGCGGACCGAATTGGGGCCGGCGACAGTCGCCCGGTCGCGGATGATCTCGACCCCCGGCTTTTCGAGCGCCGAGACATAGGCAGCCTCGAGACGGGCGATTTCCTTGTCCTTGTTGGCCACCAGCGTCTGCCAGTCGAAGCTGGCCTCGGTGGTCCAACCGAAGCTGGGAGCAATGTCGAACAGGTCGCGATAACGCGCGGCGTAAACGAACAGCTTCTTGGGGACGCAGCCGCGGATGACGCAGGTGCCACCCACCCGGTACTCTTCGACCACTGCAACACGTGCCCCGTAGCCGGCGGCTATCCTTGCGGCACGCACGCCGCCAGAGCCAGCGCCGATCACGACCAGATCGTAGTCCATTTCGAGCCCCTGAACGAAAAAAGGCCCCGCACTGTGGCGGGGCCCCAACTAGATAGGCAGCGTCAACTCAGGAGTCGATCCCCTGCGCCTTCAGTTCGGCGCGCACGCCCGCGAGGAAGTCGCGGTTGAGATTGACGGTGAACACGTTCATGACGCGCTGGATGGTGTTGTTGAGCTGGGCATTCGCCTTGGCCAGCTTGGAGCCGGCCGGGGAGGAATAGAAGTCCACGATGACCTGCAGTTCCTCGGGGGTGAAGACGACGGCATAGACCCGGGCCAGCTGATCGAACAATTCGCCCTTCCTGCCCTTGTAGCTGGCAATGACGGTTTCGATCGCCTTGTTGAGCTGCGGCTCGATGGTGGGGTCCTGCGGCAGCAGGCGCTGGTAGACATCGATACCGGCCTGAACCACGGAGCCTTCGTAGACGCCGGAATGGTCGGTGAGATCGAGATACTTGCGGGCGAGCGCCAGGTGTTCCGGCGAGATTTCCTGCGCCGTGGCCAGAGGTACAACGGCCACGACCATGGTTACGGCGGCGAACAGCGCGATGGCGGCACGCTGGAGTTTGGTGATGATCGACATGTGGATTGTCATTGGCGTTCTCGTGACCCTCATAGCCGTGTAACGGAGCGCCCGTCAGGCGTCCAGAACTTCGACCCCGTCCGGCCCGGCAACATAGGCGCGGCGACAAAGGCCGAGGAATAATCCGTGCTCCACGACACCGGGAATGTCCAGCAATGCGCGGGCAAGCGCTTCTGGATCGGAAATGCGGCCAAAACAAGCATCGAGAATGAAGTGGCCGCCGTCGGTCAGGTAGGGATCGCCGCCATGTCGAAGGCGCTGGCGAAGCTCGCCGGTGGCGCCAAAGGCCTGCATGACCTTTTCGACGCGACGCCGTGTGGCGCCGAGGCCAAACGGATTGACCTCGATCGGCAGGGCGAAGGCGCCGAGGGACGCCACAAGCTTGCTGCGGTCGGCGATGACGACCATACGCGCGGAGGCGGCGGCAACGATCTTTTCGCGCAACAGCGCCCCGCCGGCGCCCTTGATCAGGGCGAGGCCCGGGCCGATTTCATCGGCGCCATCAATGGTCAGGTCGAGCTCGGGGGTGGTTTCGAGATCGGTCAGGGGGATGCCGAGGGCCCGCGCCTGCGCCGCGGTGGCTTCGGATGTGGGCACGCAGATCACCTCCAGGCCCGATGCGACGGCCGCGCCGACGAGGTCCACGAAGTGGCGGGCGGTGGATCCGGTCCCGAGCCCGAGCCGCATGCCAGGGCGAATCTCGGACATGGCCGCCGCTGCCGCGGCTTGCTTGAACGCGTCGCTCATCCGTATTCCCCCCTCAGTCGCGGACGGCAGGGAGCTATGCGGTGGCGCCCTGTCCTGTCAACGGCTTCGCCCAAGGCCCCATTTTCACGCGGCTGTGAGTAGCAAATGTCGCTTCACGGCAACACAATGCACACGAGGTGTCCGGAGTATGTCCGAATCGAGGCGCGCACCCTTTTCGGGACCCGTGCGTCGATTCTATGCAGTTCCAGAGATTCCGGGTCGCAACCTGCGCTCCCCGCATCCGTCGAGAGGCAAAGTAGACCAAGATGACGAAGACAAAGATCGCGATTGCCGCGGCGCTGTCGGCAATAATCAGTATTTCTACGATCGGGTCGGCAAGTGCGGCCCGAGTGTACAATCCTGATACGAACCGGTGGGAAGAGCCTTCGGCCGCAACAACGCGCTCCAAGCGCGGCAGCCCGATTGCCAAGGCAATCGTTGACTACGAGACCAAGTACAAGCCGGGCACGATTGTCGTCGAGACCTCGGAGCGCCGCCTGTATCTCGTGCTGGAGGGTGGCAAGGCGATGCGCTACGGCATCGGCGTCGGCCGCGACGGCTTCCGCTGGGCGGGCCAGCACAAGATCACCCGCATGGCCGAGTGGCCGGGCTGGACGCCGCCGGCAGCGATGCGCAAGCGCGTGCCCGACCTGCCGGCCTATATGCCGGGCGGTCCGGAGAACCCACTGGGTGCCCGTGCACTCTATATCGGCTCGACGCTCTACCGTATCCACGGCACGTCCGAGCCCTGGACGATCGGACAGGCCGTATCTTCGGGCTGCATCCGGCTGACCAACGAGGACGTTACCGACCTTTATGAACGCGCCCGCGTCGGCGCACTCGTGGTCGTCAACCAGTAGGCAATGGCCACGACAGGTTCAGGGGCCGGCGGCGACGCCGGCCCTTTTTCGTTGTGACGGGACTGTTGCCCGTCCCGCAGTTGCGGTAAAAACTCCGCATGCCGCAGACGCTTATCGCCCAGCCCCGCATCGCTCCGCCCGGAGCCGCACCGCTCATCGACAGTTTCGGGCGCCGGATCAGCTACCTGCGCGTATCGGTGACCGATCGGTGCGACTTCCGCTGCGTCTATTGCATGTCGGAGCACATGACGTTCCTGCCACGGAAGGAAGTGCTCAGCTTCGAGGAAATCGACACCATCGTCGATGCCTTTGTCGCGCGTGGGGTCACGCGAGTCCGGTTGACGGGCGGGGAACCGCTGGTGCGCCGCGATATCGGAGCACTGATCGATACGCTGGCGGCCAAACGCGGCGCCGGTCTCGACGAGTTGACCCTCACCACCAATGGTAGCCAGTTGCGACAGCATGCCGAGCGGCTGGCGCGGGCGGGCGTCCGGCGCATCAATGTCTCGCTCGACACGCTGCAGGCCGACCGGTTCACCGCGATTACCCGGCGCGGGCGGATCGCAGATGTGCTCGATGGCATCGATGCCGCCGCCGAGCACGGCATCGGCATCAAGATCAACATGGTGGCGATGCGCGGCGTCAACGAGGACGAGATCGAGCCGATGCTGCACTGGGCGCATGGGCGCGGCTTCGGGCTGACGCTGATCGAAGGCATGCCGCTGGGCGAAGTGGGTCTCGACCGGGTCGATAGCTACCTGCCGCTGCGGGAACTGCGTGACCGGCTGGCCAGCCGTTACCGGCTGGAGGCAACCGACCACCGGACCGGCGGCCCGGCACGCTATGTGCGCGTCGGGGAAACCGGCGGACTGCTGGGCTTCATCACGCCGATGAGCCACAATTTCTGCGAGAGCTGCAACCGCGTGCGGCTGACCGCGACCGGGCAGCTCTACTTGTGCCTCGGGCAGGACGACATGGTGGACCTAAGGGCCGCCCTCCGGACGGACGGCCGCGCGGCGCTTGATGCCGAACTCGACCGGGCGATGCTGATCAAGCCCAAAGGGCATGACTTCGTCATCGACCGCAGCCGGACCGAACCGGCAGTCGCCCGCCACATGAGCGTGACGGGCGGCTGAACCGGAGAGCCTAGAACTCGCTCCAGTCGGACGAGATCGCGGCATTGCCGTTCGACAGGTAGCTGCGCGTGGCGGAGCGCAACTTCTGCTGCTGTTCGCGGGCACCGGAGGCGACCGGCCTTGGCGACGGGGCGGAGGCGACCGCAGCGGGACGTTCGCGGGCGGGGGCGTCCGCAAGGGTAAAGCCGTCCACCGCCACATCGAGTTCGCCGGCCTGCGCCTCGGTCTGCTCGATCGAGGCATTGATCTCCTCGACCAGCGCGGCGTTGTGCTGGGTCATTTCGTCCATCTGGCGGATGGCGGTGGTCACTTCAGCGATAGCGTTCGACTGTTCCTGGCTGGCACGGGCGATGCCATCGACCAGCGAGCTGTTCTCACCCACGGCGCTGAGCATGTCGTTCAGCTTCTGCGCAGCGGCCGAAACCAGCCGCGAGCCGCTGGCGACTTCGGTGGCCGATTGCTCGATCAGCGCCTTGACCTCGGAAGAGGCACCGGCGGCCGACTGAGCCAGGCGGCGCACCTCAACAGCAACCACCGCAAAGCCCTTGCCTGCATCACCGGCGCGCGCTGCCTCGACCGAGGCGTTGAGCGCCAGCAGGTTGGTCTGGAAGGCAATGTCGTCGATCATGCCGATGATGTTGGAGATCTTGGCCGACGAGTTGGAGATGCGTTCCATGGCCTCGTTGGCCTGGCGCATGACCTCACCACCCTCACCCGCAGCCGTCTGCACGCTCTGCGAGGTGGCGTTGGCAGAAGTGGCGCGCTTGGCGTTCTCGGTGACCGTGGTCGAGAGCTGCTCCATGGCTGCCGAAGTTTCCTCGATGGCAGCTGCCTGCTTGGTGGTGCGCTCGGCGAGGTCATTGGCACCGGAGAGAATTTCCGACGTCGCGGTCCGCAATGCACTGGATGTCTGGCGCAACTGCGTCATGATCGCATTGAAGCTCTGGACCGAATGGTTGAACGCCTGGCGGACGTCCTCAAGTTCACCGGGGAGCGCGGTGTCGATGGCGCAGCGCAAATCGCCCTCTGCGAGCCGGGCAAGGCTGCTGCCGATCAACTCCACGGCCTGCTTGCGGGCGGTGATGTCGGTGGCATACTTGACCACCTTGAACACGCGGCCACGCGTATCGAAGATCGGGTTGTACGACGCCTGGATCCAGACGCGCCGGCCGTTCTTGCCGATCCGCAGATACTCGGCCGCCTGGTATTCGCCCCGCCCAAGCCGCGCCCAGAAATCGCGGTACTCGGAACTTTGGGCGAACTGGGGCTCGGCAAACATCGAGTGATGCCGACCCTTGATCTCGGACAGCGAGTAGCCAAGCGCGTTACAGAAATTGTCGTTGGCGTTGAGAATCTCGCCGGTCGGCGTAAACTCGATCACCGCCTGCGACTTGCCGATGGCCTCGATCTGGCCCTTGTTGTCGGCGGCCTGCAGCTTCTGCTGGGTGATGTCGGTGGCGAACTTCACCACCTTGGCGACACCACCCTTGGCATCAAGGATCGGGTTGTAGGAAGCCTGGATCCAGACTTCGCGGCCATTTTTGCCGATACGCAGGTATTCGGCCGCCTGGTATTCGCCGCGCCGTAGCCGATCCCAGAATGCGCGATATTCAGCACTGTTGGCGTAGTCGGCCTCCACAAACATACTGTGGTGTTTACCGACAATCTCATTCAGCTCGTAGCCAAGCGCTGACAGAAAATTCTCGTTTGCGTGAAGGATGGTCCCGTCCACGGCGAACTCAATCATTGCCTGCGAGCGCGATGCGGCGCTTACGATTGCCTCTGCATCTGCCTGTTTGTTGGTCGCCTGACCACGCTTCGAAAAACCTAGCACCAAATCCTCCTGGACTGACCCCAGCGTCCACTGGTTATGGCTTGAAGCGATAGTCGAACTCCGTTAACCGTCGGTTGCCTTGAGGCGTTCTTTTTGTATTTTGGAGTCGATTCGGAAGAGGATTTCAGGTTCGTCAAAGAACAAAAAATGCCCTTTCTTGTCTTTTTGATCGAATACTGTAGAACACGTATGGGTCTTTGGCTTCAATTTAGCATTTAGACTTGATGTGACGCGGGCCGGCGTGCGGAACGGCGAGCAGTATTCATCCAGTTATATTATAGTAACGGCCAGAGCATACGCGTAAACACGTGCGTCGGATTATTGTTCTATAGTGGAATTAATTGTTTGGCAGCATGTCGCCCGTGCCCAAGGGCGATCTGAACCATGCCGAGCAGCGTTTCGTACACGAAGTGTCGACAAGAGCGAATATGGGGCGGGAACAATGGGCAGAGGCCGACCGGAGGAACATGCCGCCGCACTGCTGAACCTGAGCGAGAGCTTCAGCGAGATTGGCAGCTGGGTCTGGACGGTGGAGGATGGCCGCGTCCGATGGTCAGCCGGACTGTACCGGATTCTGGGCCTCAATCCCATCCAGACCGATGCCTCCTGGGAGGCCCTGGAGGCGCTTGTGCATCCCGAGGATGCGGTGCCCGGTGGCGGTTACGATCGCGTCGTCCCGAGAACGGCGATGCAAGAGAGGCACTTTCGCGTGGTACGTCCCGGGGGCGAGGTGCGGTGGCTTCGCCTCATCGCCGGGGCCCATGTCGCCGAGATTGGAGAGCCCGGTCAGTTCACGGGAATTGTGATCGACATGACCGCAGCCAAGCGCCAGGCCGACTGCGAGCAGCGGTTCCAGGGCCTTGTCGCGAACCTCAAGGACCTGCAGGAGGCGGCGATCTGGTGCACTGCAGCCGACGGCAGCATGGGCGACCCGGTCGAGTGGTGGCGTTTCTCGGGACATCTGGTGCAGGGCGAGGATCCGTGGGCGCATCTCGATCCTGTTCATCCAGAGGATCGGAGCAAGGTACGCGCGGCCTGGGAGCGCGCCATCCGTGAAGGGCGATATCGATGCGATGCCCGCGTGCTTCATCGCGGACAATATGTCGAGTCGCGGTCATGCGCGTCGCCGATCCGGGACGGCGAGGGCAGGATTACCAACTGGATAGGCATCTCCGTCGCGGCCGACCAGGCGCCGCTCGAGGAACGGGCGGCGCCAGCGGCGACTGGCAGCGAACTCAGCGCCGCGCTGATCAGGGCTGCGCGCGGGCTGCTCGACTGGACGGCGATGGAATTGTCTGAACGCTCGATGCTGTCGTTCTCAACGATCCGCCGGATGGAAATGCCAGGGTCTCGAACCGTCCGGGACGAGAGCTTCGTTGCCGTCCGGACCGCCTTCGAAAAACACGGGGTGCAGTTCATCGGGCTTCCGGGCGGCCGTACCGGTGTGATGCTGGCGCCCTGATCAGGCCTTGTCGTCGTCCGCCACGTGGGCGAATTCCAGCGGCAGCGCCGTCGTGTACTTGATCTGCGCCATGGCGAAGGACGAGCTCACATCGGTGAGCGCGATGCGGGCAATCATCTTCTTGTAGAAGGCATCGTAGGCCGCGATGTCGGGAACGACGACGCGGAGCAGATAGTCCACTTCACCGCTCATCCGGTAGAACTCGACGACCTCGGTGAAGTCGTCGATCACGGAAGCAAATTTGCGCATCCAGGCTTCGTTGTGCTCGTTCGTCCGCACCGAAACGAACACCGTGACCCCGGCATTGACCTTGGACGGCTCGAGGATGGCGACCCGCCCCTTGATGATGCCGTCCTCCTCCATCTTCTGGATCCGCCGCCAGCATGGCGTGGTGCTGAGCCCGACCTTGCGGCCGATCTCGGCCACCGGCGTCGTCGCATCTTTTTGAAGCAGCGCAAGAATTTTGCGATCAATCTTGTCCAATACCCTACCCCCGGAATTCATTTCCAGCGCGACGCATAAAATGCCGCTGACGCGCAAACTTCGATGAGAAGGCGGGCATGAAGCGCAAATATGTTGCGCTTGTCAACGCTGGAACCAGCCCGCAAGCCATTCCAGCATGACGGCGAAACGTGAAGGGCCGGAGCCGTGTGCCGACTCCCCGCCCGTCAGCTTCCTCCACTGCGCCGGGGCGACGAAGGGGCCTGCCCAGATGCCCCGGCCGGCGGCGCGCGCGTCCGCCGCAATAGTGCCATAGCGGCCGTTAGCGAGCGCCAGCCCGTCGCGTACCATCTCTGCGCCAAGATCCACGTCGCCGGTGCGGCAAACCGCGACAACCCGACCCCAGCGGTCGCGATCTTGCGGCTGGCAGGAGACGTCCCGGCCGACCAGTGCGGCCAACCGGTCCGCGGCATCGGCCCCGCACGGCCAGGGGTCCGTCGCCTCGCCGCAGGTCTGGTTGAGCTCGGGCGCATCGATGCCGGCAAGACGGACGCGGATGGCGCCCAGAGCCAATGTGTCGCCGTCGACCGCGCGGGCCCGGCCGACCAGCATCTGATCCCCTGCCGGCGGGTCGGCGGGGCCGGCCAGATAGACGATGGTCGCGACCGCCGCGGTCGCCACCAGCCAGACGGCGAGCCGCGGCCAACGGCGTCTCCGCTGCCGGTTCCGGCGGCCACTGGCCCAGGGGGGCATGCTGGCGGACTGCACCGGCTGTCGCTTCAACTTGGACCCCGCCCCGTCGGCTCGGATTTCATCTCTCCTTAACCATGAGGCGGCTAGGGTCTGGGAGCAAGCGGGTGGACGTCGCGTCCACCCCGGCGTCGGTTATCGAGTTTTGCGTAATGCCGATCAGGTCTGCGATGCACGAGGACGTGCACGCCCCGCTCGGGCGTGAGGCGCGCCGCAACATGCAGCGCGCGGTATTCGACGCGCGCCAGCGACTGACCTCAAGTTCAGGGACCCGGGCCTCTTTCGACTACGAACTGCTCGAGGACTATGCGCGTTCACGGATCTCGGCGATGCCGGCCGTGCTGGCGCTGGTGGCCATTCTCGCCCTGTTCGTGGCGCTATGGGCCTCGCCTTTGGCGACGGCAACGTGGGGGGGCGTGGTCGTCCTCAGCTATGCCGGCGTGGTGCTGCTCGGCCGCCGCTTCCTGAGGGCGCCGCGTGACGGCTTCATCGCGCCGTTCTGGACCCACCGTTTCATAGCGCTCGAGACGCTGCACGGCATCGGCTGGGGCATGCTGACGCTGCTGACACTGACTGCGACCGACACGGCAAACCTGCAGGTCGCAATCTTTGCGACGGCGCTGGTGGGTATCGCTGCCAATGCAGTGACTACCCGCACCCTGCCCGGTGCAACATTGATGAGCACCCTCCCTTCGGCGGCCACCGTGGCGATCAGCCTCGTCCTTGCGGGAGGCACGCTCAATCTCGCGCTGGCAGCGGCGACGGTTGGCGGCGAAATCTTCTTTGTCTATCTCGCGCGGCAGCTGCATGCCTCCGAACTCGAGACCATCTCGCATCAGTTCGAGAAGGATGCGCTTATCAACGAGCTCGAGGAAGCCAAGGAAATGAGCGAGGAGGCCCGGCGCCACGCCGAGCAGGCCAACATCGCCAAGTCGCAGTTCCTCGCGACGATGAGTCACGAATTGCGCACGCCGCTCAATGCGATCATCGGGTTTTCGGAAGTGCTGCATTCGGAGCTGCTGGGGCCGCACCAGGTGCCGCAGTACAAGGAATATGCCGGAGACATCCACTCCTCAGGCCAGCATCTGCTCAACCTGATTAACGAGCTGCTCGATCTCAGCCGCATCGAGGCCGGCAAGTACGATCTCAACGAGGAGGCGGTGTCCCTGGCCGATATCGCCGAGGACTGCCGGCGGATGCTGGAAATCCGCGCCCGCGGCAAGGGCATCGAGTTCGGGGCCAGCTATGGCACCAACCTGCCCAAGCTCTGGGGCGACGAACGGGCGATCCGGCAGGTGGTGCTAAACCTGCTCTCCAACGCCATCAAGTTCACGCCGCAGGGTGGCAAGGTGCAGCTGGTGGTGACCCGCTCCGGCGATGGCGGGCAGTTGGTGTCGGTCAAGGACAATGGCCCCGGCATTCCCGAGCAGGAAATGGCGACGGTGTTGTCCTCGTTCGGCCAGGGCTCGCTGGCCCAGAAGACCGCCGAACAGGGCGCGGGCCTCGGCCTTCCCATCGTCCAGCGTATCATGGAACTGCACCAGGGCCGGTTCGATCTGTTCTCGAAAGTCCGCTTCGGCACCGAGGCGATCGCCACCTTCCCCCGCGCCCGCGTCATGGACGCGCTCGCCCCGGTGGTGGAAAAGCGCAGCAAGCTCAGGATCTACTCCGAAGCCGGCTGAACGGGCTCAGCCCTTGTCGCTCACACCGGCGCTTTCGAAGGTCGCCATGTTGCGGTGGAGGTGCAGCGCGGTCTTGGCCAGCACGGCGACCAGTGCGGCACCAGTCCCCTCCCCCAGCCGCATGCCGAGATCGAGCAACGCGGTCTTTTCCATGGCAGCCAGCGCCTTGCCGTGGGCCGGCTCGGCCGAGACATGCGCAAAGATGCAGTGATCGATCGCGGCGGGGCTGACGGCGTGGGCGATGGCGGCGGCGGAGGTCGCGACGAAGCCATCGACGATCACCGGGATGCGCTGCTGGCGGGCCGCGATGATGGCGCCGAGCATGGCGGCGATCTCGCGGCCACCGAGGCGGGCGAGCAGTTCGAGCGGGTTGCCGGCCGCATCGCGATGCAGCGCCACGGCACGATCGACGGCATCGGCCTTGCGGGCGAGGCCCGCATCGTCGACACCTGTTCCGCGGCCGACCCAGTCGGCACCGCTGCCCCCATAAAGCGCGGCATAGAGCGCGGCGGCGACGGTGGTGTTGCCGATGCCCATTTCACCGATGGCGAGCAGGTCGGGTTTGCCGGCAATCGCTTCCATGCCATAGGCAATGGTCGCGGCGCACATGCGATCGTCCATCGCCGGACCTTGCGTAATGTCGCCGGTCGGCAGCTCCAGCGCCAGTTCGAAGACGCGCAGGTTGAGCTCGTGCAGCGCGCAGATCTGGCTGATCGCGGCACCACCAGCGGTGAAGTTGGCGACCATCTGCGCCGTCACTTCAGGCGGAAAGGCAGAGACGCCCTGGGCGGTGACGCCGTGATTGCCGGCAAAGATCGCGACCATCGGGTTGTCGAGTGTCGGGGCGGGCTTGCCCTGCCACCGGGCGAGGAACTCAACCAGCTTTTCCATCTCGCCCAGCGAACCGGCCGGCTTGGTGAGGCGGGCGTCGCGGCGGCGGACGGCGGCCACGGCGGCTTCGTCGCCCACGGGATTGACGTGCAACAGATCGACGATATCGGCAAAGGGGGATGCCATCTCGCGTGACGACTCCGCGCTGGGGCTGGTAGGGAGGCGCTTGTGGACCAACCGGGAGCCAATTGCAATTGAGCGAGGAGACGCAGCGCCCCAACCCGCCAAAGCAGGACAACGGGCCCGTGCGCCCGCCTGAGCCGGCGGCAGCGCCACGGGTACGGCCAGGCGACGACTTCGCAATGTGCCTGAGGTTTTTTTCGCGCCTTCCGGCGGGAGGCCACCCCTTCGAGGCTCCTGACCTTGCCCGGATGGCACCGGTGTTGCCCCTCGCCAGCCTGCTGATCGGACTTGGCCCGGCGCTTGTGCTGGTGGTGCTGGCGCTGCTCGGCGTGCCGGCATGGTTCGCGGCGGGGATGGGGGTGCTGGCGATGATCCTCGTCACCGGCGCGATGCCCGACGATGCGGTGGCAGACGCGGCCGACGGGTTGTTTGGCGGGCACAGCGTCGAGCGACGGCTGGAGATCATGAAAGACAGCCGGCACGGTAGTTATGGCGTGGCGGCGCTGACGCTCTACATCTTGCTGCGTGTCGCAGCGATTGGCGGGGTTGCGGCGGTGAACCCGTTCGCGGCGGCCGGCATCTGGATCGCTGCAACAATCCTCGCCCGCTCGGGCTCACTGTGGCTGACGCAGGAGCTACCGCCGGCCCGCTCTGGTGGCGCGGCGGCGGCAGTGGGTCAGGTTGGGTTACGCCCGTTCTGCATTGGGGCCGGCGCCGCAGCGGCGCTTGCGCTGCTGCTGGCGGCGCCGTTCGCTGGGCTGGTCGCGGTTGTCCTCGCCCTTGTCGCGGCGGCGGCGATTGTGAAGGGCTGGAGCCGGCTCTGCCAGCGTCTGCTGGGCGGGCAGACCGGCGACCTGATTGGCGCGCTGCACGTCCTCATCGAGATCGGGGTTCTGACGGTGCTGCTGATCTTTGCGTGAAGGCCGCCTCGCGGCCTTGAATTGGCGCCATTCGCCGCCACTATCTGGGTGAGCAAGGAGAGTTGGATGCTGTTCATCGGGGTCGCCATCATCGTCGCTGCGGGCATCGTGGTCCTCGTCAGCACCGACGCCAGCGGCATGCTTGGCCTCAGCGAGGGCCAGCTGATGCAACTGATTCCGATGGTGATCATCCTGATCGTGATTGCCGGCGGCATGTTCTCGCGCCGCCACCGACTCGGCACGCTGCTGGGCGGCGCGGCGATGTGGGTGGCGATCTTCGGGGCGGTGTTCATCGGCTACGCCTATCGCGAGGACATCAGCCTTGTCGCCTCGCGTGTGTTCGGCGAACTGGTGCCCGGTGCTGCCACCGTTGATGCCGAGCGCGGCACTGCCACGTTCCGTGGGGGGCGCGACGGGCACTTCCAGCTCAACACCAGCATCAACGGCGCCGAAATCCGCACGATCTTCGACACCGGGGCGAGCGCAATTGTGCTGACCGAAGCCGATGCCCGGCGCGCCGGCTACGACCCGGAGGCGCTGAGCTACTCCGTGTCGGTCTCGACCGCCAATGGCACCGGGCGGGCGGCGGCGGTGACGCTCGACCGGGTCGAGGTCGGTGGCATCGTCAGGAACAACGTCCGCGCGTTCGTGGCCGAACGCGATGCGCTCGAAACCAGCCTGCTCGGAATGACCTATCTGTCCACCCTCAGCCGCTACGCAGTCAGTGGCAATTCGCTGGAACTGGTGGATTGAGCGCGGCATAGTCGTCCGGACAATCCCGGAGACAGGCATGCCGCTACGCCCCTACGACGAAACTCTGCTGCGCCAATCCTTTGCCGTTGCCAAGCGCTCGCGCGATGGCGGAGACCATCCCTTCGGTTCTCTCTTGGCCGACAAGCACGGCAAGGTGCTGCGCGAGCAGACCAATGGCTACTCATCGGAGGGTGGCGACCGCACGGCGCATGCGGAAAAGCTGCTGGCGTCGTGGGCGGCCAAGAACCTCAGCCTCGAGGAGCTTCAGGAGTGCACGCTGTATACTTCGGCCGAGCCCTGCGCGATGTGCTCTGGAGCGATCTACTGGGCCGGGATCGGCCGGGTGGTGTTCGGGCAGACCGAAAAGGACCTCAAGGCACAGACCGGCGACCACGAGGAAAACCCGACGCTCGACCTGCCCTGCCACATCGTCTTCGAAGCCGGGCAGCGCCCGACCGAGATCGTCGGGCCATTGCTGGCCGAGGAAGCGGCGCAGCTGCAGGCCGACTACTGGGCAGACAAGGGCTGAGGCTTACGCCGCCTGCTCCTGCCGCTCACCGAGAACCGACAGGGCCCGCTCCAGCAGTTCGGGCCCTGCCCCGCGCCGCGCCGCGTCGACGCTGAGGATCTGGCGGAACTGGCGGGCGCCGGGGCGGCCATTGGCGAGGCCCAGCATGTGTCGGCTGATATTGTTGAGCCGCGCGCCCTTGCCGATCTCGCGCTCGGCATAGTCGGCCATGGCAGCGATGACGGCGGGCAGGTCCGGTGCCGGCGCGG
Organism: uncultured Devosia sp.; assembly: GCA_964399695.1. GTDB lineage: Bacteria > Pseudomonadota > Alphaproteobacteria > Rhizobiales > Devosiaceae > Devosia_A. Next base: position 174,447 of record CAYNRZ010000001.1, on the reverse strand, counting down.
TGTCGCCGAAAAAGCGTCCGTCGACTTCCGCGAGCAGCATTGGGTCGTGATAGGCGGCGCGGCCCAGCATCACCCCTGACATGTAGGGCAGTTGTGCATCGGCCTCATCGAGGGTCTTGAGGCCGCCGTTGATCATCACCGGCAGCGGCGCGAGGCGCTGGGCCAGGCGATGGACGCGCGGATAGTCGAGCGGCGGGATCTCGCGGTTCTCCTTGGGGCTCAGGCCCTTGAGCCAGGCCTTGCGGGCATGGACGTAGAGCGCGTTGACCCCGGCCGCGACCATGGCGTCGGCGAAGCGGTCGAGGCTCTCCTCGGTATCTTGATCGTCGATGCCGACGCGGCACTTGACCGTCACCGGACGGTCGGTCGCGCCCCGCATGGCGCTGACGCACTCAGCGACCAGGTCCGGTTCGGCCATCAGGCAGGCGCCGAAACGGCCAGACTGTACGCGATCGGAAGGGCAGCCGACATTGAGATTGATCTCGTCATAGCCGTACTCGGCGGCGATCCGGGTCGCCTCGGCGAGTTCGGCGGGATCGGAACCGCCCAGTTGCACCGCCACCGGGTGCTCGGTTGCATCAAAGCCCAGCAACCGCTCGCGCGGGCCGTGGATGATGGCGGCGCTGGTGACCATTTCGGTGAACAACAGCGCATGGCGCGTCAGCTGCCGGTGCAGATACCGGCAGTGCCGATCCGTCCAGTCCATCATCGGGGCGACGGAGAACCGGCGGGCCAGCTGCAACGCGGCTATTTTGTCAGAAAGTTCGGGCAAGGTTGCAGGAGGCCTCCACTTGTCGGGTCAGCCGTATGCCGGCTTGGGTGTCGGGCACCCTATACTATGCAGTTGCCGGGGCACCAAGACTGCCACTGAGCGCGACGTGCGTGCCGCGGCGGTCGACTATCGCCGGGCTTTGGCGAACACTGGTCCTGCACCCGGGTCCGGCGAGGTTAAACCGGTCGCCGCCTCAGTCGCCCCACTTGTTGAAGTAAACATCCCTGGCCTCTAGCCAGGAAGGCGAACCGAATTCGCCAACGCTCACATGGGTGACCGCCATGGGCCACGTACCTAGCCGCAGTCCGGCGTTGCGCGCAGTGCGGCAGATATCGAGGTCGTAGAAGTGGAAGCTGAACCGCTCATCGAAGCGGACGCCGTTGGCGCGTAGTACCGACTTGCGAGCCGCGAGGAACACACCGTCGAGCAGTTCGCAGGGCGCAGGTGCCGGCCCATAGGGCGAGACGAAGATCTTGCCGCCGGGCTTGCCGTGGGCAAGGATGCCGCTCAGATACTGCTTGTCGAACTGCAGCCCCTTTTGGTCAACCGACACCCAGCTATGCTGCCTCGGAAGACGTCGTCGATTGCCGGCAAGGCCGATCATATCGAAGGTCTTCAGACCCTCCACGATCCGCTGACCGAGGAAATAGTCGTCGATGAAGACGTCGTCATGCAGGAACACGAGGATGTCGTGCTCATTGTCGGCGTCGATGGCGCGATTGTAGAGCGTCGGCAGCCCGGTGCTGTTTTCCGTCGCCACCCGCGAAGCAATGGTCGGATTGTAGGCAAGCCGGGCCAGAGAGCGGCCCAAAGCCGTTTCGGATTTGAAGGCCTCTGGCGTGCTGCGGGTGGCGCTGACGAACTCTATCATTGGCGCTTCCTATGCCGCGCTAGGTTCCGGCCGACAAGCTATCACCACGGCAGACGGAGTGGCCAGAAAAGGTCGGGGCCGGACATCAAATGCCCGGCCCCGAACCCGAAAAGATCAAGCGATCAGTCGGCCTGGATCTCGGTGACGGCGATCTTGCCGGTGCGGCGGTCTTCGCCGGTCTCGAACGAGACCTTCTGGCCCTCAGCGAGACCGGTCAGGCCGGAACGCTGCAAGGCGGTGGCGTGGACGAAGACGTCCTTGTCGCCGTTGTCGGGCTGGATGAATCCATAACCCTTCTGATCGTTGTAGAACTTGACGGTGCCCTTCTGCATGGGTGCTCCCAGATTTCCCAGTGTCTCCGGCAGGAAAGCAATCTTGCCTGCCGATCAGTCGATGTTTGGAGAGTGAGAACGTGCGCCTGACCGGGAAGCGGCGGCATACGGCCTTATGTCAGCCAAAGTCGATGCGACTTGAGTAATGGCGCGCCTCAAAATTGGCAAGAGTGAGTCGTGCGAGAGTCGCGCGGATCAGCCCATCGAGAAAAGCCGGTATGGCGCGAGCCAGAAGGGCGGCATCGCGCCTGCCAGGTTCGAGAGCGGCAGCACCTCGGGCTTCAGCCGGATGCCAAGGACATCCGCCATGAAGGCGCGGCGCGCCTCGATGCGCCCCCAGACCGCCGGGAACTCGGCCCGCATCTGATCGCGGCCAGCCGCATCCAGCAGCGCGATACCGTCCTCGATATTGGCCGAGTGGTAGGGTGGGCCGGCGGCCGGAATGATGTCGCACTGTACCATCTGGCCCGAGCTGAATGCCTCGGTGGAACCGGGATAGACCGGGGTGTGCATCCACTCGTCGATGCCGATCAGGTGACCCGGATTGAGTACCAGATTGAAGAACGGCGCGCCCAGGTGCCGGCGCACCAGCGCATCGAGTTCGCCGCCGGTGGTGCCGATACCGATGGTTTCGTACCATTCTGCCGCGCAGGCAAAGTAGGGGCCAGCGAGGCGCTCGGCGTAGTCCTGGGCAGCGGCGGGCAGCTCGGACGAGTCGGCGGCGAGCCATCCGACGCGGCTCGAGAGCGCGCCCCAGTAGCCGACAGCGGTCGAGATCGGATCAGCGGGCTGCAGGATCCGGCCGCTCGGGCTGTCGAGGCCGGAGAGGTCCGGCCCGGAGGCCAGCATGGTGTGGCACGAGTGCGGCAAGATGCCGAGCTGCATCAGGTGCGCCGCATCGAAGCCGGACATGCCGGGTCGTACCCCGCGGATCAGCCGCTTGATCGCCTCGGAGGCGGCAACTGCCGCGAACTCGAACTGGGCGATCTGGACGATCTCGTTGGTGGCGCGGAGGCCCGTGACGGGGTGCATCAGCAGGCCGTTGGCATTGGCCACCCGACCATCTGGCCCGACCAGCAGCCGCAGGGCGTCGGCGATGTACGAGGGTATCTCCAGCCAGCTTTCGGGCTTACTGGCTTCATGCGGCCCGAAATATTTCCAGCCCAGCACACCGACGCGATGGTTGCGATCGATGCCGGCGTGGCGCAGCACCTCATCGAGCGCCGGGGTCTTGGAGCGGTCCTGACCCATCAGGCCGAATGGCGGATAGAGCCGGGCCGCCAGCTCGATACCGGCATTGCGCGCCCTTTGCAGGTTTTCAGGGCCCACCAGCATGGTTGGTTCCGACTGCGGCGCAAGGATCAGGAGCGCTTCCTCGAAGCGTGGGTCGAAGCCGGTGAGCCAGGCCAGATTGGCGGCGTGTTCGCGATCAGCATAGACGACAAGCACGTCCAGCCCGGCCGCACGTCTTGCCCGGCCGAGTGCTCCCAGCCGTTCGCGATAGATCGAGCGCTCGAGTTCAGGCCGGGTGTCGGGTACGCCGAATTCGGGAAGAGCCGCCTCGATGAGGCGAACCTTCGGCATGATAACCCCCCCGTTTCTCTTGGATTCGTTCTGATCGTGGGGGAAAGCGCATGCGAATGCAATCTCGACCGCAGCGAAGTGAACCATTGACATGTCAGCTTCGTACACTGCAAATAAGAACTATTCGCAACTAGGATCCGACCGATGACAGCACCACGATTTCGCTCTGTCCTGCTCGCCCTGTGCGCCACGCTTGGGCTGGCTGGGTTTGCTGCACCCGCAGCGGCAGAGGACAAGCTCAAGGTCATCACGACCTTCACCATCATCGCCGACATGGCCCGCAATGTTGCGGGCGATGCGGCGGTGGTCGAAGCCATTACCCGCCCGGGCGCCGAGATTCACAATTACCAGCCGGGGCCGCGCGATATCGTCAAGGCGCAGGATGCCGACCTTGTCCTGTGGAACGGGCTCAACCTCGAACAGTGGTTTGAGAAGTTCTTCGAGAACGTCAAGGACGTGCCGCAGGTGGTCGTCAGCGACGGCATCGAGCCGGTGGGGATTGCCGAGGGCCCCTATTCCGGCAAGCCGAACCCGCATGCGTGGATGAGCCCGACCAATGCGCTGATCTATGTCGAGAACATCCGCAAGGCGCTGGTGGCTGTCGATCCGGCCAATGCCGCCGTCTACGATGCCAATGCCGCCACCTATTCCGCCGAGATCCTCGCCCTCGATGCGCCACTGCGCGCCCGCCTCGAACAGATTCCGCAAGCCGAGCGCTGGCTGGTGACCAGCGAAGGCGCCTTCAGCTACCTCGCTCGCGATTATGGGATGCAGGAGCTGTATCTGTGGCCGATCAACGCCGACCAGCAGGGCACGCCACAGCAGGTGCGCAAGGTGATCGATGCGGTCCGCGCCAACGGGATTCCGGTGGTGTTTTCCGAAAGCACGATTTCGGACAAGCCCGCGCAGCAGGTCGCCAAGGAGACCGGCGCCGCGTACGGTGGCGTGCTTTATGTCGACTCGCTGAGCGAGGCGGATGGGCCGGTGCCAACCTTCCTCAAGCTCCTGGAAGTCACCGTCGATACGATCGCAAAGGGTTTCGGCAAGTGAGCCTTTCCACCAACGTGCCGCACGAGGCCTGGAACCCCGCGCCGCAACCCTCGCTGCGTGTCGAGGGGGTGACGGTCGCCTATTCCAACGGCAACGTGGCGCTGCGCGATGCGAGCTTCTCGCTCGGGGCCGGCACCATCGCCGCGCTGGTCGGGGTGAATGGCAGTGGCAAGTCGACATTGTTCAAGTCGATCATGGGCTTCGTCAAACCGGTTTCGGGAACGGTGGAGATTGCGGGGCTGACGGTGCGCGAGGCGCTGAAGCGCAACCTCGTCGCCTATGTGCCGCAGTCCGAAGATGTTGACTGGAACTTCCCGGTGCTGGTCGAGGACGTGGTGATGATGGGGCGGCAGGGCCATATGGGCTTTTTCCGTGTCCCCTCCCCCCGCGACAAGGCGATGGTCGCAGAGGCGCTGGCGCGGGTGGGCATGAGCGAGTTCCGCACCCGCCAGATCGGCGAGTTGTCGGGCGGTCAGAAGAAGCGGGTGTTCCTCGCCCGGGCCCTGGCGCAGGAGGGCAAGGTGATCCTCCTCGACGAGCCGTTCACCGGCGTCGATGTCAAGACCGAGACAGCCATTATCGAATTGATGCGCGAGTTGCGCGACAGCGGTCATCTGATGCTGGTCTCGACGCACAATCTGGGCAGCGTGCCGGACTTCTGTGACCAGGTGGTCCTGATCAACCGGACGGTGCTGGCATTCGGGCCGACGGCCGAGGTGTTCACCCAGGCCAATCTCGAGCACGCCTTTGGCGGGGCGCTGCGACACTTCCATCTGGGTGGCGGCGACCTGCACGACGACAGCGATGCGCGCCGGGTGACAGTGCTCACCGACGATGAGCGGCCAGTGGTGTTCTACGGGCAGGACAAGTCGCAGCAGCCCGCGACCCCCAGCAAGGCCGAGGACCGCGATGGCTGAACTCCTCGCGCCCTTTGCCTATGACTACATGGTCAAGGCGATCTGGGTTTCGGCGCTGGTCGGTGCTGTGTGTGCCTTCCTTTCGGCCTACCTGATGCTGAAGGGCTGGTCGCTGATCGGGGACGCGCTGGGGCATAGCGTCGTGCCGGGGGTCGCTGGCGCCTATATGCTTGGCCTGCCCTACGCCTTCGGCGCGTTCTTTGCCGGCGCGCTGGCCGCGGCAGCCATGGTGCTGGTGCGGCAGCGCACCCGGCTCAAGGAGGACGCCGTGATCGGCATGGTGTTCACCTCGTTCTTCGCGCTCGGGCTGCTGATGGTGTCGCTGAACCCCACCGCGGTCGACGTGCAATCGATCGTGATGGGCAACATCCTCGGCATCTCGGATGGCGACGCGATGCAGGTGGTGATCATCTCGGTGGTGGTGCTGACCATCCTGCTGGTGCGCTGGAAAGACCTGATGATCGTGTTTTTTGACGAGAACCACGCGCGGACCGTCGGGCTCAATCCGCGGGCGCTGCAGATCCTGTTCTTCGCCTTGCTCGCCGCCTCGACCGTGGCGGCGCTGCAGACTGTCGGCGCCATCCTCGTCATCGCCATGGTGGTGACACCGGGGGCAACGGCCTATCTCCTCACCGACCGCTTCAAGGTGCTGCTGATGCTGGCAGTGGCGCTGGGCGCGGGCACGGCGGCGCTTGGCGCCTATCTCAGTTTCTTTCTCGATGGTGCTACCGGCGGGGTGATCGTCAGCCTCCAGACGGCGCTGTTCCTCCTCGCCTTCTTCTTTGCGCCCAAGCATGGGCGCATCGCGGCCCGGCGCCGGCGGCTGGCCGAAGGAGAGGCGAAATGATCGAGGCGCTGTCCGCCTTCTTCATCGAACCGCTGAGCTACGACTTCATGCAGCGCGCGCTGCTGGTGGCCGTGCTGGTCGGCGCCGTATCCGCGGTGCTGAGCTGCTTCCTCGTCCTCAAGGGTTGGTCGCTGATGGGCGATGCCATCTCGCATGCGGTGCTACCGGGGATCGTGCTGGCCTACCTGGTCGGACTGCCGATTGCGGTGGGGGCCTTTGTCGCCGGGCTGTTCGCCGCGGTGAGCACCGGCTATCTCAAGGACAACAGCCGGATCAAGGAAGACACCGCCATGGGCATTGTCTTCACCGGCATGTTCGCGGTGGGCGTGGTGCTGTTCAGCCGCATCGAGAGCGACCAGCATCTCAACCACATCCTGTTCGGCGACATGCTGGGCGTCAGCTGGGGTGACTTGCTAGAGACGGCGGTTATTGCTGGCGGCACGCTGCTCGTCGTCCTCGCCAAACGCCGCGACTTCCTGCTCTATGCCTTCGATCCGCAGCATGCCCGCGCGATCGGCCTGCCGGTCGGCTGGCTGCACTATGGCCTGCTCGCCATGCTGTCGCTCACCATTGTCGCGTCTTTGCAGGCCGTCGGCATCATTCTCGTCGTCGCCATGCTGATCGCGCCGGGGGCCATCGCCTTCCTCGTGGTCCGACGTTTCGAGGCGATGCTGGCGCTGGCCATGGCCATCGCCATTGGCTCGAGCGTTCTCGGCACGCTGATCAGCTTCCAGATCAATGCCGGGACCGGTCCGGTGATCGTCCTGATCCAGGCGACGCTGTTCGTCCTGGCGCTGCTCTTTGCCCCGCGCGGCGGGCTGCTGCGGCGCCGGGCGGCTTGAAGGTTCTGGGGTTTGGAGTAGTCTGGAACTCACCTATTGCAGGGGTCTGCCATGAGTACTGCCAAGCAGCGTCGACTGGAGGAGACTTCAGAGCAACCGATGTCGCGCCAGCCCGAGCTCTCGCCCGAAGCACAGCGGTGGATCGAGGAAAACGCCGAGGCCATGAAAGAATGGAACGAGTGGGTCGAAAAGCACGGCCTGCCGCTTGAGCAGTACCGCCAATTCTAGATGGCGCGGTTCGATGTCTACGTGGTGGGTAGCGCCTACTACCTGGACATCCAGAGCAATATACTGCCTTTGCTGAACACCCGACTAGTTGTGCCGCTGCTTCCCGCAGACAAGGCACCCGCGCCGTTGCGAAGACTTCATCCCAGCCTAGCGATCAACGGCCACCTGCTGGTCATGGCCACGCATCTGATGGTGGCGGTACCATTGAAGTCGCTTGGCAAGCCCGTCGCCTCTGCGATGAACGACTACGACGAGATCGTTGCGGCCATAGCCATGCTCTTCAACGGCTTCTAGTCCTCCGGCGCCAGCTCGGTGACGGTGGTCTTGGCCAACTGCCGCTCGCGCAGCCAGATGTAGAGGCCGGAGGCAATCACGATAGGGGCGCCAACGAAGATCCAGATGTCGGGCGGCTGGTTGAAGATCAGCCAGCTCGAAGCGGTCAGGTAGACGATCAACACATAGTTGAACGGCGCCAGTACCGAGGCCGGCGCGAAGCGGTGCGCGACCGTGATCAGCTGATGGCCGACCAGTGCAGCAACGCCGATCAGGATGAACGGGATCCAGGTCGAGGCGTCGTGCGGCCAAACCCAACTGCCAAACGCAAACGGCAACAGGCAGAGCGTCGAAATGCCCGCCGCATAGAACTGTTGCGTCGTCGAGCCATCGACACCGGCCAGTGTGCGCGTGAACAGCATGTAGAAGGCCGAGCAGATCACTGCTCCGAAAGAGAGGAAGATCGCCGGGTGGAAGTCGGCGCTGCCCGGCCGGACGATGATCAGCACACCGATGAAGCCGACCACAATCGCCGCCCAGCGCCGCCAGCCGACCTTCTCGCCAAGCAGCGGGATCGACAGTGCGACCACCACGAAGGGCATGGTGAAGCCGATCGAGGCGGTCACCGTCAGCGGCAGGTAGATGATGGCAAGGAAGTTGAAGATGGTCGAGCCGAGCAACCCAATTGCCCGCCAGAACTCGATCCATGGCCGCTTCGTCACCACCAAGGCCTTGCCGTCGCGCGGCAGGAACAGCGCCAAGACCAGCAGGAACTGGCCGAGATAGCGGACGAACACCACCTCCAGCGGCGGCAGCCCCTGCAACATCAGCCACTTGGCGCAGCTGTCGATGATTGAAAAGCAGAGATAACCGCCCAGCACGAGGCCGATGCCGAGCAGTCGCCTCTCCTCGATAGGCTTGACCGCCATTCAGTCCTCCACCGGCACAACGGTGGTGGTCTGGCGGTGCAGCTGCCGCTCGCGCAGCCAGATATAGAGGCCGGAACCGATGATGATCGGCGCTCCGATCAGGAACCAGATATCCGGCGGCTCGGCAAAGATCAGCCAGCTCGCCATCGCCAGCAGCAAGAGCTCCGAATAGCTGAAGGGCGCCAGCACCGAGGGCGAGGCATAGCGGTGGGCGATGGTGTTGAACTGGTGCGCCAGCGTGCCGGCCACGCCCGCCAGGAACAGGGCGATCCAGCTCGGCACGGTGCTCGGCCAGACCCAGCCGTCCACCGCGACCGGCGCGATGCAGACAAGGCAGATGATGCCGGAATAGGCCTGCTGGGTGGCGGGGGAATCGACGCCGGCGAGCTTGCGTGTGACGATCGAATAGAGTGCCGCCATCAGCGCCGCGCCCAGGCTGAGCAGCGCCGCGGGGTGGAAAGCCTCGGTCCCGGGCCGGATGATCACTAGGATGCCGATGAAGCCGACACCCACTGCCGCCCAGCGCCGCCAGCCGACCTGCTCGCCAAGTAGCGGCCCAGCCAGCGCCGTCACCATCAATGGCATGGTGAACAGCAACGCGCCGGTGACGGTCAGCGGCAGGAAGCGCATGGCGAGGAAATTGCCGAGCGTGATCAATAGCAGCAGCACGCCGCGCAACAGCTCGAGCCGCCAGTTGCGGGTGATGAACAACCCACGCTGCACCGGCAGGAATAGCACCACGATCAGCACCACCTGCACCAGGTAACGCATGAAGACGATCTCGGTCAGCGGGATACCGGTGACCGAGAGATATTTGGCCGAGGTGTCGAGCGCCGCAAAGAACACCTGCGCCACCAGAAGCAGGCCGATCCCGAAGTTGCGGCGCTCCTCGATAGGGGCAATGCGAGACGACATGGCGACGGCAGACTGCTTGGGGAGCGGAAGGTGCGGAGCCGAACCAGTGCGTTCGGTTGCGTTGATAGGGAGACTTCGGGGCCGGCAGTGTCAATGCCGGCCGGCCCGAATTCCGTTCACCTTTGTCCCGGTGGGCGGGAGCGCCGCCGCCTCAGCTGCGATGCATCGTCCCGGTGGCGGCGCGGTTCAGGTGCCAGCTGAACGCCTCCTCGAGCAGGTGCGGCGTGTGGCCGCCGCGTGCCGTCGCCCGGGCGAAATAGTCTTCCAGCTGGGCGCGGTAGCTTTTGTGCACGCAGTTGTCGATGATCAGCCGGGCCCGCTCACGCGGGGCGAGGCCGCGCAGATCCGCGAGACCGTTCTCGGTGACGACGATATCGACGTCGTGCTCGTTGTGATCGACGTGGCTGACCATCGGCACGACCGAGGAAATCGCCCCGTCCTTGGCCAGCGAGCGCGCAACGAAGATCGACAGATAGGCGTTGCGGGCAAAGTCGCCCGAGCCGCCAATGCCATTCATCATCATGGTGCCGTTGACGTGCGTCGAATTGACGTTGCCGTAGATGTCGAACTCCAGCGCGGTATTGATGCCGATGATGCCGAGGCGGCGAATGACCTCGGGGTGGTTGGATATCTCCTGCGGACGCAGCACCACGCGATCGCGGTAGTCGGCGATGTTGGGCAGCACCCGCTTGCTGTATTCGGCGGAAAGCGTGATGGCCGAGCCGGAGGCAAAGCTGAGCTTGCCGGCGTCGAAGAGCGCGAAGGTCGAGTCCTGCAGCACCTCGGAGTACATCCTCAGGTGATGGAACGGCCCCCTGGCGAAGGCGGCCAGCACCGAATTGGCGATCGAGCCGATGCCGGCCTGCAACGGGTTCAGCGTCATGTCGAGCCGACCGGCGGCCACCTCGGCTTCGAGGAAACTGACGATGTGGCCGGCGATGGCTTCGGTCACCGCATCGCCGGGCTCGACGGTCGAGTGGCTGTCGCTTTCGCCGGTGACGACGATGGCGGCGATCTTGTCGGGATCGATCTTGATGTAGGGGGTCCCTGCCCGGCTGTCGCAGGCGACGACCGGGATCGGTTCGCGGGTCGGCCGGCGGGTCGGAATGTAGATGTCGTGCAGCCCTTCCAGCGCCAGAGGCTGGCTGAGGTTGAGCTCGACGATGACCTTTTCGGCCAGGATGGCGAAGCTCGCGGTATTGCCCACCGATGTCGTCGGCACGATCCAGCCTTCAGGGGTAATGGCGGTCGCCTCGACGATGGCTACGTGCAGCCGACCCATCTCATGGGCGCGCAAATGCTCGACCATCTCGCTCAGATGGGCGTCGACGAACATCACCTCGCCCCGGTTGATGGCGCCGCGCATTGTCGGGTCGGTCTGGAACGGCATGCGGCGGGCAACGACATGCGCATCGCTCAACAGCCCGTCGATATTGTGGCCCAGCGAGGCGCCGGTCAGCAGCGTGATCTTGAACGGATCGGTCTTCGCTCGGTCCGCCATGGCCAGCGGCACCGCCTTGGCATCGCCGGCGCGGGTGAAGCCCGACATGCCGATGGTCATGCCGTCCTCGATCAGGGCGGCAGCGGCGGCGGGCGTGACGATACGCCCGAGCAGTTCGGGGCGGCGAATACGGTCTTCGAGCATGGCGGGCATCCGGTCAGAAGAAGGGGCGCCTCCTCTCTAGCCGCTGCCGCCGCCCCGGCCTTGACCTCGATCAAGCCTCAATAAGTCTCGCGCAGGTGCCGGAGCCTCAGCGAGGCGGCCAGTGCGTCCCGCGTTGCCGTTGCCCCGAGGCGCGGGGTGAAGGTCAGGCTCACTGGATGCTCGGGCAGCAGCGTCAGGGCGTTGTCCGAGAAGTACCCGGGAACATCGACGGTGGCGGTCACGAACAGCGCCGGCTTGTCCGTGCTCAGCGTCAGCACCGGTGCGGCGTCGGTGCCGGACCAGGTGGCGGTGACCGTCGCTGCGGCCAGCTCGTAGGCCTTATAAGGCTTGGGGAAATAGTCGTTCTCACCGAGCCGCGTGCCGTTCTGCGCCGTCCAGGAAAAGCTCAGGAATTCATTGGAGCCAAGCGCGGCGAGCGCGACCTTCGCCGCCAGCACGGCACCCTCTGGTCGCGTCGCGGCCGTGGCGGCCTGCAACCGCCGGGAGCCACCCATCGCCTCCACCGCGAGGATCTCCAGCCGGATGGCCTCGGGCTCGGAGGTGTCGTTGATGGCGCGGAACTCCAGCGCGTCGCCGGCCGGCACCACCACGACGTTGATCGGGGTGAAGAAGCGCTTGGCCATATAGTGCAGCAGCTTCCACTGCCCGCCATGGTCGAGGCTCGACCAGCTCGCCACCGGATAGGTGTCGTTGATCTGCCAGTAGAGCGTTCCCATGCAGCGCGGCTTGGTCGAGCGCCAGTATTCGATGGCGGTCTTGATGGCGAGGCCCTGCTGCACCTGCGACAGGTAGACCATCTGCTCGAAATCGCGGGGAAAGCGGAAATAGCGCGTCATGGTCTCGAGAATGCGGGCGTTGCCGCCGGTGTTGCGCTGGTGGCTCTCCATCACCGGTGAGGACGGATTCATGTCCTCGGGCCGGGCGAAACGCTCGATGACATTCATGGACGTAAAGCTCTGGAAGCCGAATTCCGAGGCAAAGCGCGGGTTCACTTCGCGATAGGCCGAAAAGTCTTTCGCCGAGTGCCAGACGCTCCAGTAGTGCAGGTCGCCGCGGGTGTCCGAGTGCCAGCCATCGGAGAAATCCAGATAGCCGAGCGAGGGCGAGGATGGCCAGAAGCGGCGGCCGGGGTCTTCGTCCTCAACGATATTGCCCAGCATCGAGCTCAGCCGGTCGTAATTGGCGATATAGCGCGGCAGGTCGGCCTTGGTTTCGGGGAACCAGCCGAGCGAGCCGATGACCTCGTTGTCGCCGCACCACAGCGCAATCGAGGCGTGGTGCTGCAGGCGCCGCACCTGCTGGGTGATCTCGGTGCGCACATCGGCGAGGAAGGCGCGATCGGACGGGTAGCTCATGCAGGCGAACATGAAGTCGTGCCAGATGAGGATACCGAGCTCGTCGCACATCTCGTAGAACCAGTCGGGCTCGTATTGCCCGCCGCCCCAGATGCGCAGCATGTTCATGTTGGCCGCTTTGGCGCTCTGCAGCAGGTCGCGCACCACCGAGGGCGTGATCCGCGACGGGATGGCGTCGGCGGGGATCCAGTTGGCGCCGAACATGAAGATGTCGCGGCCATTGACGCGGCACTTGAAGGTCTCGTCGATCTCGTCTTTTTCCACCACCCAGTCGAGTTTCCGCAACCCGATGCGGCGCAGGGTTTCCTCGCCGTCCAGCGTGGTGCGCAACTGATAGAGCGGCTGCTCCCCCTGCCCGTTCGGCCACCAGAAGCGCGGGTCGCGGATGGTGAGATTGTGAACGAAGCTGTTCTCGCCGGGCCGCACCACCACCTTGTCGGTGAGTGTCTGTCCGTCGATCTCGTGGGTCAGCTCAACCGCGCCCTCAGCGAAAGCAAAAACCCGAGTCGTTATCGACAGTTCGACCGAATTGTTGCCATGGGCCTGCTCGACGGTGACGCTCTCCTGGCGCGCCAACCGCGAGCGGCGCAGCGCCATTTTGCCATAGACACCTGTCGGCATCAGGCAGATGCCCCAGTCCCAGCCGGCATGGCAGGCGGTCTTGCGCACAAAGTTGAGATGCACGCCCTCAAGCCCGTTGGTCAGGTAGTTGGCCGTGAAGGGGATCGGAAACGGATGTGCCTCGGCGCGGGCCTTGGCCACCTCGCGCGTCACCGCGAACTCGATACGCAGGCTGTTGTTGCCCTCGTGGACCTTGCCCGTCACGTCGATATCGTAGCGGACGAACTGGTTCTGGGTTTCGGCGACGATGGCGCCATTGAGATAGATCGTGGCGATACAGTCGACGTTCTCGAGCGTCAGCGTCAGGTGGCCGTCGATGTCGTCCGCCGTCGCGGTGAATTGCCGCTCCACCGTCCACGGTGTGCGACTCACCCACTCAACCGCCGTCTCGTTGGTGCCGAAATAGGGGTCGGGGATATCACCGGCGGCCAGCAACGCCGTGTGCACGTCGCCGGGCAGTTCGATCGGTAGCCGCAGGTTTCGCGCCGGCGAGGTGAGAACAAAGGTGCCCGTGAGGTCGAGCTCGGCATAGGCGCCACTTGCGCCGACAGGGTGCGTCATCATCGTCTCCGGGTGCTGCCAGAAAGGTGGAAGGCTGGCGCCCGGCTATCTAGACCCGCCCCGGGTCGCTGCCAATACGGCCCGGGGCAGATGTGCTATTCCGCCGCTTCGCTCTCGGCCTTGAGGTCGAGGAAACCGCCCGACTGGCGTTCCCACAGGTGGGCATAGTGCCCGCCGGAGGCGAGCAGCGAAGCGTGCGTCCCCTCTTCGACGATCTGGCCCTTTTCGAGCACGACCAGCCGATCCATCGCTGCGATGGTGGACAGCCGATGCGCGATGGCGATCACGGTCTTGCCCTGCATCAGCGATACCAGTTGCTCCTGGATCGCCGCCTCGACTTCGCTGTCGAGCGCCGAAGTCGCCTCGTCGAGGATCAGGATCGGGGCGTTCTTCAGGAGCACGCGGGCGATGGCGACGCGTTGCCGCTGGCCACCCGAGAGCTTGACGCCGCGTTCGCCGACATGGGCGTCGTAGCCCTTACGGCCACGCAGATCCTGCAGTCCGGCGATCACGTCGGCGACCTTGGCCTGCTCTGCGGCACGGATCATCTCCTCGTCGCTCGCCGACTGGCGGCCGTACTTGATGTTCTCGCGGATCGAGCGATGCAGCAGCGAGGTGTCCTGGCTGACGAGGCCAATGGCGGCCCGCACGCTTTCCTGCGAGACATTGCGCACGTCCTGGCCGTCGATGCGGATCGAGCCGCTTTCGACGTCGAACAGGCGCAGCAGCAGATTGACCAACGTCGATTTGCCGGCACCCGACCTGCCCACAAGGCCGACCTTCTCGCCCGGCCGGATCCGGAGATCGAAGTTCTCCATCACCGTGCCTTCCTTGCCGCGCCAGTAGTTGAAGCTGACATTGTCGAAGACGATCTCGCCCTGGCTGACCTGCAAGGCCGGCGCGCCCGGGGCATCGATCATGGCGATGGGCTGGGCGATGGTGTCCATCGAGTCCTTCACCGTGCCGATCTGGCGGAAGATGTTGGAGCCGATATCGAGGATCCAGCCGCTCATGTTCATGATCTGCAGCGCGAAGGGGATCGCCGTGGCGACTGCCGCCGCACCAAGCGTCCCGGCGTTCCAGCCGGCGAGCGCCAGCCACGTGATCGAGATCACCAGCGCCGCGTTGAGCAGGAACAGCACGCTCCACATGTAGGTGAACACGCGCATCAGCTTCTGGAACTCGACCGTGTGGTCGAGCACCGAGTCCGACACGTACTTGTCCTCGTGACCATCGGTCGAGAAGGTCTTGAGGGTGTGGATGTTGGTGTAGCTGTCGACGATACGCCCGGTCATGATCGAGCGGGCCTCCGACAGGTCCTCGGAATATTTGGCGATCAGCGGCATCGTGACGACGAACAGGATGCCGTAGAGCACCAGCCAGACCGCGACCGGGACCAGCAGGATCCAGTCGAGCCCGGCAAGGGCAATCACCGCCACCACCACGAACACCAGGGCGTACCAGGCGGCATCGATCGACAGGTTCACCGCCGTCTCGATGGCCTCGCCGGCCTGCATGATCTTGTTGGCGATGCGGCCGGCGAAGTCGTTCTGGAAAAAAGTCCAGCTCTGCCGGATGACGTGCCAGTGGCTCTGCCAGCGCACCAGGTTGACGATCGAGGGAACGATGGCGTGGTTGCGCACGAGTTGGTCGAGCACGAAGGTGATCGGCCGGATACCGAGCAGCACCGCGACCATCACGAGAAAGGTCGGCCAGTGCATGGAGAACATTTCGCCCTGCGGCGTGGTCGCCAGCATGCCCACCACGAGGCCGACAAAGATCGGCATCATGGCATCGGCGACCGAGCCGATGGCCACCAGCACCATGCGCAGCCCGATGGCCCCACGGAACTGCTTGATGAAATAGAACATGAACTTGTCGACGCCGGTGGGCGGCGTCGTGTCCGCGGCCAGCGCTACAGGGCTGTAGCGGGCATCGAACCAGGCAATGACTCGGTTGAGCATTTCTCACTCATTTCCGAGCCCGACGCTTTGACTTCCTGAGTCAGGTCAGGGCTCTAGCATGTTGTTTTCGTTTGACCGTCGAGCGAAGCGCTTCGGGTGCGACTGCAATGAATTCGAGGTTGTTGGGCGTATCCATCTGTCCCCTCCCTGGGGTGGTTGAAGTGCTGTTCGAGGCAACTACTCCGCTGCCTCGTCGATGACATCGGGCAGGAAACCGCCGGACTGGCGGTTCCAGAGCTTCGCGTAGTGACCGCCGAGCGCGATCAGCTCGGCATGGGTGCCCTCTTCGACGATCTTGCCCTGGTCGAGCACGACGAGCCGATCCATCATGGCGATGGTGGACAGACGGTGCGCGATGGCGATCACGGTCTTGTTGCGCATCAGCAGCTGCAACTGGCCCTGGATCGCCGCCTCCACTTCGCTGTCGAGCGCCGATGTCGCCTCGTCGAGGACGAGGATCGGGGCGTTCTTGAGCAGCACGCGGGCAATGGCGATGCGCTGGCGCTGGCCGCCCGAGAGCTTCACCCCGCGTTCGCCGACCTGGGCGTCGTAACCCTTGCCACCCTTGGGATCGACGAGGGTGGCGATGAAATCCTCAGCCTCGGCCAGCCGCGCCGCTTCGTGCAGTTCGGCTTCACTCGCATCGGGACGACCGTAGAGGATGTTGTCACGGACCGAGCGATGCAGCAGCGAGGTGTCCTGGGTAACCACGCCGATCTGCTCGCGCAGCGAGTCCTGCTGTACGGTGGCAATGTCGGTGCCGTCGATGGTGATCATGCCGCTCTCGCGGTCGTAGAACCGCAGCAGCAGGTTGACCAGCGTCGACTTGCCGGCACCGGAGCGTCCGACGAGGCCGATCTTCTCGCCCGGCCGGATCGCGAGGTTCAGCCCCTCGATGACGCCGCTCGCCTTGCCATAGTGGAACGAGACATTGTCGAACCGGATGTCGCCCTTGACGCGGCCGATGGGCTTGGCGCCGGGCACGTCGGAGACGATGCGCGGCAGCGAGATCGAGTTGATGCCGTCGCGCACGACGCCGATGTTCTCGAACAGCGCCGACATCTCCCACATGATCCACTGGCTCATGCCCTGGAAGCGCAGCACCAGCGCCGCCGCCACCGCGATGGCACCCGGAGTCATGGACCCCGCCAGCCATTGCGAGATGCCGACCGCGACCACCGAGGCCAGCAGCACGGCATTCATGGTGGTGATGGTGACGTTGAGGATCGAGACCATGCGCATCTGCTGATGCACGGTGCCCATGAAGCCTTCCAT
>CAYNRZ010000001.1:0-157345 GCA_964399695.1 uncultured Devosia sp. | reverse complement strand
CCGATGCGGCCGGCGAACTCGTCCTGGAAATAGCTCATCGACTGGCGAATGAGGTAGCGGTGCGCCATCCAGCGGATGCGCTGCGGGAAATTGCCGAGCAGCGACTGGTGGATGATCAGCGAGTCGATCAATTGCAGCAGCGGCAGGAGGACGAGCAGGAACGCGCCCATAAGCCACAGCTTCCAGCCCTCGTTGGCGAGGAAGGTCGCCTTGTCGGCGGTCCCCAGCCAGTCGACCAGCGAACCCATGAAGCCGAACAGGGTGATTTCGCCCACGGCAATAGCCGCGCCCAGCAGCGTCATGGCGGTAAGCCAGCGCTTGGCACCGAACGAATAGTGCAGGCAGAAGCCCAGCAGCGTCTTGGGCGGCTGCTGCGGCTCGTGCTGCGGATAGGGATCGATACGGTCCTCGAACCACCTGAAGATGCCGTTGATCATCGTCCACTCCCGTCCCAGTGCGCTTGGGAGCAAGCGCTACGGCCTCAACCGCTGTTGAGGTCAAGCGATGCTCTTGCCCGAAGGCCTGGCTTGCTATCCATTTGATTGACGCACACGACACGCATATGGCGCTCGGAGGTGCGTGCAGGCGAACCGTTCCCCTGTCATCCCAATGCTGCCCAAATGCGCAGGAAGGGTGACACCGTGACCAGTTGTCAGCCGCATAGAATACATGAAGCCTTGGATTCGGCTGTCACCTCGGGGCCACACCCGGTTAACGAATTGATGTTGCGGAGCATTTGATGCGCGGCGAGAATGAAGAGACGATTTTTCTCAAGGACTACGCCCCGAGCCCCTATGTGATCGAAAAGGTCGAGCTCGATGTCTCTATCGTTCCAGAGACAGCGCGTGTCAGGAGCCTTCTGACCATAGTGCCGCGCGAGGGCACCGCCCCCGGCACACCGCTCGAACTCGACGGCGAGGAGCTGAAGCTCACCTCGATCGCCATTGACGGGCTGCCGCTGGCGCTCACCGCCTATGCCGAAACCGCGACCGGGCTCAGCATTGCCGAGCCGCCACTGAAGCGCTTCGTACTGGAGACCGAGGTCACTATCGAGCCGGAAAAGAACACCCGGCTGATGGGGCTCTACCGCTCGAGCGGCACTTGGTGCACGCAGTGCGAACCGGAGGGCTTCCGCCGCATCACCTACTATCTCGACCGGCCCGACATGCTTGCCACCTTCCGGGTGAAGATGACGGCCGACCAGGCGCTGGCGCCGGTGCTGCTCGCCAATGGCAATCTCGTCGAGCAGGGCAGCGCGTCGGACGGGCGGCACTATGCGGTCTGGGACGACCCGTTCCCCAAGCCCAGCTATCTGTTCGCCATGGTCGCCGGCGACCTCGGCTCGATCCATGACAGCTTCACCACCGCCTCGGGGCGCGAAGTGAAGCTCGGCATCTATTGCACGCATGGCAAGGAGTCCGAGTGCCTCTACGCCATGGACTCGCTGAAGCGCTCCATGGCCTGGGACGAACGCCGCTTTGGCCGCGAGTACGATCTGGACGTGTTCAACATCGTCGCCGTTTCCGATTTCAATTTCGGCGCGATGGAGAACAAGGGCCTCAACATCTTCAACGACAAGCTGGTGTTCGCCAAGCCGGAGACCGCGACCGACGCCGACTATGCCGCCATCGAGAGCGTCATCGCCCACGAGTATTTCCACAATTGGACCGGCAACAGAATCACTTGCCGGGACTGGTTCCAGCTCTGCCTCAAGGAAGGGCTGACGGTGTATCGGGACCAGGAATTCTCAATGGATGAGCGCAGCCGCCCGGTGGCGCGCATCGAGGATGTCCGCGCGCTGCGCCAGGTGCAGTTCCCCGAGGATGCCTCCCCCCTCGCCCACCCGGCGCGGCCGGACCGCTATCGCGAGATCAACAACTTCTACACCGCCACCGTCTACGAAAAGGGCGCCGAGATCGTCCGCATGCTGGCAACGCTCCTCGGCGAAGCCGGTTTCCGCAAGGGCATGGACCTCTATTTCGAGCGCCATGACGGCGAGGCGACCACCATCGAAGCGTTCATCAAGGTGTTCGAGGACGCCAATGGCGTCGACCTCAAGCAGTTCGAGCAGTGGTACCTTCAGGCAGGAACGCCCGAGGTAACGGTGACCGACCGCTACGACGCGGCCAGCCAGACCTACACGCTGGAGTTGAGCCAGGAGACCGCGCCGACCCCGAACCAGCCGACCAAGCAGCCGATGGTGCTGCCGATCAAGTTCGGCCTCGTCGGCCCCAATGGCAGCCCGATGGGCTGGTCGAGCGTCAGCGGCGGCGATGTGCGCGACGACATGATCGTGATGGACACCAGCGCGGTGACCCTCACTTTCTCCGGTGTGCCCAACCGGCCCGTGCCGTCGCTGTTCCGCGGCTTTTCCGCACCGATCAAGCTGAAGTCCGGGGCGAGCATGACGGACCAACTGTTCCTTGCCCGCCACGACAGCGATCCGTTCAACCGCTGGCAGTCGCTGCAGGATGCGGCGATGGCGCTGATGCTGGGCGCCATTGGCGGCAAGCCCTGGACCGATGCCCAGGTCTCGGCGCTGGCCGAAGCGCTGGCGGAGACGCTGCTGTCGAAGTCGCTCGATCCGGCGTTCAAGGCCAATGCCCTGCAATTGCCGCAGGAGCAGCTGATCGCCAGGACGCTCGGCACCAATATCGACCCAGATCGCATCCACGCCGTGCGTGCCCAGTTGATCACAGAGGTCGTGGCCCGCAACCGGGCGACGCTCGAACAGGTCTATCTCACCAATGACAGCCGGCTCGCCTACTCGCCCGATTTCGAACAGGCCGGCCGGCGCGCCATGAAGAACACGGCCCTCGCCCAGCTGGTCGCCGGCGGCGCGGAAGGCGCGGCCAAGCTGGCCCGCGAGCAATATGAGCGCGCGCTCAACATGACCGACCGCATGTCGGCGCTCGCCACGATCGTTCACGCCTGGACGGCCGATGCCGAGCCGCTGCTGGCCGACTTCCGCGCCCGCTTCACCGCCGATCCGCTGGTGCTCGACAAGTGGCTGTCTTTGAATGCCATGGCGCCCGACGGCGCGGTGATCGACAGGCTCAAGGCCATCCTCGCGGCCCCGGATTTCCCGATCAATAATCCCAACCGCCTGCGGGCTGTCGTTGCCACCTTCGGCATGAACAACCCGACGCAGTTCGCCCGGGCCGATGGCGCCGGCTTCCGCTTCGTTGCCGAGTTCGTTGCCGATGTCGACAAGCGCAATCCGCAGGTGGCGGCGCGGGTGCTGACGGCCTTCCGGGTCTGGGAGTCGTTCGAGGCCAGCCGGCGCGCCGAAGCCGGGAAGGCCCTGAATTGGCTCAAGGATTCGGCATCGCTCAGCCGGAACGCCGCCGACATTCTTGCCCGGACGCTGGGCGATTAACAAAGGCTTTCGCGTAGAAAGATTTTTTCTCGGGGCTAAGTGATTCCGCAGACTCACGAATTCGCCGTCATGCCCGGAGGGGGCCAAATCCCCCTCTGGACAGTGACAGCGAAGCGGATTCAAAGTCGCTCACGGGTCAGGTTCGGGGCTACCACAACTGGAGTATTTGATGCGGCCGACGGAGCAATCCGGCGACGATGCGAAGCGATTCCGTGCGCCTTCAGCAGAGGCACGCGCGGCGGCACCGCCGCCAAGCTTCCGCATCAATTTCGACCGACTGGTCCGGCTGCCGCCGATCACTCGTGATTTCGCGCTGGCCGTGGCCCTGGTGCTGGCGATCTACCTGATCTCCGAGTACCTGCGGGCGCCAGCGGACTGGCCTGGCCTCGCGCTCCGTGCCGGCATCGCCACCGCGATTGCCGCGACCATCGTCGCCCTCGTCCATCGCCGGCATCTGGATGATCGCGACGCGGCGCTGAGCCGGCACCTGGCGCTGATCGAGACCCTGCCCTTCGGCATTGCCTGCTGGGACGCCAAGGGCCGGCTGGTTGCCGCCAATGCCCGCCTCGCGCAGCGGCTTGGCCTCACCCCCGCAGAGCTCCGCCCGGGCACCGACTATGGCACTGTGCTGAACGCGCTCGCGCATGGCGGCTCGTTCGAGTCCCTCCGCGAAGACTGGCAGAACCGGCTGATCGAGGTGCATCGCGACGATGGCGCGACGCTGCTCGTCGAGGAATGCCCGGTGGCCGGCTCAGGCTTCGTCACCATGGTGATGGACGTCACCGAGAGCCGGCGCACCACGCAATTGCTCACATCCATCCGCCAGGAGCAGCGCCAACTGGCGCGTCGCTACCATGAGGAAAAGCTCAAGGCCGAGGCCGCAAGCCGTTCCAAGACCAGCTTTCTCGCCCATCTCAGCCACGATATCCGCACGCCGCTCAACCACATCATCGGCTTTGCCGACATGATCCGGCAGCAGCCCTTCGGTGCCCTCGGCGATGCGCGCTATCTGGGCTATGTCGATGCGGTGAAGAGTTCCGGGGAGCGGCTGCTCGGCTTTTTCGGCTCGATCCTCGAACTCGCCGAACTCGAGGGCGGCCGCCGCACCCTGAAACACGAGCACTTCACCGCCGACGAGCTGATGATCGGCATCCTCCGCCGCTTTTCCAGCCAGGCGCAGCGCGCCGGGCTGACGCTCGGGCTCGGCAGCGCCTGCGACGCCATGCTCGATGCCGACCGCTTCGCCATCGAGCGCATGGTCTCCAACCTCGTCGACAATGCCGTGCGCTTCACCCCGCGTGGCGGCCGGGTGACGCTCGCCGCCTATGGCGCGGCCGATGGCGTCGTCATCGAGGTCACCGATACCGGCATCGGCATGTCGGCCGAACGGCTCGAACAGCTGTCGCAGCCCTTCGTTTTCGGCGACGCGGCCCTGACCCGCGACCGCGAAGGCGCCGGCCTCGGCATCGCCATCTCCCGCGCCATCGCCGAATTGAGCGGCGGCCACCTCGCCATCGACAGCAGGCAGGGGCTGGGCACGACGGTGGCGGTGAGCCTGCCGCTGGCGGCAGAAGAAGAGGCGAAGGCGGCTTAAAAGACGCGGATTGGTCCGGGATAGCGGGCCAGCGTCCTATCCACAGTGAGGAGCTCGATACCTTCGACGATGGATTGGGCAACGAGCAGCCTGTCGAACGGATCTTTGTGGACCCACGGCAGCGCAGCTACGGCGACCGCGTGCTCACCCAGAACCGGCAGTTCGCCAAAACCTGACTCCGCCAGCCTGCCGCGCAATAGACCGGGCTGAACTTTGAAGTCCGCCCGTTGCTGCGAGTGCTTGATCGCAACTTCCCAGATACTCGCGGTGCTGAATGTTGGCTCGGTATCGGGCGAGACAATGAGCTCCAGGAACGCAGCGGGCAGCCGCTCCGGGTCCTGCTGCGACCAGAGTAGAAGGTGGGTATCGAGGAGAACCCGGGTCATTTCCCGTAGAACATCTCTTCGATCTCGTCCTTCATGAAGCCCTTGATGTCGTCAGGGATAGTGAGTTGCCCGCGAAGCCCGCCCAGGCGCTTCGACGTGTCAAAGCCCGGCTGCTCCACCGGCACCAGCTTCACCAGGGGCTTTCCAGCCTTGGCGATTATGACCTCTTCACCCTCGACGGCGCGCTCGACCAAACGAGAGAGGTGGGTCTTTGCTTCGTGCATATTCACGGTAGCGGACATCCGCAACTCCTGAGCTTAGTCCAGCGAACTTAGTTCACCTGCTTCGTGTTTTCAACCCGCGAGCCCGCTGATACCACCGCTCTGCCGCCCCACTCACCTCCGCCTGCATCTCGGCGATGTCCGCGCTCAGACGCTCGAAGTTCGGGCGGTTGGTGCGTTGGGCAAGGAGTTCGCGGAAGGCGCCGGTCCAGCCTTCGTCGCGGAATGGGTCAGAGAGCGCGGCGCTCATCACTTCGAGGATGGTGGAATAGACGCCGTGGATTTCGACCAGCCGCTCACCCTCGGGCAAGAGGCCGGTGTCGAACATTCGGCCGAGCACCGTCGCCACTGTCGCCTGCGGCGCGTCGATGGTCTTGCCGGCGACCAGTTGACCCGTCTGGGCGATGAACTCGAGATCGACGATGCCGCCCGTCGCGAGCTTCAGGTCATAGGGATGGCGCGGCGGGCGTTCGCGGGCCATCAGGGCGCGCATGGCGACGACGTCGTCGATGGTCTTTTGCACATCGCGCGGCCGGGCCAGGATGCCCGAAATGGCCTCCTCGACCTTCTCGCCAAAGCCGATATCGGCCAGCACGACCCGCGCCCGGGTCAGCGCCAGGTGCTCCCAGGTCCAGGCGCTCTCCTCGTGATAGGTGAGGAAACCCGCAAAGCTGGTGGCCAGCGGCCCCGCATTGCCTGAGGGGCGGAGCCGCATATCGGTTTCGTAGAGCACGCCCTCGGCGGTGGGTGAACTCACCGCCGCGATCAGCCGCTGCGTCAGCCGCGCGAAATATTGCGACGCCGCCAGCGGCTTTTCACCATCCGACATCAGGTTCGGGTCGGCGGCCTCGTAGAGCATGACGAAGTCGAGGTCGGACTGGGCCGTCATCTCGCGGCTGGCTAGCTTGCCGAAGCCCAGCACCGCCACCCGCGCCCCCGGCACCTTACCGTGCCGCCGCGCGAACTCGTGCCGCACCGAGGCGAACAGGCGGCGCAGCAGCGTCTCGGCAAGCGTCGTGAACTGCTCGCCGGCGCGAGTGGCGTCGATCACCCCGGCGAGGACACCGGCGGCAATCAGGAACATCTGCTCCTGCCCGATGATGCGGGCGCGGTCGATGACGTCCTGGTAGTCCTTGGCCTCGTTGAGGAAACTCTCGATCTTGGTCCGCAGCACCTTGTGGCGCCGCACGTCGTCGGCAAAGGCCGGATCGATCAGCCCGTCGAGCACATGGGCGCGGTGGATCACCGCCTCGGCCATGCGTGGGGCCGAGGCCATCAGTGCCACCAGCAGCCCACAGAGCCGCTGGTGCGAGCGCAGCAGCGCGAAGAGCTGCACGCCCGAAGGCAGCCGGCCGAGGAACAGGTCGAACCGGTGCAGCGCATCGTCGGGGTTGCCGGTATCGGCGATGGTGCGCAGCAGGGTCGGCAGCAGTTCGGTCAGGTGGGCGCGCGCCACACCGGTGCGTGTCGCGGCATAGCCGCCATAGTGCCATTTCTTCACCGTCTCGATGGCCTTCGAAGGCTGCTGGAAGCCCATCGCCGCCAGCGTTTCCACCGTGCCCGGATCGTCGTCCGAGCCGGTGAACACGAGATTCCCCTCGCCTGCCGCAAGGCTCTCGCCTTCCGAGAACAGCTCGGAATAGTAGCCCACCACCCGCTCGAGCGCGGCGCGATAGGCGATCTCGAACGCCCCGAGATCGGCAAAGCCCATCAACCGGGCGATCACCGCCACCTCCTCGGCCGTCTCCGGCATCTGGTGGGTCTGCGCATCGCGCAGCATCTGCAGTCGGTTCTCGACGGCGCGGAGGAACCAGTAGGTCTCGGTCAGCTCCCGCGCCGCCTCGCGCGAAATCCAGTTGGCCGCGGCCAATGCCGCCAAGGCGTCACAGGTCGGCCGCACGCGCAGCGAGCGGTCGCGGCCGCCAGCGATCAATTGCTGGGTCTGGGTGAAAAACTCGATCTCGCGGATGCCGCCCAGCCCCAGCTTGACGTTGTGGCCCTCGACCCGGATATCGCCGACATTTTTCGCGATATTGATCTGGCGTTTCATCGCCTGGATGTCGGCGATGGTGGCGAAGTCGAGGTGCTTGCGCCAGACATAAGGCGCCAGCTCGTTGAGGAAGGCGTCGGCCACGTCGCGATTGCCGGCGCAGGGGCGCGCCTTGATCCAGGCCGCGCGCTCCCAGTTCTGGCCGCGTGCCTCGTAGTAGGTCAGCGCCGCGAAGGTCGAGAGCGCCACCGGCGTCGAGCCGGGGTCGGGCCGCAAGCGCAGGTCGGTGCGGAACACATAGGCGTCGCCGGCCCGGTCCTGCATCATCGCGGCCAGGCGCTGCACGATTCGCGAGTAGATCTTCGTCGCCTCGCCGGCATCAACGATGGCGGGCACCTCCGGATCGAAGAATGCGACGATGTCGATATCGCTCGAATAGTTCAGTTCGCGCCCGCCATGCTTGCCGAGCGCGAAGATGGCGAGGCCGCTTTTCGCCGGGCTGGCAAACTCCGCAACCACCTGCCCCTTGGCCGCAGCCTGCCGCAGCAGCACGGCCAGTCCGGCATCGAGCGCCGCATCGGCAAGGTCGGAGAGCGCCGCCGTCGATTGCGCCGTGGTCCAGCGCCCGGTGACCTCGGCGGCGCCGGCGAGCAGCGCCGCCCTGCCCTTGCCGCGCCGCAATACACTGGCCACCTCGTCATCGGTCGCGGCTTCATTGCCAGCCGTAGCGATTTCGGCGAGCACCGCCGCCAGCGCCGCGTCGGGCGCAGCCAGGGCCGTGCCGAACCACTCGGCATTGCGCTCGGCGAGGCCGGCGAGATAGGGCGATTCGGCGAGGAGCGTTTCGAGCGATACGGTCATCCCAATTCGATAGCCCCGCCTGCCCCGCTCCGGCAAGGCGTAAGCCCCCGCATCAAACCCGCGTAAACTCGCAAGGATGCCACTGGTTTTCGGCGGCCGGCACGCTATGTTCCGGCGCCCCGTCTTCCTGCTGCCCGGATCCAACATGCGAAACCGCGTCACCGCTATTGCTCTTGCTGCAACTCTCATCCTCGCAGCGCTGCCCGCAGGGGCTGCCGGCCTTAACGGCATGGGCAAGGCGATCTTCGGCAACACGTTCAACTTCTCCAAGGTCAACCTGCCCAAGGCGGCCGTCGGCCCGATCACCATGGGCCCGCTCAAGCTCGAGTTGCAGCGCACCAAGCTCGTCGACGTGCAGAAGGCCCTCGGTGGGACCATCCGGCAGGAAGGCGCGGACGGCACCCGCGCCGACTGGCTGTGCTATAATGCCGAAGGCGGCACCGTGTGGTTCATCTCCAACCCGCTGGGTGGCTTCGAGTTCGTGATGATGGTGGCCGCCGAGGCGGCGACGAAGCCGAACAAGGATTGCGACGCGGCTCCGGCCGGCGTTGGCCTGCCCAATTTCGGCGCCCCGGGCGTCGGCGCCACGCTGGCCGAGCTGAAGGCCACGTTCGGGGCGGCTTCCGGCAGCAAGATCGCCTATCGCTCGGATCGGCCCGGCGGCTACTCCGATATTGCGCAATATCTCGGCTACGTGCTGAAGGGCGGCAAGGTCGCCGGCATCGGCGTCGGCGAAACCTCTGTGCCGACGGCACATTGAGGGGCTTACCCCACTGTAGCGGACTCCTGCTGACCCCTCATCCGGCGCTGCGCGCCGCCTTCTCCCCCAGGGGGAGAAGGGAGGCCGGCTGTGACATCGTAGTCGCCCCTGACGAGATACCGGCGATGATCGCCTTCTCCCCCTGGGGGAGAAGGTGCCCGAAGGGCGGATGAGGGGTGGTTGCGACAAACCCCGCCCTAACCCGGCAAGTCCACCACCGCTTTCACTCCCGGCGCATTGTCCTCGATGCGGAACGTGCCGCCATGCATGCGGGCGATGGCGTTGACCAGCGATAGCCCGAGCCCTGAGCCCGGCTCGGTGCGGCTCTTTTCCAGCCGGACGAAGCGTTCTACCACCCGCTTGCGGTCGCCTTCGCCAATGCCGGCGCCATTGTCGGCAACGCTGACCAGCACGCGGCCGGCTTCGCGCCGCAGCGCCACGACGATCCGACCGGGCGTGCCGTCGGCAGGCCTGGCATATTTCAGCGCGTTCTCGATCAGGTTGACCAGGGCCTGCCCCAGCAGTTCGCGGTTGGCGCTCAGCCGCACACCTTCGGCGATCTCGCTGTCGAGCGTGATGCCTTCGTCCTCGGCCAGCGGCGCGTAAAGCTCGGCGACGTCGGCCACCACCGCGCTCAGATCGAGATCGGCCAGCGCGCCGGGCGGCGTGCCAGCCTCGGCCCGCGCGATCAGCAGCAGCGCGTTGAACGTCCGGATCAGCCGGTCGCTTTCCTCGATGGTCTCCTCGAGTGCGGCACGGCGCGCAGCCTCGCTCTTGTCGTCGCGCAACGCGGCTTCGGCCTGGTTGCGGAGCCGCGTCAGCGGCGTCTTCAGGTCATGGGCGACGTTGTCGGTGACTTCCTTGAGACCGACCATCAATTGCTCGATGCGGTCGAGCATCTGGTTGAGGCTGGTGGCGAGGCCGTCGAACTCATCATTGCGGCGCGTCACCGGAATGCGCTCGGACAGATCGCCCGACATGATCTTGCGCGAGGTCGAAGCAATTGTGTCGATCCGGCGCAGCACGCGCACCGCCGTCAGAACCCCCGCCAGCATCGAGAGCAGCAGGATGCCGCCGACCCCGATGGCGAACCAGCGGAAGATCAGGGCTGTGAATCCGCGGCGTTCGACCACGTCGCGGCCGACCACCAGGATCAGGCCGCTTTCCAGTTGGCTCGAGCGCACCACGGCGGTGCCGACGGCGCTGGCATCGGCCTCGTCCAGCAGCGGCCGCGGACGGTCATAGTTGAAGCTGAATGTGCCCGGCTCGGCCAGCACCTCGGGCGGCAGGTCGTCGATATTGCCGACGATCATCTGACCACTGGGGTCGGCGAGGTAGTAGAGCCCGGGTCCCGGCTGCCGAGACAGCCTCTCCACGGCAACGATGGTGGCACGGAAGCCGTTCTCGCGATCGATGCGGACCAGTTGCGCCGTCTCGCGGTCAATGGCGTCGGCCTGCTGCTGCTGCAGCTGCGTGCTGGTCTGCCAGCTGATCAGCGCCAACAGGCCGACGGCAAAGACCACGAAGATCAGCATGAACAGCGCGGTCAGGCGGACCGTGGTCGTGCGCCACAGCTGGGCCAGCCTGAACATCGCCGGCTACTCCCGGATCATGTAGCCCGCGCCGCGAATGGTGTGCAGCAGCGGGTTGGCATGGCCCTTGTCGATCTTGCCGCGCAGGCGCGACATATGAACGTCGATGACGTTGGTCTGCGGATCGAAATGATAGTCCCAGACATTCTCGAGCAGCATGGTGCGGGTCACCACCTTGCCGGCATTCTTCATCAGATATTCGAGCAGGCGGAACTCGCGCGGCTGGAGCAGGATGGTGTCGCCGTCGCGCTCCACCTTGCGGGATAGCCGGTCGAGCGACAGGTCGGCGACCTGCAGCTGTGTCGCCGCTTCGGCGGGCGTGGCGCGGCGGGCGAGCACTTCGATACGGGCGAGCAGTTCGGTGAAGGCGTAGGGCTTGACCAGATAATCGTCGCCGCCGGCCCTGAGCCCGGTCACCCGGTCGTCGACTTCGCCCAGCGCCGAAAGGATCAGCACGGGGGTGTGATTGTCCTCGGCACGCAGGCTCTCGATGATCGACAGGCCATCGCGGCGCGGCAGCATGCGATCAACGATCAGGACATCGTAGTCCATCGACGACGCCATGGCGTAGCCGGTCTCGCCGTCGCTGGCGTGGTGCGAAACGTGGCCGGACTCATCCAGCGCCTGGATCAGGTAGCTGGCCGCTTCACGGTCGTCTTCGATCAGCAGTATCTTCATTTCACCAGCCCCCAGGCGAGCATCATGCAGCGTCAATGGTGAATGGTGAATGGAAGTCGTCTGCCACCCACCACCCACCATTCACAACTCACCAACTAGAATCGCCCCGGAGCCGAAGCCCCGGGGCGGATCGGATTACGAATTGTCGCTCGTCAGCGGCAGGCCGACGAAGCGGGTGGCACCATCACGCTGGGCCTTGACCAGCGCGGTGCTGCGGCCGGCGTCCTTGACGGCCTGGATGGCCTTCTCGAAGTCCTCGACCGTCTTGACCGGCGTGTTGTTGACTTCGAGGATCGCGTCACCCACGCCAAAGCCCTTCTCGGCCGCCGGCGAGTCCGGGTTCACGTCCTGGATCAGCAGGCCATCGCCTTCGGCATTGGGCACCAGCACGAGGCCAACGCTGGTCTCGACCGGGCCGGCCGGCACTTCAACCGGCGGGGTCGGCTGCTCGGGGGCGGCAGGCTTGGTCTCGTCGAGCTTGCCGAGCGTGACGCTGAACGTCTGTTCGGCGCCATCACGCACCACGGTCACCTCCACAGCGGTGTCCGGGTTCTTGCCGGCGATGGTGCGGCTGAGGTCGAGCGCATCGCTGATCTGGTCGCCGTCAACAGCAGTGATGACGTCACCCGACTGGATGCCGGCCTTTTCGGCCGGACCATCGGCGGTCGGCTCGGTAACGAGGGCGCCGCGGGCGTTCTCGAGGCCAAGGCTCTCGGCAATGTCACGGGTCACGTCCTGGATGCCGACGCCGAGGAAGCCGCGAGTGACGACACCCGAGTCGATCAGCTGGGCCGTAACCTGCTTGACCACGCTGGCCGGGATGGCGAAGGCGATACCAACATTGCCGCCGTTGGGGGAGAAGATGGCGGTGTTGACGCCAACCACTTCACCCTCGACGTTGAAGGCCGGGCCACCGGAATTGCCAGTGTTGACCGCCGCGTCGATCTGCAGGAAGTCGCCATAGGCCGAACCCTGGATATCGCGGCCACGTGCGGAGATGATGCCGGCGGTCACGGTGCCGCCGAGGCCGAACGGGTTGCCGACGGCCACCACCCATTCGCCGACGCGGGCTTCGGCGTCAGACAGGACCACGAACGGCAGGTCGGTCGCGCCGTCTACCTTGACGACCGCGAGGTCGGTCTTGGGGTCGGTGCCGATCACGGTGGCAGACATTTCGTCGCCATTCTCGAAGGTGACGGTCACCTTGTCGGCATTGTCGACGACGTGGTTGTTGGTGACGATATAGCCGTCAGCCGAGATCACGAAGCCGGAGCCGGCCGCCATGAACTTGCGGCTCGGGCGCTGGCCATTGCCCTGCCCCTGGTTGCCGAACTCATTGCCGAACTGCTCGAAGAAGTCCTTGAACGGGTGGTCATCCGGCAGGTCGGGGAAGTTGAAGCGGAACTGCTCGCCACCGCGCTGCAGGTCGCGCGAATTGCCTTCGGAATTGCCTTCGACGGTGATCGAGACCACCGCCGGCTTCACCGCCTCGACGAGGTCGGCGAAATTGGGGGCATTGGTGACGGCCGGCGCGTTGATCTGCGCGGCCGGAACGACGGTCGCGGTCTGGGCCGAGGACACGGTGGTTGCCGCAACAAAGGCGGAGCCGCCGCCAAGGCCAGCGATGATCGCCAGAGCCGAGGCACCGACCCAGCGGCGGGCACGGGGGGAAAGGATTGAGCGCATGACGTTCTCCTCAGGGGACACTCGTTATGGCCGTGAGGTATGTCTTGCGTCGCCTTTCGGCAGCATGTTCCCTGCGTTAAATGTTCGTAATGTTGCCCAACGTTGCTGAGCAACGGCGGGAGATGCGCGCTCAGCGGCCGAACACGAACGCGTCAACAAAGGCGTTGCGGAACTTGCCGGCCGGGTCGAGCCTCATCGCCAGCGCCACAAAATCACCGAGCCGCGGGTGGCTCGCCCGCACGGCCGCTGCGGGCATGACGAAGAGCTTGCCCCAATGCGGCCGCGGGTTGAACGGCGCCAGCGCGCTCTCGATGACCGCCAGCGCCTGCTGCACCACCGCCCAGTCGCGCGCCATCGAGAAGTGGAAGCCCACGCTGTCGGCTCCCGTGTTGGTGCTGAGCCAGAGCCGATCTTCCGCGATAGTACGAATTTCCGAAACCACCAGCGCCGGGTGCAGCCCGGCCTGCACGGCCTTCAACGCCTGCATCGCCGCTGGCGCGTGCCGGCGCGCGATGAAGTATTCCGACTGGTACTCGTAGCCGTCGAACGGGATCACACCGATGCGGAAATGCGGGAGCATCTCGTACCACTTTCCCACCGTGCCGAGCTGGCCGGTGGTGCCATCGGCGGCCTTGCCAACGACCGGGCTCACCTCCGTCACCGCCGCCTTGCCGCCGAAGAACTCGGCCCGCGGCGCGGGCGAGGTCGCAAGTTCCTTGAGCCAGCACTGATCAACGGCGTCACTGTTCCAATGGGTGAACAGGCTGACCGAATAGGCGCTGCCCATGATCGCATCGAAGTTCTCGACCACAGTGTCGAAGGGCAGGTTGCAATAGACCGTCTGCCGGATATCGAAGCGCGGCACGAGGTCGAGTGTCATCGCGACCACGACGCCCAACGCCCCGAGACCGACAACGGCGCCCTCGAAGTCGGCATCGCCCCGCCGCAACTGCAGCAGCTCACCCGAGGCCGTGACGATCTGCAGTCCCGCCACCGAGGCCGCCAGATTGCGGTTGGCGTTGCCCGAGCCATGCGTTGCCGTCGACACCGCCCCGACCACGGTGAAGTCCGGCACCGATGGCAGGTTGAACAGCGCAAAGCCCGCGGCATCGATCACCACCGCCAGTTCGGCGTAAGTGATGCCGCCATCAATGGTGACGGTGCGTGCCACCGGGTCGATCTCGGCCCGACGCGGCAATGCCCTGAGCGAGATCAGCGCGCCAACGGTATCGGCGATGGCGTTGAACGAGTGCCGGGTTCCAACCACCCGCACCTTGTCGGCGCCGCGCACGATCTGCTGCACCTCGGCGATGCTGGTCGGAAAATGCACCGCTGCGGCACCGAACGCGACGTGCTCGGACCAATTGTGGCTGATCTTGTACATGGCTCCCCCTCTGTGGGGCGGATATTCCCGAGCAGGAGGGGGCATGGCAAGGGGAGATGGCGATGGGCCGGCTACTTCTCCAGCTCGGCCAGCGCCTGCCGCTCCTCGTCCGTCAGCTCGGACGGGCCGTCGCCGGGCCGCGCGCGGCGCGAGAGCCGCCAGAGCCCGAAGCCGCCAATCAGCAATGCCACTGGCCCGGCGATCCACAGCAGCACGGTGTGCGGGGCAACCACCGGGTTCAGCAGGACATATTCGCCATAGCGCGCCACGATGTAGTCGAACACCTCCTGGTCGGTATCGCCCGCCACCAGCCGCTCGCGCACGATGACGCGCAGGTCGCCGGCCAGATCGGCGTCGGAATCATCGATCGACTGGTTCTGGCAGACAAGGCAGCGAAGGTTGTGCGAAATGGCACGCGCCCGCGCCTCGAGTGCGGGGTCCGCCAGCACCTCGTCGGGCCGCACGGCAAAGGCGGGCGTTGCGAGCAGCAGCACCAGCAGCAGGGCAACGAGCGCCCTCATTGGGCCGCCACCCGTACCTTGGCGGGACGCGGCGCGCCAACCCTCTGGCGGCGGTCGGTCAGCGACAGGAAGCCGGCCCCGGCCATCACCACGCAGCCCAGCCAGATCAGCGTGACGAACGGCTTGTACCAGAGCCGGACGATGCTGGCGCCGTTGGCAGACTGCTCGCCCAGCTGCAGGTAGAGCTGCGAGAAGCCGTAGGTCTCGATCGCCGCCTCGGTGGTCGGTATGCCACTGGCGCGATAGACACGGCGCTCCGGCGTCGCCTCGCGCGAACTGCCGGGTCCCACAATGGTGAAGCGGCCGGTGTCGGAGATGAAGTTCGGGCCCTCGACGTGATTGGTGCCGAGGAAGGTCACCGAATAGGCGCCGATCTCTACCGTGCTGCCTGGCGCCATCGTGGTCACCTCCTCGATCTGCCAGGCGGAGGCGGCGACGATGCCGATGACGCTCATCCCCATGCCGAAGTGCGCCAGCGCGGTGGCAAAGGCGCTGCGCGGCAGCCCGACAAGGCGCTGCCACGACACCGGCAGGCTGGTACGGAACAGCTTGATGCGGTCGGCGAGGTCGGCCAGCGCCCCGAACGCTACCCAGAAGCCGAGCAGCAACCCAAGCGGCGCCAGCGAGATCGACACGCCAGCGAGCGAGAAGCCAAGGATGGTGGCAAACACGGCCAGCGCCGCAGCCGCTGCGAGCCGTTGCGCCGCGGCAACGAAATCGCCGCGCTTCCAGGCCAGGAACGGCCCGAACGGCAACAGGATCAGCAGCGGCGCCATGATGGCGCCGAAGGTCAGGTTGAAGAACGGCGCGCCCACCGAAATGGTGTCGCCGGTCAAAGCCTCGAGCAGCAGCGGGTAGAGCGTCCCCACCAGCACGGCCACGGTGGCGCTGGCCAAGAACAGGTTATTGAGGATCAGCGCGCCCTCGCGGCTGATCGGGGCGAACAACCCGCCGGTCTTCAGCGAACTGGCGCGCGCCGCGAACAGCGCGAAGGCCCCGCCGATAAATGCCGCCAGCAGCGCCAGGATCACCAGCCCGCGCGTCGGGTCGGAGGCGAAGGCATGCACCGACGTGAGGACACCCGAGCGCACCATGAAAGTGCCAAGCAGGCTGAGCGAAAAGGTGATGATGGCGAGGAAGATCGTCCAGATCTTCAGCGCGTTGCGCTTTTCCATGACCAGAGCCGAATGGAGCAGCGCGGTGCCGGCGAGCCAGGGCATGAAGCTGGCGTTTTCCACCGGGTCCCAGAACCACCAGCCGCCCCAGCCGAGCTCGTAATAGGCCCAGTACGACCCCATGGCGATACCGAGCGTCAGGAAGGCCCAGCTGAACAGCGTCCAGGGCCGCACCCACCGGGCCCAGGCGGCATCGACCCGGCCGGTGACCAGCGCGGCCATGGCAAAGCTGAAGCACACCGAAAAGCCGACATAGCCGATGTAGAGCAGCGGCGGATGGATGGCGAGGCCGATGTCCTGCAGCACCGGGTTGAGGTCCTGCCCCTCGAACGGCGCCGGATCGAGCCTGGCGAAAGGGTTGGAGGTGAACACCGTGAAGCCGACAAAGGCGGCCGTCAGCAGGCTCTGGAAGGCCAGCACCAGCGCCAGCAGGTCACGCGGCAGCTCGCGCGCAAAGGCAGCCACCAGCGCACCCATCAGCACCAGGATCAGCACCCAGAGCAGCATCGAGCCCTCGTGGTTCCCCCAGACGGCGGTGATCTTGTAGATCAGCGGCTGGGCGGAGTTGGCATGCTGGTAGGCCAGCGCCAGCGAGAAGTCCGAGGTCACGAAGGCCTGCACCAGCGCCCCGAATGCGGCGAGGATCAGCAGTAGTTGCAGCACCGCGCCCTGCTGCAGATAGCCGGCCAAGGCCTCGGCACGCCGCCACATGATCAGCCCGAACACCGCCGAGACGGTGGCGATGGCAAAGGCCAGCACCATGCTGAAATGGCCGAGTTCGATGCTCATCAGCGCTCCATCTTCGTCAGGTCCATGTCAGCAGACCGGCCGGGGCTTGCCCACCGAACCGGTGGTTTCGGGCCTCTGCCACTCGCCGCGCTTCTTGAGCTCGTCGACCAGTTCGCGCGGCATGTAGTTCTCGTCGTGCTTGGCCAGCACGTTGGTGGCGGCAAAGCTGCCTGCGGTCGTCACTGCGCCCTCGACCACCACACCCTGCCCCTCGCGGAACAGGTCTGGCAGGAGCCCGCGGTACTCTGCCATCATCTCGGTTTCACCATCGGTGACAGCGAAACGATAGAGCCCGTCGGTGCAGGTCCAGCTGTCGTCCTTGACCAGCCCGCCAAGGCGGATTGGCGTGCCGACGGCAACCGCTCTCTCCTTCACCTCGGACGGTGAATAGAAGAACACGATCTGGTCGCGCAGCGCGACGAAGATCAGTCCGGCTGCCAGCGCGAGAACCGCGCCGAGACCGGCAATGATGGCGAGGCGCTTCTGCTTGCGTGTCATTGGGTGACCATCAATCCATTGTCCGCCGCCAGCACATCCAGTTCCTGCCGCTCGGCGGCATCGGGATAGGCGGCCCGTGCGGCCTGATACGCCTTCTGCGCTTCCTCGCCTTGACCCAGGACAAGTCGAGAGCGCACCAGCCGCGTCCATTCCTCGATGGTGCCGCCCTCGCTAGCGAGGCGTGCATCGAGGCTTTCGACCATGCCCTTGATCGCCTCGTCGTCCATCTGGCCAACGTCGCCATTGGCGGCCGCAAGTCCGGCCTGGGCATTGGCCAGCCACGGCTCGTCGCCCTTGGCCAGCGCAATCAGTTCGGTCCAGCGGCTCTTGGCGGCCTCGAGGTCGCCCGCCTGCATGGCGGCGCTGGCGATGTAGTAGCGCGAGCGGACATGCGCAGGATCACGCCCCGCTGCGCTCTGGAACAGCGCGAGCGAATCGGCGCCGATCTCGCCGCCACCGGCCATCATCACCGCTTCGCCCAGATCGGTTTCGAGATCGGCGGTGACACCTTCTGCGGCAATGACCTTGCGCAACGCGTCGGCCGCCTCGGCATAGCGGCCAAGCTGCATATAGGCCGGGGCGATGACGCGCCAGCCGCGCATATCCTCCGGAGTCTCCGCCAGTTGCGCCTCGATGCGGGCGACGGCGTCCTCAAGCGACACCTCGGCCTCGGGTGCCGGCCGTCCGGCCAGCGGCAGCGCCGGCAGGTCCGGACGGCCCAGCGCCGCATAGACGCCCACGGCCATCAGCGCGGTGGATGCGACACCCGCCAGCACCGCGATCCTGGGCAATTGTACCACGGATGCGGATTTCGGCACGGCCTTCAACCGCAGCATCTCGCGCGCCACCTCGGCCCGGGCGGCGGTGATCTCCTCGGGCTGCAGGCGCTCAGCCGCCGCATCGGCATCGATCTCGCGCAGGCGGCGGCGCAAATGCTCCATGTCTGGGCTGTCGACATCGGCGCCGGGCGCGTTGACCCTCGTGCGCGCCCCCGCGTAATACAGAGCTGCACAGGCAATCGCCGTGACGACCAGGGCAAGCGACCAGAAGATCATGACAAGTTTTCGGCCCGGCGTGATGGTTGCGTTCGGCGGCAGTTCTATACTGACATTGCGCCGAGAACAGCAGCACCATACGTTTTCGTGTGGACGACGCATTGCCGCAGCCCGAACCGCCCGGTAGCAACCCATGACCGAACAGCGGTTCGATTGCCTGGTGATCGGCTCCGGGTCCCTGCCCGGGCTGGTGGCCGGGCTGCTGGCCCAGACCCACAACAAGCGCGTCGGGCTGATCGGGTCGCACTGGTCGCCGTTCCAGCTGCAACGCCAGATCCCGGTGGCCGCGGCGCTATTGACCCGGCCCGAAAGCCTGAAGCTCCTTGCGCGCCTCCGCGATGAAACCACCAGGCTGCTCGGCGCCATCGGCAAGGGACTGGTCGAACGCGGCGACATGCTGCTGGTTGCCGAAGCGCCCGAGAGCCAGGTGGCGCTCTCGCATTTCCGGCACATGGCGCGGGCGCTGGGCTGGTCGGCCGAAACCGCCATCGACCGGCACCTCCCGGAGGCCAGTCTCGTCAGGTTGCGCGACGTGGCGCGCCTCGTCGACGGGCGGCTCGGGCCGGCCCTTGAGGCCTGGCTAGAGCGGGTGGGCGTCACCCGTCTGCCGCTCCGCGAGGTCAAGCTGACCATGCGCCGTGACGCGACCATCGGAGTCGGAACTTCAGCAGGTGAAGTCACCGCGACCCAGGTGCTGCTGGCCGACGATGCCGCCATCCTCGCGCATGCCCCACCTGCTTTTGTCGAGCGCCAGTTCACCCGTGTGCCGATGGCCGCACTGCTCGTCGAAGACAGCCGCGCGCTTGGTGCGACCACCGTGCACTATGTCGATCGCGGGCTGCTGCTCACGCGTGGCCCGCATGGCGCGGTGCACGTGCTGGCGTCCGGCGATCCGCTGAGCGTCGAGGCGCGCATCGGCACCACGCTCAGCGACGACAAGCCGGTGCGCGGGTCCGGAGAGGTGCGCTTCATGGGCCTCGCCACTCCTGATGGCGCCCCCCTACTCGGCCCGATGCGCGGCGAGCTCCATGCAGTTGCCGGGCTTGGCGCGCCGGCGCCATTCTTCGCGCCGCTGGTCGCGCGATGCCTGGTGGGCTCCAATACCCCACAGGAGGCCGATTGGCTGGCGATCCGCGGTCCGGCCAAACGCGCGCTCGCCACCGACTATCAGGCAGCCTTGCCATGAGGTTGCGATGAGCCGGCTCGCCGCAGATGCCCCGCATGGCTGGGCGGGACAGCAGATCGATCGCAGCAAGCCGTTGCGCTTCCGACTCAACGGCCGGGTGCTTGACGGTTTTGCCGGGGACACGGTGCTCAGCGCGGCACTCGCCAACGACATCATCGCGGCCGGCCGGCATGGCGATTCGGCGCTGGCGCTCGAAGAGCGCTTCGCGCCGCTGATTTCGCCGACCAGGGGCAAGACCGCGCTGGTGCTGCCGATGGCGCGGACTCCCGCGCTGGATGGCATCGACTATGCCACCCTCGGCGAGCGCCGCGACCCAATCGCCTCGGCAGGGGTCCTCGGCGCGCTGCGCAACCGGCTGCTTGGGCCCTACCGCACGCTCAACCATCGCTATGGCGGCCCACCGCCCGCGCCGCCCTGGCATGGCGCAGAGGCGCAAACCACGCTCGAAGCCGATGTGGCGGTCATCGGCGCGGGCGTGGCAGGTCTGGCTGCTGCCGGCGCCGCCGTCGCTGCCGGCCGGCATGTGGTGGTGATCGAAAAGGCTGCCGCGCCGGGTGGAGCCGCCGGGTTCTTCGGCGCCGTCGACAATGAGGAACCTCCAGCCGCCCTGGTGGTTCGGCTGCTGGCGGAGCTCGAGGGCAAGGGCCGGGTCACCCTCATCACCAGCGCCGAAGCCTATCGCGTGCTCGGCGGCATGGTGTTCGCGCATCGGGTTACCGTCAGCGAAGGGCGCGCGTCTACCGATATTGTCGCCGTCCGCGCCCCGCGCGTCATCCTCGCCACCGGCGCCTTCGAGCGGCTGCCGGTGTTTCCGGGCAACCGCACGCCCGGCGTCGTCGGGGCGCTCGCTGCCTGGCAGCGCGCCACGAGGCATGGCGTCTGGATCGGCAGCAAGCTCCTGGTCAGCACACCGCACAGCCACAGCTATCGGCTCGCCCTGCATGCGGCCGACGCCGGCCTCGCCGTGCAGCGCATCGTCGACAGCCGCGTCAACCCGCACTCGCGTTTCATCGACTTCTGCAAGGCGATCGGGGTGACCCTCGCCAGTGGCCAGATCCCGGCCCTTGCAGAACCGATCCGCCGCAACGAGGCCAGCCTCAAGGTCACCTTCGAGGTCGCCATCGAAGGCGTGGCGCAGGAGACCGAGCCAGTCGAGACCGAAATGCTGGTCGCCTCGGGCGGCTGGCAACCCGACATCGCGCTGTGGCTGGCGGCGGGCGGCGCGGCGCGCTGGAACAGCGATCGTCAGGCGCTGCTGGCCGAAGGCCAACCGGAGGCTATCGCGCTCGCCGGCGCCGCTGCCGGCTATCGCAGCACGGCTGCCGCCGTTGCCAGCGGCCGTGCCGCCTGGCTGCGCCTTCTGGGCAAGGCCGCACCTGAGGTCGATGATGCGCTGATCCCATCGGAGTTCGAGACGCCGGACGGCAGCAGTCCCAACGCTCGGGTCGATGTGGGCCGAGTGGCCGCCGCCTATCTCGATCGCGGTCCCACGCTGGTTACACGCCGCATTGCCGCGGCCAGCCGGCACGGCATTTCGCAGCTTGCCGCGCAAACCAGCGTCCTCAGCCTGGGCGATGTCGCTGCTGCCACCGCGCTCGGTGCCATCGCCGCGGACGATGCCGGCATGGTCGCCACGGAGCGTTGCGTGCCGGGGGTCGAGCTGGCCGACAGCGGCTGGCGCGTCGCCGTCTCGCGTCCGGCCCCTCCCGCCGTCGCCGTGCCGCCGCCCTATCTCGCCGGGCGGTTCGGGCCGAAGCCGCAGCTGTGCGTCATCGCGGTCAGCGACTCGCGGCACTTCGAGCCAGGGTGCCTGGTGTTCCTCGGCTCCGATACCCGCAATGCCGATGAGGCAGCAGGGGTAATCTTCGCGCCGGCGCCGGGGGGGCGCAGCGGCGGGCTGGCGTTGATGGGCAAGGTGCCGGAGCGTCTGGACGCGACGATCTACGTCGTCGACAGCTCCGGCCCGGTCATGGCCCGGGTACTGGAGCGGCTCAGGGCCTAGCCGACCCGTTTGCTGGCGCTGTCGCGCGCGCGGCGCAGCACGTCGGCATAGTCGGTGTTGAAGCGCAGTTCCGCCATCTTGATGGCTGCATCCAGACGAGCGGCCGTGGTCTGGTCGTTGGGGCTCTGGCGGAAGACTTCGAGATTGCGCTGCACATGCATCTCGAGCGCCTGACCGAGCTGGTTCCAGGCCTGGTCGAACAGCGCGTTGAGCGCCAGCGAGTCGCGCGCCTCGCGTACCGTGGCGAGCACGAAGCAGCCGTTCAGCGCAATCAGCAACTGGTCGCTGTCGAGGCGATCGACGCCCTCGCGACGTCGGAGCGCGCGGCTGACATCGGGCACCACTTCACGAAGCCGGGGCTCGATCAGCTCGGAAATCGAACTGGTGAGCCCGGCCACCACCATCGACCAGTGCGACAGGCGCGCCAGTTCGACAAAGCCGGTTACCGACCGCATCAGCCGGTGGAAGCGCTCGATGGAGCGGCAGATCAGGTCGACATCGGCATAGACGCCGTGCTGGGCCAGCGGCGGGATCTGGGCCTGGGCATGCGACAGCACCGCGTCGACCAGCGGCGCCAGTCCGGCGCGGTGCATAGCCGCCTCGCTGGAGGAGCCAGCAATCTTGACGGCGGCGCCCATCAGGCGGGCGGGATTTGTGAGCTGACCAACTGCCGCCTGCAGCAGCAAGGCTGCCACCGAGCGATCGTTGAGCGGCATGGATTGCAGCGCCAGCGCCAGGGCCGCATCGTCGCCCATGCTGTTGGCGGCGCGTCCGAAGCTCTGCGCCTTGACCAGAAGGTTCCGGCATTTCAGCGCGTTGAGGATCACCGGCATGCGGCCATAAACCGCCTCGCCGCCCATCTGCACGCGCATGCGGCGGTCGAGCTCGCGGTCGCGATCCATTTCGGCGAGGACGCCGCGAACCCGCGTCAGCAACTCGGGAACGGCGGCATCGAGCACCTGGCGCGCAGCCGGATCGTCATCGCCGCTCGCGACATCGAGCAGGTCGGGCGCGACATCGCGGATCATCCAGGTCCAGGCAGTCGCGGCGTGGGCACGCGAGACGGCGCCCTCGAACTCGAACTCCACTGGGTCTGGAACGAGCACAGCGTCGATCAGGCCCAGGAAGGGGGCTGCCCCATTCTCCTGTGCGCGTGCGCCGTTCAGCGGCGTCTTGGTGCGTGGCGAAAGTTCGGCCATGTGAGTCGTTCAGTCAGTTTGGGCTGATAGAACCCGGACCCTACATGTCCTTGGTAAACAAAGGATTCGCGCCAATGTGCGGAAATCTGCCTCAGGCCGCGACCTTCCAGGTGCCGTCCACCTCGCGGCACGCCGTGCCCTTCTTGGCGAAAGGCGTGCCGCCAATGGTCACCGTGTGGGTGAAATCCCGGCAGTCGATATTGTTGACCCGCACATAGGGCCCGACCACCACCTGGCCGCTGGCGCCCTTGTCGCCTGCCCAGGCGCGCGGTGCACCGGGACGGCCGAAGGTCAAGGCGTTGAACTGGGCGGACGCGGCTTCGGATTGCTCCTTGGCGCTCAGGCGGCCGATCACCGAGGGGTCGAGGTAGCTGGTCACGTCGGTCATGGCGACCTGGGCGCTGCCCGGCGTCGTCACGGCCGCGCTGGTCGACGGCAAGGCCGCGGGCGTGATCGCCGGCTGCTGCGCCAGCGCCGGATTGGGCTGGGCGATCATCGGGCCGGTCGCGACATCGTTCGACGGCCCCATGCTGCAGCCGGCAACGAACAGGGTCAGCGCAATAGGAGCGAAGCGGAAGAACTTGAGCATATGGATCTCGCGAGTGGCCATTGCCTTATTCCTTGCGCATTGAGGCGAAAGTGCGGAGACCCCCGACCTTTGCGGCGGGCAGGCGCAGCTCGCAGAGCAGCCCGCCGAGCACGGAGCGCTTCAATTGCAGCGAGCCGCCATAGACGCCGACCAGCTCCTTGACGATATCGAGCCCAAGGCCACTGCCGGGGGTCTTTTCGTCGAGCCGAACGCCGCGGCGCATCACTTCCTCGGCCTCGGTCTCGGCGAGGCCGGGCCCGTCGTCCTCGATCTTGATCAGGAGATTGGCGCCGCTGGGGGTGCGCTCGGCAATCAGCGAGACGCCGATCGAGGTCTTGCACCACTTGCAGGCATTGTCGAGCAGGTTCCCCGCCATCTCCTCGAGGTCGCTCTCGTCGCCGCGGAACCAGGGCAGCGACGCATCGGGCCGCACCATGGCGATGGTGACGCGCGGGTTCAGCTTCTCCATCACCCGGATCAGTCGCAGCATGACGTGGGTCGCGTCGGCCTTCTTGCCGACCACGGCCGAGCGTGCCGCGATGCGGGCGCGGTCGAGATAGGTCGAGACCAGCTGCTGCATCTTGTCGACTTCCGACGTCACCACCTTTGACAGCGGATTCTTCTTGTCGGCGCCGGCCTCGTTGCGCAGCACGGCGATGGGCGTCTTCAGGCCATGGGCAAGGTTGCCCACCTGGTTGCGGGCGCGCTCGATGATCTGCTGGTTGGAGCGCAGCAACTCGTTGATTTCCTCCGAGAGCGGCGCCAGCTCGACCGGGTAGACCCCGGTAACGCTCGCCGCCTCGCCCTCACGGACGCTCTCGACTTCGCGGCGCAACTGCCCCACCGGCCGCAGCGCAATGCGCGCGACAATGGTCGACATCACCGCCAGCATGATCGCCACCGCGCCGAGGACGATCAGCGTCTGGCCGCGGAAGGCATCGACGCGCTGCAA
The DNA here is from genome assembly GCA_964399695.1 of uncultured Devosia sp. Classification (GTDB taxonomy): domain Bacteria; phylum Pseudomonadota; class Alphaproteobacteria; order Rhizobiales; family Devosiaceae; genus Devosia_A. Next base: position 132,848 of record CAYNRZ010000001.1, on the reverse strand, counting down.
GACCTCGTCGAGGGAGCCGGTCACCGTGATGTCGATGGGCACGCCATTGGCGGTCACCGCGCGCTCGATGACGCGCAGCTTGGTGCCGAAGGAGTCATCGACCACCGCCGTGCGGGTATTGGTCGCGTCGAACGCCTGCTGCAGCGGCGCCAGCGTGGTGCCCAGATACGAATTGGAAAAGTTCAGCAATTCACCGTCGGCATCGCGAATCGCCCAATACCAGCCCGAGCCGGCGCGGTTGAAGCGCGGGTCGTTGGCGCTGATGGTTTCGTCCTTGGCGGAGGCGCGGCTCAGCACCTGATCGGTCAGCGTCTCGATGGTGAAGTCGAGCGAGCGAGAGAGATCGTTGTCCAGCGCCCGCGAGTAGAGCTCGGTCAGAAGGAACGCCGTCGCCACCAGCGCAACGATGAGCCATCCGGCGGAGAGCCAGAACAGCGAGGCGGCGATCGAGCCCTTCTTGATCATGGTCTATCGTTCTTGGATTGCACCGCAGCGGCCGCCGAAACGGGACCCACGCCCGCGCTCAATCCTCGGCGATCTGGTAGCCGAGACCACGCACCGTCTGGATGCACTCCTCGGGCAGCTTCTTGCGCAGCCGGCCGACGAACACCTCGATGGTGTTGGAGTCCCGGTCGAAGTCCTGATCGTAGAGATGCTCGGTCAGTTCGGTGCGCGAGATGACCTTGCCCTTGTGGTGCATCAGGTAGCTGAGAAGCCGCAACTCGTGGCTGGTCAGTTTCACCGCGTGGCCGTCGACGGTGACCTTGCCGGCCTTCACGTCGAGCCGGACCGAACCGGCCGTGATCTCGTTGCTGGCCTGGCCGGCGGCACGCCGCACCAGTGCGCGGACACGCGCCAGCACTTCTTCCATATGGAAGGGCTTGGCCACATAGTCGTCGGCGCCGGCGTCGATGCCCTGCACCTTGTCGCTCCAGCGGTCGCGGGCGGTCAGCAGCAGCACCGGCATCTTCTTGCCGGCCCGGCGCCATTCCTCCAGCACCGACAGCCCGTCCATCTGCGGCAGGCCGATATCCAGCACCACCGCGTCATAAGGTTCGGTGTCGCCCAGATAGTGGCCTTCCTCGCCATCGAAGGCCACGTCGACGACATAGCCGCCCTCTTCGAGCGCTTCCTTCAGCTGGCGATTGAGATTGGTATCGTCCTCAACGACGAGAATCCGCATCGGTCGTCCCCTGTTGCCGCATGCCCGGGCGCCTGCCAATTCCCTCGGCGCCAGCATCGGGCAATCGCGAATGTAGCCTTTGCGCTACTGTGCGGGCAAGGTCACCACCTGGCTTTCGCCAGAGGCATCCATCACGCTCACGCGCCACTGCCAGCCGCCGCCGATGTCGCACAGTTCAACGGTGGAACTGATCAGCTTGCCATCGACCCCAGCGCGCGCCATGGCCTCGGAAACCTGCACGACCTCGCCGCTGTCGATCTTCTGCTGGATCTCGCGCCGATCAAGACACTGCTCCTGCGCCGCAGCCGGCACGACAAGGCCCGCCACCATCCCAAAGGCAATGGCAGCCGCCGCGATCCATCGTGTGAAATTTCGTGTCATGCCGGATCAGATAAGGGGCGAAGCCTGAATGCGGGATGAACGCACTCAAATCGACTTGATCCCCTTGCGCAAGAACAACACCGCCAGCCCCTCCATCAGCAGGTGCCCGGCGGACTGGCCGTCGAAGCTGGGGAGGTCGACGCCGACAAGCTGGCTGAGGGCGGCGAGCACCATGGCCACCGCGACGATATAGGTTCTGAAGCCGTCGAGCAGGTTCATGTTCACGAGAAATCTCCTGAGTTGAGTGGCAAGGATGCCGGCCAGCAGAGTCGCGCGCTGACGGGCGACGGCGTCGCCGAGGCGACGGAAGATCGTGTCACGCATCGAAGGTCGCTCCGGCGGCGTGGCCGGTCCCGTAGGCCGGGCTCACCTGCCGCACGCGCCAGTCGAAGGTCGCCGGCAGAGTGCCGAAATCGGCGACCTGGTCGGCGGCGGGATAGGTGACTGTGGGGCTCGCGACCTCAAGGCTGCGTACCGGCGCGGCCCCATCGATGATCTCCACCGCATAGGCCGCGGCCCCTTCCAGCGGCACCTCGAGCAAAGCCCAGTTGCCGGTGTCGGCCCGGCTGCGACGGATCCAGCTCAGGGCGACGTCGCCGCCGGCCACGCGGCTCGCGCGCAAATGCCCCGGCGGCAACGGAAGCAGGCCATCAAGCCCGATATCCACCTCGAACGCCGTGCCCACGGCATCCCCGGCCCCGGCATAAGCGCGAAGGCTCAGCGTGCCGCCCAGCCATTCGGGCGCGACGTCGATCAATCCAACACGGCTATCGAGCAGCACAACGCGATTGCCGATGCCCGCTGGTCCCATCACGGCGTCGCTGCCCCCCAGCCCTCGCATCAGCCGCGTCAGCCGGTAGGTATTGGGCGCCACCAGGCCCGCCCCGGCAAAGCCTAGCACCTCCCAATGGCCGGCATTGGTCTCGACCGCCAACCGGTTCCCGCCATCCAGCGCCGCCAGCTCTTCGATATCGGCGACATGCCCGGAAGAGAGCATCACGGTCACGCTGCGATTGTCCCAGCAATGGATCGGCCCGGGCGTCAGTGCGCTCGCCAAAGTTCCGAGGCTCGCCGGGCGGGTCAGGCGCGCCAGCGCCGCCCCGGTGCCGGCATGCTGGATGTCGATCCGTCCCGGCCAGGGCTGTGCATAGGCGGCGAGTGCCAGCCGCAGCACCTCCGGCCGTCCCGGGTCCGGTGGCAGCAGCACCGCGGCAATCTCTGGCTCGGCTGCAGGCGAAACCACAGCACCGCCCTGCCCGCGCACCTCGCCGGTGATGCTGACCGACACTGCCGCCGGCAGCGTCTCGGCCCTGATGCGCCGCTCGAGGCCGTCGCGCAGTTCGGTAATCACCAATGGTTCGTCGGCCTCGCCGACAACCAGGGTGTCGCCCACTTCAAGCCCGGCCTGCTCCGGCGGCACTGCCAGCTCCACCGTATCGCGGGCACCCGCGCGGCTGCGCAACAGGCGTTCTGCCGCAAACCGCGCGCCGGCCGCCTCCAGCACCAGCCCACTATCGGCGGCTTCGAGACCTACCGCGTCCGCCCGCGCCACTGTGATGCTGGCACCGCGATAGTCGGTCATGCGGTCGACATAGCCCAAAGCCAGGGCCGTCGGCGTGCCCGTCGCATCCGGCCGCCGCCGCGACAGCCTTGGGCTCGCCCCGACCAATTCGCCCTCGGCAATCGTCGCCGCAACCGGCAGGCGCGGCCGGACGATCTCCAGCCCCGCGACCCCGTCGCGAACCGCCAATCCCGTAGCCTCCTGCACGGGCTCAAGCAGCGCCCTGGCCGTCGATGGCCCGCCGCTCGCCATCCCGAGCACCAGCGGCCCAGCCGCCTCGGCCTTGCCAAGCGCGAACCCGGCGTCCGCCGCAACCGCCCGCGCCAGTTCGTCCGCCGCCAGTCCGCCGAGCCGGCCGGTCAGCCAGTGGCCGCTCGGGTGGTTCGGCGCATCGGCCCAAACGCTGTCCGCCGCCGGAAACACCGGAAACGGCCGCGCGTCCCAGGTCCACAGCGAGATGCGTTCGGGCGGCACCATTGGCCCGCCATAAACGCCGGAGGTCGGATTGCCCGCCCCCGCCCAGTGCCGAAGATGCGCCCGCAGTACCTGCCGCTGTGCCAGCCCATCCGGGCTGCCGGTCGAGAAGCGTGGCCGCCCGCCCTCGGCGCTCTTCCCATCGGGAAAGATGTTCGGCTGGTTGCCACCCTTGTCGACCGCGGCGCAGCCCAGCTCGGTGAACCAGATGGGCTTGCTCTCCGGCACCCAGTCCGTCGGACTCGCCGCACGCACCCCGCCGATCCGCTCGTGATGCACATTGCTCCACCAGCCGGCGAGGTCCTTTGTCCGCCAAACCCACGGCTCGCCATAAGCGCCATCGGTGATCGGCGTGCGCAACCCCGCCAGCCGGTCGGCCTCCGAGGCATAGAACCAGTCGAAATCCTCACCCCCGGCGATATTGCCGCCGAGATAGTCGAGGTCATGCGGGCCGCCCGCCGCCGCATCCGGCTGCGTCTCGTCGTCCCGCCAGTCGCTGACCGGCAGGTAATTGTCGATGCCGACCGCGTCGATATTGGCGTCCGCCCAGAGCGGATCGAGCGGAAAGCGCAGGTCGCCCGGCGCCTCCGGCAGCTGCCAGCCGCCATATTCGGACCAATCAGCGGCATAGGTCAGCGCCACACCCGGCCCGGCAAGCGCCCGCGCCTCCGCTGCCAGCGTCTTCAAGGCAGACACAAACGGGAAACCCCCACCCCCGTCGCGAACCCGCGTCAGCCCGCGCATCTCCGAGCCGATCACCAGCGCATCGGCCCCCGCCTCGGCTGCGAGCGCTGCATAGTGCCGAACAAACCGGCGATAACCCCAGTCGCCGGTGCCACCGACGAATGCCGCCACCTGGCTCGCCGCCGCGCCAGTGCCGTCGACCGTCCCGACCTCGCCCGGCGCCGGTGCACAGGAAATGCGGCCGCGCCAGGGATAGGCCGGCTGGCCCATCGGGTTATCGGCGGGAATATCCATCAGCAGCATCGGGTAGAGCGTCACCGCCAGCCCGCGTGCCTTGAGGTCGGCAATCGCCGCGCGCACCGAGGCATCCGAAGGCGTGCCGCCATAGGCCGGGCCACCCTCATGGGTGCTGACCAAAGCCGCCGCCCCGCGCGACAGGCCAGCCACAGACCAGCTCGTCCCGCGCACCGTGCGGCTCGCCGCCTCGACTTTCGGCTCCACCCGGCAGTCACCACAGCGCAGATCCGAGCCGAACCAGGCCACCACCAGTCCGACATGTTCGAGATTGGGGCAGAGCTCGGTCAGCTCGTCGAGCGACAGCGACCAGTTCGAGCGCCGCGACGACAGGTGCGCATTCTCGTTGCCGGTCTCGCCCGGCCGCACCAGCCGCACCCGCGGCTCGGGGTCATAGCCGAACTCGGTCGCGCCGGGGATCACCGTCACCGAACGGATCGCTGGCTCCAGTTCCCCCACCACGCGACACAGTTCCACCGTGATACTGGGGATCCGGTTGCCGAATGCGGTCAGCGGCAGCTGCTCAAACACCAGGTAGCAGAGCCCGCGATAGGCCGGCGCCATCCCCTGCACCGCCGCGATCAGCGGGTCCACCGCCTGCGTCTGGCTCCCCGGATAAAACCGCAGCGACAGCCCCTCGATCTCGAGCAATTGCCCGTCGGCCCAGATCCGCCCCAGCCGCGCCACCTCGCCTTCGCAGAGGCCGAGCGCGAAGCTGACGGCAATCGTGTCTTGCTCGGCCTCGCTGGTGCCCTTGCCGCCCTGGCTCTCGCCCGACAGCCGCTCCAGCTCGGTCGCCCAGATGATGTTGCCGGCCAGCCGGCTCCAGCCATAGAGCCGCGGAATCCCGGCGCCCTCGCTCGAGCCCTGCAACTGGATATCGGCGCCGACCGGTTTCGCCGGCTTCTCGGCGAACAAAGCCGCGTCGATGGCGCTGCCGGCGAGCGCCCCGAGCGCGCGCCCGACCGTCGCGCCGAACGGACCCGCGACCAGGCCGCCCACAGCCTGTCCGGCGAGAGATAATGCAAGTGTTGCCATGAGTTACGTCAGTCCTCGAAGGGAAAGCTCCAGACGCCGGCAATCCGCCGCCGCCAGGCGAGCGTCAGCGGCGCCTCGACGACGCCCAGCCGTTCCTGCGCGTGGACGATCCGGTCCTGCGTCACCGCGATGGCGCAGTGCCGCGGCCACGGCGCGCCATGCAGCCGGAACAGCAGGATGCGTCCGGGTCGCACCTCGATCTCGGCGGCCACCAGACGACGTTCGGCCAGCGCGCTCAGCGCCTCGACATGGCTCCAGTCGCGCCAGTCCGGCCGATAGGGTGGCAGCGTGGGCAGAGCCTCACCGCCCAGCTCGCTCCAGAGCCCGCGCACCAGCCCCAGGCAGTCGCAGCCCACCCCGCGCAGAGCCGCTGCGTGCCGATAGGGCGTCCCCACCCAGCCGCGCGCAGCTTCGGCAATTTGCGTGGGGCTCAATCGACGAGCTTCCGCCCGTCCAGCGCATCCCCGGCGCGCGGATAGCGCAGGACGAAGTCATTGCCTGGGATGTGCGGAAAGCCGCGGAAGTTCGCGGCATTGTCGAAGCGCTCGCGACAGGTGGCGAAACGCCGGTCGCAGCCAGCGGTCAGCACCAGCGTATCACCCGCCAGTACCCAGTCGCCCACTGCGACTCCGAAGCCCAGCACATCGACACCGCCCAACCGCTCATGCGTCAGCACCCGGTCGCGCAAGCCATCGCGCTTGCCCGACGTGAAGGCCGCAACCCCCTGCGCGAACCAGCCAGTCTCGTAGCCATCGATCCCGTCCACCGCGATCCGAAACCGGTCGCGCGCGCCCAGCACCTCGGCATTGGCCTTCAGCGCCGGCACATCGAGATCGACCCCACAGCGCGCGTCGCCCAGTTCGGCGTCGCAATGGGACTGGTAGATCCGCCCGGTCAACCGGTTCAGCACATGCTGTCCCGAGCGCAATTCGGCCCGGAACAAGCCGTCCTCGCGAACGATTTCGCCGATACTCGTCCGGCTCAGCAGCAACCGCTGCCCGACATCCCGCCAGTTGACCCGCCATGTCTCGACCTGGGCACCGTCATAGCGGCCGATGAGGATATCGTCCTCGGCAATGGCATCCGAACTCAGCACCCCGAGCACCTCGTTGGTGTCGGTCTGTGCCCCCAGCTTGGTCGTCGCCTCGCCGCCCTCCAGCCCCGTCGCCGGCACGAAGTCCGCCCCCTCGAAGCGCAGCGTCTTGTCATGGTCGGTGAAGCCAAGCACCACGCCATCTGCCCGCGTCAGTCGCCAGCAGGTGGCGAGCGTCGTCGCGCGGCTGTCGAGATGCGCCTGGAAATCCGGGTCGATCGCCCTCATTGCACCACCTCGATCACCGGGATAACCGGCGCCTCGGCGGCATCGAAGCTCGTCAGTTCCACCTCCAGCCGGTCGGTGTCGAACCGCACCGGCACATCGAACAGGAACCCGGCGGTCACCGGCACGCCGGCTCCTGGCGCCGCCGCCAACGTCACCGTGCCCCCGTCGAGCGTGAAGTCGAACACCTCCGCCGCGTCCAGCGCCACCCGCACGCTCGCCGCCACCGGATGCGTGATCGTCCTCACAAACGGGTCGAATCCCGCCCCGTAACGCTTTGTTAAGGCAAAGCTCGTGGTCACCCCGTCGCCGGTACCGAGCATCTGGTCCAGCGGCGTCGGGCTCGCCGTGCCGTTCGAGGAAAAATCCAGCGCATCGCGCCACAGGAAGCTGTGAAACCGCCCGCGCCGCTCCTCGAAGAAGTCCAGCACCGCCAGCATGTCGGCCCGCGACTTCACCCCATAGCCGGCATTGTAGCGGCGGCGCGACCCGGCCCAGCGGCTATTGCGCGCCTCGTGCCCGCTGGCCAGCGTAACGAGGTCGGTCGCCCATTCCGGCCCGCCCCGGGCGCCCAACGCCACATCGAGCGGAAAGCGTACGGCGTGAAACGCCATGGTCTGTCTCCCCTAGCTTGCCCGGCTGCCGCGGCGCACCGCGCGCAGCAGCATGGCGCCCAGCTCCGCTTCGCTCGCGGCAAAGCTTCGCGCATCGGTCGCCGTCACGTTCATCGTCACCTGCACCGCCCCCTGTCCGCCGGCACCGACGCCCAGCCGGCCGTCCGCCCCGCGGCGCAAGGGCAGGATCGCCTCGGCCCCCGCCTCGCCGGCCACACCCAGCCCGCCGGACATCGGGAAATAGCTCGGCGTCGCCACCACGCCGCCCTTCGCAAACGGCGTCACCCCGCCCAGCGCCGGGTTGGTGGCGGTGAACAAGCTCTCGATGGCGCCAGAAACCAGCGTCCCCAGCGGCCGGAACGCCGCCTTCAGCGCGATATCGGCAAAGCTCGCCGCCACCTCGCCGAGCACGCTCTTCAGCGACTTGCCGTCGGTCACCGCGCCGCGCAGCGCCCGGCTCAGCGAGCGCCCGACGCCGTCGGCCAGGTCGCCGATGCGGTCGAGTTCCACGGCAACGTCACCCAGCTCGGCATTGAGCTGGTCGGCAAACGGGTCAGCCATTCATCCCTCCATCGGGAAACCGCACCATCAGGTCACGGAGCCGCTGCCGGTCCGGCGCCCCCGCCCGCGCTGGACCGTTCGGAGTCAGCGCCGCCGCCAGCTCGCGCGGCGTCAGCCCCCAGAACTCGCGCGACGACAATCGCATCACGCCAAAGCCCAGCCGCATGGCCTCGGCCCAGGGAAAGGCGTTCATGCCGCCTCCCCGAAGGTTGCGCGCAGCAATCGCGCCGCGATCTCGGCGGCGCCCTTCAGGCCGCCCTCTATGCTCATCCGCGCAAGGTCATCGTCGCTGACCGAATTGCCGCCACCGCGCAGTCCGGCCCCGATGATCGCCGTCAGGTCGCGCGCCGATACCCGCCCGGCGGCAAAGCGCTCGGCCAACCCGTTAAGGTCCCCGGCCCCGAGCCGCGCCTCCAGCTCCGCCAGCGCCCCCAGCGTCAGGCACAGCACCCGCTCCTCGCCCTCGATAGTTGCGGCAATCTCGCCGCGATGTGGGTTGACCATTTGTGCTCCCGTTTCGTTGGAGGTGCCCCCTCATCCGTCTCGCTCCGCGAGCCACCTTCTCCCACTAGGGGAGAAGGGAGGCGCATCCCCGACACTGCGGTGCGCAGTCGGGACTCCTTCTCCCCTTGTGGGAGAAGGTGGCCGAAGGCCGGATGAGGGGTTTGTTGTCTTGTTGCCAGCCCTAGGCGGCGCTGAACCCCAGCGCCCCGGCGCTTTCCAGCGCCAGCTCGAAGGTCACCTCGCCGTCATGGCTGCCGGAGAACTCCAGCGCGACGATCTGGAACGGGCCCTCGATGGTGCCGAAATCGGGCAGCAGCAGCTGCCAGTTGCGGATCGTGCCGGCAAAGAACAGCGACCGGATCTCGGCATCCGACGCTTGATCCTTGAAAATCCCGCTCCCCGCCACCGCCGCGCGCTTGATGCCGCCACCGGCCAGCAATTCGCGCCAGCGTCCGGCGCTCTCGGCATCGGTCACATCGATCGCTGCGGCGTTCAGCGAAAGGCTGCGCGTGCGCAGGCCCGCCACCGTCACGAAACTGCCCGATCCGGTCTGATCAAGCTTCAGCAGCATGTCGCGGCCACTCTGGGCTGCCATGTTTTACCTCGTCAGTTGGGTTCGGAAAGAAAGCGGACCACCACCGCGGCCCGGGCATTGCCGGTCGCGAGGTCCACCATCGTCTCGGTGCGTTCGTGCCGGCAGTGCGTCACCTTGAGCCCCGCCGCCGCCTCGGCACCCAGCGCCACGGCCAGCACGCGCTCGGCAATGGCCAGCGCGGCCTTCCGGCTCGGCTCCGCCGCCCAGACATGCATGACCACGCGGTGTTCGAAACCGGGCGCGAGATCGCCATCGCGCGGCGCCACGTCATGGCGCTGGATCGCCATATAAGGCGGGCTCGCGCCCCGTGGCGGCGCGTCGAACACCGCCGTTCCGACCAGCGCCGACAGCGCCATGTCGGCCTTCAATGCCGCGACCAGTCCGGCCTGCAGCAGAACGATGGGGTGGGTCATCAGCCGATGAATCCGGTTTCGGTGCAGGTGCAGCTCAGCCAGGTGCGCCGCCCGTCGAGGTCAGTCGCGCCCAGCACTTCCAGCAGCCTCCCCCTCCAGACGAAGCGGTCGCCGGGCTGCACATCGGTGCGAAAGCGCACGACCACCGAATGGCTGACGGCAAAACCGCGCCCGTCGCGGTCCGCCTGCTGCCGTGTCGTCAGCGCCCGCACCCGGGCCCAGAGCGAGGTGATCGGCACATAGAGCGCGCCATGCCCGCCCTCGCCTTCCGGCAGGCTCTGGCGCGATTGCAGCGCCACCCGGTCGGTCAGGCTGCCGATCGTGGGCGCGTTCAAAGCCGCACCTCGCGATACGGCGCGATCAGCCGGTCGAAACCGAACGGGATCACCGCGCCCGAGCCAGCGATCACCACGGCGTCGCGATGCTCGAACCAGTGCGCCACCAAGACCAGCAGCGCCTGCCTCAGCTCCTGCGGCACATCGGCCACTGCGCCAAAGCCTGCGACATAGTCGATCTCGATGCCGAAGCGCTGCCGCAGCACCGGCATGCCGGCAATTGTCGCTGGCAGAACCAGCCGCGCCGGGGTGCCGCCCGCCTCGACAAGGAACTGGGCCAGCGCAATCGCGTGCTCGTCGCCATCCTCGTCGAAGGCGCGGATGGCAGTCAGCTCGCTGATCGGCGCCACCGGCAGCCGCACCTCACCCCCCACCGGCCAGGCATCGAGCACCAGCCGCCAGCTCTGCGTCAGCAGCGCCCGGCCGGTGACACTCTGGAGATGCAGCCGCGCCGCAGTGATCAGCGTCGCGATCAGGGCATCGTCGTCGGCGCCATCGACCTTCACCCAGGCCTTCGCCTCGGCAAGCGTCACCGGCTCCTCCGCGGGCCCCGCGAGAAGGTAGGAAATCATGGGTGTTCCTTGAGAAGAGCCCCCTCATCCGCCCTTCGGGACCTTCTCCCACGAGGGGGAGAAGGGTCCCGACTGCGATGTCGAGGGGTGGCCTTCTCCCCTTGTGGGAGAAGGTGGCCAACGGCCGGATGAGGGGTCGGGAAGCCACCGGCCGTCGGGCCGTCAGCCCGAGTCGAATGGCATGGCGGGTCGAGCACCGGAGCGGAGCGTACCTCGCGTTACGTGAGCACCGGCGCTGATGGCCACCGCGTCAGGCGGCCGGGATCACGGCCCGGGCGATCAGCTCGCCGCGAACTTCAGCAGCTTGATCGCATCAAAGTCCTGCACCCCGCCGCCTACGCGCTTGGTGGTGTAGAACAGCACATAGGGCTTGGCGCTGTAGGGGTCGCGGAGGACGTTCACCCCCATCCGATCCACCACCAGATAGCCGCGGCGGAAATCGCCGAAGGCAATCGGGGTGGTGTTGGCGCCGATATTGGGCATGTCCTCGGCCTCGACGAGGTCGAAGCCCATCAGCGTCGCCCGCGCCGTCGGGGCGGTTCCCGGCTGCCACAGGTAATTGCCGTCGCCGTCCTTGAGCTTGCGCACCGCGGCCTGGGTCTTCCGGTTCATCACCCAGCTGGCATTCTGGCGATAGCCGGCCTTCAGCGCATAGACGAGATCGACGAGAATGTCGGCCTCCTCGCTCGCGGGCCAGCCGCCCGACACGCCCGTCGCGAGATAGCCGAGGCTGTCCCAGGCCCAGCTCGCTTCCGCCACCTGGGTTTCGGCTAGGAAGCCCTTGGGCTTGTTGGTGCCGTTGCCAGAAACGAAGGCCGTCGTCTCCTGCTCGGCGAAGGCGGCGTTCACCTCGTCGGCGATCCACTGGCCGACATCCACCGCCGCGTCATCGAGAAAGGCCGAGGTCGCGGCCGGCATGGCGTAGAGTTCGGCCGTGGGGAAATCCAGCTGGTCGATGGTCTGGCTGGTGGTCTGCGGCCGCGCCGCGGTTTCCGCCACCCAGCCCACGGCCGGCCCGGTCAGCGTTACGGGCTTCCGATAGACCGTCGAGGACACATTGCGCACCGTGGCAATGGCGCGGATCGGAGAGGTCGCCGTCAGCCGGCGGGTGATCTCGGTCTCGGTTTCCGCCGGCACCAGGTACCCGCCATCGGGGTTGGAGCCGATCGACAGCGCCTTCTCCTCGCCGCGCTTCACATAGGCCGAGAACGCCTCCTTGTATTCGTCGGCCGCCACCGGGCTGCCGCCATCCAGCGCCGGGCGGGCCCGCTCGAGGCTCACCCGGTCCAGCGCCGCCTTGGCGCCATCCAGCGTGGCGTTGAGCCGGCCGAGCTTTTCCTCGGTCAGCGCATCGGCGCCGCCGCGCTTTTCCAGCTGCTTCAGCCGCTCGTCATTGGTCTGCTTGAACTGTTCGAACGCGCCCATGAACTGGTCGAACAGCGTCGGCAGGTCGCCGCCGCCGTCCGCCTTGAATTCGAGGCGCTCGGTCGCATTGTCGGTCATTGCTGGTCCTTCAGCGGTTGATAAGGGAAATGGCGGCGCCTAGCGCCTGCCTCAGGTTGGCGGCCGGCGCGATCCGCGCCTCGGCCAGCATGGGAAAGGTGACGATCGAGATCTCCCACAGGTCGACCTGCCAGAGCCGGCGCTCGCCCGAGCGCCCCTCGCGCGTCGCCCGCACCGTCCGGAAGCCGATCGACAGCCCGTCGATGGCCCGCCTTTCGATCAGCCGGCGCAGCGCATCGGCGCGGGGCACGCCCGGCACCAGCCGGCCCTCGACCCAGAGCCCGAAACCGTCCTCGGCGACGCGCTCCCACAGCCCTACCGGCTCCTTGGGGTCGTGCTGGAACAGCATGCGCAGCCGCCCCGCCCCGCGTTTGCCCAGGCTCGCCGCGAAGGCGCCCGGCATCACCACATCGCCGGCATCGTCGCGCGCCCCGAACACACTAGCATAGCCGGCGAACCGCCCTTCGGCATCGATGGGGATCGCCCGCATCAGCGCTTCACCGGGCCCGTGGCGGGCTGCTGCGGCGGCTTCGCCAGCGTGCCGGCAAGGTTCCAGGCGAACAGCCGAAACTCCTCGCCCGCCCGTTGCCGGTCGGCCGATTTCACTTTCTTTTTCATGCAATTAGTCCTTGTGCCTGAACAGCCGATTCAGGTTGGCGATCTCATTGACGAAGGCGTCGAACCGCTTGTTCGCCGCCACCAGTTCCTTCAGCGTCCACACCAGCAGCGCCGTCGCCCCACTGGCCCAGAGGAACAACGCCAGATGCGCCAAATCCCCCCGCTCCACGACAGTGCGCGTCAGGTCGTCCATGGTTGGACTCCAGTAGAGATGACGACCTTTCACATCACCCGACCACACATTACATTGCAGCTGTTTGGGAGGGCGGAATGGCCGATTTTCTTCAGTTCTTGTCGAGTCTAGCGTGGCCAGGCGCAATAATCGCACTTGCCCTCATATTCAAATCTGACCTGTCTGAGGCAGTTGGTCGCGTCAAGAAGGCTGGCATTGCCGGCGTAGAGCTCGCGGAACAGCAAGTTGCTGCCCCCTTGGCCAGCAGGTTTGAGAAGAGTGGCGAGTTGAGCCCTCTTCCAAACTTTCAGCGCACCGCGGCAATTGCCGAGGTAGAAAAAGGGCTTCATACGTCCTTGAGCTTCTACAAGGCCGAGGATCGCATCGACCTATTGGTAGGTGAACTTGCGGCCACTCGCCTGACCCGACACTTCGAGTCAGCTTGGGGCATAATCTTCGAAAGTCAGATCAGGGCGGTGCAGACTGTCGCCGGCGCAGGGGGAGCGATTGATATCTCCACCCTTCGAACTTTATACGATGCGGTCGGCTATCCCCCTGAATTCTCTTATGAGGACTGGCTCAATTTTCCAGTCGCCCAGTACTTGGCTAGGCGAGTTGGCGATCAGATAGAAATTACGGACTTGGGACGTGACTTTTTGATGTGGCTCCCGGTGAAGGGGGCGCTGCGGCGCAGCCCCTAGACCCCCACCCCAACCATCTCCCGCTTCTCCGCATCCGACAAAAACTCCGCCGCCCCGACCCGGGCCCACAGCGCCGCGCGGTCCTCGGCCAGGGCTTCGACATTGTCGAGGTCCGGCACCAGCATCACCCCACCAAAGCCCGGGGCCAGCCAGAAGCTCAAATCGTCCGCTACCCGGCGCACCAGCGGCACCACGGTCTGGCGCCAGAAGGCGCGATTGGCCTCGGCGTAGTTGGCATAGGTGTTGTCGCCCGGGATGCCGAGCAGCATCGGCGGCACGCCGAAAGCCAGCGCGATCTCGCGGGCGGCAGCGTGCTTCAATTCGATGAAATCCATCTCCTGGGGCGACAGCGCCATCGGCTTCCAGTCGAGCCCGCCTTCCAGCACCATCGGTCGGCCGGCATTGGCCGGGCCCTGGAACTGCGCGGCGAGCTCGGTCTTCAGCCGCTCGAACTGCGTCGCCGTCAGCCCGCCATGGCCCGCGCCATGCACGAGCGCGCCCGAGGGCCGTGCGGCATTGTCGAGCAGCGCCTTGTTCCAGTCGGCGGCGGCATTGTGGATGTCGAGGCTTTGCGCCGCGGCTTCCAGTGGCGCCATGCCATAGTGGTCGTCGAGCGGATGGAACAGCGCCAGGTGCAACACGCTCGCCACCGGCTGGGTGTCGAGCGGCAGCGTCGTCGTCCGCCCGCCGGCCGTATAGGCATAGGCGCGAGGATATCCCCCGCCCCCCGCCACCACCTTCACCCGGTCGGGCCGCAGCACATGCAGTTCGCGCACCTCGCCTGCCACCACGCTCGCCGTCAGGTAGGCATTGCCGGCGGTCTGCAGATAGGCATGCACCGCCTCGAGCAGTTCCCCGCCCGATTGCCGCGCGTTGGGCCGGCGCAGCAGCGCCAGCAGTGGGTGCGCGGTCAGCACCTTGCCGCCCTCGCTCGCCACCAGCGGCACCCGCGTCGCCGCCTCGGCGATCATCCGGATGCAGCGATAGGCGACCGGATTGCGGGCATAGCCGGCGTTCGCGAGGTTCACAAAGCCGCGCCGGCTCCAGTTGGGCTCCCCCAGCGAGGTCAGCGTCATCAATGTCTGCGGCCCGCCCGACTTCGCCTCGGCAGGCGCAGTCGCTCGTCCCGCGAGGCGGGAAAACCAGCTCGGCATGGCTTGTCCTTGTTCTGTGGTTCAGGTCTGCCGGATCCGCGGCCCCTGCCCGTCCAGCAGCAATTCCGTCAGTGCCCAGACCAGCGCGTCGACACGGTCAGGCGAATGCCCGTTGGCCCGCCCCGACGGGGTCAGCGCGCACATCTCGTCTTCCAGCGCCGTCAGCCCCGGCATATGCGCCACCCGGCCATTGGCATAGAGCGCCGCCACCGGCTCGGCCCGCGTCCATTTGCCGTGCCGCGCACGCACCGCGCGCACCGGCACGTCCGGGTCCACCTGCGCAATCACCGCGGCCACCATGTCGCCGCCCTGGTTGGTCTCGGCGACAATGCAGTCGGCCTCGCATTCATGGAACGCCGCCACCGCCCGCCGCGCCCAGTCGTCAGGATGCGCCGGCCCGAAGCTCAGGTCGGCGATCACCACGGCGCCCTCGCCCATCTGAGCGGCCACCACGATCCCGCAGGCATCCGAACTCGCCCGCCCCGTCGCCGGCGGATCGACCGCCACCACGGTGCGGCCCCGTTCGCCCGCGCCGGGGGCGCGGAACATCTCGCGCCGCCACAAGGCGTCCGGCGCGTCCTCGATCAGTTCGCCTTCGAGCTCCTGCCGGCCAAGCGGGGTGTTGCGATAGCGCTCGACAATGGCGCGGAAAAAGGCTTCGGCCAGCTCGTTGCGGTTGTCGTCGGTGCGCATCACCACGGTCACCGTGCCGGGGTCGGCCTTCAGCCGCTTGATCAGCGCTGTGCTGCGCGGCGTCGTCGTCACCAGCTGCCGCGGCCGATCGCCGAGCCTCAGGCCGAACTGCAGCATGTCCCAGGCCGCCTCGGCCTTCTTCCACTTGGCGAGCTCGTCGCACCAGGCGGCGGCAAACTGCGGCCCGCGAAACCGTTCCGGGTCGGATGCGCCGAGCACAGTTGCCTCCACCCCGTTCGGCCAGGTCAGCGTCTGCCCGCGAACGCGCGGCCGGTCCTCGGTCGGCGTCACCCGCATGATGCCGCTGACGCCCCTCACCATCACCGCCATGGCCTCCAGCATGGTCTCGCCGACCAGGGCGATCGGGCTCACGCCCGCCTCCGCCAGCTGCCGCACCCATTCGGCGCCGGCCCGGGTCTTGCCCGAACCGCGGCCACCCATCAGCAGCCAGGTGGTCCAGTCACCCTCCGGCGGCCGCTGCTTCAGGCGGCTCATGAAGGGCCAGTCGAACACCAGATGGCGCAACTCGTCATCGCGAACACGGTCTGCCAGCGTCTTCGAGGCGAGCTTGCTCACTTCACCCCAAGTTCTTCGAGCCGACGGCCGATCCGCTGACGCAGTTCCACCATCTCGCGGCTTGGCTGCGCTTCGGGCGCCTTGATCTTGCGCTCGCGCAACGCGATCATCTTGTCGAGGGTCATCACCAGCCGGCCCAGCGCGGCGGCTTCCTTGCTTCCGTCGGTATTGTCCAAATCGATGGTTCCCATGCGCGCGATCAGCCGCTCGACGCTCCACATCAGCCGCTCGATCAGCTTGACGTCGTCGGAGGTGCGTGGCCGCTTCAGGTCATCCCAGCGGGCCTTCCGCGCCTGGACCAGCAGCGCCTCGCGGGTGATGCCGAATTGTTCGCAGATGGCGTTGATGGTCAGCTCGTCGGCAGCATAGGCCGCCCGCACCGGCGTCCAGCTGAAGGCTTGCTGACCCAATTGTTCGACCATAGCCAAACTATAGCCCGCGGCCGTGACGCGGGGATAAGTCTTGCCTCAGTCGGCGCCCATTTCGCGCAAACGCAGCGCCGGCCGCGGCTGCAGCGCCGCAAGGATGGTCGTTGCGCCGAGGATGGCGGTGAACACGATCGCCCCGCCGATCACCACCAGCAGCGTCCCCGTCGCGAAGCTGAACTGCACGTCGAGCAGCACATCGTTGAGCATGTAGGCCAGCACCAGCCCGACCGGCGTCGCAAGAATCGCGGCGAACAGTGCGAGCAGGCCATACTGGATCATCGCGACGAGCAGGATGCGGAATCGGGTCGCGCCGAGCACCTTGGTGATCACCGCGTCGGCCTGCCGCTGCTTCCGGCCCGCGGCCAGGCTGCCGAGCAGCACCAGCAGGCCATTGCCCACCGCCAGCCCTCCCACCAGCGAAGCGGCAAGCGACAATTGCCCCAGCGCGGCGGTAATCTGTTCGAGCGTTGCGCCGATGGCGATGAACCGCACATCGGGGAAGCGCTCGGCGAGGTCGCGCTCCACCGCCTCCTCGGTGCCGGACGCCGCGGTGACCGCGCCCAGCAAGGTTGCCGGATAGGCGTCAAGCACGCCCGGCGAAAAGGTCGCAAGAAAGTCGATGCCGCCCTGCCAGGAATAATCGCGGAAGCTGGCGATCTCGGCGGTCACATCCTCGCCGAACAGAGTGAAGGTCAGCGTGTCGCCCAGCTTCACGCCCAACCCGTTCTCGAGGCTCTGGTGTAGCGACACCAGCGGTGGCCCGTCATACCCGGCGTTCCACCAGCGGCCCTTCACCAGCCGCGACGAGGCCGGCATCTCGGCGCGGTAGGTGATCGGCACCCCGCCCGCGAGGATGAAGGCCGCTTCCGGCCCGCGCGGCTGCAGTGCCGTCGTGGGCGTGCCGTTGATCGCCGTGAGGT
This sequence comes from uncultured Devosia sp., assembly GCA_964399695.1. Classification (GTDB taxonomy): domain Bacteria; phylum Pseudomonadota; class Alphaproteobacteria; order Rhizobiales; family Devosiaceae; genus Devosia_A. Next base: position 115,556 of record CAYNRZ010000001.1, on the reverse strand, counting down.
CGCCGCGCAGCATCGGTGTCGCGGTGAACCGGGTCACATCGCCGCCGTCGTCCCGCAGAGCCGCGAGCGCCGCCACTTCGTCGTCAAACAGGTCGGACGCCACCAGCGTCGGTGCGTCGAACACCGAGGCACCGAGATACTCGTTGCGAAGGTTCACTTCGAGCGCGAGGATCATCACCAGCATGGCGAGCGCCAGGCCCACCGACACCACGACCGAGCGGGCCTGAGCGCCCGAATTGGCAATATTGCGAAGCGCATAGCTCATGGTGCGATTGCTGGGGTCGGGCAGGACGCGCAGCAGCCAGGCCAACCCCACCAGCGCGGCGCGGAACATCAGCACCGCCAGCACGCAGGCAACGGCAAACACCGCGACCAGCAGCGCATCTCCGGTCAGGATCACGGCCAGCCAGCCGATCACCAGCGCCGCCACCACCACCGGGATGATCTCGCCCGAAAAGATCACGTGCCGCCAGTCGATCGGCGGCGCGGCGAGACCCTTGGAACGGAACAGCATGACGGGGCTGATGCTCTGGGCCTGCAGCAGCGGCAGGTATGAGAAGGCAAAGGCGGTCAGCAGACCGACCGCCGCCGCGACCAGCAGTGGCTGGATCTGCAATGTCGGCGGCAGGCTCACCCCAACCGCATCGCCCACCGCCGGCAGCGCCAGCAGCGCCAGCGAGGCGCCGATCGCGAGACCGATCCCGACCCCGACCAGCGCCAGCAGCGCCACCTGGGTGAAGAAGTGGATGAAGATGCGCGTCCGGTCCGCCCCCATCGAGCGCAGCACGGCGATGACATTGGCCTTCTCGGCGACGTAGCTCGAAATCACCGTCCAGACACTAGCGCCGCCGACCAGCAGCGAGGCAAGCCCGACAATCACGAGGAAATTCATGAACATGTCGTAGTAGCGCACCATCTCGCCCAGGCCCTCGCGGGCCGAACGCACGGTCCAGCTGGCATCGTTGAGCGCCGTCTCGAGCGCCGCCTTGCCCTCCTCGGCGGTGCCTTCGTTCAGCACCAGCTTGTAGCGGAACCAGCTGCCGAGCCCGGGCAGCGGCGACGTCCGGTCGCCCAGATAGGCCAGACCGTCGGTCGAGATCACCGCCGGCAGACCGAGGCGGAAGCCGCGCACCGCCCCGTCGGGCAACCCGCGCAACAGCCCGCGGACTTCGAAAGGGGTGCCGCCGATCTGGATGACATCTCCGAGCCCGGCCCCCAGCTGGTCGAGCAGCAGCGGATCGACCAGCGCGCCGAACTGGCCATCCTGCAGGCCAAGAAAGTCCGTCAGGCTCTGGTCGGCCGGCTGTTCATAGCTGCCGACGCGGCCCAGCAGCGGGTAATTGGGGCCGGCCGCAACCAGGTCGACAAAGCCCTCGGCGCCGCCATGTTCGGCGCGCACATTGGTATCCACCACTGTCGCGAGGCGTCCGAAGCCGCCGATCAGCGCCAGTTCATCCGCCCTCGCCGGCCGGTCGGCCCGGGACAGCTCGACATCGCCGCCCATCAGCGTCGCGGCGTCCTGGTCGACGGCCTGCCGGATGGAAGCGCCCACCGAGCTTACCCCGGCAATCAGCGCGGTACCCACCGCAAGACAGGCGATCAGCAGGCCGAAACGGCGCAGGTCGCCGCGCATGTCGAACAGTCCGACGCGGATGGTGGCGAGCAGCCGCAGCATCAGGCTTTTCCCGGCTGGGTTTCCACCAGTTCGCCCTGCGTCATCGTCCAGACGCGGTCGGCGCGTGCCGCCAGTTGCGGGTCATGGGTGATCAGCACCACGGCGGTGCCCTGCTTGCGGGCCAGGTCGAACATCAGCTCGATCACCATGGCGCCGGTCGACTGGTCGAGGTTGCCCGTGGGCTCGTCGGCCAGCAGCAGTCGCGGCCGGGCGATCATGGCGCGGGCGAGGCCCACGCGCTGCTGCTCGCCGCCCGACAGCGCCGCGGGCCGGTGGTGCAGGCGTTCGCCCAGGCCCACCGCCGTCAGCGCTGCCGTCGCCGCTTCGCGCACCGCGGCCGGCTTCAGCTTGGGATCTGCAATCTCGAGCGCCAAGGCGACATTGTCGAGCGCGCTCAGCGAGGGAATCAGGTGAAAGCTCTGGAACACGATGCCCACCGTGCGGCGGCGGAAGCGGGCCAGTTCATCCTCGTCGAGGCCATTCAGCCGCTGGCCACCAACACTCACCTCGCCGGAGGTGGCTTTTTCTAGTCCGGCCAGTAGCATCAGCAGCGAAGTCTTGCCGCTTCCCGACGGGCCGACAATGGCAACCACCTGCGCCGGCGCCACGTCAAAATCGACATTCTTCAAGATGTTGAGCGGCCGCCCGGCGATGTCGAGCGTATAGTCGACATTGCGCACGCTGATGATCGAGTCGCCGCGCCTTTGCGGAGAAGCAACAGTCGAAGTTTCTGCGTTGCCGGTCACCAAGTTGGGACTTGCCGAAACTGCAGAAGCAACCGACATTGCCCCGCGATCTGCGGTGGGTTCCTCGCCGGGCATGTGGTCCTCGTCCTCTTCGATAGCCGCGGGCCCCGGCGCCTGCGACAGCCAGGGCTGAATCGCATGGGGGCGGTCGAGGAGGGACACTTGCAGATTTGTCCGAGGTTTGGGAAGCGGCAACATGGGTTTGGAGATGGCGAAATGAGGGGACGCAAACACCTTGCAGCAGCGCTGGCGGCGATGATTGCCTTCGGCACGGCGGCGGTGCCCGTCAGTGCCGGGCAGGCTGAGCTGGATCGCCTTACGTCCTATATCGGCGACTGGAGCGGCAGCGGTGTGCTGGTGGGCGGGGAATCCCCCGAGCCGTTCCGCTGCCGGTTGAACATCGCCAAGGGCAACCAGCTCAAGATCAACTATTCGGGCCGCTGCAGCCTGATCAACATGAACCTCAGTGTCTCGGGCACCATCGCCTTCGATGACGAGGCGCGCCGATACCAGGCGGCCATGAGCTCCAATGCCGGCTTCACCGGCATGGCCGTCGGCCGGATCGAGGGTGACCGCATCAGTTTCGACCTCTCGGAAAAGCAGGTCGATCGCGGCGGCAATGATGTCCGCATCGGCTCGCGAATCGTGCTCGTGGGCGATGCGATCAACATCGACTTCGAGGTCGAGTTCAACAACTCGGGCAGCGTGCTGACCGCCGCGGTGCCGTTCGCCCGGTGAATTCGACCGACGGCTGCGCGGTCGTCGACGGCTCCCCCCCGCTGTGCAACACTGGGCAACTGAGGGGGAGGCATTCATGCGACTGCGCGAACATGCCGAAAGCCATGCCATGCACCGGATCGGCTGGCTGCGCGCCAGCGTCCTCGGCGCCAATGACGGCATTGTTTCCACTGCCAGCCTGATCGCGGGCGTCGCGGCGGCAGGATCGGACTCCAACGCCATTCTCGTCGCGGGCATTGCCGGGCTGATGGCCGGCGCGCTGTCGATGGCGGCGGGCGAGTATGTGTCAGTCAGTTCCCAGTCCGATACCGAACGGGCCGATATTGCTCGCGAGCGGGCGGAACTTGCGGCGACACCCGAGGCAGAACTGGCCGAGTTGACGGGGATCTATGTGTCGCGTGGCCTGACGCCAGCGCTTGCCGCCCAGGTTGCCGAGGCCCTCACTGCCTCCGATGCGCTCACCGCACACAGCCGGGATGAACTCGGCATCGTCGAGGCGACTACCGCCCGCCCGATCCAGGCGGCCCTCGCTTCGGCGGCAAGTTTCGCTGTCGGCGCCGCTATTCCCTTGCTCGCGGCGTTGCTGGTGCCAGCCTCCGCAGCCCTTGCCACCGTAGTCGCGGTGTCCCTCGTTGCGTTGGCGATACTGGGTGTGCTCGGTGCCATTGCCGGCGGCGCCAGCATCCTCCGGCCGACGCTGCGCGTCGTGGTCTGGGGGGCGGCCGCAATGGCGGTCACCACCCTGGTTGGCATGGCCTTCGGCGTTGCGGCCTAGGCCGCTTGGCGTGCGGCAGCGGCGCTTTCCGAGAGGGTGAAGACATCGACGATCATGTCGAGCTCGGTTGCCTGACCCTCGGTCTGCTCGATGGCGGCGTTGGTTTCCTCCACCAGCGCGGCATTGTGCTGGGTCATCTCGTCCATCTGATGGACGGCCGTGGTGATTTCCTGGATCGCGGTGGTCTGCGCCGCGTTGGCGGCTGCGATCTCGCCCATCAGCACGCCGTTTTCCTTGACCGCTTCGACGATGCGGTCGAGCTTGGCGGCTGCCTCGGAAACCAGTTGCGAGCCGCCCTTCACTTCGGTGGCGCTGTGGTCGATCAGGTCCTTGATGTCGCGCGACGCCTGCGCGGCACTCTGCGCCAGGCGGCGCACTTCGACGGCGACCACCGCAAAGCCCTTGCCGGCCTCGCCGGCGCGCGCCGCTTCCACTGAAGCGTTCAACGCCAACAGGTTGGTCTGGAAAGCGATATCGTCGATCAGCCCAATGATGTTGGAGATCTTCGAGGACGAGGCGGTGATCCGCTCCATGGCGACATTGGCCTCCGCCATCACCGCGCCACCCTCGACGGCCAGCGACGAGGCCGCCTTGGCGCGGGCGCTGGCCTGTTCGGCCCGCGAGGCATTGTCGGTCACCGTGTGCATCAGCTGTTCCATGGCCGCCGAGGTCTCCTCGATGGTCGCGGCCTGCCTTGTGGTGCGTTCGGCAAGATCATTGGCGCCTGACAGGATCTCGCCGGTCGCCGTGCGCAGCGCCCGGCCCGTGTCGCGCAACTGCCTGACAATGTGCTCGAGCCGATCGGCGACGTCGTTGGTGTCGTCCTTGATCTGCTGGAATTCGGGGTCGAAAGCCTCGTTGATGCGCTGCGACAGGTTGCCCTGGGCGAGGGCGCGCAGCATGTCTCCGGTCCGCGACACGGCATTCTCGACGCGGGCCTTGGCCTGGCGGTCGCGCTCGGCGGCTTCCTCGGTCAGCTTCTCGAAATAGACCGTGACCGCCATGTCGATGTCGATCATCACCGCCTTCATCGTAGCGGCGAGGGCGCGGCCGATCTGGTCGCCAATCTCGGTGGTGTCGGGCGACTTGGCAAACATGCCGCCCCTTTGCTTGGCACTCCAGTCGGCCAGCATGTCGGCCACCACGCCCTTGACGACGTTGTCGACGATCAGGCCGTAGCCGCCGATATACCAGCGCGGCTCGAGACCGATGCGGGCATGGCGCAGCCCGACCTTGCGGGAGGATTCCAGATACTCGGCATCGAACTTGCCGGCAGCGATCGATTGCCAGTGGTTCGACTGCCGCCCCTGCGCGCGCTCCATCTGCGGCTTGCCCTCGCCGAAAAAGCGCGAGACAGCAGGGACCTGTGCGAGCTTCTTATAGAATTCGTCGAGCGAGGACTGGAGGTGCTTGTTGATCAGCCCCTCGGCCAGCGCCAGGTCTTCCAGACCCGATTTGTCCAGCCCGATGAAATCCAGGCGAGAGTCAAGTTGCGCGAGTTCGGAAGTGCTGTCGTTGGCCATTTGTCTGCGCCTTCTGGCTTGCTATTGGCGGGTCCCCGCCACATGCCTTGGAGCGCGTAGTCAGTTCCCCCTATGCACCATCTTCGGCCGACGCGGCTAAGTATCGGTAAACCTGTTATCGAGGGTAAACACCTATAGCGTACAAATACTTAATGCCCACAACGGCCTCGATGGCCGTTGCAGGCTGATGTGCGCGCACGCGTGCGCATCATGAGAGTACGGTGTGCCGCCGAGTGGCGTGGCAACTGACGAACCTTTACGCGTTGGTCGTCCGGTCGGATCACACCCGCTTCAGATTTACCGTCTGGCAGAAGATCGCCTGGCAGCCGGTCACTTTCAGGCTGCCCTCGCCAGTCATGATCATCGTGCCGTTATAGGTGTCACCTTCGTGGAGCACGGTGCCGGTCCACTTGTTCTCGGCGGCCTGCCGCCCCTTCACCACCACCTCATTGAGGTAGTCGCGGTTGGGGTCGTCGGCGTCGCGCAGCCAGATCAGCTTGCCGCATAGGGCTTCGCCGCCGCCGCAATAGGTGATCTCGTAGCGGCTCTTGCCGTCGGTTGCGGCCCAGGTGCCAGTGGGGTCGGCCGCTATCGCCATGACGGGCGCGGTCGCCAGCAGCGAGGCGAACGCAGCAGCAGCGATCTTGATCGCAGAATGCATGGTCTTCGTCTCCAGTCTTGGTATCAGGTCAGTTTATCGGGTCGTCGTTTTGTGCCGCCTACGCGAGGAGTGCGGCTGAATCTTGAACAACTGGCGCGTTCAACTGCAGCCCATCCATGCGGCAGGTGCACGCCTCAGACAGCAGAGCGATACCCTACTGTAGCCAGGAGCCGGTCCGGCCGGTTTTCGCCGCCACAATCCGTTTTGAATTCAAACGCGACAGACCGGGATTGGTTGCGGGCGCCCTGGGCGCGAAGGCGGCTAAATCTCTTCCGGCGGTTCCCAGTTCGGCCAGTCGGCGATGTGGTCCTCCCACTCGCCCGGGGCGACTGCCAGTTCGCTGATGGTGCGGCCGCGGACCGAAACGCCGACAGCAGCGACCGTCTCGGGGTCGCCCGAGACCAGCGGGTGCCACCAGGCAAGTCCCTTGCCCTCATGGATGCGGCGATAGGCACAGGTCGAAGGAATCCAGGCGATGGTCTTCACATTCTCGGGAGTCAGCTTGATGCAGTCGGGCACCTGCCGCCGCCGATCGGGATAGTCCGTGCAGCGACAGGTCTCGCCGTCGAGCAGCTTGCAGTGCACGTCCGAAACATAGATGTCGCCCGAATCCTCGTCCTCCAGCTTCATCAGGCAGCAGCGCCCGCAGCCGTCGCACAGCGCTTCCCACTCCTCTGTGGTCATTTGCTCGAGCGTCTTTTCTTCCCAGAAAGCCATGTTTTCCCTTGTGGCGTCGCACTGCCCTTGCGCAGTAGGCGCCTTCGCCCTATTGCAGCAACGGCCTTGCCTTTGCCCGCTTGTTTGCACAGATTCAGCGGCATTTGCTGAGACGCGGAGTCTTCGGTGCAGGATCCCTTCTACCATAAAGAGAAGCGCCGCAAGAAAACCCGCATGCTGGCTGCGGATGCCTGGCTCGATTCCACCCTTTACGACTTCTGGCAGGCGCTGGGCCGGGGCTATTCGCGGCTCGAGGATTTCTTCACGCGTTTCCGGGTTTCCGGCTTCAAGCGGCTCTTCGTCGAGATCCTCTCGGACGGCTTTTCCTTCGCCGCCATCGGGCTGGTGCTGACCACGGGCCTTGCGCTCTCCGCCTTCGATGCCACGGCCTCCGGCCGCATCAACAAGGCCGAAGACATCGCGGTGGTGTTTCTTGATCGCTACGGTGCCGAAGTCGGCCGGCGCGGCATCCGCTCCGACGATTCCGTGCCGCTCGACAAGCTGCCCGACTATTTCGTCAAGGCGACCCTCGCCACCGAGGACCGGCGCTTCTACGAGCACTGGGGCATCGATCCGATCGGCACCTTGCGCGCGCTGATGTCGAATGCCCAGGGCGATGGGTCGACACAGGGCGGCTCCTCGATCACCCAGCAGCTCGCCAAGAACCTGTTCCTCAGCTCCGAGCAGACGCTCGAGCGCAAGATCAAGGAAGCCTTCCTGTCGATCTGGCTGGAATGGCACTATTCCAAGGACGAGATCCTCAAGCTCTATTTCGACCGCGCTTACATGGGCGGCGGCAATTTCGGCGCTGCGGCCGCGGCCGAATATTACTTCGGCAAGAAGATCACCGACGTATCGCTCGCGGAAGCCGCGATGCTGGCCGGCCTGTTCAAGGCTCCGGGCCGCTGGGCGCCGCATGTCGATCTCGCGGCGGCGCGCGGCCGTGCCAATGTGGTGCTCTCCAACCTCGTCGACGCAGGCTTTCTCACCGAGGGTCAGGTCACGGCGGCGCGGCGCAATCCGGCGACGCCGGTCGACCGTTCGGCTGAGGCCAACTCGCCCAACTATTTCCTCGACTGGGCCTTCGAAGAGACCAAGGCCTATGTCGACATGAGCGGCACGCGCGCCAACAGCTTCGTGGTCCGCACCACCATCGATCCGGTACTGCAGTCATATGCCGAGGACGCCATTACCTCGGTGATCCGCGAGCAGGGCGAGCAATATGGCGTCGAGCAGGCCGCGATGGTGGTCACCGAGCCCGAAGGCGCGGTGCGCGCCATGGTCGGCGGCATCGACTATGGCAAGAGCCAGTTCAACCGCGCCGTGGTGCCCAATCGCCAGCCGGGCTCGGCCTGGAAGCCGTTCGTTTACGCCGCCGCCTTCGAAGCGCACCCCGAATACGTGCCCGAAACCGTGGTCAGCGGCGCCACCCGCTGCATCGGCGACTGGTGTCCGCGCAACTATTCGGGCGACCAGATCGGCCGCATCAGCCTCGTCTCGGCCTTCGCCCGCTCGATCAACACCGTGCCGGTCAATCTCTCCATCGAAATGGGCCGCCAGCCCATTGCCGACATGGCGCACAGGATGGGCATCCGCAACGAATTCCCGGTCACCCGTTCGCTCGCGCTCGGGGCCGCCTCGGTCTCGGTGCTCGACATGACCTCGTCCTACGCGGTGTTCGCCAATCGTGGGAGGAAGGCCACCGCCTATGGCATCACCCGTATCACCACCAATACCGGCGAGCTCATCCACGACCATGATGACGAGGCTGTGCCCGAGCAGATCCTCAGCGACCAGACCGTCATCAACATGAACCAGCTGATGCGCGCGGTGGTCACCAGCGGCACCGGCCGCCGCGCCACCATCGAAGGCGTGCCGACGCTGGGCAAGACCGGCACCACCTCGTCCTATCGCGACGCCTGGTTCGCCGGCTTCACCGGCAACTACGTTGCCGCCGTGTGGTTCGGCAATGATGACTACCGCGTCACCAAAGACCTGACCGGCGGCCTGCTGCCCACCATAGCCTGGCAGCGCTTCATGGCCTACGCACACACCAATATCGAAGTTAAGCCGGTCTATGGCATCGACTTCGAGCCGCCCAGCATGGTCATCGCCGACACCACGACCGACGAGACCGCCGCTCCGGCGGCGGAGCGTCCGCCGACCCTCAGGCCGGAAGCCGCCGAAAAGCTGCTCAGTGTTGCCGCGCGCCTCCGCGAGGCACAGGGCATCGCAGCGCCGCCACCAGCCGCGACGCTCGATGTCTCCTCCGCCCCTACCCCGAGCGAAAGCCTCTAGCCGTTGCGCTTCGTGTTCCACCTCGTCCTGATGCTGGCCATCGCGCTGGTGCTGGGTTTCGGCCTCAGCTGGTACGCGCTGACCGACGGCAAGCTGTTCGGCACGGTCGAAATCGGCCCATGGACGGCATGGCGCGATGTCGGCCGGCCGGCCCCCGATCCCTATACCCGCGCCTTCATCGTCCGCAGCGGCGGGCTCGAACTCGGCGCCGGCGAGGGGCTGCAATTTGTCGCCAACACCGACGATAGCGGCCGGCCCCTCAGTCGCGACTGCACCTATCTCGTTTCGGGCCGCACCCCCACCGCGAAGTTCTGGACCCTCGTCGCCGTCGCCCCGGACACTGGCGCGCTCCTCGCGCGGCCCGACGGCCCGCCGGCCATGGTCAGCACCCGGCTGGCCCGCCGCGCCGATGGTGGCATCCAGATCCATGTCGGCAAACAGTTGCGCCCGCTCAACTGGTATGAACTGACCGGAACTGGCCCCTACAGCCTGATGCTGACCCTTTACGATTCCAGCTCGCCCACCGGCGCCACGCCCGGCAGCTTCGAGCTTCCCACCATACAGCGGGAGCGCTGCGCATGATCCGCACCCTGCTCTATGCGCTGGGCGGTGTGGTGCTCGGCGGCGTCATCCACCTGGTGGTCATCCTCGGGATGCCGGCCCTCGCCACCACCGCGGCGTGGGACCGCGTCGCGGTGCTCGGCGCCGCCGAAGGCCTCGTCATCCTGCCGCAACCCGCCAGTGGCGAGCCCAATCCGCTGCGTCTCGACCCCGAGTTGATCTACGCCGCCTGCCAGATCGACCTGAAGCAGGGTCCCGGCACGCTCAGCGGTGCCCTGCCGCAAGCCTTCTGGTCGGTCGCCGTCTATGGCCGGGCCGGCGCGGTTATCTACTCGACCACCAATCGCGACGCGGCCAGCACGCGGCTCGACCTGGGCGTGTTCAACGCGGCGCAGACCCGGCTGCTTGCCGAACAGCAGCTCGACATCGCCGAAGGCACGCTGATCGTCGAAGCCAACGAGGACGACATCCTCGTCGTCGTCCGCCTCGCGCCGCCCTATCCGGCCATGCGCACGCGCTATGCCGAACAGCTTGGCGAACTGGGCTGCGGCAACATCGGGGGCTGAGCCGGACCGGCTACTTCAGGTACTCGCCCTCGCTCGGCGTGTTCATCAGCACCCGCGGGCGGATCGCGCCATCGCCATCGGCCGAATGGCCCCAGCCGTCGCCACAGAAGTCACGGGCCTCGGCCCGGTCGACCCAGACCGCCAGTTCGCTCAGCGCGGCGTCGGTCTTCACCGCCTCGAGATGCGGGGTTTCGACCAGCAGGTGGTCGAGCGCATAGCCATAGGACTGGTAGCGATAGGCCAGCGCCAGGACGAACCGGTCGACATAGGCCCCGTTCTCGGCATGGCGGGTGTTGACCTCGCGCAGATAGCGCGGCTCGATATGCGGCAGGCCATCCGCTGCCACCGCGCGCTGCCGATCGATCTCCTCGACGACGCAGATGATCCGGAACACGCCGGCGAGCGTGCCGAGGTCCCAGCCGACATGCTCGCTCACCGCGTTGAAGCGGATGTGCGATGACAGATAGCCGGCATCGTGCAGCCATTTGTAATAGCGGCCGACGCGCTTGGGCCGGCGGTCATCAAGGCTCGCCGGATGGATCTCCCAGCCATATTCGAAGGCCCAGTCCCGGGCATAGGGGGCGACAAGAAACCGCCAGACGCGGTCGTGCATCTCGCGCTCTTCGTCGGTCCACAGCAGGTCGGACTGCGGCTCACCGCTCAGGAACTTGCCGACCGTGCCGATGGCGGGAAAGATCGTGTCGTTGACGAATCCGGGATCGACCCGGCCGAAATCGCCGAGTGTCTCGGCGGGAGCCGTCGATGCCGCCGCCAGCCAGGACAGCATCACGGAAAGCGCAAGACGCCGGGCCCTCGTGCCCCTCGTCCTAGCCACGGCGGCGCTTGGGCCGATCGGCGGAACCTTCCGGCCCATCCGCCGGCGGACTCGTCCGCTCGTAGCGCACGCCGGTGAACAGCAACACCTTGCCGGTTCCGACGCGCAGCGCCGCATCGACGGGGTTAGGCCGGCGTGGCGGCAGTTTCAGAAGTTTACCCATCTGGCCTCCACCGGCCGGAATGCGCCGACCCAATGCCGACACCCGGGGTCCGACGCACCGACCCGCTGACAGCCATTAAGACTTCGTCAAGGTTAACAGTTCGCTAACGATTTCCCGAAATAGTCGAGGCGTGGTTCCGGACTGAGTCCCTGGGCTCTGAAGACCGGATTGCGGGACAAGAACATGATCGGCTTTCAGCCTTACGAGACTTTCCAGCTGCTCATCGAGACGGGCGGTGTCGATCGCACCAACACGCTGCTCTGCGCGGCCTGCGACGCCTTTGCCCGGCGCGGCAAGCCGACCAGTGCCGAAATGGAACAGTTCACCACTCTCGCGCAGCGGCTGTTCCCGACCGCTGCGCCGGTGGCGCGGGCCAAGGCGGCCGCAACGCTCGGCCGGTCCGATCACCTGTCTCCCGAACTCGAAGAACTTGTGGTGCGCTACCTCGGCGACGATCTCGCCGGCTGGCTGGTCGAGGCCCCGGCGCTGTCGGAAAGCACCATGCTCAAGGTCATTTCGGCCAATGACGTGACGCTGGGCGCCGCCCTCGCCCGTCGTGCCGATCTCGCCAATGTCGTCCTCGCCCGGCTTTTCCAGATGAACAGCCGCAAGGTCTACCGCGCACTCGCCACCAACACCTCGATCACCCCGCGCGGCCCCTATCTCGCCGCCCTCGCCCGGTCGGCCCAGATGGATCATCAGGTCGCCTGGTCGCTGGCCGCCCGCGATGATTTCGATACCGCGCTGCTCGCCCCGGCCTTCTTCGATCTCAACGAGAGTGACCGCATCCGCGTCATCAAGGCCTTTGCCGAGCGCGAAACCCCCGATGCCCCGATCAAGCGCACGCTTGAGCAGCTCTCGGTGGCGACGCCGGAACTCACCCGCGCCCTGATGAAACTCTTTTCCGAGAACCGCCGGCCGGAGGTGACGAGGCTCCTCCACCAGATCACCGGTCTCGACGAGGTCCGCTGCGGCCAGATCGCCCACGACACCTCTGGCGCCGCGCTGTTCGTCGTCCTCCGGGCCTTCGGCTGCGACGGTCACGAGGGCCTGAAGGTGCTCATCCACGCCACGTCGCATGACGAGGATCGCTCGAGGGCCTTGGCCGATTTCGCCCGGATGTTCCAGTCGATCACCATCGACGCCTGCGCCTTCCTGATGAGTGCCTGGCGCGGCGAAGTGAATCTCCTCGATCTCACCAAGCCGGAATACCGCCCGATCGAGAAAGAGCGCCGCCGCATCCCGCCCCCGCAGACCCGCGAGCGCAACCCGGTCGTCGACCAGGCCATCGAAGCGCTGGCCCGCATCGGTGCAAGGGCGTCGTAGCTAGCCCACCACCAGCAAGCCGAGATCGCCGTCGCGCAGCTCGAGCCCGATCAGCCAGTAGTCGGGGTCGAACTCGGCCTCGCGCGCCATGCGCTCGCTGACCTTGGGTGGCTCCACATGATCGAAGCGGCGCTGGAAGCGCCGGTCGGCGCTGCCATCGATATCGGTCGGCGCCGGTGCGTAGAGCGACACCGTGCCATTGAGGTGGTCAACCTCGACAAACACCTGCCCGGCCAGCGGGTCGCCCCGCCGCGCCACCACGCAGATATGGCCGATATCGTTGTGTCGCCGAACGAAGGCCGCGACCCAGATGTCTGTCCTTAGCATCCGCCCTAGATGGCAGCGCCGTTGGCGATCAGCAAGTCCGGCAGTTCGCGGGTGATCCGGCCGGTGACCGGATAATTGTAGTAGACCTCGAAATTGCGGATCGCCTTGGCGGTCGCTTCACCGGCGACGCCATCGGCCGGGCCATGCAGGAAGCCGAGGCTTGCGAGCCCGCGCTGCACCCGCGCCACCATCACCGGGTCATTGACCGACACGGGCTGCAACTGGTCGGGCGTCGTCGCCCCGGTCAGCTCGGCAATCGCCTCGCCCGGCTTGGTCGGCTCATCCTCGATGTCGAGCGGCACGCCAGGGGTCGGGGTGGTAGCGAGCTTGGCCGTAGCGCTCGGCAGCGCCGCAGGCGGCGCGTCCGGCTTGGTCAGTTCGGCCAGTTGCTCGACGCCGCCGACAATGGTGTCCAGCGCTTCGTTGGCGGTGGTCGTCGCCATCTCCACCGCCTCGTTGGCGTCGGTGGGCAACGGCCGGCCGAGGAAGGTGTTGCGGGTCGGCGCCATCGTCTGGACGTTCACCGAACCGGTGGTTTCGGCCGCGACACTGGCTGCCGGGGTTGCACTTGCCGCCACCAGCGGCCGCGGCGCGGCAATCTGGGCCAGCGTCTTCGGCGCAAGGGTATTGGGTGCAAGGGAATTGGGCGCCAACGTATCGGGCGCAAGGGTGTTGGGCGTAACGGTAGCGGGCGCAAGCGTGCCTGGCTCGGCCGATGCAACCGGCGCCACCGTCACCTGCCGCTCGACCAGTTGCGCCGCCTGCGGTGCGGCTTCAACCAGCGCCGCTGGCGCGGTTGCCGCCGGAGCTGCGGTCACTGCTGCCGGGGCTGGCGCCAGGGCTTCCGGCTTGGGCTGCACCGGGGTCTCCGGTGCGGCAAGAATGGTCTCGATGATCTCGCGATTGAGCTCGCCCAGCGGCTTCAGGCCCTGCATCTCCTCGAAGCGCCGGATGGCGCTGGCGGTCTGCGGGCCGTAATAGCCGTCGATGGTGCCGGTGAAGAGCTTGAGCTCGGTCAGCTTCTTTTGCAGCGCAAACACTTCGGTATTGCCGATCGGCGTCAGCGTCGACAAATCCTGCGCCGGCACCGAGGCGGTGGTTTCCGGCGCCGCGACCTTGGGCGTTGTCACCAGCGCTGCCGGCTTGCCGGCCGCGAGGCCCTTGGGCCGCGTGACCGGAATCACCGGCTGGGGCCTGGAGTCCGCCCGCTCGATCGCAGGCACGAACCACGGCGAAGGATGCTCGTGGGTCTGCATGAACAGCGCGTTGGACGCCGCGAAGGCGCTGGTCACCACCAGGGCGGCAATCGCGGTATGCGTCAGCGGATTGCGCATATATCTCGCGACAACCCACATGGCGCCGCGCCCGGCATAGGCGGCGGCGTAACCCGCGCCCACGAGGGGCAGGCGGGTCAGGACAGCGGCTGCGGTCATAGCGCTCTTTTTCTTTCGTCGGGCCATTCACTGCTGATTTGGCTGGCCGGCTGCGGGGCGGGAATCGCTTCCCGGCGCAGTGGCGTTACCGCGGCAGTTTCCTCCAGCTTGGTTTCCGGACCGTTTATGGGCAGCAAGACAGTGACCACCGTCCCCTCCCCCGGCATGGAGGCCACATTGAGGCTGCCTTCGTGCAGTTCGACGAGGCCCTTGACGATCGAGAGCCCGAGTCCGGTGCCCTCGTAGCGGCGCGAGAGGCCATCCTGCGCCTGGAAGAATGGTTCGCCCACCCGGCGCACAGCGTCCTCGCCCATGCCGATGCCGTGGTCGGTCACGGCAATCGCGATGTGGTTGGCCTGCCGCCGCATGCCGACCCTCACCACCGAATGCTCGTGGCTGAACTTCACCGCGTTGGAGAGCAGGTTGATCAGGATCTGCCGGCAGGCGCGCTCGTCGGCAACCAGCATCGGCAGCGCCCGCGGAATGTCGGTCATCAGCCGCACATGCTTCAGCCGCGCCAGCGGGTCGATCATCTTGAGGCAGGGTTCGACCACGCTTTCGGGCGCAAACGCATCCGTCACCAGTTCGAACTTGCCCGCCTCGAGCCGCGACATGTCGAGCAGCATCTGCACCACTTCGAGCAGGTGGCTGCCGCTCTGATGGATCAGGTTGGCATATTCCTTCTGCTGCGGCGACAGGTCCCCGGCAATGCCCGAGGTCATCATGTCGGAGAAGCCGACAATGGCGTTCAGCGGGGTGCGCAGCTCGTGCCCGATGGTCGCGAGGAAGCGCGACTTGGCGCTCGAGGCCTCCTCGGCGATCTTTTTGGCGCGGTTCAGTTGGTTCTCGTGGTCGCGCCGCTCGGTGACGTCGCGGAACAGCACCACCACTTCGTTGCGCTCGCCCGGCAGGTCGGGATCGGCAACCGGGCTCAGCGAGGCTTCGACCCAGACAAAGCTCGGCGCCGTCATCGCCGGATCGTCGCGGCGCATGCGGATTTCCACCCGCTGCGACCGGCCATCGACATTGGCGGCGGAAAATGCCGTGAGGTACGCCGGGCGGTCCAGCACATGGATGCGCTCCACCAGCCCCTCGCCGGCCAGCTCGAAGCGGCGGCAACCGAACAGCTTTTCGGCCGAGCGCGAGGTGTAGAGCACCGCGCCCGTGCTCGAAAACCGCATCACGGCGTCCTGAACATGCTCGATCAGGTGGCGATAGGCGTTGATCTGGCCCTTTTCATAGACCTCGAACACCGAGCTCAGCCGGCTTGCCGAATAGGCGACCAGCGCCGCGGTCATGGCAAACGACGCGGCGGCAGCGATCACATAGTCGGGCCGCATCCGCTCGGGCCAAACCAGCATGCCAAGGCTCGACAGCATGGCCAGCGCCACCACGGCGACCATGATGGCCCAGCTGCGCTTCTTGACCGGCGATCGCGCCAGCAGCGATGCATGCACCGGCCCGAGCAGCGCCAACGCCAGCCCGAAATCCACCACGGCCGGATCGGCGACCGTCAGCAACAGGCCGCTCAGCAAAGTCGCATAGACCTGCACGGCGGCGGCGCGTTCGAACTGGCCGCGCTGGCACAGCGTCAGGCCAAGCATGCCCGAGGCCATGCCCAGCGTCACGAGGACGAACGGCAGCAGCATCCCCTGTGTCACGAGGCTGTAGAGCGCCACCGGCATGCTGATGGTGCTCGTCGCGAGCACCACGCGCGCAATGGCCGAAATCGCCTCGCGGCGCACGGTTTCGGGGCGTCCCGAGGCCACGCGGGTTGCCTTTGCCCGCCAATACGCCTTCAGCCTCGACAACACGCTACGCATCAACAAACTCACTGGCCGGCACGCCTCAACTCTTGTGCCGGCACCTTGGGCGCCAGTGCCCAAGAAAGCTTTAAGCGCCAGAGCCTTCGCGGGCGCGATCCCCGCAATGCCCGCAATTGTGCCGCCCCTTTCGGGGATTAGCGTAAACGCTTGGTTGCGATCCAAGCCCCATACCGATCCATTGCATTTTATCGAATTGTCGAAATCGGGCTTAAGCCGGCCGCGCTAGTCTGACCCTCAATCGGGTCGACAAGCCCCGACGAGGAGAGCTTCGATGTTCCTGCTGCGCTCGGCATTCTGGCTGACGATCGGCTTCATCCTGGTGGCGCCCCGAGACACTGACCTCGGTCAGGTCGCGCGTTCGCTGTCGACCGATGCGGTTGCTGCCGGCCAGCAGCTGATCGTCGGCGAAATCCTCAAGACCGAATGCCGCACCCTCGAGTGCGCCGGCGGCAAGGCTGTCCTCACCAGCCTTGTCGCGCCGAACTCCCCGCCGGTCGTTGCGCCCGCCTCGGACGCGGCGAGCCTCCTGGTCCCGATCCCCCGACCGCGACCAGACCGGATGGGCTGAGCCAGGGGTTGCGTCACTTCCCCCGACGCTAACTCCAGCAACTCCTGGCCCTGAGCCGCAAGTGCGCTGCCCCGCACTTGCGGCTTCTTCTTTTGGGCACCCGCTTTTGTGGCACGCGGCGATGCACTATCTAGACAAAATGACCCATCCCGCCGCCTTCCAGGACATCGCCGAAAATCTCAGCTTCCTCGACGACTGGGAGGATCGCTACAAATACCTGATCGAGCTCGGCCAGGCGCTGCCTCCCTTGGCCGACAGCGAAAAGAACGCCGCCACCAAGGTCAATGGCTGCGTCTCGCAGGTCTGGCTGGTGTCCGAGCGCGAGGGCGACACCCTCAGCTATCGCGGCGAATCCGACGCCATGATCGTCCGCGGCCTCGTCGCCGTCCTCGTCGCCCTCTATTCGGGGCGCCTCCCCGCCGACATCGCCGAAACCGACGCCATCGCGGTGTTCGACGAACTCGGCCTCCGCGAACACCTCACCACCCAACGCTCCAACGGGCTGGCCGCTATGGTCAACCGGATCAGGGGCGAAGCGAAGGCTGTGGCGGGGTAGATGCTAAGGCTGGAGCCACTTGGTGAGGACGAGATACTGCTCATCAAACTGTGCCTGCTCGCGGCAGCGAACGGCCCGTTCTTCCCAGACTGGGAGTTCGAAACGCTGATCGGCTTCACCAGGGACGCCATCGCCAAGATCAGCGACGCTTGGCCAGCCGTTGACCGAGACAATGACGACGTGAAACTTGGCGTATTGGCCGTTCTGAACAACTTGATAGGCTATCCTCACGGGCGACATGACCAACTTCGCGAAGATTATCATATCGATCCCGACGCTTTGAGGCGGCTACGTAGTCAGATTCGAACCACATGACTCGACGCCCTACTGGGATCTGGCATAGCGATTTGCTGGCAGTTTAGAGCCCGGTGAGCTGGTGGCTCCCCTCACCCAAACATCGCCACCCGCTCCCCCTCCATCCAGCCCCGCTGCTTCCCGCGCTCCGGCCCCGCCGCCACCGGCGCCAGGCCGAACTGCCCCGCCAGTTGCTCGAGCCCGATGCGCAGAACCAGCTTGGCACTTCGCCTTGGCCAGCCGCGTTCCTGCTCGATCTGCTGCAGGCCCTTTTCGAAGACGCAGACATCCATCACCACGCCGGCGCAGTCGCGCGGCAGCAGGTCCCATAGCGCGTTGAGGCGCTTGCGGGCATCCGCCGCCATGTCGCCGATCTCGCCGCGCTGGCCGGGGCTGCCGTCCGCCATATGGGCGGCCGAGTAGCTGATCGTCAGGCGCGGGCTCAGCCGGGCCTTCTCAGCCCAGAGCCGCACGCGCTCGCCCGCCTCCAACTGATGCGGATCGAGAAACGCCGCTTCGCCGCCCCCCGCCTGTCCCAGCCGCGCCAGCGGGCTGTCGGCAAGGTTCCGCGAGCCATCCGCCAACACCCGATGCTGGGCAGCAAAGCCGTCCGCCTCCACCATCGCGCGGCGCAACCAGGCCTTTGCCTCGGGCAGCGCCGAGCACTTGCCCTCGCCGCAGCGCAGCACACCGGCCGAGGTCAGCGCCTCGACCTCCGTCACCGGCAGCCGCGCCGTTCCGACACGAAACACCTCATCCTCGCGCACCGCCGTCTCGCCCCCCAGCAATTGCCGCACGAAGCGCTGCGCCACCCGCCCCGGCCGCTTCATCGCGTGTCCCCGTCACCGGTCCGCAGCATCTCCAGCACCGCCTCCAGCCGACAGACCTCGGCATCGAACGCGCGGTCCTCGCGCAGATCCTCGATCAGCGCGCAGGCATAGGAGACCGTGGTGCGGTCGCGGTGAAAGAAGCGCCCGACCTCGGCATAGTCGCGCTGCAAAATGACGTGCATCAGATACATGGCCAGTTGCCGGGCCCGTGCGATCGGCCGGCGGCAGCGTTGCTGGTGCAGCAGCACCGCCTCAGGCACCCCAAGTGCCCGGGCAACGAGGCCGAGCAAGGCCTGCCCGGCCGGGTCGCTGGCCGCGACGGGCCGCGCCGCAAAGGCCAGCACTTCGGCCGGTCGACTTCCCCACGCGGGCGCCTGCCCCGCCTTCGCCGCAACCATTTGCATCTCGCCCTCCATGCATAGGATGATATTCCTATACGGGGCAAGCGGGCACGCGGGGATAAGTCACAGTGTTGCGTCACGCAGCAACAAACGGAAAGGGCCGCACAAGGCGGCCCTTCCTCAAGCATCGTTCAAAAGACTCAGGCTGCCTTGCGGCCGAGCCCATTGTCCTTGGCCAGGCGTGAGCGGGTGGCCGAGTAATTCGGGGCCACCATCGGGTAGTCGGCCGGCAGGCCCCACTTCTCGCGGTATTCTTCCGGCGAGAGATTGTAGTGGGTGCGGAGGTGCCGCTTCAGCGACTTGAACTTCTTGCCATCTTCGAGACAGATGATGAAGTCAGGCGCCACCGATTTGCGCACCGGCACTGCCGGCTTCAGTTCCTCGACCACTTCCACCGGGGTCGACGTCTGCAGGCCCTTGAGGGCTGCGTGGACGTCGGCAATCAGCTTGGGCAGGTCGGTCACACTGAGGGCATTGTAGCTAACATAGGCGGAGACGATGTCGGCGCTCAGATCGATGAGATCGTTGTCACTGGCAGACGCCTTGGCATTCGTTTCGGTCATGTCGGGTCCTTTACGAAACGTATTTTTGGGATAGGCGCGGGTCCGCGTATCCGTGACTGCCCTGTTACCGCCTATTCTGTTTGGTGGCAACCGGGGATGGGTCCAATTCAGTATAAGAATTGTTTCCGAACTTCCCCGAACCTTGTGGACAGCAGATCAGTCCAGCTTGTCAGTAATGGTGCGAGAATCGGGCTTTTGTCCGGCCTTGAATGCCGACCGGGCAAGCAGATGCGCCGAAACGGGCGTACTGAGGATCAGGAATACGATGCCGAGCACCGCGCGAAGCGCCACTGCCGCGTCGAATGCTGCCACCGCCACGGCGAGGAGGATCAACCCCGCGCCGACAACTCCGGCCTTGGAAGCGGCATGCAGCCGGGTGAACAGATCGGGCAGCCGCAACACTCCTACTGCCGCCAGCAGCGAAAATGTGGCGCCGGCCAGCATCAGCGCCGCCGCAAGATATTGCGCGAGCTCGATCATTCCTCTTTCTCCCCGTCCGGCGCGCAGCTGGCGAGATAGCGGGCGAGCGCGATCGTCGAGAGGAAGCCGACCAGCCCGAGCGCAATGGCAATGTCGATATACAGCGTGAAGCCGGTCAGCACGGCGAAGGCCGCGATCAGCCCCACCGCCAGCACCATCATCAGGTCGAGTGCCATGATCCGGTCGCCCAGCGTCGGGCCGCGCCACAACCGTACCAGCGTCAGGAGCAACGCCAGCAGCACAAGTCCGAGCGAAATCTCGGCCGCGATGACAAGGGTATCGGCGGCGCTCACTGCAAAGCCTCCCGCACCTTGGTTTCAAAGCCGTCGCGGATCTCGGCGATGAAGGCTTCGCGATCGGTCACGTCAAGCGCATGGATATAAAGCAGCCGCCCATCGGCACTGACATCGACGCTCAGCGTGCCGGGGGTCAGAGTGATCATGTTGGCGAGCAGCGTGATCTCGGCCGGCGAGGTCAGGCTCAGCGGAAAAGCAATCACCGCCGGGTTGAGATGCTTGTCCATGTCGGGCCGCAGCACCAGCCGGGCAACCCGCATGGCGCTGATGAACAGCTCGCGAAGGAATAGCCAGGCCAGCGCCACCAGCCGCCTGATCCGCGGACCCAGCGTCGGCTGGCTGACATGCTCGCGCACCACATAGAGCCCGATCGCGCCGATCACGGCGCCGAGCAGAAGATTGGGCAACGACAGCGATCCGGTGGCGGCCGTCCAGCCCAAAGCGAGGATCAGGGCGAGCAGCGCAAGGCTCATGGCGTCACCTCCGCAAGTCCGGTGGCAGCAATATATGCAGCAGGGTCAACCAATGCCGCTGCAGCCTGTTTGCCGAAAGCCATCAGCGGCTCGGGGAACAGCCCCAGCGCCAGCACCAGTGCGGTCATGGCAAACCCGGCGGCGAGCCCCGGGCGCCACTGCGGCGCGCTGAGCGGCCGCAGGTCCGGGTTGGGCAGTTCGGACTCGGCGCCATCCTGCCCGGCGCGCCAGAACACATGGGCGAAGATCCGCGTCGCTGCCATCAGCGTCAACAGCGCATTAGCCAGCACGCCGAGCCACAACACCAGCCCACCGATGTCACCGCTTGACGCCCAGGCCCCGAAGCCGGCCTCGACCAGCAACAGCTTTGGCCAGAACCCGAGGAATGGCGGCACCCCGGACACCGCCAGCAGCAGCGCGAAAAACGCGAAGGTGAGCACCGGTGCCGCTGCATAGAGCCCGCCCATCCGGCGCGTATCGGTCTCCCCGGTCGCCGCTTCGACGAGGCCGGCCAGCATGTAAAGCGCGGTGATGGTCAGCATGGCGTGGACAATATAGCTCGTCGCGCCCGCAAGCCCGGTCTCGCCCCCCAGCGCAATGCCCGCCATGGTCGCGCCGATGCCGCCGATGACGAGAAAGCCCAGCGCACGGCGCAGGTTGGTCTCGGCGATCGCCCCCAGCGGGCCAAGCAGCAGGGTTGCCGCCGCCACGACCACCAGCAGCGGCTCGAGCAGCATGGCGCTCGCCGGAAACAGGAAGCTCAGCACCCGCAGGAGCGCGTAGACGCCCACCTTGGTCAGCAGCCCCGCCATCAGCGCCGACAGCGCCGGCGGTGGCGTATGATAGGATGCGGGCAACCAGGCATTTACCGGCCAGGCCGCCGCCTTCATGGCAAAGGCCAGCGTCAGCAGCGCCACCACCGAGGCGAGCGGGGCCGACTCGACTGTCGCGGCCTTGCCGACGAGGTCGGCCATGTTCAGCGTGCCGGTCAGCCCGTAAAGCAGCCCCAGCGCCAATAGGAACAGCGTCGTACCGAGGAAGTTGAGGAAGCCGTATTTCACCGCGCCGTCGAGCTGGATATTGCGCCCGCCCAGCACCATCAGCCCGAAGCTGGCGATCAGCATCACCTCGAACCAGACATAGAGGTTGAACAGGTCGCCCGTCAGGAACGCGCCGCTGACCCCGGTGAGCAGCAGCAGCACCAACGGATAGGCGCCGTCGCGGCGCGCCCGGTCCGGCATGTCCATGCGCAGGTAAATAAGGATCAGCATCGTCACCACCGCCGCGGCCAGCGTGAACACTGCGCCGATGATGTCGGCGGTGAAGCTGATGCCGAACGGCGGCAACCAGCGCCCCATGGTCATCGACACCGGCCCGGTCTCAAGCACGCGCAGCACCAATGCGGCGTCGATGCCGATGATCGCCACCACCAGCAGCGCCGCCAGCGCCCATTGCAGTTCGCGCCCGGCGGCAACCATCAGCAATATGGCCGCGCCAACCAGGCCCAGCACCACCGGCAGGATCACCAGCCAGTCGGCCAACAGGGTCGCGTCGGGTTGGAAAATGCCGTCCATCAGTAGCTCATCGGCGGGTGCGGCCCGCCCTTGGGCTCAGCTAGCCGCATATTGTCGGTATTGTCCGCCTCAAGCGACTGGTAGGCGCGGAAGGCCAGCACCAGCAGGAAGCAGAACATGGCAAAGCCGATGACGATGGCGGTGAGGATCAGTGCCTGCGGCAAGGGGTTCGCTGCCCCCTCGAGCGGCGCCTTGGCACCGTCCAGCGCCAGCGGCGGGATGGTCCGGCTCAGCCGGCCGGAGACGAGAATCACGAGGTTCACCGCATTGCCCAGCAGCGTCAACCCAAGCAGCATGCGGATCAGCGAGCGCGACAGCAGCAGATAGATCGAGGCGGTGAGGAAAACTCCCGCCAGTGCGGCGATGGCGTGGTCCATCAGCTGTCCCCCTCCTCTTCGAGGCCCAGGGCAATGGCGGCGACCGCGCCGAGCACCACCAGATACACCCCGATATCGAAAACCATCGGAGTCGAGACCGACACTTCGGTGGCCCCCACCATGAAGCTGGCCCACAGCCCGGTCATGAAGGGTACGCCGAGCAGCATCGACATCAGCCCGGCCAGCGAAGCGACCAGCAGCCCAGCCCCGGCAATGGCAATCGGGTCGAAGCGCAACGCCCGCCGCGCAGCGTCCGGCCCCACCGCCATGCCGTAAATGGCAATGGCAGAGGCCGCGACCAGCCCGCCGATGAAGCCGCCGCCCGGTTCATTGTGCCCGCGCAGCAGGACGAAGACCGAAAACACCAGCATCACGGCGGTGAGCAGCGGCGCAATGGTGCGAAAGATCAAGGTGTTCATGTCGCCACCCTCATGTCGCCACCTTCTTGGCCCGCGGCTTCCGGGCCGCCTTCGGCGCTGCTGTCGGGGCCACTGGCGTCTGGCCTGCAAGCTTGGGCTTCCGCGCCCCGCGGATCAGCGCCAGGATGGCGATGCCGGCGGCCATCACCACCGAGATTTCGCCCAGCGTATCCACGCCGCGGAAGTCGACGAGGATGACATTGACGACGTTGTGGCCATGCGCCACCGGCACGCTATTGGCCTCGAAGAAGGCACTGAGCCGCAGGTCAAGCGGCCGGTCGAGCACGGAATACAGCAGCGTCGTCACCGCGATACCGCCCATTGCTGCCACGGCGCCGTCGCGCAGCCAGTCTTCCAGCGGGCGCGGGTCCGTCGTGTCGAGTTGCAGCCGGGTCATCACCAGCGCGAGGATCACGACGGAGAGGATTTCCACCATGAACTGGGTAAAGCTCAGGTCCGGCGCGCCGAACAGCATGAACAGCATGGCGACGGCCAGCCCCTGGATACCGAGCGCGAGGATGGCGAACAGCCGGCTGCGGGCGATCACCACCGTCACCACGCCGAGCAGCGCCAGCCCCACGACGCCCCACTCGTAGAAGCGCAAGTCCGGGATCGGCGGCATTGGCGGCAGGGTGCCCAGCGTCCAGAGCGGCACGATCGTCGCTACTGCCAGCAGCAGGAACACCACCAGCAGGTAGAATTCCAGCCGCCCATGGTGGAACAGCCGGGTCAGCGCCGCCGCAAGGCTCACGAGGCCGAAATAGCAGCGGTCGAAACCAGCGTCGAAGCTCCAGCCGGGAGCGGTGGCGGCACGCGCCAGCCAGGTCCGCGCCCGGTCGAAGCTCAGATAGGTGGTGAAGGCCAGCACCCAGGTCAGCACCGAGAGCCAGAACACCACGCCCAGCAGGTCGAAGGTCTCGCCCAGGTGGCTCTTGAACGTCTCGCCGGCCATTGCCGATGCCGCGGGCGCCGCCAGCTCTGCCCCGGTCCAGCCCGGCACCAGCCCCAGCGCGATGCCAAGCGCACCCAGGACGATCGGCCCCGCCAGCATCGCCACCGGCGCCTCGTGCGGATGGAGCGGCGTCGGCAGCAGCGGCCCCATGAACGGCCGGACCAGCATCACCAGCCCGATCGCTGCCAGCAGCGCATTGCCGATCACCAGCACGGCCAGCGCCACGAGCGAGGCGAGGTCGCCGCCGACCAGCGCCGCATACATTTCTTCCTTGGCGTAGAAGGCCAGCAGCGGCGGCAAGCCCACCATCGCCACCGAGGCCATAATCGTCGCAATGAAGGTCAGCGTCAGCTTGTCGCGCAGCCCGCCCAGCGCGGTGATGTCGCGCGTCCCCGTGCCGTGGTCGATGGCGCCGGCCACGAGGAACAAGGCCGCCTTGTAGAGCGCGTGCGCGACGAAATACAGCGCCATGCCCATCAGCGCCAGTTCGGTGCCGATGCCGAGCAGCAGCATCAGCAGCCCCAGCGAGGCCAGCGTCGTCTGCGCCAGCATCTGCTTGAGATCGGTCTGGCGCAGCGCCGCGACCGCGCCCCAGAGCAGCGTCGCGCCGCCGAACAGCATCAGCGTTCCGTTCCAGATCGCCTCACCGCCAAGGTGCGGGCTCATCCGCGCCACCAGGTAGACCCCCGCCTGCACCATGGTCGCCGAATGCAGGTACGCCGAAACCGGCGTCGGCGCCTCCATGGCGTTGGGCAGCCAGAAGTGGAACGGCAGTTGTGCCGATTTGGTGAAGGCGGCGAGCAGCACCAGCAGCACCAGCAGCGGGTAGACGCCATTGCCGCGAAGGTCGTCGGTCAGCGCGCTCAGTTCCCACCAGCCGGAGACGGCGTGGATGGCAATGCCCGCGCCGAGCAGCGCCAGCCCGCCGAAGCCGGTGACCACCAGCGCCTGGATTGCCGCACGCCGCGCCGCCTGCCGCTGATGGTCGAAGCCGATCAACAAGAACGAGGTGACCGAGGTCAGTTCCCAGAACAGATAGAGCGCGATCAGGTTGTCCGACAGCACCAGGCCCTGCATGGCGCCCATGAAGGCCAGCATATAGGCGAGGAAGCGGCCGCGATGCGGATGGCCGGCGAGGTAGCGGTCGGCATAGATCAGGATGAAGGTGCCCACCACCGCAATGGTCAGCGCGAACATCAGGCTCAGCCCGTCGATGACGAAGCTGAGCTCGATCCCCCACGATGGCACCCAGGGCATCGACACGAAGATCCGCCCAAGCCCCCCCAGTTCCGGCAGCAGCCGGATCAGCGCGTAGGCGGCAAAGCCGGGCACCAGTGCCAGGAGCCAGCCGTTCACCGGCCCGAAGACGCGCAGCACAAACGGCGCCAGCGCCGCGAGGATGAAGGGCGCAAATACGGCGGTGACAATGGCGATGACGGGCCAGTCCAGCACGCGGTTGGGGCTCCCGGTCTTGCTAGCGGATTCGATTGCGGGTTCTACGGGCTACCTTAGTGTCCGCGGCGGGCGGGACAAGGAAAACCGGTCGGGCAGATCGCCACAGGTCGCAATAGCCACAGTTTTGTGAGCCGGCGGCAAGTGGCGCGGCGGCCCGGCAATGCCTATATCCCGGACGTTACCGGAGAGATCGAATGACCGATACATTCAACGTCAGCAAGTCCGACGAGGAGTGGCGCGCAACGCTCACGCCCGAGCTCTATCGCATCGCCCGCGAGCATGGCACCGAGCGCGCCTGGACCCATATCTACAACACCGAAAAGCGCGACGGCGTCTATCACTGCGCCGCCTGCGAAGCGCCGCTGTTCTCGTCCGACACCAAGTACGAGTCCGGCTCGGGCTGGCCGAGCTTTTTCAAGCCGCTCGACAATGCCATCGGCGAGAATATCGACCGCAGCCACGGCATGGTCCGTGTCGAGGCCCATTGCGCCAATTGCGGCGCCCATCTCGGCCACGTCTTCCCCGACGGCCCCCGCCCCACCGGCGAGCGCTACTGCATGAACGGCACCAGCCTCAAGTTCGCGCCCAGCGAGGGCTGAGATTGCCCGGCGGCCGGCCCGCGCCCCTCACGGGGGCCGGCCGCAGGCTTCAGGCACCATCAGCCCGCCAGGGCCGGCTCGGCGTCGAACCGCACCCCCGCCAGATCTTCGGAAACCTCCCACAGCCGCCTGGCCACCTCCAGGTCGCCGGCCTCAGGCGGCACCTTGGCCGGGACCGGGTAGCCGCGCGTTTCGGCCAGCGCGTGCGGGCCGTAATAGGCGCCACCCCTGGCCTCGGGAGATGTCGCGGCATAAAGCGTCGGCAGCGCGCCCTGCCAGACCGGCTGGAAAACGAACCACAGCACGGAGCGTATGCGACCCTCGAAACTGTGCTCGCCTGGACCGTTATGCAGCAGCTCCGTCCGCGCAACGCCCGGATGCGATGCAATGCTGGTCACGCCCCACTTGCCCGCCTCGCTCCGCCGCTGCAACTCCATGGCAAACATCAGGCAGGCGATCTTGGACTGGCTGTAGGCGGCCATGGCGTTATAGTTCGTCCGGCTCTGCAGGTCGGCGAAGTCGATCCGACCCTGCCGGGCCGCGACGCTGGACAACGAGATGACACGCGGCGCATTTCCCCGCCGCAGCAGCGGCAGCAGGTGCGCGGTGAGGGCGAAGTGGCCGAGGTAATTGGTGCCGAACTGCAGTTCGAACCCGTCGGCGGTTTCCTGCCGCACCGGCGGCACCATCACGCCGGCATTGTTGATCAGCAGGTCCAGCTTGTCGTGGCTCCGCCGCAGCCGCGCCGCAAAGGC
This sequence comes from uncultured Devosia sp., assembly GCA_964399695.1. Lineage (GTDB taxonomy): Bacteria > Pseudomonadota > Alphaproteobacteria > Rhizobiales > Devosiaceae > Devosia_A. The sequence continues at coordinate 88,794 of CAYNRZ010000001.1, read as the reverse complement.
CGCGACAGAGGCGAGGCTGGCAAGGTCCAGCGCCTCGAAGCGCACCTTCGCCGAAGGCACCTCGCCCCTGATCCTCGCCACCGCTTCGGTGCCCTTTTGCGGGTTGCGCCCGGCGACGATCACCTCGGCGCCGGCCCGGGCCAGCGCCAGGGCGTCTTCGTAGCCAAGGCCGCCGGTGCCGGTGACCACCGCAAGGCGCCCGCTCTGGGAGGGGATATCAGATGCCGTCCACTTGTTCATTGATCGCTCCGATGAATTTTGCACTCAGTGCAACTATATATTGCACTCAGTGCAAAAACTTCAAGGAGGCTCTCGATGCATGACGCGGATGCCTCAGGTGAGGCGGGCGGGCTGCGCGCGCGGAAGCGCCAGGAGACCCTGCGGCGCATCACCGAAGCCGGCATCCGGCTGTTCAGCACCCAGGGCTACGAGGCCACCACGCTCGATCAGGTCGCGGCGGAAGCCGGCATCTCGCGGCGCACGTTCTTTCACTACTTCAAGTCCAAGGACGAGATCCTGCTCTCCATGCAGCGCGGCCTTGGCGAGAAGATCGCGGCCGCCCTCGCCACTCAGGCCACGGACCAGCCGCCGCTCGCGGCCGTGCAAAGGGCGATGCTGGATGTCGTTTCCCCCTATTCGTCGGAGCAACTCCTCGCCCTCGACAAGCTGATGCGCGCCAGCGAGGCGGTGCAGTCCCGCAAGCAGGCCGGCTACATTCTCGACGAGGCCACCGTGTTCGCCGCCCTCCGCCGGCGCTGGCCCGCCGAGCCCGAGCTAGCGCTCCGCCTCGTCGCCATGCTCTCCATCGGCACCAGCCGCGTCTCCCTCGACGCCTGGAGCCGCGACGGCGGCATCCGTCCGCTCGAGAGCTATGTGGTCGAGACGTTCGACGCGCTGCAGAGCCTCTTCCGCTAGAGCGCCTCTAGGCCAGCGGTCCCGTCGCCGGGCCAATCGCCCAAAGCGGCCGCGCCCCGCCCCGGCAGATCGCATGGAGCGCTTGCGCCCGCGGGGCGTTGATCCTCAAACCGGAGGACATCGCCATGAACACCGCCAACCTGCAGCTCGAAGGCCTCGTCATGGCCATCGCCAGCATCACCCAGGCCCTCGTCGCCAAAGGCGCGCTGACCACCGAAGAGGTCGACACGGCGCTGGCCACCGCCGAGCAAACCGCGCTGGGCGACGACCGCCTCACCGAAGCCCTCTCCACCGCCAACCGCGACGCGGTCGTGTTCCCCATCCGAATGCTGAGGATGGCGAACGGTACGGCAGGCGAGAGTGTGCCGGTGTTCGCGGAACTGGCGAAGGCGGTGGGGATGACGAAGGAGAGGTATAGCGATCAGCGGTAGGGGGTGGGGGTCGGCTTTGATCCAGAAGGAGACACTCACACGACGCGGAAGGGCTGCGTATGCACCGCGCGTTTCATCGACGTGATCACGTGGTTACCCGAAGGGAAACTTCCGACCGGACACGTCAAGAATCAGGAGCGGACTCGAACCAAATGTTGCATATCGGTCCATCGAAAACAGGGGCTGCTGGGCGGCGTCTGCGCCATTCAGATGGGGCGAAGCTTGGCCGCGTGATGTCAAGATGTGTGCCGCGGTCAGGTCGCATCGGGCATGCGCATCGCTCGATCCTGCGATCAGCACGGGTTCCGAGGAGGCGGCCCCTTACCTCTTCCTAGCATTTGTGATTGTCTTCGCCGATACTTCGTCATTTTCAAAGGGGGGGCAATGATCATAAATGAAGGAGCGCTCGACGGTCGCGGAAGACCCCTGCCCGAACTTCCTCTGACATCTCTCTGCGCGCAAGCATAGTGCCAAGAATGGCAAAACCTGCACCGAAGGACGCGGAGAGTCCTCCAAACAGCATCGTTGTGCTGATACCCGGCATACGAGACCACGCAATCTGGGTCGACACGCTTCGCAAAGTCTTACTCGAAGAGAACTTCGACGTTGAGGCGGTGAACTATGGACGTTTTGGGCCTATTTCCTTCCTGTCACCCATCCCGTGGGAAATCGCCCGCGCGGAGGGCGAAGTCGAGGAGCAGCTTGCCGACATCCTTGAAGCCGCACCCGATGGCGCCCAGGTCCACGTCATCGCGCATAGCTTCGGTTCCTACCTCCTTACGCAGATTCTGAAGCGCCGCGGGGACATCAGATTCACGCGCGTGGTGTTTTGCGGCAGCGTCGTACATCGACGGACTAATTTCACCAAACTCGGCCTTGGGAGCGACCTCCTCAATGAGGTCGGTGAAATCGACCAGTGGCCCGCTCTCGCGGAAAGCTCCACGTGGCGCTACGGAGCTGCTGGCACCGTCGGGCTGCGCAAGGCGATGGTGCGCGACCGATGGAACAAAGGCGTCGGTCATCCCGACTACCTCAAGCCTGAATTCTGTCGCACAAAGTGGGTTCCGTTCCTGCGGACCGGAACAGTAGTGGACGAGAAGATCGGGTCGCGAAAGCCTGCGTGGTGGGTGACCCTTCTTCTCATCTTTCCCCTCAAATACGTCCTTCCACTTCTTGTGCTGGCCTTCTTTGTAGTGACCCCGCTGCCGGGGCTCCAGCTATGCAGGATGCCATGGTGCACTGCCTCCCCGCCGACGGGGCAGTTTGTCTACTATGAGCCAGGGCCCGCTGGTCTACTCCCGCAGGAGGGGCGGCTTCTGGACAGTTCCGGGGGCATGGGACCGATCGAGTCTCTTGCGGTAGGTCAGGTGCTTAGGGCCGGCGATTCAATCCACGTTCGCAACCAGCCCACTACCGTTGGCAGTACGGTCATTTCTATTGTGTCCGAAGGTCAGTGCGTGCGATTGACCGGACCCGGTGCGGCGAAGATTGGCGCGGTTGCCGGATGGCTGCCGATCGAGCCAGCCAAATGCCCGTTAGCGGAGAAGCCGGACGAGCCGAAAGATCAGCTGCAGAACGATGTCGGTGCCCTCATCGACGGCGTTCGACTGGGTGCGCCAAGGTCTTCGGTAGTCGCAATCCTCGGCGAACCGAAATTCCGCACCAAACCCGTTCCTCAAGCGCAAGATGAAATCGATGAAGCGGATGACGCGTTATATCGGGATGCGGCGCTCAAGACCGACTTGAAAGCAGAGTTCTACGCCCTCGACACGCTTCTGCTGGAAGTCCTGTACCTGGGCGACAGTGTTGTGCGCTATGGCGTAGTGCTGCGGGGGCCCGGAGCTATTAAACTCTCAGCGTTTCCCGATCTTCAATGGATGGCGACGGGGGCAGTTGAGCCCCCGCCGCTTGGCGCGGCTTATTTCTCGGACTTCTGGTCCCTTGGCTGCACCAAGCTTGACGGCGTGAGCAGCTCAGCCGACGCGTGGTTCACCGCGACCTGCGATGGCTCGAAGTTCACCAATTATGTTTCGCTCGTTGTGGGGACTCAACTCGGCGGGGCAGAGTTGCCAAGCGCGGGCACGGAGCTCTACGCAGAAGACAAGGGGCTCGAAAGCTATCCAGACAACCTGGGCTTCGGCCTGCTATTCCAAGTCGACGAGGTCACCGTTGAATGTGACTCCTACACGTCGAAGGGGCTGGAAACGAGAAAGGATGCCGAGGCGGCGTTCCCGCCTCTCAGCTGGCGGAACGGTGGCCTCGACACAGTCAATACTCCATTGCTGTGCTTCAGTATGCGTATGACGAAGCCCAACGCTTTCATCGTCACGGATTTGGATGTTGCATATGACGCTGTGACACTGCCGTCCGGCAAAACGATACAGCTTGAACCCTCAGTACTTGCCGAGGGTGTTCTTTCAGATCTTACCCTGGGGGCCAAGCGGCTCCCGTATTTTGGCTACTAGTAGCGCCGCCTTCAAGCGATGTGGAGAGCATCCACCCGTGCGTGTCTTCCATGCCTCCAGCGAGCCCGCAATGGGCCAAAAGCAGACGTTGCACCCCTCCCCCTACCCCGCCAACACCCCCGCCCCGCGCATCTCTCCCACCACCGTGCCACGGATATTCTTTACATCCTGCCGCGCAAACCGGGCCAGCGCCGCGCGCTCGCTCTCGATGGGCTCGGCATATTTGGCGAGCAGGTTCGCCACCATCACCACGCTCGCCTCGAGGCTGCCGTCGTCGCATTTGAGCGCATAGCCCCAGCCCTTGTCGCGGATGGCGCCGCATTGCACGCCGTCGGCGCCGCCCTTCTGCATCAGCCGGCCACCGAAGGCGGTCATCGCCACCGTGTCGAAATGCCCGGTGCCGGCCACCAGCTGCGGGTGGCTGGTCGCCGCATCGAAGATGCGCCGCGCAGCCGTGGCGAGATCGGGCGGCAGGCCGGTGCCCGTCGCCATGCGGGCAAAGCCGGTGGCGAAGGCGGATAGCGGCGCCGCCCAGGTGGGGATCGAGCAGCCGTCGATGCCGCAGAGGTCCACCGTCAGTTCCACCCCCAGCGCCGTCTCGATGGCCGAACGCACCGCCACCTGCGCCGGGTGGTCGCGCTCGACATAGCCGGCGGTCGGCGCGCCCAGCGCTTCGGCGACGCTCAGCATGCCGGAATGCTTGCCCGAGCACATGTGGTGCAGCGTGGTCGGCTCCAGCCCGGCGGCGCGGAGCGCGTTGCGGGTCCTGCCGCTGATCGGGGCCATCACGCCGCATTCGAGGTCGTCCGGCCCCAGTCCGAGGTCGCCCAGGAACCGCGTCACGCCCGCGACATGCACATCCTCGCCATGGTGGCTGGAACAGGCGAGCGCCAGCTCCTCATCATCGAGCCCGAAACGGCCGATGGCCCCGCTCGTCACCATGGCCAGCGCCTGCATCGATTTGATCGCCGAGCGCGGAAAAATCGGCCGCGCGATATCCCCGCCCGCCGCAATGATGCGACCCTCGGCATCGGCGATGACAAAGGCGCCGCGGTGGCGATTCTCGACAAAGGCGCCGCGCGTCTGCTCGACGAGGATAGGGTTGGCGTCCAAAATTCTCTCCAGCAAAGAAAAAGGCCCGGGGGGCTCCTCTTGGAACGCCACCGGGCCGGCTTAGTCAACTCTCTGGAAGTCAGGCACTCAGGAGAAGTTCGACCGGCAAAGCTTGCATGGGATCGGCGGTCGAAAGATCCGGGGCCGTTTGGAGCGGTGCCGGAGTCGTCAGCAGGCAAACTCAGATATCGGTGTCGTAGGCGAGCTTCAGGTAGCGGGCATTGACCCAGCCGCGCGTCTCGTCGGCCTCGACGAGGCACCAGTCCGAGCCGCCCTGCGGCGCGATGATGCAGCGTTCCACCCACACATGCGAGCGGGGCTCGAAGCTGCCGACCAGCTGCGAATAGGAGGCGGGCCACTTGCGGGCGTTCAGCACGTCCCACTCCTGCACCTTCACCTGCGCGGGCATCTCGACGTCGTAGCCGGCGGCGAGGGCCGGCTGCACGGCGAAGGCCGCGGCGCTGGCAATGATCAGCCCGGCGAGGGTCGCAACGAGCAGTTTTTCCTGGGTCTTGTTCATCTGGCGTCTCCCGAAGGGGCCTGGTTCGCATCGTTGAGTGCGGTTTAGCGGCCGGGGTTTGAACCGGTGCTGAGACCGGCGTTCAGAATGCGTTCATCATCGTGGCAAATGTGGCAGGCCGGGCCGGCCAGGCGCGGGCGCCCGGCCGGCTCCGGGGTCAATCAGTTCGCGAAATCATGGACGTAGAGGTTGATGGTGTCGTCGCCCATCATCTTGACCGCGAACACGTCGTCCGGCCCGAAATTCTTGTCGAACAGCGCTTCGACCAGCACCTCGTTGTCGGCAATGGTCGGCCGCAGGTAGGCGGCGTTGCCCTCGTTGCGCAACAGGTCGCTGCCCATGCAGACCGGGGTCACCCAGATGCGGTAGCCGTCGTCGATCCCGGCGACCTGCACCGGCAGCACGCGCTTGAAGTGGCCGAACTGGGACGAGCAGTCGTAGCTGCTGGCCAGTTCGCCGCGCGGCTTGCGGTAGTTGTCATAGTCCCTTTTCGACTGCGCCAGCGCCGGAGCGGCAAGTGCAGTGAGAGCAACGGCGGCGGCGGCGGCAACAATCGCGAACTTGTTCATCTTCATCTCCATTTCGTTGGCGGCGCTCGGCGCCGGCCTTGCTTTGGTTCAGGGCCCATCGCCCTGTTGATGAGACGAGATTGCGCTCCGTGATTTGAACCGACACTGATTTGTTCATTCACATACCGTTCACGGGCCGGAGAGCGCTCGGAACGCCCGGTTTACTAGGCGCGACAACCTGCTAGGCTTTGCCCGAACGCCACCTGCTTCGGCGTCCGGCCCGCGATTTCTGGGAACCACGAATGAAAATCCGGCTCGGCGGCCATGGGCTGCCCGTCGACAGCGCCGACCCGTTCGCCTTCGCCAGGGCGCATCGCGATTTCGGATATGGCGCGGCCTATGTGCCCGAGGTGACGCTTGCCGATGGGCAACGCCTTGCCGATATCGAAGCCGCCTTCGCCGCCGAAGATGTGGTGCTCGCCGAAATCGGCATCTGGCGCAACCTGATCGCGCCCGAGCCGGAGGTGCGCAAGCGCCACCTCGCCTACGCCATCGAGCGCCTCGCTATCGCCGACGAGGTTGGGGCCCTCTGCGCCGTCAGCTATATCGGCACCTTTGCGCCGGGTTCCGACTACACCCCGGATGCGCGCAACTTTGGTGCCGAAGCCTTCGAGCTCACCGTCGAGACCGCCCGCCACATCATCGATGCCGTGCGGCCCCGCCGGGCCCGCTTCGCCCTCGAAATGATGCAATACAGCCTGCCCGACAGCGTCGACAGTTATGTCGCGCTGCTCAAGGCCATCGACCGGCCGGCCTTCGCCGCGCATCTCGATCCGGTCAACCTGATCATGACGCCACGCACCTATTTCGATAACGCCGCGCTGATCCGCGAGTGTTTCGAAAAGCTCGGGCCGCACATCGTTTCCTGCCACGCCAAGGACATTCTGGTCCGCAAACGGGCCGCCCTGCATTTCGACGAGGTGCCGATCGGCGAAGGCGCGCTCGACTACGGCACCTACCTCAGCGAACTCGCCCGGCTGCCGCGGCAAGTCCCCCTGATGCTCGAGCATCTCGAGCCCGCGCAATATGCCGCCGGGCGCGACGCCATCTTCGCTGCCGGCCGCGCTGCGGGCGTCGGCTTCGCGGTGGAGCCGTGATGAACGCTCAATCCCGCGTGATCGGCCATCCATTGGCCAAAGCCGCGCCGTTGCTGCTCGCGACGCCCCAACGCCCGCGGGAGACCTGAGTGGTCGCCTATATCATTCGCCGCATCCTGCTGATGATCCCGACGCTGCTGGGAATCATGCTCTTGAGCTTCGTCATCACCCAGTTCGCGCCCGGCGGCCCGGTGGAACAGATGATCGCGCAGATGTCGGGGCAGGATGTCTCGGTGCTCGATCGGGTCACCGGCAGCGACGGTGGCGATTTTGCCGGCCAGGAAACCGGCGCCCGCCCCGACGATACCGGTCAGGTCGGCCAGCCCAGCGGCTATCGCGGCGCGCAGGGCCTCAGGCCCGAAATCCTCGCGCGCATCGAACAGCAGTTCGGCTTCGACAAGCCACCGGTCGAGCGTTTCCTCACCATGATGTGGAACTACATCCGCTTCGATTTCGGCGAGAGCTATTTCCGTGGCGCCTCGGTGGTGGACCTGATCGTCGAGCGCCTCCCCGTGTCCATCTCGCTGGGCTTCTGGATGCTGCTGATCAGCTACTCGGTCTCCATTCCGCTTGGCATCGCCAAGGCGGTTCGCGACGGCTCGAACTTCGACATCTGGACCTCGGGGGTGATCCTGATCGGGGTTGCCATCCCCGGATTCCTGCTGGCGATCCTGTTGATCGTCGTGTTCGCTGGAGGGAGCTTTTTCGACTTCTTTCCTTTGCGGGGACTCGTTTCGGAGAACTGGGCAAGCCTGCCGTGGCATCAGCAGGTGCTCGACTATCTGTGGCACATGACCCTGCCCGTGCTTGCCATGGCCGCCGGCGCCTTCGCGTCCACCACGCTGCTCACCCGCAATTCCTTCCTTGACGAGATCCGCAAGCAGTATGTCACCACCGCGCGGGCCAAGGGGCTGACCGAGAACCGGGTGCTCTATGGCCACGTGTTCCGCAATGCCATGCTGATCGTCATTGCCGGCTTTCCAGGTGCATTCGTTGGGGCGTTCTTCACCGGCTCGTTGCTGATCGAAACCATCTTCTCGCTGGACGGTTTGGGCTATCTCGGCGCGCAGGCCGTGTTCCAGCGCGATTATGGCGTGGTGTTCGCGACTCTCTATGTCTTTTCGCTGATCGGCCTCGTCCTCAGCCTGGTCTCGGATGTTCTCTATATGTGGATCGACCCGCGCATCGACTTCGAGAGGCGGGACACATGAGCCCCGGCCTCGCGCGCGCCTTCGCCAGTCCCGTTCCGGTCTTTGCCCCGGCCGACGCAGCCCGCGCGGCACCCCGGCTGTCGCCGATCAACCAGCGACGCCTCAAGTCCTTCAAGGCGAACAGGCGCGGCTATTGGTCGTTCTGGATCTTTCTGGTCCTCTTCATCATCACGCTGTTCGCCGAGTTCGTCGCCAATGACCGGCCGATCCTCGTGTCCTATCGCGGCGAGCTGCTGGCGCCGGTGGTCGTCAACTACCCCGAGAGCAAGTTCGGCGGCTTCCTTGCCGAAACTGCCTATCGCGACCCGTTCATCGCCGACGAGATCAATGCCAATGGCTGGGCCATCTGGCCGCCGATCCGCTATTCCTATCGGACCATCGACGAGTCCCTGTTCGGCTCTGCCCCCTCCGCCCCCTCGTGGCTGCAGACGCCCGAGCAGCGCTGCGGCGGCTATCCGCAGGGCCTCGCCGACCCCTCCTGCAACACCGGCAACTGGCATTGGCTCGGCACCGACGACCAGGGTCGGGATGTCCTCGCCCGGCTGATTTACGGCTTCCGCATTTCGGTGCTGTTCGGCTTCCTGCTGACGATTCTGTCTTCCGTCGTCGGCGTCGCGGCGGGGGCCGTCCAGGGCTATGCGGGTGGGTGGGTCGACCTGATTGCCCAGCGGCTGTTGGAAATCTGGAATTCGATCCCGAGCCTCTACCTGCTGCTGATCGTTTCCAGCTTCCTCGTGCCGAGCTTCTGGGTCCTGCTCTTCGTCTTGCTGCTCTTTTCATGGACGACACTGGTCGGTCTCGTCCGTGCCGAGGTCTTGCGTGCCCGCAATTTTGAGTATGTCGCAGCGGCGCGAGCGCTGGGCCTTTCCAGCGTCAAGATCGTGATGCGCCATGTGCTGCCTAACGCCATGGTTGCCACCCTGACGTTCATGCCATTCATCGTCGCTGGATCGGTGACCACACTGACCTCGCTTGACTATCTGGGCCTCGGCCTGCCCGCGGGCTCGCCCTCGCTCGGCGAGTTGCTGCAGCAGGGCAAGAACAACCTCTATGCCCCCTGGCTCGGCATCACCGGGTTCCTGACCCTCGCCATCATGCTGAGCCTCCTCGTGTTCATCGGCGAAGCGGTGCGCGATGCGTTCGATCCGCGGAAGGCGTTCAAGTGACCGCCCCGCTGCTCTCAGTCGAAGATCTCCACGTCCGCTTCACCCTGGGCGAGCGGGTGGTCGAGGCGGTGCGCGGCATCAGCTTCGACATCGCGCCGGGCCAGACCGTCGCACTGGTTGGCGAGAGCGGCTCGGGCAAGTCGGTGACCGCGCTCTCGGTGCTGCGGCTCCTGCCCTATCCTCCCGCCTCGCATCCCAAAGGCCGCATCCTCTTTGGCGGCACCGACCTGCTCGCCTTGCCCGACGCCGGCCTCCGCAAGGTGCGCGGCAATGCCATCTCGATGATCTTTCAGGAGCCGATGAGCTCGCTCAACCCGCTCCACACGGTCGAGCGGCAGATCACCGAGGTGCTGTCGATCCATCGAGGCCTCCGTCCCAATGCCGCCCGTGCCCGCGCCATCGAGCTGCTCGACGAGGTCGGCCTGCCCGATCCCGCCACCCGCCTCGCCGATTTCCCGCACCAGCTCTCGGGGGGCCAGCGCCAGCGCGTGATGATCGCAATGGCCCTCGCCAACGAGCCGGATCTTCTCATTGCGGACGAACCGACCACAGCGCTCGACGTCACCGTACAGTCGCAGATCCTGACCCTGCTCCGGCAGTTGCAGGCCAAGCGCGGCATGGCAATGCTGTTCATCACCCATGACCTCACCGTCGTCCGCCGCATTGCCGACGAAGTGCACGTGATGACCGAGGGCCAGATCGTCGAGAGCCGGCCGACGGCCGAGCTCTTCGCCGATCCACGGCACAGCTACACGAGAAAACTGCTCGCCGCGGCGCCACGCGGCGCGCCACCGGCGCCCGTGCCAGAGGCGCCGGTGCTGGTCACCACCGACGACCTCAAGGTCTGGTTCCCGATCCGGCGCGGCCTCCTCCGTCGCACCGTCGGCCACGTCAAGGCCGTCGACGGCGTCGATCTGTCGGTCCGGGCCGGCGAGACGCTCGGCATCGTTGGCGAATCGGGTTCGGGCAAGACCACCCTGGGCCGCGCCCTCCTCCGGCTGGTTGCCTCCGAGGGCCGGATCAGTGTCGACGGCCAGCCGGTCGAAGCGCTGTCGTCGCGCCAGATGCGGCCACTGCGCAAGGACCTCCAGATCGTCTTCCAGGACCCCTATGGCTCGCTCTCGCCGCGCATGTCGGTGGCCGAGATCATCGGCGAGGGCATGGAAGTCCACATGCCGCAGCTGGGCCCCGACGAACGCGACCGGCGCGTCGTTTCTGCGCTCGGCGAAGTGGGTCTCGATCCGGCCGACCGCTTCCGCTACCCGCACGAGTTCTCCGGCGGCCAGCGCCAGCGCATCGCCATCGCCCGCGCCATGGTGCTGCAACCCCGCCTGCTGGTGCTCGACGAGCCAACCTCGGCGCTCGATGTCAGCGTCCAGGCGCAGGTGGTCGATGTGCTGCGCGACCTGCAGCGGCGCCACGGCCTCGCCTACGTGTTCATCTCGCACGACCTCCGCGTCGTGCGCGCGCTGGCCAACCGGCTGATCGTCATGCGCAACGGCGTGGTGGTCGAGACCGGCGACACCGCCGAAATCTTCGCCAATCCCCGCCAAGCCTACACGCGCGAGCTGATCGCCGCGGCCGGGCTCAATCTGGAGGAGGTGAAGTGAGATCGCGCCACAGCGGAACCTCTCCCGTTTACGGGGGACTATCGCAGATGGGCACGGTGCCGCAAACTCCACCTTCTCCCGCAAGGGGAGAAGGGAGTCCGCTCGCGCCTCATGCCAAGACGTGTCCGCCATGCACTTTCACGTTAAGCTCCGGCAACTCCCCCGAATGGAGACCAAAATGAAGCTCATCGCCGCTTTTGCCCTCGCTGCCCTCGCCACCCTCTCTCCGGCCCTCGCCCAGGAGAAGGTCTGGCATCATGCGGACTCGCTGATCGGCGAGCCGAAATATCCGGCCGGGTTCGAGAAGTTCGACTACGTGAACCCCGATGCGCCCAAGGGCGGCATGGTGCGGCTCTCCGACATGGGCGGCTTCGACACCTTCAATCCCATCCTGCCGCAGGGCGAAGCTGCCAGCGGCCTCGGTCTCGTCTACGAGACGCTGACCACCGATTCCGAAGACGAGATCTCCACCCAGTATGGTACGCTCGCCGAGGCCTGGAGCTATCCCGACGACTTCTCCTCGGTGACCTTCCGCATGAACCCGCGGGCGAAGTGGCATGATGGCCAGCCGGTGACGGCCGAGGACGTGGTCTGGTCCTTCAACAAGATTACCGAGCTCAATGCCAGCCAGGCGAACTACTACGCCAACGTCACCAAGGCCGAAGTCACGGCGCCCGGCGAAGTCACCTTCAGCTTCGACCAGACCGGCAATCGCGAACTGCCGCAGATCATGGGGCAGCTGCTGGTCCTGCCGCAGCACTGGTGGGAAGGCACCGACGCCAATGGCAAGCCGCGCGACATCGGCGCCTCGACGCTCGAGCCGCCGCTGGGCTCCGGCCCCTACCGGCTCGAGAGCTTCTCGGCGGGCCGCTCGGTGACCTACCAGCGCGTCCCGGACTATTGGGGCGCCAACGAAGGCTTCGCGGTCGGTCACAACAATTTCGACCAGATCCGCTACGAATTCTTCCTCGACACCACCGCCGAGTTCGAGGGCTTCAAGGGCGACGAATTCGACTGGTGGGACGAAAACATCGCGCTGCGCTGGCAGTCGGGCTATGACTTCCCGGCGGTACAGCAGGGCCGGGTCATCAAGGAGACCTTCGAGAATCCCTATCGCAGCTCCGGCATCATGGTCGGATTCGTTCCCAACCAGCGGCACGACATGTTCAAGGACCCGGCGCTGCGCGAAGCCATGCTCTATGCCTTCGATTTCGAGGAACTCGACAAGCTCCGGTTCTTCGGCCAGTACGAGCGGATCAACAGCTATTTCTACGGCACCGAACTTGCGTCCTCCGGCCTGCCGGAAGGCGAAGAGCTGGAGATTCTGAACTCGGTAAAGGACCTCGTGCCCGAGAAAGTCTTCACCACGCCCTACCAGAACCCGGTCAATGGCGACCCGCAGAAGCTCCGCGCCAACCTCCGCACCGCCGTCGATATCCTGACCAAGGCCGGCTACACGCTTCAGGGCAATTCCCTGCTCAGTCCGGCCGGCCAGCCCGTCGGTTTCGAAATCCTGCTCAACGGGCCGACCATCGAGCCGATCGCCACCGCCTTCCAGGCGAACCTGCAGAAAATTGGCATCGCGGCCACCATCCGCACCGTCGACTCCCCGCAATATATCGAGCGCGTCCGCACCCGCGATTTCGACGTGATCTATACCGGCTGGGCCCAGTCGCTCTCGCCCGGCAACGAGCAGCGGGACTATTGGGGCTCGGCATCCGCCGCCCAGGAAGACAGCCGCAACTATGGCGGCATCGCCGATCCCGGCGTCGACGCGCTGATCGACAAGATCATCTTCGCCGATGATCGCGAGACGCTCGTCGCCGCCACCCGCGCGCTCGACCGCGTGTTGCTGGCCCACCACTACCTCACGCCCAGCTACACGCTGCGCAAGGCCCGCGTCGCCCGTTGGGACCGCTTCAGCCACCCGGAGAACCTGCCGGAATATTCCATCGGCTTCCCCGGCATCTGGTGGTACGACGAGGCGAAAGCCGCCAAAACCGGCGCACCGGGGAACTGATCCCCGGCCTCACGCCGCCACTGAGAGCCACTAAGCGCCACTTTGCGCGGTTGGCGACGAACTACCTTCTCCCCTTGCGGGAGAAGGCCACCGCCGCAACTCCGGCTGCTATAGCGGCGCGTTCAGCGCGTGCCCGGCAGGTCGTAACGCTCGACCTCGCGCAGCATTTCGATGAATCCGGCCACGGCACTCTCGGCAAACAGGCGGCCCTTCTCGGCCGTGGCCAGATGCGCTTCGCCGGCCGTGCCATACGGGTTGATGTCGCTGGCGATCCAGGCATAGGTCGTCGGCGACCCGATCGGGCGCAGGTGCTTGTAGGCCTGCTCATCCCGCTGCGCGACCGATGGGTAGTCGCGAAGTTCGGCGAGGTTCACCGCCGCCGGTCGGAAATGCATGACCAGCGAGGTCTCCGCATCGCCGCCATGGATGCCGTGCCGGTTCTCGATATCGGAAAACAGCGTCTTGTCGCCGAAGGCGCCCCAGCCGGTCTTGACCGCCAGCATGCCGGCCCTGACCCGGAGTTCCCGCGTCACGATCTCGTTGATCGCGACATTGCCGCCATGCGAATTGACGAAGACGATCTTCCTGATCCCCGAACGGGCAACCTCGAGCCCGATCTGCGTCCAGCTCGAGATCAGGTCCTGGGCAAGGTTGGTCACCGTCCCCACCTGCCAGATGTGCTCGTTCGACTTGCCGATGGCCTGCACCGGCAGGATGCGGACGTCGAGATCGGCGGGCAGCTTCTGCACCAGGAGGTCGAGATGGCCCTGGTTGATGATGGTGTCGGTTCCCACCGGCAAATGCGGCCCATGCTGCTCGATTGCTGCGGTCGGCAGAATGGCAATGGTCTTCATCGGGTCGATATTGCTGAAGTCGGCGGCCGTGAAATCGGTCCACCAGATCTTGCGGGTGCTCATGGGTGCGGGTCCGTGGCGAAATGCCTCGCCGGGAAGCGGCAAGGCGGAGGGTGGCGCGTCGGTCAGCCGGGGCTGGCGGCGATGGCTTCGATCTCGACGACGAATTCGGGCCGGGCAAAGCCGGAAACGATCATCAGCGTCGAGGCGGGGAAGGGCTCGCCGAACAGGCCATTGCGCACCTCCATATAAGGTTTGAGGTGCTCGCGGCCGGTGACGTAGGCATTGATCCTGACGATGTCGCGCGGCGTCATGTTCGCCTCGGCAAGGATGGCGAAGATATTGTCGAAGGCGAGCCGCGCCTGCGCGGCGCAATCGGGGGGAATCGTGCCATCCTTGGCAATGCCGAGCTGGCCCGAGCAGAACACCAGGCGGTCGCGGGCACTGATCTCGATGCCCGGGCTGTACGGCGCGAAGGGCGGGTGAATGCCGGTTGGCAGAAGCGGCTTGTGCACATTGGCTCCGGAAAATGGATCGTCAGGCTAACCGGCAATCCATCAAGATGCAAAGCCCGGCGTGGCGGTTTTGCCCAATCTGGGAGCAATTGGGAAAGTGACGAATTTTTGGGCTTTCCTTTTTGGGCCGCGCTTGGAATGAATGGTCGGGTGTGCCTTTTGGCACCAAGGTTTGCCGATGGCAGGACGCTATTCCGCATCGTGCCGGACGCCGCTACAGGGAGACTGAACCAATGAACAAACTCGGCATGATGCTGGTCACCGGCGCCTTTGCGCTCGTTGCCGGCGCGGGCGCCGTCGTTGCCCAGGACAAGGTAACCTTCGCCACCAACTGGTTGGCGCAGGCCGAACATGGCGGCTACTATCAGGCCGTCGCCGATGGCACCTATGCCAAGTACGGGCTGGATGTGACCATCGCGCAGGGCGGGCCGCAGAGCCCGGGCCGGCCGCTGCTGGTTTCGGGTGGCGTGCAGTTCTACATGGGCGGGGCCACCGGCGCGATCAACAGCGTCAAGGAAGGCATCCCGACCATCACGCTCGCCGCCATCTTCCAGAAGGATCCGCAGATCCTGATGTCGCACCCGGGCAAGTTCAAGACCTTCCCGGAACTGGCCGGCGCCTCCAAGTACATCCTCTCGGCCGATGGCTTCACCTCCTACTTCAACTGGATGAAGTCGGCCTGGCCGGAATTCGTCGACGAGAAGTATGAGCCCTACCAGTTCAACCCCGCCTCGTTCCTCGCCGACGACATGTCGATCCAGCAGGGCTACCTGACCTCCGAGCCCTATGGTGTCGAGCAGGTTGCCGGCTTCGCGCCGGACGTGTGGCTGCTTGCCGACCAGGGCACCTACACCCCGTACTCGACCACCATCGAAGTGATGAAGCCCTGGTACGAGGCCAACAAGGACGTCGCCAAGCGCTTCGTCGAGGCCTCGATCATCGGCTGGTACAATTACCTCTATGGCGACAACGCCGCCGGCAATGCGCTGATCAAGGCCGACAACCCGGAAATGACCGACGAGCAGATCGCCTATTCCATCGCCAAGATGAAGGAATACGGCATTGCCATTTCCGGCGACGCCGAGACCAAGGGCATCGGCTGCATGACCGATGCGCGCTGGAAGGACTACTATGACGCCATGGTCGAGGTCGGCCTGTATGAAGCCGGCATCGACGTCACCCAGGCCTATACCACCGAGCTCGTCTGCCAGGGCCTCGGCATGGACCTCGTGAAGTAGTGGACCTCGCGAACTAAGCGGTCTATCCGACCTCCCGGCGCGGGCCATCCTGCCCGCGCCGTTCCGACCCTAACGTGGGCGAGACCATTGACTGATACATCCCTCGACGCGCCGGATGCGCGTCCCGCCGCCAGCAGCCGCCTCGTTGTCACCATGCGCAACGTGTCCAAGCTGTTCTCCAACGGTACGCTGGCGCTCAAGGACATGACGCTCGACGTGCGCCGCGGCGAGTTCCTGTCGCTGCTCGGCCCGTCCGGCTGCGGCAAGTCCACCGCGCTGAGGATCATCGCCGGCCTCGGCGAAGCCAGTTCCGGCCAGGTCGACTGGCCGTCGAGCCAGCTCGACAGCCGCGGCAAGCCCAAGGGCGATGTCGGGTTCGTGTTCCAGGAACCGACGCTGATGCCGTGGACCACGGTGTTCGGCAATGTCTACCTGCCGCTGCGTCTCGCCGGCGTCTCGAAGGCCGACGCCCGGCCACGCATCGCCGAGAGCCTCGCTTCTGTCGGCCTCGCCGATTTCCACAATTCCTATCCGCGCGAGTTGTCGGGCGGCATGAAGATGCGCGTCTCCATCGCCCGTGCGCTGGTCACCAGGCCCAAGCTGCTGCTGATGGACGAGCCCTTCGCCGCGCTCGACGAAATCACCCGGCAGAAGCTCAACGACGACGTGCTGCGCCTCTGGCGCGAAACCGGCATCACCGTGATCTTCGTCACCCATTCGGTGTTCGAGAGCGCCTTCCTCTCCAACCGCATCGTGGTGATGCGGGCGCGGCCCGGCCAGGTCTATGCGGACCTGCCGATCTCGACCTCGTCGGTCCGCGACGCCAATTTCCGCACCTCCGAGGAATATCGCGCCACCACCGACACCGTGTCGCGCGCCCTTCAGGAAGCCATTCAAGTGGGAGCTGCCGCCAAATGAGCGACCTGGCCCGCCCCGCCGCCGCCGAAGCCGGCACCGACAGCGCCGTGCAGATTGTCCTTGCACGCACCAGCACCCTCGAAAAGGTGCTGCGCATCGTCATTCCCGTGGCCATGCTGGCGCTCGCCATCGGCCTCTGGCAGTTCCACATCACCGTCAACCAGGTGCCGCGCTACATCATGCCGTCGCCGGGCGATGTGCTGATGGCGCTCTACACCGACTGGGGGACGCTCTATCCCTCGCTGCTGGTGACGCTGCGCATCACCTTCCTTGCGCTCGCCATCGCTCTCGTCGGCGGCGTCGGCATCGCCATCATCCTTGTCCAGTCCAAATGGATCGAGCTTGCCGTCTTCCCCTTCGCGGTGATCCTCCAGGTCACCCCGATGATCGCGATTGCGCCGCTGCTCATCATCTATATGCCCGACACGCAGTCGGCGCTTCTGACCTGCGCCTTCGTCGTCGCGTTCTTCCCGATCCTTTCCAACATGGTCACGGGTTTGAAGAGCGTCGATCACAACCTCCTCAACCTGTTCGAGCTCTATGGCGCCAGCCGCTGGCAGTCGCTGATCCACCTGCGCCTGCCCTCCTCGCTCCCCTATTTCGCCGCCGGCCTCCGCATTGGTGGCGGGTTGTCGCTGATCGCGGCGGTGGTCGCCGAATTCGCCGCCGGTTCGGCCGGCCGTGGCGCCGGCCTTGCCTTCCGCCTGCTCGAATCCGGCTACCGCCTCAATTACCCGCGCCTCTACGCGGCGCTGGTCCTCCTCATGATCACCGGCGTCGCCATCTTCGCCGCCACCAGCCTCATCTCCTGGCTGCTCCTCCACCGCTGGCACGAAAGTGCCGTCAAGCGGGAGAACTAGAGGTGACGCGAAGCGGGATCGTGCCACAGCGTCTCCTCTCCCGCCTGCGGGGGAGGGGGACCGGCCACAGGCCGGTGGAGGGGGGTGCCACCCGCACCACTTCCACCCTCAAGACAGGTGCGCCACAATGACCCTCACCTCCGGCACCGTCACCCTCACCAATGCCCGCGTCCCCGCGGCTGCCACAGGCCGCATCGGCGACGGCGCGCTGCTCGCCGTCGATATAGAGATCGTCGATGGCCGCATCGCCGCCATCCGGCCTACCGGCTCCGCGCCGGTCACCGGCCTTGCGCACAACATGGACAAGGGCCTCGTCCTTCCCGCCTTCGTCGATATCCACACCCATCTCGACAAGGGCCATATCTGGCCGCGCAAGGCCAATCCCGACGGCACCTGGATGGGCGCGCTCATCGCGGTCGGCGAGGACCGGGTCAACAACTGGGCCGCGGCCGATGTCGAGCGCCGCTTCGATTTCGCGCTGCGCTGCGCCTATGCGCATGGCACAGCCGCCATCCGCACCCATCTCGACAGCGCCCCGCCCCAGCACGAGATCAGCTGGGCGCTGTTCGAAAAGATGCGCGATAAATGGGCCGGCCGCATCGAACTGCAGGCCGTGTCGATCACCGGCCCGGACACGCTGGTCAACCCCGACGAACTCGATGCCGTCGCCCGGCAGGTGAAAGCCTCGGGCGGCATCCTCGGCGGCTCCGTCGCGACCTATGACCGCTCGAAGGAGGCCATGCTGCGGGTGGTGGAAAAGGCCGGCAATCTCGGCCTCGATCTCGACCTCCACACCGATGAGACTGGTGATCCTGCCGCACACGCCCTGCTCCACCTCGCCGAAGCCGTGCTCGAAACCGGCTATACCGGCAAGGTCATGGCCGGCCACTGCTGCGTCCTCACCGTGCAGGACGAGGCCACCGTCAAGCACACCATCGAGAAGGCCGTCGAAGCCAAGATCGCCATCGTCTCCTTGCCGATGTGCAATATCTACCTGCAGGACCGCACCAATTCCGGCGCCCAAGGTGGTGGATACGTCCGCACCCCGATCCGGCGCGGCGCCACCCTCCTCAACGAGTTCAAGGCGGCCGGTGCCGTCGTCGCCATCGCGTCCGACAACACCCGCGACCCGTTCTACGCCTATGGCGATCTCGACGGGGTCGAGGTGCTGCGCGAGGGCGCCCGCATCCTTCACTTCGATCACCCACAGGATATGGCGTGGGATTGGGTCCGCGCCGTCGGCTCGGCGCCTGCCGCGCATGCCGGCTTTGCCTACAAGGCGGTGATCGAGCCCGGTGCCCCGGCCGATCTCGTCCTCTTCCGTGCCCGCGACTGGACCGAGCTCAATGCCCGTCCGCAGATGGACCGCATTGTCATGCGTCAAGGCGCGGCCATCGACACCGCGCTACCCGATTACCGAGAACTCGACGACCTGATGGAGTAACTGATGGATATCACTGGCTTCCGCGCCGCAATCGGCGACATTCCGGTCGAAGACAATCCCCGCATCGTCCAGCAGAAGAGCCGCGACCATTACTGGTATTCGCCACGGCTGAAGTCGCAGCTGGAAAACGTCACGGCGGAAATCGTCGTCTCGCCGCGCACCCAGGACGAAGTCATCACCGTGCTGCGCGAAGCCTTCCGCTTCGAGGTGCCGATCACCCCGCGCGGCGCCGGCACCGGCAATTACGGGCAGGCCATGCCGCTTTCGGGCGGCGCCATGCTCAACCTGATGAACCTCGACCGGATCATATCGATCACGGCCGACCGCGTCCGCGCCGAAGCCGGCGTCATCATGGAGAAGCTCGACGAGGCGACCATCCACGCCACCAACAGCGAACTCCGCTTCCACCCCTCGACTTACCGCATGGCCTCGCTCGGCGGCTTCATCGCCGGCGGCTCGGGCGGCGTCGGCTCCATCCGCTGGGGTGGGTTGCGGAACTTCGGCAACATCCTCGGGCTCAAGGTCATCACCTGCGAGGCCGAGCCGCGTGTGCTCGAGCTTACCGGCCCCGACATCCTCAAGGTCGCCCATGCCTATGGCACCAACGGCATCATCGTCGAAGCCGAGATGCCGCTGACTGCCCATTACGACTGGGTCGATGTGCTGGTCGGGTTCGACGACGCACTCGAAGCCTGCGCCTTTGCCGAGCAGGTGGCGCGGCAGGATGGCCTCCTCTGCAAGGAAATCTCCCCGGTCGCAGCCCCGGTCCCCTACGACTATTTCAACCGCCACCGCCCCTATCTGCGCTCGCGCGACCAGTCGGTGGTGCTGATCATGGCCGCCCCCGCCTCGATGCCGGCTTTGGCCGATCTCGTCGCCTTCCACGAGGGCGACATGCTCTATCGCGGCGACACTGCCGACCCGGAGGTCAAGGCCAAGCTCCCGCCGGTCTACGAGCTGGCCTGGAACCACACCACCCTGCGCGGCCTGAAGATCGACCCGACGATCACGTATCTCCAGACCCAGTATCCCGATCTCGCCCATGTCAAATGGGCCATCGACACCTTCGGCGACGAGCTGCCGATGCATATCGAGATGACCCGGTTCGACGGCCGTATCGTGTTCTCGGGCCTGCCCATCGTCCGCTACACCAGCGAGGAGCGGCTCGAGGAGATCATCAAGCTCCACGAAGAGAACGGCTGCCTCGTCTTCAATCCGCACCGCTACACCCTCGAAGAGGGCGGCATGAAGCGCACCGATCGCGGCCAGCTCGCCTTCAAGAAGGAAGCCGATCCCAAGGGCATCCTGAACCCCGGCAAGATGATCGCCTGGGACGATCCGGACTTCGATTTCGAGAGCGGCCGCACCTGGCTGTTCACCGGCCTCTACACGCTCGGCGCCGCCTGATGCGCGTCCACGTCATCCATGCCCACCCGGTCGAGAGCAGCTACAACCGGGCGCTGTTCCACGCCGTCTGCGAAAGCCTCACCGCCAAGGGCGACGAGGTCGACGCGCTCAACCTCTACGACGAGGAGTTCCAGGCGACGCTCAGCCGCGAAGAGCGGCTCGGCTATCACGACGTGCCAGGCAATCTCACGGCACTGACCGCCCCCTATGTCGAGCGGCTGCGCGCCGCCGACAAGCTCGTCTTTGTCCACCCGGTGTGGAACTACGGGTATCCTGCGATCCTCAAGGGCTATTTCGACCGCATCTTCCTGCCGGGCGTCAGTTTCGTGCTGGTCGGCGGCGACGGTCCGGACAAGGGCAAGCTGATCCCGGGGATGAAGAACGTCAAAAAGGTTGCCTATGTCACCACTTATGGCGGCGATCGCTTCCGCACCATGATCATGGGCGACCCGCCCCGCCGCCTCGCCATGCGCTGGGCTTGGGCCACCTTCGGCACCCTTATGCCCCCGAAATATCTGGCGCTTTACGACATGAACAACCAGACCGAGGCGGGCCTCAAGGGCTTCATCGACAAGGTCCGGCGCGAGATGGCGAAGTTCTGAAGATCGGGCCTCAAAACCCGTTCAGAACGCGTTCATCTTCATGGCAAATGTGGCGCCCTACCCGAACTTCCAGCCGCGCTTGAACTGATAGAACACGTGCAGGCCGATCTTGGTGTTCTTCTTCATGCGCGGCGCCCAGTGCGGGTAGACATAGGTGGCGTGATAATGGGTCGAGTGGCCGACTTCGGTCAGGTACTCGTTGCCCGAGATCACCGCCTTGGCGATTTCGTTGGCCTGGTCCCAGGCCTTCTTCTCGGTCACGCGCTCGGGAATGCCGTCGCAGGCGAAGGAGAACTGGCAGGCATTGCGCTTGTTTTGGTTCTGGAACACCACGCCGCAGATGGTCGAGGGATAGAGCCGGTGGGCGACGCGGTTCATCACCACCTGCCCCACCGCCACCTGGCCGCGATAGCTTTCGCCGCGCGCCTCGAAATAGATCGCCGTCGCCATGCACCAGAGTTCTTTGTCGGAAACCTCCTTGCCCTTGGTATCCTTCAGCTTTCCGTCGAACACGGTTGCCGGCAGGTCGGCGCGGGCATAGGCGAGCTTGGCGTCGAGCACGCGCGGGATCGGCACATTGCCGTCGGCAACGGCATCGATGGCGCTCAGCGCTTCGGAGGTCAGTTCGGGCGAGATCGACGCCAGTTCGATCCGGCCCTCAGGCTCGGCGGCCGGGGCGGCAAGCGGCGGCGGCATCGGCTGGCCTGTGGGCGCAAGTGTCGGAACCACAGCAGGAACCCCGGCCGCGCCATTCGCCTTCAAGCCACGCAAAGCCGCGAGGCGGTTGCGGATGCCCTCGAAGTCGCGGGACACCGCTTCAGCCTCGGCCATCGGGCGGGCGCGGTCTCGCTTTTCGGCGCGGTTGGGGCCGGTAAAGGTCACGGAATCGAAGATGTGGCCGATCGAACCGGTGATCAGCACCTCGTCGCCCTGCCGGGTCAGCGTGGCGGTGGGCGCTGCAATCTGGGCGGTGCTTACGGCAGCCTCGGCGAGGGTGCCGGGCGCATGCGCCGCGCCGGTCAGGCCGGCGGCGAACATGACGGTGAGGGCTGCGCCGACAACGCCCTTCAGCAGGGCAAGCTCACGGCGTGCCCGCTCGGCAGGGCTGGTCCGGTAATGGGCCATCTGTACGCTTTACTATCCAACGCAACGCAACAAGGACGCGCCGGCATTCCAGATAAACTGTGACGCAAATGCCGACAGCCGCGATAATGCGCGCTTAGGGTTAGCCGAGGGTAAACGGCGAGGCTTTCTGCAAATTGCCCGTGTTCTAGACGGCTTTATCCCCGACAACTCTTGGCGGGCTTACCCTCTCACGACAGACAAGCGGCGAAGGAGAGTGACTAGCCTGCCAGCGTCAGGCGCGCCACCGGCACCCGGTAGGGAGAACAGCTGACATAGTCGACGCCGAGTTCGGAGAAGAAGCGCAGCGAGGCCGGATCGCCGGCATGTTCGCCGCAAATGCCGATCTTCAGGTCGGGGTTGGCCCGCCGCCCGCGCTCGATGGCGATGCCGATCAGCTCCCCGACGCCTTTCTGGTCCAGCGTTACGAATGGGTCGAAATCGTAAAGTCCCTTGCGCTGATAGGCCGAGAGGAATGCTGGGGCGTCATCTCGCGAAATTCCGTAAGTTGTCTGCGTCAAGTCATTGGTACCAAACGAGAAAAAGTCGACGTGCTCGGCGATCTCGGCGGCCCGGAGCGCAGCGCGCGGCAACTCGATCATCGTGCCGAAGGCAAATCGTTCGCGCGTGGCCGGCGGCAGTCCGGCATCGCCGATAATGGCATAGACCTGCCGCTTGACCTCGATCACCTCGGACACCGTCGACACGAACGGCACCATGATCTCTAGCGCCACCGGCTCCGTCTGTCGCGCTGTTGCTGCCCTGACGCCAGCGACCAGCGCCTCGATCTGCATCTTCAGAATTTCGGGATAGGTGATCGCCAGTCGCACACCGCGATGGCCGAGCATCGGGTTGATCTCGGCAATCCGCTCGAGCCTCAATCGCAAGGCGCGGACTTCCAGCCCAAGCTGTTGCGCGGTCTCGTCGATATCCTCGTCCGTCCGCGGCAGGAACTCGTGCAGCGGCGGGTCGAACAGCCGCACCGTCACCGGCCGTCCGGCCATGGCGTTGAAGATCTGCGAGTAGTCGCCGGTCTGGAAATCGACGAGGCCGTTGAGCGCCGCCGTGCGGTCATCGGCATTTTCGGAGAGGATCATCCGGCGCAGCGCCAGCATGCGTTCGCGCGAGAAGAACATGTGCTCGGACCGTGCCAGCCCGATGCCCTCGGCGCCGAAACTCAGAGCATTCGCAACGGCTTCCACCGTCTCGGCATTGGCCCGCACCTTCACCGCCCGGGTGGCGTCGGACCAGCCAAGCAGCCGCTCCATCGCCCCGCCGATATGCGGCTGCGCCAGCGGCAGTGCACCCAGATAGACCGACCCATCGGTGCCATCGATGGTGATGCGGTCCCCTGCCCGCAACTCGCGATTGCCGATGCGGCAGCTCAGCTCGGCGGTATTGATCGCCAGCGAGCGCACACCGGCAACGCAGGGTTTCCCGGTGATGCGGGCGATGACGCCAGCGTGGCTGGTCATGCCGCCACGCGCGGTCAGGATGCCGGTGGCTGCCCGCATGCCCTCGATATCAGTGGGTCCGGTCTCGTTGACCACCAGAATGCAATGGCGCCCCCGCGCCTTCATCCGCGCCGCGTCCTCGACGGTGAAGACGATCACACCGCTGGCGGCGCCCGGCGACACCCCCAGCCCCGAAGCGAGGAGGCTCGCCTCATCGCTGGACTTCAAGCCCGGATGCAGCAGCAATTGCAGCCGCGATGGCTCGATGGAGCGCACCGCTTCGCGCTCGGTCCAGGTGCCGCGTGCCACCCGGTCGACGGCCGCCTCCAGTTCCGCCGCAGCGCTCGCCGTGGCCGGACGGGCCGAAACCAGCCGCGCCTCGGTGCTGTCCACCGCCACGAGGCAGGAAAGGTGGCGTCCCGCCACCGCGTCCATTGCCGCCATCAGCGGGGTCAGCACAGCCGGGAGCGGTCCCTTGCCGGCGTGGTCGGGCCGGTACGGTCCCATCGCCCCGGTCTGGGGGTCGCGGCTCAGCACCGTGTGCAACGTGCCCTGCGCCATGGCCTGCACCACCACGATCTGGCGATCCGGATCGACGCCGCGATTGGGGTAGGAGGCGAAGGCCGCGTCGATCGCCTTGGCCAGCGGCTGGGCCGGGTCGGTCGAGCCATCCTCGTCGGCCGGGGCGGGAATCCTGGTGCGAGCCGACATCAGCCCCGAGGCATGGGCGGCAAGCGAGGTACGAACCACCAGCGCAGGGGGCCGGCCGGAACGATCCACCAGCCGGAACAGCGTCGCGATCCAGTGCACTCGCAGCCGGTCATCGCCCGACAGCCGCTCTTCCTTCAGACCGTTCCAGGCCGCCCGCGAAATCGCGATGGTCGGCACCGTTGGCAATCCGGCCACGAAGGCCCGGTGCAGCCACAGCGCCTTGCCGGCAAGCAGCGACAGTTGCGGTGCCGAAAGATTCGCCTTGCCCGTTGCCGGGGCGATCGCGAACATTTCCAGAGCCAGGGTCACCGGGACACCATTTGATACGGACCAGACCATATTGCCGGCCGGACCGGGGCGCCGCAACACTTGACTTGTCGCGTCTTGACTTGCCCCAGCCCAGACCCCATTCCCTGTGCTATGCAAACAAGGCCGCAGCTTGACATCACGCTGTGCGCACCGCGCGGCTTCTGCGCGGGCGTCGACCGCGCCATCCAGATCGTCGAGCTGGCGCTCGAGCGCTATGGCGCGCCGGTCTATGTTCGCCACGCGATCGTCCACAACAAGTACGTTGTCGACGGGCTGCGCCAGAAAGGCGCGGTGTTCGTCGAGGACCTGTCCGAGATTCCCGACACCAATGCCCCCGTGGTGTTCTCCGCCCATGGCGTGCCGAAAAGCGTGCCGGCAGAAGCGCTTGGCCGGAACATGTTCGTCCTCGACGCCACCTGTCCGCTGGTCTCCAAGGTGCATGTCGAAGCCGGTCGCCACCATTCCGAAGGCCGCGAGACCATCCTCATCGGCCATGCCGGCCATGTCGAGGTGATCGGCACGATGGGACAATTGCCGGCCGGCGCGGTGACGCTGATCGAAACGGTCGCGGATGCCGAGGCCTTCCAGCCACGCGACCCGGACAGGCTCGCCTACGTGACGCAGACGACGCTCAGCGTCGACGACACCAGCGCCATCGTCGAAGTGCTGCGCCGGCGCTTCCCGAACATCGCGCTGCCGCACAAGGAAGACATCTGCTACGCGACGACCAACCGTCAGGAAGCGGTCAAGCGCGTCGCCCCCAATGTCGATGCCATGGTCGTCGTCGGCGCGCCCGAATCGTCGAACTCGGTTCGCCTCGTCGAGGTGGCCCGCCGCAATGGCTGCGAACGCGCTGTCCTCGTCGAACGCGCCGCCGAGATCGACTGGAGCGTCTTCGAAGGCATCAGGCGGCTCGGCATCACCGCAGGCGCCTCGGCGCCAGATCCCCTGGTGGACGAAGTGATCGAGGCGTTTGCGCAGCGCTTTGACATCCATGTCAGCTCGAGCGGGGACCCCCGTGAGCGCATCGTCTTCAACCTGCCGCGCGAGTTGAGGCCTTTAGCCGGACAATGACCGACCTTGATCTTCTCGAAACCGAGCGCCTTGTGCTCTCGGGCTGGCGGCTCGACCAGATCGGCGACCTCTATCGCCTGCATGGCGATCCGACGGTTGCAAAGTTCCTCACCGAGCACGGCCGGCCGTGGACGAAGGCCGAGATGGACAGTGCGCTGGCCCACTGGATCGACCTTTTCGAGCGCCAGAAGATGGGCAAGCTCCGGGTCACCCGAAAGTCCGACGGCGTCCTGGTCGGCCGCTGTGGCTTCGGCGTCTACGGCCCCGACGACACACCCGAAATCGGCTACTCGCTCTATCCCGAGTTCTGGGGCAACGGCTACGTTTATGAAGCTGCCAGCGCGCTCCGCGACTGGTACTGGCGGGCAACCGACCGCGACCACTTCATCGGCATTGCCGACGTGCGCAACGAGGCGTCGCTGAAGGTGCTGCGCAAGCTCGGCGGCGTCTACACCCACACCGGCAACAACGATCACGGCCACTATTGCGAGTGGTACCGCTACGATCGACCGCAGGCCAATGGCGCGCCCGCATGAGCGCGCCGGTCACCGTCCACACCGATGGCGCCTGCTCCGGCAATCCCGGCCCCGGCGGCTGGGGCGCCGTGCTGCAATGGGGTGACCGGATCAAGGAGCTCAAGGGCGGCGCGCCGCTGACCACCAACAACCAGATGGAACTGACCGCCGCGATCGAGGCGCTGAACGCCCTCACCCGTCCCTGCGACGTGGAGCTCCATACCGACAGCAGCTACGTCAAGGACGGGCTGACCAAGTGGATCCACGGCTGGAAGAAGAACGGCTGGAGGACCGCCGACAAGAAGCCGGTGAAGAATGTCGAGCTGTGGCAGGCCCTCGACGCCGCTACCCAGCGGCACCGGATCAACTGGCACTGGGTCAAGGGCCACAATGGCGACGAAATGAACGAGCGCGCCGACCAGCTCGCCAACGAAGGCATGGCACCGTTCAAGAGTAGGCGTGGCGACCCGGACAGGCTGCTACCGCCCGTCTAGTGCCCGCTAGACCGCGAAGCTCTCAGCCGGCAGTCCAGCGCGGGCCCGCTCGATCATCACCAGATAGGCGGCTTCGAGATCGCGCGCATAGCGCTCCATGTCGAAGAGCGGCGAGGTGACCACCTGATCGGCCAGCTTTTCGCGCAAAGCCGCGGCAAGGGTCGGATTGGTGCCGATTTCGACGGCGCGCTCGACATAGTCGTCGCCACTACCGGCGATCAGTTCGGGCAGCCCAAGTGTGGTCAGCAGGCTCGCCCCCACCCGACTGGCGAAGGTGTCACCCGGCCGGGTCAGCAGCGGCACCCCCGCGAACAGTGCGTCGCTCGCCGTGGTGTGGGCGTTGTACGGCAACGTGTCCAGCACCAGCCCCGCCAGCCGCAGTCGCGCCAGATGGCGCCGGATCGGGACATAGGCGGCGAAGATCAGCCGCGCCGGATCGATGCCGCGCGCCTGGGCCTCGCGCCTCAGGTTGAAAATGACCCTGGGCCGTTCGGCCAGCAGCCAAAGCACGCTGCCGGGCACACGGGACAGGATGGTCATCCACGCCGAAAACACGTCCGGGGTAATCTTGTAGTTGTTGTTGAAGCAGCAGAACACAAAGCCCGTCTCCGGCAGGCCAGCCTCGGCCCGGGTCGGGGCTTCGTCCGGGAGGATGCGGGTGTCACGCGGCTGGTAGCTGTGCGGCAGCCAGGCGATCTTCTCACTATAGAAACTCGTGTCGGCAGAACCGATCAGCGTCGGGTCGGCAACGAGGTAGTCGATGTGTCCTACACCGAGCGTTCCGGCATAAGCGAGGTAGCTCACCTGAACCGGCGCCGCGCGGTGGGCGAAGATGCGCGGGCGCGAATCGCGCGTGAAGCCGTCGACATCGATGGCGATGTCGACTTTCCGGTCGCGCGCCAGCGCCGCGGCCTCGATATCCGAGCGTCCGTCGAGGCCGACAAACGCATCAAACAGCGTCGCATAGCGATTGGTATCCGGCTTGCCTTGCAGGTTGAAGTGGAACCCGGTGACGTGGAACTTGCTGCGGTCATGGCGGGCCAGCATTTCGGCCATGAGCAGCATGGTGGGATGCCCCTCATTGAAATCGGCAGAAAAATATCCCAGCCGGATCGGGCCCGCATGCGCTGTCGCCGGCAAGGCCGCTGCGGCCGCCGGCATGCGCCTGGCGTTCCAGTCGCGCGCGGCTTTTAGCTGCAGATCAGGGGCGATGAGGGTGGACAGTGACGCAAACGGACCGAGTTGGGTCGTGCCCGCCGCGACACGTCGTGACAGCTCGGCGCGCTGACGGTCGAAATCCTCCCAGTCGCTCAGCTTCATCTGTTGGCGCAACACAAGTCCGGGAAGGGTGGGATCGTTCGGTCGCAGGGCAAACGCCGCGCGATAGTCGGCAAGCGCATCCGCCACCTGGCCCAGCTTGCGGCGGCAGTCGCCGCGCCCGATCAGAGCATCCACCAGGCCGGGACGCAGTTCGAGGGCCCGATCGAGCGCCAGGATGGCCTCGCTGAGCCGGCCCATCGCACCCAACACCACCCCTCGCCGATAGATGGTCTCGGCATGCTCGGGCCGCAGCGTCAGTGCCTTGTCATAGTCGGAAAGGGCCGCAGCGTACCGGTGGAGGTCGAACAGCACTGCGCCGCGATTGACATAGGCGGGCGCATATTCAGGATCGAGGGTCAGGACGCGATCATAGGCGGCCCAGGCTTCGTCGAGACGACCGGCGCTGCGCAGTGCCATGCCAAGATTGGCGACGATGCCGACATTGTCGGGAGCCGCCTCGATGGCACGCTCGATGGATGCGACCGCTTCGGCCGGGCGTCCGGCGGCATTCAAGATCACACCTTGCAGGTTCAGGGCATCGGCACGCTGGGGCTCGAGGTCGATAGCGGCCGCTACCCGTGCCAGAGCAAGGTCGTGGTTGCCGGCACGATACTGGCTAAGGGATTGTTCGAGGAGATCCGTGACCGCGATTTCGGTCTGCGCGCGTTCGGGCAACAACGACTAGTCCTATACTCGTATCGTACCCCTCCCCCCAAAAGGGTAACGACACAATCTGGCCTCCACGCCGACGTGCATACGCCTCGATTCGGCCGCAGGAAACTTACCGTTTGTTCACATGCGAAAACGTGATCGTGACTGCCAGAATTTCCGGCAAAGCCTTGTCCTGCTCGGTGTTTTTCACCAAGGTCGGGCAGCGCGATGCCTGGAAATTGGGTTGGCGGCGGTCGACTTCAAGGCCGCTCTGACCGCCGTCGCGCCTTTATTGCCATGGCTCGCCGAGCGTCGGTTCCGCCCACGGTAACCCCAACTTGCCGCAACGTCGCCGTTCGTGCCGTGCCGCTAGCGTGGTGACGCGGCCATCGCCTCGAGACCGCGGATCAGGTCGTGCTTTTCGCCATCTGGGATAACGCCGACATGGCGCAGCCACCACCACATCACCAGCCGGTGGTGCAGTGTGTAGAACCACAGCGCCCCCTCCGGATCGGGATGGTCGATCGGGCCATAGCCATCAAGGATGTAGGGGCCGCTGCCGGGCATCTCGTGCTCGTTGAAGAAGATGGCGGCCGCAAGGTCGGAGACCGCGTCGGCCGCCCGGGCATTGCCGAAATCGATGAGCCCGCTCAGCCTCAGCGCGCCATTGGCGTCACGAGCCACCAGAACATTGTTGGGATGGAAATCGTGATGCGCGAACACCGGCCCGGCGCTCCAGGTCATGGCGTCGAAACGATCCGCGACGATGGCTTCCAATTTGACGGCGAGGGCCTCGTCGGCACCGTACTTGCGGAACTGCGCAAAAGTGTAGGCGAACGACCAGCGCATTGCGTCGGCGTTGCTGGCCTTCGCATCGATGACGCCATCCGGGCCGAACTTGCCGTATCCGGGCGTTGGCACCGCGTGCAGCTTGCGCAGCAGCTTCCCCATCTCGCGCCAGGCATCGGCAATGTCCGCCTCGCCCGCGAGGGATTTCACCGTCACGCCAGACAGATAGTTGGTGATCGCGAACGGGAACGGCAGCCGCGTCAGGCTCTCGTCCTGCAACAGATTGCGCGTGATCGGCAGATCGAGCTTTTCCAGCAAGCGTTCGGCGTAGCGTTCGCCCGAAACCACATAATGCTGCTTGTAGTGCTCGTCATAGTGCTTGAGCACCACGGCGGTGCCGTCCGTGAGATCGACCCGGAACACCCGGCCGCTGCCGTCCTTGATGTCGATGATCGCCATCGGCGCGGCGAGCCCGATACCGGCGAGGATCGGCGTCAGTTCAGCGAGACTGGGCGGCGCAAATGTTTCGGTCATGGCCGCCCCCAAAACGCTTGACGGCTACTCCGCCCCGCCGCCCGCGGTTTGTAGCCAGGCCGCGCCGCATTCCTTGGCGAGGTCGCGGATCCTCAGGATATAGCTCTGCCGCTCGGTCACCGAGATGACGCCGCGCGCATCCAGAAGATTGAAGGTGTGCGACGCCTTCACCACCTGCTCATAGGCCGGCACCGCCATGGTCTGGCGGTTGCCCTCGGCGCCCTTTTTCAGGATCGCCTTGCACTCGTCCTCGGCATCCTTGAAGTGCCGGAACAGCATGTCGGTGTCGGCCGCCTCGAAATTATACTTCGAGAACTCCTGCTCGTTCTGCAGGAACACGTCGCCATAGGTGACCTTGTCGTCGCCCTCGCGGCCGTTGAAGTTCAGGTCGTAGACGTTCTCGACGCCCTGCACATACATGGCGAGCCGCTCGAGCCCATAGGTGATTTCGCCCGGCACGGGCTTGGTCTCGAAACCGGCGACCTGCTGGAAATAGGTGAACTGGCTCACCTCCATGCCGTCGCACCAGCATTCCCAGCCCAGGCCCCAGGCACCCAGCGTGGGGCTCTCCCAGTCGTCCTCGACAAAACGGATGTCGTGGAGACTCGAGTCGAGCCCGATCTCCGCGAGGCTGTCGAGATAGAGCTGCTGGATGTTGTCCGGCGAAGGCTTCAGGATCACCTGGAACTGGTAATAGTGCTGCAGCCGGTTGGGGTTCTCGCCATAGCGCCCGTCCTTGGGCCGGCGCGAGGGCTGCACATAGGCGGCCTTCCAGGGCTTTGGCCCCAGCGCGCGCAACGTCGTCGCGGTATGGAACGTACCGGCGCCCATCTGCATGTCGTAGGGCTGCAGGATCACGCAACCCTGCTCGGCCCAGTAGCGCTGCAGCGTCAGGATCAGCCCCTGGAACGAGTTCCGTGGGTCCATGTGGGCGGGCAGGTCGGTCATTGCGTCGTTGTCCGGCTGGAGAAGGCGCGCGGAACCTAGTGGCGCAGAGGCCAAGGGTCAACGGGTAGGCCCGCTGCTGTCAGGCACGTACCCGTTCTTGGGCAACGCCGTAGCGCGAGATGAGCCCGGAAACCTCGGGCGCGAACACCGGACGAGAGACCAGATAGCCCTGGATCAGCGTCGCGCCCATGCCGCGCAGCACGGCGAGTTCCGCCTCGGTCTCAATGCCTTCGAGCACGCATTCAAGGCCCATGTCGCGCGAGAGCGCCAGCACGGAGCGGACAATCTTGCTGCCGGGACTGGCGGGGTCGATTGCAGTGATGAAGCTGCGGTCGATCTTGACCTGCGTCAGCGGCAGCGAATGCAGCCGCGACAGGCTGGAATAGCCGGTGCCGAAGTCATCGAGGGAAATACCGCAGCCGAGTTCGCGCAGCGACTGTATGGATCGCATGACCTGCTCGACGTCGTGCCCCAGCGCCGACTCGGTGATCTCGAAATCGAGGCGTCGGGGGTCGATGCCGCTCTGTTCGATAGTGGTAATCAGCAGCATCATGCCGTCTTCAGAGTTGAGATCGTGCGGCGACAGGTTGAACGCCAGCCGCAGTTCCCCGGGCCACTGCACGGCGACGGCCAGTGCGCTCTTCAGCAATGGCGGGGTCAGGTCCGCGATCAGCCCCGATCGCTCGGCGATGGGGATGAAGACACCTGGGGGAATCTCGCCGAGCACGGGACTATTCCATCGCGCCAGCGCCTCGAAGCCGTTCAGGCGACCGCTGGAAATGTTCAGTATGGGCTGGAAGGCGACGAAGAGTTCCGCTGCGAGATCGGCGGCACGCAGCGCCTGCTCGACCCGATAGTCACGATGCAGCTTGGCATCATGTTCCTTGCCGAAAAGCGTGCTGCCGCGGCGATTGCTCTGCTTGCCCTGATAAAGCGCATAGTCGGCACGATCGAACAGGTGTTCGGGCGGCATCGTGGTATCGGCAATCGCGCAGCCCACCGAGGCAGAGATCACCACGGTCGCCTCAGGCAGCACGAAGGGCCGGCGCAGCGCTTCGCTCACCTGGTCGCCGATTGCTGTGAGCCGCGCCTCGTCGACGCCACCGGGCACGATGAAGGCGAATTCGTCGCCACCCAGGCGCGCCACGAATGCTCCCGATTCCGCCAGCACTCGGTCGAGCCTCTCGCCCACCTGGGTCAGCAGCTTGTCGCCGATCGAATGGCCATAGAGGTCGTTGACCGGCTTGAAGCCGTCGAGATCGATCACCCCAAGTGCAAGCCTGCTGCCCACCTGCCGCGCCGCATCGTGCTCGGTCTGCAACCGGGAGAAGAAGGCGCGGCGGTTTGGCAGTCCGGTCAGCGGATCAAGGTTGGCAAGCCGGGCATTTTCGGCGCCCAGCGCCTCGGCGGCCTGCTGGCCGGCCACCATCTGGGCGAATGTGCGAAAGTTCACCTGCAACAACGTGATCAGGCCGAAGCAGACAAACAGCACATTGACGGTGATGGCGACAAAGCTGGGGCGGCCGGTGGCGGCAAAGAACAGCACGAAGCTGCCGATCACCACGATCATCACGTTGATGGCAGCTCGGCGCAGATGCATCAGGCTGATGATGCAGGCAAAAACCGTGGTCGCCATGTAGAAGGCGACATGCGACTGCATATAGGCATCGCCATAGGGCACCAATGCCAGCGCCCAACCGGAAAAGGCCGCGGCGATGACGCCCGAAACATGCCGGGTCCGGCGCAGCGCAGTGACCGTCTGTTCCAGGTCGAGCCCGGTTCTACGACGCAACCACGACCACATGCGCAGCAGGCAGCAAAACGTCAGCAGTACGGGCACGCCGATGGTCAACCAGTCCGGCGCCGCGCCAATATAGGTCACGGCCAGCGCCCAGGTGCTGGTCAGCAGGATGAAATACATCATCGGAATCTGCCGCACCGAGGCGTTGAACTGCGCGGTGTACAGCGCCGCATGCAGCGGATCATATTCCGGACGCGTCATGAACGTGGGCAAGACAAGGCGCAACATGTACTCACCGAGCTGAGTGCACGATGACCTTCGTGCCGTTGCCGCAAAGTGCCCGGCGCGGCCTGAACAATTGACTAACTGGCAGCAAAACGGCGGGAAGAACTGCGCCGTTGCGCAATGCTGGTGAGCAAGTGGTTACGCGAGGGCGACTATTCTTCCGGCGGCCGGAACTTGCCGTCCTTGTCGCGCTTCAGCGTAATCATGCCGTCGGAGCGCTTCATCTGGTCGCGCTCGGCGCGATCACGCTCGAGCTTCGCCTTGTCCTCGGCCCGGAACTGCCCCTTCCAGTCCCGCCAGATGCGACGAACACCTAAGAATACCGCACCGGCGATCAGGACGAAGATGAGGATGCGCAACAGGATGGCGGTCATGGTCAGAGCCCCAGCCGGTTCCAGTGCAGGCGGTCTTCGATATGGGCCGCGCCATCGGCGACGAGGCCAGCCGCCACCAGCCGCGGCAGCGCAAACAGGCTGCGCCTGGGCGCGATCAGCTTGAGCTCGACATCCTTGCCGTAGCGGCTGGTCAGCACCTCGTGCATGTCGCCCAGGCCATCGACCAGCCCCAGCTCCAGCCCACGCACACCACTCCAGAACTCGCCAGTGAACAGCTCATCGTCGCTGGCCTTGAGCCTGGGACCCCGGCGTGCCTTCACCCAGCCAATGAAGACTTCGTGGATGTCGTTTTCCATGCGCTTGATGCGCTCGATGTCCTCCGG
Source organism: uncultured Devosia sp. (assembly GCA_964399695.1). Lineage (GTDB taxonomy): Bacteria > Pseudomonadota > Alphaproteobacteria > Rhizobiales > Devosiaceae > Devosia_A. Next base: position 55,174 of record CAYNRZ010000001.1, on the reverse strand, counting down.
CTTTTCCGGCAGGAAGGGATCGAGGGTGGATTTGTTGCGGCCCGCCGTATGCACCCGCCGCTCGACGCCGAGCCGTTCGAGCGCACCGACAAAGCCGAAACTGGCGAAGATCACGCCGATCGACCCGACGACCGAGGAAGGATCGGCGATGATCTCGTCGCCGGCGGTGGCGATGAAGTAGCCCCCGGAGGCCGCCGCGTCCTCGACGAACACCAGCACGGGTTTGTTGTGCTCGTCGGCCAGGTCGCGGATGCGCTTGGAAATCAGGCGCGACTGCACCGCGGACCCGCCGGGCGAATTGACGACAATCGCCACGGCCGGCGCCGACCTGATGGCAAAGGCGCGCTTCAGCATCGGCGCCACCGTCTCGATGTTCAGTCGGCCTGGCCGCGTGTCGGAAGCGATCACGCCGGCCAGTCGCACCACCGGCACGATGGCGGGCCCGCTCCCCAGCTTGCGTTTCAACCAGGAGCGCACGCCCATGTCCTGCCCTTTTCTGTTCTCGCAGCGAGATTTAGGGCGCGTCGACCCGAATTACCAGACCAGTCGTCCCTCGCCGCGGAACAGGGCGTCGAACTCGGGCCGGAACGCCCGTCCGTCCTCGACATGCAGCGCGCGGCTCGCCAGCAGCTTGAACGGTGCCCGCGAACCCTTGATGCCCCGCACAAGTATCCGGCTCGCTGCCTCCCCTTCGCGTGGGGTAAGCGGCAACACGGTGATGGCCCCGAAGCGCCTGTCGAAAGCGGCGAGCAGGGCCGGCAAAGCGGCCGCAACATGAATGACGATCGCCTCCCCGCCCGGCGCCGCGTGGGTGGCGGCCGCCCGCAACCAGGTGTCCAACGCCTCCAGCGGCATGTGCCGGGCGGCAGCCCGCGCCGGGTCGGGGCTGGTCCCGGCGGTCGAATCGAAGAACGGTGGATTGGCTATCACGCTGGTGAAGGCGTTGGCGGCGAGCCCAGCCGCCGCCCGTGCGCTCCCGGCAGCTCCGACATCGAGCCCCAGCACCTCCGCGCGCTCGGCCATACCATTGTCGGCAATGTTGCGCCGTGCCAGCTCGGCGGCGGCCGGATCGGCCTCGCACAGCGTTGCCGCGAGTTCGGGCCGGTCTGCCAGGGCGACCAGAGCCGCGGTTCCGACACCCGCGCCCAGGTCGAGCAGCCGCCGCGACCGTGCAGCCACGGCCGCCCCGAGCAGCACCGAATCGAGGCCAGCGCGAAAACCCTTGCTGGGCTGCGACACAGCGAGGCGGCCGCCCAAAAAGGCGTCGCGTGTGACTGTGACTTGTTCTACAAGGTCGGCTGTCTGGTGCAGGATGGCTCTCCAAAAGCGGGCCGGCTCACCGGATGAGTATAGGGCTTTGGGCGGGCCCCTAGAACTGAGGAATTGCCGAGGAACTTATGGCGGCAACGGCTGCAGCAGCAAATCTGGCCAGCGCGAGCGCGCTTGATCGCCTGCTCGAGGCGACGGCGCCCGGCATGGACAAAGTCAACGCGCTCATTCTCGATCGCGCAAAGTCGCACGTCGACCTTGTTCCCGAGATCGCGCGCTATTTGATCGATGCCGGCGGGAAGCGCTTGCGTCCGATGCTGACCGTGGCGTCCGCCACCCTGTTCGGCGGCAGCAATGGCAGCGAGATCAATTTCGCCGCTGCCGTGGAGTTCATGCACAACGCCACGCTGCTGCACGACGACGTCGTCGATGAAAGCGACATGCGGCGCGGCCGTGCCGCTGCCCGCATGCTCTGGGGCAACCAGGCGAGCGTGCTGGTTGGCGACTATCTCCTTGGCCAGGCCTTCATGATGATGGTCGACACCGGTGATCTCGAAGCACTGCGCGTCTTGTCGCGTGCTGCAACGATCATCGCAGAGGGCGAAGTGTTCCAGCTCGCCAAGACCCGCGATCTGGGCGCCACCGAAGCCGACTACGACGCGGTGATCGGTGCCAAGACGGCACAGTTGTTTGAAGCGGCGACCGAGGTTGGCGCCCTTGCCGGCAACGCCGATGCCGTCGGACGTCGCGCCCTGCGGGAGTATGGTCGCGCGCTCGGCTACGCCTTCCAGCTGGTCGATGATGTGCTCGACTATCGCGGCGAAAGCGGCCGGCTGGGCAAGAATACCGGCGACGACCTGCGCGAAGGCAAGATGACGCTGCCGGTGATCCTCGCGCTTGCCGCCGCAAGTCCGGCCGAACGCGAAGAACTTTCGTCGCTGCTCGGCAATGCCCAGGCGGGCGAAGCCGAACTCAAGCGGGTCGTGGCGATATTCGCGCGCCACCAGGCGCTGGAGCGCTCGATCGAACAGGCCTCCGGGCATGCCCGGCGGGCCCGGGAGGCGCTGAAGCCGCTGCCGCACTCGGAAATGAAGCTGCTGCTCGGCGACATCGCCGAATTCACCGTAGCCCGCGTCTACTGATCGCTAGACCAGCAGCGGCGCCGCGGCCACCCAATAGCCCGGATGGCGGTCGCGCAGGTCGTGCGCGGCCTGATGCGCCTGCGCCTCGGTGCCGAACAGCCCGAACACCGTGCCGCCTGAACCCGACATCCGGGCGAGGATACAGCCGTCCCGCTCCGCGATATCATGGCGAAGCGTCGCTATCTGCGGCACCAGCGCAATCGCCGGCGGCTCGAGGTCATTGCGGGTCTCCGCCAGCCACAGCCCAAGCTGCGCGGGCCGGGTCAGCGGCAGCGGCAAGGCCGGCATTGGCGAGTTCTGGCGGCTGACAAGGCGGCGGAACACATCGGCCGTCACCACCGGTACCAGCGGGTTTACCAGCACGATGTGCAGCGCCGGAAAGTCGCGCAGTGGGTGGATGATCTCGCCGACTCCGCGCACCTCGCAGGGCCGCGACATCAGGCAGGCCGGCACGTCCGCGCCAAGGCCCAGCGCCACGGCACCGAGTTCTGCAAGAAAGATCTCGCCTTCGCCGATCACGGCCAGCAGCCGCAGCATGGCCGCTGCGTCGGCGGACCCGCCGCCCAGCCCCGCCGCAACCGGCAGGTTCTTGACCAGTTCGATTTCGAGCCCGGTCGTCACGTGCTCAGGCCAGCGGGCACGAAAAGCGCGGAGGGCCCGCAGCACCAGGTTGGCGTCACCGCTGCCCGCCTGGGTGGCGAAGGGGCCGACGACCTTCAGGCTATCGGTGGCTGCGGGACGGGCCGTGATCTCGTCGGCGACCCCGGCGAACACCACGAGGCTTTCGAGCTCGTGATAGCCGTCCTCGCGGCGCCCGGTGACATGCAGGGCGAGATTGACCTTGGCGGGCGCCGCCTCGTGAAAGGGCGGCTGCATCTACTGGGTGGCAGTTTCCGGAGCGGGGGCTGCGGCATCGGTCTCGGCCACCGGGCCCGGCTCGGGCGTCCCAGTGCCTTCGGTCAGGCCCTCGGCAAGCTTCTTCTGCACCCGCTCCTTCACATTGCCCTCCTGGTCGACGGCCGCGGCAATGTTCCACTGGAAGCGCGCTTCCAGCTCGCGGCCGGCTCTCCAGTAGGCATCACCCAGGTGGTCGTTGATCTCGGGGTCGGACGAGCGCATCTGCACGGCTCGCTCAAGCGTTTCCACCGCTTCGTCGAAGCGGCCGAGCCGGTAATAGGCCCAACCGAGACTGTCGACGATATAGCCGTCATTGGGTGAGGCGGCGACTGCGCGCTCGATCAGGTCGAGCGCTTCGACGAGATTGGTGCCCTGGTCCACCCAGCTATAGCCGAGGTAGTTCAGCACCTGCGGCTGGTCCGGGTTCAGCTCCAGCGCCCGCTTGAAGTCGGCCTCGGCCTTGGGCCACTGCTTGTCGCGCTCGTAGGAAATGCCGCGGACATAGTAGTAGCGCCAGTCGCTCGGCCGGTCGCCTTCAGTGACAGCAAGCGCCTTGGTGTAGGTCTCGGCGGCGGCGGCATACTGCTTGTCTTCGCGCTGCAGGTCGCCGAGCACGGACAAGGCGTCAAGATCACCGGGATTGGCAGCGACGATGCCTTCCAGTTCCGCCAGCGCCTGAGCACGGTCGCCCAGATCGTCGAGATTGCCAGCGATCCGCACCACAGCCATCGGCTTCATCGGGGAATCGGACTTGATCTCTTCGTAGATGGCATTGGCCGCTTCATGCTGGCCGGCTTCATCGAGCAGTTGCCCGAAGGCGATGTCGATCACCTCGGCCGTCGGATCGAGATACATGCCCAGCCGCAGGAATAACGCAGCGATGTCCGGGCTCCCCTCGCGGATGATGGCGACGCCGATCGAATGGAACATTTCGGCCGCGCCCGCCTGCGGGCCTGCCGCGAAGACTCCGGGGCGGCGGCGCTCGGCGAGCGGGCCACGCACGGCATCGATCAGCGGGTGGCTCAGCCCCTGTGCATCGAAATCGGCAAGCACCTTGGCGGCCTCGTCAAAGCGGCCGGCATTGCCGAGAACGCGCAGATAGGCCTCGACGATCCGCGCCACATAGGGGTCAGATTCGCGGGCGCGACCGGCAAAGGTCAGCGCGTCGGCGGTCCGGCCGGCGACATCGGCCATCAGGGCCCGGTGGAAGACCAGGAAATCCTCGAGCCCGCCCTGCCCCACCTCGTCGAGCAGCTTGCTCGCCTCATCGAACTTGCCATCGGCAGTGTATGCCCAGGCACGCAGCACATTGCCGGCGATCCCGGCATAGGTGTCGCCACCCATGTCCGCGAGTTCGCGAATGGCAGCGGCGTAGCGGCGCTGCTTGAGCGCCTCGGTTGCGATGACGAGGCTGGCGAGATCATTGGGGCCGACAAGTTCGACCAGATGCTGGCCCAGTTGCGCCGCTTCCGGAATCCGGCCCGCGGCGGCGTTGGCGATGAACGCCTGCTCGACGATGACGGGGTTTTCCCAGTCGCCGGCCACGGCGTCCGCGAAATAGTCCACGGCCTCATCGAGACTCATGTCGTCGAGCGCCCGGCGGCCGGCGAGGTAGCTGCCGGTCACGCTTGGCTGGAACAGCGGCAGCATGTCCTGATTCTCGACGCCGACACTGGCCGTTCCGGAGAGGAGCGCGGCGACAAGGGCGGTGGACAGGACTTTTGCGAAAGGCAGCTTTTGCACGGGGACTCCGCTGTTGGCGTCTGTTGCGGACTTGTCGACGCAACATGGGCGAATTTGCGACTGCGCCGCAAGGGGCGCGGCACGAGTGTGTGAAGGCGTCACATTCCCGAATAGTTGGGGCCGGACCCGCCTTCTGGCGGAACCCAGGTGATGTTCTGCGCCGGGTCCTTGATGTCGCAGGTCTTGCAGTGAACACAGTTGGCGGGGTGGATGCGGAAGCTCGGCACACCGTCAACCTGCGCCACCTCGTAGACGCCGGCGGGGCAATAGAGCGGCGCCGGTTCCCCGTAGCGCGGCAGGTTGTCCCGGATCGGCACCACCGGGTCGGCGAGCTTCAGATGCACCGGCTGGTCTTCGTCGTGGCTGAGATTGGCGAGGTAGACCGAGCTCGCCCGGTCAAAACTGGTCACGCCGTCCGGCGCGGGATAGGTCCGCGGCGTCACCGAAGCAATGGGCTTGAGCCCGGCATGGTCAGCCTTGGCGTGCCGCAGCGTGCCGAAGGGCGAAAACTTGAGCAGCGCGTGGCACCACATGTCGAAGCCGCCAAGCACCACCCCTCCCAACGTCCCGAAACGCGACCACAGCGGCTTGAGGTTCCTGACCGGCGTCAGCTCGGCACCGATGCCTGTCGCCAGCACCCGCTGGTTCAACCCGTCGAGCACATCATGCGAGCGCCCGGCCGCCGCCGCTTCCGCCACGGCATCGGCCGTCGCCATGCCGGAGCGAATGGCCGAATGGATGGCCTTCAGCCCCGGAACATTCATGAAGCCGGCCGCGCAGCCGATCAGCGCGCCGCCCGGAAATGCCAGGGTCGGGATCGACTGCAAGCCACCCGAGGTCAGCGCCCGTGCGCCATAGGAAATGCGTCGAGCCCCTTCCAGCAGCCGCGCGATCGAGGGGTGCTGCTTGAAGCGCTGGAACTCGCCGAACGGCGACAGCGTCGGGTCGGCATAGCTGAGGTGCGTGACGAACCCCAGATAGATGCGCCCTGAGCCGGCGTGGTAGCAGAAGCCGCCGCCCGAGGTGGCGTCGTCCAGCGGGTAGCCCAGATAATGGTCGACGCGGCCGGGCACGTGCCTGTCGGCAGCAACCTCCCAGATCTCCTTGATGCCGAGACCATAGAGCTGCGGGTCGGACGCGTCGGCCAGCCCGAAACGCGCGACCAGTTGCTTGCCAAGTGAGCCGCGTGCGCCTTCCCCGACCAGGGTGTAGCGGGCGCGCAGCGCAATGCCTTCGGCGAATCCGGCTTTCCGTCTGCCATCGCGGGCTACGCCGAGATCGCCGGTGATGATGCCCTGTACTTCGCCGCCCGGGCCGGTCAGCACATCGACGGCAGCGGTCATCGGGAAGATGTCGACGCCGAGCGCCTGCGCCTGCTCGCCCAGCCAGCGCACCAGGTCGCCCAGGCTGATGATGACGCCACCCCGGCTCTTCATGGCCGGCGGGATCACGAAGCCGGGGATCGGGAAGTCGCCAGTCCGACTGAGGAGGTGAAATCGGTCCTCGCTGACCGCCGGCCCCACCGGCGCGCCCATATCGCGCCAGCCGGGCAGAAGTTCATCCATGCCCACCGGGTTCATCACCGCGCCGGAGAGGATGTGGCCGCCGACCTCGGCCGACTTTTCCACAACCGTCACCGACAGGCCGGGCGCCATCTGCTTCAGGCGGATAGCCGCAGCGAGCCCGGAGGGCCCGGCGCCGACGATGACAACGTCGGTCTCTAGCGTTTCGCGATGTCCAGCTTCGGTCACGGGCGTTTCCGTATTCATTTGGCACCGCCCTATGCCACAGCCCGGCTGCTTGGAGCAAATCCGGGTTGGTCGACGCCGGCCGCGCTGCTAGCGGTGCTGGTCCACCAGAATGGTATTGCCGTCCGGATCAACAATCACGAAATGCGCCGGTCCCGTTCCAGCGGGGTCGGCCCGGGTGTGGATGGCTATGCCAGCGCTCTCCAGATTCTGCTGTAGAACCCGCACGTCATCGAATGGGTCGAAGGGCGTGGCATCAGCGTTCCAGCCTGGATTGAATGTCAGTAGATTGGCTTCGAACATCCCTTGGAACAGGCCGATCGTTGCCGTGCCATTGGTCATGATCAGCCAGTTCTGCTCGATATCACCGCCCATCGGGGAGAAGCCAAGCTTCTCGTAGAAGTCCCTCGATGCGCTGATGTCCTTGACGGCGAGACTGACGGAAAATGCACCCAGTTGCATGGTCACTTCCTTCCTCGGCTGGAGCGTTTGCGGCACAAGCCTAAGGCCGGAAGCTCTGGCGCTCAACACTGGTCGGGACGCCCGGTCGCCGGATCAATGTTGGCGACGGGCCGATCGATATGCGACAATGAAGCCATGTCAGAGGAACCTTCACCGAGCGCCTGGGCCGACCTGCCGCGCGACGAACTTGTGGCGCTGCTCGAGTATCAGCGCGCGCTGGGCGTCGATCTCGGCCTCAGCGAGGCGCCGGTCGACCGTTTCGCCGCCAGCATGGCCGCCCGTGCCCGTCCGGCTGCTCCCGCCATCGAAGCTCCAACCGCCGCGGCCGCCACCGCCGCCCCGGTCGCCACTGCCACCGGCCCGACCGATCCGAACGAGACACGCGCTCTTGCGGCCGCCGCGCCAACCCTCGAGGCTCTGCGCGCCGCGATGGATGCCTATGACGGGTGCGTGCTCAAGAAGCGCGCAACGCAACTGGTGTTCGCCGATGGCAATCCGGAAGCCGAGATCATGCTGGTGGGCGAAGGTCCCGGCGAACAGGAAGACCTGATCGGCAAGCCGTTCGTGGGGCGCGCCGGGCAACTGCTCGATCGCATGCTGGCCGCCATCGGCCTCGACCGGACCAAGGTCTATATCGCCAACATGGTGCCATGGCGTCCCCCCGGCAATCGCGATCCCTCGCCGGAGGAACTGGCGCAATGCACCCCCTTCCTCGTCCGGCAGGTGGAACTGGTGGCGCCAAAGCTCCTCGTCACCCTCGGCAATGTGCCGACAAAGGCGCTGTTCGACACCACGCAGGGGATCACCCGCATGCGTGGCCAATGGCGTGAAATCGCCATCGGCAATCACCAGGTGAAGGCGCTCGCAACGCTCCACCCCGCCTATCTGCTGCGCACGCCCAGCGCAAAATCGCTGGTCTGGCAGGACATGCTGAGCCTTCGGCAGGCGCTGGCCGGACAATAGAAACCTTCGGCTAACGGCAACTCCAGATCCCCGGCCAAGTTTATTCTGCGCGGTTGATTGATCCGCCCGAATTTGGTCTGACTCGGTGGGCAAGCGGCACGGCGTTTCGGCCTCATCCGATCCGTCCAAATTGCAGTGACAACGCAGAAAGCGCGCCATGTCCTCGGCCTTGAAGATTTATGCCCTGTTCCTCGGTTCGGCTCTGCTGCTGTTCGGCGGCGGCCTGCAGGGCCTGCTGATGTCGGTCCGCGGCGCGGAGGAGGGCTTCTCGCTCACGGCACTTGGCCTGATCGGCACCGGCTGGTCCGTGGGCTTCATCGCCGGCTCGATCACCGTTCCCATGCTGGTCAAGCGCGTTGGCCATATCCGCGCCTTCTCGATCATGGCGGCCATCGGCACGGTCACGATTCTGCTCAACCTGCTCTGGGTGCAGGATATCGGCTGGATCGTCCTTCGCGCGTTCTCGGGCTTCTGCTTTGCCGGCGCGGCGATGATCGTCGAGAGCTGGCTCAACGAGGTCACCGACAATCGCAGCCGCGGCACGATCTTTTCGGTTTACACCACCATCAACATGGCCGCGTCGACGGTCGGCCAGCTCGCCATCGCCGTCACCGGCACGCTGGGCTATGTCCCCTTTGTCGTCGGCGCTATCAGCTTCATCTGCGCCGTGCTGCCGACGGCGCTCACCTCGACGCCGCAGCCCAAGCCGATCGCCTCGGCCCGGCTGGACGTCAGGCTGCTCTATCGAACCTCGCCACTGGCGGTGATCGCCGCCTTCGCTTGCGGCATGGCCAACGGCACGTTCGGCACACTGGCGCCGGTCTATGGCTACCAGCAGGGGCTCGATGCGTCCGCCATCGCCTATCTGTTCGCAGTCACCGCCGTGGTTGGGGCCATCGCCCAGACGCCGTTCGGCAGGCTCAGCGACAAGATCGATCGCCGCATGGTCATCATCTGGCTCAGCGGCGGGGCGGCGATCATCGGGTTCCTCACGGTGCTGATCAACCCGTCGAACGGCGTGCTGATGTTCGTGCTGTTCGGCATGTATGGCTTTTCAGCCTATCCGCTCTACGCCATCGCGGTGGCCCATGCGAACGACTTCGCCAAGGAAGGCGAGTTCGGGCGCGTCGCGGGCGGCATGCTGCTGATCCTGGGCGTTGGCCTTGCCATCGGCCCGGTCATCGCCAGCTGGGTAATGAACGCCATCGGGCCGGTCGGGCTGTTTATCGTCACCGGCACCTTCCACGGCGCCCTGGCGGTCACCGCCTTTCTCCGCATGAAGATCCGTCCGGTGCGCGATGCCCGCGGTCGCGTGCGCTTCCGTGCCATGAATGCCGAGAAGGGCATCAGCCCCGGCACGGTGGCGCTCGATCCACGCACAGAGGGGACAACGGAAGCGCCGGTGGCCCCGGCACCGCGTCCCGCGGCCGCCAGCAATATCCCCGAAGCAGAGATCCTGGTGCCTGACCCGATCGCGCCGGTGGTGGTCATTGCCGAGGACAAGAAGCCCGAGGGCGACGGTGCCACCACGGAAGCGCCAGCCCCGGCCGATGGACCTGCTGCCCCCAAATCTGACAAGGACCCCTGACCAAAGTGTTCAAGAGCGAGCTCGACCCAGCCAAGGCCTTTGTGCCGCTGTCGATTGCGGTGCTGGCCGTATCCGACACCCGCACGCTCGAAACCGACACGGCGGGCGCGCTGCTGAAATCGCTGCTCGAGGCCGACGGTCACCGCTGCGCCGAGCGCGCCGTGGTGCGGGATGACATTGCCGAAATTCGCGCCAGGGTCAGCGCCTGGGTTGCCGATCCGGCGGTCGACGTCGTCCTCACCACCGGCGGCACCGGCTTTTCCGGCCGCGACGTCACACCTGAAGCGCTCGAGCCGTTGTTCGACAAGCGGATGGACGGGTTCTCGGTGCTGTTCCATCAGTACTCCGCCACCACCATCGGCACCTCTTCGCTGCAGTCGCGTGCCACGGCCGGCCTCATCGCCACCACCTTCGTCTTCGCCCTGCCCGGCTCGCGCGGCGCCTGTCGCGATGCGTGGGAGGGCATCCTCAGGGCACAGCTCGATGCCCGCCACCTGCCCTGCAACTTCGTCGAGCTGATGCCCCGCCTCAACGAGCGTTAGCTGTGAAGGACAAGGTCCCTCTCACCCGCAAGCAGGTGGCCCCGCGCAACGCCGCGGCAAAGGCCCTGCGCGCGGGTGCGTTCCAGCCCAAGGTCGAGCCCGATCCGAAAGCCTATCGCCGACGCCCCAAATATCCGCCGAAGCCACCACCGGACGAAGACGAGGCGGAGAGCTGAGGCAGCGGCGTCGAAAGCGGTTCAAACGGTCACTGCCACAGTTGAACGGGCACCGGCCGGGTGCCACCATGATTAAAACACTGGCCAATACTGGAGAGCGCGCGTGACTGGTCTGATCATCCTGGCGATCATCGTCGCCGTCGTCGGCTACGCGATCTACATCTACAACCAACTGGTGGCCAAGCGGCAACTCAAGAACGAGGGCTGGTCCGGCATCGACGTGCAGCTCAAGCGCCGCACCGACCTGATCCCCAACCTCATGGAGACCGTGAAAGGCTACATGGGCCACGAGCGCGAGACCCTCGAGGCCGTGGTCCAGGCCCGCGCCGCAGCGACCGCCGGTGCCAATGCCGGCCCTGCCGAGCGAAGCATGCTGGAAGGCGCGCTGTCGGGTGCGCTAGGCCGGCTGCTTGCGGTTGCCGAGGCCTATCCCGACCTCAAGGCCAACACGACGTTTCTGGAATTCCAGAACGCGCTCAGGACCGTCGAAGACGAGATCCAGATGTCGCGACGCTACTACAACGGCACGGTTCGCGACCTGAACACGGCGGTGGAAAGCTTCCCGTCCAACGTCGTCGCCAATGTCTTTCACTTCGACAAGGCCGAGTATTTCGAGCTCGAGAACGAGGCCGACCGGGCGGTCCCGCAGGTGAAGTTTTAGCGGGCCGGCGCCGTGCCACTCCAGACGGGCGTTGCGAGGCTGCTGGCGCTGGGCGCAGCGCTGTTGCTGCTGTTTTCGCTGGTGCTTCCGGCGGCAGCGCAGGAACGGATCACGTCGTTCTCGTCGGCCGTGCGGCTGATGGTCGACGGCTCGGTCGAGGTCATCGAGACCATCGACGTGTTTGCGGCGGGCTCTGAGATTCGCCGCGGCATCTACCGTGATATCCCGATCACGCTGGTCAATGAGGACAACTCACGGGTGCGCTCGAACCTGCGGGTCATTTCCGTCACTCGCGATGGGAGCAACGAGCCTTACAGCGAAGAAACGCCCGCAAGCGGCTTCAAGCGCATCCGCATCGGCGATCCGGATGTCTTCCTCAGCTACGGCAGGCACCGCTATACCATCCGCTACACCATGACCCGCATGGGACGGCAGTTTGCCGACCATGACGAGCTCTACTGGAATGCCACCGGCAACTACTGGAACTTCGAGATCTCGGAATCGGTCGCCAGCATCACCCTGCCCGATGGCGCGGTGATCTCCGACCTCGTTGCCTTCACCGGCCCGGCCGGCTCCACCGAATCCGACGTATCCATCACTCGGACCTCCGACACGACGGCTGTCTTTCGCACCACGCGGTCGCTGTCCCCCGGTGAAGGGCTGACCATTGCCGCCTCGTTCCAGAAGGGCATCCTCGCCCCGCCAACCGGCGATACCGAACTGCTCTGGTGGCTCAGCGACCATCGCGAGCTGGTGGTGCCGGCCATCGCGGTGTTCCTTGTGGCGCTCTACTACATCTTTTCCTGGCACGCGGTCGGTCGGGACCCGGCGCGCGGCACCATCATTCCGCTGTTCCATCCGCCCAAGGGCTTCTCACCGGCGCTGGTGCATTATGTGCACAAGATGGGCTGGGACAAGGTTGGGTGGACCGCCTTCACCGCCGCGCTGTTCGACCTTGGGGTCAAGGGCCTCGTCAAGATCGACAACATCGCGAGCAAGCTGTCGATTACCAGCACCGGCGCGGCCGAAGGGCGACTGCCACCGGGCGAAAAGCTGATCTTCGAGCATGTGTCCTCGCGCCGGACAGTCACCGTGGACAAGACGACGGGCCCAAAGCTCAACGAATTGCGCGGCGCCTTCATCAAGGCCATCGAGACCGAGAACCGGGACGTCTATTTCCGCAACAATACTACCTATGTGCTCGTTGGCGTGGCCGGCTCTGCACTGATCCTGTTCGCAATGATCGGGCTCGAACTGCTCGATATCGGCTTTCTGGTGATTGCGGTGTTCGCCGGCATCGTGCTCGGCATCCTGACATCGGTGATCCAGACGCTCAGCACCGGATCGGCACTACAGCGGATCTTCGTCGTCATCTGGCTGGGCGTGGTCGGCTTCAACTTCGTCGGCGGGGCAGGCAACGCCTTCAGCTTCATCCGCATCGACACCCCGTTCATTGCCGCCGTTTCGATTGTGCTGCTCAACGTGCTGTTCGCCGTGCTGATGCGGGCGCCCACGGTGCAGGGGCGCAAGGTCATGGACCAGATCGAGGGCTTCCGGATGTATCTCGATACGGCCGAAAAGAACCGTCTCAACATCAATGGCGAGCCGCCGATGACGGTCGAGCGCTTCGAATCCATCCTGCCCTACGCCATCGCCCTCGGCGTCGAGGAACCTTGGTCGGACCATTTCGAGGGCGAGCTTGCCCGCAACGCCGTCGAAGGCGTCTCCGGCACCTACCAACCGCGCTTTTATTCGGGCAGCAGCTGGAGCGGTACGGGCAATTTCTCCCGCGCCGTCGCGACCACGGCCGGTGCCGTGAGCGCCGCGATGGTCGCCGCCCAACCCTCGACATCATCCGGCTCGGGCTTTTCCGGCGGCGGCGGTTCGGGCGGCGGAGGTGGCGGCGGAGGCGGCGGCGGGTGGTAGCCCGACCGTAGACTTTGCGGCCCGCACTTGCTAACGCTCGCCGCGCTCTCAACGCCGGTTTTGCCATGCCCGAACTGCTGCTCGAACTGTTCTCCGAAGAAATCCCCGCGCGCATGCAGCGCAAGGCGGCGGAAGACCTCAGGAAGACCGTCACCAATGCGCTGGTCGACGCCGGTCTTGTCTATGAGGGCGCCAAGGCGTTCGTGACGCCGCGCCGGCTGGCGCTGACGGTCACCGGCCTTCCCACCCGCTCGCCGGACACGCGCGAAGAGAAGAAGGGGCCGCGCGTCGGCTCGCCGCAGCAGGCCATCGATGGGTTCCTCAAAGCGGCCGGCCTCACCTCCATCGATCAGGCCAAGATCGAGTCCGATCCCAAAAAGGGTGAGTTCTACGTCGCGCATATCGAGAAGAAGGGCGCCGAGGCTGCCGACATTCTCGCCACGCTGCTGCCCAGGGTGATCACCGGCTTCGATTGGCCGAAATCCATGCAATGGGGCAATGGCGGGCTGACCTGGGTGCGCCCGCTCCGCGCCATCACCGCCACCTTCGGCACCGACAATGACGAGCCGGTGGTGATCCCGTTCCACTCGAACACCGTCGCCAGCGGCCAGACCACCTATGGCCACCGCTTCCTCGCGCCCGATGCTATCCGGGTGAAGCGCTTCGACGACTATGTGCAGGCGCTCGAAAAGGCCAAGGTCGTCCTCGATATCGACCGGCGCAAGGAGATCATCCGCGCCGATGCCGATCACCTCGCCTTCGCGCAGGGCCTCACCGTCATCCATGATGATGGCCTCCTCGAAGAGGTCGCCGGCCTCGTCGAGTGGCCGGTGGTGATGATGGGGTCGTTCGATCCGGCCTTCCTCGAAGTCCCCGAGGAAGCGATCATCGCCACCATCCGCGCCAACCAGAAGTGCTTCTGTCTGCGCGATGGCGCCGGCAAGCTGGCGCCGAATTTCATCATCATTTCCAACCAGGTCGCTGCCGATGGCGGCAAGGCGATCATCGCCGGCAACGAGCGTGTCATCCGCGCCCGGCTCTCGGACGCCCGCTTCTTCTACAATGCCGATCTGGCGCTGCCGCTCGAGCACGGCTTGCCCAAGCTCGAAGAGAGCATCTTCCACGCCAAGCTCGGGACGCAGTTCCAGCGCGTCGAGCGGCTGGTGAAGCTCGCCGCCGAGATCGCGCCCAAGGTCGGCGCCGATGTCGAACTGGCCAAGCGCGCCGCCATGCTGTCCAAGGCCGATCTCGTGACCGGCATGGTCGGCGAGTTCCCCGAGTTGCAGGGCGTCATGGGCCGCTACTACGCGCTGGCCCAGGGCGAGTCCGCCGCCGTCGCCAACGCCATTTCCGATCACTACAAGCCGATGGGCCCCTCCGACCTCGTCCCCGCCGAGCCCGTCGCCATCGCCGTGGCGCTGGCCGACAAGCTCGACCTCCTCACCGGCTTCTGGGCCATCGACGAAAAGCCGACCGGCTCGCGCGATCCCTTCGCGCTGAGGCGTGCGGCGCTGGGCGTGATCAGGATCGTCGTGGATAACGGCTTAAGATTCTCGCTTACCGTGGAGCCCGACCTCCTGTCGTTCTTCCACGACCGTCTGAAGGTCACCCTCCGCGATGCCGGCGCCCGGCATGACCTCGTCGACGCCGTCATCAATGCCGACAGCGACGACCTCCTCGAAATCACCCGCCGCGTTGAGGCCCTCTCGGCCTTGCTCGGCTCACCCGATGGCCAGAACCTCCTCGCCGGCTATAAGCGCGCCGCCAACATCCTCGCCGCCGAGGAAAAGAAGGACGGCCGGAAATACGATGCGCCGGTCGCCACCGAGCAGCTCAAGCTCGATACCGAGATCGCGCTGGCCGACGCCATCATGAAGGCCGACGCCGCCGTCGCCGGCAAGGTCGCCGCCAATGACTACCAGGGCGCCATCGCTGCCCTCGCCACCCTGCGCGCCCCGGTGGACGCCTTCTTCGAAGCCGTGATGGTCAACGATGCCGATCCGGCCATCCGCGCCAACCGGTTGAACCTCCTCGCCAAACTCCGCGATACGATGCGGTTGGTGGCGGATTTCTCCAAGGTCGCAGGCTAACACCACACGCCCGTTCACCCCTCGGCAACCTTGCGGGGCAGCGCTTCCTTAAGCCGCCCCGTGTGAGTGTCGCTGGCAAACAGAACCTAGAACGGGTTTTCTCAGTGCCATCCGACCAAGCCTGCCTGGGGTGCCGCAACGGGGATGAATTCCCGGTCGCGCTCACCATGGCCTTCCAGCCCATCATCGACCTGGATGCCGGCGACATCTGGGGCTACGAGGCCCTGGTGCGTGGCCAGAACGGCGAAAGCGCAGCCACCGTCCTTGCCGCCGTCACCGAGGAAAACCGCTATCGCTTCGATCAAGCCTGCCGGGTGAAGGCCATCGAACTGGCCGGCCGGCACCTGCCGCCGGGCTCCCGCGCCAAGCTTTCGATCAACTTCATGCCCAATGCGGTCTATGAGCCCAAAGCTTGCATCAAGGCCTCGCTCGCCGCAGCGGCCCGCGCCCGGTTCGATCCGAAGCGGCTGATGTTCGAGTTCACCGAGAACGAGCGCATCGTCGATGCTGCCCATGTGCAGAACATCGTCGCCAGCTACCGCAACATGGGCTTTACCATCGCGCTCGACGATTTCGGCGCCGGCTATGCCGGGCTCACGCTGCTGGCGCGCTTCCAGCCCGACGTGATCAAGATCGACATGGAGCTGGTGCGCGGCATCGACAGCTCCGCCCCACGCCAGGCGATCGTTGCCGGCATTGTCGGCATCTGCCGGCAACTCGGCATCACCGTTCTGGCCGAAGGCATCGAGACGCGGGCCGAAGCCGAGGTGCTGCGTGCCGCCGGCATCAAGCTTTTCCAGGGCTATCTCTTCGCCCGCCCCGAACTTGAACGGTTCCGCGTCCCCTCCGAAATCGCCGCCCTCGCCGCTGCAGCCTGACCTGGGCTGCTAGCTGGTCCTACTCGGTGGCCACGCGATGCTGCCGCGTGGCCTCAAGCGCCAGATCGATGAACGCCCGTACATTCGCCGTCACGTGCCGCTGGGCCGGGTAGACGAAATAGACAAAGTCCTGCGTGATGGAGAACTCCGGGAGGACGCGGACCAGATCGTCCCCTCGGGCCACCACTTCGGGCAGAAGCCCGATGCCCACGCCCGCAGTGACGAGCGCCCGGACACTCTGCATGTCGTCGACTGAGGCCCGGCCGAACTTAGGCAGACGCAGCTCCTTCCCGGCAGCGTTCACCAGCACCGTAGTTTCGGGCATCGGGGCGAAATCCACGATGTCATGCGCCGCAAGCTCGCTCGCGTCCAGCGGCAGACTGCGGCTCCGCGCATAATCTGGGCTGGCCCACAGACCCACGGCCCCAAGCGGCACCTTGCGGCTGATCAGAGTGGAGTCGCGCAGCATTCCCACGCGAACCGCAAGGTCGATGCCCTCCCCGACAAGGTCGAGCACCCGGCTGGTCACCACCAGATCGACACGCGCCTCGGGATAGAGCGCGAGGTATCGCGCCGCAACCGGAGCAACCAAAGCACTGGCCAGGTCCGATGGGGCGGTCAGTCGCAACAGTCCGCGCGGCGTGACATTGCCGGCGGCGATCTGGCTCTCGCCAGCGTCGAGCGCGCTCAGCGCCTTCAGGCAGGCGCCGAGGTAGGCTTCCCCAGCCTCGGTGAGGTGCATGCGACGGGTCGAACGCTGGATCAGCGTCACCCCCAACCGCTGCTCCAACCGGGCAATCTTGGCCGAGACGGTGCTGGTCGGCATCCCGAGCTGCCGTGCCGCCAGTGCAAAACCGTTGGCTTGCGCCACCCGGACGAAGACGTCGATGCCATCAAGGTTCATGCCGCCCATTATGCAGTTTTCGGGATAATGTTTCCAGTACTATCCAGATTGCGGGACAGGCGGACCTTCGCCACTTTTCGCGCATCATTGGACACCGCTCTGGGGGCGACACATGGACTTCCTGACCTCTCTCGATTTCTGGCTGTGGGTGGCGTCGGCCGTCGCGGCACTTTTCTACATCATGGCCTTCTACATGAAGGCGATACAGCCGAAGGAGAAGACCGCGGCGATGATACCCTGGGTCGGCGACTCCTCCCCAGGCTTCGTCAGGTTCGTCGGCTTCGTCGATCTGGCCGGCGGCCTCGGGCTCATTCTGCCGGTCGCGACCGGTATTCTGCCCTTCCTCACGCCGCTCGCGGCACTCGGCACCATCGTGCTGCAGATCCTCGCTATCGGGCTGCATGCGCGCCGTGGCGAAACCTCCAAGACCATCGGGCTCAACATCATCCTGCTCGCCATCGGCGTCTTCGTCCTATGGGGCCGGCGTTCCCTCCTGGGCTTCTAGGCCCCTGAGATAGCGACGAGCGCGGGGGGAGGAAACTTATCCCCGCGCCGATGTTCCTGTTCTGTTCTTGTTCTGACCCATTGCAACTGCTATGGTTGATTCATCGTTGATGACCGTGGGCGCTTTGCCTGCGGCAGACGGTGGAGACGGCAGATGGGCATGCATGTCGCGCCTTCCTTCGAGGCGCTGGAGAAGCTGAACCGGACACGGGACGCGGATCTCGTGTCGCGCCGGCTGGTCGATCCTGCGGTCAATCGCGGGCGCGGTGCGCAGACAAATGCCACTGGCCGGTTCGAGCGCGAGCAGCGGGAGGCTTTCGACGATGGTTGGGGTCAGGTCGAGGACTTGAGGCCGTTCGAAACCATCGAGCATGTCGAGCGTGCCCGCACCATCATCACCCGCAACGAGAGCCCCGATATCGGCTTTGATCGCTCGATCAACGCCTATCGTGGCTGCGAGCATGGCTGCTCCTATTGCTTTGCGCGCCCGACCCACGCCTATCTCGGCCACTCGGCCGGGCTGGAGTTCGAGCGCGACATCTATGTGAAGGTGAACGCCGTCGAGCAGTTGCGCCGCGAGCTGGCAGACAAGCGCTATCGCGTGAAGCCCATCGCCATGGGGACCAATACCGACCCATACCAGCCTGCCGAGCGCAAGCACAAGCTGACGCGGGGCATCCTGCAACTGCTGCTTGAAGCGCGCCATCCGGTGACCATCACCACCAAGTCAGCACTGGTGGTGCGTGACCTCGATATCCTGAAGCCCCTCGCCGAGCTCAACCTCGTGCGCGTCGCGCTCTCGATCACCAGCATGGATCACAAGCTCAGCCGCAAGATGGAGCCGCGCGCCTCGACCCCCGAGAAGCGCCTTGAGGCGGTACGCCTCCTCTCGGAAGCCGGGGTGCCGGTGAGCGTCATGGCCGCGCCGATGATCCCGGCGATCAACGACATGGAGCTCGAGCGCATTCTCGATGCGGCCGCCGCCCAGGGTGCGCGCGATGCCAGCACCATCCTCGTCCGGCTGCCGCTGGAAGTCCGAGACATCTTCCGCGAGTGGCTGTTCCGGCATTTCCCGGATCGGGTCGGTCATGTCATGGGCCTCATCCGCGACGCGCGCGGCGGCAAGGACAATGATCCGAACTTCCACACACGCATGAAGGGCGACGGCGCCTATGCGGTGCTGCTGCAGCAGCGGCTGGCTAAGGCCAAGGAGCGCTACGGCCTCAACAAGCCGATGCCGCCGCTGCGCACCGACCTGTTCGTCGCGCCCAGGCTCGATGACGGGCAGTTGAGCCTGTTCTAGCCGGCGCGCCTCCCCTTGCGTCCTGCCTCGCCTTGGCGATGCTGGGGCATGCGTGACGAATCACCTTCGCTGTTCCCTGACCTCAGCTTCGAAGATGCTGCCTTCGCCGCTGGCGCCCGGCGCATCTGCGGGGTGGACGAGGCCGGACGTGGGCCACTTGCGGGGCCGGTTGTGGTCGCCGCCGTGGTGCTCGATCGCAGCAACGTTCCAGAGGGGCTCGACGACTCCAAGGCGTTGACGGCGCGGCGGCGCGAACAGTTGTTCGAGCTCATCATCGCCACCGCGTCGGTCTCGATCACAATCGCACCACCCCGCATCATTGCCGAGCTGAACATCCTTGGCGCCACTATGTGGGCGATGCGACAGGCCGTGCTCGGCCTTGCCGTGCGGCCCGATCACGTGCTGATCGATGGCAACCGGCTGCCCAGGGGCCTGCCCTGCCCGGCCGAAGCAATCGTTTCCGGCGATGCGCGTTCCGCCTCCATCGCCGCTGCCTCGATCGTCGCCAAGGTCACGCGCGACCGGATGTGTGCCGTGATGGATTGCGAGGAGCCGCATTTCGGCTTTTCGAGCCACAAGGGCTATGGCGCGCCGGCGCACCTGCTGGCGCTCGACACGCATGGGCCGGGTCGGCATCACCGGCTGGACTTCGCGCCCTGTGCCAACGCGGTCCGCCTGCGCGCCGCCAGCTGATCGACGGCAACCCCGTTAACGTCCTCTTCACCTACGCGCTTAAATTCCCTTTAACCCTAACAGGTTACGACTGTGCTCGTTAGTACTGCGTCAGGGTTCGAGTATGTTGCGTACGGCGCGTATGGCGGTTTCCGCCAATGCCGAAGGGAGCGCGCTCCCTATCGACACCATCCTTGTGGGCGATTGCATCGACCATATGAATGCCTTGCCGGCCGGCTCGGTTGATCTCGTTTTCGCGGACCCGCCCTACAATCTCCAGTTGGAGCAGGGTCTGACTCGCCCCGACCAGTCCAGGGTCGATGGCGTGGACGACGCATGGGACAAGTTCGACAGCTTTGCCCACTACGACGTGTTTACCCGCGCCTGGCTCAAGGCGGCGCGGCGTATCCTCAAACCCGATGGCGCCATCTGGGTCATCGGCTCGTATCACAACATCTTCCGCGTCGGCGCCGCACTCCAGGATCTCGATTTCTGGATGCTCAACGACGTGATCTGGCGCAAGGCCAACCCGATGCCGAATTTTCGCGGCACCCGGTTCACCAATGCCCATGAAACCCTGATCTGGGCGTCCCGCTCCCGCGACAGCCGCCCGACCTTCAATTACGAGCAGCTGAAACTTGCCAATGACGACGTGCAGATGCGTTCGGACTGGCTGTTCCCGATCTGCACCGGCGCCGAGCGGCTGAAGGACGAAGGCGACGACAAGCTGCACCCAACCCAGAAACCTGAGGCCCTGCTCTATCGCGTGCTGAGCGCCACCACCAAGCCCGGCGATGTCGTGCTGGACCCGTTCTTTGGAACCGGCACCACCGGCGCTGTCGCCAAGAAGCTCGGGCGCCATTTCATCGGCATCGAACGCGAGCCGCGCTACATCGCCGGGGCGCTCAAGCGCATCGCCTCGATCCGCACGCTTGACGCCGCCGCCATCGAGACCGCCGTGTCCAAGCGCCAGGCGCCGCGCGTCGCCTTCGGCTCACTGGTCGAAATGGGCCTGATCGCCCCCGGCACCGAACTGGTCGATGATCGCCAGCGCTACACCGCGCTGGTCCGGGCCGATGGCTCGCTGGTCTCGGGCCCGCACATGGGTTCCATCCATCGCGTCGGCGCCCTGGTGCAGGGCGCGGAAGCCTGCAATGGCTGGACCTTCTGGCACGCCCGCAATGGCCGCAGCCTCGATCCCATCGACCATTTCCGCGAGCAGGTGCGCGCGCAGATGGAACGCCTTTCGGCCTGACCTGACCTCCAAATCACGGGCCAACCCGCCGCCGGCATTCGCGAGGATGCCGGCGGCGCTGTTTTCGGGTTACTCGACCCCGGCTGCTGCAAGCGCCTTGCGAAACACACTGGGCAATGCTTCGGCATCGAGCTTTCCCGGGCTGGCCCACCAGCCCGCATCGAGTGCGGCCGGGTCCGGGGCGCGGGCCGACCACACCTGCAGTTCCAGCCGGAAATGCGTGAAGACATGGACAATCTGGCCATGGCTGCGCCACTCTGCGGCAAGCGGTGGCCGCGATGGCTGTCGGTCGTCGCCCCATTCGCTCACCGGCACCTGCGTCATGCCGCCCAGCAATCCCTTGCTATCGCGCCTTTCGAGATAGACGTCGCCAGCGCTGTCGAAAATCACGAAGGCGTGGCCATAACGCGTTGGCCGATCGGGTTTTTCCGCCTTCACCGGAAAGCGCAGCGGCTCGGTCTTGGCGCCCGAGCAGTCAGGTTGCAGCGGGCAGAGCATGCAACTGGCATTGCGCGGTGCGCAGATGGTGGCGCCCAGATCCATCAGCGCCTGCGCGAAGTCTCCCGCCCTATCCGGCACTGCCTGCTGCACCGCCCCCCGCACCAGTTCCTTGGCGTCACGCACAGGCACAGGCAGCGCGAGGTAGCGCGCCACGACCCGGTCGACATTGCCGTCGACCACCGCGATCCGCTCGTCGGCGCAGATCGCTGAAATCGCGGCAGCGGTGTAAGGCCCGATCCCGGGCAAGGTCAGCAGTTCCGTCGAGGATGTCGGAAACCGCCCGCCGAACCGTTCGAACACCGCGACCGCGCAGGCATGCAGGTTGCGGGCACGGGCGTAGTAGCCCAGACCCGCCCACTCGACCAGCACCGCATCGAGCGGGGCAGCGGCGAGGTCCGCCACCGTCGGCCACAGCTCGACGAAGCGGGCGTAGTACCGCCCGACCGCGGCCACCGTGGTCTGCTGCAGCATCACTTCGCTCAGCCAGACCCGATAGGGATCGGGTTGCTGCCCCCGCGCCCGGTCAGCCGGCGCCACCCGCCAGGGCAGCGTGCGGGCATGCCGGTCATACCAGGCCAGCACCGCCTCGGCATCTATCGGCGCAGCGTTTGTCGGCGCAGCGTTTTCCTGGGTCGCGGCATCTGTCATGATGGCCCCACAGATGGCGGTTCGCAGCGGGCCGCGCAAGACAAGTGACGGGGTTGTCACCAGTGGCCGACAAGCCGAAAGACGCAGCCGAAGCTGAGACCAAGCGGCTGAACCGGGCCGTCCCGGTCAGCGAGGCGCTCGGCCGCGCGCTCGATCCGGCGCTCAGGAAGCGGGGCTTTGCCAGCCGCGACCTGCTCGAGCATTGGGGCGCCATGGCGCCCGCGCCCTATGACAAGATGGCGCGTCCCGACAAGCTGACCTGGCCGCGTGGCGAGCGCGGCGTCGAGGGCGCGGTGCTCTATCTCAGCTGCCATCCCGGGCACGCGCTGTCGCTAGCACATGAAGGCGAGCGCGTGGCCAGCGCGGTGAACCGCTACTTTGGCTACCTGCTGGTCGGCCACGTCCGCCTCAGCGCCACCCCGTTCATCTCTGCCCCAGCCGCAGCCAAGCCCGAACCGGCCCTCGACGACACCGCCCGCGCCGAGGTTGAGCGTGGCGTCGAGTCCGTCGGCGACCCCGCCCTGCGTGACGCGCTGCGCGATCTGGGTCTCGCCCTCGCCCGCCGGCGCTGAGCCTTTCACCGAATGTTCATCGACGGTTGAACTTGCCGGGTGGGTCGCGCATCGATAATACGGCGGCAACGAACAATGGAGTGTCGCCATGGCCAATCGTCGCAATGTCATCATCGGCGCCGGAGCCGCAGCGCTCGTGGCTGCCGGTGGCGCGGCCTGGTACTTCCTCGGCGGCAAGACCGATACGGCCACCGCCGTCGAGGGCGCGGGCCCCAAGCCGGCGCCCGGCGCGCAGTTCGACATCGCCAAGCTGATGACCCTGCCGGAAGGCATCAAGGACCATCCGGTGGGCGTGGCTGAAGCCAAGGTGCTGATGATCGAGTACCTGTCGCCGACCTGCCCGCATTGCGCCGCGTTTCACGCCGATGTCTATCCGCAGCTCAAGGCGGAGTATATCGACACCGGCAAGATGCAGTTCATCCCCCGGCCGTTCGTCCGCAACGTGCTCGATGCGGTGGTGTTCCTCCTCGCCGAAGCTGCGGGCGAGGGCCGCTATCACGACGTGGTCGACACCTTCTTCAAGACCCAGGCGGAGTGGGCTGCGTCCAACACGCCGAACGACGCCATGCTGAAAGTCGCGGAGCAACTTGGTTTCACCAAGGAAACCTACGACGCAGCCTTGACGAATCAGGAGCTGTTCACCGGACTGGAAGCGGTTCGTGATCAGGCGCTGAAGGATTTCCAGCTGCAGGGCACGCCGACCTTCTATATCAACGGCAAGATGATCACGGGTGAAGCCTCTCTCGAAGTGCTCAAGGCGGAAATCGATCCGCTGCTGGCCTAAGGCGCATCCCGAGACGGGGGCGCGATGAAGTTCACGCGCCTCAAGCTCACCGGCTTCAAATCCTTCTCCGACCAGACCGAGCTCGTGCTTGAGCCCGGCCTGACCGGGGTCGTGGGCCCCAATGGCTGTGGCAAGTCCAACCTCGTCGAGGCGTTGCGCTGGGTGATGGGCGAAAGCTCATACAAGGCGATGCGCGCCTCGGGCATGGACGATGTCATCTTCAACGGCTCGGGCGGCCGGCCGGCGCGGAACAGCGCCGAGGTGACACTGGTGCTCGACAACAGCGCGCGCACCGCACCTGCCCCGCTCAACACTGCCGACACCCTCGAAGTCACCCGTCGCATCGAGCGTGAGCAGGGCTCGGTCTATCGCGTCAATGGCCGCGAGGTGCGGGCGCGGGATGTGCAACTGCTGTTCGCCGATGCCTCGACCGGCGCGCATTCGCCGGCGCTGGTCCGGCAGGGCCAGATTGGCGAGCTGATTGCCGCCAAGCCGCAGCAGCGGCGCGCGCTCCTAGAAGAGGCCGCCGGCATTTCCGGCCTCCATTCCCGGCGCCACGAAGCCGAACTCAGGCTCAGGGCCGCCGAACAGAATCTCGAACGCGTTGACGACATCATCGCGCAGGTGGAGCAGCAGCTCGACACCCTGAAGCGCCAGGCGCGGCTCGCCACCCGCTACCGCGCGCTATCGGGCGATATCCGCCGCGCCGAAGCGACGCTCTATCACATCCGCTGGGTCGCGGCCCGCTTTGCCGAAAAGGATGCGGAAGCCGCACTCGGCACCTTGGTCCGCGCCCTCGCCGAAGCCCAGCATCTCGAACTCGAAGCGCAGAAGGTGGTATTCTTGGCCAACCGCGCCGTCGCGCCGCTGCGCGAGGCGGAAGCGGCAGCCGGCGCGGTGCTGCAGCGGCTGACCATCCTCGCCGAACAGCACGAGGCGGAAGTCCGGCGCGCCACGCAACGGCAGGCCGAACGGGCCGAACGCCAGCAGCAGCTCGAAGCCGACCTCAAGCGTGAAGCGGCGCTGGTCGAGGAGGCAGATGAGGCGCTCATGGCCGCCGGCACCGAGCGCGACCGCCTCGCGACGGAGAGCGCCGGCGAAGCCGATGCGCTGGCCGAAGCCCGCGAAGTGGTCGCCGCCATCGCCCGCGAGCTCGTCAGTGCCGAGGCAGATCTCAGGTCGGCCGGCGACGCTCTGGCGCAGATCCGTGCCCGCCGGGCTGCTGCCGAACGGGCGCTCAACGAAGCCCGCCAGCGGGTTGGTCGGCTGGAGCAGGAACTCGCCGGGGTTGTGCGCGATGCTGCCGCCGTTACCGCGGCGCTCGAGGCCGATCGTACGCTGGCGGAGCGCCGCCTCGCGCTGGAAGGCGTTCAGCAGAAGCTGGCGGAAGCCGAGCTGGCGGCGGTCAGGGCCGAAGCCGACACGGCCGCCGCCCAGGCCGCGCATGAAGCGGCCGTTCCGCAGCTGCAACGGCTTGAGACCGCGCTCGGTCGCCTCGAAGCCGAGGCGCAGACCCTCAAGCGCATTCTCTCGCATGGCGCCAGCGACTGGCCGAGCCTCGTCGACCGGCTGACCGTCGCACCCGGCTACGAGACCGCCCTTGGCGCAGCGCTCGGCGACGATCTCGAAGCCTCGACCGATCCTGCAGCCCCGCTGCACTGGGCCGGCGCCGAAGCCAGCGCGGACCCGTCGCTCCCCCAGGGCGCCGAGCCGCTTTCGGCCCATGTCGCGGGTGCTGATTTGATCGCACGACGCCTGGCGCAGGTCGGCGTGGTTGCCGATCCGGCGAGCGCTGCCCGCCTCGCGCCGCTGCTGCGGCCCGGGCAGCGCCTGACCACGCCGAAAGGCGGCCTCTGGCGCTGGGACGGCTTTGTCGCCGCCCCCGACGCCCCAACGGCCGCGGCCGAACGGTTGGCACAGCGCAACCGGCTCGCCGAACTGGAAGCTGAAATCGACGACACTCGCCGTGCCCGCGACAGCAGTCGGGCCGATATCGCCGGCCTGTCCGAAAAGCTGGGCCACGCCCGCAGTGAAGAACGCCTTCGGCGCGATGCCTGGCGGCTGGCACAGCGCGAACTTGGCGAGGCACAGTCGGGTGTCGAGAAAGCCCAACGCGCGCTCACCGACCTGATGGCCCGCCAGAGCGCCCTCGCAGAAGCACGAAGCCGCATCGAAGCCAGCCTCGCCGAGGCCCGCTCGGCCGTCGAAGGCGCCGAGGTTACCACCGGTGACAGCGCCGGTGAGGCCGAGGCCAATGCCATGCTCGAAAGACATCAGGCCGCAGTCGCCAGCCTCAGGCAACGTGCCGACGACGCCCGTATGCGGCTCGCCGGTTTCGAATCGGCCACCCGCATGCGCGACGCCCGCCTCGCGCAGCTGTCTGCAGAAACCGCCGCTTGGGAACGTCGTCGCGACAGCGCGCGCCTGCAGTTGGCCACCATCGAAGCGCGTCGGCTGGAGCTTGAGGCGCAAGCCAAGAGCGATGACAGCTCGCCCGAGCATTTCGCTGAGCAGCGCCGCGAACTCGACGAGAAGATCGCCGCGGCACGGTCCGCCCACCAGACCGCGGCCGACGCCCTCGCCGTCGGCGAGGCTCGACATCGTGACGCCGACCGGGCGCAGCGGCTGGCCGCCGAAGGCCTCGCCGGACATCGGGCCGAACAGGCGCGCATCGAGGAGCGCATTGCCGGACTCGTGGCGCAGCGCCAGCAGATCGAGCGGCAGGTGCATGAGACGCTGGGGATCAGCGCGTCGCAGACCCTCGCCGCCTCCGGCATCCGACCCGAGCAGGCGCTGCCCGTCGAGTCCCACGTCGAAGCCCACCTTGACCGGCTGAAGGCCGAGCGCGAACGCCTCGGCGGGGTCAATCTCGGCGCCGAGAAGGAGGCTGAGGATGTCCAGGAGAAGCGGGACCTGATGGTCACCGACCGCGACGACCTGATCGCCGCCATCGGCAAGCTGCGCGCCGGCATCCAGAGCCTCAATCGCGAAGGCCGGGCCAGGCTCAGCGAGGCCTTCGACAAGGTCAACGGCTATTTCCAGGAGCTGTTCACGGCGCTGTTCGGCGGCGGCACTGCGGAGCTGCAATTCGTCGAGAGCGACGATCCGCTGGAAGCCGGGCTGGAAATCATCGCCCGCCCGCCGGGCAAGAAGCCCTCGACCATGACGCTGCTCTCGGGCGGGGAGCAGGCGCTGACCGCGATGAGCCTGATCTTTGCGGTGTTCCTCACCAACCCCGCGCCGATCTGTGTGCTCGACGAGGTCGATGCTCCGCTCGACGATGCCAATGTCGAGCGTTTCTGCAACCTGCTCGACACGATGACGCAGCGCACCGAAACGCGCTTCCTCGTCATCACCCACAACCCGATCACCATGGCGCGGGTCGACCGTCTGTTCGGCGTCACCATGGCCGAACGGGGCGTCAGTCAGCTGGTTTCTGTGGACCTCAAGGCAGCCGAGGCGGTCGTGCGCATCGCGGGCTAGCTTCGGCAGTGACGTCCGTTTAGCCTCCCATTGCCGTGCAGATGCCGCAATCGAGGAGACCGGAGTCGCCATGACTCAATGTCACACCTGCGGTTGCAGTCCGAAATGTGAATGTTTTCAAATGGTTAGATCGCAGTTGGCAGCCTTGACACCCTTATGGGCCACAACTATGTTGCGCGCGACTTCGGGGGGCTCCAATCAGTGTGTCCTGAAGACGCTGGAGGTGTGCGATGAGCAATGATCGCAAGACCGGGCGTCCGACGGCTCAAGGTGAGGCCGCCCCCCTGACTTCTGACCTCAAGGCACGTATCGCGCGCGCCCAGGGTGAGAAGGGCGTGGCGGGGGACGAGCAGTTTGCGTCCGCCACGCGCGACATGTCTGCGCTGAGCCGTGGTCTGCGGCTGGGTTCGGAGTTTGTCGCGGCGGTGCTGGTGGGCGCGGGGATGGGTTTCCTGCTCGACCAGTGGCTGGGCACCAGCCCGTGGCTGTTTCTGGCCATGATGATGCTGGGCTTTGTTGCGGGCGTGCTCAATGTGGTGCGCGCTGCGGCGCAGATGAACGGGGCGGCAGTTCAGCCGCCGGTCGATCCGGCAGCGCCGGACGATGTTAGAGATAAATGAAGGCTCCAGCCTCAGGGTGTCATAGTTGGCCGATCCGAACGTAGTCGACCCGATCCACCAGTTTGCGATCACCGATATCCTTCCCGTTGGCGACAGCGGGCTCGGCATCACCAATTCCTCGCTGTTCATGATCCTGACGACGGGCCTGATCTCGGCCTATCTGATCCTGTCCACGCAGCGTCGCAGCCTCGTCCCCAATCGTTTGCAGCTGGTTTCCGAGATATTCTACGAGTTCGTTGCCAACATGGTGACCGGCTCGGCGGGACGGGAAGGCATGAAGTTCTTCCCGTTCGTGTTCTCGCTGTTCATGTTCGTGCTCGTCGCCAACCTGTTTGGCATGATCCCGTTCTTCTTCACCGTCACCAGCCACATCATCGTCACCTTTGCGCTCGCGATGCTCGTGTTCATCGTGGTTGTCGTCTACGGGTTCTGGCGCAACGGGCCGAAGTTCCTCAAGCTGTTCGTGCCGAGCGGTGTGCCGATGTACATCCTGCCGCTGGTGGCGATCATCGAGGTGATCTCTTTCCTTTCCCGTCCGATCTCGCTGAGCGTGCGACTGTTCGCCAACATCCTCGCGGGTCACATCACGCTCAAGGTGTTTGCCGGGTTCGTGGTCAGCATGGGCGGCCTTGGGTTCCTGGGCTGGCTTGGCGCGCTGCTGCCGCTGGCGCTGACGATCGGCATCACCGCTCTCGAGTTTCTCGTCGCGGTGCTCCAGGCCTACGTGTTCGCGCTCTTGACCTCGATGTATCTCAACGACGCGATCCATCCCGGACACTGATTTTCCCATCCGCCTCCCGTCACGGTGACGGGTCGGCCCCCAACCCGCAGCACGTCGCTGCCAAGGAGACTTAAAAATGGAAGCTGAAGCCGCAAAGTTCATCGGTGCTGGTCTCGCCTGTTTCGGTATGGCGGGCGCCGCCATCGGCGTGGCCAACATCTTCTCGAACTTCCTGTCGGGCGCCCTGCGCAACCCGGCGGCCGCTCCGGGCCAGTTCTCGAACCTGATCTTCGGGTTCGCCGTGACCGAAGCTCTGGGCATCTTCTCGTTCCTCGTCGCCCTGCTGCTGCTGTTTGTGGTCTGATCCACGACAGGTTGACGGCGTCACTGATCTGGGCCCCGGATATCCGTCCGGGGTCGTCAGACCATGAAGGGTAGCGAGATGGCGGGTACTGCCAACGACATCATTGTGCTGGCGCAGGCCGAGAACGCGGACGCTCTGCAACAAGGCGAGGTCGTCGCACCTGCCGAGGAGCATGGGGCCGACGCGACACATGGCGAGGCCGCGCACGGCACCGAGGCGCATACCGAAGAGGCGCACAGCGCCTTCCCGCCTTTCGATAGTGCGGTGTTTGGTGGCCAGTTGCTCTGGCTCGCGATCACCTTCGCGGCGCTCTACATCATCATGAGCCGCGTGGCCCTGCCGCGCATCGGCTCGATCCTCGAGGTTCGTCGCACCCGCATCGAAGGCGACCTGAAGGAGGCCGAGCGCCTGCGTCAGGAAACCGAAAAGGCGGCGGCTGCCTATGAGGAGGCTCTGGCCGAGGCGCGCAAGAACGCCCACGTCATAGCCGAGGAAACCCGCGCCAGCATCAAGGCCGATATCGACGGCCGGCGTGCCGATGTGGAGGCCGACCTCGCCAAGCGCCTTGCGGAGGCTGAAGCGCGGATCGCCACCGGCAAGCAAGCTGCATTGACCAATGTCGGCACGATTGCCGCAGAGACGGCCCAGGCCCTCGTTGCGCGCATTGCCGGTAGCGTCACCGCTGCCGAAGCCAAGGCCGCGGTCACCGCGGCTGCCAAGGAGTAGGCGTCATGTGGAGCTTTGGTCTGGACGCCACTTCCGGCGCCACCATCTGGGCAACGATCGCCCTCGTGATTTTCATCGGCGGGCTGGTCTATCTGGGCGTGCATCGCACCATCGCCAAGATGCTCGACGATCGCATCAAGAAGATCGAAACCGATCTGGCGGAAGCCGAGTCGCTGCGTGCGGAGGCCAAGGCCCTGCTCGAGGACTATGCCCGTCGTCGCGACGAGGCCGAGAAGGAAGCCGAGGACATCGTCACCGCGGCCCGCGAGGAAGCCTTCCGGCTGACTGCGGAGGCCAAGGACTCGATCGAGGCGATGATCGCCCGCCGCGAGCGCGCGGTGACCGACAAGATCGCCCAGGCCGAGGCCCAGGCGGTTGCCGAGGTCCGTGCCCGATCGGCCGATCTGGCTGTCGAGGCAGCGCGACTGCTCCTCGAAAAGCAGATGACCACCAAGGGCGACGCGCTGGTCGAACAGGCGATCAAGGACGTGGCGGCCCGGCTGAACTAGGGCCCAGCGACTGCAAATCAATCAAGAGGCGGGCCCGGTGCCCGCCTCTTTGCTTTTGTGCTCCGAGGAGCAACGCTCATGCCGGAAACAACCCTGCGCACCGCTCGCCCCGAAGACGCTGCCGCTATCCGCGCCCTCGTCCGCGCCGCCTATGCCAAATGGGTGCCGATCATCGGCCGCGAGCCGCGCCCGATGCAGGCCGACTACAACGTGGCGATCAGCATCCATCGCTTCGACCTGATCGAGGAAGCCGGCCAGCTCGTCGCGCTGATCGAAACCGAAGCGCGTCCGGACCACTACTGGGTCGAAAACCTCGCGGTCCTCCCGGCCGCGCAGGGCCGCGGCCTCGGGCGGCAGCTTCTCGCCCATGCCGAGACCCTGGCTCGCGCCGCCGGGCTCATCGAACTCCGTCTCCTTACCAACGGACGGATGGCAGCCAACCGCGCGCTCTACCGCAGCGTCGGCTACATCGAGACGGCTGAAGAGCCGTTCCTGGAAAGCACGGTGGTTTACCTGAGCAAGCGGCTCTAGCCGCGCGCTAGCTGAACTTCGGCCAGAAGAAGCCGGTGCGCTGCCGGTAGGCCGCGTATTCCTCGGCCATCGGCGTGCGCGAGAACTTGGCTTCCTCGCCCAGTGCGGCACGCACATAGATCACCAGGATGATGGCCAGCGGCACCAGGGTCCAGGCCGACCAGGTGGCGACTGCAAAGCCGACCCAGAAGATCAGGTACGAGGTGTAGAACGGGTGCCGCAGGTAGCGGTAGGGGCCGGTGGTCACCAGCCCGTGCGGGTTCTCGACGTCGAAGGCCATCTTCAGCCGGGCCTCGCGCGAGGCGCGGATGGCCGCGTAGAACAACCACAGGCTGCCAAGGCAGATCACGATCCCCAACGCCTGGGCCAGCAGGGGCTGCGACTCGAGCCAGAGCAGACCCAGAAAGATCAGGGTGGTCAGAGACACGACAATCGAGATCACCACGGTGCCGGTCGGCATCTTGGGCGAGGCGAAATGCGTTTTCAGCGACCGGGCATATTGCAGAACCACGAAGACGCAGACCGCCGTGACCGCCAGATCGATGATGAGATCCATGGTTCCGCCTCCAGTTCCCGAAGGCAAAACTAAGGCAGCATGCCAGTGGGAAGCAAGGGCCTCGCATGACAGGTGTCCCATGCGTTCGGCGACAGGAAAGATAAAAGTTGAGCCAAATGGTTAGGCCGGATTTGACCAGTCCGGTAAGCGTGGCCGTAGGGGTTTTGCGGCAGGCTCGGACCGAGATGGATCCGTGCCATGACCGCCAGAACCCGCGACGTCCAGACCCGAAACGGCCGCCTCCGCGTTTCCGATAGCGGCGGCACCGGCGTACCCATCGTTCTGCTGCACGGCTCCGGGGCCAGCCGCATGGTGTTCGACCGCCAGTTCAGCAGCCCGCTGCTCAGCCGCTTCCGCCTGATCGCGCCCGACCTGCCGGGACATGGCGAGTCAGACGACGCTGGCGATGCGGCGCAATACGCCATGCCCGGCTTTGCGGGGACCATCGAGGAGATGCTCGTGGCCCTCGATGTCGAGGGGGCCGTGCTGTTCGGCTGGTCGCTCGGCGGGCACATCGCCATGGAAATGGCGGGACGAGGCGCCGACCAATATCGCGGGCTGATGGTCTGCGGCGCACCGCCCGTGAGCCCCGGCCCAGTGGGCATGCTGCGCGCGTTCCGCACCAATCTCGATCTGCTGCTGGCGACTCGCGCGCACTTCAGCTCTGCCGATGTGCAGCGCTTCTACGAAATCTGCTATGGCGCCTCCGGTCACCCGAGCTTTCTCGAGAACATCCGGCGCTGCGATCCCCGCGTCCGGCCTGCCGTCGGCACCAGCCTCCGGCGCGGCACCGGGCACGATCAGCGCCAGGTGGTCGAGTCCATCGAGCTGCCGGTCGCCATGGTCAACGGCATCGATGAGCCGTTCGCGCGGCTCAGCTATGTCGCCGGGCTACGCTACCGTCACCTGTGGGGCGGCGTGTGCCACATCGTCCCCGATGCGGGCCATGCCCCGTTCCGCGATCGGCCGGAGGTCTTCAATGACCTCCTCGCCCGCTTTGCTGTTGACGTTGCTACGCAGGGGACGGAAAGACCGCCAGTTGCCGCGACGACCGCCCGCGAAGCCCCGCGGACGGTCACCTCAATGCTGCGCAACGCCTGAGCTGCTACTCCGCCGCCTGCGGCAGATCCTCAGCTCGTTCCCAGGTGAGGATCGGGCTGCGCGCGGCCCGCGTTTCATCCAGCCGCCGGCGTGGCGCCCGCGTTGGTGCGGCGGTGAAGCGCGCCGCATTGCCCGCCTTGGCGTCCGCTGCCAGCGCCAGCATCGTGTCGCAGAACCGGTCCAGCGTCTGGCGGCTCTCGCTTTCGGTCGGCTCGATCAGCATGGCGCCATGCACCACCAGCGGGAAGTACATGGTCATCGGGTGGAAGCCCTCGTCGATCATCGCCTTGGCGAAATCCAGCGTCGACACGCCCGTGCCGGCGAGGAAGCCGTCGTCGAACAGCGCCTCGTGCATCACGGGCTGGCCGGGGAACGGCACCGAGAAGCTCTGCTCCAGCCGCGCCTTGACGTAGTTGGCGTTGAGCACGGCGTCCTTGGCCGCCTGCGCCAGTCCGTCGCCGCCATGGCTCAGCATATAGGTCAGCGCCCGGACATACATGCCCATCTGGCCATGAAACGCCGTGATGCGGCCGAGATGCCCATCCTCGGCATGCTCGACGAGGTCCAGCGGGCCCTCGCCCCTCCGGACAAACGGCACGGGCGCGAACGGCGCCAGCGCTTTGGACAGCACCACCGGCCCTGCTCCCGGCCCACCGCCGCCGTGCGGGGTAGAGAAGGTCTTGTGCAGGTTGATGTGCATGGCGTCGATGCCGAGATCGCCCGGCCGCACCACGCCCATGATGGCGTTGAAATTGGCGCCATCGCAGTAAAAGAACGCCCCCGCCTCATGCACCGCGGCGGCGATCTCGATGATCTCGGGCTCGAACAGCCCGCAGGTGTTGGGGTTGGTCAGCATGATCGCCGCGACTTCGGGCGACAGCGCCGCCTTCACCGCCTCGACATCGACCGTGCCATCGTCCCGCGCCGGGATCGAGCGGACCGAATAGCCGAGGAACGCCGCGGTCGCGGGATTGGTGCCATGGGCGCTTTCGGGCACCAGCACGACCTTGCGGTGCCCCTGCCCCGCCGCTTCCTGCGCCGCACGGATCGCCATCATCCCGCACATTTCGCCATGGGCGCCGGCCTTGGGGCTCAGCGCCACGGCGGCGGTGTTTGTCAGGGTCATCAGCCAGTGACCGAGTTCGTTCATCAGCTCGAGCGCGCCCTTGACCGTCGATACCGGCTGCAGCGGGTGGATATCGGCAAAGCCGGGCAGCCGGGCCATCTTCTCGTTGAGCCGCGGGTTGTGCTTCATCGTGCACGAGCCCAGCGGATACATGCCGCTATCGATCGAGTAGTTGAGCCGGGATAACCGGACATAGTGGCGCAGCGCTTCCGGCTCGGTCAGCCCGGCGAGATCGATCGGGCTCTGCCGCTCGAAGCCGCCGAGGAAGCCGCCATCGATCGTGACATCCGGCAGGTCCACACCGGAATGCTCGGTGTCGCCGATCTCGAACAACAGCGGCTCGGAGGGCAGCAGCGACGAGCCGACGCCGCTTGGCGACAATGTACCCGTGCCGGTCGGCCGGCCTTGCGTGTTCATGCTCATTGGGCTTCTCCCGCAATCGCGGCGTTGAGGCACTCGGCCAGCATCTCGATATCGGTGTCGGTGGTCAGCTCGGTCGCCGCAAGAACGATGAGGTTCGCGCAATCGGGGTTGTCCGGCTCCAGCCGGCTCACCGGTACGCCGGCCAGCACGCCGGCTTGCGCCAGCAGTTCCACCACCGGCGCCGCCAGCACCGGTAACCGGATGGTCATCTCGTTGAAGAAGCTCTTGTTGAGCAGCTCAACCCCCGGCACCGTGCCCAGCATCCGCGCCAGCTTGACCGCATTGTGGTGGTTGAGCCGCGCCAGCTTCTTGAGCCCCGCCTCGCCCAGCAGCGACATGTGGATGGAGAACGCCAGCGCGCAGAGCCCGGCGTTGGTGCAGATGTTCGACGTCGCCTTCTCTCGGCGGATATGCTGCTCGCGCGTCGACAGCGTCAGCACGAACCCGCGCGTCCCGTCGGCATCCACCGTCTCGCCGCAGAGCCGCCCCGGCATCTGCCGCACGAACTCTTTCCTCGTCGCCATCAGCCCGACATAAGGCCCGCCGAAGTTGAGGCTGTTGCCGATTGACTGGCCCTCGCAGACGACGATATCGGCCCCGAGCGCGCCAGGTGCTTCGATCAGGCCCAGCGACACCACTTCGGTCACCACCACGATCAGCAGCGCCCCGGCGGCATGCGCCGCATCGGCCGCGGCCCTGAGGTTGCGCAGGTGGCCATAGAAGTCGGGCGTCTGCACGACGATGGCGGCCGTGTCGCCATCAATGCGGTTGAGAATATCGCCCTGCCCCTCCGGCGAGGCTTTCAGGCAAACGAGGTCCGGCCCGTCGCCGAGATAGGTGCGCACCACGTCGCGATAGTGCGGATGCAGCCCGCCCGACAGCACGATGCGGTTGCGGCGGGTCAGGCGCCGCGCCATCAGCACCGCTTCGGCGGTGGCGGTCGAGCCGTCATACATCGAGGCGTTGGCAACCTCCATGCCGGTCAGGTGCGCCACCTGCGTCTGGAACTCGAACAGCATCTGGAGCGTCCCCTGCGAGACCTCCGGCTGGTAAGGTGTATAGGCGGTCAGCCATTCCGAGCGCTGGATCAGGTGGTCGACCGTCGCCGGCACGTGATGCCGATAGGCACCGGCGCCGACAAAGAACGGGCCATCGCCAGCGGCGTGGTTCTGCCGCGCGAGGCTCCGCATCTTGTTCTCGACAAGGAATTCGGGGCTGTGGCTGGGCAGGTCGACCGGCTCGTGCAGCAGCGCCTGGGCCGGCACGCGCGCAAACAGCGCCTCGGCATTGGGCACGCCGATCACCGCCAGCATCTCGGCGCGCTCGGTATCGGAATGGGGGAGGTAACGCATGGATTGGTGCCTTACTTGGTCAGTTCGGCATAGGCCGTGGCGTCCATCAGGCCATCCAGCTCCGATGCATCATCAAGCGCCAGCTTGAAGATCCAGCCATCGGTCTCAGGCGCCGAGTTGATCAGCCCCGGCTCACCCGAGAGCGCCTCGTTCACCGCCACAACCGTGCCCGAAGCCGGCGCGTAGATCTCGGAAGCGGCCTTTACCGATTCCACCACAGCGGCCTCATCGCCGGCCTTGAGCTTCTGGCCGACCTTGGGCAGCTCGACATAAACGATGTCGCCCAGTTGCTCCTGCGCATAGGGCGTGATGCCGACCGTGCCGTCGGCGAGAACATATTCGTGGTCCTTGGTGAACTTGGCGGTCATTTGCTGGCCTTCCGGACGTAGCGGTGCGGGACAAAGGGAGTGGGGACAACGGTGGCGGACTGGCTCCGCCCCCGGACGGTAACGCCGAGCGTGGAGCCGGACGTTGCAAAGGCAGGCGGCACGAAGCCGAGCGCGATGGCGCGGCCGAGAGAGGGTGCGAAGCCGCCAGAGGTGACCTTGCCGATCACCGTGCCATCCGGCCCAGTGATCTCGGCACCTTCGCGGGCCGGTGCACCCTCGACATGCAGCCCGATGCGAATGCGCGAGGTGCCTCCAGCAAGCTCTGCAAGAATGCGTCCGGCGCCGGGAAAATCCCCGGCCTCGCGGCGGCGCTTCGACAAGGCGAAATTCAGCCCCGCTTCGACCGGCGACACGGTCTCGTCCAACTCGTGGCCATAGAGCGGCAGCCCGGCTTCGAGCCGCAGACTGTCGCGCGCGCCAAGCCCGATCGGCTTGACCCGTTCGTCGGCGAGCAGGGCATCCCAGAGCGCCCCGGCATTGGCCGCGTCGACCAGCACCTCAACGCCGTCCTCGCCGGTATAACCGGAGCGCGCCACAACCAGCCTAGTGCCGTTCCAGGCGAAGCTCCCATAGTTCATGAAGCCGAGTGCCTCGACGGCCGGCACGAGCCCGGCCATCACGGCGACCGCCTCCGGCCCCTGTAGCGCCAGCAGCCCGCCATCATCGGCGCGGGTCAGGCTCGCCCGGTCACCGGCCGCTGCCGCAATGCGGGCGAAGTCGGCGTCCTTGGTCCCGGCATTGACGACGATGTACAGCGTGCCGGACCAGGCGAGGTCGGCCGGGCGGGCGATCATCAGATCGTCCAGCGTGCCGCCCTCGTCATTGAGCAGCAGCGTATAGCGTACCTGCCCGGGCTTCAGACCGGCAATGTCGCCAGGGATCAGCGGCTCGACCAGCGCTGCGATAGCGGCATGGTCGGTGTCGGCATCACCGGTCTTGCTGGTAAGGCTGAGGAATGCCGGCCCCATGTGGCTGACATCGAACAGCCCGGCATGCTCGCGGGTCCATTTGTGCTCGGCAATGATGCCGGTTGGGTACTGCACGGGCAGGTTGTAGCCCGAGAACGGCACCATGCGCCCGCCCAGCGCCACGTGCCGGTCGTTCAGAACGACGGTCTTGAGATTGTCTGCCGGGGTTTCGGCCATGGGGACACCAGGGGTTGACGGCACGAACGCAGGCGTGTGCCTGCGCCACTCGTGCCCCCTCTGTCCCGTAACCTGAGAGATTTCCTCGCCGCCTATGGGCGAGTTGCTCCTTCGGTGAGGCTGTCCCGTCCCGCCTTGCGGCCGACCGGCGCCTGCTTTCCAGAGTTCCGTATGACGCGGTCCTTTGGCCTGAGAGTTTCCGGGGCGGTTGCTCCTTCGGCGCCAGCGCAGCCTCGCGGCCCGCCAGTCTCTCCCGCAGTCAGCTATCAGCTAAGCCGCTAAACCTAGCCGGAGTCA
Source organism: uncultured Devosia sp. (assembly GCA_964399695.1). Classification (GTDB taxonomy): domain Bacteria; phylum Pseudomonadota; class Alphaproteobacteria; order Rhizobiales; family Devosiaceae; genus Devosia_A. The sequence continues at coordinate 18,603 of CAYNRZ010000001.1, read as the reverse complement.
ATTGCTGTGACGAGGTTGTGCCGTAACCTTGCATCGCCATTCGAGCATAGCTCTCGTGGCCTTCTCACCTCAAATCGGTCCACAGGATCGATTTGCCCTGCGGGACGGGTCGAAGTTAACTATCGAAACCCACCCAGATGACGATGTTCTCGCCGCCGACATAGGGGATCGCGACATTTTCGACCACCTTGACGAACTCGGCCGTCTGCGTCGTCGCATCGACCGCCACCGGCACCTGGTAGGTCTCCGAGAACATCGGCACTTCGTTGCGCTCGACCGAGAATCGAACCGGCAGGTCAACGTTTGACTGGTTGCCCTTGGGCCCGAGCAACAGGCGCCCGACGACACCCATCTTCACGGTGATCAGCCCGTTCGACACCACGCAATTGCGCGACTGGTTGTCGATCACCGCCTGATACTGCAGGTCCTGCGGGTTTCCGGCGCGGCCATTACCGTAATAGAACAGCGCGGCATTGCCGGTGCGCACCTTGATCGGCGGGCACTCGGTGGCAATCGCCGGCAGCGCGGTGATGCTGGCGGTGGTGATCTCGTCCTGCGTGGGGGTGGCGTTCTGCAGCGCCGCATTGGTCGAGGGCGCGGGCGCGAACATGTTGCCCATCGAACAGGCCGAAAGCGCGAGGCCAAGGGCTGCCACGGACACCAGACGCAAAGTCGGGGAGAGGTTCATCATCACGCTCCTGCTCACGCGAACTCGGTCGCCTGCAGCGCCATCAGCACCGCAGGCGCGCCACTCACCGTCACTCCTGCCACATCCTGCACAAAGAGGTCCTTAACGACACCGTCTTCAAGCACCGCGGCAAAGCGGATGAAGCGCTTGCCCAGGTCGGGGAATTGCCGGAACAGCCCGGTGGCTTCGGCGAACAGCGCATTGGCATCGGCGATGAAGTCGACGACGCCGAGGGCGTTGGAGCGTTCGGCCCAGGCCTTAGTGACATGGTGGTCGTTCACCGTGGCGCAGACGATACGGTCGACCTTGAGGTCAGCGAACTTCTTGGCGTTGGCGATGAAGCCGGGCAGATGGCTGGTGTCGCAGGTGGGGGTGAAGGCCCCGGGCACGCCGAACAGGACGATACGGCCCGTGCCAAGGATCACATCCGTGTTCGCATCGGCGACGCCGTCGGCGCTCACCAGTTTCACGGGGATGGAGGGGATCTTGTCTCCCGCCTGAATCATCGGCGACGCCTCTTCAACGCAATTGAACCAAATTGCCGGCAGGTGCGGCGCCGGACACTAGACTACGGATCGGCCGGCGTCGACTCGGCCGGCAGAAGCTCGTGAACCAGATTGAACGGCCCACGCGGTGTGTCGAATGTCAGGGTGACGGGAGCGCCTGCTGCGATCCCATCCTTAGCTCCCCCAAGCAGTGGAATTCGGACTAGGCTGGTTTCCGGGCTTTTTTGCGGCGCGCCGAACAGCGGCCCCCTGAGCCCGGCGTCCGCGATGATCGAAGCCGGGTCCACCTCGTCGCTTTGCAACGGCACCACAAGCTCCTCGGTGGCGGCGTCGAAGTAGGGCGCTCCCAGTGCCGGCTCGGCACCATCCCAGGCAATCGGTGCCAATGCCGCGGCTTGGGCGAGGCGCAGCCCCTGCCCCGCGTCCGGCCGGCTGAAGTCCAGTTGAAGGGTGAAACCCGCCATGGCCGGCACGCAGATATCCGAGCAGATGCCCATCACCACAGCCACCTCGACCAGCGCGCGGTCCTCGGTGGCCTTCAGGCTGAAGGGCAGCACGGTTGGGCCATGATAGACACGGTCGAGATAGCCCTCGACCACTTCCGTCACGGGAAACGGCCAAAGCACCTCGAGGCCTTCGACACCCACCGAGCCGGCCAGGTCGAACCTTGTGGGAATGCCGGTCTCGCCGGGCACCGCCCAATAGGTCTTGTGGTCCGCCGGCATGTCCACCTCGAGCCCAACCAGAGTGCGGCCCGCCACATCTCGGCTCTCCGAGGCGATCAAGCGCAGCCGCACATCGGGCGCCACCTCCTGCCATGCGGTCTCGGCCGCGGCGGCAGGCAGGGTCAGGAGCAACACAGACAGCAGGGCCAATTTGCGCATGGCCAACTCGATAGTCCAAGCGCGCGGCGTCGCAAAGCCGTATCAGCGCTTCGTGATGCGACAATAGTGGTGGCTAGTCATGGCCGCACCAACAGCGCTAGAATTGCCCAGACCTTGATAAGTGGACGATGCAACGGAGCATTGCCGGAAATGGACTCCCTGAAAGGACAGTTCCTCGTGGCCATGCCCAGCATGGGCGACGAGCGTTTCCAGGATGCAGTGGTCTACCTCGTCGGGCATGGCGAAGAGGGGGCCATGGGCCTGGTGGTCAACCACAGCGTCGAGGACATGCGCTTCACGGACATCCTCGAGGAGCTGCAGCTTGGCGAGAAAGCCGCGCTGATCGAGCTCCCCGACTCGGTGAAGAACCGCAAGGTGCTGCGCGGCGGCCCGGTGCAGACGAGCCGCGGCTTCGTCCTCCACTCGCCCGATTACTTCCGCGCCGGCAATTCCTACGTCGTCAACGATGAGATCTGCCTCACCGCCACGCTCGATATCCTCAAGGCCGTCGCCTTCGAGCAGAGCCCGGCGGAATCTCTGTTCGCGCTCGGCTATTGCGGCTGGAGCCCCGGCCAGCTAGAGGCTGAACTCCAGGGCAACGGCTGGCTCACGGTGCCGTATTCGCGCGAGCTGCTGTTCGACCTGCCCATCGAGCGCCGCTACGACGCCGCCCTTGCCCGCCTCGGCATCACCCGCGCCAGCCTCAGCGGAACGGCAGGACACGGCTAAGCCGCAAAGGATCGCCGATGGCACGACTCGTGTTTGGCATGAACCAGTCGCTCGACGGCTATGTCGATCACATGGCGTTTGCGCCGGACAAGACGCTCTTCCGTCACTTCGTCGCGCAGGCCGCAGAGCAGACTGGCAGCATCTACGGCCGCAAGATCTACCAGATCATGCGTTACTGGGACGACGAGCGGCCTGAGTGGGACGAGGCCGAACGCGCCTTCGCGGTGGCTTGGCGGAAGCAGCCAAAGTGGGTTGCCTCACGGTCATCGGAGCCGGTCGGCCCCAACGCCAGCCTGCTTGGACCGGATCTCGAGCGCGCAGTGCGGAAGCTGAAGGCTGAGCTCGATGGCGAGATAGAAGTCGCCGGTCCGGACCTCGCCGGCAGTCTAGGCGCACTCGGCCTGATCGATGAATACCGCATCTACCTGCATCCGGTCGTCCTCGGCAAGGGCACGCCGTTCTTCGCCGCGCCTCGGCCGCCGCTGCAACTCGTCGCGTACGAACGGATCGGCGCCGATGTGGTGAGGCTGACCTACACGCCCGCCTGAGGCGGCGCGCCTACCGCCCGCTGAACTGCGCCGTCAGGCGCTTGCCCAGTTCCGCCCCGGTCATAGCCGCACCGAACGCATAGCCCTGCGCCAGGTGGCAACCCAGCGCCTGCAGGCGTTCGACTTCCTCGATGGTCTCGACGCCTTCGGCGATCACCGTCAACTCCAGTTCATTGGCCAGCGTCACGATGGCGCGCATGATCGGCACCTGGGTGTGCGCCATGCCGATATCGTCGGTCATCTTCACGAACGGCGCCGGGATCTTGATGGTGTCGAACGGGAACCGGTGCAGGTAACTCAGCGATGAGTGGCCGGTGCCGAAATCGTCGAGCGCCAACCGCAAGCCCAGCGCTTTGAGCGCATTCAGCACATAGGCCGAGTGCTCCGGGTTGCTCATCACCTGGCTCTCGGTGATTTCGAGCTTGAGGTGACGCGCAATCTGGCGATGGTCCGAGACCAGCGCGCGCATGTCGTTGAGCAACGACTCGGTCGCCAGCTGGCTGGGTGACAGGTTCACCGATACGAAGAAATCATCGGGCAGCGGCAATTGCGCCGACCATTCACGCGCCTGCCCTGCCGCTTGCTCGAAGGCGACGCGGCCCAGTCGTTCGATTAGTCCGGTGCGCTCGGCCAACGGCACGAACTCCTCGGGCGGCACGATGCCGCGCTGCGGGTGGTTCCAGCGCATCAGCGCCTCGCAGCCGGCAATCACGCCGGCATGGATGTCCATGATCGGCTGGAACTGCACGGCCAGCTCGCCGTGGCGAAGGCCGCGATCGAGGTCCTCTTCGCTGGCCTTGGAATAGGCGGCAATCGAGCGGGCCGAGGCGCGGAAGGCCTCGATGCGATCGCCGCCCAGCCGCTTGGCGTAATACATCGCCAACTCGGCGTCGCGCAGCACTTCGGCGGCACCGACCGGGTTGCCGTCATAGATGGTGACACCAATCGAAGCGGTGAGGCTCAAGTCGCGGTCGCCGAAATTGAACGGCGACTTCAGCGCCTTCCTGATCTGCTCGGCGGTCTCGGCAATCTTGCCGGCCGCCTGCTCGGAGGCAAGGATCACCGCGAACTGGTCGCCGCCAAGCCGCGCCACCGTATCGAGCGGCCGCATCACCCGCGCGATGCGGCGCGAAATGGCGAGCAGCACGGAATCGGCGGCCGAATGCCCGACGCGTTCCTCCAGTTCCTGGAAGCGGTCGATGTCTATGAGGAACACCGCCGGCTTGGTGCCATTGGGCAGCCGCGCCCGCACCAGCGCGCGCTCCAGCCGGTCGAGGAACAATTGCTTGTTGGGCAGGCCCGTCAGGCTATCATGCACCGCGTCATGCAGCAGTCGCTCGCGCGCCACGCGGTCCTCGTTGACATCCTGCAAGGTGCCGACAATGCGGTTCACCTGGCCATCGCCGCCAAGCACCGGCTTTACCCGCATGTGCAGCGTGCGATAGGCACCGTCATGGGCCGCCAGCCGCACGTCGGCAGAAACCTTGCCGCGCCGCAATTCTACCAGCGTGTCGAAGGCGGTACGAAAACGGTCGCGGTCCTCGGGATGGATGCGATCCAGCCAGCGCCGGATCGAACCGCGCAGCGCGCCTCGCCGTTCGCCCAAACGCGTGCCGAGTTCATCGGAGACCGTGACGCGGTCACGCTCGATGTTCCAGTCGAAGACGAAGTCGCCCGACCCAGTCAGCGCGAGCGCGCGGCGCTCGACCTCCGACAGCGTGCCGATCGACACTTGCCCTTCCGAGAAGGCGTGCTGCACCGAGGTGAACCCGAGCAGCATGACGATCAGCACCAGCCCACCGCCCACGGCCGGCTGGGCCACGTCGTTCGAGACCTGCCCGGTCACCACCAGCCAGCCATAGAACAGCACGGCGACATAGATGATCCAGGTCGGCACCAGCAGCACGGCGCGGTCATAGCCGCGCAGCGCCAGCAGCAGGATCAGGAAGAAGCCGGTAATGCCGAGCAGCGCCAGCACCAGCCGCGCCACGGTCGCGGCGATCTCGGGCTGGAAAAAGGCAAAGCCGAACAGCGCGAGGAACACCACCACCAACGCCGCCGCCAGATGGATGAAGCGCAGATGCCATCGGTGGAGGTTCAGATAGATGAACAGGAAGCCGAATAAGGTGGTGGCGATGCCCGCCTCGGCCGCCGCACGGAAGGGCTGCATGGCGCCATTCGAGATGCCGAGCAGTGGCCCCAGCACGCCGAAATCGATCAGCAGGTAGGCCAGCACCGCCCAGGAGAACGCCGCGGTCGCCGGGAAAATCCCGCGTCCCTTCACCACGAACATGATGGTGAGGAACACTGCCGCCAGTGACGCCACGCCCAGCACCACACCGCGGAACAGCGTGAACGAATTGACGTAGTCGCGATAGGCGTCGGGTTTCCACAGGTAGAGTTCGGGCAGCTTGCCGCTGCTCAACTCGGCAACGAAGGTCACGGTGGCACCCGGGTCGAGCACCACCTCGAAGACGTCGGCTTCGCGGTCGGGCAAACGCACCGGCCTCAGGCCAGCGCTCGGCGTCAGCGCCTTGATGCGCTCGGCGCCGAGATCGGGGCGAAACACCCCGGATCCCGGCAGCCGGAAGAAGGGCGCGACCAGCAGGCGCTCGAGCTGCACGTCGGAGTCGTTGCGTAGCGCAAACAGCGCCCAGCCGGCGGTCGAACCGCTTTCAGAGGCCAGCACCTCGATGCGGCGGATGATGCCGTCCTCGCCCGCGGCGGTCGACAGCTGCACCTTGCCGCCCTCGTCGGGCACGACATCGACCACACCGATCAGGTTGATGGCATTGACGTCTTCGGGCGCGGTGATCACGTCGAACGCAGAAGCGGTCAGCGTGCCCAGCAGCGCGAACGCAAGACACATCGCCAGGCCCAGGATGTGTCGGAGCAGCGGAATTGTCGGGCCTTTGACTCTCAATGTCGGGATGCCTTGGTAACGGGGTTTGCGCAGCGCCACAAGCGTCGAGCGACCTGCATTCAGCGACCGGCCGGGCGCGACAGCGCCTCATGGCGCTCCCGCGTCAGCCCGAACAGCACATGGTCGGCCCAGTGCCCGTCGATCTGCAGGTAGGCCTCGGCAAAGCCCTCCTCGCGAAAGCCGTTCTTTTCCAGCACCCGGCGGCTGGCGATGTTGTGCGGCATGAAGGCGGCGTGAATGCGATGCAGCCCCAGCACGTCAAAGCAGAAGGGAACGACCGCGCCCACCGCTTCGCTCATCAGGCCGCGCCCGGCATAGGGCTGGCCCATCCAGTAGCCCAGATTGACGAACTGCGCTGCCCGCCGACGGACATTGGAGAGCGTGATGCCTCCCACCAGCGGCTGGCCCGGCTCGGTGTGGAGAAACACGAAGAAGGTATAGTCGGTGCCGGCCTGTGCTTCCTCGCGCCCGCGCTTGATGCGACTGAGGAAGGCGCGCTGGGCGAGGTCAGCCTCGGTCCAGCGCGGCTCGAACGGCTTCAGGAACTCGCGGCTCTGCCGGCGCAACTGTTGCCAGGCAGGATAGTCGGACGGGCGCGGCGCCCTTAGCGTCACCCGCGGCGCCGTCAGCACCGGGGTATCGTCGCGCGCAAACCACTTCAGCATCATCGCGCCCCGGTTCCGTCAGGACCGCAATTGATCGGCAATCCGCTGGTAGTCGGGCAGGCGGTCGACCGGCCCGATGCCTGCCAGCGACACCTTGGCCGAACCGAAGACCTGGCGCGCCACGTGTTTCACCCGGTCGGCGGTGATGCGGTTGATGCGTTCCACTGTCTCCTGCAGCGGGATCGGGCGGCCCCAAAGCACCTGCTGCCGCGCCAGTTGTCCGGCCCGCGACGACGGGCTTTCAAGCGACATCAGCAGGCCCGCGCGAATCTGGTTGCGCACGCGGATGACTTCCTCGTCGCTGATCGTCTCGGTGGCCTTCTGCAATTCCTCCAGCACCACCGGCATCAGTTCGGCCACTTCCTCTTCGCCGGTCGAAGCAGCGACGCCGAAAATGCCGCTATCGGCAAAGGCCCAGTGAAAGGCATAGACCGAGTAGCAGAGGCCGCGCTTCTCACGCACTTCCTGGAACAGCCGCGAACTCATGCCGCCGCCGAGGATCGAGGCAAGGATCTGCACGGCGTAAAAGCCATCGGAATTGTAGGCCCGTCCCTCCAATCCCAGCACGATGTGAGCCTGCTCGTGGTCCGACACCAGCCGCTGCTCACCTCCGACATAGGCGGCCTTGTCGGGGGCCGGGGCGCCGCTGGCGCGCAGCGTATGGAAGCGGTCATTGGCGATATCGACCAATTGGTCGTGGTCGACATTGCCCGCGGCGCAAAGCACCATCTGATCGCCGACATAGTTGCGGTCCATATAGGCGCGGATGCTGTCGGGGTTGAAGCTGTTCACCGACTCGACGGTTCCGAGGATCGTCCGGCCGATGGCCTGATCGGGAAACGCCGCCTGCTGGAACAGGTCGAAGACGTGGTCGTCGGGGTTGTCGCGGGCTGCGCCAATCTCCTGCACGATCACCTGCTGCTCACGGTCGAGCTCGGAGGCGGCAAATTCCGAATTCTGCAGGATGTCGGACAGGATATCGGCGGACAGCGCCACATCCTCCTTGAGCACGCGGGCGAAATAGCCCGTGTGCTCCACGGAGGTCGCGGCATTGAGGTCGCCGCCAACATTCTCGATGGTCGCGGCGATCTCGAGCGCCGAACGCGTGGAGGTGCCCTTGAACGCCATGTGCTCGAGCACATGCGAAATGCCATGCTCGGTTTCGGTTTCGCTGCGCGATCCGGCCTTGACCCAGATGCCGAGCGAGGCGCTTTCGAGGTGCGGCATGTCGTCGGTGAGAACGGTCATGCCATTGTCGAGCGTTGTGCTTCTGACCGTCACCGAACCTCCTCCACCACGCGCGCGCGGGCCGCGATGAAGCGCTCGACTTCACCCTGATCGTTGTCGAGAACGGTAAACCGTTCCGGCCGCTCGTGAAGGTCAGCCAACCACAGCGGCAATGCCGGTTCAATGCCCGTCGCGGACCGGACCGCATCAGGGAATTTGGCAGGATGCGCCGTTGCCAGCGTCACCACCGGCTCGCGTCCGCCACGCAGGGGCCGCGCGACGGCGACGCCGACGGCGGTATGCGGGTCGAGGAGGTAGCCCGAGCGGCTCATCACCTCGGCCATGGTCCGCGAGGTCGTGTCCTCGTCGGCACGGCCGGCGACAAAGGCGCGCCGGATCGCGTTGAGCGTCGCCTCGGGCAACTCGAATCCGCCGGACTGGCGCAGGCTGTCCATCATGCGGCGCACGGCTTCGGCGTCGCGGCCCGAAGCCTCGAACAGCAGCCGCTCGAAGTTCGACGAGACCTGGATGTCCATCGAAGGGCTGATCGTCGGGGTGACGCCGGTCACCTCATAGCGGCCGGTCGCCAGCGTGCGCGCCAGGATGTCGTTGGAATTGGTGGCAATCGCCAGCGTCTTGATCGGCAGGCCCATGCGGCGGGCGCAATAGCCGGCGAAGATGTCGCCGAAATTGCCGGTCGGCACCGAGAATACTACCTCCCGGTGCGGGGCGCCCAGCGCTGCGGCAGCAGTGAAATAGTAGACGATCTGCGCGACGATCCGACCCCAGTTGATCGAGTTGACGCCCGAAAGCTTCGTCTTCTCGCGGAAGCTGCGATTGGCGAACATCGCCTTCACGATGTCCTGGCAATCGTCGAACGTGCCGCGCAGCGCGACATTGTGCACATTGGCGTCCAGCACCGTCGTCATCTGCCGGCGCTGCACCGCCGAGGTGCGGCCTTCCGGATGCAGGATGAAGATGTCGGTGGCTTCGCGGCCACGGAAGGCCTCGATCGCCGCCGAACCGGTATCACCCGAAGTCGCGCCGACAATCGTCGCCCGCGCGCCGCGATGGGCGAGGATGTGATCCATCACCCGGGCGAGGAACTGCATGGCGACATCCTTGAACGCCAGCGTCGGACCGTGGAACAGCTCCAGCACGAAGTGCCCGGGCTCGAGTTCGAGGATCGGCGTCACCGAGGGATGCCGGAACGTCCCATAGGCCGCGTTGATGATCGCGGCCAACTCGGCATCGGCAATCTCTCCGTCAACGAAGCGCCGGATGATGGCGAAAGCCACGTCGGCGTAAGGCTTGTTGGCGTAGGAGGCGATTTCCTCACGCGGGATTTCGGGCCAGGTTTCCGGGACATAGAGGCCGCCGTCAGTGGCGAGACCCGCCAGCACCGCGTCGGAAAAACCTGGCACGGCCGCCCCGCCGCGCGTCGATACGAATTGCATTGAAGGGGAACGCCCCGCTGTTGTGTCGCGCGCTTGCCGCGCGCCGTTGGGATTGGCGGCACCCTAGTGAAACCCAAGCGCCGCTGCAAGTTCTGCGGCTCAGCGCTGCCGCCGGGCCCAGAACCAGAGGAGCGGCGGCACCAGCAGGGCGAACCCGAACCAGGTGATGGCATAGCCCAGATGGTTGTTGGGAAAGCTCACCACCGTCTCGCCACCCTGTGGCAGTGCGTCGGCCGGCCCTGCCGGCAGGTCGACATAGATTGGTGCGACGACGCCGGGCAGCACTCCGGCCAATTTGGCCAGTCGCAGCGGGTCGCGGACCCAGTCGATCCTGCCGCTGATATCGGCGACCGGCGTGAAGCTGGTCGCCGGCTCGGGTGATCTTGCAATGGCTGACAGCGTCAGGACGCCGGCCTCCGGCGCGCCGCCACCGAGAAAGGCCGCGCCCTGCTCCTGGGGTACGAAGCCGCGATTGATGAACACCACGCCGCCCGAGCTCAGCTCGAACGGCGTCATCACCCAGTAGCCGGGTCCGGAGCGCGGGCCGTTGGGATCGGTCAGGCTGGTGAAGACCAGCACGGTGTTCGCCGGCAGATAGGTGCCTGTCAGCGTCACCGGGCGGTAGGCCCACGGCTCGGTATCGAAGGCCGGCCACTCGCTGACCGGCGGCAGCGCCACCGGCGGCAGCTCGAACCGGGAGGCAACGCTGGCGATCAGCCGCTCCTTCTCCTCAAGCCGCTGCATCTGCCAGAAGCCCAGGCCGACGAAGAGCCCCATCAGGCCAAGCATGAAGATCAGGAACGACCAGAAGCCCCAGCCGCGCGTCGCCGTCGCCTCACTCATCGAGGCGGGCCTCTTCGGCGCGGTTGTGGAACTGCAGCGCCACCATGGTTGCCTTCAGCGGCCGCATCAGCGCCAACGCCAGGACGACTGTCCCCGGCAGCCAGAGCAGCAGATGCACGAACGGCGCCGGGTGGAAGAGCGTCTCGACCACCGCCGCTGCCCCGACAACGACGAAACCGACGATCAGGATGATGAACACCGCCGGCCCCTCGGTGGCCTCGGCCCAGCTCAGGTCAAGCCCGCAGCTCTCGCAGCGGCTCACCGGCTTCAGGAAGCCGCGGAACAGCGCCCCCTCGCCACAGCGCGGACAGCGGCAGGCGAGCCCGGTGGCGAAGGCCGACGGCAGCCGCTCCGTCACGGCTTCGGGACTGGGATCGTGAGCGGGTTCGGTCATCTTGGCATTCCGGGGCCAGGCCCGGCAGAGGCGGGCTGATTTCGACCTGTTACGCCGATCCAGCGGGGTTGTCGAACCCCCCAATGTCGCAGCGGCGGATGCACAAAGGGCGCAGCCGAGGCCGCGCCCTTGCAAAAAAACCGTGATGGCCGCCGTCAGTGGTTCAGGGCCACGCCCCAGCTGCCCCAGACATAGATGGTGGCAAACAGGAACAGCCAGACCACGTCGACGAAGTGCCAGTACCAGGCGGCGAACTCGAAGCCGAGATGCTGCTTGGGGGTGAACTGACCGGCCTGCGCGCGAACGAGGCAGACGATGAGGAAGATGGTCCCCACCAGCACGTGGAAGCCATGGAAGCCGGTCGCCATGAAGAAGGTGGCGCCATACAGGTTGCCCGAGAACTGGAAGCCGGCCTGCGAGTACTCGATGGCCTGCACCACGGTGAACACGGCGCCGAGCAGCACGGTCAAGACGAGACCCCACTTCAGCCCCTCGCGGTCATCGTGCAGCAGCGCGTGGTGAGCCCAGGTCACCGTGGTGCCCGAGGTCAGCAGCAGCAGCGTATTGAACAGCGGCAGGTGGAAGGGGTCGAACAGCTCGACGCCGTTCGGGGGCCAATGGCCGCCGGTCGCGGCAATTCGCGCGGTCTGCTCGAAGGCGTCATAGTTGAAGAAGCCGTCGAAATAGGCCCAGAACCAGGCAACGAAGAACATCACTTCGGAAGCGATGAACAGGATCATGCCGTAGCGGTGATGCATCATCACCACGGGGGTGTGGTAGCCCTCCTGGCCTTCCTTGATCACGTCCGCCCACCACGCATACATGGTGTACAGCACGCCCACGAGGCCGATCAGCATCGGCCAGACCGGTGCCATTTCGTGGAACCACAGGATGGCGCCGACCGCCATCACGAACGCAGAGACCGAGGCGACAAGCGGCCAGGGGCTGGGGTTCACCAGATGGTAGTCGTGGTTCGGCTTGGCATGTGCTGCCATGATCAGCTCCCCTCGGACTGGGCGTAGAAGGTATAGGACAGGGTGATCTCCTTGATGGTGCGGAGATCGGCATTCTTGGCAATATCGGGGTCGACGAAGAACGTCACCGGCATTTCGACGGTTTCGCCCGGCTGCAGTGTCTGCTCGGTGAAGCAGAAGCACTCGATCTTGTTGAAGTAGATGCCGGTCTGCTCGGGTGTGACGTTGAAGATCGCCTGCCCGGTCACGGCCTTGTCGGAAAAATTGTGCGCGACGTAGGTCACCGTCTCGACGCGCCCGATCTTGTCGGTCACCGGCGCCGCCGGCTTCACGGTCCAGGCGAGGCCGCCCTCGACATTGGAGTCGAAGCGCACCTTCATCTCGCGATCGATGACACCCTTGGGGTTGCCGTCCGCCACCTGCGTGGTACCGCCGAAGCCCGTGACGTTGCAGAACAGTTCATAAAGCGGGACGGCGGCATAGGCCGCACCAACCATCAATACCACCATGCCGCCCAGCGTCAGGGCGACGCGATTGTTCTTGCGACCGCGATCGGAGTTTGCCGTGTCGATTGCCATGCTCAGAGTGGCCTCGAGAAGATCGCCGGACCGAACTTGACGATGGTCAGGACGTAGAAGATCACCACCACCGCCGCCAGAACCAACGCCAGCGCGATCGAGCGCTTGCGGCGGCGCGAGGCGAGTTCCTCGGGCGAGCCGGGGATCAGGGCGGGCTTGGACGCAGGGTTCGCCATCACACGCCCCACAACATCGAAACGAGGTGATCGGCGATCAGCGCGACGAAGATCAGCGCCAGGTAGCTCAGCGAATAGGCAAACAGGGTCCGCCCGGCCTTGCGCATCGCCTTGTCGTCGCGGGTGCGGAACAAGACGAAGGCCAGCCACAGAAAGCCCGCGCCGAGCACAGCGGCGACCGCCAGATAAAGCGGCCCCATGAAGCCGATCATCCCCGGCGTCAGCGTCGCTGCGACCAGCACGACGGAATAGATCAGGATCTGCAGCCTGGTCGCGTCGTTGCCGGCGACATTGGGCAGCATCGGGATATTGGCGGCGCCGTAGTCGGACTGCTTGTAGAGCGCCAGCGCCCAGAAATGCGGCGGGGTCCACAAGAAGATGATGAGGAAGAGCAGGCAGCTCTCAAGGCTGATCGTGCCGGTTACCGCGGCCCAGCCGATCATTGGCGGGAATGCGCCCGCGGCACCGCCAATGACGATGTTCTGCGGCGTCGAGCGCTTCAGCCACATCGTATAGATCACGGCGTAAAAGAAGATGGTGAAGGCCAGCAGCCCCGCTGCCAGCCAGTTGGTCGCAAGGCCGAGCAAGGCCACGGAGAAGGCCGAAAGCACCAGCCCCAGCGTCAGCGCATGGTCGCGCTCGATGCGGCCGGCCGGGATCGGGCGGTTGGCCGTGCGGCTCATCACCGCGTCGATGTCGCTGTCGTACCACATGTTCAGCGCACCGGAGGCCCCTGCCCCCACTGCGATGCAGAGGATGGCGACGGCGGCCACGAACGGGTTGATGCCCCCCGGCGCCAGCAACAGACCGACAAAGGCGGTGAACACCACCAGCGACATGACGCGCGGCTTGAGCAGCAGGACGTAGTCCTCCACCCGGGCGCCGGCCTCTGCCGCCGAAATGTTCGCGCTGTTGTCGATGAATGCCACTTGTCTGCCTTCTCAGGTGCGGGGCCCTGAGGCCCCGCGCCAAATCTCGTCAGTGTCCGCCGGTCGTTGCCGAAATCTTCGGCAGCGTCTCGAACTGGTGGAACGGCGGCGGCGAGCTCAGCGTCCACTCCAGCGTCGTCGCGCCTTCACCCCACGGATTGGCGGTGGTCGGGCGCTTCTTCCGCGCGGCTTCGAACAGCAGGTAGAGGAAGATCACGAGGCCGGCGAAGGTGATGTAGTAGCCGACCGACGACACGCGGTTCCACAGCGCGAACGCATCGGGGTAGTCGATATAGCGGCGCGGCATGCCGGCTAGGCCGAGGAAGTGCTGCGGGAAGAAGATCAGGTTCACGCCCACGAAGGTGACCCAGAAGTGCACGGTCGCCAGGGTCTCGGAATACATGATCCCGAACATCTTGGGGTACCAGTAGTACCAGGCCGCGAAGATCGCGAACACCGCGCCGAGCGAGAGCACGTAGTGGAAGTGCGCCACCACGTAGTAGGTGTCGTGCAGCGCGCGGTCCGCGCCGGCATTGGCCAGCACCACGCCGGTGACGCCACCCACGGTGAACAGGAAGATGAAGCCGATGGCCCAGAGCATCGGCGGACGGAAGCTGATCGAGCCGCCCCACATCGTGGCGATCCAGCTGAAGATCTTCACGCCGGTCGGCACCGCGATCACCATCGTCGCCGCCACAAAGTAACGCTGCACGTCGAGGCTCATGCCCACGGTGTACATGTGGTGGGCCCAGACGATAAAGCCGACGGCGCCGATCGCCACCATGGCGTAGACCATGGCGAGGTAGCCGAACACCGGCTTCTTCGAGAACGTCGAGACGATGTGGCTGATGATGCCGAAGCCCGGCAGGATCAGGATGTACACTTCGGGGTGACCGAAGAACCAGAACAGGTGCTGGAACAGGATCGGGTCGCCGCCACCATCGGGCGCGAAGAAGGTCGTGCCGAAGTTGCGGTCAGTCAGGAGCATGGTGATGCCGCCGGCGAGCACCGGCAGCGACAGCAGCAGCAGGAAGGCCGTCACCAGCACCGACCACGGGAACAGCGGCATCTTGTGCAGCGTCATGCCCGGGGCGCGCATGTTGAAGATGGTAGTGATGAAGTTGATAGCGCCAAGGATCGAGCTTGCGCCCGCAATGTGGAGCGACAGGATGGCGAAATCCATGGCGGGGCCGGGCTGGCCGGAGGTCGAGAGCGGCGGATAGATGGTCCAGCCGCCGCCGGTGCCATAGGCGCCCGACGGGCCTTCGAAGAACATCGACATCACCAGCAGCGCCAGAGCGGGCGGCAGAAGCCAGAACGAGATGTTGTTGAGCCGCGGGAACGCCATATCCGGCGCGCCGATCATGATGGGGACGAACCAGTTGGCATAGCCGCCGATCATGGCGGGCATGACCATGAAGAAGATCATGATCAGGCCATGCGCGGTGGTGAACACATTGTACATGTGCTTGCCGGCATCGAGCGCCGCCTGCCCCTCGGTGCCATAGACCATCGAGGCGAGGCCGTGGAAGATCTGGATCCCCGGCTCCTGCAACTCGAGGCGCATCGCGCCCGAAAGCAAGGCCCCGACCACCCCCGCGACGATCGCGAAGATCAGGTACATCGTGCCGATGTCCTTGTGGTTGGTCGAGAACAGGTAGCGCCGCCAGCCGGTCGGATGGCCGTGATCGTGCGCCCCGGCATCCCCGTGGCTGTGACTGCCGTGAGCTTCCAGCGCGTGCGTGTCGGCCATTTCCTGAACGTCCCTCTGTCGTCTTCTCGTCGTCTGCTACTGCCCCGGCTCAGGCCGGGGTTTGGCGCGAATTCAGCTGATTGCAGGCAAGGTGGCGTTGGCGTCGTCGGGCGTGCCCGCTTCCAGCGCCGCCGCCCAGGCCGCGTATTCTTCCTGGCTTACCACGCGCACTGCAATCGGCATGAACGCGTGGTCCTGGCCGCACAGTTCGGAGCACTGGCCGTAGAAGATGCCGGTCTCGCGGGCATAGAACCAGGTTTCGTTGAGCTTGCCGGGCACCGCGTCGATCTTGATGCCGAAGGACGGCACCGCGAAGGCGTGGATGACGCCGGTCGGATCGGCGGTGATCTGCAGGCGCACCGTGGTGTTCACCGGCACGACCATCTCGTAGTTCACCGCAAGCAGGCGCGGCTGCGACGTCTTCACCTGGGCCAGTTCGGCGTCCGACAGCATGTTGGACGAGAACGACTTGCCCATGTCGACATATTCATAGTCCCAGTACCACTGCTGGCCGGTGGCCTTGATGGTCAGGCCCGGGGCCGGAACCTCGACTTCGCCGAACGAGAAGATGTTCTTGCCCAGATACTTGCGCTCGCCATCGGGCACGGTCAGCTGGTCGGTCAGCACCGAGAAGGACGGGATCGCGATGATCACGAGGATCAGGATCGGCACCACCGTCCACACCACCTCAACCAGGGTGTTGTGCGTGGTGCTCGAGGGCTTGGGATTGGCCTTGGCGTTGAAGCGCACCATCACGATGATCAGCAGCGCCAGCACCAGCAGCGTGATCGCGGTGATCGTCCACAGCAGCGGACCATCATGGAAAGCATGGATCGAGTCCATGATCGGGGTTACCGATGGCTGCAGGCCGACCTGGCCCGGTACCGGCTGGCCTGCCTGCTGCGCCAAGGCGACGCCCGAAAGCAGTGGCAGTGCGGCAGTCGCCAGCGCGCCGATCTTAAGCACTCGATTGCCGGTCACCTAAACCCCCTTGGAATCGCGTCTTTTTGCACTCCAGCGCCTTGGGTGTTGAGGGGGTCGAACGCGGCATAGCAAACGCCGCCCCGACTCAACCTCGGAGCGCTGAAACCTAGAACGTGTCTAAATCACATCGGCAGGGCCAAGGCAATTCACGCCACCGCGGCGTCATGCGTCAAATCGTTCCGGCCTGCAAGCACGCAGTCGCCTCACGACTGCCGCTTTTGTCACGGCCTATCGCCCGCAACGTGCCGGGCCGGCGATTGACAAGGCCCGGAGCGCCCCGGAAATGGTGCCTGCCCCGTGCCGTCCGGGCGATTCGAATAGGGAACAGACGCTTGGCAAACCCTGCACTCCGCCACTTCATCGCCGGCCTTGCCGCTCTCGCGGCCGTCACTGCCCTTGCCGCCCCGGTTGCCGCGCAGGGCGTGGTCAAGGCGCAATATGGCGACTGGCAGATGAGCTGCGATACGCCGCCCGGCGCCAGCTTCGAGCAGTGCGCGCTCATCCAGAACGTCTCGGCCGAGGACCAGACCAATATCGGGCTCAGCGTCATAGTGCTCAAGACCGCCGACCGGCAGGCCCGGCTGCTGCGCGTCCTCGCGCCGCTCGGCGTGCTGCTGCCCAACGGGCTGGGGCTCAATGTCGACGGCACCGATATCGGCCGCGTCGCGTTCGTCCGCTGCCTGCCCAATGGCTGCGTCGCCGAAGTGGTGCTGGATGACGCGTTGATTGAAAAGCTCAGCGCGGGCACCAGCGCCATCTTCGTGGTGTTCAAGACCCCCGAAGAAGGCATCGGCATCCCGGTGTCGCTCAACGGCTTCAAGGACGGCTTCGCGGAGCTGCCCTGACCACCGCTTCCGGTCAACAAAAAAGCCGGGTCCGAGGACCCGGCCAGTTGATCAGGAAACAAAGGCCGGCAGAACCGACCCGGAGATGGCACAACGGTCAAATCGTGCCATGGCGTGGGCCCGTCCGCAGCACCTGCATGGGATCGCGAAAGCGTGCGGGCCGATTTGATAGGCGTTCAGCGATCGAGCCAGTGGCGGGCGCTTTCGGCGCGCCGCTGGCTCAGCCTGAGGCCGGGGCGGCTGGAGGGAGACTCCATCGCCTCGAACAGGTCGCTGCGGTTGATGCCCAGATCGTCGAGCCGCGCCGTGTCGAACTCGAGAAGTTCCGCGAGCACCAGGCGGCGGGCGCGAGCCTGCCGGACTTTGGCGAGGAGGTTTGCCAAAGTGCTGAACAGTGAGGTCGGCGCGGCCGCGAGTGCAGGCCGCTCGCCCGAAAGCAAGTGAGCCATAGGTCTTCTCCGATTTTCGAACGGCTCCGAGTGGGGGAACCCGGAGCGGGTTGACGATGATCGTTGATCACCGATGCTGGTGATCTAGGCTCTTGCCAGTCATTCGTCCAACAAATAGATTTCATCTCCTACATCAATATCCGTGATGGAGCTCGGCATGTCCGTTCCTCTCGATCTCGACCAGCTGCAGAGCTTCTGCGCCATTGCCGATTGCGGCAGCTTCACCGAGGCGGCGCGACGGGTGAACAAGACGCAGTCGGCGGTGTCGATGCAGATCAAGCGCCTCGAGGAGCGGCTCGGCCACCCGCTTCTGACGCGCGACGCGCGCACCGTGGCGCTGACCCCCGATGGCGAGGCCGTCTATGCCCGCGCCCGCCGCATGCTGCGCATCAATGCCGAGATCATGGACCTGTTTTCCGATGGCGACCTCAAGGGGACGATCCGCTTCGGTCTGCCCGACGACTACGCCGTGAGACTCCTGCCGGTGATCCTGTCCAGCTTCCAGCGCACCCATCCCAAGATCGTCGTCGACGTCCGCTGCCAGCCCTCCGAGGAATTGCTCGAGGGGATGAACAAGGGCAAGTACGACCTGATCGTGTTCACCCAGGGCACCAACCATGAGTATGGCGAGCTGTTCCGCACCGAGCGGATGTTCTGGGTCGCGTCACATGGCGGCCAGGCGCTCAGCACCGATCCGCTTCCCCTGGCCAGCGGGCCGCAGTGCTGCCGCTGGCGCGAGAACGCGGTGGAGGTGCTGTCACGGATCGGGCGCGACTACCGCATCGCCTACACCTCGTCGAACGCCATGGCGATCGCGAGCGCGGTGCTGACCGACCTTGCCGTGGGCTTTCTGCCCGAGAGCGCCGTGCAGCCCGGCATGCGGGTCATTGCCGAGGACAGCACCCTGCCGCGTCTCCGCGATGCCGAGATCGCCCTGCTGCGCGGCAGCCACGCCTATGGTGGCATCTATGATGCGCTGGCCAACCACATCATCGCCTCGATGGGCAATCTCGAAACGCGTAGCGACCTGCCGGTCGCGGCGGAGTAGCGG